>NZ_CM182063.1:0-1222657 GCF_059417735.1 Candidatus Pelagibacter sp. PS_44
ATGATTTTGCTTCTAACTAACTTTATTCCTACAAATTTTATGACAAGTAACAAATCAACACAAAGTACAAAAGATGTATCTTCTGAAGCTTTAGACTGGGTTGTAATTCAAAAGGATATGAAAAATAAGCTAGGTAGCGATATATATGAAAGCTGGCTTAGAAAGATAGACTTTGTTGAAGAGATGAATAGCTATGTCTTACTTTCGGTTTCTACCAGATTTATCCGAGACTGGATTACCTCAAGATATTTAGATCAAATTTTGCAAATAATAAAAGCTTATAAGAAAGATTTAACAAGAATAGAGTTTAAGATTATTGAAAAAAATTCTGAAAATGAAATAGAAAATAATATTACTAAAAATCAAAATAATGAAAACATATCCTTCATTAAAGATACATACTTGCAATACAATAGAATAGACCCAAATAAAAGATTTGATAGTTTTATTACAGGAACAAGCAATAAACTTGCCTACGAGGCATCTATGAAAGTTTCAGAAAATATTTCTCATTATAATCCGCTTTATATTTATGGAGGAGTTGGAATGGGAAAAACACATTTATTAAATTCAATTGGTCTTTCATTAAAAGAAAAAAACAAAGTCATGTTTATTTCTGCTGAGAGATTTATGTATCAGTTTGTAAAATCAATTAAATCTAATGATATGGTAAAGTTTAAAGAGTATTTTAGAAATACTGACATATTATTGATAGATGATATTCAATTCATGAATGGTAAAGAAGCAATGCAAGAGGAGTTTTTTCATACGTTTAATGCACTATTAGATAAAGGCTCACAAGTAATAATCTCTGCCGACAGAGCTCCAAACAAATTATCAAGAATCCAAGATAGAATTAAATCAAGATTTGCTGGAGGTCTTGTTGTTGATATACAAAAACCAGATTATGAACTTAGAAGTAAAATTGTTAAGCAAAAAACAGAAGAATTAAACATTTTTTATTCAAATCAAGTAAATATTTCAGAAGAAATACAAAAATTTATAAGCACAGAAATAACTACCAGTATTAGAGAGTTAGTAGGAGCAATTAATAGAGTTGTTTCCTTTTCAAGAATTTACAACAAAGTTCCAAATTTATCAGAAGTTAAAGTAGTTTTAAAAGATCTATTAAATATTGGAGAAAACAAAGTAACAATAGATTTAATACAATCAACTGTATGTAAGTTTTTCAAAATTAGTAAAAATGAGATGTTGTCCTCAAGGAGATCAAGATATTTAGTCAGGCCGAGACAAACAGCGATCTATTTAACTAAAATATTAACCTCAAAATCCTTACCAGAAATAGGTAGAGAGTTTTCAAATAGAGATCATACAACAATTATTCATTCTGTTAAAACCATTGAAAAATTAAAAGAAAAAGATCCAGAAATGACTAACAATATTAATAACTTAAAAAATCAGATATTGTATAATAAAGAAAATGAAATTTAACGTTAATCAACAAGATCTGCAACAAGCCCTTAATTATTGTCAGGGTGTGATAGAAAAAAGAAGTACACTTCCAATTTTATCTAATGTTTTGTTAAATGCCAGTAACTCAAACTTAACTATTACAGCGACAGATTTAGATTTAATTTTTATTCATCAAATTAATAATGTTGAAGTGTTAGAAGAGGGAAATACGACCACCACTTCATCTATTATGTATGATATTATAAGAAAATTTTCCTCTGGAAAAAAAATCAATTTATCTTTAACCGATGTTAGTAAGCTTCAAGTAGAGTCTGAAAAATCAATTTTTAATTTAAATTGTATTAGTGCATCTGAGTTTCCTTTGACTGATGAAAATTTCAATCAAAATGAGTTTATAATAAAATCAAAACAGTTATTAAAACTATTAAATAAATGTAAATTTTCAGTCTCTAATGATGAAACAAGACATTATTTAAGTGGAATTTTTTTTCATCAAACACAAATAGAAGATAAAAACTTTCTAACAGCAGCTGCCACTGATAGTCACAGAATGTCTATATCTAAAATAAGATTAGATCAAAAGATTGATTTTGAGCCAATAATTCTTCCAAAGAAAACAATCTTTCAATTATGCTCATTGTTAGAGAGCTATGATGGAGATGTTAAGATTTCAAATGTTAAATCTAAAATTAAGTTTGAACTAAATAATAGTATTTTGATTTCCAAGTTAATTGATGGAAAATTTCCAAATTATATTCAAGTAATACCAAAAAATAATCAAAAAAAATTGGATATAGATTTAAAACTTTTTCTAGATTCAGTTGATAGAGTTGCATCGGTGTCATTAGATAAAAAAGATGGCGTGAAATTTAATTTATCAAAAGATGTTTTAAATTTATCTGTAAACAATACAAATAGCGGAGATGGAAAAGAAAGCTTAAATGTAAAATTCGATCATGATTTAGAGATAAGCTTTAACTCAAGATATTTAATTGACGTTGCTTCACAGCTTGATGGAGATAAAATAGAGATTTTCTTTAATGACACTGGCTCACCAGCATTAATTAAAGATCCGGGTGACTTTGATAGTATATTTGTAATAATGCCTATGAAAGGCTAATTAATAGCATCGAGCTCGCTATAAATTACATTTTCAAGCTTGTGTAAAAAAACATTTTTTTCTAATCCAGGTTCAATTGGTTCTAAAATTGAAATAGTTATAATTTTATCAATTTTTTTAGGTCCTTTTTTTGGCCAAGTATTTCCAGAATTAATAGCTATAGGTTGGCAAGATATTTTAAGTTCCTCATAAATTCTGCCTGAACCTTTTTTAAAAGGTGTGCGTTCCTCCGGAGACAACCGTGTACCTTGTGGAAAAATTATTAATGGTCTATCAGATGCATTTATTTGTTTTGATATATCATTAAAGAAGCCAAGATTATCTTTAGTTACTTTATTTCTTTTTATTGATATTGAACCAATTTTTTTTAAATACCAGCCAAATATGGGTATCATTAATAATTCCTTCTTAAGAATAAAAACTGGAGATTTAAAAATTGTTTGTAAATAAAAAGTTTCAAACATTGATTGATGAGAGGCAGCAATAAAAAACTTTCTATTATTGATAATATTTTCCTCTCCTTTAATTATAATTTTTGTTGATAAAAAAGTTTTTAAGCAAAAAGAGGTCCAATATCCCATAATCTTACCACCAAATAAAACAATTTTTTTGGGAAGAAAAAGTGATGGCAGAAATAATAAAGAAATAAAAATAATTCCAATATAAAAAAATAGAGAGAATAAAAAATTTCTTATCATTTTAATCAAAAACTAGATTAATTGATCAAGTTTTTGTCTTTTTTTAATAACATTAATTTTAGTTCCTTTGATTAGTATTTCTGCAGCTTTTGGTCTGAGGTTATAGTTTGAACTTAAAGACATTCCATACGCCCCAGTATCACACATTACAACAAGGTCTTTCTCTTTTAATTTTTGAAACTTTTTTAAAGTTGTAAATTTATCTGTACTTTCACAAATTGGACCAACAAATTCATAAGTTTTCTTTGAAAGCCTGCCGTGTTTTGTTGCAGGTAAAGTTTTATGGTTTGCACCATATAAAGCTGGTCTCATTAGATCATTCATTGCAGCATCAAGTATTATAAAATCTTTTTTATCATTTTGTTTTATATAAATTACTTGAGAAATTAGTGATCCAATATCACCAACTATAGATCTACCTGGTTCAAATATAATTTTAGATTTATGTTTTTTTAAAAATTTATTTATAGCCAAATTGTATTTTTTATAATTTAGTTTTTTGGTATTTTCTTCGTAAGATATTCCCATTCCCCCACCAAGATCAATAAACTCAAAATTATGATTACTTTTTTTAATAATTTTATCGATCACATTAAGCATTTTTTCATATGGCTGATGATCTAAAATCTGACTACCAATATGAACACTTAGACATTTTAATTTTATATTTTTGGATAGTTTTGTGTAATTAATTAGTTCAAAAAATATTTTTTCATCTACTCCAAATTTATTTTCTTTTTTACCTGTGGAAATTTGTTTTAAAGTTTTAGCATCTGTATTTGGATTTAGTCTAATTCCTATATCAACTACTTTCCTTTTATTTTTTGCAATTCTTTCTATTTCAATAATTTCACTTTTTGACTCTGCATTTATTAATAAAATTTTTTTATCAATAGCATAGTTTATTTCCTTAGCCGTTTTACCAACCCCAGAAAAAACAATTTTTTTTGGGTTTACCCCAGCTTTAAGGGCCATCATCAACTCTCCCATTGAAACAACATCTGCGCCCAAGCCTAATTTTCTAATTTCTTTAATTAAATTTACATTAGTATTTGATTTTATTGCAAAACAGACCAGCGGAGAAAATGATTTAAAATTATTTTTAAAATTATTTATATTATCTTTTAGTCTTTTATAAGAATAGCAGTATGTAGGTGTCCCAAATTTTTTGGCAATATCCTCAACTTTAATTTTTTCTATAGAAAGTTTTTTATTTATATATTTCATTAATTAATAGACTTAGGAAAAACCATTTCGTTCCCAACATATTTAGGGTCTCCTTTTTTTCCACAGGCAAATAACAAAGAAGAAAATATACAGATTAAGATTAATTTTTTCATCATTTTATAATTTCTTATATTTCATTATCATTTTTTTAATATTATCAAAAGATGTTCCACCATAGGATTTTTTTGAATTTACAGAGTATTTTACATTAAATACCTTTAAGACTTCAGTTGTAAGCTTTGGTTCTATTTTCTTTAATTCTTCAATGCTTAATTCATTTAATTTTTTATTTTTTTTCTCTGCAAAATTAACAATCGATGCAGTTGTTTGATAAGCTTTTCTAAATGGCATTGAATGATTTTTAACAAGATAGTCAGCTAAATCGGTAGCCGTGATGTAGCCTGAATTTGCAAGGTCTAGCATTTTTTGCTTGTTCGGTTTTAAATTTTTCAAAACTTCATTTAAAATTGCTATGCAATTATTTAATATCTCATTAGATTTGAATAATATTTCCTTATCATCCTGAAGATCTTTAAAATAGGATATTGGAAGACCTTTTAATATTGTTAGCATCGAAAATAAGTTTCCATAAGTTGATCCTGTTTTTCCTCTTAAATATTCTAATAGATCAGGATTCTTCTTTTGTGGCATTATTGAAGAACCAGTAACAACTTTGTCCGATAGAACAATTAAATTGAAAGCATCAGAGTTCCAAATAATAAGTTCTTCAGCAATTCTTGAGATGTGCATTGAACAAACAGAAGCACTATACAAAAAATCTAAAACAAAATCTCTATCCGCCACTGTATCAATAGAGTTATTAGTTGGCTTTTTAAATCCTAATTTTTTTGACGTAAAATTTCTATCAATATTAAAAGAGGTTCCTGTTAATGCTGCTACACCTAATGGACATTCTGATAAACTTTCCAGGTTATATGAAAATCTTTTTTTATCTCTACTAAACATCTCTACATAAGCCATTAAATAATGAGCAAATGAAACTGCTTGAGCATTTTTCAAATGAGTAAATCCTGGCATTATAGTTTCAATATTTTTTTCAGAAATTTTGAGAATTGTTTTTATAAGACTATCTAAATTTTTATTAATTTCTTTAGTAGCAGATGTTGTCCACATTTTAAAATCAGTAATTACCTGATCATTTCTTGATCTAGCAGTATGAACATAGCCAGCTTCTTCTCCTATAATTTGAAATAATCTTTTTTCAATATTCATGTGAATATCTTCATACTTTTTGTTAAATTCAAATTTATTTTTTAAAATTTCTTTATCAATTTTGTTTAGTCCATAAATTATTTTATTTTTAATTTTAAAACTAATAATTTTTTGTCTAAAAAGCATCTCAACGTGTGCAATAGAACCTAAAATATCCTCCCTAAAAAGTTTTTTATCAACATCGATTGAGTTACCAACTTTTTGAAATAAGGTGGAAGCATCTTTTTTTATTCTTGTTCCCCATATTGCGGTATTGTTTTTATTTTTTAGCATGATAATTAATTATACATATTTAGTATGAAATTATTAATAATATTTATTTATTTAGTGGCTAGCACCTTTAGCCATGCAGAAGAAAAGCTAGATATAAAAAATTTGGTTTTAACTAAAAAACCTAAAACGTATGAAAATGTAATTTTCAACGATGCAAATCAGAATAGTGTTAATTTAAGTGATTTTAAGGGAAAATTACTAATACTAAATTTTTGGGCTACCTGGTGCGCTCCTTGTCGAGAGGAAATGCCATCACTCGATAATCTTCAGGTAAATTTAGAGCTTAATAATCTAAAGATTTTTCCAATTAATATCGGCCGAGAGGATATTTCAAAATCTGAGTCTTTTTTTAAAGAGTTAAATATTAAAAATTTAGATATTTATTTTGATTCACCAATTACTTTGGCAAAAAAATTTTCCTTAAGAGGAGTTCCAACAACAATTTTTTTTAATAAAAAAGGTGAAGAATTTGCTCGTTTAATAGGATCAATCGATTTTAATGATGAAGGATTTATTAAATGGTTAAAAAATTATAATTAATTTTTAAAGAAGTAGGCAAAACAAACTAATGCTACTATAGCTAAAAATTGCAACAATACTCTAAGTTGCATTAGCTTATTGGAATATTTTTTACTTGTTTCGCCACCTTTAAATAAAGTGCCAATTCCTAGAATCAAAACAACGGCCACCACTATCAAGAGAACTATACCAAGTATTTTAACTAATGTTCCTGAAATCATAATTATATTGTAGAGTGTTTTTTTTATATTAAAACATAATAAAATATCTATGACATTTTGCCTATCAACAACAATTGTAAACCCTGAAAAAGATATTCCAATTAAATATGCGGTTATTTTGCTTCATGGATATGGTGGTGATGGAAAAGATATAAGCATGCTAACACTAAACTGGAAGAGGTTTTTACCCAATGCTATTTTTTTATGTCCAAATGGACATGAAAAATGTGAAATTAATCCAGGTGGCTACCAATGGTTTGATTTAACAAAAGATGATCCAGAATATATTTTAGAACAATCTAAAAAAGCAGAAACTAAACTGCATGAATTTATTGAAGAAATTAAAGAAAAATACAATTTAGAAAATTCACAAATTTGTTTATCTGGTTTTAGCCAAGGCTGCATGATGTCCATAAATTTAGGTTTAACAAGTAATGAGAATTATAATTGTGTAGTTGGATTTTCAGGTAAAATAATCAATCAAGATGATTTAAAAAAAAGAAAAAAATCTTTAACAAAAATGTTTTTAATACATGGAGACAAAGATGCTGTTGTATCCCCTACTCATTTATTAGAGGCAAAAGATTTTTTAATTAGAAATAATGTAGAGGTAGAAACAAAAATGATTGAGAATTGCGAACATCATATTCCAATCGAAGCCTCAAGTGTTGCATTAAACTATATAAAAAATAGTTTTAATATTTAAAATTCTATTCATTGATAAAGTAATAATTTTCAGTTAAAGTTTTATTTATGATTTTTGGTGATCAAAATTTATCTTTAGAAAAGTGTCCAGCTTTAGTTTTAAATGCTGATTATAGACCTCTAAGTTATTATCCGTTGTCACTATGGAGTTGGCAAGATTCTATTAAGTCAGTTTTTTTAGATAGAGTTTCTATCGTTAGCAATTATGATAAAATAGTTAGAAGTCCATCTTTTAACATGCGATTGCCAAGTGTAATTGCTTTAAAGAGTTTTATAAAACCTCAGGCAAATCCAAGCTTTACGAGATTTAATGTATTCTTGAGAGATAGATTCTCTTGTCAATATTGTGGAAGTGCTGAAGAGCTAACTTTTGATCATTTACTTCCAAGGTCTAAAGGAGGTCAGACTAATTGGGACAATGTTGTAACTGCATGCTCGTCTTGTAATGTAAAAAAAGGTGGTAGGTTGTTAAAAAATTCTGACATGACTCTTAATCAAGCCCCATATCAGCCAACAACTGAAGATTTGCATAAAAATGGTAAACATTTTCCTCCAAACTTTCTTCATAAAAGTTGGATGGATTATTTATACTGGGATGTTGAGCTTGAAGCTTAATTATACTTTTTCAGATATAGAAATTGCAATCTTTGATCCTGTTTTTATTATTTTATCTAAAATAGAATAAGCGCCTTGTTTTGTAGCACCTTCTTCGTATGCAATATCTTTATGATGTAATTCATCTTCTCTAAATTTGATTATTTTTTTCTTAAGTTCTTTTTCATCATTCTCTAGTTCATAAATCTGATTCGAGTAATGTTCATCAATAACTTCTTCAACAGATGCTGTACATAGCATAGCTGCTTTTTTTCCTAAAATAGCTGTGCCAAAGCCAAGTCCAACACCAAGAATATCCCATAAAGGTAGAAACTTAGTAGGCTGAATATTTCTTTTTCTTATTTCATTTTCAAAATAATCACAGTGTTCTTTTTCATGGACTTTCATTTGTTCAATTTTTTTTTTTAAATCATCGTTTTTTATAAATGTATTAAGTGCTAGTAATTGACCTTCATAAATTTTTATTGCACCTCGCTCACCAGCATGATCTACTCTAATAAATTCTTTAACTCTATTTTTATTTGTTTTTTTCATAATTCAAAAAAAGTTTTATAACAATAACACTAATTATTAACGAGATGAAAATATTAAAAGTCGCAAGAGATAAGCCAAAAATTTTAAAAGTTACATCTTTACAGCTTATTGTTTTTTGCTTTAATTCATTCAGGATAGTTTCTTTTGTTAAATTTGTATTTGTTGAGTTTAAATCACAAACTAAAGACTCTTTAATAAATCCCTGTTCTATTCCAAAATGATAAAGAGATATGATAAATGCACTTATAAATATTATTATCAAAACTATCAAAAGTATTTTTTCAATTTTTTTAAAAATGAAGATAGCAGAAATAATTATTATAGAAGAGATATAAGGAATTCTTTCTATTAAACAAAGGCTACATGGTTGGTGTCCCAGCACATACTGAATAAAATAAGCAGATAAAATTGCAATAATACTAAATATTAATATTAGTTTAAGAATTGTTTCTCGTTTTATATTATTCATTTATTTAATAAAAAAATATATTACAGCAAAAATTATTACAATTAGAATACCTAAAAACATAAACCATTTAGCCGCATCAGTTTTCATAAAATTACTAAAAGCATCACCTAATTTATAAGAAAAATAAGCAACAATAAAAAATCTTAATCCTCTAGAAATTAAACAAATAAAAATAAATATAAATAAGTTAAAACTAATCATGCCACTTGTAATGGTAAAAACTTTAAATGGCAGAGGTGTAAAGCCAGCAAGAAATAGGGTGGCAAGCCATATATAGAGACCACTACCCTTTGTTAAGTTTTCTTTCAAATTAAAAAGTTTTTCTTCATAGCCATAGAATTCCACAACACTCATTGCAATTTCTAAGAAATAAAAACCAATAAAATATCCCAGTATTCCACCAAGTGTGGAAAATATTGTTGCTATCAAAAAAATTTTTAAATAATCATTTTTTTTTGCAATGACCATTGGCACAATCATAACATCTGGAGGAATAGGAAAAAAAGAACTTTCAATAAAAGATACAAATGCAAGAAATGTTTTAGAACTCTTATGAGCAGCAAGTTTTAAAGATTTCTGATACAATTCATTAAACATTTTTTCGTTTTAGTATAAATTAAGTTCTTATACTATTTAATTTTATAGTTATAATAATGATAATTAAGGGCGAATGGCGGAACTGGTAGACGCGCACGACTCAAAATCGTGTTTCGCAAGAAGTGAGAGTTCGATTCTCTCTTCGCCCACCATTTTTTTATGAAGATAGACAACATTAAAAATTTATTAGAATTATTTCAACACCAATACCAAAAAAAAAATAAAGAAGATATTTTTTTAAAATTATTAAAACGACCCCAAAAAGAATATTCTTGGGAAAGTGTTTACTTGAATATTATAAAATTATCTGAAGAAATAAATAAATACATCAATAAGGGCGATAGATGTTTGTTAGTATCAGAAAATAGACCTGAGTGGTTGATATCCGACCTTTCAATTATGCTTTCAGGTGGAATAACTGTACCAGCATACACTACTTATACTGAAAGAGATTATGATTATATTATTAATGATTGTACTCCAAGCATTCTAATTATTTCTGATAAAACTTTATATTCAAAGATTAAAACGATAATTCCTAAAAAAAAATTTATAAAAAAAATTATTTTTTTTGAAAGTATAGATGATTTTGATAGTACATTTCATTTAAACATAGATGAAATTTTTGAAAAAAAAATTAGTAGTAGTAAAGATTTCTTTAATTTAGATATTCAAAGAAAAGATATAGCGTGCATAATTTATACTTCTGGAACACAAGGAAACCCAAAAGGTGTAATGTTAAGTCATGGAGGTATTCTTAATAATTGTGAGGGTGCGAATCTATTATTAAAAGAGTTTATTTCTAAAATTCCAAAATTTTTAACTTGGCTGCCACTTTCACATTCATATGAGCATACAGTTCAATTTGTACAGATAGTGGTTGGTGCACAAGTTTTTTATGCAGAAAGCATAGATAAACTTATAAAAAATATGGGTGATTGTTCTCCAGAAATAATGACAGCTGTTCCAAGATTTTATCAAAATTTATATCAGAAAATTAATTCAACATTTGCAAAATCAAAGGGTTTAAAAAAACTGCTAGTAAACCAGACTGTCATATTGGGTAGGAAAAAATTAAATAAAGAAAAATTATTATTCAGCGAAAGTATTATTAATTTTATTTGTGAGGCTTTAGTAAGAAAAAAAATTAAGAGACAATTTGGAGGAAATTTAAAAGCCTTTATTTCAGGAGGTGGAGCTTTAGACTATGAAGTTGGTTCGTTCTTAAACGCAATTGGTTTACCAACTTTACAAGGTTATGGTTTAACAGAAACATCACCAGTAGTTAGCTGTAATTCTATAAAAGATATTCGAGTTGATACGGTTGGAAAACCATTTATGGGAAATTCAGTAAAATTAGCAAACGATGGAGAAATATTGATTAAGGGTGAAAATGTGATGCTAGGTTATTGGAAAAATGAAGAAGAGACCAATAAAGTTTTAAAAGATGGATGGTTATCTACTGGAGATATTGGAGAATTTGATGGAGAGTTTTTAAAAATAACAGATCGAAAAAAAGATATAATTATTACACCTGGGGGAGATAATATTTCACCAATAAAAATTGAAAATGATTTAAATAAATCTAAATATATTGAACAAAGTTTAGTGTTTGGTGACAACAAACCTTTTTTAGTTGCTTTATTAGTACTAAGTCCAGAATACAATGACATTAGTATAGATGAAGTTCAAATTGAATTAGAAAAAATAAATATTAATTTATCAAGAATAGAAAAAATAAAAAAATTTTTAATAGTAAAAAAGCAATTTACAATTGAAAACAACATGATGACTCCAACATTAAAATTAAAAAGATATAAAATTATAGAAACTTATAAAAATGAAATTGAAAAACTTTTTTAATTTTTTATAAATTGATTATTAATCGCATAAACTATAACTTTTTTTACTTAAAAAAATTTAAAGAAATAAAAATTTTTTTAGAAAAAATTTAAAATTGTTATTGAATTAAAGAATTGACATCACTTACATAAAAAAATAAAAATAGGTAATCAACGAATCAATTTGATTCGTTTAACTTAAACAGGGAGCTAAAGATGGCTACAAGAAGAAAAGCTAAAAAAGCTAAAAAGAAAACTAAGAAAAAAGCTAAAAAAGCTAAAAAAGCTAAGAGAAGAAAAAGATAGTATCTTAATCTTTTCAAAAAACGCTTCTCATTACGTTATGTGTGAGAGGCGTTTTTTTTTGCCCTAATTTTTAATCCTCAGTATTGGTAATTGGATCAGCCTCAGGCTCATCAGGTTCTACAGCCTTAGTAGGAGCTGCTACAGCAGCCTTGACTTGTCCTTCAAGATTTCTCTTAAGTGCCTTATCTAGTTTTTTCTGCGTATCCTCTAGTGATACACCCATTACTATTTGAAATTCAGATAAAATTCTTTCGTATGCTTTTTCAAAAAGTTGTCTTTCGCTATAAGATTGATCAACCATCAAATCATCACCTTTATTTAAATCTCTTACAACCTCAGCAAGTTCATAGATTTTACCAGAAGATATTTTTGCTTCATACTCTTGGGCTCTTCTACTCCACATTGATCTTTTGACTTTTGGTTTACTTTTTAAAATGGATATACATTTGTTAACTTGGTTGATGGTTGCAAGTGGTCTAAGGTGAGACTGTTTATTTACTGGCACCATTCCATTAGCTTTATCTTTTTCAAATTTAAGGACATAAGTTTCAACATCTATTCCACCAATGTTGATTTTTTTAAATTCAGTAATTTGACCAACGCCATGTTTTGGATACACAACATAGTCTTTTACTTTGTATTCTTTTTTTTCAGTTTCTTGTTTTTTTACCTTTATAATTTCAGGTTTAATTTCATTACTTTTTGAAATTCTTAAATTATCAGTCTTAATTTCAATATTTTGAGGTGCAGTTTTTACTGAAATTGTTTTTAAATTTTTTTTTATTTTTACTGTAGTCTTTTTAACAACTTTAGTTTTTTTTGAAGTAACTACTTTTTTAACTTTTTTTATTTTTGGCTTTGAGACTTTTTTTACCACCTTCACAGCAGTTTTCTTTTTAGTTTTTTTCTTAGTAGATTTTTTAAAGATTTTCGCCAAAATATTTGTCGTACTTTTTTTCTTCATTTTTATATTTTTCATTATCCTCAGGAGGATTTTTTTTAACTGTTATATTCGGCCAGATTTCTGAATACTTAGTATTTACTTCAAGCCATTTTTCGCTACCAGACTCAGTGTCAGCTACTATAGCGTCAACAGGGCATTCTGGCTCGCAAACGCCACAATCTATACACTCCTCCGGTTTAATTACAAGCATATTTTTTCCTTCATAAAAACAATCGACAGGGCAAACCTCAACACAGTCCATTAATTTACATTTAATACATTTTTCATTTACTAGGTATGTCATTTTTTTAATTCTTGTTTTATTTTTTCTTTTAAATCACCCATTATTTTAGGATTTATATATAACAAACCAGCAAGTCTTCGCATTAAGTTTGCTTCATACATATCCGCATTATTATTTGAATAAATAATTTTCCACAATGATTCAATAATTTTAATTTTATCAGACTCTGGTGAATTTTTTATTTCTCTAGTAAAATCAAGTATTTGATTGGAATTTTCTTCAATAGTAGTTGCTTTTGAAATAATGTCATCTATGCTTGATTTTTCCGCTCCTAGTTCAATTAAAGTTTTTTTAATTATATCTTTTTCAGTCTCTTCGTAATTTTCATCAATTTTTGCAGCATGTATAAGTAGAGCTGTAATCTTACATAATGAGTCATTATATCCTGAAATGGTTTTTTCTTTATTTTTAAAAAAATTAATCATTAATTAAAATTAAAATTTTTTAGAACTTTAAAAGGACTATTTGAAGTTTCTTTCTTTTTAAAAGCTTTTTTAATTTGTCTTTTTGGATTATATCTAAAATATATCTCCTTATCTTTTTCTATTATTTTATAATTCATTTTCTTAATTAAGTTTTTAAAGTTATCCTTGCTGCATCCCAATAAATTTAGCATTTCAGGAACTAGTTTTATATCTTTATCTTTATCATTATTTGAGTTTATTATCTGAACAAATAACCTTTCTAAAATATCGATCCTAACATAATAATTATCAAAATTTTCAAATCCACAAAGAAGCATAAAATTTTTATTCTTAATATCTTTATCTTCTAAAAAATTTAAGCCAAATGTTGGAGGTGTTAGATCAAAGTATTTTTGATTAAAGTTTTTCCACAATAAAGTTCTTAAGGAGACAGCTTCTGGTTTTAGTAATCTAAATAAGAAAACATGATATCTCCCAAATTTAACACCCATATCTCTTAAAATCTTTCTTTCATCCTGGCCAAGTTTTTTTAAATAGTCAGAAACAATCTCTCTTTTTATAACGCCATTATTTTCATATAGCTGATAAGCCAAAGCTTTTATTGATGAATTACTTTCTTTTAGATTTCTTAAATCAATCAGACTTTTTAGTATGTAATTAATTTTTTCTTTAATCCATTTTTCAAGAAAATCAGATAGTTTTTGCTTATCATTATTTTCTAAAATATCATCTACAATTAAAAGTAAATCTGGATTGAGATAATCCTTACCAGTAGTTAATTTTGCAATAGGAAAATCTTTCCAATAAATTTTAAAATCATCTTTTATTTCTATTAATCCAGTTTCTATGATCGATCCGATCCGTTTTTGTAATTCTGGACCTACTGTTTGTCTGGCTGCTTTTTTTAGTGACTTAATATCAGTTTCCAAGGCTCCAACTTTTAAATCCATTTCAAATTTCAAGCCTTTTAAGCTCCCAATAAATTGATCATCAATTATTACTTTATTATCTTCCATTATCTCAGTTTTAAATTCTATATCTTGTTTTAATCCTCTTGCTAGCACACTGGCTCTTTTGTCGATAAAAGTTTTGGTAAGCTCCTCATGTAATCTATCAGACAATCTATCTTCTAATAATTTTGTTTTTTCAATCCAATACCCTTGATTTTCAACCCAGTTAATTTTATTAGAAACATATGACCAAGTTCTAACATTTGCAATTCTATTTGATAAAGAATCTACATTTCCTTCTAATTTATCTAATTTCATCAGTTGTAGACGCATAAAATCATTAGTAATTCTGCCTTCTTTACTATTTAAAAAACCAAAAACTTTACTCACAACCTCTATATGATTGCCATACGTCTTTTTTACAAAGTCAGGTATTTGACAGCATTCCCACAGCAATTCTAGGGTCTCTTTATTGTTTTCAATATTAAATCTTTTTAAATCTTTTAAAAAATATCTTAAAACCTTTTCATCTCCACACTCATGTATTTTTCTTAACCAATGTGTATTTGGTTTTTCTTCTAGTGATTTAATTAAACTTAAAGCATTATTAAAATTTAAATTTGAATTTCTCCAAAACAACATTCTAATCTCTTCAAATTTATGACCTTCAAGTAATTCAACTTCTTCCGCAGCAATTTCTTTGCAATCTCCAGTAATACCAAAATTTCCATCATTTAAATATCTGCCTGCTCTTCCAGCTATTTGACCAATCTCAGACATATTGAGGCGTCTTTGTTTTTTCCCATCAAATTTTTTTAAATTTGAGAAATAGACATTTTCTAAATCCATATTAATACCCATTCCTATCGCATCAGTTGCAACTAAAAAATCAACATCACCTGATTGATAAAGTTCTACTTGTGCGTTTCTAGTTTTTGGACTTAAAGAACCCATAACTATTGCTGCTCCACCCTTTTGTCTCCTTACAAGCTCTGCGATTGCATAAACTTCTTCAGTAGAAAAAGCTATTATAGCTGTTTTTCTATTTATTCTTGAAATCTTTTTATGGCCCACATATGAAAGTTTAGAAAGTCTTTCTCTATTAATGAATTCGGTATCTTCATCTAATTTGTTTATGATATTTTTAATAGTGCTAGACCCCATAAACATAGTTAGCTTTTCTCCACGAAGGTTTAATAGTCTGTCAGTAAAAATATGACCTCTTTCATGATCTGCACACATTTGTATTTCGTCAATTCCAACGAAATCTAAATGTTTGTTAACTGGCATTGACTCTACCGTACAAAGAAAATATTTTGCATTTGCTGGAATAATTTTTTCTTCACCAGTAATTAGTGCAACTTTATCTAGGCTAATTTTTTTTATTATCTTGTCATATACCTCTCGTGCAAGCAGTCTTAATGGAAAACCAATCATTCCCGAATCAAATGATAGCATTGTTTCAATCGCTAAATAGGTTTTGCCAGTGTTAGTTGGACCGAGAACAGCAGTAATTTTATTTTTACTCATTTCTATTTATGGTATCTTTAATTTATACCCCACCATATGTTGTTAGTGATAAAGAACAAAAATAGGTTAAAACATGACCGAATCGTTAGGGAAAAAGTTCTCATTTTTTTGTTTAATATTAGATTTGTTAAAACTTAACCACCAGGACCTAAATTAGATGGTTTTATTTTTAGAATTTTCCACAAACCTGATGCCGAAGTTATAATTTTATCGTTACACTTTAGCTCACAAAATAAAAATACTAGTGTATTTGTTTTTTTTAATATTTTTGTAAAACCAATTATTTCATCACCTACTTTTGAAGAACCAATAAATTTTAAATCTAAAGAAATAGTTACACACGGTGCATTTCCAGCAGCCCTGTGTGCTGCTGTGCCTGCTCCTGCATCGATTAAAGCTGAAAGAAAACCTCCATGGGTAATTCCAGCAGCATTTAAATGATTTTTATTAATTGTAGTTTTAAATTCATATTCAGTATCAGAAATAGTTCGGAATAAAACACCACCGTTGTGCTGCATAAAGCCAGGTTTAATACTTATCTGTTCAAATTTGTTGCTCATGGTTATTTATAATGTGAAAGTTAAAATTAATAAAATTATAAAAACTATAATAAAAAAATATATTACTGATTTTTGTAGTGATGATTTTAATAACCAATCTAACATTTTATTTTATCCTTTTTGGTGGACCGCCCAGAACTCGAATCTGGAATCTCCCGGTTCGTAGCCGAGCGCCTTATCCAATTTGGCCAGCGGTCCTTATTAAATAATTTACCCAACATATCAAAGTTTTTAATGTAAATTAACTTATAAAATATTATGATGTATTAGCAATGACCAAAAAATCAAACGATGTGGTTATTACAGCTGCATTGAGGACACCAATAGGCTCATATAAGGGATCGCTAAAAGATATTAGTGCTGAAAAATTAGGTGCATCAACTATTAAAGAGGCAATCATTAGATCAGATTTAAAACCTAACGAAATTGATGAGATAATCATGGGTCACGTTCTTACTGCTGGACTTGGACAAAATCCGGCAAGACAGGCATCAATATATGCTGGAGTTCCAATTTCAAAACCTGCCCATATTATTAATCAAGTATGTGGATCTGGATTAAGAGCAATAGTTTCAGGATATCAATCAATCAAATTAGGAGAAAATAATATTATTATTGCAGGTGGTCAGGAAAACATGTCTAGGGCACCTCACTCTATATTCTTTAGAGAAGATAAAAGATTAGATGAAAAAAAACTATTAGATACAATGCTAAAAGATGGATTAATAGACTCATTTAACAATTATCACATGGGAGTTACTGCTGAAAATATTGCTGAAAAATATAAAATTTCTAGGGATGAACAAGATATTTTTGCTTTAAATTCTCAAGAAAAAACTCAGAAAGCAATAAGTAAAAATAAATTTGATAATGAAATAATCAAATTAGAATTTAATATTGATAATCATAAATTAATTCTGGGGAAAGATGAACATCCAAGAGATAATTTAAATATAGAAGATTTAAAAAAATTAAAAACTGTATTTAAAAATAATGGAACAGTCACAGCAGGAAATTCATCAGGAATAAATGATGGTGCAGCAGCAACTGTATTGATGTCAAGAGAAGAAGCAGAACTACGAGGCATTGAACCATTAGCGAAGATAACATCTTGGGCAACTTGTGGGGTCGATCCAGCATTAATGGGACTGGGTCCAATTCAGGCTATTAATATGGCATTAAAAAAGGCTGGCTGGAATATTGAAGATATTGATCTATTTGAAATTAATGAGGCTTTTGCAGCACAATGTATTGCAGTTATAAGGGAACTTAAAATACCAAAAAAAATTGTTAACGTTAATGGTGGTGCAATCGCATTAGGTCATCCAATTGGCGCATCTGGAGCTAGAATAATGGTAACCTTAATTCATGAAATGATTAGAGAGAACAAAAGTAAGGGCTGTGCCTCTCTTTGTATTGGTGGTGGAATGGGCATAGCTATGTGCATTGAAAGAACTTAAAACTTTATTTTTATATAAATTGATAAGATTTATTAATTTTTTAAATAAAGTTGTTACAAAAAAGCCTATTTATTTCCATAAAATAATACCAATGTTAGGTTATATTCAGTGTATAAGTCATTTTAATATATGAGTGAAAAGCTGCTTGTCCCAGATATTGGAGATTTTGAAAAAGTTGAAATTATAGAACTTTTAGTAAAAGTTGGAGATGAAATTAAAGTTAATGATCCAATAATTACTATAGAGAGTGATAAATCTAGTGTTGAAATTCCAGCAACAGTTTCTGGAAAAGTAGAATTTTTAAATGTTAAAGTTGGTGACAAAGTATCCAAGGGAGATTTAATACTTAATATTAAATCTACAAATGATGCACCAGTTGAAAAGATTATACCTAAAGACACTGAAAGTATTATTAAAGATGCGGAGTCTACTTTAGTTACTGAAAAAGAAAAAACGTTATCACCAGAGCCAATTAAAGAAAAAAAACAATCTTCAATTCAAGTTATTAGTGAAAATGATATCGATCCTTTAGAAACTCAAGATTGGATAGAATCTTTATCTGCCGTTGTTGAAAAAGATGGAAATCAAAGAGCTCATTTTTTAATTAAAGAATTAATCAATAAAGCATATCAAAAAGGGGCCAATATTCCTTACACTCAAAATACACCTTATATTAATACAATCCCACCTGAAGCTGAAAGTAAATCAAATGGTGATCAAAATATAGAGAGAAGAATAAGATCATTAATTAGATGGAATGCAGCTGCAATGGTTGTTAGAGCAAATAAAAAATTTCCAGAATTGGGAGGACATATAGGTACCTTCGCATCTGCAGCTACTTTATACGATGTTGGAATGAATCATTTTTGGAGAGCAAAAAATAATAAATTTGGTGGGGACTTAATATATTTTCAAGGCCATAGTGCACCTGGCATGTATGCTAGAGCATTTTTGGAAGGTAGATTGAATGAAAAGCAGCTTGATCGCTTTAGGCAAGAAGTAAAGCCAGGTGGACTTTCATCATACCCACATCCCTGGTTGATGCCAAAATTTTGGCAGTTTCCAACTGTCTCAATGGGTCTAGGACCAATGCTTGCGATTTACCAAGCAAGATATATGAAATATCTAATTAATCGGGGTTTAATTAAAGATGAAGGTAGAAAAGTTTGGGCATTTCTTGGTGATGGAGAAATGGACGAGCCCGAATCTTTAGGTGCTATAGGATTGGCAGCAAGGGAAAAACTAGACAACTTAATCTTTGTAGTAAACTGTAATCTTCAAAGATTAGATGGGCCAGTAAGAGGTAATGGAAAAATTATTCAAGAATTAGAGGGAAGTTTTAGAGGCGCTGGATGGAATGTAATAAAAGTAATCTGGGGCTCATATTGGGATTCTTTAATTGCTAACGATAAAACTGGTCACTTAGTTAAACTTATGAATGAAACTGTTGATGGTGAGTATCAAGCAATGAAAGCTCGTGATGGTGCCTATGTTAGGAAAAAATTTTTTGGAAAATTTCCTGAAACTAAAGAAATGGTTTCTAGTTTATCCGATAAAGATATTTGGAGACTTAATAGAGGAGGTCATGATCCACATAAAGTTTATGCAGCTTATGACAAAGCATCAAAAAATGTAGGTAGCCCAACAGTTATAATAGCGAAAACGATTAAAGGCTATGGAATGGGTAAAACAGGGGAAAGTGTTAACACTACTCACCAAACAAAGAAACTGGATGTAGATGATTTACTATATTACAGAGATCGTTTTGATGTTCCTTTAACAGACGAACAGGTAAAAAATATTGAATACTACAAACCAGATGAGAAGTCTCTGGAGATTAAATACATCAAAGAGAGAAGACTAGGTCTTGGTGGATACCTTCCAGAAAGAACCAGTTATGCAAAACCGATTAAAGCACCTCCAAAAGATATTTTTGATTTTATGAAAGTGTCAACTGGTGAAAAAGAAATGTCGACAACCATGGCAATGGTAAGAATGTTCACAAATTTATTAAGAGACAAAAATGTTTCGCCAAGATTAGTTCCAATAATTCCTGATGAAGCACGTACATTTGGAATGGAAGGTTTTTTTCAAAAAATTGGGATATATGCTCATGAAGGTCAAAAATATGAACCAGAAGATTCAGCTCAATTGAGTTCTTACCGAGAAGATAAAAGTGGCCAGGTATTAGAAGAGGGAATTAATGAGGCGGGTGCAATGTCTTCATGGATTGCAGCTGCTACAGCATATACAAATCATGATATTGAAATGATACCAATCTATATTTTTTATTCGATGTTTGGTTTTCAAAGAATAGGCGATCTTGCTTGGGCTGCTGGAGATAGTCAGGCTAGAGGATTTTTAATTGGGGCAACAGCAGGAAGAACAACCTTAGCAGGTGAAGGATTACAGCATCAAGATGGTCATAGCCACTTAATAGCTTCAACAATACCGAATTGTGTAACATATGATCCAACATTTCATTATGAATTAGCAGTAATTTTTAGAGAAGGCCTAAGAAGAATGCATGAAAAAAATGAGAATGTTTTTTATTATATTACAACTATGAATGAGAATTATTCACATCCAGAAATGCCAAAAGATAAAAATTGTGAAGAGGGAATTCTTAAAGGAATGTATAAAATTAAAGAATTTACAAAATATAAAAAAACAAAAATACAACTTTTAGGCTCTGGTACAATTTTAAGAGAGATGATGATTGCTGCTGAAATTCTCCAAAATGAATACCAAATAGATAGTGAAATTTGGAGCGTTACTAGCTTTAATGAACTTAGAAAAGACGGAATGGAAGTTGAAAGATATAATCTTTTAAATCCTGATAAAGAACAAAAAGTTTCATTTGTTGAAAAATGTCTAGGTAAAAGTGAGGGTCCCATTTTAGCTGCATCAGACTATATGCGAATGAATTCAGATCAAATTAGACCTTACACAAATAAAAGCTTTTATTCATTAGGAACTGATGGATATGGCAGAAGTGATACTAGAAAAAATTTAAGAAAATTTTTTGAAGTAGACAAAGATCATATAGTTACTTATGGGTTAAGTGTCTTAGCAAAAGAACAGTTAATTGCTTCAAAATATGCAAAAGAAGCTATAAAAAAATATAATATTGATGGCAATAAGCCGATGCCAACAAAACTGTAAGATGACGGATAAAGAAATTAAAGTACCAAATATTGGTGAATTTAAAAATGTTGAGGTTATAGAAGTATTAGTTTCAAACGGTCAGTCATTATCTAAAAATGACCCATTAATTACAATTGAAAGTGACAAATCTAGTGTTGAAATACCATCTTCTGTTGATGGTAAAATTAAGTCAGTTAAAATTAAAGTAGGAGACAAAGTTTCAGAAGGTGATTTAATTTTAACTTTAGAAGAATCTAAAGAAGAAAAAAAGGTTGTAGAAAAGAAAGTTATAAACAAAGAAGAACCTACTGTTAATCAAAAAGATGAAAAAAAAGTTGAACAAATAAATCCAGTACATTCTTTAATTAAGAATAATATTGGAGAACATTCCTCTGCAAGTCCGAAGGTTCGTAAATTTGCTAGAGAACTTGGTGTTAATATTAATGAAATAGTAGGTAGTGAGAGACAAGGACGAGTTATAGAGAACGATGTTAAAAATTTTATAGCAACTAAAATTAATAGTGATCAGTTAAAAATTGAAACCCAACCTAAAAAAATTATAAGCGAGTTTTCTCATACTGATTTTGGTGAAGTTGAAATTAAAGATATACCAAGAGTAAAAAAACTAGCTTCTACTTATTTAGTAAATTCTTGGACAACGATACCACATGTAACCAATCATGATGAAGTAGATATAACTGAGATGGAAGATTTTAGAGCTTCGCTTACAGATATGTATACTGGTGAAAGAAAAAAAATTACTCCATTAGCATTTATTGTAAAAGCTTTAGTGGCATCATTAAAGAAATTTCCTAGTTTTAACTCTTCAATTGATGATATTGAGAATGGAAAAATAACGATGAAAAAATACTTTCATGTTGGCATTGCAGTAGATACCATTCATGGCTTAATGGTTCCAAAGATTAGAAATGTAGATAATAAAAATATTTCTTTAATAAGTAACGAGTTAAAAAAAGTTAGTGAACAATGTAAAAATTTAAGAATAGATAAAAAAGAATTTTTTGGTGGTTCTATGACCATTACTAGCTTAGGAGGTATTGGAGGTTCATTTTTTACTCCAATAATCAATTTTCCTGAAGTTGCAATATTAGGTGTAGGTAAAGCACAAAAAAAACAAATTTTTATTGATGGTAAGTTTAAAACAAGAACAATGCTTCCTATTTCTTTGTCGTATGATCATAGAATAATTGATGGAGCAGAAGCAGCCAGGTTTAATAATGACCTTAAAGAAAATCTGGGTAAAAATTTTGCTTATAAGTTAGCTGTATAAACCTTCATGTCAAAAACAGCCTCATTATTTAGTGCATTACTTTGCACATTGATATGGGGAACAACTTTTATTGCCCAAGATACAGGAATGGACGATATTGGTCCCTTTACATTTAATGCAGTAAGATTTTTTGTCGGATTTTTAGCAGTAACACCTTTAGCCTTTATTTTTGAAAGAAAAAATATTTCAAAATCTCTAAAAAAAGATAAAAAACAATTTATCAATTTAGCAGTATTAATAGGATTTTCATTATTTTTAGGTTCGGCTCTTCAACAAGTGGCATTGATGTATACTGATGTAGCAAATGCTGCTTTTTTTACGATTTTTTATGTACCATTGGTCCCAGTTATAGTTTTTTTGATATACAAAAAACCAATTCATTGGAGTATTTGGCCCTCAGTCATTCTTTGTGTAGTAGGAGGATATTTATTAACTAATTTTTATAGTGCGACAGTCAGAATTGGTGACACATTAGTAATATTGGGTGCTTTTTTCTGGAGTACTCACATTATATTTACTGGAAAGATTATAGAAAATTATAATTTACCTTTAACGATTGGGGCAATACAAACTTTAATTGTTGCGTTTTTATCTTTAATTATAGGATTATATTTTGAAGATTTTATTTGGTCAAATATTTTAAAAGAAAAATTTCAAATTTTATATGCAGGTATTTTATCAGGTGGACTTGCATTTGTTTTGCAGATTTATGCACAAAAAAATATTTCTCCTGCACCATCTGCTATAATCTTTTCTCTTGAAGGTGTTTTTGCAACAATAGCTGCATGGATCTTATTAGATCAAATTTTAGATATCAATAATCTTTTTGGATGTTTATTCATTTTATTTGGAGTTTTATTTTCACAACTAGCCCCAATAATTAAAAAGAATTAATTATAAATTATTAAAAGTAAAATTATTCCAACTATAACTCTATAAATTATAAAAATATTTAAAGAAAATTTATTAATGTACTTTAAAAAAAACTTTACTGTAAAATAAGAAAATAGAAAAGACAATGTTATTGCTATAAAGACTAGATAATTAATTTCAAAACTTTGTCCAATGATATCTTTTAAATTTAAAACGCTTGCTCCAGCTAATGCGGGCATAGCTAGTAAAAAAGAAATTTTACTAGAATCAAACCTATTAAATCTTAAGAACCTTGAAGCTGTTATTGTAATTCCTGCTCTGCTCACTCCTGGAATTAATGCTAAAATTTGAAAACAACCAATATATAAAACTATTTTTAAATTAAGATTAGAAGACATCTTTTTATCAAATTTACATTTATCAGCAAAATATAAAATAATTCCAAATATTAAAGTAGTCCAGGCAATTATTTTAATATCCCGTAAAAAATAAATTAGACCTGTTTTATACAAAACATAACCAACTATTATTAGTGGCATAGACCCAAAAACTATTAATAATAATAATTTTTGATTATGTTTAATGTTAAATAATTCTTCTCTAAAAAAAAAGACAATTGCCATTAGAGAGCCAAGATGTAAACTTACATCTATTAGCAAAGAGCTCGATTTAAAATCATATAAAGTAGAAACAACAATTAAGTGTGCAGAAGAACTAATTGGCAAAAACTCTGAAACACCTTGAATTAAAGATAAAATTATAATTTCAATTAAATTTGTGAGCATTAAAAGATTCGTAGCTTAAATAATCTTTAAATAAAACAATTCGATTTAAACATATTAGATATGCAAAAAGTATAATAAGTCTGTTAATCAATATATAATAAAAATTATAAGTCAGTATATATGACCTTATTAGTCTTTTTTAAAAGAAAATCGTGATATAGTATATATTTTGGAATAAAAGATATGTCAGATAAAATGCTAAAATTTGTAGATATAGGTCAACAAACGCCACCTAAAAGAGAAGTTGATAATAGAAAAAAAGATTTTAATGAAATTTATAAAGAATTTATCAATGAAAAAGCTAGTGAACAATCAAGCAGGTGCTCTCAATGTGGGGTTCCATTTTGCCAAGTACATTGTCCATTAAGTAATAATATTCCAGATTGGTTAAAACTGACAGCAGAAGGAAGATTAAAAGAAGCATATGAACTATCTCAAAGTACAAATAATATGCCAGAAGTTTGTGGAAGAATTTGTCCACAAGACAGACTATGTGAAGGAAACTGTGTAATTGAGCAATCAGGTCATGGCACGGTAACTATTGGATCAATTGAAAAATATATAACAGATAATGCATGGGAGCAAGGATGGGTACATCCGATAAAAGTTAATAATGAAAAAAATCAAAGTGTCGGAATTATAGGAGCAGGACCAGCTGGTTTAGCAGCGGCAGAACAACTTCGTAAACTAGGCTATCAGATTACTGTATATGACAGATACGATAGGGCAGGTGGATTATTGATTTATGGTATACCAAATTTTAAATTAGAAAAATTCGTAGTGGAAAGACGAACTAAATTATTAGAAGAAGGTGGAATTAATTTTATCCAAAATTTTGAAGTTGGTAAAGATGCAAGTTTAGATCAACTAAGAAAAAAACACGATGCATTATTAATTGCTACTGGTGTTTATAAAGCTCGTGAGATTGAATTACCAGGAAATGATTTAGGAAATATTTTTCCTGCAATGGAATTTTTAACAGCTTCAAATAAAAAAGGATTAGGTGATAAGGTAGAATTATTTGATAATGGAACTTTAAATGCTGAAGGAAAAGATGTTGTTGTAATTGGTGGAGGCGATACAGCAATGGATTGTGTAAGAACTTCAATTAGACAAAAAGCTAAATCAGTAAAATGTTTGTATAGAAGAGACAAAGAAAACATGCCTGGATCAGCTAGAGAAGTAGCTAATGCAGAGGAGGAAGGTGTTGAATTTGTTTGGCTATCAAGTCCAAAAAAATTTTTAGGTACAAATAAAGTTGAAGAATTAGTTGTAAATAAAATTAAACTTGGTGAAGCAGATGAAAGTGGAAGAAGAAAGCCAGAAATACAAAAAGATTCAAATTTTAATATTAAAGCAGATATTGTTATTAAGGCATTGGGGTTTGATCCAGAAGACTTACCCAAACTTTTTGGCTCAGATGATTTGCAAGTTACTAAATGGGGAACATTAAAAACTGATTTTGATACAATGGAAACTAGTTTGCCAGGTGTTTTTGCTGCTGGAGATATAGTAAGAGGAGCCTCTCTTGTTGTATGGGCAATCAAGGATGGAAGAGATGCTGCAGCATCCATAAAAAAATTTCTTGAAAGCAAAGAAATCAAAAAAGAAATGGTTGCTTAGTGAAAAATTATAAAAAAAACCTCAAAATACTTGAAGAAGGACATGTTTATTCAAAAGAGATGGAGCATGATGCTTGTGGAGTAGGTTTAATTGCTTCCACAGAAGGAAAAAAATCAAGAAAAGTAGTTGAATATGGAATTAATGCTTTAAAAGCTGTTTGGCATAGAGGCGCAGTCGATGCCGATGGCAAGACAGGAGATGGAGCTGGGATACATATAGAAATTCCATCTGATTTTTTTGCTGAAAAAATTGAAATTACAGGCCACGATCATGATGGATCTGAAATTTGTGTTGGAATGATATTTTTACCAAGAAATAATTATGAAGCTCAAGAAAATGCAAGAACAGTCGTTGAAAGCGAATTAACAAAAAGTAACTTTAGTATCTACGGATGGAGACAAGTACCTGTAAATCCAAAAGTTCTAGGAGAAAAAGCAAACCTTACTAGGCCAGAAATCACGCAGGTTTTATTTAAACATAATGATAAAAATTTAACTGAAAAAGAATTAGAGAGAAAAATTTACGAAACTAGAAGAAAAATTGAAAAGGAAGCAATTAAAAATGCAATTAAAGATTTTTATATTTGCTCGTTAAGCTCAAAATCAATTATCTATAAAGGAATGTTTTTAGCAGAGTCAATTGCAGACTTTTATGAAGATTTAAAAGATGAAAGATTTATTTCTAGATTTGCAATATTTCATCAAAGATTTTCTACAAACACAGCACCAAGTTGGGATCTGGCTCAACCTTTTAGAGCAATAGCTCATAATGGTGAGATTAATACACTTAAAGGAAACTTTAATTGGATGAAAGTCCATGAGCAAGAAATGGATAGCCCATTATTTGATGATATGGAAAACTTAAAGCCTGTTATTCCACCAGGGTCATCAGACTCAGCTTCTCTTGATAGTGTATTTGAATTATTAAATATTTCAGGTCAATCAGCACCACTTGCAAAATTAATGTTAATTCCTGATGCTTGGTCTAAAAAAAGCAAAACACTTCCAAAGGATCATTTACAATTATTTAACTTCTTAAATAGTACAATGGAGCCATGGGATGGACCTGCAGCAATTGCAGCAACAGACAATGAATGGGCCATAGTAGCTACCGATAGAAATGGTTTACGGCCAATGAGATACACAATTACTAAAGATAGAATATTGTGTGCCGGGTCTGAAACAGGAATGGTTGAGATCGATGAGAAAAAAATAGTTAAAAAGGGTAGATTAGGACCTGGTGAAATAATTGGTGTTAGAATTGCTAAAGGTAAAGTATTTACCAATATTGATATTAAAGATTATTTAGCTAAAGAATTTAAACATTTTAATAATCAAATTATTGATTTAGATAAAAAATTTCCAATTAAGAATGAAAAATCTATCTTTTCAGGAGACGAACTTAGAAAAAGACAGCATGCTTTTGGATATAGTTTAGAGGATTTAGAACTTATTCTACACCCCATGGCCGAAGATGGCAAAGAGGCCATTGGTTCAATGGGTGATGATACGCCTTTAGCGGTATTATCTGATAGGTATAGACCTCTTTATCATTTTTTTAGACAAAATTTTAGTCAAGTAACAAATCCACCAATTGACTCTCTTAGAGAAAATAAAGTTATGAGTTTAAAAACTCGTTTTGGTAACCTTGGAAATATATTGGATTTTACTAACTTAATTAAAGAAAATATATATGTTTTAGATAGTCCTATTTTATCTAATTCACAATTAGATAAGTTTATAAATTTTTTTGGTCAAAACTCTAAAACCATTGACTGTACTTTTTCAAAAGATGAAAATCTAGATAGTGCCATTGAAAGAATTCAAAGGGAGTCTGAAATATCTGCTAGGCAGGGCCTAACTCAACTGGTGCTAAGTGATAAAGATATTTCAAATGAAAGGTTGCCAATTCCAATGCTTTTAAGCGTTGGAGCAGTTAATACACATCTTATTAAAAAAAAATTAAGAGGTTATGTATCTATTAATGCTCAAACAGGAGAGGCCCTAGATACACATTCATTTGCAACTCTTATAGGAGTAGGAGCTACCACAGTTAACCCATATCTAGCATTAGATAGTCTATACCAAAGATTTGAAAAAAAATTATTTGGTAAATATGGATATGATGAATGCATAGAAAGATATGTGCAATCAGTAAATTATGGACTCTTGAAGATTATGTCAAAGATGGGAATTTCAGTTATTAGTTCTTATCGAGGGGGATGTAATTTTGAGACAGTTGGTTTGAGCAGGACAGTGGCATCAGCATATTTTCCTGGTGTTCTATCAAAAATTTCAGGCATAGGTTTAATCGGAATAGAAAAAAAATTAAGAACAATTCATAAAGAAGCTTTTGAAAGCACAGATTCCGTATTACCTATTGGTGGCATATACAGGTATAGAAAAAATGGTGAAGTGCATCAATATCAAGGCAAGCTAATACATTTATTACAAAGTGCTGTCTCATCTAATTCATATGAGGCATATAAAAAATATGCAGAAGGAATTTATAATCTACCACCTATTCATCTTAGAGATTTAATTGGTTTTAAAACTAAAAATTTAAAATCGCCTATTCAAGTCTCAGAAGTTGAGCCAATTGAAAATATATTAACTAGATTTGGAAGTGGGAGTATGTCTCATGGAGCATTATCAAAAGAGGCTCACGAAACTTTAGCTATAGGAATGAATAGAATTAAAGGTGCATCATGTAGTGGAGAAGGCGGAGAAGATGAAAAAAGATTTGTAAAAATGCAAAATGGAGATAGTGCAAATTCAAGAGTAAAACAAATTGCATCAGCTAGATTTGGAGTAACTTTAAAATATTTAAATAACTGTAATGAAATAGAAATTAAAATTGCACAAGGAGCAAAGCCTGGAGAGGGAGGACAATTACCTGGATTTAAAGTTACAAAAGAGATAGCTAAATTAAGACATTCAACACCTGGAGTAACATTAATATCACCTCCCCCTCATCATGATATTTATTCAATAGAGGATTTAGCACAGCTAATTTATGATTTAAAGCAAGCAAATCCCAAAGCAAGAGTTGGAGTAAAATTAGTAGCATCTTCAGGAATTGGAACAATAGCAGCTGGTGTTGCAAAAGCTAAAGCCGATATAATTTTAATCTCAGGACACAATGGTGGCACAGGTGCAACGCCTCAAACAAGTGTTAAATATGTAGGCATACCTTGGGAAATGGGATTGACAGAAGCCAATCAGGTTTTAACTTTAAATAATTTAAGACATAAAGTTACATTAAGAACAGATGGGGGAATTAAAACTGGAAGAGATATAGTTATTGCAGCCATGATGGGTGCAGAAGAGTATGGAGTAGCAACTACAGCGCTTGTGGCAATGGGATGTATAATGGTTAGACAATGTCATTCAAATACATGCCCAGTTGGAGTTTGTACTCAGGATGAAAAACTAAGAGAAAAATTTACAGGCACTCCTGATAAAGTAGTGAATTTATTTAGATTTATTGGTGAAGAAGTAAGAGAAATTTTAGCTGAATTAGGGTTTAAATCTTTAAATGAGGTAATTGGCAGAACTGACTTATTGCGTCAGATCAGTAAAGCATCACCCAATCTTGATGATTTAGATTTAAATCCACTTTTTGTTCAAACAGATGCTGGAGATAATACAAAATATTGTACGACACCAGAAATAAATGTAGTTCCAGATACTTTGGATCAAGAGATTTTGCCTGAAATAAAAGATAAGATAGGAAAAGTAAAAGTTTTAGAAAAAGAATTTATTATTAAAAATATACACAGAACTGTTGGAACTAGAATTTCCAATCACTTATACGAAAAATATGGATCAGAAGCTTTAGAGGAAAATTTTTTAACTTTAAATTTTAAGGGAACAGCAGGACAATCTTTTGGAGCCTTCGGTATAAAAGGACTGAAACTCATTTTGAAAGGAGATGCAAATGATTATGTTGGTAAAGGGCTTTCAGGAGCAACAATAGTTGTTAAACTTCCAGATGAAAGTAATCTTGTTTCATATGAAAATACAATAATTGGAAATACGGTTTTATATGGAGCAACTTCAGGTAAGCTTTTTGCAGCTGGTCAAGCAGGAGAGAGATATGCTGTTAGAAATTCAGGCTCAGTATCAGTTATTGAGGGTTGCGATTCCAATGCATGTGAATATATGACAGGGGGAACAGTAGTTGTTTTAGGTGATGTCGGAGATAACTTCGGAGCAGGTATGACGGGAGGTATGGCTTTCGTTTATAATATTAATAATGAATTTGATAAAAAAGCTAATCCAGAAAGTATAATTTGGCAAACGCCAGAAACAGAATACTGGATTAATTATTTAAAAGGATTAGTCAAAGAGCATCATATTGAGACAAATTCAAATTTATCTAAAAAGATAATTGAAAATTTTGATCAAGAAATTTCTAACTTTGTTCAAATTTGTCCAAAAGAAATGATTGATAAACTTGAAAACCCTTTAAACATAAAATCCATTATAAAAGAAGTAAGTTAAAGTGAAGGAAATAAATATTTTTTGTTTTGGTTTTGGCCAAGTAGCAAAAAATTTTATTAAGAAATTAAGTACAGAGAACTACAAGCTTAATTTATCAGTAACTTCTAGGTCAGAGTCATCAAAAAAAACCTCTAATGGTATTGAATATAATAATTATCTTTTTGATAATAAAAAATTTGATAGAGATTTATTAATTAAATTAAATCAAGCAACTCATATCTTAATTTCTATACCTCCAATTAATAAAGAAGATATTGTTTTAAAAAATTTTTCCGAATTCATTAAAAGTTCAAAAGTAAAATGGATAACCTATTTATCTTCAACTAGTGTTTATGGTGATCATAAAGGAGAATGGGTAAATGAAAATAGTGAAACAAATCCACTTTCCGATAAGGGTTTGGCAAGACTTGAATCAGAAAATTCTTGGATCTCATTTGCTAAAAATAATGAATTGCCGTTTCAAATCTTTAGGTTGTCAGGAATTTATTCTAATGAAAAAAATACTCTTTCACGCTTAAAATCAGGTGAAGTAAATATAATTAATAAAACAGACCACTACTTTTCAAGAATTCATGTAGTAGATATTGCAAACTTTTTATTTGCTTCAATTTTTAAATTTAAATCAGGAGAAATATATAATCTAGCAGATGATAAACCTTCATCCTCTGAGGAAATAATATTATATGCAGCAAAATTGTTAGGAATTAAAAATGTTAAAAAAATTGAAATAGATGAAATAAAAAGTGAAATATTAAAAAATTTTTACAAAGAGTCAAAAAAAGTGAGTAACAAAAAAATTAAAAATTATTTTAATTACAAATTAAAGTTTCCAAGTTACATAGAAGGTTTAAGCTATATTAGAGACAATTTTATTAAGTTCTAAAATTATTTTTTTCAGCCCCTTTTTTGTTGAAAGGCTGTGATCACCATCTTTAATTATTACTAATTTCTTTTTTGCATTGGTAAATATTTTTAAAACTTTTTTTGAATATACTTTTGGAACAACCTCATCTTTACTTCCGTGGATCATCACAACATCTATAAAAGATTTTATTTTTTTATTTAAAATTCTATTTTTTCTTCCATCTTTTATTAACTGATAAGTAATTGGATATTCATAATTGCCATGTTTTAAATGATAAATTCCATTTTTAATTATTTCTTTTTTCATTGGTTTGGAGAACTTTTTCCACATTAGGTTTTGTAAAAATTCTGGAGCTGAACCAATGCCTAAAAAACCTTTAATTTGATTTCCAAAAAATTTAAATTGGTTAAGTGAAAGCCATGCACCCATACTTGAACCTACTAAGATAAATGAATTTTTACCTACTATTTTTTTTATAGTTATTTTTACTTCTCTAGTCCACTTGCTGATATTGCCATCTGTAAATTTACCAGTTGATTTTCCATGACCTGAGTATTCAAGTGCAAGAAAACCCAGTTTGTTATTTTTGGTATATTTTAAAATAGCATTTGGTTTTTCACCCTCAATATTTGACATAAAACCGTGTAGAAAAACAATGTATAAGTTTTTCCTATAATTATTGGTAAGATATCTTACTTGTTTGTTATTTGAAATTTTGAGATATTTAAATTTATTCATATCAGTTTATTAGAGTTCATTCTTAATATATAGTTCTATCAAATGTCTTCAAAATTAAAAGTTTTGCAAGTAATACCAAAGCTTGGATATGGTGGGGCAGAAACAGGTTGTTATGATCTTGCACATTACCTACCAGAAAATAATTGCTCGTCTTATATAGTTACTAGTGGAGGGGAGTTATTAAAATTCATAGATAAAAATAAAGTTAAATTAATTAAACTTCCTGTACATAGTAAGAATCCATTATTAATAATTTTTAATTCTATAGCTTTAATCTTTATTATTTTGTTAAATAATATTTCGATAGTGCACGCAAGAAGCCGTGCACCAGCGTGGTCATGCTTAATTGCAACCAAAATAACTAGAAGAAAATTTGTTACCACATTTCATGGAACATATAATTTTAATAATTCAATTAAAAAATTTTACAATTCAGTAATGGTTAGATCAGATTTAATTATAGCAGGTTCTAATTTTATTTTTTCACACATCAGTCATAATTATAAAAAGTATCTTAATGTAAAAAAAAAATTTTTAGTAATATTTAGAGGAATTAATGTAGATTACTTTGATCCTTCTACAACTTTAGAAGACCAGGAAAACAAACTTATTTCTCAATGGGAATTAACTAGAGGTAAAAAAATAATATTAATGCCTGGTCGTTTAACCTCATGGAAGGGACATGAGATTTTTATTGAAGCATTAAACCTTGCTAACAAAAAATTAGGCTTTCAATCATTTTATGCCGTCATTCTTGGAAGTGACCAGGGAAGAGATATTTATACAAAAAAAATAAAAAGATTAGCAGAGCAACATAGACTAACAGGCCAATTAAAATTTATAGAACATTGTAAAAATATGCCACTTGCATATAAAATATCTAGTTTAGTTGTTTCAGCTTCTATAGAGCCAGAGGCCTTTGGTAGGGTTGCAGTTGAGGCTCAATCAATGGAAAAGCCAATAATAGCGAGCGATATAGGTGGATCTAATGAAACAATCATTGATAAAAAAACAGGTTTTTTATTTAAATCTAGTGATCCAGAATCTTTATCTGAAAAAATAGTAGAAGTTTTACAACTAGATGAATCTAGATTGAAATCTATTGGTATAGAAGGTAGAAAAAATATAATTAAGAAATTTAATGTTGAAAAAATGTGTTTTTCTACATATTCAGAATACAAAAAATTATTAAATTAAATGCCATTAATTACATTACCAGACGGAAACACTTTAGACTTTCCAAATAAAGTAACAGGTCTTGAGGTTGCAGAAAAGATTAGCAAGTCTTTATCTAAGCAAGCAAGTGTAATTAGTGTAAATGATGAGCTTAAAGATTTAAGTCACGTTATAGATAAAGATTGTACAATTAAAATTTTTACATCCAAAGATAAAGAAGGCCTAGAAACCATTAGGCATGATACAGCTCATATAACAGCAATGGCAGTTCAGGAACTTTTTCCAGGAACACAAGTGACCATAGGACCAATTATTGAAAATGGTTTTTATTATGATTTTTCCAGAAAAGAACCTTTTACAGAAGAAGATTTAAAAAAAATTGAAAATAAAATGAAAGAGATTGTTGATAGAGATATTCCAACGACAAGAGAGGTTTGGAATAGAGATAAAGCAATATCTCATTTTAAAGAGATTGGAGAGGTGTATAAAGCTGAAATTATTGAAAGTATTCCCAAGGGAGAAGATGTTTCTATATATTTTCATGGTGATTGGCATGATTTATGTAGGGGTCCACATTTATCTTCAACAGGAAAAATTGGAAAATATTTTAAATTAACTAAAGTATCAGGAGCTTATTGGAGAGGAGACTCCAATAATGAAATGTTACAAAGGATTTATGGAACAAGTTGGGCTTCACAAAAAGATTTAGATGAATATTTAAAAAGAATAGAAGAAGCAGAAAAAAGAGATCACCGAAAGCTAGGAAAGGAAATGGACTTATTTCATTTTAGAGAAGAGAGTCCAGGAGTAGTTTTTTGGCATGAAAAAGGTTGGAAATTATTTCAAAAATTAGTCGCTTATATGAGGGGGAGACAAGAGAAAGCTGGCTACAAGGAAGTAAATACTCCAGAAGTTTTAGACAGAGCTCTTTGGGAAAAATCTGGTCATTGGGAAAAGTATGGTGAGCACATGTATACATCTGAGACACCAGATAAAAAAGTATTTGCTATTAAACCAATGAATTGTCCAGGTCATGTACAGGTTTTTAATCAAGGTTTAAAAAGCTATAGAGATCTTCCATTAAGGATTTCAGAATTTGGAAAGGTGCATAGATATGAACCTTCAGGAGCCTTACATGGTCTATTAAGAGTTAGAGCTTTTACTCAGGATGATGCACATATATTTTGTACCGAGGATCAAATTACTGAAGAATGTCTAATAGTTACTAATTTAATTTTAGATATTTACAAAGATCTCGGATTTAAAAATGTAATATTAAAATATTCAGATAGGCCTGATTTAAGAGTTGGCGATGACAATGTTTGGGATAAAGCAGAGAAGGCTTTATTAGATGCTGTTAAAGCATCAAAACTTGAATATACAATTAACAAAGGTGAGGGAGCATTTTATGGTCCAAAAATTGAATTTGTTCTAAGAGATGCAATTGGTAGAGATTGGCAATGTGGAACATTGCAGGTTGATCTTAATTTACCTGGAAGATTAGATGCCTCCTTTGTTGATAAAGATGGATCAAAAAAAATACCTGTAATGTTACATAGAGCTTTGTTTGGTTCTTTAGAAAGATTTATAGGAATTCTAATAGAAAATTATGCTGGAAAATTTCCTTTTTGGATAGCTCCTTTACAAGTTGTTGTAATTCCAATCTCAGAGGAGTTTGATAACTATGCAAAAGAAGTAAATGAAAAAATTAGAGAAGCTGGCATGAGCTCTGAAGTTGATTTAAAAAATCATAATTTAAATTATAAAATTAGAGAACATTCTTTATCAAAAATACCACTTTTATTGATTTGTGGTAAAAAAGAAGTTGACAGTAACTCAGTAACGATTAGAAAGTTGGATACTAATAAACAAGAAAATATGGAATTAAACTTATTTTTAAAAACTTTCTCGGCTTTAAACAAAGCATCTTCAAACTAAGTGGCAGATTTTAAACAAAATTATTTTCAAAGAAGAACTAAAGATAAAGGACCTAGGTCTAATAATAGAATTACGGCTCCAGAAGTACAAGTAATTGGCAGTGACGGAGAAAATATTGGAATAATAAATACTAACGAAGCCATTTCAATGGCCAAAGAACAAGGCTTAGATCTAATCGAGATAGCTCCAAATGCTAAACCACCTGTATGTAAAATTATTGACATGGGTAAATTCAAGTATGATGCTCAAAAAAAAGCTAACGTTGCTAAGAAAAAACAAAAAATTGTTTTGTTGAAAGAGATCAAAATGAGACCTGTTACAGAAACTCATGATTACGATTTTAAAGTTAAAAATGCCAAAAAATTTATTGGAAAAGGTGATAAAGTAAAATTTACAATAAGATTTAAAGGTAGAGAGCTGCAGCACTCACATCTAGGTAGAGAACTAATGGACAAGATAAAAACCGATATGCAAGATATTGGCAAAGTAGAGCTACACCCAAAATTTGATGGGAAGCAAATGATTATGGTTATTCAGCCTTTATAGGCCTTAATAGAGGTTGTAAATCTATTACAATATTTGTATAAGACCGCAGAATTATGCCAAAATTAAAAACAAAAAGTTCAGCAAAAAAAAGATTTAAAATCTCTGCCACAGGTAAAGTTATGATGGCTCAGGCTGGAAAAAGACATGGCATGATCAAAAGAACAAATTCACAAATTAGAAAATTAAGAGGCACAACTACTATGTCAAAACAGGATGGCAAAATAGTTAAATCATATATGCCTTACAGTTTAAGAGGATAATATGGCAAGAGTTAAAAGAGGTGTCACAAGTCACGCGAAACATAAAAAAGTTTTAAAAGCTGTAAAAGGTCAGTGGGGCAGAAGAAAAAGTACAATAAGAGTTGCAAAGCAAGCTATGGAAAAAGCTATGCAGTATGCATACAGAGACCGTAGAACAAAAAAGAGAGAATTTAAATCATTATGGATTCAAAGGATTAATGCAGGTGTTAGATCTGAGGGCTTAACATATTCAAAATTTATTAATGGTTTAACAAAATGTGGCATTAAGCTAGATAGAAAAATATTAGCTGAAATAGCATACGATAGTCCAGAAGCCTTTAAAACTATTGTTCAAAAGGCTCAATCAGCACTAAATTAATCTTCACTATTGTTTTTCTTCGGTGAAGAAATAATCTCTCAATATGTCTGATATTAAAAAAATAAAAGATGATTTTCTTTTAAAGCTAAAAGGTAATTTAGACCTTAATCAAGTTAATCAAATCAAGACAGATTTATTTGGTAAAGCTGGTCTAATTAGTTCTCAATTTAAAATGTTGGGAAAGGTAGCTGAAGAAGAAAGAAAGAAATTTGCATCAGACTTAAATCAGGTAAAAGATGAACTGCAAAATTTAATATCCGAAAAAATTGATGATATTGAAACAAAAGAAATTAATCAAAAACTTGAAAAAGAAAAAGTAGATATAACTTTACCAGAGAGACCCTTCACACAGGGAAAGATACACCCAGTGTCACAGGTTATAGATGAAATTTCCTCAATCTTTTCAGAAATTGGATTTAGTGTTGAAGAAGGACCAGATATTGAAAATGAATATAATAATTTTACAGCATTAAATACGCCTGACAATCATCCAGCAAGAGATATGCATGACACTTTCTATTTAGATGATAAAAAAGAATTATTGTTAAGGACCCATACTTCTCCAGTACAAATTAGAACAATGTTAAATGATAAACCGCCTTTTAAAATAATTGCACCTGGTAGAACGTATAGGTCTGATAGTGATCAAACTCATGCACCTATGTTCCATCAAGTAGAAGGACTACATATTGATAAAGATATTAACATGGGTCATCTAAAAGGATGCTTAAATTATTTTATTAAAGAGTTTTTTGAAGTTGATAAGATAAAAATGAGATTTAGACCTAGTCATTTTCCATTTACAGAACCTTCAGCTGAAGTTGATATTGGTTATGAAATTAAAGATGGAAAAATAGTTATTGGAGAAGGTGACAAATGGCTTGAAGTTTTGGGATGTGGAATGGTTCACCCAAATGTTTTAAGAAATGTGAAGGTAAATCCTGATGAGTTTCAAGGCTATGCATTTGGAATAGGTATAGATAGATTGGCAATGCTTAAGTATGGCATAAATGACTTAAGAGCCTTTTTTGATTGTGACTATAGATGGTTAAATCACTTTGGATTTGATCCAATAGATGTACCAACAAATTATAGAGGCCTAAGTAGATGAAGATTACAACTAACTGGCTCAAAGAACATTTAGACACAAAATTAAATGAAAACGAAATTATAGATAAACTTACAGATATTGGTTTAGAAGTAGAAAGTGTAGATAAGCAATCAGGTGAGCTTGATGCATTCATAGTAGCTAAAATTTTAAAGGCAGAAAAACATCCAGATGCAGATAGACTAAAAGTATGCGATGTTGATATAGGCTCGGGTAATCCTGTAAAAGTAGTCTGTGGTGCACCAAATGCAAAAGAAGGATTGTTAACAATTTATGCTCCACCAGGTGCAGTAATCCCAAAAAATCAAATGAAGTTAGTGGTAAGCAAAATAAGAGGAGTTACCTCATCAGGGATGCTTTGTTCAGAGTCTGAGTTAAATTTATCGGAAGAAAGTGATGGCATTACAGAGCTTTCAACAAAAAAATATGAAAAAAAAATTGGTAAAAATTATTTTCCAAAAAATGATTTAAATGTAATTGATATTTCTATTACCCCTAATAGAGCAGATTGTTTAGGAGTGAGTGGTATAGCAAGAGATTTAGCAGCAGCTGGAGCTGGCAAACTAATAAAGAAAAAAGAGCAAAAATTAAAAAAAAAAGGAAAACAAACTGTTAATGTTAAAATTTTAAATGAAAAAGGTCAGGCCTGTACATCATTTGGCAGTTGTTTAATTAAAGGTGTAAAAAATACAGAAAGTCCTGATTGGTTAAAAGAAAAGATAATATCTCTCGGTCAAAAACCTATATCTGCAATAGTTGATATTACAAATTATGTAATGATTGATTTAAATAGACCTTTGCACGCATATGATGTTGATAAAATTGATAAACAAATCATTGTTAGAAATTCTAAAAAAGGTGAAAAATTTGAAGCACTAGATAATAAAGAGTACGAATTAGAAAGTGATATGTGTGTAATTTCTGATAGTTCAGGCGTATTAGGTCTTGGTGGTATAATAGGTGGAACTAGAACAGGAACAGAGTTTGATACAAAAAATGTATTAATTGAGTCAGCGTATTTTAGTCCAAGATCAATTAGAAAGTCTTCTAAAATTTTAAATATAGATACTGATGCAAAATTTAGATTTGAAAGAGGTATTGATCCGCTATCCATAGAGCAAGGTCTTGAAAAAGCAGCTAGATTAATTAAAGAAATTTGTGGTGGAGAAATTAGTGAATTCGATATCCAAAAAACAGAAAAAACAAAAAAAAGCAATATAAAATTTAATCCTGTTTTATTTGAAAAAATTACTGGATTTAATATTGCAAAAAAAGAAATGATACAAATTTTAGAAAATTTAGGATTTGAAGTTAAAAAAACTAAAAACTTTTTTGATTTGATAATTCCACCATGGAGACCTGATATTTCCCAAGAAGTTGATGTAGTAGAAGAGTTGGTGAGAATTAAAGGCTATGATCAAATTAAAATGATTGAGCCTGAAAAGAATAGAGCTAAAGACACATTAAATTCAAAACAAAAACTATTTCATTTTTTACAAAGATCTATAGCTTCAAAGGGGTATCTAGAGGCAATAACTTGGTCTTTTACAGACAGTAAAATTAATCAATTATTTCTAGAAAAAAATAAAGAAATTAAGATAGTTAATCCCATTAGTTCAGATTTAAACGTATTAAGATCTTCAATTTTTTCAAATTTGATTATTCATTTAGACAAGAATTTAGGAAGAGGTTTTAAGGATTTATCAATATTTGAGATTGGCCCTACTTTTCAAGGAAGTAAACCAGGTGAACAACAGACAGTAATTAGTGGCTTAAGTTCAGGTAAATTGACTAGACAGAGTTGGATTGAAAAAGAAAGGTTAGTTGATGTTTTTGATGTAAAAAGAGATGTTATTCAAAGTTTAGTTGAAGCGGGATTTAATAAAGATAAATTTTATATAGATGATGAGACACCTAATTATTATCACCCAGGAAAATCAGGAAGAGTTTTCTTAAACAAAGGTAAAGAAAAGGTAATAGCTTTTTTTGGTGATATTCATCCAAAGATTTTAAAGAAATTAGATATTAAATCAGAAGCTTTAGTTGGTTTTGAAATTTTTTTAGACAATATTAAACATCCTAAAAAATCATTAAAAGATCAAAAAACTCAATATAAATATTCAGATTTTCAAAAATCAGAAAGAGACTTTGCTTTTGTGTTAGATAAAAATTTTAAAGTACAGGAACTAATAGATATTATATCTAATGTAGATAAAGAATTAATAAAATCAGTTAAAGTTTTTGATGTTTATGAGGGTTCAAATATTCCAGAAAATAAAAAATCAATTGCACTTAATGTAACTATCCAATCTTTAGAAAAAACATTAAATGAAGAAGACCTTAATAAAATTAATCAACTTATTATATCAGCTGTAGAAACAAAAACTGACGCAAAGATTAGATCATAGTTATGGCAAAGATTGATCATATAAGAAACTTTGCAATTATTGCACATATTGATCATGGTAAATCCACCATTGCAGATAGAATAATACATAGTTGTGGAGGGCTTACTGAAAGAGAAATGAAGGCTCAAGTATTAGATTCAATGGACATAGAAAGGGAAAGAGGAATTACAATTAAAGCTCAAACAGTAAAACTAAATTATAAATCTAAAGATGGTAAAGATTATATCTTGAATATAATTGATACACCAGGTCATGTTGATTTTAGTTATGAGGTTAGCAGATCTTTATATGCGTGCGAAGGATCTATATTGATTGTTGATAGTACACAAGGTGTAGAAGCACAAACACTAGCTAATGTTTATCAAGCACTAGATATAAACCATGAGATAGTACCTGTTCTAAACAAAATTGATTTACCAGCTTCAGATTTAGAAAAAACAAAAAAACAAATAGAGGAAGTAATCGGTATTGATACTGAAAATGCTATTCCTTGTTCAGGAAAAACAGGTGAAGGTATTAATGAAATTTTAGAACAAATTATTGTATCATTGCCGGCACCAGAGGGAGAAAAAGATGCAGATTTAAAGTGTTTATTAGTTGATAGTTGGTATGACACTTATCTAGGTGTAGTTATTTTAGTCAGAGTTATTGATGGAAAAATTTATAAAAATATGAAGATAAAAATGATGTCAACAAATCAAGAATATATTATTGAAAAAGTTGGTGTCTTTACTCCTAAAGCAACTGATATGAAAGAGTTAAATGCAGGTGAAATTGGTTTTATAACAACTGGAATAAAAGTTTTGTCTGAAACAAAAGTTGGAGACACTATATGTGATGCAACCAAACCATTACAAGAAGCGCTCCCAGGTTTTAAGAGAAGTAAACCAGTAGTTTTTTGTGGACTGTTTCCAGTTGATAGTTCTGAGTATCAAAAACTTAAAGATGGTTTGGGTAAGTTACAATTAAACGATGCTAGTTTTTCTTTTGAGGCAGAGTCTTCGTCAGCTTTAGGATTGGGTTTCAGGTGTGGTTTTTTAGGTCTATTGCATTTAGAAATAATTACAGAGAGACTAGAAAGAGAATTTGATATAAATTTATTAACAACTACACCAGGTGTGGTTTACAAAGTCCATATGAATAAAGGAGAGGTTATAGAACTTCAAAACCCCTCTAGTTTACCAGATCCAACACTAATTAAGTTTATTGAAGAGCCTTGGATTAAAGCAACAATAATAACTCCAGATCAATATTTGGGGTCAATTATAAAAGTTTGCCAAGATAAAAGAGGTGTACAAACAAATTTAAGTTATTCTGGTAATAGGGCTGTTTTAAATTATGAAATACCTTTAAACGAAGTTGTTTTTGATTTTAATGATAGACTTAAGTCGATGACCAGTGGATATGCTAGTTTTGACTATGAAATTATAGGTCACAGAGAAGGTGATTTAGTAAAACTGGGCATTTTAGTTAACGCTGAGCCAGTTGATGCATTGTCTATGATGGTTCATAAAGATTTTGCACAAACTGTTGGAAGAGAGGTATGTGAAAAATTAAAAGATTTAATTCCTCGTCATAATTTTATGATTCCAGTACAGGCTGCTATTGGCGGAAAGATTATAGCAAGAGAGACAATTAAAGGATTTAAAAAAGATGTATTAACTAAAATTCATGGTGGGGGTGCCAGAGATCGAAAAAGAAAATTATTAGACAAACAAAAAAAAGGAAAAGCCAGAGGGAAGCAATTTGGTAAAGTAGAAATCCCTCAGGAAGCCTTCATAGGAGTTCTAAAGATTAATAAAGATAGCTTATGAAAATTTACGATTGTTTTTCATATTGGGATGAAGATTTATTGTTAGATTTGAGACTAAATATCCTAAATGAATATGTAGACTATTTTGTAATAGTTGAAGGAAATAAAACATGGCAGAATAATCCTAAAAAATTGAGATTTAATATAGATAAATTTCCAAATTTTAAAAAAAAAATAATATATGTTCCAGTAGAAGATATGCCAGATGGTGATGATCCTTACCTAAGAGAAAATTTTCAAAGGAATGCTATATTAAGAGGACTTATATCTTCGTCAGAAAACGATTTAGTTATTATTTCAGATTTGGATGAAATACCAAATCCAGATTCAATACAAAAATTTAAAAAAGAAATGCGTTATGCTGCTTTTAAGCAAAATCATTATTATTACAAAATAAATTTACAAAGTACAAAAAATCCTTACTGGTATGGAAGCAGAATATGTATTCAAAAGTTTTTGAAATCTCCACAGTGGTTAAGAAATTTAAAATTTAAAAAAAGACCCTTTTGGAGAATTGATAAAATTAGATTAAACAATATTATTGAAAATGGTGGTTGGCATTTTTGTAATTTAAAAAGTGCAGAACAACTACTTTATAAATACCAAAATTTATGTGAAACAAATGATCCATATCATTTTAAAGAAAAGATAGATCTAAAATATTTACAGATAGATGAAATTAAAAAAAAAATTGATTTAGGAGATGATATTATAGGTAGAGACGAAAAATATAAAGCGAGTAAAATTGATAAAACTTTTCCTAATTACATCTTAAAAAATGTAGATAAATATAAAGATTGGATAGTTAATTGAATTTAATATAATTTTGTTTTTCATCAGGAAAACAAACTATATTTTCATTCAAAGAAAAAAAAAGATATTTTTTTTCATTAAAAACAGTTATTAAATTTTCAAATTTTTTATTAGAAACATGAAGATATTCAAAAATAATAACAGGTCTTTTTAAAGAATTTTTAAAAAAATCTTCAACTATATCTACATCATAACCCTCAGCATCAATAAATATCAAATCTATAAAATCTAAATTATATTTTTTAATCAAACTATTGATGGATGTAGATACAACCTCTTCTTTTACTATGTCATTTTTTTTTACCCCATGTTTTAATAGATGTTTTTTATCAAATGACATGATGCCTTTGAAATGTTCACTACAATATTTCCCCTCTTTCTTAGGATTAATTTTATATAAGTGGGAAATTTGATTGTTTACTGAGATAGCAACATTTTCAAATATAACATTTTCATAACTTTCAAAATTTTTGACCAAATCATTAAAACTATTTTTAATTGGCTCTACTAAAATAGATTTTACCTTATATTTTTTTATATATTTATTTAATATATCAAATCTTAAACCGTCATTTGCGCCGATTTGAATTAAACAATTTATTTTTTTTTCAATAAATAAAAAGTTTAATATCTTGTCAATTGTTAAAAATGTATTGCTTTCAATGATTCTATTATTTTTGATATAATTTTTATCAATCAATTTATAACCAAACATACCTGCAATTTTTTTTAATAATTTATTATGCATTTTAATAGCTTTACTGTATCAAAAATATAATAAGATGATAACAAATTGAGTTAATTAATTGATTTATTTATATGAAATTTAAAACATTTATACAAATTTATTATTCACATAGATTAGTAAAAGCAAGCTTGTTTAAAAAATTTTATTTAAACTTAACTCTTCCATTCATTTATCTATTAAATAAATTTTATTATCCAAAAATTAAAAATTTAGATCATTTTTCAATAAATCATGAATATTTATTTCATAAAGATCTAAATTATTTATTTCAATATTTTAATAGCGATAAGGGTGATTTTTATATTAATCAATACCAAAAACCAGCTAAGAGAGAGAGTAAGTTGATTCCTGGACACAGTTATGATCACTTTTATGATAAATATTTTAAAAAAAAAAATTACAGTACTTAAATATACTTGAATTAGGTTCTTTTAGAGGTAACGCAGCAGCAGCATTATTTTTTTATTTTAAAAATGCTCAGATTTGGTGTGGTGATATTTTTCCAGATTTATTTACCTATAAATCTAAAAGAATAAAAAATTTTTTAATTGATACAAGTTCAGAATTAGAATTAAAAAATAAAATTATTAATAAAGATGAAAATTTTGACTTTATCATTGAAGATGCTGGACATTATCTTAAAGATCAAATTATAAGTTTATTTATTTTGTTTCGAAAATTAAAACCAAAAGGAATTTTTATAGTTGAGGAGCTTGATTTTCCAGATGTAAGAAAAGATATGAATTTAGAAAAAGAAAAACCAACATTAAGAGAAATTCTTAATTTGATTAAAAAAAACAAAGATTTTGACTCCAAGTATATTAATAACAGTGATAAAAAATATTTCTTAGATAACCTAAAAGAAATTAATATATTTCAAGGTAGATTTAATGAGATTGTTTTTATTGAAAAAAAATGAAAATTAATAACTTAGAAATATTTTGTGTAACAAACAAAATAATACTACATATTGAAAAAACATAATATAAAATTTCTGGTTTTGAAATAATCATTTGGAAAATGATTATTTAAATTGCTAACAAGTGGTTTAGAAAATTGTTTGTTTGGTTAGAAAGATGTGAAAAAAAATAGGATTTAAAAATCTTGCTGGCTATGATACTATAAGAATATATGCTTACCTTGCTGAAAGATACCTTTCTTTCTGGTTTAAAAAATATACAACTTATAAAGAACATCCATGGATATTTATTGAAAGTTAAGGAGAGATGGCTGAGCGGTTTAAAGCACACGCTTGGAAAGTGTGTGTACTGTTAAAGGTACCCAGGGTTCGAATCCCTGTCTCTCCTCCAATATCAAAAAAACCTTTAAAATAAAGGTTTAATAGGCATTATAATGTGTGGCTATAAGATAAATTTCCATATTTTTTTCTAAAAAATGTTATAATTAATCAATTTCCATTTAAATAATATGAAAAATAATTCAACATATCAAGCAGACTCCATCAAAGTTTTAAAAGGTCTTGAGGCGGTTAGAAAGAGACCCGGAATGTATATTGGTGACACAGATGATGGCACTGGTTTGCATCATATGGTTTATGAAGTTGTTGATAATTCAATTGATGAAGCTTTAGCAGGGCATTGTAAAAATATAGAAGTTAAAATTAACTCTGATGGAACAATTACTGTAAGAGATGATGGTAGAGGAATTCCTGTAGATATGCATAAAGGTGAAAAAATGTCTGCAGCAGAAGTTATTATGACACAACTTCATGCGGGTGGAAAATTTGATCATGATTCATACAAGGTGTCAGGGGGACTTCATGGAGTTGGAGTTTCAGTAGTTAATGCGTTATCAGAAAAATTAAAATTAGAGATTGAGAGAGATGGCAATAGATATTATATGGAATTTAAAGATGGTGTATCAGTTGCACCGCTTAAAATTGTAGGAAAATCAAAAAATACTGGTACACAAATAACTTTTTTACCATCAAAAGTGATTTTTTCTTCAATAAAATTTTCATCTAATATTATTATTAAAAGAATGCGAGAACTTGCATTTTTAAATAAAGGAATAAAAATCAGAATTAATGATTTAAATCAAAAAAAAGAAAAGGTAATTGAATTCAAATTTGATGGTGGGGTTTTAGAATTTGTAGATTTTTTAGATGAAAAAAGAGAAAAACTTTTAAATAAAACAGGAAATGATTTGTTTAAAAAACCAATTTATATTGAAGGCAAAAAAGACAATATAGAAATTGAATGCTCTCTAAAATGGAATGCAAGCTATGGTGAAGATATTTATCCTTATACAAATAATATATATCAAAAAGATGGTGGAACCCATTTACTAGGATTTAGAAGTGCACTTACAAGAGTTATCAATAAATATGCTACTGAGCATAATCTATTGAAAAAAAATAAATTAACTATATCAGGTGATGATATTAAAGAGGGATTAACTTGTGTAATTTCAGCGAAAATACCAGATCCTAAATTTTCATCACAAACAAAAGATAAGCTAGTTTCATCAGAAGTTAGAATGATTGTAGAAAATATTATAAGTGAAAAATTATCGATATGGTTTGATCAAAACCCATCAACGTCTAAAATTATTTTAGCAAAAGTAATGCAAGCAGCTTTAGCAAGAGATGTTGCTAGAAAAGCTAGGGAGAATGTCAGAAGAAAAGGTGCACTAGAGCTAAGTGGTTTACCAGGAAAACTTGCTGATTGCCAAATAGGTAAACAAGAAGGCACTGAATTATTTATAGTAGAGGGAGATTCTGCGGGAGGTTCAGCTAAGCAGGGCAGGAATAGATCTAATCAAGCTGTTTTACCATTAAGAGGAAAAATACTTAATACATATGTTGAAGAAATTGTTCTCAAAAAAAATAGTAATAAAGATGGGAGCGAACATAGAACAAAGTCATTAGCAAAAATGATGTCATCAAATGAAGTGGTAACTTTGATTAATGCACTTGGTTTAGACCCAAAGGTTCAAGATATTGATTTAAAGGATTTAAGGTACGGTAAAATAATTATTATGACTGATGCTGATGTTGATGGATCTCATATTAGAGCTTTGTTGTTAACATTTTTTAATAATAAGCCATTTAATAAATTGATTGAAAATGGTCATGTTTATCTAGCCCAACCACCTTTGTTTAAAATAAACAAAGGTTCAAAAGGGATTTACATTAAAGATGAAAAAGAATTAGAAGACTATATTTTAAAACATAACAAAGAATTACAAAAAATAAAAAAAGGAACAAAAGAATTTATGAGAGCTTATGAGGAAGAAAAATCAAGAATGAGTATCCAAAGGTTTAAGGGATTAGGAGAGATGAATCCAGAAGAATTGTGGAGCACGACTTTGGATCCTGAAACTAGAAATTTATTACAAGTTCAATATTCAAAAGACTTAAAAAAAGACCAAGATTTAATTCACACTTTAATGGGCAATGATGTTGCCTTAAGAAAAGACTTTATTGTGTCAAATGCAATTAATGTTCAAAATCTAGATATCTAATAATGAAGTTTTTCGAAACTTCAAAATATTTTTCATTAAAAAAATCTACTTACATAAATTTAAGATGGATTGCAATTATTGGTCAACTCATAACAGTAAACCTTATTTATTTTGTTTTTGATTTTAGATTTAGTCTAATTTTAGCAAATTCAACAATTCTATTAGGAGTGCTAAGTAATCTTTATTTAATCTATATTAATCAGAATACTCAACTAAGTGATAAGATAGCATTTCTTTTTTTATTTATTGATATTTTACAACTGAGTTGTTTGATTTATTTAACAGGAGGAATTATAAATCCTTTTTCAATTTTTTTGATTATCCCAGCTATATTTTCATCGTCTAATTTAGGTTTTAGAAGTAATTTATTATTAGTTTGCTTTACAGTTTTAATAATTATTTTTCTTACTTTTTTTAATCAACCTTTACCCTATCCAATTAAAGAACATTTTCACGTAGACAGCTATTATTACTATTCAATTCCAATAGCATTAATTATTGCTTTACTTTTTTTGAATTATTTTGCTTCAACCTTTGGATCAGAATCCAGAATAAGAAAAGAGGCACTAAATAAAATGGAAGAAATCATGTCAAAAGAGCATGAACTTTTATCCTTAGGAGGACAAGCCGCTGCTGCCGCACATTCTCTTGGAACTCCATTTTCAACTATCAAAATTATTTCATCAGATTTATTAAAACAATTTAAAGATGATATTGATGTTAAAAAGGATGTTGAATTGTTAGTCAGTCAGATAGATAGGTGTAGTGAGATACTTAAAAAGCTTACATTAAACCCAATAATAGAGGATAATTTTATTGATAGTAATCTTACATTGTCAAAATATATAGATGAGATTGTTAAATCGTTTCAAGAAATAAGCAAAAAACAGTTTATTGTAAATTATGATCAAAATTCTAATCCATTAAGATTTAATAAGTCCATAGAGGTAATTTATGGCTTGAGAAATTTTATTGGTAATGCAAATAAATTTTCAAGAAAAAAAGTTTTTATAACACTTAAAACAAATAGTGAGTTTTCTGAAATTATGATCGAGGATGATGGTGAGGGGTATCCTAAGGATGTGCTAAGTAAAATTGGTGAACCTTATGTTAAATCTCTAAAGTCTTCTATAAAGTCAAAATCTGGATTAGGACTTGGAATGTTTATAGGAAAAACTTTGCTTGAAAAAAATCATGCAAGTATTTTATGTAAAAACTCAGAAACAAGAACAGGTGCTGAAGTTAATATAAAGTGGAAAAATCAAGATCTTTTAAAACTTTAATGTAATTTATTTTTAGTTTCAAATAAGCCACTTAATTGGGATATCATAACATCACCAAGTTCATGAACATCTGTTATTTTAATGGCCTTATCATAGTATCTCGATACATCATGACCAATCCCAATTGCAAGAATTTCAACATCAGTTTTAATCTCTATGAACTTAACTATTTTTTTTAAATGTTTTTCTAGAAAATCTCCAGAATTGACAGATAAGGTTGAGTCATCCACAGGAGCCCCATCTGAAATTACCATCAAAATTTTTCTTTCCTCTTTTCTTTTTTTTATTCTATTGTAGGCCCACGATATAGCCTCACCATCTATATTTTCTTTTAAAAGACCTTCCTTAAGCATCAGACCTATATTATTTTTAGTCTGTCGCCATTGAGTATCAGCACCTTTATAAATTATATGTCTTAAATCATTTAGTCTTCCAGGATTCTTTGGCTTATTTCTTTTTGCCCAAGCTTCTCTACTTTTTCCACCTTTCCAATTTTTAGTGGTAAAACCTAAAACCTCTACTTTAACAGAACACCTTTCTAAAGTTCTAGATAATATATCCGCACAAAGAGCAGCAATAGTAATTGGACGTCCACGCATTGAACCTGAGTTATCAATTAGAAGTGTTACTATAGTATCTTTAAAATCAAGATCTTTCTCTTTCATAAATGATAAAGAATTATATGGATCCATAATTACTCTTGTTAATTTTGAGCTATCCAACAAACCTTCCTCTAAATCAAATTCCCAGGATCGATTTTGTTTAGCAAGAAGTTGTCTCTGTAATTTATTAGCAAGCTTAGTAATAAGATCTTGAAAACCAATTAACTGTTGATCTAAATTTTTTCGTAGCTTTTGAGTTTCTTTTAAGTCTTCTAAAATTTCTGCTTTTGCAATTTCATCAAATTCATTTGTATAAATTTTATATTCTTGATCAATATTGTTAAGATTAGATTTTTGAAGAACACTCTCTGAGCTTTCTTCTAATGATTCAGAGTCCTCTAGTTGTTCATTCATTTGTTGATCACTAAGATCAAACCCTGCATCAAGACTAGCTTTTACCTCATCCTGTTTATTTTCATCTTCTTTAGCATCTGGTTGATTTTCATCATTATTCTCAGATTTATTATCTTGATAATTATCTTTTTCATCTTCATTCTTATTATTTTCTTCATTATTTGAATTAAAAATATCCATATTTTCTAAAATTTCAGAAAATTTTAAACTGTAATTGTCTTGATCTTCTAAGTTTTCATTTAAAAAATCTATGTGCTTATCAATAAATGTTGAAAAATCTTTCTCCCAAACACTTAACATTTTGGATGATGTTGAGTTAAGTTTTAAATTAAAAAATTTTTTTAACATAAAAAGCTCAAATGCCTCAGCAACAGGAACATCATCCTTGTTTTTGATTTGATCTTTATGATTAGAATTAATCTTTTGTTTATAGTTTTCGTTTAAATTTTTTCCAACACCTTTGAGCATTTTTCCACCCAAAACCTCATATCTAATTTTTTCTGCGATATTATATAAAGATTTACAAGATGGATTATTTGGTAGGTTTTTATTAAATATATCTTTATTTGAAAATTTTTTCTTTAAAGCTCCTGAATCTGTTTCTGCTCTCAATCTAATAAAATCATTTTTACTTGATAAATTGGTTACATCAAAAAAATCAATCTTTTTATTACTTAAATTTTGATCAAGTTTTTTTACATCCAACTTATAGTCTTCAGAAATTACTTTTGCAGTTGAAATTAAAGCTTGCTTAAATTGCTCTTTAAAATTATTTTCTTTGCTGCTCATTTAAATCTGAATATTAACCATAGACTCTGGCAGTTCCTCACCAAAACATCTTTGATAATATTCAGCTATAGTATTTTTTTCAATGTCATCACACTTGTTTAAGAAGGTAACTCTAAATGCATAGCCGGTGTCTTTAAAGATTTCAGTATTTTCTGCCCAATGCAATACTGTTCTGGGACTCATTACGGTAGATATATCTCCAGCTATAAATCCTTTTCTAGTCAAAGAGGCTACTTTAATCATGTTTGCGATTTTTTCTTTACCTTTTGAATTATTCAAATTTTTATTTTTTGCCAAAACAATCTCCATTTCTTTATCAAGACTAAGATAGTTCAGTGATGTTACAATATTCCATCTATCCATTTGACCCTGGTTAATCTGCTGAGTTCCATGATACAATCCAGTAGTATCCCCCAATCCTACAGTGTTAGATGTTGCAAACAGTCTAAAAAATTTATTTTGCTTTATTACTTTATTTTTATCTAGAAGAGTAAAATTACCTTCAGCTTCTAGAACTCTCTGAATAACAAACATAACATCGGGTCTACCAGCATCATATTCATCAAAAACGAGAGCAACCGGGTTTTGTATTGACCAAGGCAAAATACCTTCTTTAAATTCAGTAACTTGTTTTCCATCCTTTACAACTATTGCGTCTTTACCAATTAAATCAATTCTACTTACATGACTGTCTAAATTTACTCTAATACAGGGCCAATTTAATCTAGCAGCAATTTGTTCTATGTGAGTTGATTTACCAGTTCCATGATAACCCTGAACTAAAACTCTTTTATTAAATGCAAATCCCGAAACTATTGCAAGAGTGGTGTCTTTATCAAATTTGTAATTTTTGTCTATTTCTGGGACATACTCACTTTTTTTTGAGAAAGCATCCACTTCCATATCCGAGTCAATTCCAAAAGATTGTTTTAAAGATATTTTGATATCTGGTTGTATATTTAAATTAGGTGTCAATTTTTTCCCTATATGTATTCTTTAGCTGGGTGTAAGCTAAAGTAATTAATTTAAGTTTTTCTTCGTATTCTTTATTCCCTAAATTAATATCAGGGTGAAATTTTTTGACAAGAGTTTTGAATTTGTTTTGTATTTGTTCCCATTTTAATCCAACAGAAACTCCTAAAATACTAAAAGCTTTAATATCATTAGCATCAAATTTAAATTGATTCATATGGTTGTATTCACCCCTAAGCTTTGTTTTATCAAATTCATCCTTTAAAGTTGTGTTCCACAAAACTTTAAAAAAATTATCAGAAGAACTAAAGCTTTGAGTTGGTTTATGCCATGTCATATCAGATTTAAGAAAATCAAAGACCTGCTCATCATCCATACCTTTAAAATAATTCCAATTCTTATTGAATTCTTTGACATGTGCCAAACAAAGTAATCGGTATTTTTTACTATTATCTTTTTCAATTGGTGCTTTATATTCACCTATTTCAAAACAATTATTCCAATCACAAATATTTTTCATGCTATATAATAATAAGTTATTATTTATGAATATAAACGAATTAATTACAATTGTTAAAAATAAACTTCAAAAGGAAATCATAATTCAGGATTTAAAAATTGAAGATAAAAGTTTTCTACATAAAAACCACAAGCAAAATCAAGAAGGAAGGTACCATTTAAAATTGACCATTAAATCTAATGAGCTTACTCAATTATCTAAAATAGAATCAACAAAAAAAATTTATAATATCTTAGATTTAGAGCTTAGAAATTATATACATTCAATACAAATATTATTGAATTAATTCTTTTTGTAAAAAAGTAGCAATTCTTTTTTCATTGAATTCAAGTTTATGAATAGGGGTACCAATTTTTTTTAATAAAATTAAATTAATTTTTTTTGTATTGTTTTTTTTATCCTTTTTCATAAAAGATAAAATCTTATTAAGATCCTTAATTGAAAAAAATTTATTAATATCACTTGGAAGATTTAATTTATTAAGATGATTTTCAATTATTTGAAAATCTTTTATATTCAAATTTTTATTTATTAGACTGAACTTTGCTGCTGTTTTTACTCCCAGTATAACAGCCTCACCGTGATTTAATCTTTTTGAGTATCCAAGTGTTGCTTCAAATGCATGAGCAAAAGTATGTCCGAGGTTTAATATTTTTCTTATCCCCATCTCTTTTTCATCTTCCTCAACCACTCTTTTTTTTATTAAACAGCTTTGATAAATAGCTTTTTCAATGAATGGGCTTTTTAATCTTAAAATGTTAGTTCCATTTTTATTCAAAAATAAAAAGAATTTCTTATCTTTAATCAGAGAGTGTTTAAGTACCTCTCCATAACCACAAACGATTTCTCTTTTTGGCAAAGACTTTAAAAAATTTATATCAGAAATAACTAAACTTGGTTGGTAAAATGATCCAATTAAATTTTTACCATATGGAGTATTTACGCCAGTCTTACCGCCAATTGATGAGTCTACCTGTGAGAGTAAAGTAGTTGGAATATTAATAAATTTTAAACCTCTTTTATATATACTTGCTGCAAACCCTGAGACATCCCCTGTTATGCCCCCTCCAATAGAAATTAAACAATCGTTTCTGTTAAAGTTTTTTTTTAAAAGAATTGATAAAATTTTTTGTACACTATTTTGGTTTTTATTTTTTTCACTCGCATTGAAATAGTGAATTATGGTTGAGTATCTTGGTAAAGATTTAAGTATTTCTTTAATCAATTTTTTGGGGACATTTTTGTCTGCCACAACAAGACAACTATTTAAATTTATAGAAGTGATCTTTAAAAATTTATTTAATTTATTTAAAATATTATTTCCTATATAAATAGGGTATTTTTGATTGGTAGTATTCACTTGTATTTTAATTAAGCTCATAAATTTTTATTATTTTTTTTTGTATTTCAGTTTTTGTAAGTTTATTACAGTTTATCTTAAATTGTGCTTTAGAATATACCTTAATTCTTTTTTTAATAATTTCTTTAATTTCCTTATCGGTTGATTTAAAAACTAATGGTCTTTTTTTACTATTTCTTATTCTTTGAAGCAAAATTGATTCATCCCAATCAAGCCAAAAACTGATATGATTTGACAAAACCTCTTTTCTAATATTATCATTTATAAAACCACCTCCACCCAGAGCAATCACATTTTTTTTATTGTTTAAGGATTTAAGTGTGATTTTTTCTTCTAATTTTCTGAAATAATCTTCTCCTTTATTTTCAAATATTTCTGTAATTGACATCCTTAAAGACTCCTCAATTAAATTATCAATATCGATGAATGGAAGTTTTAGTTTTTTTGACACTAAACTTCCTATAGAGGATTTTCCAGATCCCATCATTCCTAAAAAAATGATGTTTTTATTTGAATCCATAAGCTTTCTTTATTGAAAAAACACAAATATGTCTTAATTTGAAATTAATAAAAGATTATATGCAATTTACAAAAAATACAAGTAGCAGCAGAACTAGAGGTCTATTAATTAAAGTATTATTGATTTTAGTTGTTGTTGTAGTTGCCACAATGTTTTTAGGAAAAATAGAAGTCCCATACCCCAACAAAGATGTTGAAAAAATTATCTCAAATGAAAAACTTAAAATTGTTAAATAGAAAATGTTTTATAATTTTTCTGTTTTTCTTTTTTATAAGTCTTAATGTTCAATCACAAGAACCTATTGATATCTGGAGTATAGAAGAAAAGAGCAATACGAATAAAGTCTTAAATACCAAAAATGATGATGACAAAGAAATTCCTCAGAACAGTATTTATGAAATGCAATCTCAAAGTAATAGTGAGTTAAGTATAGAGCAATCACAAACTTTAGTCTCAAAAGAGGTAAAATTAGTAGGCTTATATGATCCAGAAGAAAATGGGCTAGATATAAATATGTGGTCTAATTCTAATGGTGATCAAATTTTAAATATTTTTAAGCGCATAGATAAGCTCAATTTATCTCAAGATGCTTCAGAAATAATGGATATTTTACTTTTGACCAATGCATATTATCCCAAACAAAATATTACAGAAGAACAGTTTTTAGAAATAAAGTCTAACTGGCTTATTAAAAAATCAAATTATCAATTAATTGAAAGTTATCTATTAAAAAATCAAATTATCAATGAGAATCCAAAATTAACTAAATATTTGGTTGATTATTATTTGTCTGAATCAAATGTTAAAAAAGCTTGTGAAATATTTTCTGAAATTAAAGATTCCATAGAAGATGTTTATTTATCTAAATTTAATATTTATTGCCTTATTCATAATAACAAAAAGGAAGAAGCTCAACTACTGATAGATTTAAAAAAAGAACTTAATGATTTTAATGATAAGTTTTTTGAAAAAAAAATTAATCATTTGATGGGTTATACCAACGAACCTGATACAGAAATATCAGAAAATACAATTTTAAATTTTCATTTATCTCATATAACTAACCCAGATTTTAAATTTGAACCTAAAAACTCAACAGCAAAAGAAATATGGCGATATTTGTCGACATCAAACCTTTTATATAAAATCAATGATATTGAAATTAATGAATTAGATAAAATTGCAAATATTGAAAAGGCCACTCATGATGGCAATTATTCAGAAAAGGAATTATTTGAACTTTATAAGAGATTCCAATTCACCATAAATCAACTACTTAACATTAAAGAATCTACAAAAGTAATACCTGCTATTGAGGCTAGGGCTTTAATTTATCAAGGAATTTTGATTACAACAAATATAGAAAAAAAACTTGAGCTAATGAATGCACTAAAAAACTCGTTTAAAATTGATGAAATGGAAGAGGCATTTTCTGATGAATTAAGAAACCTTTTAAGTGATATTGATGAACAAGAAGTCCCATCTAATTACACAACTTTTTATCAAAATTATATTGATAAAAAAGAAAATAAATTAACTAATATTAAAATAAATAATAAAATTTTACATCAATCAAAATTGATTAATCATTTTATATTAGAAAATGGCTTAAGTGATATTAACAAAGACGTAAATAATTTATTAAAAAAAATTAAAAAAGATAAAAAATATTTTTTCTCAAAAAAAGATATTATTTTAATTGAGTCTTTAAAGTCTGATGGAGTAAAAGTTCTTGATAAATTTAATACTTTATATGAACCCAATGACTATGAAATGCCATCAGACATTCAAATATTTATAAATAGTGGAGATATGGCAGCAACAATACTTAGAGTTATTGAAGTTATTGGACGAGATGAACTAAAAAATATTGATGATGATACATTATATTTTATAATTAGTGCTCTTAACCAGCTAGATATTGATCCAATAAGAAATAAGATTCTGCTTAAAGTTCTTCCTTTAAAAGTTTAAAAATTATACTAAAATAATAGATAATTATGGCAGTTAAACAAATCTTGACAGAACCAAATAAATTTTTGAGGCAAATTTCAAAGCCTGTTGAAAGGGTAGGTGATGAAGAAAGAAAGCTAATGGATGATATGCTAGATACAATGTATGCAGCACCCGGAATAGGCTTGGCGGCTATTCAAATTGGTATTCCTAAAAGAATTATTGTTATGGATATTAGTAGAGATGAAAATAAAAAAGAGCCACTGTATTTTGTAAACCCAGTTATAAAAAATAAAAATGAAAATAAATCTAGATATGAAGAGGGATGCTTATCAGTACCAGATCAATTTGCAGAAATAGAAAGACCAAAAACGTGTGAGGTTGAATATTTAGATTATTATGGAAAAAAACAAATATTAAAAGCAGAGGGTTTATTAGCAACATGTATTCAACACGAAATTGATCATTTAGAGGGTATTTTATTCATAGACTATTTATCAAAACTCAAAAAATCAATGATTATAAAAAAACTTTCTAAATTTAAATCTAAAAGAATTATTGTTTAGTAATGACAAGGAAGATTGTCTTTATGGGTACACCATCTTTTGCTGTACCTATACTAAAAGCACTTCATAAAAAAAAATATTTGATATCTGCAACTTATACGCAACCACCACAAAAATCACAAAGAGGGCAAAGATACAATAAATCACCCATACATGTTATTTCAGAGGAATTAAATATTGAATGTAGGACCCCTAGAATTTTAAAAGGTAATAATGAAGAATTTAATTTTTTTAAAAAATTAGATGTTGATATAGTTATAGTAGTTGCATATGGACAAATTATTCCTAATGATTTTTTAGATTTATCCAAAAAAGGTTTTATTAATATACATGCATCATTATTACCAAAGTGGAGAGGAGCTGCCCCTATTCAAAGGTCAATTATAAATTTAGAAAAAGAAACAGGTATTAGTATTATGAAAATTGGAGAAAAACTTGATACTGGACCTGTTTGTAATTCATATAAAATAGATATTAAAGAAAATGACAATGCAGAAACAATATCAGCAAAACTTTCAATTTTAGCCTCAGAAAAAATATCAGAAAATATTGATGGTATACTTGATGATACTGTAAGATTTAAAGAGCAAGATCATAACAATGCAACCTATGCATCTAAAATTAAAAAATCTGAGGGTGAAATAAAATGGAGTGATAATGCAGAAAATATAATTGGTAAAATAAACGGATTATACCCAAGCCCTGGGGCTTTTTTTATTTTTAAAGAAGAAAGATATAAAATTTTAAAAGCAGAATTAGGCACTAAAAGTGGTGAAATAGGTGAAGTAATGACTAGTGACTTAGAAATTAGCTGTGGAGATCAAAAATCTATAAAAGTTATTGAAATTCAAAGACAAGGAAAAAAGCCTCAAAATATTAATGAATTTGTTCTTGGTTCTCAAATAATAAAAGGCTCAAGATTAACAAATGTTTAGATATCAAATTTTGATAGAGTATATAGGAACAAGTTTTGTTGGTTGGCAAATACAATCTAAAGGAAAATCAATTCAAAAAGAAATACAAATCAAATTATCAAAACTTTTAAAAGAAAAAGTGGTTTTGATAGGATCTGGAAGAACAGACGCAGGCGTTCATGCGATAGAGCAGTCAGCTCATTTTGACTGCAAAAAAGAAATTCAAAATTTAGATAAGTTATTAAAATCAATTAATCATTTTATAAATAATAAAGGTATTTCTATTTTAAAAATTAAAAAAAGAAGTGTAAAATTTCATGCAAGACATTCAGCCAAACAAAGAATTTATAAATATATAATTTTTAATAGATTAAGTAAGCCTTCTCTTGAAAAAGAAAGAGGTTGGCACATAATAAAAAAATTAGATATTGAGTTAATGAAAAAAGGAGCAAAAAAACTTTTAGGTACTAAAGACTTTTCTACTTTTAGAGCATCAAGCTGTAATGCAAAAAGTCCTATTAAAACTATGGAATCTGTTTTGATTAAATCAAATGGTGGAAGAATTGAAATACAATTTAAATCACAATCATTTTTACAACAACAAGTACGTTCAATGGTAGGTAGTTTAAAATACTTAGCTGAAAATAAATGGAATTTAAAAAAATTTGAATTTGTTATTAAATCAAAAAAAAGAATTCTTTGTGCACCACCAGCACCTGCTGAGGGATTATTCTTAGAAAAAGTTATTTACTAGTTTTTTGTCGACCAATGCTAAATTTTTTATTAATTCTCCATCTAGACTCTGCTCGAACAATATAGCCACAACAATTTTTTGACTTACATTTGCATGGAAATTGTTTGTAATCTTCATCATAGCCAAAACCATAATCAGCTGTAATTTCTTCACCTTTTTTAATATCTCTTATAGCAACTACCCATAACTTTAAACCTGTCCCGTTATAATCACAATTATTAGAGCAAGAGTGATTTATTAAACGTGCGATATTCCAAGAAACATCTCCATCCAAGTCGTATTTTTTATTTAAATTAAACAAATAGATGGGCTTTGCATTATCAAACTTTTGTGATTCTTCTGTTTGTTTCTTAGTAATAATTTTGCCAACATAATCAATAATTCTAGTGCCTTCTTTGATGTCTTTTGTAGCATATAGCCCACGACCTTTTTTATCGATGTTAGATTTTTTAATTTTGTAAAGTTTCATTGTGAGTTCTTTAATGTGTATTAAGAAATTATCAATTAAATTCTAGTAAAGCTTTTACATGCATCTCAGTACTTTCTTGAAGTGCTAGTAGATCGTATCCACCTTCTAAAATTGACACTACTTTTCCATCACAATATTGTTTTGATAGCTCAAGTGTTCTTTTGGTAATGTTATAAAAGTCTTTTGACTCTAATTGAAGTTGTGCCAATGGATCATCTTTATGGGCATCAAACCCCGCAGAAAGTAAGATGAATTCAGGTTTAAATTCTTTAATTTTATTAAGAACAGATTCATAGGCATTTAAATATTCTTCTGATGTTGTTCCTGCTGGCAAAGGAATATTTAATATGTTGTTGTGTTTTCCTTTTTCATCATTAGTACCCGATCCTGGATAATAGGGGTATTGATGAGTAGAAATATATAGAACTTTTTCATTATCATAAAAAATATCTTGAGTGCCGTTTCCATGATGCACATCAAAATCAATAATTGCTATTTTATTAAGTTTGTATTTATTTATGAGATAATTAGCTCCAACAGCTACATTGTTATAGATACAAAAACCCATAGCCTTATTTTTCTCTGCATGATGACCTGGAGGTCTAACGGCGCAAAAAGCGTTTTTAAAATCTTTATTTTGCACACCATCAATAGCTGTGATAATTGAACCTACGGCATCTGACGTGGCATCCTTACTTCCTGGAGAGACAATTGTATCTCCATCTAAAAAAGATAATCCTTTTTCAGGAAAAGATTTTTCTACAAATTTTATATAATCAGAGTTATGAGTTATTTCTAAAAGTGACCGGTCAAATTTTGAAGGTTTTTTCCAAACTAAATCTTTATTATCTAATTTTTTGAAATTATCGATAACTACTGCAACTCTATCAATTTTCTCTGGATGACCGTCGCCCGTATTATGATTTTGATAAGTATCAGAAGTTATTAAACCAGTTTTCATTTAAGATAGATATTCTTGATAAATAGTTTCTCGTTCTACTTTTGGCATTCCTTTGGTTCTTTCTACAAACTCATTACGCTGTTCTCTATTCTTAAAAACAAAAAAACACACAGTATCTTTAGAGTGATAAATAGCTTTTAATTCATCATCAATATCATTCAGTTCTTTAGGAATATCTGTTTTAATGCAAATCATTAAAAGTAATTTTTAAGAATTTCAGAATATATCTTTGTTAACTTTTTTAAGTCTGAAATAGATACTGCCTCATCTACTTTGTGCATTGTTTTGCCCACTAAACCAAATTCTAAACATGGAGCAATTTTTCTAATAAATCTTGCGTCTGAAGTTCCACCTGTTGTAGAAAATTGAGGTTTAATTTTTGTAATTTTTTTTATTACATCTTGAATCATGTAAGTTGTTTTATTGGGTTTAGTTAAAAAAGCCTCACCTGATACACGATATTCTACTTTAAAATTAGATTTATTTTTTTTGGTAATTTTTTTGAAAATTTTATTTAATCTATTCTTTAAGCTAGAAGATGTATGTTTATTATTAAATCTTATGTTAAAGGTAGCTCTTGCAAGCCCTGGAATAACATTATCAGCTGTATTATTTATATTAATTTTAGTTACTTCTAAATTTGTTGGTTGAAAGTCCTTTGTGCCTTTATCAAATTTTATTTCTTTTATTTCATTTAGTATCTTGATCAATGAAGTCGATGGATTTTTAGCACGATGAGGATATGCAACATGACCTTGAGTTCCAATTATAGTCAATTCAGCATTGATACTTCCTCTTCTGCCAATTTTAATCATTTCACCAAGTTTATTAGGGTTTGTCGGCTCACCAACTAAACAAAAATCTATTTTTTCTTTTTTCTTTTTTAAGTAATCAACTACTTTTTTAGTACCATTAATTGCAACACCTTCTTCATCACCAGTAATTAATAAACTAATTGATCCGTTAATTTTTTTATTATTTGATACAAAGCTATTTACAGCAACAACCCAGCTTGCAATTGCACTTTTCATGTCATTAGCGCCTCTACCAATAAGGTGATTTTTTTTAATAGCTGGACTAAAAGGTTTAATCGTCCAATCTTTTATATTTCCTGGAGGTACCACATCTAAGTGACCAGCAAACATAAAGTTTGGTTGAGAATTACCTAATCTTGCATATAGGTTTTTAACTGGTTTAGAATTTTTATCTTTAAACTCTAAAATCTTACATTTAAATCCAATAGCAGTTAATTTTTTAGCTAAGAATTTCATTACTCCAGCATCAACGGGTGTAATGCTTGGAAATCTTATTAGCTCTTTAGCTAATGTGATTTCATTGTAAGTTGGCATTTAGTCTCTTAATAAGTCGTTAATAGAAGTTTTAGATCTAGTTTTTTCATCAACTTGTTTAATAATTACTGCACAATATAAAGCAGGTCCTTTACCATCTTTACTTGGAATGCTGCCCGGTACTATTACTGAGTAGGGTGGAATTTTTCCATAGATTACTTCACCAGTTTCTCGGTAAACAATTTTTGTAGATTGACCAATAAATACACCCATAGATAATACAGATCCTTCTCCAACAATTACTCCTTCAACTATCTCTGAACGAGCTCCAATAAAGCAATTATCTTCGATGATAGTAGGGTTAGCTTGCATTGGTTCTAATACACCTCCAATTCCAGCACCACCTGATATGTGACAGTTCTTTCCTATTTGTGCACACGATCCTACAGAAGCCCAAGTATCCACCATAGTACCTTCATCTACATATGCTCCAATATTTACAAAGCAAGGCATAAGCACTGCATTCTTTCCAATAAAAGAACCTTTTCTAACAGGTGAATTAGGAACCATTCTAAAACCAGCTTTTATATGATCTTCTTTTGTCCAACCTGACGTTTTACCTTTTAGTAAATGAGATTTGTCATACCAACTGCTATATGGGCCACTCAATGAATCCATATCATGGGTCCTAAAACTTAACATTATTGCTTTTTTAACCCACTGATTGACTACCCACTCATTACCATTTTTTTCAGCAACTCTTAGTTCACCACTATCAACAAGTTCAATCGTTTGGTTGATGGCATCTAATATAGACTTATCAGATTGACCATTTATGGAATCTTTATTTTCCCAAGCTGTATTGATAATGTTTTCAAATTCTTTCATAGTTTTATTTTATCGTTAGTAGGTTAGTTTTATTGTGCTTTTAATACATTAATTTCTTGAAGAAAAGAAGGCAAGTTCTTAATCTTATAATCAATATATGGTTTATCCGCATCTTTTTTTGCAAATACTTCATCATTCTCAAGCCAGCAAGTTTTCATTCCCAAGTTTTTAGCTTGTTCTAAATTATGAGCAATATCTTCGATTAATATTGATTTTGCTGGATCAAGATTAAATTTTTCAATTATTTTTTTATAAGGTTCAATTTTTGGTTTAGGTATAAAATTAGCATCAACAATATCAAATGCTCCATCAAACAAACCATCTATACCTAGTTGTTTAGTTACATTTTCAACATGGGCATGAGAACCATTAGTAAAAATATATTTTTTTTCTTTAATTTTAATTAATTCTTCCCGCAGCAATTCATCTTTAGGAAGCCAGCTAATATCAATGTCATGAACAAATTCCAGAAATTCATGTGGATCAATTTTATCGTGAGTCATTAATCCTGATAATGTTGTTCCATATTCATAGAAGTATTCTTTTTGAATTTCTTTTGCTTTAATTAAATCCACATTAAATTTCTTTGAAATAAAAGAAGACATTTTTTTATCAACTTCAGAAAAAACCTTTGTTTGTCCAGAATACAAAGTATTATCTAAGTCGAATAGCCAGTATTTAGTATTAATTAAATTTTTCATTCTCTTATTAAAGTTCCTGAACCTTTATCAGACAATAGTTCAAAAAGGAGTGAGTGATTTTTTCTTCCATCAATTATTACAACGGCCTTAACTCCTTTACTGGCAACATCTAGACAATTTTTAATTTTAGGTATCATTCCACCAGAAATTACTTTTTGATCAATTAATTCATTAGCTTTTTTAGAATTTATTTCAGGGATTAGTTTTTTTTCACTGTCTAATACGCCCTCTACATCGCTGATAATCATTAATCTTCTAGCTTTTAACTCAATTGCTATTGATCCTGCAGCAGTATCGGCATTTATATTAAAAGTTTGATTGTTTTCATCTAACCCTAATGGTGCAACAATGGGTACTTCATTAACTTTAATAGTTTCTTTTAAAACATTAGTTTTAATGTGAGTGGGAGTGCCTACAAAACCTAATTTGTCACTTTCAGGTTTTACAGCTATTATATTGTATTCTTTTGAAGTAATCCCTTTTGTTTCACAAGATTGATCCTTTAAAGCATTGACAATTTCTTTATTAAATTCAATCAATACATCTTCAACTATATTAATAGTATTTTTATCTGTAACTCTTAGTCCATTAATAAAATCACTTTTAATATTAAGCTCATCTAGTTTGTTGTTTATCCTTTTTCCACCACCGTGGATAACTATGGGATTAAAACCAAGTTTTTTTAAAACAGCAACATCTTCAATAAAAATTTTAAACAATTTTGGATCAATTAAAACACTGCCCCCGCATTTAATGACAATAAATTCATCATTATACTTTTCTAAATATTTTTTTACTTCTTTAACTGTTGGGCCGTCTTTGGGTAGGATGTTTGTTAATTCTTCTTCTTTTAACGATGACATTTATGTTGTTTTGATAGTCATTTTTCTTTGAACAATATATTGTTGAATCATTGTGAAGATATTGTTGAAGCTCCAGTAGATAACAAGACCTGCAGGAAAGGGTGCAAGAATTACAGTTAGAAATACCGGAAAAAACATAAATATTTTAGCCTGTATAGGATCTGGTGGTGTTGGGTTAAGTTTCTGCTGAATCCACATCGTGATTCCCATAATTATTGGCCATGCACCTATTAATAAGAAAGAAGGTGGATCCCATGGAATCAAACCAAAAACATTAAATAAAGATGTTGGGTCTCTATCGCTTAAGTCATGTATCCATCCATAAAATGGCATGTGTCTCATTTCAATGGTTACAAACAATACTTTATATAGCGCAAAGAAAACTGGAATCTGAACTAGGATAGGTAGACAACCACTCATAGGATTAACTTTTTCTTTCTTATAAAGAGCCATCATCGCTTGTTGCAATTTCATTTTATCATCCTTATGCAATTCTTTTAGACGAGCCATTTCAGGTGCTAATAACTTCATTTTTCCCATAGACTTAAAACTAAAGTTGGCAAGAGGAAAGAAAGCCAATCTAATACAAATAGTGACAGCAATAATTGCTAAACCATAATTACCAAGTAATTTAAAGAAGTAATCCAATACAAAGAATAAAGGCTTTGTAATGAAATACATAAAGCCCCAATCAATTGCTAGATCAAACTTATTGATATCTAAATTTTCAGCATAACCATCAATGACACTTACTCTTTTGGCTGCAACTATAATTTGAATTTTTTCTTCAATAGAGCTGTTTGCCTTAACCTCTATACCTTTAGTTGATATGTAGTTGGCTCTGAATTTATTTTTATAATCAAAAGTTGTTTTAAACTCTTTTCCTTTTGGTGGTATAACTGATGTAACCCAAAATTTATCTGAAATAGCAACAAATCCCTCTTGTGCAATTTGAGTAAATTTCTTTTCCTGGATATCATCGTAATCTTCTTCAATTAATTGATCATCAAGTACAGATAAAAACCCTTCATGCAAAATATAAAAGCCAGATATCTCTGGTATTTTATTTCTAATTATTTGCCCGTAGGAGTAAAAATTATAAGATTTATCTGATGAATTAATTATTTTTTCTTTTACAGTAAATAAAAATTGGTCATCTAGACTTATATGTTTTTCAAATGTGATGCCTTGAGAGTTGCTCCATGTTAGTTTTACAGGATTATTATTAGTTAATCTTTTATTTCCAGAAATCTCCCAGACGGAAGAAGCATCAGGGATATCAATATTTTTATTAGTGCTTACAAAGCCACTTTCAATTAAGTAACCATCTTCAACATTTCTTGGGTTTAGTAAGACTATTTTTTCATTTTTATTCAGTTCAACATTATATTCTTTAAAAGTTAAGTCATCTATTGTTGCACCTTTTAAAGAAATTGATCCAATAACACTTTCATTTTCAAATTGAATTCTATCATTTTCTTTTAAAGCATCTGTTCTTGATAGTTTTGCAAAGTTTTCATTTTTATCTAAGCTTGGAGTATCTGTATTGTTTTCAATTTTTTTTTGTTCAGCTAGATTTTGTTTTATAGTTGCGGGATCAGGCTGAAAAAAAAGAGAGTATAAAACAATTACAGCTGCTGATAGAGATATTGCTGCAATTACGTTTTTTGTATCCATTACTTTTTAGCCTTTACTTCTTTTTTAACTGGATCAAATCCCTCACCACCACCTAATATTTTAATAGGATGACATGATAGAATTCTTTTAGTACTTTTTAGTACTCCCTTTTTTAGACCATATGTTTTTAAGCACTCAATAGAATAATCAGAACAAGTTGGTAGATATCTACAAGAAGGCGTTAAGTAAGGACTAATAATCATTTTATAAAGTTTAATTAGGCCAATTAAAATATTTGATATAATTCTCATTATTTAATTTTTTCTATGTCTTTGAACAAAGTATCTTTTATTATAGCATATTCTTTGTTTAGCATAGTTATTTTCGCAATAACAAGGTAAGAATAATTTAAATTAATTGATATTTTTTTTACTGCTTCATTCATAATATTTCTTAATCTTCTTTTAATTTTATTTCTCTTTACAGCACCACGGATAAGTTTTTTTTTAACTACAAAGCTAATATTTAGTTTTTTATTATCTTTATCTGCGAGAGGACTAAAAAAAAGAGTGATATACTTGTTTGAGACTTTCTTTTTCTTTAGTAAATTTTTGAAATCTTCGTTTTTAGAAAGAGCAACAATTTTGCTTTTCATTTAGTTTGAATTATTTACCCTGAGGTTTTTTTTGGGTAGATGACACTGTAAGATTCTTACGTCCCTTAGCTCTTCTTCTCTTTAGAAGTTTTTTTCCACCTTTAGTTGCCATCTTTGATCTGAAGCCATGTTTCTTAAGACGTTTTCCAACTTTAGGCTGATATGTTCTTTTCATAGGATATATTTAATTTTTAATAAATTTCGCCCTTTATAGTAATTAAATGTATAAATAGCAAATAGAAGATTTTATATTACTCTAAGTAAATTATGGAAAAATCAAAAAAAGTTAAGATAACTTTAGGTATCTTCTATCTAGTATCTATTTGCTTATTTTTATACTTTTTCTTTTCATATTTTAGTTTGAAAGAGATTAACAGTATTAAGATTATTCAATCTAACGCTGACAAGTTAAATGAGTTAAAAAGTAATAACTTATTTCTTATGTCGATATTTTTTTTTCTTTTTACGGTACTATGGGTTTTTTTACTTGGTTTTGGAAGTCCAATAATCTTAGTGGGCGGTTTTGTATTTGGTAAATGGCTTGGAACTTTGTTAGCTACATTCAGTTTATCTATGGGTGCTTTAGCATTGTATATAATTGGAAAATATTTTTTTTATGAAGTTTTAAAAAAAAAATTATTATATAAATTTAAAAAATTTGAAACTCTCTTTAGTAAAAATCATTTATTGGTAATGATTATATTTAGATTTGTTGGTTTTGTTCCTTTCTTTATAGCAAATTTATTACCGGTAATATTTAATATAAATGCAAAAAATTATTTTATAGGAACTTTTTTAGGAATTTTACCTTCTGTGTTTATATTAAGCAGCTTTGCAAGTGGCTTAAGTGAAGCATTATTTAAATTTGAAAAGTTTCCACCATTAATTTCTTTATTGGTGCTACCTGAAATATACTTTCCAATTATAGGCTTCATTATTATATTATTGATATCATTAATTCTCAAAAAAAAAATTTCTAATAAATGAAATATCAATTCTTAAAAAAACCATTATTTATTTTCATTTTGGTAAACATTTGCTTAGTAATTTTTTGGTTAGACATAAAACACCTTGTTGAAAATGACTCATCTATATCAGAATGGTTAATTAACTATCAAGGTGGTTTTACCAGAAGAGGACTTGGTGGTGAGATCGCTATGATTTTTGCAAATTTGTTGGATATTTCGTTAAGAAGATCAATATTTTTTATTCAAACAATAATCCATACAACTTATCTTGCATTAATATATTTTTATTTAAGAAATTTAAAATTAAATATTTTACAAAAATTCGCACTCTATGCGCCTATTTTTTTATTATATCCAATAGCAGAATTAGAAGTATTGGGCAGAAAAGAAATTATTTTATTTTTATTTTTTTTAATTACCATCTTTTTTTGTGCAAATAAATTTAGTACTAAGATCATTAATTATTTAATATTTTTTGTAAGTCCAGTTGTTTGTTTACTTTGGGAGCAGGTAGTTTTATTTTTTCCATTTTTTTTAACAGTATTTATAATTAAAAATAATTTAAAAACATTTAAAGAAGTACTTAAAAAATCATTAATTGTTTTTTTTCCAGGAATTGTAACTTTTATTTACATATTCATTACACCTTTAAGCAATACTGGACATGAATTAATGTGTAATTTTATTAGCACCAATTATAGCGAAAGATGCTACATGTCTGCAAGCATGTTGATCACTAGCACAATCCACTTTGATACTTTGTGGATACATGACAATGCAAATTTTACTCATTATTTTAGATATATTTTAATTTTTTTAGTTGGTTTTTTACCTTTAAACATTCTTATATCAAAAACTAAGTTTATTGAAAAAAATAATTTTATCACAAAAAACTTTAAATTAAAGACAGTATTTTTTATTCTTTATTGCCCAGCGTTAATGTTATTTATTTTTGGGTATGATTGGGGTAGATGGATAAATATAACTTATACGTTTGCAATTTTACTCTATTTTTATCTTATAAAAAATTCCATAATAGAAAATGAATTAGAAATTAATAATTCAATATTAGGTAAATTTTTTTATAATAAATCTCTTTGTGCATTTGCATTTTTTTTATTTGCATTTTTTTGGAGTCCTAAAACAGTGATGACTGGAGATATTTCCACAAATATTGGATATAAAATTATCTACAATACTTCAAAAAAAATGTTCAATTTTAATGGAATCAGATTGTTCCAGGAAAATCCCTTAATAAAATTTCATAAAAAATATATAGAATAGAATATTGTTATTTAATAATAAGATTTACTTTTTGACAAATAAAATCAATCTCAGTTTTTTTTAAAGATAGACTTGAGGGTAAACAAAATCTATATTTTGAAACATCTTCGGAATTTTAAACTGTTTAAAGTTATATAGTTTTAAATTTTTTTATTTTGTTCAATTAATTGAAAAAAATTGATTTATGGTGCCCCCACCAAGAATCGAACTTGAAATTTATCCTTACCATGGACACGTTATGCCATTTAACTATAGGGGCTATTTTGGTATTTATTGAGTATTTTTATAATAAATCATTTTTTTCAAAATATTGCCTTAATTTTTTTCATATAATGATTTATACCTATTGAAGGAAAATTTTTATGGGAATTCATTACGATTATAAATCTACTAAAGGAAACAAGCTCATGGAAAAGCAAGCTAAGAGAGAAAAAAAGCTTGCAGAAAAAAGAGCAAAAAGAGAAGCTAAAGAAGGTCCAAAGGCTCAACAAGAGCCAGAGAAGGTTTTAGATGCATCAAAACCTATCACATTAGATTTTCTAACTAATCCAGATAAACAATGAATGATAAAGAAAAAAATGAGAAGTTAAGTCTTGCTCTTAAAAAAAATTTAAAAAAAAGAAAAATTTTTCAAAAAAAAAATAAGAAGAAAAGTAAATAATGTCAGTACTTTCCGACAAATCTATAAGAAAGTTGGCAGTTGAAGAGGCAATGATTTCTCCCTTTATAGACAAACAGGTCAGAGAGGGTAAAATTTCTTATGGTCTAAGTTCATTTGGTTATGATGCGAGAGCAGGAGATGAATTTAAAATTTTTCACAATGTTAACTCCTCAATTGTTGATCCTAAAGAGTTTACACCAGATAATTTTGTAACTAAAAAAAGCTCTGATTATATCATTATCCCACCTAACTCTTTTGCTTTAGGAACTACTATAGAGGTTTTTAAAATACCAAGAAACATCATGTGCATTGTTGTTGGTAAGAGTACTTATGCTAGAACAGGAATTATAGTAAACGTAACCCCTATTGAATCTGAATTTTTTGGAACCGTTACCCTTGAATTTTCAAATACCACACCACTTCCAGCAAAGATTTATGCAAATGAAGGTGTTGCTCAATTTTTATTTTTGAAAGGAGATCAATCTCCCGAAACTTCATACGCTGACCGTAAAGGAAAATATATGGGTCAAACTGGAGTAACTTTACCAAAAGTATAATCATGAAAAAATTGGAAGTCTTTGGAGCAGCAAAGCTCAAAGGACAAGTTAAAATTTCTGGCTCAAAAAATGCATCTCTTCCTATTTTAGCAGCCACATTGTTATCAAATAAAAAAGTATCTTTATCAAACCTGCCAAAAGTAAAAGATATTGAAACTATGATACTTTTATTAAAATCTCTTGGTTCAGCTATCAGTTATAACAAAAAAAATTTGATTATTAAAAATAAGAAGCAAAATAAAACTTTTGCTTCTTACAATTTAGTTAAAACTATGAGAGCAGGAATTTTGGTTCTAGGTCCTTTACTTGCAAAATTTGGAAAAGCAAAAGTTTCATTACCAGGTGGCTGTGCAATTGGAACTAGACCTGTTGATATACATTTACTCGCTCTTTCAAAACTTGGGGTCAATTATAAAATCATTCAAGGCTATGTTTATGCTAATGCTCCAAAAGGATTAATAGGTGCAAACATAAAATTTCCAAAAGTATCAGTTGGTGCTACGGAAAATTTAATCATAGCCTCATGTTTAGCAAAAGGAAAAACTATTTTATCAAATTGTGCAATTGAGCCAGAAATTAAAGATTTAGTTAATTTTTTAATCACGATGGGATGCAATATTAAATGGATTGCAAAAAGAACTGTCAAAATTGAGGGTGTAAATATACTTAAAGATTTAAGTTATAAAATAATGCCTGATAGAATAGAAGCAGGCACTTATTTGATAGCTGCTGCATTGACTGAAGGAAATTTAAAAGTTACTGGAATTAATCCTGAAATAATTAATACTGAAATTAATGTTTTAAGGAAAATAGGATCAAAAATTATATTAAAAAAAAATGAAATTGTAATTCATGGAAGTAAAAAAATTAAAAGTATAAATATTAAAACATCTCCTTATCCAGGATTTCCAACAGATCTCCAAGCTCAAATGATGGTCTTATTATGTAAAGCTAATAAAAAGTCCTCTATTAAAGAAGATATATTTGAAAATAGATTTATGCACGTTGCAGAATTAAATAGAATGGGTGCTAAAATTTCTATTAATGGAAACAAAGCAATAATAGAAGGAAATATTAAATTTGAAGCAGCTGAATTGATGGCTACTGACCTAAGAGCTTCTGTATCGTTAATTCTTGCAGCACTTGCTTCTAAAGGAAAGTCTATAATTAATAGAATTTATCACCTTGATAGAGGATATGAAGATATTGAAAAAAAATTAAAAAGGGTAGGGGTAAAAATAAGAAGGATTAATTAATGGATAAAAAATATTTATCAAAAATAATAGCTACAGATAATGAGGGATTACAGTTGATATCCGCATGTTGTTCTGGGGCCAAAGTTAAGATTGATAATATAAAATACCTTCCGTTAAACAAAGTTTTTTTACTCTCGCTAAATAGATTGAAAATAGAAACAGATGAAAAAGATAAAAAAGTTAACAGTATTTGTAAGTTTGAATTTGTAGATAAAGTTAAGTCTAAAAATATAAAACAAAACAATTCAGATGAAGAATTAGAGTTAATTGGCATAGATTATTTAAAAAATAATGACAATTATGAAATAAATTTAATTTTTGAAAATAATGCATATATTGCATTGTCAGCTGAGATAATTGAAGTAACTCTAGATGACCAAAATAAAGCTAATTAATGATTAAAATATTAGACAGTAAAAATAAAAACTTTGATAATATTTTAGATAATTTATTATCTAAAAGAAAAAATAAAATTCAACTTAGTTCAGCTTCAGTTATTAAAATTATAAAAGATGTTAAAGCAAATGGTGATAAAGCTATTTTAAAATATGAAAAAAGATTTAATAAAAATAGTATAATTGCCCCAAATAAAGAAAAGATTAATCGACTTATTAAATCTCTAGATCCAAAAGTGAAGAGAGCAATTGATCTTGCTTATAATAGAATTTATAAATTTCATTCATTTCAAAAATTTAAGAATATTTCTTATACTGATAATTTAAAAAACAAGCTTGAATATAAATATGTGCCTATTGAAGCGGTTGCTATTTATGTGCCTGGCTCTACAGCATCATACCCCTCAAGTGTTTTAATGAATGCGGTGCCAGCAATTGTTGCTGGGGTAAAAAGACTTGTCATGATTAATCCTGGACAAAAAGGGGTTCAAAATCCTGCAGTATTATATGCTGCAAAAAAATGTAAAATTAGAGAGATTTATTCCATAGGTGGACCTTCTGCTATAGCAGCTTTGGCATATGGCACTAAGAAAATTAAAAAAGTTGATAAAATCGTTGGTCCAGGAAACTCTTATGTTGCGGCAGCTAAGAAAGAAGTTTTTGGAGATGTTGGAATTGAAGGTATGATTGCAGGCCCTTCAGAAGTTACAATTGTTTGTGATAAATTTTCAAATCCTGAATGGGTTGCAAGTGATTTAATAGGCCAAGCAGAGCACGATAGTCTTGCCCAATGCATATTAATTTCAAAAGATAAAAAGATTATTAAAAAGGTTAATGATGAAATCATTAAACAATTAAAAAAGTTGCCTAGATCTCAAATTGCAAAAAATAGTTTACGTAACAATGGAATTTTAATTCACATGCAGTCAGATCAAAAAATTATTGATACAGTAAATAAAATTGCGCCCGAACATTTAGAATTAAATATTAAAAGCTATAAAAAAATGGTAGGAAAAATTAGAAATTCAGGATCTATCTGCTTAGGTAAATATGCAGTCATGGCTATGACAGATTATAACGCGGGCTCCAACCATGTTTTGCCAACTAATTCTTCAGCAAGATATTCCAGTGGTATTAGTGTTAATGAATTTTATAAAAGAATTTCATATATAAACCTATCAAAAAAAGGGATTGAAACCCTTGGACCATCAGTTATAACACTTGCAAACTACGAAGGTTTAGTGGGACACGCTAAGTCAGTAGAAAAAAGAATTAGGAGAAAATAAATTTGTCAAAACAAGAAATGCTATCGTTCTCAGGAATTGTTGAGGATTTATTACCAAATGCAATGTTTAGAGTAAAGTTAGAGAACGGCCATATTGTAACAGCTCATGCAGCAGGCAAATTGCGTAAGAACAGAATTAGAGTACTTCAAGGTGATAAGGTTCAAGTCGAAATGACACCTTACGACTTAACTAAAGGTCGGATCACTTTTAGAGGGTAAACAAATGCCTCGGTAGCTCAGGAGTAGAGCAGAGCCCTGAAAAGGCTTGTGTCGCATGTGCGAATCATGCTCGAGGCACCATACCTTGAATATCCATTTTTTAATTTCCTATTGAAATGATTAAAAAAATAAAATAATTTTTTTCATATAAATAATAAAAGGATAAGTAAAAAATGAGCACGCTAAAAGGAACAGTAAAGTGGTTTAATGGCAAAAAAGGCTATGGCTTTATTGAAAGAGACGACAAAGAAAAAGATGCATTTGTTCATGCATCAGCTGTCAAAAATGCTGGTATGCGTTTTCTTAATGAAGGTGATAAGCTAGAATTTGAGATGGAGGATGGCCCAAAAGGCCCTTCAGCTATAAATCTAAAAAAAATAGATTAGTTCTTTAATTTCACATATTTAAAAGGGCGTTTTATCTTTGAAAAATAAGATAACGTCCTTTTTGTATTTAGGTATTGAAAATTATAATTTATTGTCTAAAAGATGCTCATGATTATAAATATTACATATAGAGAGACTTCAAGAAGTACTCATAGAATCTGTTTCCATAGCCTGTAGGCTATTTATTTATAATATAATTTTTAATCCACACAAAAATAATATAAAAACAAGGAATGCCTGGGTGGTGTAACGGTTAGCACGAAAGTTTGTGGAACTTTAAGTTTGAGTTCGATTCTCAGCCCGGGTACCAAAAAATGAATAAAGAAAATAAATTAGTTCCTGGATTACCTTCAGGATTTGAAGATCGTTGGGATAAAAAACTTCTTCTCAAAAAAAAGCTATTAAAAGCTATTGAGAATAATTTTATTAAGTTTGGAGCAGAAGCTCTTGAAACCCCTTCGTTTGAAATTAGTGAAAACATAGGATCTTTTCTTGCAGAGGACGATAGCAATCCTATGTCTGATGTATTCTCGTTCCAAGATGGTGAAAAAAGTATCACGCTTCGATATGATTTATCAAGCCCACTCGCAAGATTTGTAGCTGAAAACAATCAAGAACTTCCATCTATTTTTAAGCGGTATCAAATCCAAAATGTATTTCGTAATGAAAAAGCTGGAAATGGCCGTTACAGAGAATTTATCCAAGCAGACTTTGATATTGTTGGAAACGTTAATCCTGCTCAAGCTAATGCAGAACTTTGTAATTTAATATCAAGCACATTATCAGATTGTGGTTTAAACAAAGATCAATTTACAATCAATGTGAGTAATAGAAAAATTGTACAAGGTTTAATTGATGAATTAAAAATTTCTGAAGAAAAACAAATAAAAGTTATCAGAGCAATCGATAAATTAGATAAACCAGGGTTTGGCTTAAAGGGAGTTGAAGATTTATTAAAAAAAGAGAGAAAAGATCAAAGTGGCGCCATTACTAAAGGAGCTGAGTTATCTGATGATCAAGCAGCACAAATATTAAATTTTCTAAAAATAAAAGATTTAAAAGAACTAAAACAAACTTTAAAAAATCCATTATCCCAAGAAGGAATAAGTGAGTTAGAAAATGTATTTGAAGTACTTGGATATGGATCAAATTTAAATCGGGTTAAAACTAATTTTACAATCGTTAGAGGCCTTGCTTATTATTCTGACTTTATTGTAGAGACTAATTTAAATTTTAAAGTCTCAAACAATAAAGGCAAAGAAGTAGATATTGGAAGCATATGTTCAGGGGGAGCTTATGCAAAATTGATATCAAGATTTAGAGGTGTTGATATTCCAGGAACAGGAATAAGTTTTGGTGTTGACAGATTATTATTTGCTTTAATGCAACTAGATCAAATTAAAATAGAGGATCAAAAACCAGTTTTAGTCTGTGTAATGGATGAAAAATACCTAAAAAATTATTATGAATTAGTTGATCAGTTAAGAGATAATAATATTAATGCTGAAATTTTTTTAGATAGCAAAAAAAATCTAGGTAAACAATTAACCTTTGCAAATAAACGTAAATTACCAGTTGCAATAATTTGTGGAGAAAATGAGTTTAATGACAACACAGTCACTATTAAAAACCTTAAAGGTGTTAAAGGTGAAAATAATCGAACAATTCCAAAAGCTGATTTAATTAATGAAGTCAAAAAACTTATCTGAAAAAATCCTTAGATCAGTAAAATCTAAAGGATTTAAGTATATTGATTTACCTTCAGTAATTGAAGCTAACCATATTGTTCAAAGATCAGGTGAAAACTTTAGAAAATTTATATTTTCATTCATAGATCAAAATGGAAGTGAACTTTGTTTAAGACCTGATTTAACCATTGCATCATGTCTTAGATATTTAGAAAATAACTTAAAGGGAAAAGAGAAGATTTTTTACAGTGGCCAAGCTTATAGAAAATCACAAAATAAAAAAGACTCTATAATTAGAGATCAAGTTGGATTTGAAATCATTGGGTCAAAAAATGAAAAGAATGATGACAAAGATATCATTAATACATCCTTAAAATCACTTCAAAATATAAAATATACATCAGGCACATTAACAATTGGCAATGTTGAAATTTTTAATTTGTTAATTTCAAAACTAGATATTCCAAAGCGATGGAAGTTAAGATTATCAAGGCATTTTTGGAGGGAGAAATATTTTAATGATCTTTTAAAAAGATTAGAGACTAATTCAGATGTTGATCCCACAATCGTTGAGATTGACAAAAAAAGATATTTTAAAATGCTAAAAGAGGGTCAGTCTAAAGTTATTGCAGGTCGATCAATTAATGAAATTTTAAAAAGGTTTGATAATAAAATTAGAGACCCGAGAGGAGCTAGTAAGGGTAAAAATATATCAAAGATTATAAAAGAGTTTCTTAAAATCAAATGTCCAATTAATAAAGCTGCAAATGAACTAAATAAATTTTTTAAAAAAAACAAGATTAATTTAGCAGTTGATCAAAAATATTTTCCAACTTCAAAAAATAAAATTTCAAAACTAAATGTAGTTTTTTCTGCTTCATTTGGAAGACAACTAGAATATTACACCGGCATGGTATTTAAAATTGATATTAAGTCTAAGTCAAAGAATAGAAATATAATTAACGGTGGAAGATACGATAAATTAATTTCTGATTTAGGTTCAAAAAATCAAGTAGCTGCAGTAGGAGCTGCCTTAAATTTAAATTACTAATGAAAAAAAATATAATTAATATTGGTATTCCAAGTAAAGGTAGACTTAGAAAAGATGTTCTAAAAATATTTAAAAAGAATAAATTTAATCTGATTTCTGAACGAGGAGAAAGGGATTTATTAGGATCGATAAAACAATTGTCTCACGTTAGAGCTTTATATTTACATGCACGAGAGATTATAGAGAGACTTGCAGATGGTTCATTAGACCTTGGATTTTCAGGTTATGATTTATTAAAAGAGAGTGAAGTAAATATTCAAAATAAAGTTAGCGTATCTAAAAAGTATAATTTTGGAAAAGCAACTTTAGTTGTTGCAATACCAGACCCATGGATAGATGTTCAAACCGTTGCAGATTTAGAAGAAATTGCATTTGAGTTTAAAGATAAGAAAAAGAAAAGACTAAGAGTAGCAACAAAATATCCAAATTTAACTAGAGAATTTTTATTTTCAAAAGGAGTTACTCAATTTAAGTTAGTTGGAAGTTTAGGGGCAACTGAAGCTTATCCTTTCACAGGATCAAGCGAAATTATTACAGATATATCTTCAACTGGTGAGACTTTAAAAGCTAATAACTTACGTATTTTAAAAGATGGTGAAATTTTAGAATCTGTAGCTTGCATGATGATATCTAAATCATCTGTAAAAAAACCAGAAGTTAAAAAACTAGTTAAACTACTTTCGAAGAATTAGATCTTTCCAATAAATCAAAATAATCTTAATAATATCAAGATTTCTAATTACAGCATAGGATGCAACGATAATTGCAATAATAAATATTATTTTGAATACTAAGATTAAGTCCATAATTTAATTGTAAATATTTAAATATATTAATCAAATTTTTACTATAAAATAATATAATAGAATCATGGATATAATCTTAGTAATTTTACTGATCATATTAGTTGGCATAGCATCTTCAATTCTTTATCTAAATTTAAGATCAAAACCTAATGATGTAAGTGAAAATAAGGAAAATGAAGAAATAGCAAATTTAAAAACCGAAATCACCTCATTAAAAGATACCTTAAATACTACTATTAATACTTCTCTAGGATCTATGTCGACCTCGTTTAACAATCTATCAACTGGGGTTACTAAAGATATGACAGAAGCTTTAACAAAAGTTGATGAAAAAGTTGGTAACTTCAATAACCAAGTAGAGTTATTAAATAAAAGCCAAGAAGGTATAACAAAAATTTTGGCTGGAGTTAAAAAATATGGAACACTTGCAGAGTTTTCATTAGATGCACTGATTAAAGACTTATTACCTGCTTCTCAATTTATGACCAATGTTAAGATGAAAGAGGACACAAGTGAAAATGTTGAATTTGCAATTAAGCTTCAAGGCGATGTTCTAGTTCCAGTGGATAGTCATTTCCCAGTAGAAAAATTTAAAGCTATTACTGATGGTTATGACGCGGATGATAAAAGAGCTGTTGCAGATGCCAGAGCAAAATTAGCCACTGCTTTTAAAGCTAAAGCTAAAAGTGTTAATGAGAAATATATTGTTCCTCCTAAAACTACAGATTTTGCAATTGTTTATGCACCAACTGAAAGTTTATATAAAGAACTAACTGAATACCAAGACCCAACTAGCAAAGAATTATTAATTCAAGAGTTAATGAAAAAACATAAAGTTGTAATTTGTGGACCAAATACACTTTCAGCATATCTGCAATCACTACATATGGGCTTTCAATCTCTAAAGGTTCAAAAAGGTGCAACAGAAATTTATGATCATTTAAAAACAATTAGCTCAAGATTTGGAAAACATTTTGAAAATATAGTTGCTTTAAGAAAAAAATTAGAAGAAGCAATGATGGTTGTTGACAAGTTTGGGACAGACGCAAGATCAATTACTAGAACGTTAGAGAATATTAAAGATCCTGAACAAATCGAAAAAGCAATTCAAACAGAAAATGTAGAAAAATTTGTTGACCACTCAAAACAAGCCAAAAATTAATTTCTTTTTTTTCTAAATAACGCTTATAACAAAATATATGCAATGGAATAATAAATTTACTTATCCAAAATCTATGAGGTCAATTGTAAGTGGTTCGAGAATGTATTCAGTTAATCAAGAAAAACTTCCATCGGTAACTTCCATATTACAAGCAACACAAAGTGAAGAAAAAAAAGCATCCCTTGCAAATTGGAAAGCAAGAGTAGGTGCTGCAGAAGCGAATAGAATTAAAAATGATGCTTCAAGCAGAGGTACATCAATGCATTCTCATTTAGAAAAATACTTATTAGGTCAATTAAATTTAGAGCTAATAGAAGAAGAGGCTAGTAAATCTAAAAAAATGGCAGATGAAATTATCGAACAAGGTATTAAAGGAAAATTGTCGGAAATTTATGGTATTGAAGCAACATTATATTATCCAGGCAAATACGCGGGCACATGTGATGCAGTAGGTGTGTATGAAGGACAAGAAACTATTATAGATTTTAAGCAGTCCAATAAACCAAAAAAAGAAGAGTGGATTGAAGACTATTATCTTCAATTAGGTGCCTATTCATTAGCTCATAACATTGTCCATAATTCAAAAATAACTCAAGGAATTGTTTTACTTTGTACTGTAGATAATTTATTTCAAGACTTTAGAATTCAAGGTGAAAAACTAGAAGAATATCAAAACAAGTTTTTAGAAAAAGTAGAACAATACTATCATCAACGGAATATGAACTAATATGAATTTAGCAATTTGGGATATAGAAAGTAGTTCAGCCAATACTTCATGGGGAAGTATTATTGAAGTAGGGGGTATTTTAGTTGACCCAAATTTTAAAGAATTAGATCGTTTTAATTTTAGATGTAGATTGCCAGAAGGAGAAGTTCCTCAAGCAATGGCATTAATAGTTAACAAAACTAGTGTTGATTTATTAACTAAAGGAAATTTAAGTCACTACCAAATGTTATCTCAGTTAGAAGCTACATTTAAAAAATGGAGCCCAGCAATATTTATGGGCTGGTCAAACATTGGCTTTGATGATGAGATGATAAGAAACGAATTTTTTAGAGGAATTAGATATCCTTATATCACCAATGCAACCCCCAACAAAAGACATGATGGTTTAAACATTGCAAGAGGTGCTCATGCAGTCGATGAAAGTGTTGTAAAAACTGAAATAAATGCAAAAGGTAATCCAGTAATGAAACTAGAGTCGCTAGCTAGAATGAATGGCTTTGAATCAAGTGGTGCCCATAGTGCTTTATTCGATGCAGAACTAACAGTTAAGGTTTTAGGATTAATTAAAAAAAATCAACCTCAGACTTGGAATACATTTTTAAGAACAGCAAACAAGAGTGATACTGAGACAATATTTAAAACTGAAAAAATGTTTACATTAGCTGAATATCATTTTGGTAAAAACTATAGATTTGTAGTTGCACCACTCCACCCAAAACATTGTATTCATCCAATCTATCAGTGGGGTCAAGCGTTTGATCTTAAAATTGATCCGATCCCATTATTTAATATGTCAATTTCTGAACTTAAAAGTGCTATTAAAAAATTAAAATTTCTAAGAACTATACGATCAAATAAAGCTCCTATAATTTTAGATGCAAGTTATGGACTGCAAGTTGAACCATATAGCAATCTTGATCCCGATCTAATTAAAGAGCGTGCAAAATTAGTAAATAGTAATGAAAAATTCTCTCAAAATGTTTTAACCGCATTACGAGAAGCTGCTGAAGAAAAAGCTCAATTTGACTCACAGGTTGATTTACTAGCTGAAGAAACTATTTATAAAAAATTTACACCTCAAAAAGATACAGCTTTATTTCCAAAATGGCATGCAGCATCATGGAAGGATAAATTAATATTATTAGATAAATTTGAGGATGAGAGAATGGTGAGTTTTGGAAAAAAAATAATATATCAAGAGTCACCAGAAACGTTACCACCAGATATGTATAAAGTGATTAAAAGAGGAATAGCTGAAAGAATTTTAAGCGATGAAAAAGAGAAATGGTGGACTTGCAAAGAATTTTATTATGAATGTGATAATTTAAGGGAAAGATATACAAATGAAAAAGATGAGGATAAACTTAAGTTTTTGGATGAAATTAACGAATTTGTTGAAGGAATACAGAAAAAATATGAACAAGCATAACTACTTTGTGAATTAAACAAAAAAATATCTTTTTGATATTGAATTTATAGAATAAAAATTTATAAAACTAATATGATAATTGACTTTCAAGACGAACAATTTGAAACAAAAATAAAAAATGAAGATGTTTCTATTGTGCAATTTTCTGCAGAATGGTGCCAACCTTGCAAAGCTTTAAAACCTGTAATGGAAAAGTTATCTGAAAATTATAAAGATAAAGCTAGTTTCTATTATGCCGATATTGAAAATGGTGGAATTAACACAGGTTCGGCTGCTGGAATAAGAGGCGTGCCCACCGTTATTGTTTATAAAAAAGGTGTAGAAATCGACAGGAAGGTTGGAGGAGTAGCCGAAAGTCAAATGAAAGAGTTTTTAGATAAAAATATCTAATTTAAATTTAATACTTCAGCGGCACCATACAAAGATCCTGTAATTAATAAAAGATCACCTTCTTTTAAATCAATCGATTTAATAGCTTGCTTAATATCTGGTTGATATTGAACATTAGGTATACTTTTAAATTTCTCTTTTAAATCTTTTCCACTAATAGAGTTTGGTTGAGTTTTTAAATCTATGGTGGTTATAGACGAAACATCTTTAAGGTAATTGATGTATTTTTCATGTTCTTTGTTTGCCATCATTCCAATAATAACATGTTTGTTACAATCTAAGGTTTGAAGATATTCGTTTAATGCTTTAGCACCACCTTCGTTATGGCTTCCATCAACTATTAATTTATTGTTTTTGACTAACTCTTTTAATTTACCAGATTTAATTTCCTGAAGTCTTGCTAAGCTAGATATTTTTGTAACACCTCTTTGAATATGTTCGTCCTTGATACCAATATCCAAGGTTCTTAAGGTCGCTATTGCAGTTGAAATATTTTCTAATTGATATTGACCAAGAACATTAGGCTTTGGAAGTTTTAATCCACCTAATTTATCCTCATAATAGAAGAAACCATTTTCATTAATTGAGTAACTAAAATCATCATTAAAAAATACTTTACCAGATGGGTTTTGAGAGATAGTTTTTTTAATACAATTCATTGTCTCTTTAGCGCTTTGTTTAGCTACAATAATATTTGAATTTAAAAGTGTAGATGTTTTTTCAAATATAATTTTTTCAATTGTTCTTTCATCTTTTGGTAGCCAGTCTGTGTGGTCAATAGAACACGAACATACAACACTAGCTAAGTTTTCTTTTAGTATATTAGTTGCATCAAACCGGTGAAATAAGCCAGCTTCTACAAGATTAATATTATCTGGGTATTGAACAGCTTTATAAAAATAAGATGCTGTTAATATTTCAAAAAATGTAATGGGTTTATTTTCATTGATACTTTCTACTTCTTCAAATAAATCAGCTAACTCATCATCACTTAATTGCTCATTATTGAAGACAAATCTTTCATTTATTTTTAGAATATGAGGACTTGTGTAAATATTACATTTGAAATTAGCTTCTTTTAAAATAGAAAAGATTGCATTAATTGTGCTGTTCTTACCATTGGTACCCACTACAGATATAGCTTTGATTTTGTCTTGGGGATTACCTAATTTTTTACAGAGTTCTTTAACACGATCTAAACTAAGATCTATTTCTTTAGGATGCAGCTTTTGTAAGTGTTCTACTATCTTCTGAAGTTTCATTTGTATCTGAATTTATAGCAGAATTTTTCTTTAACAATATTGATAATAATACTCTAATTTTTTCTCTTAAATCTTTTCTTTCAACTATTAAATCTACAAAACCAGTTTTTTCAACATATTCACTTCTTTGAAAGCCAACCGGCAATTCTTCTCGAACTGTTCCTTGGATTACACGAGCTCCAGCAAAAGCTATTAAAGCACCTGGTTCAGCGATATGTATATCACCGAGCATTGCATATGATGCTGTTATACCTCCAGCGGTTGGGTCCGTTAATACAACTATATAAGGAAGATTATTCTTTTTAAGTTCATTAATCGCTAAAGTTGTTCGAGTCATTTGACTTAATGAAATAAGACTTTCCATCATTCTCATTCCCCCACCAGAAGTAAAAATTACAAAAGGTTGTTGGTTCTCAATAGCATGCTGAATACCGTATAAAAAAGCTTCACCTTCAGCAGCGCCAATAGATCCACCTACAAAATCAAAATCAGACGCTATAACTGTCACTTTTATACTTTGAATGTTTGTGTTAATTACCATCATTCCACATTCCATTCCCGTTTTTTTTCTCGCAGATTTTAACCTATCTTTATATGGCTTTGAGTCATGCCATTCTAAAGGATCGTCTTGAGGTATTGGAGTTTTTAAAACTTCATAATTATTTTTCCCAAAAATTATATCAAATCTTTGACGGGGACTAATTCTATGATGTTTATTACAAGAGGGACAAACCCATAAATTATCTTCTAAATCTTTTTTTAAAATTGGCCCTTTACAACATGAGGTCCAATCACTGTTAGCAATTTCAGCTTTACTGGCACGTTGCTTAATAATTGTTTTTATTTTTTCACCAAAACGTAAAGTTTTTTTTATCCAATTCATAATATTTTATTCTTTAATCTTTTTACAATATTAGTTACATTTGTGACAGGATTTTGTCTTTTTTTTATTGAATTTGATATTTCTTTGCATAAAGCGCTACCCACAACTAATCCATCGGCTTTTCGGAGAGATGCTATTGTTTTTTCAGTAATTCCAAATCCGATTACAATATTTTTATTTTTATTTAATTTTTTAATTTTATTATATCTATCCAGAATAACTTTTGGTGAAACTTTAAGTTTGCCACCTGTAGTTGATAGCATACTTATATAATAGACCATATCATGTGAGTCTTTGACAATTTGTTTCATCCTATTAGTAGAGGTAGTTGGGGATAATAACTGAATAAAACTAATATTTTTTTTTTTACATTTTTTTGCAAATTCTTTATTTTCAGGATAGGGAAGGTCAACAACAATTAATCCATCAACGCCAACTTTTTTACAAATATTTATAAAATTACTATCTCCATATTGATAGATCATATTATAGTAACCCATCAATATTACAGGTTTAGTTTTATTAAATTTTTTAAAGTCTTTTACAATTGAAAAAACATCTTTAATTTTAATTCCATTTTTTAAGGCCCTATAAGCACTAGATTGTATTTGACCCCCATCAGCAATTGGAGTGTTGTGTGGAAACCCTATCTCACAAATATCAGCATAAGCTGCAATTGACTTTAGTATCTGAAGAGATTTCTTTTTAGTGTTATCTCCAGCTACTGTGTAAGTTAGTAATGCAGGTCTTTTTTCATTTCTAATTTTTTTAAATGCAAGATTAATTAAAGACATACTATTTAATTCTCCCCAATCTTGCTTTTAAAATATCACGATCTTTTTTTGCATCCCCACATGAGTTTACTATAATAATTGTATCTTTACTTAATTTAGGAGCAATTTTTATAGCTTCTGCAAAAGCATGACTTGGTTCTAAACTAGGATTTATTTTTTCAAGTTTTGTGACTAATTGATAGGCATTTAATGCAGCTTCATCAGTTGCTGATGTGTATCTAGCTCTCTTGGTATCTTTTAAAAAACAGTGAATAGGTGATACGCCAGGGTAATCTAGTCCAGCAGAAATAGACGCAGTATCATTAATCTGACCTTCATTGTTTTGACAAACATAAGCAGCCGCACCATGTAAAATACCAAGTTTAGCTCCATTTGTTAAAGGAGCGGCATGTAATTTTGATTTTTTTGGTCCACCAGCTTCAACACCTATTAACTCAATTTGTTTTTTATCATAGTCAATAAACTCACTCCAAAATCCATAAGCTGAACTTCCGCCGCCCACACAGTTAATTAGTTTAATTTTCTTTGGAATTTTTTTGAATTCTGATTTAATTTGAATTTTTAGTTCTCTTGAAATTTGAGCAGTACTCCAACCACAAATTTTAACAAATATATTTGGACCAACAGTTGAACCAACACACATATGAGTATTATCACAATTTGAAACCCAGTAACGCATACACTCACTTACAGCATCAACCAATGTTTGACTTCCAGAGTAAACAGGTACCACCTCAGCACCGTTTTTTTTCATTGCATCTACATTTGGTTTTTGTCTTTTTATATCTTTCGCACCCATGAATATTTTACATTTAAGACCAAATTTTTTTGCTGCCATACTTAGCATTTTTCCAGCATAGCCCGCACCAGTATCACCAACGACGTATTTTTTTCCTGCCTTTTTGGCAATAAGGCAGTGCACTGTTGCATTATAGATTTTATGTGCGCCTCCGTTCGCCTCAGATACCATTTTAGCGTATATTTGAGCCCCTCTCAGATGATTAGACAGGTTTTCAAGTTTTACAAATGAAGTAGGTGAGCCTATATAATTTTTAAAATATAGATCTCTTTGTTTAAGAAACTGTTTATCATGTCTTAGTTTTTGAAATAATATCGTTAAGTCTTCAACAGGCTTTTTTAAAGTCTCAGGTATAAAGTTTCCACCAAATTTTCCTCCCCAAAATCCACTTTTATCATGCTGGTCTATTAAAGGAATTTTCTTTTTAAGTTTCATTATTAATTCGTTTTAATTTATCTAAAAAATTATTTATTTTTGAAATATCTTTTATTCCAGATGTTTCTAGGCCACCAGAAATATCTATAATATCAGCTATTTTTTTATATTTTTCAAGGTTATCCTCAACTTGAATATTTCCAGCTAACATCAATTCTTTGTTGATTTTAATATCTTGAATTAATTGATGATCAAAAGACATACTTTTTTCATAACCTTTGCTATCAAATAAAATTATATCCGCAATATCACAGTAGTCTAAATATTTCATTACATCTTCTTTACCGCTAATGGTTAGAGAAACAATAATTTTTTTTCTATATGTTTGTTTAATTAAATTAATTTCAGATGGGGTGGCGTCATAAATCTGGTAATAATCAAAAGGTAAATTTTTTATTTCCTCTAGAATATTTTCATTTGGTTTAACTAATACAGCTACATATTTTGATTTTTTTTTATCTACATTTAAAATTTGCTTAAGCTTTTCGTAAGGAACAAATCTTTTAGATTTTGGGTAATTGACAATAAAACCAATATATTGAGGAGGGTAAGAGTGATTTGTTAAATGAATTAATGTTTTAGAATCTGAGATTCCACAAATTTTACACTTCATTTATTTAATTGATGAAAGGATATTTTTTAAATTTTCTTTTGGGTTACCTTTAGTAATAGGTCTGCCAATTATTAAGCAGTCACTACCTTCTTCAATTGCTTCATTAGCAGTAAGAGTTCTTTTTTGATCATCTTTTAAGTCATCCATTCTAATTCCTGGAGTAAAGCATTTAAGTTTTGGTGCAATAGATTTAATCATTTTTATTTCAAGTGGACTACAAATGACTCCATATAAATTTGCATCCATTGCAATTTTGACTAAAGTTTTAACTTGATCCTCAACTTTATTATTAAAACCTAATCTAGATAGATCTTCGTCTCCAAAACTTGTTAAAACTGAAACACCTAAAAGGTTTATATTAATATTTTTAGCAGCTAGATTTGCAGCTTTAAGAGCATCTAATCCATTCAACAAATGTACTGTTGCATATTTTACATTAAGTTCCTCAAGAGACTTAATAGACTCAACTAGTGTGTTCTTAATGTCAAAAAATTTACCATCATAAAATATAGGTTTATTAAATTTTGAAAGCTCTCTTATTTCATTGGGACTTCTTTGGGTGATGTATTGAAGCCCAATTTTTATGCCAGATATGTCTTCGTGAATTAATTCTAATAAATCTAATATTTCTTTTTGACTTGATACATCACAGGCTACAAAAATATTTTTATTCTTCATTGTTTAATTTTTTAAACATATCTTTTGCCATTTTAAAGTGAATTGTTTTTTTTTGGGGGGTATTTACTTTTTCACCAGTCTTAGGATTTCTAGATATTCTTGCTTTTTGAATATTGGTAGAAAAAACCCCAAAACCTCTCAACTCAACTCGATCACCTCGTTTAAGAGCAAATTTAATCTCGTTAAGAATTATGTTGGTAAATTTTTCTAAGTCTTTTTTTAAAAAATTTGGGTAGTTTTTTGCTAGTTGTTTTAGAAGTTTTGATTTTACAATAGCCAATTTTTATTCGTCTTCTTTTTTCTTTTTCTCTAAGTCATCAGAAAGAGAAGAGAAGGGAAGATTTTTTCCTGATCCCTCAGCACCATATTTTTCTAATGCATCTTTTCTTTCGATTTCTTCAAGTAATTTGATACTAAGTGTTGCTTTTCTTTTCTCTAAATCTAGCTCTGCTATTGCGCAATCAATTCTTTCTCCACCAGTAAATCTAGCTGGTCTAGCATCTGCAACATTAATAGCTATTGCAGATTTTTTGATGATAAAATCCATTTCACAACCTTCGGGTCTTACAGTAAGCCCTTTATTATCAGTTGAAATAATCTTAACTGTAATAGCTTGTTTAATTTTTTTATCATTAAACCAATCAAATGGGTCTGGCTGAGTTTGTCTTAGACCAACTCTAACTTTTTGTTCTGCAGCTTTTACTTCTAGAACTTTAACCTTTAATTTATCGCCAATTTTATATTTAGCTAATTCCTCTTCACCATTATTTAAATATGTTAGGTCGTTGCAGTGAAGAAATGCATCAATATCTAATCCATTAATTTTTAAGAAAATTGAGTACTCATTTTTACTTGCCACTTCTCCTTCAACCTCAGATCCAATAGGATATTTATTTTCAAAAGTTTCAAATGGATTTTCAGTAGTTAAACGATGTGAAATCGCAACTCTTCTTTTTTCTTTATCAATTTCAGTAATTACACAATCTATCTCGTCACCCACTTTAAACATTTTTTTTGCAGATATATTTTTTTTAGTCCAACTTAATTCGCTCGAATGTAGTAAGGTTGATAAACCTTTTTCAAGTTCACAGAATGCACCAAAATCCATTAATTTGACTACTTTGACTTTATAAGCTTTGTTTAGTTCGTAGTTAGAAATATTTTCAAATGGATCTGGCGAAAGTTGTTTTACCGAACAACCAACTTGTAATTTTTCTTTATCAACTGAAATGACTAATAAATCATGTTTTTCACCTATTGTGAAAACTTCATCAGGATGATTTACTCTTGAATAAGATATTTCTTGCAAGTGAACTAGAACATCTAACTCTCCATTAACATTGAAGAAACATCCAAATGAACTATAGCCTTTTACTTCTGCACCTTTAATAATATCTCCAACTTTGAATTTTTCTATGATTTTAATCTTATCCTCTTTTTTGAAAGATGAAATAATTTCTCTTCTTGAAACACAAGCATTTCCTCTAACTTTATCTAATTTAATAAGAGCAAACTTCTGAACTTCACCCATTAAGTGAGAAATATCTTTAAGCGGCTTATCCGAAATTTGGCTGCCAGGCAAAAACATTAAAGAACCAGTTTCAACATGTTCAACAATGCATCCACCCTTAACACGTCCAGTAATTTTACCATTGATAGGTTCATTTTTTTCATAAGCCTCAACAAGCTTATCCCATCCCTGAATTTTTTGTGCTTTAGAAGCAGAAACTAAAACTTCACCTTTTTTATCTTCTAATCTCTCAAGAAGTACAGAGATTTTTTCACCTACTTTTGCCTTATCAAGCATACCCATGCTTTTTAATTCATTTATGTCTAGAATTGGTTCAGATTTTAAACCAGGTACTTCAAGAAAAACAAAGTTTTCAGTTACTTTGTTTACTATACCTGTAATTATTTTTCCCTCTTCAAGGTTTGCTGTTTTGGTAAACTGTGAGTTAAGTAGTTGTTCGAATTCTTTTGACGCGGGGTTTGAAAGGTCTTTATAAATTTCCATTAAGCTTTGAGTTTCCTATCCATAATTTGTTTAATTTTTAAAAAGCATGCTCTTTTAGTTAAATTTGTAGTATTAATCAAGATCGAATCTTGCGTTTTCTTTAATGGTGATATTCTTCTATTATAATCACTTTTATCACGTTTTTTAATGCTTTTTAATATGTTGTTAAAAGATATTTTCTTATTAGAGCCCTTTAGCTCTTTATATCTTCTTAGCGCTCTTGTTTTTGAATTTGCTGTTATAAAAAATTTAAAATCTGCGTCTGGAATTATTTTATAGGTAATATCTCTTCCATCTAAACATGAACCATTATACTTTTTTGGGGGATGATAAGCGCTCTTAATTTGAAAAGCATGAACAAGTTTTCTTATTTTCTTATCTTTTGATATAATAGACGCCATAGTACCAACTTCATCAGATAAAAGCTTTTTGTTTTGTAAATCCTTCATTGTTAATTGGTTCATTTTTTTTTTAATTAATGTGTGCCCATATTTTTTAGGCTGAGTTAATTTCATATTAGCAATTAATCTATAAATCTTTCCGGTATCTAAATAAAACAAGTTAAAATGTTTAGAAATTAATTTTGCCTGAGTACCAGCTCCCGCGGCGGCTGGAGAGTCGATTGCAACTTTAATTTTTTTTTTTAATCTCATAAAGATTTACTATTTATATTTTTGATTAATTTCAAGAAAGAGGGAAAAGATGTATTTATAGAGTCTCTATCATGAATTTTCCATACACCTCCACATGTTAAAGCTGCAATAGTACTCATCATAAAAATTCTATGATCCTTTAAATAATTCTTAATAATAATTTTTTTTGTGATTTTTAAATTTGGTTGACCATAAATTTTTATTGAACTTTCAGTTAGTTCAGTTTTTACACCCATCATATTCAAAATTTTTGATCCCAAATTTAATCTTGGACTTTCTTTTTGATTAAGCTCAGAAATATCCTTGAAATAAGATATTCCTTTAGCTTTAGCTGCAGCAATAAAAATAATTAGAAACTCATCTATAGCACAACTATTTAATTCTGATGGACAATTTATCCCTTTAAGGTTTTTTGAACTTCGTATTAGAATATCAGAAATTTTTTCACCTTTATAATTTCTTCTATTCTTTAATAAAATTTTAGCACCCATCTTTTTTAAAATAGTAATCACCCCTATTCTAGAGGGGTTAATGTTTATATTCTTAATTAAAAGTTTTGAATTTTCAGACAGCATTGTAAGAACCATAAAAAAAGCACTAGAGCTTATGTCTCCTGGAATATTATAATTAAACGAATTAATTTTTTTTGGTTTGATTATATTTATGTAATCATATTTTTTTGTTCTTTTTATTTTGATAGGTACTTTAAGATATTTAAAAAGTAGTTCTGTATGATTTCTTGATTTTTTTGCTTTTATGTATGTTGTGCCTGATGAGTTAAGCGCCGCCAACATAACACTACTTTTACACTGTGCAGATCCTTTGTTTTCTACATAATATATGCCTTTTGAATTATTAGACCCTATAATTGATAAAGGGAGTTTATTTTTTACTTTATATTGAAACTTGGCACCAAATTTTTTAAGCGGTTCAGTTACTCTTGAAAAATCTCTTTTTGAAAGACTTTTATCACCTATTAACTTTATTTTTTTTGTTGATTTGATTAATAAGCCCAATATTAATCTTCCAAGTGTTCCAGAGTTTTTAGCATCTATTACTAAGCCATTCTTGTAAGTAAAATTATTCAGACCTTTTCCAAATATTTCACAATATTTTTTTTTAATTAGTACTTTTATGCCTAATTTTTTTATAGCTTCTAATGCAGCAATAACATCTTCAGACATCAATAAATTATAAGCTTTAGAATTTCCAATAGTTTGTGACGCTAAAAGAACCCATCTAATGCTTAAACTTTTATCTCCACTAACACTTATTTTCTTATTAAATGGAGTAATCTTTTTTTTAATTAATAGTGTTTTTGACATTGATTAATTAAATCTAAAAGAGTCACCAAAGTATGCATTTTTTGCCTCTATATTATTTATTAAATCATTTGGAGACCCCTGAGCCACAATTTTACAATTAGATAAAATTATTCCAACATCAATACAAGAAAGTAAATCTCTAGCTTGGTGATCACAAATACAAATTGTTATATTATTTTCCGTTTGTAAGTTTACAATAACTTCTTGGAGCATTTTTATTGTAAGTACATCTAGCGCTGCAAAACACTCATCCAATAAAAGCACTTTTGGATCACTTAATAGAGAGAGAGCTATTACTAATTTTTTTTTTGTCCTCCGGACAAGAATTTTGCTTTAATATCTCGTATGGCATCAAGTTCAAACTTAGCAATCAACTGATCAATTTTATGATAAATTAAATTTTTATCTTGAATTACTATTTCTCCAATTGCTTTGAGGTTTTCAAACAGTGTCAGATCACTAAAATAACCACCATATTGTGGAACATAGCCTATTTTAAATTTAGTAGTTCTCAAATAAATTGGGTAATCAACCACATCTATTCCATTAAATTTAATTTTACCATAATCAGGTTTTATTAAACCAGTAATTAAATTGAAGATTGTTGATTTTCCTACACCATTAGGTCCTAACATACCTAAAATTTGTCCTTGATTTATCTTAAAACTTACATTGTCTAAAATTTTTCTATTACCAAATGACAAAGATATATTTTCTAATGAAATAATAGGTTGAGGGTTTTTAAATGATTTTATTCGAAATTTTTTTATTACACCCATATTATTTTGTACCTTTTACTAAAACTTTTTTATTTTTATCATCCATAAAAATTTTTGTATCTTTTGTAGTAAGATTTATTTCAACTTTATCAGCAAATAAACTTGTTTTTTTTCTTTTATAAATAACATCTTTAGAAATAGTTCCAAGGTTTTTTAAAAATGAAAGATTTAAATATTCTCCTGTTATTTTGTGACTTGGATAGAGAATTATTACATTTTCAGAAAAAATAGTATCATAATTTTTTGAATTATATACGCCAAAATTTGAAGTAATTATAATAGTGTCAGAGTCTTTAATAGAAATGTAAGCAACCACATTTTCTAATAACATAACATCTGAGTCTTCAATTTTAATTTCAGCTTGCTCTGCAGTAATTTGATATCTATTTCCCCTCGTGTCAAAAGAAATATAATTTACGTTATCTATATAGGTCGAGTTATCATTTTGACTAGTGATAATTTGTTTTTCTTCTTTTGGAATATTTTCTGAAATTTTTTGACTATTTTTAAAATATCTTAAATAAAATAATATTGAAAATAAAAAAATAAGAAAAATTAATAATATCTGAATTGTAGTTTTTTTATTCATTTAATGAATATTTGACTGCAATATGCTGTGTATATGTATAATTCCAATAGTTTTTTTTATTTTCTTTTGGTTATGAACACATAGTGAGGTAATTTTTTTTGCATTCATTACTGATAATGCTTTTTCTGCAAGAGTATCTTTTTCAATACTTATAGGATTTTTTGTCATTACTTTTTTAACTGTTAAATCTTGAAGATTTGCATTTGTTTCATTAAATCTACGAATTTGACCATCTGTAATAATTCCTACTGTTATTTTTTTTTTATTTTGAACAATTAAAGTTCCAAGTTTTTTATTTGATATTATCTGTAAAGCTTTTTTCATTTTCAAGTTTTCATCAACAAATGGTATTTTTTTTCCTATAATCATTAGTTCCTCCACTGTTCTCAACTGCGCCCCAAGATTGCCAGATGGATGAAATTTTTTAAAATCTTTCTTACTTATTTTTTTTTTATTTAAGGCAGCTACAGCCAAAGCATCTCCAATACTAAGTTGATTAATAGTACTTGAAGTTGGCACTATTCCAAGACCAGCCTCAGTTACTTCTGGTATAAGTAGTTTTATGTCAGACGCTTTATACAGTATAGAATTTCTTTTTGACATTATGCCAATTAAGGTAATCTTATTTCTGTTAGCATATTTAATAATATTTTTAAGCTCTTCTGTAGATCCTGAGTAGCTAATTAAAATTAAAATGTCTTTTTTAGATATGCTTCCAAGATCCCCGTGAGAACAGTCATTAGCAGATAATGAAAAAGAAGGAGTTCCAACAGAAGAAAGTGTTGCGGAAATTTTTGATGCTATTAAACCACTTTTTCCCACACCACAGAGTATCACTTTAGATTGACATTTTGCTATTGCATCAACAGCCTCATTAAATGATTGGTTGATTGAACTTTTAAGTTTTTTTAGGGCTTTTATTTCTAAATCTATTACCTCTTTTGCAATTTTTTTATAATCTTTTTTTTTCATTTAGTGAGCCCATATATCATCTTTGAATAAAGCCAAATCAAGATCAACTCTTGTTTTTAAAAATTTTAAGCAATTATTGTATAAATCAATCCGCTTTTCTCTAACTAGGATTTTATTTAATTCCGCGTGTATTTTATGCAAATAAATAACATCGTTAGCACAATATTTAAGTTGAGCAGGCGATAATTCACCACCAAAATCTGAACTTTGAAATTGTTTGCTAACATCAATATTCATGAATTCTTTAATTAAAGTTTTAAGAGAATGACTATCTGAATAAGATCTAGCTAGTTTTGATGCAATTTTTGTATCTAGAATATTTTTAGTTTCTGTTTTTAGGTAATATTTAATGTGCGCTATATCAGCCCTTCCGTAATGAAATATTTTTGTAATCTTTTCATCTGATAGAACTTTATTTAGGTTTGGAGCAATATAATTTTTTCTATCTAGTTGGATTATATGTGCATCTGAATTACCAGTTGATATTTGTATCAGACATAAGGGGTCACGCTTAACGTTAAGCCCCATAAACTCTCCATCAACAGCAATAATATTGCCTAAATCTAAATCTTCTGGTAGATCCCCTTTGTGAAGTTTAATATCAATATTCATTTTTAAATATATATATATGAAAGCAAAAAATTGTCTAATCTTTGGCGGCAGCGGTCAAATAGGTAGACATTTAATCAGAAAGCTAACTAAAAATAATTATAAAGTAACTATTGTTACTAGAAACCTTCATCAAAAAGGCTACATAATTAAAACCCAAGGCAATGCTGGATACATTGACATTGTTGAAGCTAATATTTTTGATGAAAACAAAATAAGAAAATTATTTTCTAAAGCTGACATTTGTATAAATTTAATAGGAATTTTATATGAAAGTAGAAAAGGCAATTCATTTAAAAATATTCATTCTATTTTTCCGTCTATTTTAGCTAAGCTTTGTAAGGAATATAAAGTTAATCAATTTATTCATTTATCAGCATTAGGCATTAATAAAGCGACAGACTCAGAATATGCAAAAAGTAAATTAGAGGGTGAGCTTAATATTCAAAAAAATTTTTCTTTAGCTACAATATTAAGACCTTCAGTCGTTTATTCAGTTGACGATAACTTTACAACAAGTTTTATGACCTTATTAAGCAGACTTCCATTTTTCCCACTTTATTACAATGGTGACACTAAATTTACTCCAATACATTGTTCTGATTTAACAGATATAATTTATTATATTATTTCAAAAAATATTCATTCAAAGATAGTGGAATGTGTTGGGCCTGAAACTTTTACTTTAAAAAAAATTCTCAATAAACTATTAGTACTAATTAATAAAAAAAGACTCTTAATACCCATGCCTTTATTTGCGGCCAAAATATCAGCAAAATTTTTTCAATTATTCCCAAAACCATTATTGACAATAGATCAATTGACTCTTTTAAAATATGACAATATTCCTTCAAGTAAATATCAAACTAATTTTGATTTAGGAGTGCCAAGTTCAAAAATATTTGACCAAGAAGTTCAAAAGTATTGTTATATGTGGAGAGAAAGTGGTCAATTTTCTACAAAAAAATATAGAACTAGTAATTCTTAATAGAAATTAAAACACTAAAACGTTATAATTTATTGGTCGTGATCAAAATAATTTATTTATTAATATTTTTAATTTTTTCGTTCTTAATCTATTTAATTATTAAATCTCTTATTAGAGGTTTAGAGGGTAAAAAAAAAATAAAAAAAATTTTAAAATACGCTAAGATGTATTTATTTTCTTTTCAATATATTGAGTAGTCTCTTCATCTTTGTCACTCACAGGCTCTTCTTTTTTTCCTTTTGGTTGATAAGCATAAAGTAAGTGAAGTTTACAGTATGAAAAATCTTTTAAAGAAGATCTGCCACAGAAATAAAAACTCTCTTCTTCTGGGTGCCCAATAGGCCACTTACATGAACTTTCGTCTAGCTCTTCTAATTTTTTTGGATTTTCAGGCTCAAAGTCTTTTTCAATTATTAATGATTTAAATTTACTTTTTCTTCCTCTTTTTTGCTTTGAGTTATTTTCTTCTGAGTTATTATCATAATTTTGAATTGAAGAAGCATTACGAGTTTTGATTTTCGACGATAGGTTAAGTCTGTGCGCTTTACCAATAACAGCATTTCTGCTGATACCCCCAATTATTTCTGCAATTTGACTTGCTGTACTTCCCTTGCCCCAAAGCTCTTTTAATTTTACAACTTTTTCTTCTGTCCAACTCATAATCTATATTTAGTGTGTTACTTAATTTTAATAACTATATACAGATCACATGAGAATTAAAAAAAAACAATAAATATTTTTGTTTTGTACACAAATTATTTTTAAAACTTATAAATGATTACTTATGGTTGAATTGAATAAAAAATATCATATTGTTGTAAAGAAATTTGGTCTTGTTAATTGGATTGGTTTTAGAAGTTTGTGGCTTAAAGAATGCAATAGGTTCATGGCAGTTTGGCAACAAACATTACTATCTCCACTTGTATCCAGTCTTTTATTTTTATCAGTATTATCTTTGGCGCTAGGAAATAATAGGGGAGATGTTCTTGGTTACTCATTTATTAGTTTTCTAGCTCCGGGATTAATTGCTATGAGCATTTTAACCCAATCATTTAGTCATTCAGTTTCATCATTAATGATAGGAAAAATTCAAGGAAATATCGTAGATATGCTTTACGCACCCTTATCTGCATTTGAGGTTTCAATGGCAATAATACTTGCAGCCTTGACTAGAAGTTTCTTGATTGCAATCATTTCAATTGGAGTTTTTTCTTTGATAGTTGAAATACCTATTAATAATTTTTTATATATTTTTATATTTGGTTTTTTAAGTGCATTTATTTTAGGAAGCTTGGGCTTTATAACAGGACTATGGGCCGAAAAGTTTGATCATACAGCTACAGTAACTAACTTTGTTATTACCCCTTTAAGTTTTTTATCAGGAGTTTTTTATTCAATTGATAAGCTTCCACAATTTTTTCAAACCATAAGTCATCTTAATCCTTTTTTTTATATGATTGATGGTTTTAGGTATGGTTTTTTAGGAAGGTCTGATGGATCAATAAGTATAGGTTTAATATATTTATTAATACTAAGTATTTTAATGTGGTATGTAGCTTTTTTTCTTTACAAAAAAGGTTATAAAATTAAATCTTAATAAATGAGCGCTTTAGCAAAAAACTATAACAGAAGACCTATTTCATTTAAATATGGAAAAGGTAGTTTTTTATATTCAACTAATGGAAAAAAATACTTAGATTTTGTTCAAGGCATCGCAGTTAATTCTTTAGGACATGCTAATCCATATTTAATAAAAGCAATAAATAAACAATCAAAAAAATTATGGCATATATCAAATGCATTTATAATTCCAGAGGGAGAAAGATTGGCTGAAAGATTAACAAAAAAAACTTTTGCTGATTTTGTTATTTTTCAAAACAGTGGAGCTGAAGCAACAGAAGCAGCAATCAAGGCTGCCAGAAGGTATTTTTACTCAATAGGGCAACCTTCAAAAAACAGAATTCTTTGTATTAAAAATTCATTTCATGGCAGAACATTAGCAGCAATCTATGCTAGTGGATCAAAAAAAATGACTGAAGGGTTTGGTCCTAAAGTTGATGGATTTGATCATTTTGAATTTGGAAATCACAAAAGTTTAATAAATTCTATCACAAAAAAAACAGCAGCTATAATGATTGAAACTGTTATGGGTGAAGGAGGAATCAAAGCAATACCAGACTGGTGCCTAAAAGAGTTGAGAAAAATCTGTAATAAGAAAAAAATTTTATTAATTTTAGATGAGGTTCAGTGTGGCATAGGAAGATCTGGAAATTTTTTTGCTTTTGAAAATTCAAAAATTAAACCAGATATAGTACCAATAGCTAAAGGCATAGGAGGGGGATTCCCGCTCGGCGCACTTTTGATGAATAAAAAAGTTGCATCAGGTATGACAGTGGGTACTCATGGATCAACCTTTGGAGGAAATCCACTGGCAATGTCTGTTGGGAATGCGGTATTAGATCAAATATTTAAAAAAGGATTCCTTAATAATGTTAAAAAATTATCAAAATATTTTAATAAAGAATTAAATGAAATTAAAAAAAAATTCCCTAATGTTATTAAAGAGGTAAGAGGAGTTGGTTTACTTATTGGATTACAACTACATGGGGATCAGACAAAATTTATTCAAAAGTTAATGGATAATAAGCTTTTAACAATCAGGGCTGGAGAAAATGTAGTAAGAATATTACCACCACTCAATGTTAAGAAACAAGAAATAGATTTAGCTATAAATATCATTAAAAAAGTTTGTTCAACTTTTAAATAACAATGAAACATTTTATTACTCTTAAAGATATTCCAGCAGCAGATCTAAGAAAAATTATTACTGATGCAAAAAAAAGAAAATTAAAAAGAAAAAAATTTAACACTTTAGATGTAGATAAAGACCAACCTCTAAAGGGTAAATTACTCATTCAAATGTTTGAAAAAGCAAGTTTAAGAACAAGATTAAGTTTTTATCTAGCAATAAAACAATTAGGTGGAGGAACCATAACTCTTAGAGCAAATGAGTTGCATCTTGGAAAAGGTGGTGAAAGTTTAGCAGATACAGCAAAAATTTTATCAACCTATGGAGATGGTTTTATGTTGAGAACTGATAGTGATAAAAAAATTGAAGAATTTAGTAAATATTTAACAATGCCTGTTATCAATGGTTTGAGCCCCTCATCTCATCCAACTCAAGTTCTTTCAGACATTTTTACAGTCGAAGAGATAAAGAAAAAATCAATCTCAAAATTAAATATTTGTTGGGTTGGAGATTCAAACAATGTTTTGAATAGTTTAATTGCAGCATCAGTTAAGTTTTCATTTAAATTAAACATTGCTTGTCCAAAAAATTATGAACCTAAAAAGCTTGTAATTAATTGGGCAAAAAACAACAAAGGTAAAATTTTCATTTTTAATGATGCTAAAAAAGCTGTTAAAAATGCAGATGTGATTTTTTCAGATAAGGTTATCTCATTAAATGACAATGTAAATAAAACAAATAAGATTAGAGCTTTTAACAATTTTAAGATTAATTCTAAATTAATTAGTTTTGCAAAAAAAGATGCAACTTTTTTACATTGTCTTCCTCGAGGCAAAGAAGTTACCGATGAAGTTTTTTTAGGGAAAAATTCAGAGGTTTGGTTACAAGCACTCAATAGAGTACATGTTCAAAAAAGTATTCTTTTATACTGTTTTGAAAAATTAAGGTAATGGTATTGGGTTATCACTATTTTGATTTAAGTATTTGATAACAGAAGCTCTATCTGTTTCTTTTCTTAAACCAGCATAGGACATTTTTGTTCCCTTAAGGTAAGAGGCTGGTTTTGTTAAAAAACCATTTAGTTCTTCAAATGACCATTTTTTTCCATACGTCGCTAAAGCTTTGGAATATTTATAATCTGATACATGACCAACTTTACTTCCAACTACACCATAAAGTGCAGGTCCAATTTTGTTAGCTCCACCCTTTTCAATAGAATGACAAGCTGCACATTTTTTGAATATCTTTTCTCCAGCTGTCACGTCTCCTAGCGCCATGATAGCAACTATATCAATTTTTTCTTCCACTTCAGAAACTTGTGTTGCTAAAGAAGTAGACTGGTCTTCAATCTCGACTTGATACCCTGGATTTTTTGGTTGTTTTACATGAAAAACACCATCAGCAAGTTTACCTAAGCCAATGACCAAAAGAGCAACTAATAGAATTGATGCAATTATTTTATTTAACTCAAACGAATCCATATTTATTTAATTAATTTTGCAGATATAACATGATAATAAAAAAAAAACTCAAATTTTAATTTTTAATTTTGCGTCTAACAGACGCATAAGTTACAGGTTTTATAATGGTTAAAACATTAATTTTAATTCCTTCAAGAATGTCAGCATCCAGATTACCTGGAAAACCTCTTTTAAAAATTAATGATTTATCAATTATTTCTCATGTTTTTAAAAGAGCTGAGGAGGCCAATATTGGTGATGTGGTAGTTGCAACAGAAGATCAGGAAATATTAGAGGATGTAACCAAGAATGGTGGAAAAGCAATTTTAACTGGCAGTCATCATAAAACTGGTACAGATAGAGTTTTTGAAGCTTATAAAAAACTTAATCTAAAAAATATTGATTACATATTGAATCTTCAGGGGGATGAACCTGATATTGATAAAAATGATATCATAAATTTAAATAATTTTATGATTAACAATAATTCAGCAATTGGAACATTGGCTGCAAAATTAAAAGATGATGCTATGCTTGAAAATGAAAATGTTGTTAAAGTTTTTACAGAAAAAGAGATAGTAAATAATAATTTTCCATTAGCAATAAACTTTAGTAGAAAAAGTATGCCTTCAAGCAATCTAAATGTTTATCATCATATTGGAATATATTCATATAAGACAAATATATTAGAAAAATTTATAGATTTAGATCAAACTATAAATGAAAAAAAAAATAGATTAGAACAATTAAGAGCGCTTGATAATAATATAAAAATTAATGTAGCTTTAGCAAAATATTCTCCTATTGGAGTCGATACAGAAGAGGATTATCTGGCTATAAAAAAAATTATGGAATATAAATCATAATAGAATGAGAAAAATATATTTTCAGGGAACTTTTGGAGCTTACTCACATTTGGCAGCTTTAGAAATAGATCCAAATTCAAAAATTATTCCATGTAAAACATTTGATGAATGTTTTTTAAAAGCTTTATCTGAGACAAATTCTAGAATAGTAATACCAGAATCAAATCGTATTACAGGAAATATCGGAATAGAGTACTTAATCTTTAAATACAGACTAAATATTTATGCAGAACATTTTCAAAAGATTGAACATAATTTGTTAGGACAGCCTGATAGTAAGCTAAGTGATATTAAAGACGTGTTCTCTCATGCTCAGGCATTATCTCAATGTTCAAAATTTATTAAAAAGAATAACTTTGTTGAGCATGTTCGAGCTGACACAGCGGGATCTGCTGAAAATATTTCAAAGAATAAAATTAAAAGTGAAGCAGCAATAGCATCATCATTGAGTGCAGAAATTTATAATTTAAAAATACTTGCTCCCAATATTGAAAATGAAAGTGGAAATGCAACTCGGTTCTTAATTATGGGAAAGGAAGTTTTACAGCCTAATTTTGAAAATAAAAAATACATAACCTCTTTTTTATTTAAACTTAAAAGCAAACCTGCTGCCCTCTATCAGTCGTTGGGAGGTTTTGCTATTAATGGTGTTAATCTTACAAAGCTTCAAAGTTATCCAGAGCAGAATTCATTCGAATCTTATTTTTTTCTATGTGATTTAGATGGCCACATAGAAGATGCAAAAGTTCAAAAATCTTTGGAGGAATTGGGACTTCATTGTCAAGACTTTCACGTGCTAGGTGTTTTTGAGGCTGATAAATTTAGAGAAAAATAACCTAGAAACTTTTCTTGTAGATTAGAAAACATTACTGCTATAATAGTTTTGGAGGCTAGAGGTGAATGCTGCTTGAACCCGACCAGATCTTAACGGAAGCAGTCGTAGAGACAGTTTTTCAGGTTCTAGTCTCCTTAAAAAAATGAATAAAAATACAAAAGTTTTAGCTTTAAAATATAGACCCCAAACATTTGATGACCTTATAGGTCAAGATGTGGTGGCAGAAACTATATCTAATTCAATTAAGGCTAATAAAGTTCCAAATGCTTACCTTTTCACAGGAATTAGAGGAATTGGAAAAACTACCACAGCAAGAATAGTTGCAAAGTCTTTAAATTGTTCAAATGGCACTGATAACCTATGCAAAGAAAATTTTTGTGAAAATTGTACTGCAATTTCAAATTCAAATCATATTGATGTGTTAGAAATGGATGCAGCAAGTAAGACAGGAGTTGATGATGTAAGGGACCTTATTGAATTCTCAAGGTATGGTCCAACTACAGCTAAATATAAAATATTCATAATAGATGAAGTTCACATGCTCAGCAAACAAGCATTTAATGCTTTGTTAAAAACATTAGAGGAGCCGCCAGAATATTTAAAATTTATTTTTGCAACAACTGAAATAAAAAAAATCCCAATTACAGTAGTATCACGATGTCAAAGATTTGACCTATCTAGGATTAAATCATTTGAATTATTTAATTTTATTAAAGAAATTAAAAATAAAGAAAATGGCAATGCATCAGATGATGCACTTAAATTGATTGTTAAAATTTCTGAAGGGTCAGTTAGAGATGCCTTATCATTACTTGATAGAGCATTACTGACATTAGATAAAAATAGAGAATTAGATTTAAGTGCTGCTCAAAAAATATTTGGTTATTTCGATAAATCACAACTAATTACTTTGTTTGAACTTATATTTGAGGGCAAAGAAAAAGAAGTTTTAAGCACTTACAGGGAAATATATAATCAGGGAGTTGAGCCTAAAATATTTATAAATGATTTCCTAGAATTACTTTATTATTTTAAAAATATTAATTCATTAGATATTGATGGAACAAATTTTTCTTTAAATGATGAAGAATTTAAAAAGATTCAAGAAATCTCAGGAAAAGTTAATAATGAAACTTTAATATTATTTTGGCAATTTACAATTAAGACTTTGGAAGAGCTAGATATTGTTTCTAATCAACATTTATCTATGGAAATGTTTTTAATTAGACTGACTCATTTAAAAGAAATGAATAAGCAAGTATTAGATATTGATGACGTAGAAGCATCTCAAAAAACTGAAAAAGTTAATTATGCCTCTTCTTTACAAACAAAAGATGATGATGATTTGTTTGGGATAAAAGACAAAGCAGAAACAATAGGTCAAATGAAAAATATTGTTCAAGAAAAAGATATAAAAATAAAAGATGAGGGGAAAGAAATTAAACTACAGACAAAACTTTTAAATTCATTTGATGATCTATTGGAATTATGTTCATCTAAAAAAGAAATTAAATTAAAATATGAATTAGAAAAGAATGTTAACCTTGTAAGTTTTGAAAACAAAAGAATAGAAATTTCTTTTAATGAAGATCTTGATAAAGATTTTATCAAAGACTTGTCTTTAAAACTTTATGAGTGGACAAATGAAAGGTGGATAATAACATTAAGTAAAACAAAGGGTCAGCCATCTAAAAAAGAAGAGGAAGTAAATTTAAAAAAAGAGTTAATTGACTCTGTAAAAAAATCTTCAATTTATAGGGATATTTTACAAAAATTTCCTGATGCTGAGCTAATTGATATTAAGCAAAGAGATAACAAAAAAAATGACTGATTTTACAAAAATTTTAAATAAAGCTAAGGAATTAGAAGCCAAAATGAAAGAGAGCCAGGAAAAAATTAAAAATATTCAGGCGGAGGGAACTTCAGGTTCCAACTCAGTAAAAGTTATACTAAATGGTGAAAACGAAATGATTAAAATAAATTTATCTGATGAAGTTATGAAAGAGGATAAAGTTATAATAGAAGACTTAATCGTAGCGGCTCACAATAATGCAAAATCAGAACTAAAGTCTAAAACATCTGAGGAACTTTCAAAATCCACAAGTGGATTTGACATTCCTGGTTTTAAATGGCCACTTTAATTCAATGCAAAATATTAGTGAAATAGATGAATTAATTAAATTAATTGCTAAGCTTCCAGGATTAGGTCCTAAATCTGCAAAAAGAATTGTACTAAAACTTATAAACAATAGAGATGAGTTGGTTAAACCAATGGCCAATACATTAGCCCAGGTTTATAAAAATGTAATTAGATGTCAATCTTGTGGAACTTTAAAATCAAACTCTGACGGTTGTAATAATTGTGAAAATACAAAAGAGAAATATAACAAAATATGTGTTGTTGAAGACATAGCTGACCAATGGTCTATAGAAAATTCAAATATTTTTAAAGGATACTTCCATATTCTTGGTGGAACAATTTCATCCGCTGGTCAGAGAAAAGAAGACCTTTTAATTAATTCATTGGTGGAGAGAGTTAGTAGAGAAAATATAGAGGAAGTTATATTAGCCACAAGTGCAACTGTCGAAGGTCAAACAACAGCTTATTATATCCAAGATAGTCTTAAGCAAACTAAAACAAAAATAACAAAACTAGCACAAGGTCTGCCAGTTGGGGGTGAGATAGAAAGTCTGGATGATGGAACTTTATATTCTGCCTTTAAAAATAGATCGGGAATTAAAACTAATTCTGATTAGACTTTTTTAACAATCTGTTTAGATGTAGTAAAGGCTCTGTATATCCAGAAGGCTGTTCTTTTCCTTTAAAAATTAAATCACAAGCAGTTTTAAACGCAACCGATTGATCAAAATTATCAGACATCATTTCATAGCTACCTCTTCCAGATCGAGTATAAGCGCCATCATTCTTATTTTGATCATCTACAATCTTTGCCATGTTTTTCATAATTTTTATTACTTGTTCCTTAGAACAAACACCATGATGAACCCAATTAGCAATGTGTTGAGATGAAATTCTTAAAGTAGCTCGATCTTCCATTAATCCAATATTATTAATATCAGGTACCTTTGAACAACCAACGCCATGATCAATCCATCTCACAACATATCCCAATAGAGTTTGTGCAGAGTTTGCAATTTCAGAATTTATTTCATCAACAGACCAGTTTGGCCTATCAGCTACTGGAATCGTTAAAAGATCATCTAACTTTGCAGCATGTCTTTTCTGTAATTCTTTTTGTTGATCAAAAATATTTATTTCGTGATAATGAAGAGCATGAAGAGCTGCTGCTGTAGGAGAAGGTACCCAGGCACAATTAGCTCCGGCTTTAAGATGGCCAGTTTTTTGCTCCATCATATCTTTCATTTTATCTGGCATGGCCCACATACCTTTACCAATTTGTGCTACACCTGAAAAACCACACGCAAGTCCTACATCCACATTGTTATTTTCATATGCATTAATCCATTTCGAAGACTTCATATCTCCTTTTTTTATCATTGGACCTGCTTCCATTGATGTATGCATTTCATCACCAGTTCTATCTAAAAAACCTGTATTGATAAAAAATACTCTATTTTTCAGAGTTCTGATGCACTCTTTAAGATTGGACGATGTTCTTCTTTCCTCATCCATTATTCCAATTTTACATGTGTATTTTTCCAATCCTAAAACTTCTTCAACTTTAGTAAAGATTAAATCTGTAAATGAAGTTTCATCAGGACCATGCATTTTTGGTTTAACAATATAAATGGAACCCTTTCTTGAATTACTTTTTTTTTCGATATCGTGAAGGCAAGCTGCTGAAGTTATAAAGGCATCCATAATACCTTCTGGTATTTCAGAACCATCTTTTAAAGTGATTGCTGAGTTAGTCATAAGGTGTCCGACATTTCTTATCAATAACAAACTCCTTCCATGTAGTTTTAATCCTTTTCCATCTTTAGAAATATAACTTCTGTCAGGATTTAATTTACGTTCATATGTCTTTCCATTTTTTTCGAAAGTCGATTTTAAATCACCCTTCATAAGACCAAGCCAATTACGATAACAAATAACTTTGTCATCAGCATCAACCGCAGCAACGCTATCTTCATTATCACAAATAGTTGAAACTGCAGCTTCAACAATTATATCGCTAATTTTAGCAGGATCTTGTTTAGAACTAAAAGCATTTGGATCTATAATTATTTCTATATGGAGATTATTATTTTTTAATATTATTGCTGAAGGATCATTGGCCTCTCCTCTATGACCAATAAATTTATCTTTATTTTTTAAAGATGTTTCAGTGTTATCTTTTAATATTGTTAAAGAACCATTATCAATTTTAAACCCTGTAATATTATGCCATTCAAAATCTTCTAGAGGAAAATATTTTTTTAAAAAGTCTCTTCCATATTTTATAACCATTTCCCCTCTTAAAGGATCATATCTTTGATGGGCACTATCTTCAGATTGTTCAATTATGTCTGTGCCATACAAACTATCATATAAACTCATCCATCTAGCATTTGCAGCGTTCAGTGCATATCTTTCATTCATGATTGGAACTACTAATTGCGGTCCAGCAATACTAGTTATTTCTTCATCAACGTTATTTGTTTGAATTTTAAAATCTGGACCTACTTCTTTTAGATAATCAATTTCCTTTAAAAATTTTTTATATTCCTCTAAATTTATTTCATTGCCTTCATTAGCAATATGCCAATTGTCTATTTTTTTTTGTAAATCTTCTCTTATTTTTAATAGTTCTTTATTTTTTGGGGCTAGCTCATGAACTGCTTTGTCGAAGCCTTCCCAGAATTTTTCAGAAGAAATATTTGTATCTTTAAGCAATTCTTCATTAATGAAGTTAAGTAATTGATTAGAAACTGATAGATTGTGTATTTTTGTATATTGTTCTTTCATAGCACCCTTAATAATTACCCCATCTGTATTTTTGCCTGAGAGTTTTGCTCCATCGGCGAGATTTAATCTCTTTCCAGAGTGTTATGTTTTTATCGGTCCTTTTGCCTGAGAGTTTCCGGGGTGGTTGCTCCTTCGGCGCTATTATTATTAGTCTCTCCCGATTTATTTAAGAGTACCTTTAAACAAGATTATGTCAAATATAAATTATTTAAAACATTTTATTGCCTTTTTTGTTAATTAAATATTAATAAAGTTGTTTATGAAAAATTATTTAAACTTTGAAACAGATATAAAAAATCTTGAAAATGAATTGGAAAAACTAAAGGATCCATATAATCAAGATGGGCTATCAGAAGTAGACACAAAAAAAATCTTACAATCACAAAAAGAAATAGATGAAAAGTTACAAGAGATTTATTCAAATCTAGATCCTTGGCAAACAACTTTAGTTGCAAGACATGAAGATAGACCTAAAGCAAAATTTTTTATAGATAATTTATTTGAAGATTTTATTTCATTGTCTGGAGACAGGTTTTATGGGGAAGATAAATCAGTAATAGCTGGGTTTGCAAAGTTTAATGAAAAATCAGTTTTGGTTATTGGACAAGAGAAAGGTGACACTCTTGAAACTAGGATGGAAAGAAACTTTGGAATGATGAGACCTGAGGGTTATAGAAAAACAATTAGATTAATGAATCTGGCAAACAAATTTAATATCCCAATAATTTCATTTGTTGATACTCCTGGGGCTTATCCTGGTGTTGGAGCCGAGGAAAGAGGACAGGCAGAGGCAATCGCAAAATCAATTGAATGTTGTATGTCATTAAATGTTCCAACTTTAGCTGTTGTAATTGGTGAAGGTGGGTCAGGAGGAGCAATAGCACTAGCCTCATCTAACAAAGTTATTATGTTAGAAAATGCAATCTATTCAGTCATATCTCCAGAAGGATGTGCAACCATTTTATGGAGAGATCCAAAGAGAACCTTAGAGGCTGCAAAAGCAATGAAATTATCATCAAAAGATCTCCTTGAGCTAAAGGTAATTGATGAGATCATTGCAGAACCAATTGGTGGTGCCCACCGAGATAGAGATTTAATTTTGGATAACGTTAGAAGGTCAATCACTAATAATTTGAATGAATTTGAGAATATGAGTGGAGAAGAAATTTTTAACCATAGAAAAAATAAATTTTTAAGCATTGGAAGAACAAAGGGCTTTGTAAGTCAACCAGATAATCTAAGTGTACTAAATATGCAAAAAAATAAGCTTAGTAGCTTTATTGAAAAATTTTTTAACGCTAAGATTTTTTTATCAATATTTGTTGCAGCAATTGTTTTGTTTTCTTATTTAGTTTTTTTTCTATAAAGCGCCACAGCAATTTTTAAATTTTTTACCAGTGGCTTCACACTTTTCGTTTCTTGATAGTTTCTGATCTTTTTTTTGTATCAATAAACATTTGGGGTCATTCGAAATTTGCTTCCTAATAGGTTTAATTGTATTTTCACTTGGTTCTTGAACTATTTTTAGATTCATTAAAATTGTAACAAAATCAATTTTTAATTTATTTAGTAAATTTTCAAAAAGATAAAAGGCCTCTTTTTTATATTCAACCAGGGGATCTCTTTGACCATAAGACCTTAGGCCAATTACTTGTCTTAATTGCTCAAGATATTGGATATGAGATTTCCAATTTAAATCAATGCACTGAAGTAAAATTCTTTTTTCAATTTCTTTAGCTTTTTCTTCATTAAGCATATTAATTCTCTCATTTCTAGCTTCGATAAATTTAGAGTCTATCTTTTCCTTAAATTCTTTATCATTTAAATTTACAAGATTTTTAAATTCGTCATCATCTACACTTTTTCCAACTAGAATTTTTAGTTGATTATTGAATTCATTATTTTTAGTTTTTGATATTTTTTGAGTTTTTAAAGAAATAAGATGATTTGTAATCTCTGATAAAAATTCATCAGAATAATCAAAAACTTTTTCATTATTCATCACATTATTTCTTTGAGAAAAAATAACGTGTCTTTGATCATTCAAAACATCATCAAATTTTAATAAGTTTTTTCTTATATCAAAGTTTCTCGCTTCAACTTTTTGTTGTGCACGCTCAAGGGCTTTATTTATCCAGGGATGATCGATACTTTCACCATCTTTTAGCCCAAGTTTTTGAAGAATATTATTCATAGACTCAGAACCAAAAATTCGCATAAGATCATCTTCTAAACTAACATAAAATATTGAGCTACCTTCATCACCTTGTCTCCCAGATCTTCCTCTTGCTTGGTTGTCGACTCTTCTTGACTCCATCCTTTCAGTACCAATTACAAATAGTCCACCAAGTGATTTAATCTTATTTTTATTTTGTAGTAATTCTTCATCAGGCTGACTACCTTTCTTGCCACCCAACTGAATATCAACACCTCTTCCTGAAATACTTGTTGTAATTATAACTGACTTCATTTTTCCAGCATTTGCAATGATTTCAGCTTCATTTTCATGATTTTTTGCATTTAATACTACATGTTTAATTTTTTTTTTATCTAATAGTTTAGAATAGATTTCAGACTTGTTGATGCTTGAAGTGAAAACTAAAATTGGCTGACCTTTTTCATGACATTCTAAAACTTTATCTATAATTGCTTTATTTTTTTCTAATTCAGTTCGAAAAATTTGATCATTCCAATCTTTTCTGATCATTTCTTTATTAGTAGGGATAACAACTACCATTAAATTATATATTTCATAAAATTCTTGAGATTCAGTTGCAGCCGTTCCTGTACATCCAGAAATTTTCTCATAAAGCTTAAAATAGTTTTGATAAGTTATTGATGCAAGGGTTTGATTTTCAGCCTGTACATCTATTCTTTCTTTTGCCTCAAGTGCTTGATGAAGTCCATCACCATATCTTCTTCCTTCTAATATTCTACCTGTCAATTCATCAATGATTTTTAAAGAGTCATCTCTTACAATATAATCTCTTCCTTTTTCAAATAAATGATTAGCCCTCAAAGATTGATTTACATGATGTACGAGACTTAGGTTTTCAGGATCATAGAAATTATTATTTTTTAATATTCCAGCATTTGAAAATATTTTTTCAACATTATTAATTCCTTCATTTGTTAATAATATATTTTTATCTTTTTCATCTATCTCATAATTTTCAGGAGTAAGTTTTTTAACCAATTTATCAATAGCAAGATATTGTTCAGTTTTATCCTCTGCAGCACCTGAAATTACAAGTGGCGTCCTAGCCTCATCAATTAAACAAGAGTCAATTTCATCAACAATTGTATACACATGACCTCTTTGAACCATTTGGTCCTTAGAGAATTTCATATTATCCCTCAAGTAATCAAAGCCAAGCTCGCTATTAGTTGCATAGGTAATATCAAAATTATAATTCTTTTTTCTTTCATGATCATCTTGGTCATTATTAATGTATCCAGATGTTAGCCCAAGAAATTGATAGATTTCCCCCATTTCTTGAGAATCTCTTTTTGCCAAATAGTCATTTACAGTAACAATGTGCACACCTTTACCGTGTAAAGCATTTAGATAAGCTGCCAAACTGATAGTTAATGTTTTTCCTTCTCCAGTTCTCATCTCAGCTATCTTGCCTTCATGAAGAACAATACCCCCTATTATTTGAACATCATAATGCCTTTCATTTCTTGTTCTTTTAGATGCCTCACGCACAAGTGCAAAAGCTTCAGGCAAAAGATCATTTATATCTCTTCCATCACTTAACCGTTTTTTAAGTTCTATTGTTTTTTTAGGAAAGTCTTCATCTGGAATGTCTTTAATCTTGTCTTCAAAAGAATTAACTTTTTCAACAATCTTTGCAACTCTATCAAGCTCTTTTTGATTGCTTGATTTTATGAATTTTGAGATAAAATTTAATGGATTAAGCATCTTATTTTTTGATATATAATTAATTACAGCTTTTAATATAAGTATTAAATAAATATTTTAAATATATGCCATTAAATTTAAAAAACTTTGCAATCTCATTGGCCTCAATGTCAAAAATGCAAGACTTTCAAGATTTAGACCATATAGATGGACTTTCGATTTCAACAATTTGTGCAAATTTATACAACAAACCAAGAGATGATCTTGTTATGTTTTATTTTAGAGATGGAGCAAATTATGCATCTGTTTTCACACAATCTAAAATAATTTCAGAAAACATAAAATGGAACTTAAATATAAAATGTAAAAAAATAAAGTCACTTTTGGTAAACACTAGAAATGCTAATGCATTCACAGGATCTGAAGGTTATAAGGCTTTAAAAGAAATAGCAGAAGAGCTTTCAATACAGCTTTCAAAAAAACAAAATGAAGACGAAGATTTCCCCGAAAAAGTATTGGCAAAGGAGATACTTTTTGGTTGCACTGGCACAATAGGCGAAAGATATCCTACAAAAAAAATAAAAAGCAATATTCCAGAATTAATAAAAAAAATTAGATACACACAGAATAAATCAATTTGGGTAAAAGCAGCCTTAGGAATAATGACAACAGATTTAAAACCAAAGCTCGCAATGGAAGAGTGTAAAATTGGTGATAAAAAAATAAAGATATATGGAATTGCAAAAGGCTCAGGAATGATTTTTCCAAATATGGCTACAACACTAGGCTATATCTTTACAGATGCAGATCTTTCAAATGATATCTTAAGCAAATTGTTAAAAAAAAATATTGATACAACATTTAATGCAATTACATGCGATGGTGATACCAGCACAAACGATATGGTTTCAATATTTTCAACTGGTAGAGTAAAAAATCCAATAGTTAGGAATATTACAGATAAAAAACTTTATAATTTTGATAAAGCTTTACACTCAGTATTATTAAATTTATCCAAAAGAATAGTTGCGGATGGAGAGGGTGCTACTAAATTTATATCAATAAGTGTTTTAAAATCAAAAACTCAGAGTGATGCAAAATCTGTAGCTTTTTCCATTGCAAATTCTAATTTAGTCAAAACCGCTATTGCAGGAGAAGACCCAAACTGGGGAAGAATAATAATGGCAATTGGCAAATCAGGAATTAATTTTGATACAAATAAATTATCAATTAATTTTGGCGATATAAAAGTTGTAGAAAATGGAAAAATTTTTAGCAATTATAATGAAAGTGAAGTTGCAAGCTACATGAAGAGCTCATCAATTGATATATCAATAAACCTGAATTCAGGATCAAAATATTTCACAGCCTATACTATGGATTTAACAAAAAAATATATAGAAATTAATGCTGATTATAGAAGTTAATTTAATATTGAATTAAATAGTTATGTTATTATCTATATAGCATGATCAAATATAAGCTTGTATGTAAAGATTGTGAAATAACTTTTGATAGTTGGTTTTCAACCTCTAAAGAGTATGAAAAACTCAAAAAGAAAAAATTTCTCAATTGTCATATGTGCAACTCACTAAATGTTGAAAAGACTTTGATGTCACCGAATATACTAATGTCAAAAAAAGATATTGGCATTGATACATCAAGCCAAAAATATAAGAATATCAAAAAAACAATAAATAAATATCAAGATTTTATAAAAAAAAATTTTCAATATGTTGGTGAAAATTTTGCTTATGAGGCTAGATCTATCCACTATAAAGATAAAAAATTTTCAAAGGGAATTTATGGCACTGCTACAAAGGAAGATATAAAAGAATTGAGAGAAGAGGGAATAGAAGCCGAGGTAATTCCCTGGATAAAAGAAAATACTAATTAAGTTTTAATAAATTTTGTAATATAATTAACTGAAGTGTCATCACTGACCTTCCAGCTATTATTTAATATATTAAATTGCATACCATCTAATTTTTTTAACAATAGTTTATTTCTTTTTGAAATCTCTGTTAAATCCTCAGGCTTTACAAATTTTTCCCAATCATGTGTCCCTATTGGAAGCCATTTTAAAACATATTCAGCACCAATAATTGCAAAAATATATGATTTTAATGTTTTATTTAATGTAGCAACAAACATTATACCGTTTTTTTTTAATAATTTAGAACTCTCTTTAATAAAAAAATCTATATCATTAACATGTTCAACTATTTCCATATTTAAAATTACATCAAATTTATTTGTAGTTTTTAATTTTTCAGGCGAACTAACTCTATAATCAATTTTAAGTTTATTTTTTTTTGCATGAAATTTAGCGACTTCTATATTTTGTTTCGAAGCATCTATCGCAGTTACATCAGCACCTAATCTTCGCATTGGCTCAGATAACAAGCCACCACCACAACCAATGTCTAACAGTTTAATATTCTTTAAAGGTTTATCTAAGTCTTTAATTTTGAAATCTTTAAGAATATTTTCTTTTATATATTTAATTCTTATAGGATTAAAATTGTGTAAAGGTTTAAATTTTCCATCAGGATTCCACCATTCTTCTGCAATTCTTGAAAATTTTTCTATTTCTTTTTTATTTATTGAATTCATAATAGATGACTTGTGGACATAACAATTAAGATGTATTTTATCAAACAAAAATTAAACAAAATTATCAATGAAAATTGTAGTATTAAAGTTTGGCGGAACGTCTGTTGGAAATATAGATAGAATTAAAAAAGTAGCAAAAATAATTGCTTCATATAAAAGAAAAAAACTTAATGTTATTGTGGTTTCTTCTGCAATGAGCGGAACTACTAATGATCTTATTAGAAAAACAGAAGAATTAAGCAATAATTTTGACTCTGCAGAGTATGATGTTTTACTTTCATCAGGTGAGCAAGCTTCATGTGCATTAATTGCTGGCAGACTTAAACATTTAGGTTTGAAAGCAAGATCATGGATGTCTTGGCAACTTCCAATAATTACTGAAGGTCCTTATAGTGCTTCACGTATAAGTAAAATCAATAAAACTAAAATACTAACTTTTATGAAAACAGGCGGCATTCCTATCATAACTGGTTTTCAGGGAATTAATTTAGATAGTAGAATAACAACACTTGGCAGAGGAGGAACAGATGCTTCAGCCATAATGCTTGCAAAATTCTTCAATGCAGATGCATGTAATATTTATACTGATGTAGATGGTGTATATACAACAGATCCAAGAAATCATTCAAAAGCAAAAAAGATCTCTAAAATTTCATACGATGAGATGTTAGAGATGGCATCACTTGGGGCAAAAGTTATGCAGCCAACTTCAGTACAAGATGCTAAATTGAATAATATAAATTTTTCAGTAAAATCATCTTATGAAAAAAAAAGAGGAACATTAATTACAGGTACTAAAAAAATATTTAGTAATCAAATAATTACAGGAATTACATCTACAAAAAATGATGCAAAGGTTACAATAGTAGGTGTTAAAGATAAACCAGGTGTAGCTGCAGCTGTTTTTAAACCATTATCACTAAATCAAATTAATGTTGATATGGTTGTACAAAATATATCATTAAATGGAAAAGAAACAGATCTAACATTTACCATTAAATCTGAGGATTTGAAAAAGACAGAAAAAATAATTAAAAAAAATAAAAGAATTTCTTTTAGAAAATTCTCATATGATAATAATGTATCGAAGGTTTCCATTGTTGGTGTGGGCATGATTACCACTCCTGGAATTACTTATCGAATGTTTCAAGCATTAGCTTCTAAAAAAATTAATATTATGGTCATTTCAACATCTGAAATTAAGATCTCAGTTTTAATTTCTAATAAACAGATAAAAAAAGCTGTAGCAGTACTTCATAAAGAATTTAAATTAGATTAATTTATGAGCCTTAGACCATTTAGAGATATCCATCGAAAAAAAACTAAAGTTATCAATGTAGGTGACGTTAAGGTTGGCGGAGATAATCCTATATCCGTTCAATCAATGACCAATACTTTAACGACTGATATTAAGGCCACCATAAAACAAATAAATGACATTCATGAAGAGGGAGCGGATCTTGTAAGAGTTTCTTGCCCAGATCAAGAATCTTCAGTGGCACTTAAAGAAATTACCAAACATGTTTCTGTACCCATTATAGCCGACATTCACTTTCATTATAAAAGAGCAATAGAAGCAGCTGAAAATGGAGCAAAATGTTTAAGAATTAATCCAGGAAATATTGGAGACAAATTAAAAATTCACGATGTTTTAAGTGCTGCCAAAAATAATGGCTGTTCCATTCGAATTGGTGTCAATGCCGGATCTCTTGAAAAAGATATTCTAGATAAATATAAAGAACCATGTCCAGAAGCTTTAGTTGAAAGTGCTCAAAGAAATATAAAAATATTAGAAGATCAAGATTTTTTTAATTTTAAGATTAGTGTTAAGTCTTCAGATATCTTTTTATCTATGGCGGCATACCGACAACTCTCAAAAGTTACAGATTATCCTTTGCATTTAGGAATTACCGAAGCAGGTGGATTTGTTTCGGGAAGTATTAAATCATCTATAGGCCTAGGTTCACTTTTATTAGATGGTATAGGAGATACTATAAGGATATCTCTTTCCGATGACCCAGTTAAAGAAATTAAAATAGGCAATGAAATACTTAAATCATTAAATTTGAGAAATAGGGGGGTAAAAATTATTTCTTGTCCATCTTGTGCAAGACAAGCATTTCAAGTAATTGATACAGTCAAAACCTTAGAAGAAAAACTTTCACATATAAAAACTCCTCTAACTTTATCAATTATTGGATGTGTGGTTAATGGACCAGGTGAGGCTGCGATGACTGATATAGGAATAACGGGTGGTGGCAAAGGAAACAATATGCTTTATTTATCTGGCATTCAAAGTGAAAAAGTTTTATCAGAAGATATAATATCAAGAGTTGTTAAAGAAGTTGAAAAAAAAGCTGCTGAACTTGATAAAAAATTATAATGATACCTCTAAAAACAATTGAAGATTTAATCTCTAAACATTCTGCTTTGGAAAAAGAATTGTCAACTGGCGAAGTCGATAAAAAACTATTTGCTGAAAAATCTAAAGAGTACTCTGATTTAAATGATGTAATTGATGATGCTAAAAAATATTTTTCATATGACCGAGAAAGAAAAGATTTAGAAAAAATTCTAGAAGATCCAAGTAGTGATAACGACTTTATAGGAATGGCAGAAAAAGAGTTGAAAGATCTTAAGTTAGAAAATGAAACAATTGAAAAAAAATTAAAATTATTTTTATTACCAAAAGACGAAGCTGATAAAAAAAATGCTATTATAGAAATTAGAGCTGGTACAGGCGGTCTAGAGGCTAGTTTATTTGCTTCAGATCTTTTTAAGATGTACGAAAAAGTTAGTAATAAAAAAAAATGGGAATTAGAATTAATTAGCATGTCTCAGAGTGAAGCAGGAGGTCTTAAAGAAGTTATCGCCTCTATTAGAGGAAAGAATATATACTCAACTCTAAAGTATGAGAGTGGAGTACATCGTGTTCAAAGAGTGCCAGATACAGAAACACAAGGAAGAGTTCATACTTCTGCTGCAACAGTAGCCGTCTTACCAGAAGCTGAAGAAGTTGATGTAAAAATCAATGATTCCGATTTGAGAATTGATGTCTTTAGAGCCGGAGGACCAGGGGGACAATCTGTTAATACAACTGATAGTGCAGTGAGAATAACCCATATTCCAACAGGTTTATCAGTTTCTCAACAGGATGAAAAATCTCAACATAAAAATAAAGCTAAAGGAATGAAAATTTTAAGATCCAGACTTTATGATTTAGAAAGATCAAGAATAGACCAAGAAAGATCGCAGGATAGAAAAAGTAAAATAGGTACTGGAGACAGATCAGAGAGAATTAGAACTTATAATTTTCCTCAAGGAAGGGTTACTGATCATCGTATCAATTTAACACTACATAAACTTGAAGAATTTTTAGAAGGAGAAGCTTTTGATGAAATGATTGAAACTTTAACTCTCCAAGCACAGGAAGAAAAACTAAGCAATCTTACATAGAAATGAATATAGAAAATATCCTAATTGAGGGAACCAATACTTTAAAGCAAAGTGGTGTGTCAAATCCACAGCTAGATTGTGAAATTTTATTATCTAACTCAATTAATAAAGATAAAAGATATATCATCCTAAATCCGAAACAAATTTTAAATGATGGGCAATTAAGTGATTTTAATAGTCTTATTGAAAAAAGAAAAAAAGGAGAACCCATAGCTTATTTGATAAATAAAAAAGAATTTTGGAATAATGAATTTTTTGTAAATAAGGATGTTTTAATTCCAAGACCAGATACAGAATTAATAATTGAAGAAGTATTAAAAATATATTCAAAAAATACTCATCTTCAAGTTTTAGACATAGGTACAGGATCGGGATGTATTTTGTTATCAATATTAAAAGAAAGAAAATATTTCTATGGAACAGGAATAGATATTTCTAAAAAAAGCATAAATGTGAGTAAATTCAATGCAAAAAAGCTAAATTTAGAAAATAGGGCTAAATTTTTTCACTCTAGTGTTGACAATTTCACTATAGGCAAATATGATCTTATTGTTTCAAATCCTCCTTATATTAAATTAGAAAGTTTAAAATATTTGGAAAAAGATATAATTAATTTTGAACCAAAATTAGCTTTGAGTGGTGGATTTGATGGTTTTTCAAAAATCAGAAAAGTTATTAATAAAGCAAACTATCTGATAAAGAAAAATGGTAAATTTATTTTAGAGATAGGTTTTAATCAAAAAAATAAAGTTAAAGAAATATTAAAACAAGAGGGTTTTTATATAAATAAGGCTGTAAGAGACTATGGCAATAATGATCGCTGCATAATCAGCACTAAAATATAAATTAAAAATATAATTATGGTAACATTTAGAAGTAATAATTCAAATAACAACAGAAGACCTCCATTTAGAAATAATAATAACAGAAGACCCTCGTTTAGAAATAACAATGAAGGATCAAAATTTTCTAATAATGATAATTTTCAAAGAAAAGTTCCAGGTAGAAACAATCATAATGCCGTTAAATTAATTGAAAAATACAATGATTTAGCAAGAGAAGCTCTAGCCAATGAAGATAAGATTTTATCTGAAAATTATTTTCAACATGCTGATCACTTTCAAAGAGTTCAAAATGAACAAGAAAGTCTTAGAATGGCAAGAGTAAATTCATCTCCAACAGAGATAATAAAGCCTATTACACCAGCAGATCAGATTGTAAAAGAAGCTAAAATAGATACCCCCATTGTTAAAAAAGATACTCAAGAGACAGAATTAAAAAAGGCTTCAAAAACAATTGAGAAAAAAATCGTAGAAAAAAAATCTGCAGCAGTTTAATTTAAGCCAATAATAAGCTCTGACTTTAGAACATCTAATTTAATTCGTGTAACCTCAAACAATTCTCTATTTTTACTTTTAAGAATTTTTCCAGAAGGTAGCTTTAGTTTTTGTGAATTAATTTTTTTTCCATTTTCTATAACTTCATAATGTAAATGGGGTCCAGTAGACTTTCCTGTTGAGCCAACATAGCCAATTATTTGACCCTGCTTAACTCTGACACCTTCTTTAATCCCTCGTGCAAAATTTTTCATATGAGCATAAATAGTTTCATATGTTGAGTTATGTTTTATTTTTATACAGTTTCCACCACCACCACACCATCTTGCTCTAGTAACGACACCACTTCCTGACGCCATAATAGGTGTGCCCATTGGTGCTGCAAAATCTGTTCCTCTATGCATTTTATTATAACCATCTATTGGATGTTTTCTCATTCCAAAAGAAGAGGAAAGTCTTGCACCATTAATAGGAGTTTTCATTAAAGCTTTTTCAACACTCTTTCCATTTTGATCGTAGTGCCCCTCATTTCCTTTTTTATCAAAATAATATAAAGAATTATTTACTCCACTAAGTTTTAAATCTGCAAAAATAATATTTCCAGTTTCAAACACTTTTCCATTATCATCCTCAAATACTTCATACATAATTTGAAAATTATCATTTTTTCTAATATCTCTTTGAAAATCTACCTGAAAGCCATAGATCCTTGCAAACTCGATTATTATGTTGGGTTGAATATTAAGATCAATAGCAGTTTTATACAAACTTTGTAAAATCTTTCCTTCTTTAAAGATAATTTTTTTATTTAAGTTTGTAATAATTTTTTTTTTGTCAAATTTATCTGTATCTATATTTCTAGTTAACAAAATTTTTTCAGTTCTAGTTACAGGGAATAAAAAAGATGTAATCTTTTTATTATTTGATTGATCAATTGTAAACTTTATATCAAGATTACTTTTTAAATTGCTTAAGTTATAATCTGAACTTAAACTTTTTTTGATATCTAAAATTTCTTTACTTGGAATAGAATAGTTATTTAATATTTTATCAAATGTTTCACCACTAGATACTTTATGATTAATACTTTTATATCTAGGTTTGAGATTATCAAAAATTTGCTTTAAGCTTTTTTGAAAATAAATATTATTTATTACTTCTTTATAATTCTTATAAGTTTCTAATTTTTTATTATTATAAATTGTGGTGCTAAAAATTGTAATGATTATTAATAAAAAGAGTAAGAAAATCTCAGTATTTTTTTTTACTAATTTAATTAATTTATTTAGATTAAATATCATTTGGAATTTCCAATTATTAATTTAGTAATACCAAAAAATCAAAAAAAACGTTGTATTTACTGATGTATTTATTGATTTATTTAAATGCTAAAAGCTTGATTTACTTTTATTTTAGCTTATAAGCAGCACACTTTCTCAGTAAAATTATTGTTTATTCAATAGATTAGTGAGGATTATTGGGCGTTTTAGACCCAATTAGCTATTTAAAAAGTAAAAATTTAAGAAGAGAAGTGTGGACGGTTAAGGTTACCAAAATTTGTCGTACACACTTCAAAATCGTATGGATTGTATTCTTACAATTTATATATGAAGCTAGTGTGCGCCGTTTTTTAACTTGAGAGTTTGATCATGGCTCAGAACGTACGCTGGCGGCACGCCTAACACATGCAAGTCGAACGAAGTAGCAATACTTAGTGGCAGACGGGTGAGTAACATGTGGGTATCTACCCTTTGGCCTGGAATAACACGAGGAAACTTGTGCTAATACCGGATAAGTCTTTACGGAGAAAGCTTTATGCACCATTGGATGAGCCCGCACTTGATTAGTTTGTTGGTAGGGTAATGGCCTACCAAGACTATGATCAATAGCTGATTTGAGAGGATGATCAGCCACATTGGGACTGAGACACGGCCCAAACTCCTACGGGAGGCAGCAGTGGGGAATCTTGCACAATGGAGGAAACTCTGATGCAGCGATGCCGCGTGAGTGAAGAAGGCCCTTGGGTTGTAAAGCTCTTTCGTCGGGGAAGAAAATGACTGTACCCGAATAAGAAGGTCCGGCTAACTTCGTGCCAGCAGCCGCGGTAATACGAAGGGACCTAGCGTAGTTCGGAATTACTGGGCTTAAAGAGTTCGTAGGTGGTTGAAAAAGTTAGTGGTGAAATCCCAGAGCTTAACTCTGGAACTGCCATTAAAACTTTTCAGCTAGAGTATGATAGAGGAAAGCAGAATTTCTAGTGTAGAGGTGAAATTCGTAGATATTAGAAAGAATACCAATTGCGAAGGCAGCTTTCTGGATCATTACTGACACTGAGGAACGAAAGCATGGGTAGCGAAGAGGATTAGATACCCTCGTAGTCCATGCTGTAAACGATGTGTGTTAGACGTTGGAAATTTATTTTCAGTGTCGCAGGGAAACCGATAAACACACCGCCTGGGGAGTACGACCGCAAGGTTAAAACTCAAATGAATTGACGGGGACCCGCACAAGTAGTGGAGCATGTGGTTTAATTCGAAGATACGCGCAGAACCTTACCAACACTTGACATGTTCGTCGCGACTCTAAGAGATTAGAGTTTTCGGTTCGGCCGGACGAAACACAGGTGCTGCATGGCTGTCGTCAGCTCGTGTCGTGAGATGTTGGGTTAAGTCCCGCAACGAGCGCAACCCTCACTTTTAGTTGCCATCATTTAGTTGGGCACTCTGAAAGAACTGCCAGTGATAAGCTGGAGGAAGGTGGGGATGACGTCAAGTCCTCATGGCCCTTACGTGTTGGGCTACACACGTGCTACAATGGCATCTACAACAGGAAGCAAAACGGCAACGTTAAGCAAATCCCGAAAAGATGCCTCAGTTCGGATTGCACTCTGCAACTCGAGTGCATGAAGCTGGAATTACTAGTAATCGTGGATCAGCGTGCCACGGTGAATGCGTTCCCGGGTCTTGTACACACCGCCCGTCACACCATGGGAGTTGGTTCTACCTTAAGGCAAGGTTTCAAACCCTTGACCACGGTATAGTCAGCGACTGGGGTGAAGTCGTAACAAGGTAGCCGTAGGGGAACCTGCGGCTGGATTACCTCCTTTCTAAGGATGAGTGAAAGTAAAATTTCACTCTAAATAATATACATCGGTAATGTTGACCGTCCTCATTTCTCTTCTTAAAGTAATGTTTCCTTCTTGTAGGGCCGGTAGCTCAGTTGGTTAGAGCACACCCTTGATAAGGGTGGGGTCGAAAGTTCGAGTCTTTCTCGGCCCACCATACTTAACTGGGGGATTAGCTCAGCTGGGAGAGCGCCTGATTTGCATTCAGGAGGTCAGCGGTTCGATCCCGCTATCCTCCACCAGGAAACATTTAGCTATTAAAACTGTAAATAAAAATAATTTATATCAATATCTATATCCGAACATTAAAAGTTATTATTTAATGTTCAAAATAAAAATTTGATCACAACATAGATAAATTTTCTGTTAAAAGAATTTTTTTCTGTGCATAAATCAAGCGTTTAAGGGCGTGTAGTGGATGCCTTGGCACTGAAAGCCGATGAAGGACGTGATATACTGCGATAAGTTTCGGGGAGCTGTATGTAAGCTTTGATCCGAAAATTTCCGAATGGGGAAACCCACCACTTTATGTGGTACTTTAAACTGAATACATAGGTTTAAAGAGACAACCTGGAGAACTGAAACATCTAAGTAACCAGAGGAAAAGAAATCAATTGAGATTCCGTTAGTAGTGGCGAGCGAACGCGGAGTAGGCCAGTAGTTTTGTTAGAAAAATTTGAATAGTTTGGAAATGCTAACCATAGAGGGTGATAGTCCCGTATGAGTAATGTCTAACAAGATTCTTGAGTAAAGCGGGACACGAGAAATCCTGCTCGAATATAGGGGGACCACCCTCTAAGCCTAAATACTCTTCAGTGACCGATAGTGAACTAGTACCGTGAGGGAAAGGTGAAAAGAACCCCTATTAGGGGAGTGAAATAGAACCTGAAACTGCATGCCTACAATCAGTCCGAGCCCTTTTTAGGGTGAGGGCGTACCTTTTGTATAATGGGTCAGTGACTTAATTTATTAAGCAAGCTTAAGCCATCTAGGTGTAGGCGCAGCGAAAGCAAGTCTTAATAGGGCGATTAGTTTAATGAATTAGACCCGAAAACGAATGAGCTTACCATGAGCAGGTTGAAAGTTGGGTAACACCAACCGGAGGACCGAACCAGTTGACGTTGAAAAGTCTTTGGATGACTTGTGGTAAGGGGTGAAAGGCCAACCAAATTCGTAGATAGCTGGTTTTCCGCGAAAACTATTTAGGTAGTGCGTCGAATAAATAGATGTTTAGAGGTAGAGCACTAAATGGGCTAGGGGGAAGAGATTCTTACCAAACCTAATAAAACTCCGAATGCTAGACATTGTTCTTCGGCAGACAGACTGTGGGTGCTAAGGTCCATGGTCGAGAGGGAAAGAGCCCAGACCACCAGATAAGGTCCCAAAATCATGATTAAGTGTGAAAGGATGTGGAAATTCCTTAACAGCCGGGAGGTTGGCTTAGAAGCAGCCATCCTTTAAAGATAGCGTAACAGCTCACCGGTCTAATAGAGTTTCTGCGCCGAAGATGTAACGGGGCTAAAATCATGTACCGAATCTGTGGCTTTGCAAAGTTTTCGAACTTTGTAAGGGGTAGCGGAACGTTCTGTAAGCCTGTGAAGGGATACCCGTGAGGGATCCTGGAGGTATCAGAAGTGCGAATGCTGACATAAGTAACGATAAACGAAGTGAAAAACTTCGTCGCCGAAAATCTAAGGGTTTCTATGCAAGGTTAATCCGCGTAGAGTTAGTCGGCACCTAAGGCGAGGGCGAAAGCCGTAGTCGATGGAAACAAGGTTAATATTCCTTGACCTGATGGTAGTGACGGATTTCGTAAGTTGTGAGTTCTTAATGGATTGAACTTGCCGCGAAGAGGTCCCAAGAAATAGCTCCATCATGAAGACCGTACCCGAAACCGACACAGGTAGATTAATAGAGTATATTTAGGCGCTTGAGAGAATGATGTTGAAGGAACTCGGCAAAATGCTTCCGTAACTTCGGGATAAGGAAGACCCTTTTGTAGGCAACTATAGAAGGGTGGCACAAGCCAGGGAGAAGCGACTGTTTATCAAAAACACAGGGCTCTGCTAACACGTAAGTGGATGTATAGGGTCTGACGCCTGCCCGGTGCTGGAAGGTTAATGCGGTTGGTGCAAGCTAACTTCTGAAGCCCCAGTAAACGGCGGCCGTAACTATAACGGTCCTAAGGTAGCGAAATTCCTTGTCGGGTAAGTTCCGACCTGCATGAATGGCGTAACGATTTCTCCGCTGTCTCCAACATCAACTCAGTGAAATTGAATTCTCCGTGAAGATGCGGAGTTCGCGTAGTTAGACGGAAAGACCCCGTGCACCTTTACTGCAACTTTACATTGGTGTTAGGAAAAACATATTTAGCATAGGAGGGAGACTTTGAAGCAAAAGCGTCAGCTTTTGTGGAGTCACCAGTGAAATACCTCTTTTGTTTTTCTTGACATCTAACCGCTAGCCGTCATCCGGCAGCGAGACATTGTATGGTGGGTAGTTTGACTGGGGCGGTCGCCTCCCAAATAGTAACGGAGGCGTGCGAAGGTAGGCTCAGAACGGTCAGAAATCGTTCGTAGAGTGCAATGGCATAAGCCTGCCTGACTGTGAGACTGACAAGTCGAGCAGAGACGAAAGTCGGTCATAGTGATCCGGTGCTTCTGAGTGGAAGGGGCATCGCTCAACGGATAAAAGGTACGCCGGGGATAACAGGCTGATACTGCCCAAGAGCTCATATCGACGGCAGTGTTTGGCACCTCGATGTCGGCTCATCACATCCTGGGGCTGGAGCAGGTCCCAAGGGTTTGGCTGTTCGCCAATTAAAGTGGTACGTGAGCTGGGTTCAGAACGTCGTGAGACAGTTCGGTCCCTATCTGCTATGCGTGTAGAAGAATTGAGAGGAGTTGACCCTAGTACGAGAGGACCGGGTTGAACATACCACTGGTGGACCTGTTGTGGCGCCAGCCGCAGTGCAGGGTAGCTAAGTATGGAAGAGATAACTGCTGAAAGCATCTAAGCGGGAAACTCACCTCAAAACTAGTTCTTCCTATAGAGCCGTGGTAGACCACCACGTTGATAGGCTGGATGTGGAAGCGCAGTAATGCGTGTAGCTGACCAGTACTAATAGCTCAATTGGCTTGATTTATGCACTGAAAAAATTTTTGAAAGTAATTAGAAAAGTAATTGATATTTTATTTTATAACCCTCCAATAAACTAAAATATTGGGGGGTTTTTTTTAATAAAACTAATTAGCAAAATTCTATTTAATTTTAGACCTTATATATGAAGATAAATTATCGATTAAAAAAATTGTAATAAATATTATTATTATTATTGCAGACACTTTTGGGTACTCGAACATTCTAAAAGCAGATTGAAGTTCATAACCAATTCCTCCAGCACCTACAATACCTAGCATTGTTGCCATTCTTATATTTCTATCCAATATATATAAATTGTTTGCTACAAAAGATGGAATAATTTGAGGTATTACAGCAAACGAAATTATTTGTCTTTTTGATGCTCCAGATGATCTTAAAGCTTCAATTGGCCCTTTATTAATGTGCTCTATATCTTCAGCATAGAATTTTGCTAAAAATCCCATAGTATGGATTCCAAGGGCAAGAACACCCGGCATGGCTCCAAAGCCTATGGCAATAACTAAAATCATTGCAATTATAAATTCTGGTATAGCTCTAAAGAAAACCGTGATTGTTCTAGCAAGAAAGAAAATTACTATATTTGGTGCTATATTTTTTGCAGAAAGTAAAGCAAGTGGTATTGATAAAACTATTGCAATAAAAGTACCAAGTATTGCAATTTCAATTGTTTCAATCATCGAATAAACTAATTCATTAAAATTCGAAAAATCTGGTGGTAACATTCTAGAAATTATATCAGCAAAATACTTATAAGAATCTGAGAAAAGATTGATAAAGTTAATTTCAAGATCAATAGTTACTCCAGTAAGTAGTACAATAGTTGAAATTATAAAAATAACTGTTTTCCAGGACCATTGAGGTCTTAAGTATTTTTCTAAATTTTCTTTTTGATTATTTTGGGTAAGTTTAAATATATTTTTATTGTCCATATTAGCTATATAATTTATTAATATTTTTCTCTAAATATTTAGCTTCTTGATCAAAAACTATTAAACCATCGGATAATCCAATTACTCTATCTGAAAACTCCATAGCTAAGTTCGTTTGATGTAAATTACACAAAATAGTTATATTAAAATCTTTATTTATTTTTTTTAATAATTTCATAGTAGACAGCGCTGCTTTAGGATCAAGACTGGCTACAGGCTCATCAGCTAGTAATAAAATTGGCTTCCTGATAATTGCTCTAGCTATTCCAATTCTTTGCCTTTGCCCTCCAGATAACTCATCAACTCTACTGTAACTTTTTTCTAATAGTCCCACTGTTTTTAACGATTGAAGAGCCTCTAGTTTTTGTTCTTTAGAAAATAAATAGAACATTGAAAGAAACTTGCTACTAGAATTCAGCAGTCCAGTTAAAACATTATTTATTGATGAAAGATTATTAACTAAATTAAACTCTTGAAATATCATGCCCGTTTTTCTTTGAACTTCTGGCAAATTTTCTTTTGTAATTTTATTATTATTAAAAATAACTTCACCATTTTCAATGGGCTCTAAGCCATTAATACTTCTAAGTAGTGTGGTTTTTCCAGACCCACTTGGTCCTAAAATTGAAATAAATTCTCCTCTTTTAACTTTAAAACTCACACCTTTCAAAGCGTGAGTTCCATTATTAAAGTTTTTTCTCAGATTGTTTATCTCTAACATTTTTATGACTTATTTTTTTTCAAAAGCTTAGCTACATCTCTCAATACATTATAATCAGAATCTTTAACTTCAATATAATGAGACATCTCTCCACCATAACCACCTATTGAGCCATGTTTATGAGCTTCCAGTACTGCTTTTTTAATTTTATTTCTATCTTCTAATGGAATATTTTTAGAGTAAGCTAATGGCGGAGGTGGAACTGAGCTAGATTTATGTATTATTCTAACTTGATCCATAGAGAATGTTTTATCCTTTAATCTAGCTTCAAAGTTTCTAGAGCTCATGCCACAAACATCAGCTTGTTCGTTCAGTACTGATAACAGGCAAGCATCGTGGCTTCCTGCATAATAAACTTTTTTAAAATGATCTTTATTAGTAGTAGATAAATCTATTTTAGCTAATTCAACTTGTGGAATTAAATCACCACTTGTAGAGCCAATAGTATTTAATGCTAAAATTTTTTCTTTAACATCTTCAAATTTTTTTAATTTACTTTCTTTTTTTACAACAAAATACGCATAATAATTTGCATTAGTTTCGCCAGGTCTTACACCAGCAGCAAATGCTTCTGCATTAGCAATTTCAGCAGCTTTGATGTAGGTCTTACCGCCGTACCAAGCTATATGGGCTCTACCAGCTCTCATCGCTTCTACTGCAGCGTTATAATCAGTAACTTTGATAGTTTCAATTTTAAAACCTGTAAGTTTTTCTGTGATAGAAATTAAGCTAGTATAATCACTTTCGTCACCTTTTTCACTCGCAGGCACAAAAACCATCTTATAAGTTTTTTCTTTAGCTTGAGTGCTGAATGACATCAATGCTATGAAAATTATTAATATTGCTTTTTTTAACATAATTATCATTTTGTTATCATTATAGTTGTTCGCTTACAAGTTAATTAATAATACGCAAAAAAGCGCATGTCAATTAAAGAAATATTAAAGTTTTATGAATTATTTATTAAACTCTACCAAAGCTTTTTTGTAGTCTTCAACAGTATCAATTTCTTTCCAGCCTTTTTTAATGACAACACAATGTATCTTTATACCAATATCAACAAGCTCTTGTATCATATCAGTCAAATAAGCTTTTTGAAAAATTTTTGCTCTTTGGAATGGTTTGTTCCAGAAAAATTTCTTAACTCTATAAAAATTTTCTTTGAATATTTTACAACCACGGTGGTTAAGTTTAATCATACCAATAAACTCCCCATGAACCTCTTCTTTCTCAGTGGCTATTTTACCTATTTTTACAACTTCATTATTTGAATTAAAAATAACGTTTTCAGCTTCTGATAATGGATGTTCCTTTCTATCTATGTAATAATCTTTCCAATCTATATCAACAACCACAGATATATCATGATCTGAATCAAGTGCTCTTTGAACTATAAATGGTTCAAACAAGATATCGGAATAAGAAATTATAATATTACCATTAATTTCTTCTTCTGCATAAAAGATTGAATTTAAGATATTATTATTTTTATAGTCATCATTATCAAAATACTTAATATCTTTGTAATTAATCTTATTCTTTTTAAATCCTCGTACCAATGAAATATCAACAATTCCGCACTTTCTATACGCTGTTAATTGTCTTTGTAATAATGTTTTGCCACCAAAGTCCAGCATACACTTAGGTAAATTTTCTGTATGATTTTTAAGTCTACTACCTAGTCCCGCAGCAACAATTAAAGATTTAGTTTTTGATTTATTAATTGATAATTCTAATTGATTAATTTCATCAATGCTTAAATTATTATTTTTGGCCGCTCTGATTAAAGAAACTATATTTGGATTTTTTTCTATATAGTCAATTATATCTGGTGCCAACCCTTTTTTTGAGTTGCCTGCTAAATCATTTAATAAATCTAATTCAGCTTTTAAAATTAAGGATATCTTTTTTATAACTGTTATTTTTGGTGCGGTCCGTTTATTTTTCTCTATGTCGTTAAGATAAGATGCTGCTATGCCTATTTTTTGAGCTAGCTCTCTTTGACCAATATCGTTTTTAATTCTAAGCTCCCGGATATAAGATCCAAAAGTTTTGTTCTGATTATTTTTTTTCATTTTATAATTTATTAATCTTACTTATTAGTGATTTTGCCATTTTATTAGTAGTAGAATTGAATTTATTTAGTATAGTTATGTCAGGGTTTTTAGGGTATTCAGCTTTAATTTCAATACCTGTGAATTTTCCAGGATTTTTTTTATTATAAATTTTTTTTTTACCAATTCTTAAGATAGTTTTTATGTTACTTTTGATATAAATTTCGACATAATTGTCGATGTTTAGTCTATTCCATTTTCTACAATCATCAAACATTCCAACCACAGCAAATATAACATTAATTTTTTGGTGTGTCATATGTCTAGCAAACTGACAGTATTTTTTAGTAATCTTTAATCTATCATCGTAGTCAAAACCTTTTAACTTAAAAATTTTTCTAATATCATCCCCACTTATCATGATTGTAGGGCCATATATTTTTCTAATCTCTTTTATAATTTTTCTTCCTAGTGTAGTTTTACCAGATCCTGATAAACCAGTTATCCAAAACAAAATACCTTTTTTTTTATTTTTTATTTTCATATTTATCTTTCAAATATATAATTAGTTATTTAATCAAGTAAACTTTTATAAATAAACGTGCGTTTAAATTTTGATGAAAACCAATTGAATTAGAGGTAAGAACACTCAATACCTAAAAATATCTATAAAAAATTTTACTTATATTCGTCATTTGTAGTTAATTTTTTTAAATTGTTAATCATTTTTATATGTTTATATTAAATTTCAAACTACATATAATAAATTAAATACAAAAATAATTATGATATTTATTGCTGAAATAGGATTAAATTATAACGGTAATTTTTCACTATGCTATGAATTGATAAAGCAAGCCAAACATTCTGGTGCTGATATTGTTAAATTTCAACTGGGGTGGAGAGATGGCCATAATGAAATTAATCAGCTAGATCAGGAAAGACTCGAAACTTTACATCAATGGGCAAAACTTTTTGATGTTGATATTATGTTTTCAATTTTTAATGAAAAATCACTAAAATTAATTCAAAATTTTAGTCCAAAATTTATTAAAGTTGCCTCAAGAACCCTAAAAGAAAACTTTTCATTAGTTGAAAAAATAATCAATATGAATGCTAAGTTTTTTATTTCACTGGGAATGTGGGAAAATAAAGAAAAATTACCATTTTTAAATAATAAAAATATTAAATATTTATGGTGTAAATCTAAATACCCAACATTTAATGAAGATTTAAAAAGTGTTTTTTTAAAAGAATTTCGTGAAAATCACATAATAGGCTATAGCGATCACTCAGTTGGTATTGAAATGGCTTTGCTGTCAATAGCAAGAGGTTCTAAAATAGTTGAGAAACATTTTACTTTAGATAAATCAAACACAACAATTCGAGATCACACATTGTCAGCAACACCAGAAGAGTTTCGAAATTTAGTAAATTTAGGTAGAGACCTTGAAAAAAAAATTAGCGCTGGCATCTAAAAAAAAATTAGTAATTCTTTTTACAACAAAGACCACTCATCATTTAGCTTTAATAAATGAAATAGCTAAATTTAAAAATATTGAATTTAACATTTTTTACATAAAAGAAAAAAAAATAAAAAAAACAAATTTTCTTAAAAAAATTGACAAATTTGAAAAAAAATTTTTTTCACAAAATAATATAGACATGAACTTAAGCAAAATATATCACATAGATAATCTTAATTCAAAAAAAACAATTTCAATAATTAAAAAGAAAAAACCTAATGTTGGTATTTTATTTGGTACAAAAAAAGTCAGTCTTGAGTTTATAAATATTTTTGGCAAAAATTTAATAAATATACACAGAGGAATTATGGAAAAATATAGAGGCTTAGATTCAGAATATTGGGCTTGTTTTAATAAAGATTTTAAATCAATAGGAACTACAATTCATGTTGTCGATACTTTTTTAGATAAAGGAAAAATAATTTTACAAAAAAAAATTAAACTTAATAAACTAACTAAATGTTATAAACTAAGATATTTAACTACAATGATAGCTATTGAAAATATTAATAAAATAATAAAAAAAATTCTAATTGGTAATGTTATTTATAAAAAAAAACAAAATATAGGAAAATATTATTCATCAATTTCAAAAAATTATTTAAATAAAGGTTGTAATTATCTTCATCAATACTGTAAAAACTTATAATATTTCAATATGAAAATCCTATGTTATCACGGTATCATTAATAAAAAAAAAAAGTGCTGCAAATTTTGCTTTAAAACATATTGAAAAAAAAACTTTTATAAAACAGATAAAATATTTAAAAAAAAACACCAATATTATTTCAATGGATGAAGTTTGTTATAATATCTCAAATAAAATTAAATTTAAAAAAAATTCTGTATGTATTACGTTTGATGATGGATTTGAAAATAACTTTAAGATTGCTTGTCCTATTTTAAAAAAATATAAAATACCAACTATTTTTTATCTTTGCCCCAAAATTATCTCAAAAAAATATTTTTTTTGGGTGGATATTATTGAGATATGTTTATTAAATACAAAACAAAAGTTAATCACTATTGGTAAAAATAATAAATATATTTTAAACAATATTAAAAATAGAAAAAAAGCAGTCACAAAAATAAAAAAATATTGTAAATCAATTGATGACAGTAAAAAAAATAAAGTAATTAAATCAATAATAGCTCAATCAAAAGTTAATTATAAAAGTTACATTAATCAAGATATTTATAAACCAGCCTCATGGTCTCAAATTAAAAAAGTGTTGAATTCAAACCTATTTCAAATTGGAGGACATTCACTTCTGCATTCTTTATTAACAAAAAAATCAAAAACTCAAATGACTAAAGATATTAAAGAGACTATAAATATTATTAAAAAAAAAACTAATATAAGAGTAAAATATTTTTCTTATCCAGAGGGAAGATTTAATAAATCAATAATAAATGCTATGAAAAATAATAAAATTTTGAGTTCACCAATAGCAACCAGTGGAACAAATTCTGTGAATACAAATCTTTTTAAATTAAAAAGATATATGGTTGGTTTCTCTGGTACTAAATTTCCCTTTAGTATAAGTTAATTTTTTTTAAGTAAATTTTTTACATCATATAAAACATGATTTTTTTTTAATAATTTTTGGATTTTCTTTAATCCCATTTTCACAAAAAAATCATGTTTAACTGCTATGATTACTACTTCATACTTTTTATTAGGTATTTTGTTTAAGAAATTAAATTTATAATTTTCAAAATCATTTCCCTTTAAATATGGATCAAACATATCCACATTTTTAAATTTATGAGAAATTTTTTCACACAACTCTAAAGATTTTGAATTTCTTGTGTCATTACAGTTTTCCTTAAAAGTTGCACCTAATATCAAAAATTTTAAGTTATTGAATTTGATTTTTTTCTCTTTTAGATTTTTAATAATTCTTTCTAGAATGTATTCTGGCATACCATCATTTACTTTTCTTCCAGCTAAAATTATTTTAGGATTTAATCCTATTTTTTTTGCTTTATATGTTAGATAGTATGGATCTACCCCTATACAATGGCCCCCAACTAACCCTGGTGAAAAATTTAAAAAATTCCATTTCGTCTTTGCGGCACTAAGTACTTCGTATATGTTAATTTCTAATTTATCAAAAATTTGTGTTAATTCATTCATTAACGCAATATTTAAGTCTCTTTGTGTGTTTTCAATAATTTTTGCGGCTTCTGCAATTTTTATTGAATTCACAGAATAAATTTTTGGTTTAATAATGCTTTGATATATTCTTTTTATCTCTTTAAGACCAAATTTATTGGACGCACTTACTATTTTTGTTATTTTTTTTAGTGTATGCACTTTATCTCCTGGATTAATCCTTTCAGGGCTATAACCCAATATGAAATCACGATTAACTTTTAATTTTGATATTTTTTCAATTAAAGGAAGACAAATCTCTTCAGTTGTTCCAGGGTATACAGTTGATTCATAAATTATTATAGATTTTTTTTTTATGTATTTGGCTGCAATTATAGTTGCATGAATTAATGATTTTAGATCTGGAGTTTTGTTTTTTTTTAATGGTGTTGGAACTGTAATTATAAAAACTTCATAATTATTTAAATCTTCTTTTTTGTTAGAAAATTCTATAAATTTAGATTTTACAAAATCTTTTTTTGATATTTCTAAATTACGATCATACTTTTTTTTTAATTCATCAATTCTTTTTTTATTTAAATCATAACCTAAAACATGATATCTTTCTCCAAAAGCTATTGCCAGTGGTAACCCTACATATCCAAGTCCAATTACTGCAATTTTTTTTTTTAAAGCTTTGCTCCTAGTCATCGTTTTAATCTTAAGATTTTTTCATATTTTTTAACAGAACTTTTATTTTTAGTTCTGTTTGTTTTGTGATCTCTGTATTTATATAAAGGTATTTCTAAATGCCCTAATTTGAATTTTTTTAAAAATCTTTTTAATAAATCATGCCCTTCTCTCATTTTAAATTTTTCATCATATAAACCAAGATCAAATAAACACTCTCTCCTAAACATTACACCACATGCAATATAATTATTTTGAGCATTATATCTTTTTAAAATTTCTTCATTTTCATTCACTTTAATGTAATCACAATTTACAGCTTGATAATGTCTGTTGTAATCTAAAAAAAATTTCATCATAAATAAACTGTATCTTTGAATATAATCATCAGAGTCTACTCGCATCAAATATCTCCCAGAAGATTTTTTCATTGCAAGGTTAATGGATTTTGGCAATCCAAGGTTTTTTTTATTTCTGATAATTTTTAAGTTAGGAAAATGCTTATATTGCTTTATAACTTTTTGAGTTTTGTCTTTACTGCAATCGTCGACTAAAATTACTTCAAAACTTCTTTTATCAACTAGTTTTTGATTTAAAACACTTCTTAAGCACCTCTCTATCCATTTATCATGTTTATAAGAACATATTATTATAGAAATATCGTACATAATAAAATTTATAATTTATAAAACTTAATTAAATTCTCATAGGTTTGATTTGCGGCTTTTCTCTCTGAGTCATAAGTTAATCCTGCTATGTGAGGTGTAATATATAGATTATTTTCTTTTATTGAATATTTAATTAGTTTATTGTTCCGAATATTGATTTGCTGTTCATTACTTATTACATCAACAGCGGCAGCTCTTATTCTTTTATTTTTTAAGTATTTTAATAAGGAATTTTCATTTATTATCTCACCTCGAGATATATTAACAAAGTAAGAATCTTTTTTCATGATTGAAAAATATTTTTCATCAAACATGTTTTTAGTTTTTTCATCTAAATGAACACTTAATAATATTATATCTGAATTTCTAATTAATTTTTTTAAATTAGTTTCTTGTGTTACATATTTTGAATTAATCTTAATGTATGGGTCATGAGCCAAAATTTTGAAACCCATTGAATTTGAATATTTTGCAACATTAGAGCCAATTCTACCAAATCCTATTATACCAATAGTCAAGTTTGAAAATTCATATGATCTAAGTAAATTTTCTTTATCTCTCCAAACACCCATAGAAGTTAATTTGGTGGCATGAGGTATGTGTCTAATTGTTGCTAAAATTAATGCAAATGCAAATTCTGATGAAGCTTTTATGGTTTTAATAACTTTACTATTTTTTAAGGAAAAACATTTTATATTATTTTTCTTACAATATTTCAAGTCAATATGATTTGTACCTGTAGATGGTGTTGCGATAGTTTTAATGGTATTAGAATATTTAAGTAATTGTTCATCAATTTTATATTTTGGGCATGGGCTACAAATCCAAGCCGATAATTTTTCTTTTTTTATAATATTTAATACTTCACTAAACTTTAAATTTTTTCCATAAATTATAGAGAATTTATTTTCTAATTTATTTTTTTCTTTTGGTAAAAAATCAAATGGGGCAGTGATTAGAATCAATGGTTTGTTTTTTTTTAATCTTTTTTTAATCTCTCCCTTGAGTAATAATTCTGGATAGTTTTCACATTTACCCGCGTATATAATCTTTTTTATATTTTCTAAATCTTCACTTGTGTCTATATTTATAGATTTGTTTTCAGGCATCTCATAAGCGATCATTTTTTTTCCAACCCTACTTTTTTTTTTATCAAAACATCCCTATGCATTAGGTATATTGCACCGTTTCTAATGAAAGAATCTGGTTTTAAATCTTGTCTTCTAGAGTTTTGTCCTTTTTCAGGAAAGTCTCTAGAAATATCATGAATGTAATTATTAATTATTTTTTTTAATCTAGTTGGATGCTTTTCTCCAGTTGAAGTTACACTCACAACTGAGTCTGCGGTAGGGTTTTTAATTAAAAGGTTGATGCAGTTTGAAATATCATCATGTGTTCTTAGTGGACTTACACAAGGAAGTTCAATCACAAGATCATATTTTTTTTTGAAAATTTTTTCAGTTTTTTTTACAGCATAATGAAGTGATGTAACTGAAAAAACTTTATCTCCAGAAATTTTTTTTGATCTGATAAAAGGAACATCTGCGCCATATTTTTTAGCAATAATAGAATAGTTCGTAGAGTCTGTACTAACAATTAGATCTGTAATAAACTTACATTTTTTTGCAGCATAAATAGTATAAGCTAAAAGTGGATGGCCATTAAGTTTATAAATGTTTTTATTTTTTACACCTTTTGAGCCACTTCGAGCCTGTACGACGGCCAAAACATTTAATTTAGACATAGATGATATAAATATTAATTTTATTTATTCTATGTATAACCATTTATCTTTATATTCAAGTTAATGAAAAAAAATACTATTAACAAAAAAGATTATCTCTCAATAAAGAAATTAAGGGTAGTAAATTTGGCAACATTTGGCCATAACGGTGTTGATTGGATGCACAGTCTTTTAGATGGTCATCCAGATATATTGATTATGCCCGCATTCAGCTTTTATAGATCTCTGCATAGATTGAGATTCAGAGATGAAAAATTTAAAAATATAAAAAAAATAACATTTAAAGAAATTTCTAAAGAAATTACTAAACAATTCTATTTTGAAAAAATTTATCAAACAAAAAGAAGAAAATTTATCTTTAGTTTAAAACAAAAAAAAGAATTTGAAATATCTTTATATTCATATTTAATTTATTCTAAAAATAAAAAAAAAAATTTTGAAAAAAATATTTTTTTTGGAATTCATCATGCTTTTTGTAAGATACATAAAATCAATATTAATAATAAAAAAATAATTGTGATTCAAGAACATGTGCCGTGGCATTCTTTTAAATATGAAAAAACTTTTAATTCAAAATTTATTTATATAATGAGAGATCCACGTGCTGCTTTAGCGGGAGCATTCGTTAGATTTAGGAAACATTTTAAAAAAGAGATGAATCCTTTGCAGTTTGATTATTCCTTATTTTATTGGAACTATGCTATTTCATTTTATAAAAGCTTAATTGCAAAAAAAACATCTAAAAAAATGATTGTTATAAAAAATGAAGATATGCACAATAACTTAAAAAAAACTCAAAAAAATCTTTGTAAGTTTTTAAAAATAGACTTCAATAAAACACTTTTAAATAGCACATTTATGAAAAAAAAATGGTTTGGTGAAAGCTCTTATTTACAAGACAACCAAGAAAAAGATCTTATAAAATCACCACATAAAAGTTTTTATGAAAACAAAAATATAGAAAAAAGGTGGAGAAACACACTTGATAAAAATGAGATACTAATTATTGAAATTCTATATAAATTTATTTTTGATAAGTTTCACTATCTTCCTGATAATAAACGTAATCTAAAGGGAATATCTTTCACATATTACTATCTTTTTACTAATTATATTTTTGAAAACAAGAATTTCTTGAAGACTTTCAAAAATATTGTTCGTAGATTTTTTGTTTTATTTTTGCCAACCAAGGTTACCAGCTTCTTTAATTCATTTAGATAAATTAATTAAAAAGATCTTTCATTTTTTTATTTTCATTTTTGATACACAGCTTAAGTAAATGAGAAAGTATTTTTTTTGCAAAAAATTTAATGTTTTTGCCCAATACTAGAATTTTTTGTAAGAATTTTAATCTATATAAATTATCATTTATTTTATCCTGTCCATAATTTGCAAATTTATTTTCTTCTACGTTTAAAATACAATACGAAATCAAGGAGTAATACTAATGTAGTCAGTACAATCAGATAAAATCAAACAACATAAGAAAAGAGTAAATTATACAATTAACAAACATACGATTGATAGATTTAAAGTCGTCGCTGATAAAGATATGAGAAAAATGTCAAATATAGTTGAAAACTTAATTAGACGATATATGGAGAATAGAGTTTAAATATTTCAAAAACAACTCATCTTTTTCAATTATTCTAGCGAAAAACTCTGCTCCTTTATCAGTAATGTGCCCATAATCCCAGTATATTTTATATCCATCTTTAGTTACAGATGGACATCTTTTTAAATCAAAATTACAAAATATTTTTTCTCTTTTAATAAAAAAGACATCATTTTTTTTTGTTATTAATTCAATCTTTTTATTTTGTTCTTTTTTATTTTTTAAATCCAAAAACATTTCTTCTTCTATTTTTTTCAAAATATTTTTTTTAGGAAATTTTTGATTGCTATAGACATAATAATCCAATCTATTTAATCCTGCTATATTATACTGGACTAAAGGATTATCAAAAACTATAATTTTTTTACTATCTTTTTTTAAAATTTTAATTAAATCATCTAAAATATCTATATCTGTATTATAATAATCACTTGATAAAATAATTAAATCAGCATTATCATATTGTTTTTTTAAGTGATTATAAAAATCACCTTTGTAACCACCAATAATTGCTTTTTTTTCGGTTAAAAATTTATACAAATATCTTATTTGAAAATTGTAATCACCTGTTCTTATTTTTGGTGATGTTAAATTGAAATAAATTTTATTTTTAAAGTTGGTTTTTGATAAAATTTCTAAAATATCTTCAGCATGAGAATTTCCAGCAATTAATACATTCTTTCTATCATCATAATTGTCATAGTTATAATTGAGTTCGAAGTTTTTATTTTCTTCTGAATAACTTTTGCTATCCAGTTCATAATTTTTTAAGATAAAATTTAATCTATTTTTATATCCATCTTTTTGAATAATATTAAGATTAAAGATGAGTAAAATAGAAATAAAAAAAACTACTATACCAATGATATCTCTAAATATGTTCTTCTTATTTCTCGCAGGTTTTTCAACAAAATAGTAAGATAACATTGATAATACTACTATAACTGCTGCTAGTATTAATTGTTTGAATAAACTATCCTGAGCAAGATTTGTCCTTCTAGCAAAGGCAAAAATTGGATAATGCCAAAGATACAAAGAGTAAGATATTAAACCAATTCCTACAAATAATTTTGTAGATAATATTTTTGTAATTATTTCATCTTTATTAGAAAACCAAATGATTAAACAAACACCTATAATGGGAGATAATGTATAAAATGAAGGATGAAACATCTTATTATTAAAGAATAAAATAGAATGTCCAATTAATATTAATCCAGTGAATGGTAGTATTAAATTTAATGTTTGATTTTGACTTCTGCGCCCCTTTGTAATTTCAAAGTACGCCAATATAGAACCTGCCATGAGTTCCCACATTCTTGTATGAATAAAGTAAAAAGAAATTGAAGGATGATTTCTACTGCTCCAATCTGCCAATCCTAAACTTATAATAAATCCTAAAATTAAAATATGAATTAGATATTTCCTAAAATATTTAAATGTAATCAATAAAACTATTGGAAATAAAATATAATATTGTTCTTCAACAGATAATGACCAAGTATGAAGAAAGGGTTTTAACAACCCACTTTCAGCACCATATTGTTGACCCGAATAATGAAAATAAAAATTTGAACTAAATCCAAGTGAATAAAGAATAGATTTTGAAAAATCTACAAAACTACTTGTTAACAAATACATCCAAGCAAAAGGAAGCGATACCAACATTACAAATAATAATGCTGGAAGTATTCGTCTTACTCGTCTTTCATAAAAATGTTTAAATGAAAATGAACCAGTAGTTACTAATTCTTTTAAAATAATAGATGTAATTAGATAACCAGAGATTACAAAAAATATATCAACTCCAATAAATCCACCTTTAAAAGGTTGATGACCTAAAATAGTAATTTGAGCGTGATAAGCAATAACAGCACCAACAGCGATTGCTCTTAAACCATCTATTTCTGGGCGATATGTAAGTTTCATTTATTTTATCCTGTCAATTATTTGCAAATTTATTTTCTATTGTATTTAGTGTTTTTTTATTATTCACAATTGCATCTGATAGGTAATCTGTTTTTCTTTTGATTTTTAATGCTACTATAAACTCATAAAAATTAATGCTGGCTATAGGCATACTCAAAGCTTTTTTGCCACCATTATTTACTCCAATTTCAACAAGAGTAATCTCTTTATTAATATAATTGTTTAATAACTCTTCATAAACTTCAAAATATGAAGTATGTTTTCCTCTAAAGTGTGGACTTTCATAAAAACATTCAATAAGTTTCATATTTTTAAACTTTAAATCCAATTACTAAATAGTATAGAATATTTATAGCATTTAACAAACATAATGAAAATTTTAATTACAGGATCGGCTGGTTTTATAGGTTTTCACTTATCAAAAACATTATTAGAAAAAAAATACCAAGTCTATGGATTGGATAATATTAATAATTATTATGACGCAAGTTTAAAAAAAAAAGAATTTCATTATTAAAAAAATTAAGTACTAATAAATTTAAATTCATTAAGCTAGATTTACAAAATAAAAAGAAATTAGATGAATTATTTGTTAAATATAAATTTGATATTGTTGTAAATCTAGCAGCGCAAGCCGGTGTTAGATATTCTATTGAAAACCCTAAAATTTATTTACAAAATAATATAGACACTTTCTTGAATCTTTTAGAATGCTGTAGAAAGCAAAGTATAAAACATCTAATATATGCCAGCACAAGCAGCGTATATGGTCTTGATTCACTAATGCCATTTAAAGAAGATAGAGGCTCCAATCATCCAACACATATATATGCAGCAACCAAAAAGTGTAATGAATTGATGGCTCATAGCTATAGCCACTTATTTAATTTACCAACGACTGGACTAAGATTTTTTACTGTATATGGACCATGGGGAAGACCAGATATGGCTTTATTTAAATTTACAAAAAATATTCTTAACAAAAAAAATATTGAAGTTTACAATTATGGAAAACATGCCAGAGACTTTACTTATATAGATGATATCATCCAAGGTATAGTTAGTATCTTAAAAAAGATACCAAAAAAGAATTCAAGATTTGAAAATAAAAAATTAGATACATCAAAAAGCTCTGCACCCTATAGAATTCTAAACATAGGTAGAGGAAAAAAAATTAAATTAATGACTTACATTAAATTACTTGAAATAGAACTTAATACTAAAGCCAAAATAAAATTTTTACCAAAACAAAAAGGAGATGTTCAAGAAACTTTTTCTAACATACAAAAAATTAGAATGCTTGGATATAATCCAAAAACTAATGTAAAAGAAGGAATTAAAAAATTCGTTAAATGGTATAGGGAATATTATAATAAATGATAAGATTATTAAGTGTTTGAAAAAGTCAAAACAGCTAGTTATTATGTATCACATGTACGCTATAAAAAAAGTGTCACAGAGATAGTGTTTAATTTTATTACACAAAATTTAAAATTTCTCAAAAAATATTAAACCATGTCTTATGCAAAAAGAATACTTCGATTATTAAATATAGAAGAAAGAAAAAAATTAATTTTTTTATTATTTATTGTTTTCTTTTCAATGATTTTAGAAGTTGTTGGTGTAGCTTTAATTGTTCCATTATTGAATATAATTTTAAATAAAGAATTAGTAACTGATTGGTTAAGTGAAAATTTAACCACGGTATTTCAAAATTATAATTATTCAGATATGGTATATGTATTAATATTTATAATATTTATTGTTTATTTGATTAAAAATAGTGTTTCATTCTATTTTCTATGGCTGCAAAATAAATTTACTAATAATGTACAAGTTAGAATGGCAAATTCCTTACTCAAACAATATTTACTTTTGCCCTATGAAAACTATTTAGAAAAAAATAGCTCAATTTTATTAAGAAATATAGAAGAAGTTAGAACTTTTCAGGGAGTTCTTCTGAGGAGCACACTGGCAATTAGTGAAATTATAATTTTTTGTGGGATTATTAGCCTTTTACTTTTATATAACTTTAAAATTACCTTATTTATCTTTTTATTTTTTTTTACTACAGCACTAATAATGTTTAAATTTCTAACACCTTTAGTCAAAAAACTAGGAGAAGCAAGATTGTTCCATGCAAAAAGAACTTCTCTCCATACTCTACAAGCATTAAGCGCATTCAAAGAAATTAGAATTTTTGGAAGACTAGATTTTTTTTTTAAAAAATTTTATTACCACAATTCAAAGACAATGCTGAATAACTTGAAATATAATTTATTGGATAATACACCTAAGGTTGTCCTTGAAATGTTGTTTATAACCACTTTATTATCAACTATTGCTCTAATGGTATATTCCAATTATGAATTTAGTAAGATTATTACGTTATTAGCCTTGTATTCTGTGGCTTCATTTCGAATTATGCCTTCCATCAATAGAATTATTCAATCGATACAAAATTTAAGATTTATGATGCCAGTTGTAGACATGATTTACAATGATTTAATTGATCAACATGTAAAAATAAACAAAGATTATGAAAATCAAAACCTCGAAAACAAAATCATTTTCAAGGAAAAAATATCAATTAAAAATCTTAGTTTCAAATATGAAAGACGTACAGAGAAAACTTTAAAAAATATAAACTTAGAAATTCATAAAAATGAAATAGTTGGGATCATAGGCGAAAGTGGATCAGGCAAAAGTACTTTAATCAACTTATTGCTTGGTTTACTTAAACCATCTGAGGGCCTTATAGAGATTGATCAAAAAGATATTGAAAAAAATATTCAAGAATGGAGAGGCTTAATTGGATATGTGCCACAAAGTATATTTATAACTGATGATACATTAAAAAATAACATAGCATTTGGTATTGATGAAAAAAATATATCTAATGAAAAACTATTAAACTGTATTAATTTATCTCAATTGGATGGTTATGTTAATAAACAAAGTAGTGGATTAAATACCCTCATAGGAGAAAAAGGATCAAAAATTTCTGGAGGTGAGTTACAAAGACTTGGTATAGCTAGGGCGCTTTACAACAAACCAAAAATATTAATATTAGATGAGTCAACAAATTCATTGGATTTTAGTACGGAAGCTTTATTGTTGAAAGAAATTGAAAAACTAAAAAAAGATATAACAATCATTATTATAACTCACAGAGAATCAACTTTAAAAATTTGTGATAAAATCGTAAAAATTGATGATGGAATGTTAATATAATATTTCAAATAATGTACAATCCGAAATATAATTTAATTGCTACAAAAATTTTTAGTAAAGATTATCCAAACACAATTTTACTTGGAGAATGGTGTAAACCTAATGAATCAAAAATTGATAACAATACAATTAGGTACCACTGGAAAGATAAAAAAAAATTAATTAAAGATTGTGAATATTTAGATCAATTATATGAAAAAGTTTTATTAAAATTAAAAGATTTTCTAAACAATCATCATAAAGTTAGCTATTCAGTAAGATTTTGGAGAATTTTTTTAGGCCCTTGGTTAGGATATTTTGTTCAAATAATTTTTGACAGACATGAGAATATCCAAAGTGCAATTAACAAATATGATATTGAAAAATTTTACGATATTGATTTTTTGGATAGAGATTTTACAGCAAAAAGTATTGAAGATTTTTTATACTTAATAAATACAGATACGTGGAATCAAAAAATATATTCAGACATTGTTACTCACATAAATCTAACTGTAGATAAAAAAATTGAATTCAAAAAATTTATAGAAAATAAAGAAAATCAAAATGAATTTTCTTTTGCAAGGAAATTTTTATTACAAAAAAAAGTAAATATTAGATCTTCAATATTAAGAAAATATGAAAAGTTGTTTTCTAAAGTTTTAAAAAATCAAAAATATTTGATAATAGATACATATCTTGGAAACAAAGATGAAATTAAGCTTAATTTTTTGTTAAATCAAATACCCACATTTTATTATGATCATCAAACTCCTAACATTCAAAAAGATAATGCATTTAGAAAAAAAAATATTTTATCAATAGAAGCTAAAAATAACTTTGAAAAGTTTTTAGAAAATATACTAATAAAACATTTACCAATTACATTTTATGAAGGTTTTGAGGAGATGGAAAAAATGACTCGAAATATTTCATGGCCAGAAAAACCAATAGCAATATTCACTTCACATGCTTTAACACAAAAAACAGTAGCTTCCCTATATACAGCATTTAAAACAGAAGATAATTGTAAATTAATTCATGGCCAGCACGGAGGTGTGTATGGGCAATTACAATATAATTGGCATGAAAAACATGAAAAAAAAATTTCAGATACTTTTTTAAATTGGGGATGGGATAATTCACAAAAATCAAAGCCTATTGGAATAATTAAACCTATTGACCATTTATCTATTAAAAAAAGGTTATCGCGCAAAAGAGTAAACTTATTATTAGTAACTAGAACTCAACCGTTATATTCAAATGAACTTTTAGATACTCGATTTAGATCTAGTGAAATGAAAGAGCACATTAATGAATGTGAAAATTTTATTTCAACATTGAACTTAAATATTAAAAAAAATAATTTGATTATTAGACTTCATGCTAAAAAATACGGATGGGATGAGTTTAATAGATTTAAATCATTATATTCAAAGATTAAAATTGATAACGGTGAAACTAAAATAACCAATTTACTATTGGATAGTAAAGTCTGTGTATTTGCTTATAATGCAACTGGATATTTGGAAACTTTAGCAAGCAACATACCAACTATAATTTTTTGGAAACCTGAGGAAAACTTGTTGAGAGAAGATGCAAAGTATTATTTAAATATTTTAAAAAAAAACAAAATTTTTTTTGACGACCCTAAATTAGCATCAGAACATATAAATAGCATTTGGAAAAATGTTGATCAATGGTGGTGGAATGAAAATACACAAGAAGCAGTTAATGTTTTCTGTAAAAAATATTCTAAAATGAATAAAAATAAAGTTAAACAAATAAAAAAAATATTAATAGGAAAAAATGATTAAAAAAAAAATTTATAGATTTTTATTTTATTATTTTAAAGCTTTTACACCAGATTTAGTAGTAAAAGAAAATAAGATTATTACAAAGAAATTAGAAAAAAAAGATAAGATTAGAGATGTAAAAAGAAAAAATTTAATAAAAAATAAAATTAAATTTTATATTATTAGAATTTCTCCTGGAGCGGGATTTTTTTCAAATTTTGGATATGTGTTAAATCATCTAAAAATTGCTGATGATAGAAATTTGATTCCAGTTATTGATATGAAAAATTTTCCAACACATTATAATGAAATAAATAAGATAAATAATTCAAAAAACTCATGGGAATACTATTTTCAAAAAGTTTCTAAATTTAAGCTAAAAAATATTTATAAGGAAAAAAATATTTATTATTCAGAAAAAAAAACTTTGAAATATTTTATTCATGATTATGGAAATAGTAAAATTTTAAAAAAAATAAAAAATAAATATATTAAATTAAGTCCAACTATTTTTAAAAAATTTAACAAATTAACTAAATTTATTTTTAAGAATAATCGAAAAGTACTTGGAGTTTATTATAGAGCTGGAGATATGCGTACAGCCCCAAAACATCCCTTTCCACCAACAATTACACAAATTATTAATGCTACTAAAAAAATAATTAAAAAAGATAAATGTAATTATATTTTTATTTCTTCTGAGGACGAAAAGTTTATCAAAAAATTTAAAAAGATATTTAAAGATTATAAGATAAACTATTTAAAATGCTTTAGATATAATAAGTTCCACCCATATTTTGTGTATCCAAGACAAAATCACAGATATAAATTAGGCAGGGATATCTTGCTTGAAATGTTAATACTTTCAAAATGTGACAGCTTAATTTACTCTGAATCAAATGTAATTGAGGCTTCAAATGTTTATTCTTTAAATAAAATTCAAAAAAGATATAAAATAAACAATGGATATAACTCATCTAACTTTTTTTTTGCAAGATGGCTGTGGTATGTAAAGAGCTTTCTGCCAAAAACCTTAGGTGGCTTTAATAAAGAAATTATTTAATGAAAAAAACTTTTTGCAGATTATGTGGTAAAAACAACTTGATTACATTTGTTGATTTGGGTTTACATCCACCTTCTGATCAATTTTTAACTAAAGAACAATCATCAAATCCTTCAATATTTTATCCCTTAGCAGTTAATAACTGTAAGAATTGTGGTTTCAAACAGTTGTCCCATGTTGTTGATCCAAAAATATTGTACCAACAGGATTACCCTTATGAGTCATCTTTAACAAAGGCTGGTTTAAAACATTTTAATGAATTTGCCATATCTGTTAAAAAAAATTTTAAATTATCCAGCAATGATTTGGTAATAGATATTGGTAGTAATGTAGGTGTTCTATTGGGAGCATTTAAAAAAAAGAACATAAGAGTACTGGGTGTTGATCCAGCAAAAAATATTTGTATAATTGCAAATAAAAAAAAAATTAAAACACTAAATAGTTTTTTTAACACTGAAGTATGTAATAAAATTTTAAAACATCATGGAACAGCAAGAGTAATTACGGGAACAAATGTTTTTGCACATGTTGATAATTTAAAAGAACTTTTTAAAAATGTAAAAAAAATTTTAGATAAAAAAAGAGGTGTATTTATAATAGAAGTTCCTCATTTTTTAAATTTATTGCACGATTTAGAGTATGATACTATTTATCATGAGCATTTGTCTTATATTACAATTAAACCTTTAATTAAATTTTTAAAAAAAATAAATTTAGAAATATTTAATGTTGAAAAAAAAGATATTCATGGAGGGTCAATAAGAATATATATATCTTATATAAAAAATTATGAAGTTGATAAATCTGTTAATAAGATTGTAAAAGAAGAAGATAAAGCAAAACTTAATGATTTAAGGATTTTAACAAAATTCAGTGAAAGAGTTAAGCAAAACAGATTAGACATTATAAAATTATTTACTCAACTAAAATTAAAGAAGAAAAAAATAGTTGCATTAAGCACACCCGCAAAAGGAATGACTTTATTAAATTATTGTAAATTAGATAGAGACTACATAGATTTTGCTACAGAAAAATCTCGTTTGAAAATTGGCAAATGTACACCTGGAGGTAATATACCCATATATGCAGATAATAAGATTTTAAAAGATAAACCAGATTATGCCTTAATTTTAGCTTGGAATTTTGCTAAAGAAATAATCAATAATAATAAGGTGTTTTTAAAAAAAGGTGGCAAATTTATTATACCAATTCCAAAAGTAAAAATAATTGATAAAATATGAAAAAAATAAAACTTAAGATAAATCATAAAGATAAAAGAGGAATTATTTCCGATTTGATTGAGAAAGAATGCATTAATGCAGTGACATATATAACAATTAATAAAAATAAAGTAAGAGGCAACCATTACCATAAAAAAACAATTCAATGGAATTATGTTTTAAGTGGAAAAATACTCTTCGTATCAAAAATCAAAAATAAAATAAAAAAAATAATTGGTAAAAAGGGTGATTTTGTTAAAATTGACACTAAAGAATTTCACGCCATAAAAGCTATTAGCAAAGCAGAAATAGTAGTAATCACAAAAGGTCCAAGAGGTGGCAAAGAGTATGAAAATGATACATTTAGACTTGAAGAAAACTTAATTTAATAAATTGAAAAAAATTATACCAGTCAACAGACCTTCATTTTCGAACATTGAAAAAAGTTATTTACTAGATTGTATTAATACAGGCTGGATATCATCAAGTGGAAAATACATTCCAAAATTTGAAAATGAATTTAAAAAAATTGTTAATAGAAAATTTTCTACTGCAGTTTCTAGTGGAACTGCAGCTTTAGATATTGCTATAAAATCACTTAATTTAAAAAAAGGTGATGAAATAATTGTACCTAATTTTACAATAATATCTTGTGTGAATGAAATGATTAGAGAAGGTATAAAACCTATATTTATTGAAGCAGACCCCAATACTTTTAATATTGATGTCGATAAAATTGAATCTAAGATTACTAAAAAAACTAAAGCAATACTTATAGTCCATATATATGGTTTGCCTGTAGATTTAAAAAAAATTATAAAGTTAAAAAAAAAATATAATTTATTTGTAATTGAAGATTGTGCAGAACAACTTGGACAAACATACTATAAAAAACCAATTGGGAGTTTTGGAGACATAAGCACGTTCAGTTTTTTTGCAAATAAGCATATAACAACTGGAGAAGGAGGAATGATTGTTACAAATAATAAAAATTTATATAGAAAATTTTTAGAGTACAGAAATATTTGCTTCAGTTTAAGTAAGTCAAGATTTATTCATGATGATATCGGCTGGAATTATAGAATTACAAATTTACAAGCAGCAATAGGTTGCGCTCAATTAAAAAAATTGAAAAAATTTATAAGAAAAAAAAGATTAATAGGTAAAATATATACAAAAGAACTAAAAAATTTTAAGAACATAAAATTGCCCATTAAATCTACAGAATATTCTAAAAATATATATTGGGTATATAGCATTATAATAAAAAACAAAAAAATAGATGCTAAAAGGTTTATGAAAATACTTAAAAGCAGAGGTATTGAATCAAGACCCTTTTTTTGTCCCATGCATATGCAGCCTATAATCAAGAAGAATAAATTAATCACCAAAGAAAAATACCCAATATCTGAAGAAATCTATAAATATGGTTTTTATGTACCATCAGGAATTGGCAATACTTTGTCAGAAATAAAAATAGTAATTAAAAATATTAAAGAAATTTTAAAAAATAATTTTGTGTAATAACAAAAAATAAGATTTCAAAGTGAAGCCAACATATGAGTAAAATAAAAAAAAATTTTTCAAAAAGTGCAAAATTTTATGATTATTTTTATAAAAAAAAAGTTATTTAAAGGAAGCAAAATATATTTCATATTTTTTTCCAAAAGAAAAAAAATTTCTTTTGGAACTTGGTTGTGGAACAGCTTCATATTCAGTATTCCTAGCAAACAAAAAAAATGAGATATTGGGTATAGATAAAAGCCCACAAATGATTGCAGAGGCAAAAAAAAAAATAAAGAAAAAAAAAATAAAAAATATAAATTTTAAAGTAGCAGATATTTTAGAATTTAAATCTGTTAAAAAATTTGATGTATGCTTAATGATGTTTAATGTCATAAATTATATAGATACTGACAAAAAATTAGAAAAACTGATAGATAATATTTATTTTAATTTAAAAAAAGACGGTGTAGTTATTTTTGACCAATGGAAATTCTCAAATTTAAATAAAAATAATATTAAAATTAAGACGATTATAATTAATAATGAAATTATTACAAGAAAAGGTACGACACAGAACTTAAAATCAACTAATCGATTGAAAATTGATTATGAATATACTGTTGAAGATTCTTATGCTAATAGTGTACAAAAATTTACAGAGACTCATTATTTAAAGATTCACAATATAGATAAAATTAAATTATTAATAAAAAAAAAATTTAAAATTGTTAAATATTTGAGTTGGATGAATTATAATAAAAACCCTACAAAAAGTGACTCACAGTCATTTATCGTAGCAAAAAAAATTAATATATGAAAATAGCAATTTTATTCGAAAATCAACAAATACAAGGTGGTGCATTTAATTATTCTTTAAATATTTTAAATATTTTATGTAAAAAAGAATTTAAAAATTATTCAATTATATTGATTACTGATGATGTAGAAAATTTCAAATTTTTTTCTAATCAAGGTTTAGATATAAGATTAATAAAAAAAAGTGTAATAACAAGAGTTTATGATTTTTTTAATAGCATAAGGTGGCTAAAAAAAATATTTTATAAATTTAATATTTTTAGCCAATTAGAAAAATTCTTGATTAGTGAAAATATTAATTTAATTATTTTTCCAACAGGATCGAAAACAGCCTTGTCCCTTCAAAAAACCAATTATGTAACAACTTTATTAGACATATGTCATTTAGAGCATCCTTTATTTCCTGAAATAAATGATCTTAGTAATTTTTCTGATAAAGAACTTTTTATCAGAAATTGCATTCCAAGATCTGTATTCACTCTTACAGTTTCTCAAGAATTAAAAAACAAAGCAGAAGAACTTTATCCCTTTTTAAAAAATAAACTAGTTGTTGCACCACTATCTTTGAGTCACTTTAGATTTGACAAATTTGATAAGGAGAAAATTACTATTAATAATTTAAATAAAAATTTTATCTTTTATCCAGCACATTATAGCGCACATAAAAATCATCTATCTGTAATTAAATCACTTAAACACCTGAAGGAAAATTATAATAAAAAAATTAATCTTATTTGCTGTGGTCATGATAAAGGTAATTTAAAGTACTTAGAAAGTAAGACAAAAGAGTTTAATTTAGAAAAACAAATAACTTTTTATAGATTTCAAACAAAAGAAGAAATATATAGTTATTTTAAAAATTGCAAAGCAGTATTGTTTTTATCTTTGTTTGGACCAGTTAACATACCACCGATCGAAGCTTGGTATTATAAGAAACCTTTAATTTGTAATCAGGAATTTATAGGACAAGTAAAAAAAGCAGCAATTTTGGTGGATCCGCTAGATTATCAAAATATTGCAGAAGGTATAAATCGATTAGAAAGTAAAGAATTAATAAATGAATTAATAGCTAAAGGAAATCTTAATCTAAAAGTCCTAGAGAATGATGATATTAATTCCACAAAAACAATATTAAATAAAATAGAAGATTATAGAATTAAAAGAGAATTATGGAGTAGTTATGAAAATCAAAAGTAATTTTGAATTTAATATACTTGGAATAGAAAATTATAATAAATCCTTGAGATTAAAAAATTATTTTAAATATATAACTGATAACGCTCACAAGAAAGATGGTGATATATATGAGTTTGGTGTTTTTAGAGGAGGCTCTTTACTTGCCACAGCCTTACTGTTAAAAAAAATTAAATCAAAAAAAAAAATTTATGGTTTTGACAGTTTTGGAGGTTTTCCAAGCTACGATAAAAAAGATCATGTTGATAATTTTAAAAGACTATTTAAACAAAAAAAAATAACTAAAAAACATTTTATAGAAGTTTTAAAATATAAAAAATTTATAAAATTTTTAAATAAAAAAAATAATCCTTCAAATATTTCCTCTTCAGGAAATTTTTCAGCTACAAATATAAATTTTATAAAAAAAAAAATAAAATTATTAGAATTAGATAATATAGAATTGGTAAAAGGTAATTTTAAAAAATCTATCAAAAAATTTGAGCACACTAATAATAATATAAATGTTTTTGCTTCAAACATTGATTGTGATCTTTATGACGGATATATACAGTCATTAAATTTTATTTGGAAATATTCTAAAAGTGGTACCTATATTCATTTAGATGAATATTATTCTTTAAAATTTCCAGGAGCTAAAATTGCGACAGACGAATTTCTTAAAAATAAAAAAAATAATGTAATTAATTACATAAGCAAAGGAGATGATTTTTATAGATGTTATATCAAAAAATAAAATCTTTCTTGCGAATTAGATTACAAAAATTATTTCAAAGAAGTTTTGATGATTTAAAAATTTTATCTGGTCAATCAGTTTTAGAAAATAAGAGACAAAATTATCAAAGATATAACAATATCAATCAGGCAGAATTAAAAATATTTTCTCAGTTTGGAGAAGATGGGATAATCGATTTTTTAATAGAAACATTAAATATAAAATTTATCAAGTTTGTAGAAGTTGGTACTGCAGACTATTCTGAAAGCAATACACGATTTTTATTTGAAACAGGCAGAGCTGAAGGACTTATAATAGATTCAGATAGGAACCTTGTTTCTAAAGTTAAGAGATTGTTTCAATTATGGAGAGGTAACATTAAGATAATATCATTGTTTGTTGATAAAGAAAATTTAATCGACACTTTAAAAAAGAACGACTCCTTAGAAAAAATAGATCTATTTTCGATGGATGTTGATGGTGTCGATTATTGGTTAATAAAAGAATTGCCCGACAAAATATCAAAAATTTTTATAGCAGAGTATAATGCTAATTTTGGCCCAAATTTAGAAGTTTCTGTACCCTATATTAAAGACTTTGATAGAACAATCTATCATTACTCAAATTTAGGATGGGGAATGTCTTTAAAGGCGCTTGTAAAGCTAATGAATAAGAAGGGTTATGAATTTGTTGGCACTAACAGTGCTAAGTGTAATGCTTTTTTTATAAGAAAAGATTTAATTAAATTAATAAAAATTAACTTACCAAATACAGATGATTTAAGTCATCATACTGATATCAAAATTAATGAAGGATTAAACCATAATAAACAATTAGCATTTTATAGTAAAAAACAAAAAGCGGAAGTAATGCAAGAAATTGAAGTTATTGATTTAAAATCAGAGAACATAGAGAAAAAGATTAAGTTAAAAGATCTCATTTAATATAATTAATATGAACTTAAAAAATTTGGATGTTCTATTATTTAATCCATCTATTGAAAATGGTGGTGTTGAAAAAAATTTACATATTTTTTCAAAGCTATTTAAAAAAAAAGTAAAAACAATAAGTATAGTCTCATCATCTATTGAAAAAAAAAAATTATTTGATCGTAAAATTAAATTTGTATCATTTAATAAAACTATAATTAAATCAAATAAAAGATTTGTTTATTATATATTAAGTATATTGGCTCTTGTAAATTTTTTTATTAAAAATAAAAATAAAAAAATTTTAATAATTTCATTTCAATCAAATGTATTATCAATTTTGATAGCTAAATTATTTTGTAAAAAAATAATAATAAGATTAAACACATCCCCTAATAAATATATCAATAACATATTCAAAAAATTTTTTTTTAAATTTATTTATAATATGTCTGATTTGATAGTTGTTAATAGTTATAGCTTTAAAAAAGAAGTTAAATTATTACTTAATCTAAAATCTCATGTAATCTATAACTTAATAAAAAAAATAAAATTAAAAAAAAAATAAAGAATAAATCTTTAGAAATAATTAATGTAGGAAGACTAACTGACCAGAAAGATCAAATAACATTATTAAAAGCAATAAAACTTGTAAATAATCATATTAATTGTAATTTGAGTATAGTTGGAGAAGGATATTTAAAAGGTTATTTAAAAAATTATGTAATAAAGAATAAATTAAAAAATATCAATTTTTTGGGTTCTGTAGATAGTCCTGAAAGATTAATTGCAAAATCAGATCTATTTATTTTAACATCTAAATATGAAGGTATGCCAAATGTTTTAATAGAAGCAATGCAATGTAAAACATATATTATATCTACAAATTGTAAGACTGGCCCAAAAGAACTTTTATATAATGGTAAATATGGATCTTTAGTTTCCGTAGGAAGTCATGTTTCGATAGCAAAGGAGATACTTAAATATGCAAAAAAACCTTTATTTTACAAAGGTAAAATCAATATGGGTTATAAGAGCTTAAGTCGATTTGATAATAATAAAAATATTTTAATTTATGCAAATTTAATATCAGGATTAAAATGAAAACAGAATTAATTTTTTTTTTACCAAATTTTAACCTAGGTGGAGCTGGCTCATCTATAACAAAAACATGTATTGGTTTATCAAAAAAATTTAAAATTACTATAATATCACTCACAAAATGTTATTACGCAAACGAGTTAAAAAAAAATGCAATTCATATAGTTAAATTAAATAGTCATAAAACAATTTTTTCATTTAAAGAAATTAATAAAATTATTAATAACAAAATTAAAAATAAAAACGTAGTTTTTATATCCAATATTAATTATGCAAATGCCTTATCTTGTATGTTTATAAAAAAAAGAAATAATTTAAAAATATTTTTAATTGAACGAACACCTATTAAGGAACTTTTAATTTATAAAAATATAACAGATTTTATAAAAAAAAAATAACGTACTTACTAGTTAAATTGTTTTATAAGAATGTAGACAAAATTATTGGTAATTCACTAAAACTCTCCAAAGACCTTGAAAAAGTTTGTGGAAAAAAAGTTGAAACTATATATCCACCATCAATTATAAAAATTAAAAATAGAAAGTATAATATTAGAAAAAAAACAATTATTTCAACAATTACTAGACTAACATTTGAAAAAAATATTTTAACTTTAATAAAAGCAGTACAATTTATAAAAAGTGACTCAATTAAATTGAATATAGTAGGCTCTGGGGATCAAAAAATTGAGTTGGCAAAATATATTATTGAAAATAAGCTAGATAAAAAAATTAAGTTACTGGGCCCCAAAAAAAATATAAATAAATTTTTAGACAAAACAGATTTATATATTAATTCATCTTATTTTGAAGGCTTTCCAAATTCTGTAGTTGAGGCTATAAATAATAATATTCCAGTTATAGCATCACACTCAAATGGAGGAATATATGATATTATCAAATATGGTAAAAAGTGTGCCTTGTTTAACCCAAAAGATTATTATGATCTAGCTAAAAAAATAGATTATTTTCATAATAATAAGTTGGAATTTATTAAAATGAGCAAAAAAAATAAAAATAATTCTAAAAAATTTACATTAAAAAATTCTATTAAAAAATATGAAGCCTTATTTATTAATGCATTCAAATAATAAATTATAATGGCATTTACTTTTTCCATAATTACTATTGTTAAAAATAATTCAAAAGGTCTTGAAAAAACCATTAAAAGTTTAATAAAACAAAAATATAATAACTTTGAATTGATTGTTATTGATGGCCGGTCAACAGATCGAACACTCGATGTTATAAAAAAATATAAAAAATTTATTAATAAATGGGTTTCAAAAAAAGATGGAGGAATTTATTACGCAATGAATAACGGAATAAAGCTATCAAAAGGAAAAATAATTGGAATCCTCAATGCTGGCGATACATATTATCCTGATGCATTGAGTATAATTAATAAATATCAAACAAAACATAAAGATGTTGACTTATTTTTTGGTACGGTAAAAAAAGATAGAATTATGAGTGGGTTTCACCCACATTTGTTAAATTGGAAATTTAATGTTTTTCCTGGTCATTCATCAGGTTTCTTTGTAAGGAAAAAAATACATGATTGTTACGGTTTATATGATCAAAACTTTAAATATTCATCAGATTATGATTTAATTTACAGATTGATTGTATTAAAAAAATTACGTGGAATTTCAACCTTAAAAAAAGAGATAATTGGGAATTTTGATCAGTTTGGCATAAGTAGTAGACTTGGTTTTTTTAGAACTCTTTATGAAGAAATTAAGATTAGATTTAAAAATAATCAAAATATACTTTTTATTATTTTTTTAAGTATTATAAAAACATTAAACAAAATCAGAAATTTAATTTTTCCAAAAATTAAATAAATAAGAAGAAATTTATACGATGATAAGTAAAAATCACAAAGAGTTAATAAATAATATTGTTAACTATGAAACAAACAATGATAAAGATATGTATCAAAAAAGAATTATTTATAACTCTTTAATAAAAATTGACAATCCTGTAGTTCTAGAGTTTGGAGTTAATACGGGCGCATCGAGTTCATTATTTGCTTACCTTGCAGAAAAAAAAGAAGGACATGTCTACTCTGTAGACATTAAGGATTGTCATGATGTAGTTTTATCTGAAAATTGGTCCTTTTTAAAAACAGATGATTTGGATACAAAAAAAATTTTAAAAACATTTGAGAAATTATTTTATGGAATAGATTTAATATACATTGATAGCTATCATGATAGTGAACATATCAAAAAACTTGCTTATAACTGGTTCCCATTTTTAAAAAAAAATGGAATTATGTTTTTTGATGATACCGATAATTTAATTTATAGAGAAAAAAAATTAATTCCACATACAGTGAATGTTGGTGAAATTAATGAAATGGTAAATAAAATTTATGCCTCAAATCATAGTAGCATAATCTACTCTAAAACTTATGGTTCTTCAGGCTTATCCTCTTATATTAAAACAAATAATTTTGGTGAAGGGCTAAAGCCAATCAAAAACATTTGGACAGTTAATTTTTTTATTAAGTACACATATATTTATATGAGAAAAATCTTTAAATATTTAAAAAAATAGAATGAGGGTCTTTTATTGGTCTCCTCATATATCAGAAGTAGCAACGATTTATGCAGTTATCAATTCTACTAAGTCGCTTAATAAATATTCTAAAAAATTTAAACCAACCATATTAAATGCTGTAGGTGAGTGGGACCAGTACAGTCAAGAGATCAAGAAAGAAGGTATTAATATAATAAATTTATTACCTTTCAGTATTTATAATAAGCTACCACGGTATAATTTTTTAAAAAGTAGAATGTCATATGTTATTATTTTTTTAATATCACTCCTGCCACTTTACAGAATATTAAAAAAAGAAAAACCTGAATACATGATGTGCCACTTAATTTCATCCCTTCCACTATTTCTTTTTAACATGTTTAATTTTGATACAAAGTTAATTTTAAGAATATCAGGTCTACCAAAACTTAACTTTATTAGAAAAAAATATTGGCAAATTTCAGAAAAAAATATTTATAAAATATTTTGTCCAACTCTTTATACAAGAGATAAGTTATCCAATGATAAAATTTTTTCAAATAAAAAGCTTTTTTTTCTACCAGATCCAATAGTTGAGATAAAAAAATATATTACAAAAAAGAAACAAAGCAATTACTCACACAATAAAAATGAAAAATTGATTATAGGAATAGGCAGACTTACAAAGCAGAAAAATTTTACTTTTTTGATAAAATGTTTTGCTGCAATTAAACAAGAATTTAGAAATGAAAACTATAAGTTAGTTATAATTGGTGAGGGTGAAGAAAGAGAAGAATTACACAAATTGATATTGAAATTAAATTTAAATAAGCATGTGAGATTAGTTGGATATAAAAAAAACGTTTATGAGTATCTAAAATTTGCAAATTGTTTTGTTTTAAGTTCGCTATGGGAAGATCCTGGATTTGTTTTAATTGAATCAGCCTTGTCTTCCACACCAATTATTTCATCAGACTGCACAAGTGGTCCTATTGAATTATTAAGGCATCTAGAAAATGGATTATTATTTAAATCTAATAACATTGAAAGTTTTATGAAAACTTTTATTAAATTTAGAGAGATGGATTCTGATTTACTAAAAAATTGTTTATACAATGCTAAAAAATTATCAAAAAAATATACTATATTTAGTCATCATAATTATTTATCTAGATTATTGAATTTTTAACAATTTACTATTCGATATTTTACTTTTTAAGAATTATATGATCTGTATTTTAAAAAAACTTATCTTTTTTGGAAGTAAAAAATTCACATTCTGGTGTATCAAAACTATAATTAATTTTATCCCATCTAAGAGAAACAAATTTTCTTTAGTGTGATTTTTTTAATAAATTTAGTAAATTTAATATTATTTAAAATTATTAAAGATATTAGATCCACTAATAACAAAAAAATACTCACATTAATATAGCCACCACTCAAAAGTAGCAGTCTTATTTGTGCATAATATATAACATTATTAAAGCTAATTCCACGATTACTCTTAAGCCATCAATTTTTGTTCTGTATTGTTATTTCATATAATAACAATTTTTATCGGTTAAAATTTATTATAGATAATATTAGTAATTTTTTTTAAGATAAGAGGACAATCTATTTGCTAGTGTCATGATTGTCCAAGTTGGATTGGTGAATCCATTGCTACTAAAAACACTTGATCCACAAATATATACATTCTTGAAATTTATTAGTTTTAAATTTTTATCTACACAGGCGATATTTTTATTTTTTGTTGAAATAGTGGTGCAACTTGGGTGTAATCCGGTAAAAATTCTTTGTTCTAAAAATTTATCTCTAGAAGGTTTTTTTGAAAGAAATATTGTTTCCACAATATCAATTATTTTTTGATAATTTTTTTTATCAGACTTTGATAATTTCCAATTAATGTCTGACTTATAGAGTCCATATATATCTCTTGTAGTTTTATTAATTTTAATGAAATTTTTATTAGACTTTTTTTGTGAAAAAAAAAATTCAAAAGTGTATTTATTCTTTATTTTAAATAAATATAATAATTTAGAGACAATTTTAAATAATAAATTATAATAACTTATTATTATATTTAAAATTTTTTTAGAAAAAATTACCTGAGATCTCAAATATATCCTTTTTAATATTCTTGATGGATCTTCAATATAATCTAGCTGAAGACCTCCAAAATAATCCTTATTTTTTATGAATATGTTTTTTTCTTTTTTGTTATTATTTCCTAAAATAAAGTATTTAGAAAATTTTTTAATTTTAGATGCAGTATCATCAGATATAGTTGATATATTTATATGGGAATGATCACAGAGATTTTTTCCTATATTTTTATTATAATTATGAAATAAATTTTGTATTAAATTTGGATTTCCCAATCCTCCAGCACAGAAAATTATAGATTTTTTAATTGACAATTCTATTTCCTTATTTTTTATAATATTATTTATAATTACTCCAGATACATCATTCCTCTTATGCTTATAGACCATTTTAATAGGTGAGCTGTTATCGAAAACAGTAATAAATTTATTTGAGCCAATTTTCAAAAAATCAAAAATGTTACCTAACTTTTTTTCCCTTAATGAACTTGAAGATTTGAAACCTTTGTATTTAATAACTTTATTTATATGATTATGATTAATTTGGAATTTTTTTGCTAAATCTTTTGAGTATTTTATTAACTCTTCATATTTAAACGACCAACTATCATTATTAAATTCATCCTTGCTTATTAAATAAATTTTACAATTCCATAATGCGCTATTGCCCCCTAGCTGGTTGCTAAAAATTGGTGAATAGTTGTAATTTGATTTATTTATATAAGGCGAAAATATAAAACTATTTTTATTAGAGTCTTGTTTCGTATTTGTGGCTCTATCAATTAATGCAATTTTATTGCCACTTTTTGCTAATTGATAAGCAAGAACTGAGCCAGATGGTCCAGAACCAATTATCACATAATCAAATATTTTTTTTTTTCCATAAAAACTATAAACAGCTTATAATATAACTAAAATATAACATTTATAATATTAAAAATTCCATGTCATTAATAAGTGTAATCATGCCGTATTATAAAAAAAAAGTACTTAGAAAAATCAATATTATCAGTTTTAAGTCAGACGTATAAAAATTTTGAAATAATTCTAATTAATGATGACCCAAGTGAAGACAAAAATTTTTTAATAAATATTAAAAAATTAGACAATAGAATTATAATATTACACAATAAGATTCGTCTTGGTGCTGGATTTTCAAGAAATAAAGGAATTAAAAGGGCAAAAGGAAATTATTTAGCCTTTTTAGATTGTGATGACTATTGGCATAAAGATAAATTACGTAAACAATTAAATTTTATGATTAAAAATAGTAAATCATTTTCTTATACTTCTTATAAAATCATTAATGCAAATGGAAATATTGTTGGTGAAAGAATAGCAAAAAAAAAATTAAGCTTTAAAAACCTTATAAGTTCTTGTGATATTGGACTATCTACAGTGATGTTGAAAAAAGACTTGATGAATACAGAGATGTTTCCAAAATTGAAAACTAAAGAAGACTATGTTTTATGGTTAAAATTAGCAAAAAAAAATATTGAAATTGTCGGTTTAAAAAAGTTTTTTACATATTGGAGAAAACTAGATGATTCACTGTCATCACATATTATACAAAAAATTTGTGATGGGTTTAAGGTTTACAAAAATTTTATGGGGTATAATTCACTTAAATCATTTATATTGTTATTTGTATTATCTATTAATTCTTTAAAAAAATAAAAATGCTTCATATAATTTTTATTATAATTATTTCTTTATTAATGGCTTACTGCTGTAAGAGATTTTCATTTTTATTAAATTACACAGGCTCTAGTCATCAAAAATTTGCAAATAAAGAAGTAACACCTTTAGTTGGGGGTGTCTCTATATTGCTATTTATTTTAATTTCTTTGCCAGATGATTTATTGTATTTAAAGCTTTTTTGTTTTTTTATTTTTTTTATAGGGTTTTTTTCTGATATTAAAAAAATTAATTCTCCTAAACTGAGACTAATTTTGCAGGTCATTATTATTTTATTATTTATATACTTACTAAATATATCGGAAATAAAAACTAATATAATTCTATTAGATAATTTATTAAGTAATTATTATTTTTTTGCAATTTTATTTACTTCATTTTGTTTTTTGATTATAATAAACGGATCTAATTTTATTGACGGTATAAATACTCTTACTATTGGATATTATTTAAGTTTGTTATTTGCCTTAAGGACAATAGAATTTAATTCAAGTTATCTTTATATTCTATTAATTGATAATCATTTTATTATAATACTTTTTTATATTTTTATTTTAAATTTTTTTAATAAAATATTTTTAGGTGACAGTGGTGCATATCTTATAAGTTTACTATTTGCTTACCTGTTAGTAGATATTCACATTAATAATCTATTTATCTCACCATATTACATAGTTTTACTTCTGTGGTACCCTGGATTTGAAAACTTATTTTCGATAATTAGAAAATATAAATTTAAAAAATCTCCAATAAAGCCAGATATTAATCATTTCCATCAGCTGCTTTTTTTTTATTTAAGTCAAAATAGTTTTTTTAGTAAAAAATATATTTCTTCAATTACCGGAATAACTATTAATACTTATAATTTTTTACTCTTTATGCTAGCTAGTCAAAACTTACAAAGTAGTAAATTTCAAATAACACTTATATTAGTTTCAGTATTTATATATATTTTTATATATTTAAGATTATTAAATTTTAAAAAGAACTATAAATAAAAATTATTTACCATTAAATAAATAAACAAACCTAAAGTATATTATCCAAATAAATTTGAGAATATTTGTTAATATCAATTTTTAAATTAGTGATATTTTTATTAACCATTACTTAGATTTATACTAAATTCCTGTAAATTTCTAAATATTTACCATATAAAAATTTTAAATCATATTTTTTAGAAGAGCTTAATGGATTAGATTTAAATTTTTTTTTATTTTTTTCAAAATATAAAATTTTTTTGCATAATAAGAATACTTTATTTTTTCGAGTGATAAATCCATTTAAATTATTTTTAATTATTTCATTAGCTCCTTTTGAGTCAAATGTGATTACTGGAATGTTTGCTCCTAAAGCCTCAACAAAAGTGATTCCAAAAGACTCAATTCTTGATAAATTGACGTAGACATCAGATTTAAGATATTCTTTGATTATTTTACTATTAGGAAAATAAAGCTCTTCTTTTGAAGATAAGTTATTTAAAATTTTAAATTTTTCTCTATTTTTATATACATATTTGTTTTCGTAGAGAAGGTGAGTGTCACGCCCAATGATTACCCATTCGAAATTAACGTTTAACTTATTTAAGTGAAAGACAACTTTTGGAACAAGGTCATAACCCTTTTTTTTTATTGCATATCTTGCAACTGTAATTATTTTAAGAAGTTTACTTGGTTTTTTTTTAATTTTAATTCTTAAAAATTTTTCTAAAGGAATTCCATTTGGTATTTCAACAATCTTGTTTTTTTTAATTTTTAACCTCATTAAATCATGTTTGATATTGTTTGAGATTGCAGTAAACTTATCAATACTTTCTAATGTTTTTTTGAATAATTTATCATACTTCTTATCCAGCCTATTACCATATTTTATCTTATTATTAATTTGGATATCAGCCCCCTGAAATGTAACAACAATTTTTTGACTAAGTTCATTAAGTACATTTATTAAAATTAAACTTTTATAATTCGTAAATATAAAGTGCCAAACATGATACTTTTCTTTTTTAATCATTTTGCTTAGGTAAATTTTTAATAAAAATGACAGATTAATATTTAAATAATAATCAAAAATAAAAACTAAATTAATTATAAATTTATTTAGATATTTTATTTTATAATTTTTTTTTTTAATATTTGTTTTATTTAATAAAAGAATATCAGATTGAATTTTTTTTTTATTAAAAATATTTGATAAATTATGAGCCTGAACTTGAGCACCACCTGGGTCAGGAAAAAAAGCACCTGGAATTATTGCAATTTTCATTTGATATAAATTTTATTATTTTTTGAAATATAAACTAATCATATATTTTAAAATTAAAAAACCATCTTTAAAAGCATTAACTTTTTTTTTACCTGCAATTCTTTTTCTTTCATAAGAATTTGTACTCCCTAATTTCATTTCCATTTTTTTTGCTTTTATTGGAAGTTCAACACAAAAAGAAAAGTTTTTTTGATCAAGATGTAACTTTTTAGCTTGTTCAGTTTTACCAATTACAAAGGTATATAAAATGTCGCTTATATTTAGTCTAAAAAATATTTTACCGATATAAGTAAAAATATAATTACCAATCAGTGTTAAGAGTGTATCATCATCACTTCCAGAATTAACATCATATCTGGATGCAAATATAAAATCTAATTCTTTAGTATCTAGGGTTTTGTACATTTTATCAATTTCTAATGGATTAAAAGAACCATCTGCATTGAAGATGCAAAAATATTCAGTTCTACATTGGTTGATACCGTGAATTAGTGCATCACCATAGCCAAAATTTTTTTGATAAATTATATTAACATCATAATTTTTAATGGATTGAATTGTTTCACTATCTGTTGAATGCAAAATAACATCAATTTTATAAGGATATTGTTTTAATTCATTTAAAACTGAAGGAAGGCTTTCAGCTTCATTTTTTGCTGGAATTATTAAGGTAATATTATGCATAATAGATACTTACTATTTTAGAAATCCATAAATACAGGGAAATTACTGTTATTCAATCTAAATTACTTTATAAGAAATTTTAGTGAGCAATTTACTTGTATTAATAGCCTATTATTTTTTAATTCTTATTTCTATATTAGGATATGGACTCTTTTTTTTAGAAATATTCAAAAAAAAAATATCCTCAACTAATTTGGGATATGCAGGATTATTCGGTATATTTGTCTTATTATTATACTCTTATCTAAGCAATTTTTTATTAGCTCATTCAGAAATTCATAATATTTTATTAATCATATTTGGTCTAATTTTATCTTTCCTAAAACTGTTTAAAAATTTTTTAAGTTATAAAAAAGAATTTATTTTAACAATTTTAATATTTTGTTTAATTTCTAGTTCTTTGTTTTTATATAAAAATCATGATGATTTTCCATATTATCATTTTCCATACACATACTATCTAACACAACAAAGTTTTTATATTGGTGTTGGGCAATTTAACCATGGTTTTAGAACTCCTTCTTCAATATTTTATTTAAACTCATTTTTTTATTTGCCTCATGCAAAATATTACTTATTTCATTTAGGATCTATTTATATTTTAGGTTTTGCAAATATAATATTATTAAAAAAAATTGATAATTTTTTTTCATATTTAAATTTAAAAAAAAAAAAATAAATGTCACAAATTATCTAAGTTTATTTTCAATAATTTTTATTAACATATTTTTTTATAGAATTGCAGAACATGGAACAGATAGATCAGCACAAATTTTAATATTTTTATTAATAATTGAATTAATGATTTTTATAAATCTTAAGAGAATTAAAAGTGAAGATTTATTTAATTTATATTTGTTAGCAGCACTTATAATATCTTTGAAAGCATTTTACATACTGTATGCAGTTTTTTTTATACCTCTATTATTATTTGTAAAGTCAAAAAACCAAACGTATATTCAGACAATAAGTTTTTTATTTATAAATAGATTTTTTTCTATATTTTTGTTAATGTTATTTTTTACTTTATTCACATACTTTATAAATACAGGATGTATTATATATCCTTTAAACTTTACTTGTTTTGATAATTTTGATTGGGGCATAGCCAAAGAACAGGTTATTAGAATGAATAACCACTATGAACTATGGTCAAAAGCCGGCCTCACACCAACATCTAAAGTATCAAATCCTTCAGAGTACATTCAGGGGTTTAACTGGGTTAAAAATTGGATAGATCTTTATTTTTTTAATAAAGTTAGTGATTTTATTTTAGGCTTGATAGTAACAGTTTTTATTGTAGTATTTTTTTTTAAAAGACACCTTTTTAAAGTTAAAAATAAAAAAATTAATAAATTTTTTTATTTAATATATATAATTATAATGATTTTAGGAGTGGAGTGGTTTTATAATCACCCTGCATTAAGATATGGTGGTTATTGCATTATTGCTTTACTAATTTTCATACCCATTTGCTTAAAGCTTGACATAAACAATGTAAACTACAAATATTACATTAAATCAGTTATTATTTTACTCATACTTACTGCGCTAGTCTTTAATATAAGAAATATTAATAGAATAGTTAAAGAGGTTAATCTTTATAAGTACAAACCATTACAAGAAACTTTTTATAATTTAGACAACAATATTTTTCGTATTCAAAAACAAATGGAAGGACATATATCCGAGTATAACAAATGTTTAAATTCAAGAGAAGATTGTAGCCCTGAAGGACAAAAAGTATATACGAAGTATGGAAAAATAATTTTTAGTAATAGAGCTAATGATTAAAAAATTAATTATACTACTTTTAAGTTTTTTTGATTTTTTTCATCAAATAAAAATTATCAAATTTTTATCAAAAAAAAATTTAACTAAAATAGATATATTGCTTGATGTGGGGGCACATAAAGGTGAGTCTATAAAGTTATTTCTTAATAATATGAATGTTAAAAAAATTATTTCATTTGAGCCAAGTCCAATAAATTTTCTTAAATTAAAAAATATTAAAGAACATTACATAAAAAAGTTTAATAAAACAGATATAATAATAGAAAATATTGGACTTGGTAATGAAAATAAAGAGATTAACTTTAAACAATTTGAAGAGAGCTCCTCTTCTACGATGAAGGCAATAGATGAAGAGTCATCATATTTTAAGAAAAAATTTAATTTATTAAATTTTTTTAGTAAAAAAAAAAATATAAAATCATAAAAGTAGAAATTACAACGTTAGAAAATTACATGAATTTGAATAATATAAATAAAATTTCTTTGCTTAAGATTGATACAGAGGGTTATGAGTATGAAGTTTTAAAAGGTCTTAAAAAAAAAATTCAATTAGTAGACATGATAATATTTGAACACCATTATGATAACATGATTATCAAAAATTATACTTTCAGAGATATTAATAATCTTCTTATAATGAATAGTTTTATTCAAATATATAAAACTAAGATGCCATTTAGAAAAACATTTGAATATATTTATGTTAAAAAAAATTAGAAAAACTGACAATGTAAAAGTGTCAATATTAATTGCTAATTATAATAATGAGCAGTATTTAAAAGAATGCATCGACTCTATAAAAAAACAAAACTATCAAAATACTGAAATAATAGTCCACGATGATGCTTCATCAGATAATTCAATAAAAAAGTTGAATGAATACAAAAATATCAAAATTATAAAAAATAAAAAAAGAGGAAGTTATGGTTGTTATAATCAAATGAATGCATTTTACAGAGCTTTTAAAAAAAGTAAGGGTGAAATTTTATTTTTATTAGATAGTGATGATTTTTTCAAAAAAAATAAAATAAAATTCATAACCAATTTTTTTATAAAAAATAAAAAAATATCCTCATTGTTTGATTTACCTATTTATAAATATAAAAATGAATTAAAATTCATTAAAAATAAAAAAAAAATTATTTCCAATTATTGGGCATATATCCCACCTCAAAGTTGCATTGCAATAAAAAGAGATGACTTTATTAAAATGTTTAGTAAAATAAATTTCAATTTATTTCCTGATATTTGGATGGATTTTAGAATTGGTTTATATCTAAAATATATTAAAAAAGATTTTAATATTCTAGATAAAAATCTAACCTACTATAGACAATCTCCAGGTATGATTTCATCCAATTTTCGATTTTTATCATTTGCATGGTGGAAAAGACGTAAACAAGCTCATGATTATGTTCAATATTTTTTTGATAAAAATAGAATAAATCATGCGAAGAATTTGGATTACTTATTAACAAATATTATTTATTTTTTTATAAAATGAAAAAAAAAATATTAATTATTGGTCAAAACGGACTTATTGGCAAAAACTTATTCAATTACTTTAAAAGTAGGAAAATAAATATTTACAGAATTAGTTTTGAAAGTTTTCTAAAAAAAAAATATATAAATAATTTTGATATTATCATTAATTGTACATCCAATCAAAAATTTGTAAAAAATAAATACACTAATAAAAATGATAATGATTTTATAATTGCTAAAAAAATTATAAATTTAAAGACTAAATTGGTTATGTTAAGTACTAGAAAAATTTTTAAACCTAAATATAATATTAAAGAACTAGATAAAAAAGAACCAAATTGTAACTATTCAATTAATAAAGTTATATCTGAAGCTTCAGTAAATAAGATACTTGGAGCAAGGCTTTTAATTTTAAGGATTTCTAATATTATTAGTTTACCAAATAAAAATAAAAGAAAACTTCATAATACTTTTAGTGATATTTTTTTTGAAATGGCAAAAAAAGGTTATATTTATAATAATAAAAAGAAAATATATAAAGATTTCATTTCTATTAGCAAATTTAATCAAATTGTTTATGAATTGATTAAAAAAAATTCTTTTGGAATATTTAATATATCTTTAGGTAAGAAAATCTATATATACCAATTGATTGCTTGGTTAAATTTTTACAATACAAAAAAAATTAAAGTTATTAATATAAAAAATAGTTTTAATAATGATAGTTTTACATTAAATAATAACAAACTCATGAAACAAATCAAAATTAAAAATAATATTTTAGAATTTAAAAATGAGTGTTTTGCAATAAGCAAAAAATTTTTTAAAAAAAAATGAAAAAAAAAATAGCTTTAATATTTGGAATTACAGGCCAAGACGGTTCTTATCTTGCTGAATTTTTAATAAAAAAAAATTATATAGTTCATGGTGTAAAAAGAAGATCTTCTTCATTTAACACTGGTAGAATAGATCACCTTTACCAAGATCCTCATGAGAAAAAAAGAAAATTAATTTTACATTATGGTGATTTAACTGATGCTATTTCTGTATCATCAATAATTAAAAATATTAAACCTGATGAAATTTATAATCTTGCCGCACAATCACATGTAGCAGTGTCGTTTGAAGTTCCTGAATATACAGCCAATGCTGATGGACTTGGTGCTTTAAGAATTTTAGAAGCAATTAAGTTTCATGGTCTTGAAAAAAAAACTAAATTTTATCAAGCTGGCACGTCTGAAATGTTTGGAAAAGTTGTTCAAATACCTCAAACAGAAAAAACACCTTTTTATCCTCGAAGTCCCTATGGTGTTGCAAAAGTTTATGCACACTGGATAACTGTTAACTATAGAGAAGCCTTTAATATTTTTGCTTGTAATGGAATATTATTTAATCATGAAAGCCCAGTTAGAGGTGAAACCTTTGTTACAAAAAAAATAATCATGGCCTTATGTAGAATAAAATTAAAAAAACAAAAGAAATTATTTCTAGGTAATTTAGATGCTAAACGAGATTGGGGTCATGCAAAAGACTATGTAGAAGCAATGTGGAAAATGTTACAAAAAAAAATACCTGATGATTATATAATTTCAACAGGAAAACAATATTCAGTAAAAGATTTTATTAATTTATCACTTAAAGAGCTAAATATAAAATACTACTGGAGGGGCAAGGGAATTCATCAAAAATGTTATGATGAAAAAGGAAATTGTTTTATAGAATGTGATAAAGAATATTTTAGACCGTTAGAAGTAGACACTTTACTTGGTGACTCAAGTAAAGCCAGAAAAGAATTAAATTGGAAACCTAAATATAATACCATCAAACTTGTGAAAGAAATGGTGAGTGAAGAGTTAAGTAATTTATTGAAGTGATAAATTTAAATTCCAAAATTTATGTAGCTGGACATAATGGCCTTGTTGGAAGTGCAATTGTAAGAGAGTTGAAAAAAAAAGGATACAATAATATTCTAGTAGCAAGTAAAAAAAAATTAAATCTTATTAATCAATCAAAAGTTCTTAAATTTTTAAAAAAAAATAAACCAGCTTTTATTTTTTTAGCAGCAGCAAAAGTTGGTGGAATATATTCTAATAAAAAATATAAAGCAGATTATTTATATGAAAATCTAATAATACAATCTAACGTTATAAATGGTGCTTATCTTTCAGGAGTTAGAAATCTGATATTTTTAGGCTCAAGTTGTATTTATCCTAAAAATTGTAAACAGCCTATAAAAGAGAGTTATTTGTTAACAGGTGAACTTGAGCCAACAAATGATGCGTATGCTATAGCAAAAATTGCTGGAGTAAAACTATGTGAAAGTTACAATTTACAATATAAAACAAACTATATTTGCTTGATGCCAACTAACACTTTTGGTCCGAACGATAATTATGATGAGCTAAGTTCTCACTTTTTTCCTGCGTTGATTAGAAAAATTCATAAACTTAAAAATAGTAAAATCAATTCTCTTGTTTTGTGGGGCAATGGTAAAGCAAAAAGAGAAGTTGTTCATGTTGATGATATTGCTAATGCTTGTGTTTATTTTATGAATAAAAAGAAAAAACCAACACTTATCAATATTGGAACTGGTAAAGATTTTACAATTGAATACTATGCAAAATTAATTGCAAAAACCATTTTACCACACAAGAAAATTAATATTAAATATGATTTAACGAAACCCAATGGAGTTAAAAGAAAGGTTATGGACATATCCTTAGCAAAAAAATTTGGATGGAAAAGCAAAATTGACCTAAAAAAATCAATATTAGATACCTACTTGTCATTTAAAAAAGAAATTAAGGAAGTTTAATGAAAAATATTCTTATTGTAACAGGAGGAGCTGGATTTGTTGGTTCCAATTTAATTGCTTTATTACTTAAAAGAACAAAATTTAAAATTATAAGTATAGATAATTACTCTACAGGTAAAATAAAAAATCATATAGATGATAATAGAGTTAAATACATTAGAGGAAATACAAAGAATATTAAAAAAATATTAAAAAAAGAAATTAATAAAATAAAAACCATATTTCATTTAGGTGAGTTTTCTAGAATTTATCAAAGCTTTTTAAATATGAATGATTGCATCGACTCTAATAATATTGGTTCTCATGAAGTATTTAATTTCTGCCTTTTAAATAAAATAAAACTTGTGTATTCAGCAACATCAGCAAGTATTGGCGATAAAGGAAATGATAAAAATTTATCTCCATATGCATTTACTAAAGCCAAAAATTTAGAATTATTAGAGAATTTAAAAAAATGGTTTAATTTTAAATTTGAAATATTATATTTTTATAATGTTTATGGACCAGGTCAAATAAAAACAGGACCAATGTCTACAGTAATAGGAATATTTGAAAATCAGTTTAAAAAAGAATTACCATTAACAGTTGTTAAGCCAGGATCACAATCTCGAAGATTTACACATATCAACGATACTGTTGAAGCCTGTTACTATGTATGGAAAAAAAATCAGTGTAAGCACTACAGTATATCTAATAGAAAAAGTTATACAATTATTGAAGTTGCAAAGTTATTTAATGTTAAAATTAAATTACTGCCACCTAGAAAAGGTGAAAGATATGCCTCAGCTTTAACAAATATGAATTTATCAAATAAAGTTCATAAATTGTTTGGAAAAATTAACCTCGAGGATTATGTGAAGAATATTGTTAAAAATAACTAAAAAAAGATTACAATTCCTTGTTTACAATATCTTTATTTTGGATATAACTCTTTTGCCGGTGATTATTGCGAAGGGGTAATACCCGATCCCATTCCGAACTCGGAAGTCAAGCCCTTCAGCGCCAATGGTACTTTGTCTTAAGACACGGAAGAGTAGGACATTGCCGGCTATAAAAAAATATTATGAAAATTAAAAGCTCGTTAAAATCACTTAAAAAAAGAGACCTTAATTCTAAATTAGTTAGAAGAAGAGGTAGAGTTTATATAATTAATAAAACAAATCCAAAATTTAAAGCAAGACAAAAGTAGTTTTTATGGATAACCAAGACCATAAAAATACCTGGAATAACTTCACAAAATTTGTCTTGTGGGGAACTGTCGCTGTTATAGGTGTTTTAGTTTTAATGGCAATATTCTTGTTATAAAGTTCTCTTATGAGAATCGCTTCAGTTTTAGAAAATAAAAAAATTGAAAGAAGAATTGCAATTACTCCTGAGATTGCAAAAAAATATATAGCTCTTGGTTTTGAAATTTCTTTGACCACTAAGTATGGTGAACACTTAGGCTTTAAAGATAGTGAGTATAAAGATTTGGGTGTTGAAATTTCTTCTAACGAAACAGAAATATTAAGTAAAGCTAATATTATTATTCAGTTAAGCTTATTATCTGATGAAAACCTCTCAAATTTAAAAGAAAACCAAACCCTTATTGGAGTATTCAATCCTTATGCTAATAAAGAAAAAATAGAAAATTTATCTAAAAAAAATATTAATGTTTTTTCTTTAGAAATGTTGCCAAGAATTACCAGGGCTCAATCAATGGATATACTTTCATCTCAAGCTAACCTTGCCGGTTATAAGGCGGTGATCGAGTCGTTTGCAAATTTTGAAAAAGCAATTCCAATGATGATGACAGCAGCTGGTACTATTCCAGCAGCAAAAGTATTGGTGGTTGGTGCGGGTGTTGCGGGTCTTCAAGCAATTGCAACTGCAAAAAGAATGGGTGCAATCGTATTTGCAACAGACGTAAGAATGGCATCAAAAGAGCAAGTTGAAAGTTTAGGTGGAAAATTTTTAACAGTAGAAGGCTCTGAAAATCTTGAAACTGAAGGTGGCTATGCAAAGGAAGCTTCAGAAGAATTCAAAAAAAAACAAGAAGATCTTTTAGCTGAAACTTTAAAGAAAATTGATATTGTGATATGTACTGCTTTAATACCGGGAAAAAAAGCTCCATTAATCATTAAAGGTTCCATGATTGATAATATGCAATCAGGATCTGTTATTTATGATTTAGCTGCGATTCAAGGTGGAAATTCAGAGTTTACCGAGGTTGATAAAATTGTAATTAAAAAAGGAGTAAAGATTATGGGTGAAACAAATATTTTAAATAAACTGCCTGTTTCAGCTTCAAACTTATATTCAAAAAACGTATTTAACTTTGTTTCAAATTTATATGATAAAGAAAATAAAAAGATTAATATTAATTTAGAAGATGAAATAATTGAAAAAACTTTAATAAAATAGAATTATGGAAATAGACCCTTTTATATTTAGATTAAGCATATTTATTTTATCAATTTTCATTGGCTATTATGTTGTATGGAGTGTAACTCCATCTTTACACACACCACTAATGTCAGTGACTAATGCAATATCATCAGTAATTATTGTGGGTGCTATAATTGCAGGTTTAGCAGGAAGTGTAGACAATGTTTTTACAATCTCAAATATACTTGGATTTTTGGCAATATCTCTTGCTGCTATTAATATATTTGGAGGATTTTTGGTCACTCAAAGAATGCTTCAAATGTATAAAAAAAAGAAGAAAGATAAATAATTATGTCAGCAAATTTATCAGCAATATTTTATTTAGTTTCAGGAGTTTTGTTTATCTTAGCATTAAGAGGTCTTTCATCACCAGAAACATCAAGACAAGGTAATTTTTTTGGAATCTTGGGAATGGTGATAGCTATCGCTGTTACTTTTTTATCTGTTGGAAATTTCTCTAGTGGACTAATTTACGTATTAATTTTTTTACTGGTTGGAGGACTTATAGGGGCATTCATAGCCTACAAGATACCAATGACTGCTATGCCAGAATTAGTAGCGGGATTTCATAGCTTAGTTGGACTATCAGCAGTTTTTGTTGCTATTTCAGCTTTCTTAAATCCGGAGGCATTTAATCTAGGATCATTAGGTGCCATTAAACTTGCAAGCTTAATTGAAATGTCAATTGGAGCCGCAGTTGGTGCCATAACATTTTCAGGTTCAATAATTGCTTTTTTAAAACTTCAAGGAATAATGTCAGGTTCACCAATTACTTTTAAAGGGCAGCATTTTGTTAATGCCTTATTGTTAATCTCAATAATAGTTTTAACTTACTTATTATGCTCATCCCAGTCCTCTAATTTCTTTTGGATATTAATAGCTGTTTCATTTTTAATAGGATTTTTATTAATTATCCCTATTGGTGGGGCAGACATGCCAGTAGTAATATCTATGTTAAATTCATACTCTGGTTGGGCTGCTGCAGGAATTGGTTTTACTTTAGAAAATACTGCATTGATTATAACAGGAGCTCTTGTTGGATCTTCAGGTGCAATTTTATCTTACATAATGTGCAAAGGTATGAACCGCTCTTTCTTTAATGTAATCTTAGGAGGATTTGGTGCAACAGAACAATCTGCATCATCTGGAAATAAAGAACAAAAACCTGTTAAGAGTGGTAATGCTGAAGATGCAGCCTTTTTAATGAAAAATGCGTCATCAGTTATAATTGTTCCAGGTTATGGTATGGCGGTAGCCCAAGCACAACATGCACTAAGAGAGATGGTAGATACCTTAAAGAAAAATGATATTAAAGTGACTTATGCAATTCATCCTGTAGCAGGAAGAATGCCGGGACATATGAATGTATTGTTAGCTGAGGCAAACGTTCCTTACGATGAGGTTTTTGAACTTGAAGAAATTAATAATGATTTTGCTAATGCAGATGTTGCATTTGTAATTGGGGCAAATGATGTAACAAATCCAGTTGCAAAAACTGACCCTCAAAGCCCAATTTATGGAATGCCAGTATTAGATGTTGAAAAATGTAAGTCTGTATTATTTGTAAAAAGAAGTTTATCTCCTGGATATGCTGGAATTGATAATGACCTATTTTATAAAGAAAATACTTTAATGCTATTTGCTGATGCAAAAAAGATGACTGAAGATATAACTAAAAACCTTTAAGACTAATGACAATAAAAATATTTTGTGACATTGCAGAATTAAATCAAATAAAAAAATTTAATAAAAAAAAAATAGTTAAGGGATTTACAACTAATCCAAGTTTAATGAGAAAGGCAGGAGCAAAAGATTACAAATCTTATTCGAAGAAAATACTAAAAATTTGTAATAACAAACCTGTTTCTTTAGAAGTCTTTGCTGATGAATATAAACAAATGAAGCAACAAGCTCTTCAGATCAATACCTGGGGAAAAAATGTTTATGTAAAAGTGCCAGTGGCTAATTCTAGAGGTATTTTTATGGGCAAGATTATTAAAGAGCTTAATAGTTTAAATATTAAACTTAATATTACAGCAGTATATAGCGCTAAACAGACAGAAAAAATTCTGAAATTAATTAATAAGAAAACTAAAGTTATAATTTCGATATTTGCTGGTAGAGCAGGTGACACCGGTAAAGATCCAGTACCAGAATTTAAAAAAAGTATAGTGATGGCAAAAAAGTTTAAAAATGTTGAGATACTTTGGGCTAGTGTTAGAGAGCCTTATAATTATCTACAAGCAAAACAGTTAGGTTGTCATATTATCACTATTCCTCCATCAACTATTGAAAAAATAGAGAATTTCGGAAAAACATTCGATCAACTTACCAAAGAAACGGTTAAAGCTTTTTTGGTTGATAGCAAAAAATCTAAATTTAAAATTAACAATAGTGCAATATAAAGTTTTTTCTTTAAATAAAATCTTTCTTTCTCTTTTTTTTTATTTAACTCTTATAATTGGTTTTACTTATGGTGAAAACTTAAACTATGGATCGTACAATGATTGGATTAGTAGTAATAGAGAGCCAATAAATGACTTCTCAAACAACTTTACTTACACATTTTTAAATTTTGATAGTTATGGGCATCGACACTCACCAGTATACGTAATATTTTTATCATTATTTTTAGATTTAGGATTTGATCTCAATCAAATTAGACTTATTCATTTGCACCTTTGTATTTCATTAATAATAATTTTTTATCAATGTCTAAAATTATTGTTTACTAATATTAATTATAATTATCTCCTTCTACTATCCTTAATTATTTTTTTGTCTCCAACTTTTAGATCTTTAGCAATTTGGCCAGATAGCAGACTACCAGGTTTAATTTTTTTTGTTTTAACAATATATTTTTTTTTAAAATTTAGAAAAACTAATAATCCTAAGTACACTTGGTATACTTGTGCTTCACTTGTAGTATCATCATATATAAGTCCAAATTTTTCAATTTTTTTTCCATACTTTTTTTTCTTTTTTTTAAAAGAATTTGGATTTAAAAAATTAATTTTTTTAATAATATTTAATTTTTTAGCATCACTGCCAATTTTATATTATATTTTTATTTTAGACGTAAATTTTTTAACAGCAGGAAAGACCCCGGGTTTAGACAAAGAAAGTATTAGTTTTAGTTTTAATTTTTCTGATAAAATAATGATTATTAGTTCGATAATTTTTTTTCATTTATCACCATTACTAATTATGGGCGATACATTTAATTACTTCAAAAATTTTTTATTTAAAAACTTTAAATTATTAATTTTTTTTTTAGCATGTTTAGTGTATTTTTTTAGCTATCAAATAAACTATACTGGTGGTGGTGTATTTTTAATTTTATCAAACCTACTCTTTAACAATAATTATTTTTTTTATATAGGATCATTTTTTTTTATAGGTTTTATCGCATATATTGCCTCTTTAAATCTAAATAATTTTTTTTTATTATCTTTGATAATAATTTCTAATATACAAAATACCATTTATCATAAATATTATGAGCCAATGATACTCATTATATTTTTTACATTAATAAAATATCCAGGAGTAGAAAATTTAATAAAGAAAAAAAGTAATATTTTTTATTTATATTTTTTAAGCATTATTTATATCTTAATGAAAATTATTAAGATTAGTTATTTTTTATAATTTATCAAAAATTTGGTTGCGGGGGACGGATTTGAACCGCCGACCTTCAGGTTATGAGCCTGACGAGCTACCAGACTGCTCCACCCCGCGGTATATTTAAATTCTATTTTTAAGCTTATTAAGCTTTTTAACTCTTTTAATATTCTCTTGTAGAATTCTTTTTTTCTTTTCAGAGGGTTTTTCGTAAACACTCTTTAATTTTACTACTTTAAAAAAGCCATCACGTTGTAATTTTCTTTTTAAAACTCTTAGAGCTTGTTCAATATTATTATCTTTAACTTCTATTTTCATAAATTTTAAGTGTGTTTAACTAACATTATATAATTTTACTGTCTATTAAAATTATTCAATGTTTGAGACTTCCCTAGCTAACTTTGCCTTCTCCTTTTCTTTTTTCTCTCTTTTAATTCGTCTTTCAGCTTTTTCTATAGCTTCAACCAAATCTTTTTGAGAGAATAGTCCTAAAGCCACAGGATCTTTTGGATTTAAGTTATTATAATTCCAATAACTTTTATTCTTTATCGCTGTAACTGAAGCTTTAGTTACTCCAACTAATTTTGCAATTTGAGAGTCTTTTAGCAAAGAATGATGTTTAATTAACCACAAAGCCGAGTCTGGCTTATCCTGTCTTTTTGATAATGGAATATATTTTTTAATTTTTTTATCCTCAGTTGAAATTTCAATATCAGTATTTTTTATCTGCAATTCTTTATTTTCATCTTTTGAAGCTAACTCAATTTCCTCTCTCGTAAGTTGGCCAGATATTATGGGATTGTAAGCCATGATTCCTTTTGCAACTTCACCGTCAGCAATACCTTGAACTTCAACCTCATGTAAATTGCAAAATTTGGCAATTTGTTTGAATGTAAGTGTAGTATTTTCTACAAGCCAAACAGCTGTTGCCATTGGCATCAAAGGTACGTTTGACATTTAATCTTTTTTTTCTGATCTGAAGTTTTGGAATTTCTTATTAAACTTACTAACACGACCCTTATCCATCAATTTTTGTTTTCCACCTGTCCAAGCAGCATGTGATTTTGGATCTATTTCTAATCTTAAAACTTCTCCCTGTTTTCCCCAAGTTGATCTTGTCTCAAATTGAGTTCCATCAGTCATTTCTACTGTAATTGTGTGGTAGTCTGGGTGTATGTCTTTTTTCATATCGAGACTTATAGCAAAAGATTTCTATAAAACAATTAAAAGTTCTTTAATTTTTCAAGCATTTTGTCGTTAATTGCCATGCTCGAAGCTCTGATTTGTATATTTTTATTTTGTGAAAGGTCAATTTCATTAATCATTCCACCTGCTTCTTTCACCAATATTATACCCGCTGCTATATCCCATAAATTAAGGTCATTTTGAAAATAACCATCGTATCTACCAGCTGCAACATAGGCAATATCTAAAGCAGCACTTCCAGATTTTCTTAAAGGTAAGTTGACCTCATTTTTAGCCACACCCCCTGTCGCAAACAAACAGCTATTAAGCTCTTTTTTTTTGGATACTCTTATCCTTTGATTATTAAAGAAAGCACCATTGTCTTTTTCAGCATAAAACATTTCATCTTTAATTGGGTCATAAATTAAACCTGAAATAATTTCATTACCATATTTTAAGGCTATAGATATTGCAAAGTGAGGAACACCATGTAAAAAATTTGTAGTACCATCAATAGGATCTATGATCCAAGTATGATCTTTGTCTTTATTGCTTTCAGAACCATCCTCTTCACTGATAATAGAATAGTAAGGTCTTGCTTTTTTTAATTCTTCTATAATTATTTTTTCAGCTTTAAGATCAGCATTTGACACGAAGTCAGTAGGGCCCTTAATTGAAACCTGCAATTTTTCTATTTCTCCAAAATCTCTAATTAAAGCTCTAGATGCTTTTTCAGCAGCTTTAATCATAACGTTTAGATTGGCCGATATAGATTGCATAAGAATTATATCTTTTTTATGTATTCCATAGTTCGAGTATCAACTATGATTTTGTCACCACTTTCAATGAAGGGTGGTACTTGAATATTTACTCCGTTATCTAATGTTGCAGGCTTATAAGAAGAAGAAACTGTTTGCCCTTTTAGAGCAACATCAGTTGTCTCAATAGTACAGGTTACTTGATTAGGCAACTCTACTGCTAAAGGTTTTTCATTATAGAAACTTATATTAACCTCTAAGTTTTCTGTTAACATTTTACCTTTTTCACCTACTGTTTCTTTTTTAATATTAATTTGCTCATAAGATTTAGGATCCATAAAATAATAATCTGTTTCATCCCCATAAAGATAATTAAATTTTGTTTCATCTAATGAAGCCTTTTCAACAGATTCACTTGATCTAAATCTTTCATTTAATTTTGTATTTTTATTTACACTTTTCATTTCAACTTGTGCAAAAGCACCACCTTTTCCAGGTTTTACATGCTGAGTTTTTAAAACTTGCCAAAGATCATCTTTATATTCTATTAGCATCCCGACTCTAATTTCACTTGCGTATATTTTCATTTTAATTTTTTAATAGCTTCTAAAGGTTTATATTTTTTATTGTGCCAAATGTAGCCTGAAATAGCTAAAAAGTTAGCTTTATTCAATAAGAGTTTTTTGTAATTATTCAACTTTATACCACCAATGGCAACAACCGGTAAGGTAGTTATCTTTTTTATAGATTTCAGTATTCTCAAATTAGCTCTATATTTAACTTTTTTAGTTTGAGTTGAGTAAAACGCACCAAACGCTAAATAATCAGCCCCATCCAAAATTCCTTTTTTTGCTAATTTTATTGAATTATGACAGGTAACACCAATAATCTTATTCTTGAATAGTTTTCTCGCCTTAGCAATACTCGTGTCGCTTTGGCCCAAATGACAACCATCTGCATTCAGTTTTTTTGCAATCATTGGATCATCATTCACTAAAAATTTTACTTTGTACTTCTTACATATTGTTCGAATTTTTTTTCCAATAATAAGTTTATTTTTGATTGTTTCTTTTTTTAGTCTCAATTGAAAATAGCTAACTTTTCTTGATTTTAATACTAATGATAAATTTGTATAAAATTCATCTTCTTCTATTTTATTTGGTGAAATTAAATATATAAACTTTGTATTTTTTTTATTGAGACTCAAGTTCAGATGACCATTTCCCTTGAGCTGCTAATGTACACATGTTTGCTCTATGATTAAATACGTTTTGTGTGCCTTCAATATTTTTAATATCTTTTGACCAGAATTTAAGAGCACTTTGTTGTAAGGCTCTTCCATACGAATAGGTCATGATAAAATTTGTATCATTGTGCTTATTTATTAAATTTAAATTTTCTGTTGCCTCAACCTCTGTCTGACCTCCTGATAGGAATGCAATACCAGGCACTTCAGTTGGTACATTTTCTTTAAGACATTTTAGAGTAAGTTTAGCTGTTTCCTCATTTGATATTTTATTATTTGAACTAGCTCCTGCTAAAATCATATTAGGTTTTAAAATTATTCCACTGAAGTCAATATTATGGAGCATTAACTCCTCAAAACATTTTTTAAGAACTTTTGAAGTTTTGTTAAAACAGTCTTCAGCTGAATGATCACCATCCATTAAAACTTCTGGTTCTACTATTGGCACCATTCCACATTCTTGAACCAAGGCTGAGTACCTTGCAAGAGCATGTGCGTTTGAATGAATAGATAATTCGCTTGGGTGCTTTTTTGTAATATTATAAACACCTCTCCATTTTGTAAATCTTGCCCCTAATTTATAATATTCTTTCAATCTTTCTCTTAAACCATCAAGACCTTCTGTAATTTTTTCTTCAGTAGAATTTGCCATAACTTTTGCTCCAGTATCAACTTTAATTCCAGGAACGGCACCTGTTGCAGAGATTAATTCTGGTATAGCTTTGTTAGAATTAGAAATTTGTTTAATTGTTTCATCATATAAAATAACCCCACCAATAAATTTTTTCATTGCTTCTGAGGTAAAAAGTGTCTCTCTAAATAATAATCTATTTTCTGGAGTTGAAGGAACTGCAACAGAATCCAGTCTTTTTGTCATAGTGCCATTACTTTCGTCTGCAGCAAGGATGCCCTTGCCATTTGACAGTATTTTAAGTGCTATTTTGTTTAGTTCTGACATATTAGTTAAGAGCTTTTATACCAGGAAGCTCTTTTCCTTCAAGATATTCTAAAAAAGCTCCACCTGCGGTTGAGACAAAATTAAAAGAATTAACTGCATCGATAGTATTTAATAGTAAAACAGTATCACCTCCACCTGCTACAGAATAAATTGTATTATTATTATTTTTTTCGACAATTTTTTTTGCAATCTGAATACTTCCTTTAGCAAAATTAGGGTTTTCAAAATAACCCGCAGGTCCATTCCAAAGGATAGTGTTACTTTTATCTATTAAGTTATTGATAGTTTTTATTGATTTAGGACCAATATCTAAAATTAAGTCATCTTTAGAAATATCCTTTAATTCTTTTACTGCTGGATCGCCATTTAAATTTTTTCCAACCACAACATCTTCTGGAAAAAGTATCTTGCAATCTTCTTTTTTTGATAAAGAAAATATTCCTTCAATGATTTGATGACAATTATCCTCTTGAAGAGATTTTCCAATTTCATGATCTAGGTATTTAAGTATATTATTGGCCATTCCTCCAACTATTATAATATTATCAAACTTCGGGATTAAATTTTTTATAATATTAATTTTAGAAGAAATTTTAGAGCCACCAATTATACAAGTAATAGGCTTCTTAATTTCAGAAGTAATCTTAGTTAATGCTTCAATTTCTAAGTCAAATTGGAGACCTGAATATGAGGTAATAAATTTTGTTATTTCAAAAATCGAGGCATGCGTTCTGTGAGAACATGAAAATGCATCATTAACATAAATATCAGCTAAACTTGCCAAATGTTTAGCAAAAGCGTTGTCATTTTTTTCTTCTTCTTCATAAAACCTAAGATTTTCAAGTATCACAATTTTTTCATTTTGATTTTTAAAAAGATCAGTTGAATTTATTTCTCGAATGTTTTTAGTTATAAATTTAATATCAGTTTTTAATTTGATTTTTAGATCTTCACATATAGGTTCAAGGGATAGTTCTTTAACAACTTTACCTTTGGGTCTACCAACATGTGAAAGTATTATTATTTTTGCATTTTTTTCTAATAAATATTTAATTGTTGGTAATATTTTATCAATTCTGGTGGTATCAGTAATTGCTCCATTTTCTAATGGAACATTTAAATCCAACCTAAGTAATATATTTTTTTGATTAAGATCAGCCTGGTCCTTTATACTTTTCATTAAGAGTTTTTATGAAGATATTCTGCTATATCACACATTCTGTTTGAAAAGCCCCATTCATTATCATACCACGCAGAAATCTTACCCATATTTTTACCCACAACATTAGTCAAGGAAAGATCAACGATTGCAGAAGCTGAATTGTGATTAAAATCAATGGATACTAATTTTTCTGATGTTGCTTCTAAAACTTTTTTTGTTTGTTTCTTCACTGCATTTGTAAATGCCATATTGATGATTTCTTTACTTATTTCTTTTTTAGTACAAAAAACTAATTCTATTAAGGAAACATTTGGTGTAGGCACTCGCATAGCTACACCCTCAAGTTTTCCTTTTAAAGCAGGTATAATTTCACCAATTGCTTTTGAGGCACCTGTAGAAGTTGGAACTATTGATTGACTGGCAGATCTTGCTCTTCTTGGATCTTTATGAGAATTATCTAAAATTCTTTGATCACTAGTAAAAGCATGGATAGTAGTCATAAATCCTTTTTCAATTTCAAAATCATTATTTAAAACATTTGCAACAGGAGCCAGACAATTAGTAGTACACGAAGCGGCCGAAATAATTTGGTCATCATTTGTTAAAATATTTTCGTTAACACCAAATACAATTGTTTTATCTGCATCTTTACATGGGGCTGAAACTATAACTTTTTTAGCGCCATTTTTAAGGTGAGCTAATAATTTATCTTTTGAATTAAATTTTCCAGTACATTCAAAAACATAATCAACTCCATATGATTTCCAATTTATATCTTCAATATTTGAGTGTTGAGAAAAAGTAATCTTATTTTTATTAATAATTAAATGCTTTTCATCAAATTCTAACTCTGCGTTAAATTTTCCATGAACAGAGTCATATTTTATTAGTGTACAGCTTGCTTCTGCATTTGATCGGTTGTTTATATGTTTAATTTCTATATTTTTGTTTTGGCTTTCAATGATTGCTCTAATTACCATTCTACCAATTCTGCCCATTCCATTTATTCCAACTTTTAATGTCATTTCTTATTCTTTATAAGGTTTTTTGTCTTTTTTGAAATATTTTCAACTGTTAATCCAAAATATTTATAAATCTCTTTATAAGGCGCACTTTTTCCAAAAGTTTCTATTCCAAATGTCAAACCATCAGTACCAATATATTTCTTCCAACAATCTGTTGATGCAGCTTCAATAGATATTTTAAATTTTGTTTCACCAAGTATTTTCTGCTTATAAGAAGATGACTGTTTGTCAAAAATATCATGGCATGGAACAGATATTACTTTAGAGTATATTTTGTCTTTGGCTAATTTGTGGCTAGTTTCAATTGCAAGATTAACTTCGGATCCACTAGCAAGTATAGTGAGGTTGATCTTTTTATTTGTTCTTAAAACCTCGTATGCTCCAAATGAGCATTTATTTAAGTTTGAATATTTTTTTCTTATAGGATCAAGATTTTGTCTAGTCAATGATAAGATGCTGGGTGTATTTGAATTTTTTAGAGACAATTCCCAACATTCTATAGTTTCCATTCTATCTGCAGGTCTAAAAACATTTAGGTTTGGAATAGATCTTAAGCCGGACAATTGTTCTATTGGCTGATGGGTTGGACCATCCTCACCCAAACCAATAGAGTCGTGTGTCATTACATATATAACTCTTTGACCCATTAGCGCTGATAGACGTATCGATGGTTTACAATAATCTGAGAATATTAAAAATGTTCCTCCATAAGGGATGAACTTACTATGAAGTGCAATACCATTCATTATTCCACACATTGCATGCTCTCTAACACCATAATGAATATAATCCCCATTAAAATTGTTAGAATTTATAATTTTTTGGTACTTAGTTTTAGTATTATTAGATCCAGCTAAATCAGCAGATCCTCCAATTAAAGTATTGTTCTCTTTAGTTAATGCATTCAAAACTAATTCAGAAGATTTTCTTGTAGCTAGGCTTTTATTTTCTTTTAATGAAATTTGTTTTTCGATTTTTAATGATTTAGAAAAATTATTATTTAATATTTTATCTATTATAAATTTTTTTCTTTTATAAAATTTATTCCAATTTTTTTCTAATTTAATTCCTTTATCGCCAGTTTTTTTCCATTCGTTTAAAATATTTTTGGGTATTTCAAAAGGCTTATATTGCCAGTTTAATGTTTTTCTAACAAGTTTGATCTCATCTATCCCAATTGGACTACCATGTGAAGATGATTTACCAGATTTATTTGGTGACCCATAACCAATTTTTGTTTTACATGAAATAACAGTAGGTCTTTTTGCATTCTGAACTTTTTTTAATGCATTAAATATTTCTTTTTCATTGTGACCATTAATTAAGATATAATCCCAACCATAGCTTTCAAATCTTTTTTTATAATTATCAGATACAGCCAAGCTTGTTGGTCCATCAATTGAAATTGAATTATTATCAAAAAGCATAATAAGATTTTTTAATTTTAAGTGACCAGCCAAACTCATAGCTTCGTGACTTATGCCTTCCATTAAACAACCATCACCTGCTAAAACATAAGTTTTATGATTAATTATTTCTTTACCTAATTTTTTTTTAAGAATTTCTTCCGCTACAGCAAATCCAACAGAGTTAGCAATACCCTGCCCAAGTGGACCAGTGGTTGTTTCAATTCCTGTTCCAGGATGATATTCTGGGTGTCCTGCACAAATTGAATTTAATTGTCTAAAATTTTTAATATCCTTTATAGAAACACTTTTGTATCCAGTTAGATAAAGTAAAGAATACAATAACATTGATCCATGACCCGCAGACAAAACAAATCTATCTCTATTTAGCCAGTTAGGATTATTGGGATTAAATCTTAAAAAACTTCTAAATAAAACTGTAGCAACATCGGCCATACCCATGGGCATTCCAGGGTGACCTGAGTTGGCTTTTTGTACCGCGTCTATAGACAAAAACCTTATTGCGTTTGATAAATCTTTATGTAGTTTGTTCAAAAATTATCCTATCTAGACTTCGTAGACTCAATTTAATATTATAAATATATATATATGAAAACAGAGACTGAAAAAGAAAAAAAATTGAGTTTTGCAATTAATAAACTTAAGAATTTGAAATTACAAAACCCTTCACTAAAAACTAATCTAGAAAATTTGAATGCTCAAAAAAATCAATTAGAAATTGAAAAAAAAGAAATTGAAGAAAAATATCAAAACCTAATGAGCGAACATAAAGCTCTTAATCAGAAATTAGAGGAGATTAAACAACAAAAATTGGATGAACAAAAAAAAGAAACTGAATTTTCAGAAAAAATTGATGAATTAAATCAAGAAACAGATACTTTATTGGAAGAAATAGATAAATGGCAAATGTAAATATCAAATTTAATGGTAAAGATTTTTTATTGTCTTGTGACGATGGACAAGAGGAGCATCTAGAAGAATTGCTTATTCATATTAATGAAAAGTTTAATAAACTTAAAAATGATTTAGGAAATATTGGTGAAAATAAACTTTTATTAATTACTTCTGTTCAAGTAATGGATGAATATTTTGAGACCAAGAAAAAAGTAGAATTAAAAAAAGAGCAACTTAAAGATCTTTCTAATAAATTTAGAGAGTTAAAATCTTTAGTTTATGAATATAAAGATAAAAAAGAAGAAGAAATAGCTCAACTTACTCAAAATCATGAAGAATTTAAAAATGAAATTGAAAAAAATAAGCAAGACTATGAAAAGATAATAGAAGATGCTGCTGATGAAATTGAAAATTTTGTTGCAAAAGCTAATTTAGAAAATCCAGTCCAATAAACTTGTGCTAAAAAAAAGATTAAGAAATAAAATTCTTAAAATTAGAGAAACATATAATAAAGATAATATTAAGTTAGATTACAAGAGAATTATTATTTTTTTTAAAAAAGAAAATATAATTGCTAAAAAAATTGGTGGATACTTTCCTATCAATTTTGAATTTGATGATTTAGATTTACTCAAAAAATTTGAAAAAGATAATTATCAAATATCATTACCAGTAATTAAAAAAAGTTTTCAAATGGACTTTTACAATTGGACTTTTATTAATCCATTAAAAATTAATAATCTTGGTATACCAGAGCCAGAAGCAAAAAAATTAGTTCACCCTGATATTTTATTTATTCCTATGGTCGCATTTGATAAAAATTTAAATAGATTGGGGTATGGTGGTGGATATTATGATCGTTTTATTGAAAAATTATCAAGAAAAAAAAATATTATCAAAATTGGCTTAGCTCTATCATGTCAAAAAATAAAAAAAATTCCTATTAACAAACATGATCAAAAACTTGATTTTATTATAACAAATGAGGATATTATAAAATGAGAATCCTTTTTTTAGGGGATGTAGTGGGTATCTCAGGCCGCTCAATGGTCTTAAACAATTTACTATCAAAAATAAAAGATCATAAAATTGATTTTGTTATTGTTAATGGTGAAAACGCTGCTGATGCAGGAGTTGGACTTACAGAGGAAATTTGTAAAGATTTTTTTAACTGTGGCGTGGATGTTATTACGACAGGCAATCATGTTTGGGACCAGAAAGAAACTATGTCTCATATTGAAAAAGAAAATAGATTGTTGAGGCCAAAAAATTTATTTGAACCTTCTCCAGGAAAGGGATTTGAAATATTTAATTCAAAAAATGGGATGAGGGTTGGAGTACTAAATTTAATGGGAAATGTATTTATGAAAAAATGTGATGATGTATTTCAAGTGGCAGAAAAATTTATTAAAAAATATAATTTGAAAGAAGATTATGATTTTCTTGTTGTTGATTTCCACGGTGAAATTACTAGTGAAAAAAATGCAATCGGTCATTTTTTTGATGGAAAGGCCACATTAGTTGTTGGCACTCATACCCATATACCAACAAATGACGCTAGAATTCTTAAAGGAGGAACCGCCTATCAAACAGATGCAGGAATGTGTGGAGATTATGACTCTGTAATTGGAATGAACAAAGAAAATTCAATTAACCGTTTTCTAAAAAAAAAATCTACTAAACACTTTCCATCAATTGGTGATGCTACTTTATGTGGTGTGATTGTTGATTGTAATATAGAAACAGGCTTAGCAAATAAAATTGAAAACTTTATATATGGAGGAGAATTAAAAAATTCTCATTAATTATTATGTCGGGTCACTCAAAATGGGCAAGTATCAAACATTCTAAAGGAAAAGCAGACAAACAAAGATCAAAAGTATTTTCAAAACTCTCAAAAGAAATAAGTGTTGCTGCAAAATTAGGCGACAAAGATCCAGCAATGAATCCGAGACTTAGATCTGCTATCCAGGCTGCAAGATCAGCGAATATGCCAAAAGATAATATCGAAAGAGCAATAGACAAATCCTCAGCTAGCAATGACAATAATTTTGAGAATTTAAGATATGAGGGTTTTGGACCAGATAAAATTGCAGTAATTGTTGAAGCTCTAACAGATAATAAAAATAGAACAGCCTCCAATATCAGAACAATATTTCAAAAAAGTGGTGGTAATTTAGGAACACAGGGGTCTGCCTCTCATAATTTTAATCAACTTGGTATTATAAAAATAGATAAAAAAGAAATTTCAGACGAACAAATTTTTGAACTAGCAATTGAGTCGGGTGCAGATGAATGTATTTCCTATGAAAATTTTCATGAAATACAATGTCCCATGAATGAAATTTATAATGTAAAAAAAAATCTTGAAAAAACGATAGCAAATTTTATTTCTACAGAAATCGAATGGGTACCTTTAAAAAGTGTTGATGTTGAAAAAGATAAAATTGACTCTGCAATTGAATTTCTAGAAACTCTTGAAGATGATGATGACGTACAAAATGTTTACTCAAATATTAATTTAAAAAATAATTAATGCTTATAATTGGAATTGACCCAGGCATAACAGGTTCTATTTGTTTTTTTCAAGATGGAAAAATAATTGATGTTGTTGAGATGCCCAATATGCCCGAAGGGAAAAAAAATAAAAAACAAGTAAATGGTGCTCAAATTTATCATGAAATTTCTTTAAGAATAAAAGATTTAAAAAAAGAAGATATTAAAGTGGTGATTGAGCAGGTTTCGGCTATGCCCGGTCAAGGAGTTACAAGTATGTTTAATTTTGGTCAATCATTTGGAATTTTAAAAGGGATATGTTCTGCAATGCAATTACCAATGTATTTTGTTAGACCTGCTAAATGGAAAAAGTACTTTAATCTTATTAATTCAGAAAAAGATGCCAGCAGAACTAAGGCAATCGAAGTATTTCCTTATTATTCATCAGAATTATCTAAGAAGAAAGATTCTAACAAAGCGGATGCAATTTTAATAGCTAGTTTTTATTACGAAACTTATAAATTAGAGGGTTAATTTAACTTTAATAAAGTCAAATTCATGACACATTTTAGTGTGAAAGCTTAATAATGGAAGCTGATATTACATCACAAGCAGTAGGACTTGCATCAAATACTGATTTCTCGTTATGGAGTTTGTTTTTAAGAGCAGATTTTATTGTAAAATCAGTAATACTTACGCTTATTGCCTGCTCTATATATTCATGGGCTATTATTATCGAAAAATTTAAATTATTTAAAAAAATAAATATAGAGTCAGAGGAATTTGAAGAAAAATTTTGGAGATCAAAATCTGCAGAGACTTTTTATAATAGTTTACCAGCTAATTTAGAAAACCCTATGGCTTTATTATTTAAGGAAGCTATGCAAACTTTATTAAAAGCTAAAAATAAAGCTAATTTAAGTGACAGAATGAGTGGAATGCTGGAGGTTAGTATTGAAAAACAAATATCAAAAATTGATAAAGGTTTTACTTTTTTAGCAACAGTTGGTTCAACGGCACCGTTTATTGGTTTATTTGGAACTGTTTGGGGAATAATGAATTCATTTCAATCAATTGCCATTTCAAGAAATACTAGTTTAGCAATTGTAGCACCAGGAATAGCCGAAGCTTTATTTGCAACTGCATTAGGTTTGTTAGCAGCGATTCCAGCAGTTGTTGCTTACAATAAATTTAATTTAGACTCAAAAAAATATTCACAAAAATTAGAAAATTTTTCTAAAAGATTTTTATCAATAATTTAAAATGGCTTTTAAACTCAATCGTTCATCAAAAGAGCCTATGAGTGAAATAAATGTTACTCCTTTTGTGGATGTAATGTTAGTTTTGTTAATTATATTTATGGTTACAGCTCCATTGTTAACAGTCGGAGTACAGGTCGACTTACCCGAAAGTTCTGCAGACACATTACCAGAAGAGCTTGAACCATTAACACTATCTATTAATGCTAAAGGTGAGATATTTATTCAAGAATCAAAAGTTGATTATGATAAAATAACAGCGAAGATTTTAGCTGTATCGAAGAATAGAACAGATACAAGAATCTATGTCAGAGGAGATAAATCAATAAATTATGGTAGGGTTTTGGAGATAATGGGAATGTTGTCTGGGTCTGGTTTTACTAAAGTAGCATTGATTTCTGAACCATATAAAGAGAGGTAGTAAAAGTGAATAGAAATATATTTATTTCTTTTGGGTTTCATATACTTCTTGTATTAATTACTGCCATGAGTTTACCTTTCTTAGCAAAAAAACCAATTGATTTACCACCGATTGTTTCAGTTGAACTAATTCAGATTACAGATAAAACAAATATTCCATTTGCACCTAAAGCAAAAAAAATAATTGAAAAGGTTAAGGAAAAAGAAAAAAAACTTGTCTCTGAACAAGCCCCTCCAAAAGCAGTTAAAAAAGACAAACAAGATGCAATACCTTTGCCTGATGAAAAATTAGAAAAGGTTAAAGAAATTAAAGAAGACAAACAAAACCCTGAAAAAGTTGAAACAGAAATTAAACAAGTTTCAGAATTTGAAAAAAAAGATTTATTTGATCCAAATAATATTGCAGCCTTAATTGATAAATCTAAAGTAGAAAGTGCTGAAACAAACAAAAAAAGCAATGAAATAAGCCAGGATCAAGATAAGAATGTAGAATTTGGTGGTTTATCACTAAGTGAAGAAGATGCTCTAAAAGCACAAATATTTGGATGTTGGAGTATTCCTTTAGGATTACCTTACAACGAAAATTTACTAGTTAGAATTAAGTTACAATTAAAGCCAGATGGATCTATTATAGATTCTGAAATTCTTGATCATGCTAGAATGAATAAACCAGGACAAGGATTTTATAAAGTTTTAGCAGAAAGTGCATTGAGAGCAGTAAAACTATGTCAGCCTCTTAGAGTACCTAGCACTGGATATGAGAGATGGAAAGAGTTACAATTAAATTTTGATGCAAGAGAAATGTTAGAAGGATAAAATGCTATATAGATATTTATTAATATTACTGATCATATTTCCAATTAAAGCAATGGCTTTGATAGAAGTTGATATTACGAGAGGAAACTTGAGCCCTCTTCCTGTTGCTGTTTCTCCACTTTCAATTGATGATAATTCTAAAGAAAATTTTAAAAAAATTTTAAAAAAAGAAAATTTAGGAGCTGAAATATCTTTAATAGTTGAAAATAATTTAAAACAGACAGGCCTTTTTAATCCTTTAGATAAAAATGCATTTCTTCAAAAACCTGATATTGCAAATTTAAAACCTAGATTTGAAGATTGGAATTTAATTAAAGCACAAGCATTAATAACTGGCAAAGTAACTTTTGTAGAAGATAAATTAAGAGTTGAATTTAGACTGTGGGATATTTTAGCTGGAAAAGAAATGATGGCATTAGCATTTACTACTGTTCCAAGTAATTGGAGAAGAGTTGGTCATATAATTACAGATAAAGTTTATGAGCGTCTAACAGGTGAAAAAGGATATTTTGATACAAGAATAATTTATGTAGCGGAAGAGGGGCCAAAAACTAATAGAATAAAGAAATTAGCCATTATGGATCAAGATGGTTTTAATAATAAATTTTTAACTCTAGGGAATGAGTTAGTTTTAACACCAAGATTTAGCCCAACTAATCAAATGGTTACATATCTCTCTTATTTTAGAAACTTACCAAGAGTTTATTTACTAGATATTGAAACGGGAATGCAAGAAGTAGTTGGAGATTTTCCAGGAATGACATTTGCACCAAGGTTTTCTCCGGATGCTAAAAAAATTATAATGAGTTTTGCTCAAGATGGAAATTCAGATATTTATACAATGGATTTAGAGAATAGAATTGTTGAAAGAATTACAAATCATCCTTCAATTGATACCTCCCCTTCTTATTCTCCAGATGGAAAATATATTACTTTTAATTCTGATAGAAGCGGTTACCAACAAATTTATATAATGGAAAGCAATGGAAAAAATGTTAAAAGAATATCTTTTGGCAACGGACTTTACGGTACGCCAGTATGGTCTCCAAGGGGAGATTTAATTGCATTTACAAAGCTGCATAAAGGAAAATTTTATATTGGAGTAATGAGAACAGATGGAAGTGGTGAAAGATTATTAACAGAAAATTTTTATCAAGAGGCACCATCATGGTCCCCAAATGGAAGAGTATTAATATTTTATAGAGAAACAAAAACAAACGCAAAAGGAGAGGGATTTTCTGCTAAATTGTGGTCTATAGATTTGACAGGTTATAACGAAAGATTGATTGAAACAGAAACAGATGCTTCAGACCCATCTTGGTCATCTTTATTAACGAATTAGCTGTAATTAAGCTTGATTTTTAACTTGAAAGGTCTAATTAAATATGAAAAAAATAACGAATTACAATAAATGGACTAAGGAGCAATAATGAACTTAAGCAAGATTTTAAAAAATACATTTTTGATTTTAATAGCAAGTTTAGTGCTATCAGCATGTGCAACTAAAAAAACAACAGGTCAACTTCAAGGTGATGTTTATACGGGAACAGATTCAGTAGAATATTTAGCCTCAGGTGTTCCTGACAGAGTTTTCTTTGCAACGAATGAAACAGTACTTACAACAGCTTCAAGAGATACTTTAAGAAAACAAGCTGCATGGTTAAGAAAAAACTCAGATATTAATGTTGTATTAGAAGGTCACGCAGATGAAAGAGGTACAAGAGAGTATAACTTAGCATTAGGCGAAAGAAGAGCTAATTCAGCAAAAGATTATTTAATGACTTATGGAATTTCTTCTGACAGAATTTCAGTATTAAGTTATGGTAAAGAAAGACCTGTAGACTCTGGATCTAATCCATTAGCTTGGTCAAAAAACAGAAGATCGGTTACTGTTAAAGCTAATTAAGTTAGTTAAATAAATTAATTTATAAAAGACCCTATCACTATTTAATTAGTGAATAGGGTCTTTTTTTTGCCATCATTATAATTACAAATTAGACTTTATGTTAAGTTATAAAAAAATATTTCACATCAAGGCCCTAGCTTTATTTATTTTATTTTCAAATATTACATTGGCTGATAATCATAATTTAAATGAAGTATTAGAACTAATTCAAAAAGATTTAAAAACACTTGAGAAGGCAGTTTATTCAGGATCAATCAATACAAGCAGCTTCAGTAATCAAGAAAATTTTGATCAAAGTTCGGAAGATGTTTTAACAAGACATTTACTAAAACTATCAGATATTGAAAATCAGTTTCAAGAATTAACTAACAAATTTGAAGAAATTAATTTTAAGCTTGATAAATTATCAAATAGACTTTCTAAAGTTCAAGCTGATAATCAAGTAAGATTTCAAGAAATTGAAAATGCATTATCATCAGGAGAAGTAAATCAAAAATTAACATCTAGACCAAAAGAAACAGTGGAAAAAGTTTTACCAGGCTCTTCACAGCCACAAGATTTGGGTTCAATTTCTTATAAAGATAATGAAGACAAAAACACCACACAACAAATTCAATCTATTGAAACAACCTCTTCTATAGTAACAGAAACTTTTCAGGCAGAACAAACAATACTGCCAGATGATATACCTGAAAAACAATATGAGTTTGCAACAAGTTTTTTAAAAGTGGGAGATTATAATACCGCTGAGCGAGCTTTTAGAGAGTTTGTATTAGCCAATCCAGAAAATGTTTTAGCAGGTAATGCACAATATTGGTATGCTGAAACGTTTAGAATTAGACAGCTTTATACAGATGCTGCCTCAGCTTATTTGGAAGGTTATCAAAAATATCCAAAAGGTGAGAAGGCTCCTATAAATTTATTAAAACTTGGTGTATCAATGGTACAGATAGGTGAAAAAGAACAAGGATGTAAGATGATTGAAGGTGTTGCAAAGCAATATCCTAAAGCCAATCAATCAGTATTACAAAAAGCTAAGTATGAATCTAAAAAATTTGAGTGTGAAAAACAAAACACGTAGTCAGATTCTTGAATACTTAAATAAAAAAAAAATTTCTAGAATATATAAAAAGTTTGTAGCATCTTTGAAGGTTGAAGAAAACCTAGCCGTGGCTGTATCAGGAGGCCCAGATAGTCTAGCTTTAGCATATTTAGCAAAATGTTATGCTATTAAAAAAAATATAAAAATATATTACTTTATTGTTGATCATAGACTTCGAAGAGAGTCATCTTTAGAGGCCACAAATATAAAAAATTTTTTAAAGAGCATTGATATAAATTGTGAGATTTTAAAATGGAATGGAAAAAAACCAACTAAAAATATTCAAGCTATAGCAAGGAATAAAAGATATTCATTATTAATTAATCAGTGTAAAAAAAAAGATATAAAACACTTATTGTTAGGACATCACTTAAATGATGTTTTAGAAAACTTTTTAATCAGAATAGTTAGAGGAAGTGGATTAAATGGATTAATTTCATTCAATAAAATTAGTAAATACAGAGATCAAAATATTAATATTTTAAGACCACTTCTTGATATAGAAAAAAAAGATTTAATTTATATCACAAAAATTATTTTTAATTTTTATGTTAATGACCCATCTAATAAAGATGAAAAATATAAAAGAACAAGAATTCGAAACTTATTACACTCTTTAGAAAAAGAAGGTTTGGATATTAAAAAGCTTGAACTAACCATTAATAATCTTAAAGACTCAGATAGATCAATTAAATTTTATGTGGATAGAAATTTAAATAAGAATTCAAAGTTATTGAATAAAGATAAAACTTACATTTTAAACAAATTTTTTTTTGATCAGTCACATGAGGTAATTTTTAGATCTTTAACAAAAATTATTCAAATTATTGGAAGAAAATATTATCCTGTTAGGGGGAAAAGTATTGATGAAGTAATTAATGCCATTAAACAAAAATCTTTTACCAAGTTAACATTGGGTGGCTGTTTTATTGAAAGGATTAACGAAACTATATTAATATCCAGAGAAAGTGTGCATAAAGTCTGAATTATGTAACAATTTGACACTTGTTTAATTAGCAATAATTATTATCTTAAGGTTATGAACATGAAAAATTTAGCAATGTGGGCTGTAATTGTTTTTCTAACAATTGGACTTTACAATATGTTTAAAAACCCACAGGCTAGCATGGGTGCAAATAATTCAATTATATTTTCAGAATTTTTAACTGAGGTAGAAAATGGTGGAGTTGTAAAAGTTGAAATACAGGGCAACAATATAAAAGGTGTTTTTTCTAATGGAGACTCTTTTTCAACATATTCACCTAATGATCCTAATTTAATTGAAAAACTGTCTAGTAAAGGAGTAAGTATTTCTGCAGCTCCAATAGAAGATAAAATGCCATCGCTTTTTGGTATTTTATTATCTTGGTTTCCAATGTTGTTATTAATAGCTGTTTGGATTTTTTTTATGAGACAAATGCAAGGTGGAAAAGGTGGCGCAATGGGCTTCGGTAAATCTAAAGCTAAAATGATGAATGAGTTAAAAGGAAAAGTTACTTTTAACGATGTTGCTGGAGTTGAAGAAGCAAAAGAAGAAGTAGTAGAAGTTGTAGAATTTTTAAAAGATCCAAAAAAATTTAGTAAATTAGGAGGTAAAATCCCTAGGGGGTGTTTGTTGGTTGGTCCTCCGGGTACAGGAAAAACATTACTTGCAAGAGCTATAGCAGGAGAAGCTGGGGTTCCTTTCTTTACTATTTCAGGTTCAGATTTTGTAGAGATGTTTGTTGGTGTTGGTGCATCACGAGTTAGGGACATGTTTGAACAAGGTAAGAAGCATTCCCCATGTATAATCTTTATTGATGAAATAGATGCTGTAGGAAGAAGTAGAGGAGCTGGTCTAGGCGGTGGAAATGACGAGAGAGAGCAAACATTAAACCAATTATTAGTTGAAATGGATGGATTTGACACAAACGAGGGTGTCATAATTATTGCGGCTACAAACAGACCAGATGTTTTAGATCCAGCCTTATTAAGACCAGGAAGATTTGATAGACAGGTAGTTGTTTCAAATCCTGATATTATTGGTAGAGAAAAAATTTTAAAAGTGCATGTTAAAAAAATAAAGATGGCTCCAGATGTTAACTTAAGAACTATTGCAAGAGGAACACCAGGATTTTCAGGGGCTGATCTTGCAAATTTAGTAAATGAGTCAGCTTTATTAGCAGCTAGAAAAAATAAAAGAATAGTAACTCTTGATGAGTTTGAAGAAGCCAAAGATAAAGTAATGATGGGTGCTGAAAGAAGATCAATGGTTATGACAGAGGATGAAAAAAAATTAACAGCCTATCATGAAGGTGGGCATGCACTTGTGTCTTTTAATATGGAAGGCTATGATCCAATACATAAAGCAACAATCATACCAAGAGGGAGAGCCTTAGGAATGGTAATGAATTTACCTGAACGAGACAAGCATGGGTATTCAATTAAGTTTTTAAAAGCTAGAATGGCTGTTTGTTTTGGTGGAAGAGTGGCTGAAGAAGTAATTTTTGGAAAAGATAATATTTCAACAGGAGCTGGCGGTGGAGCTGGATCAGACATAAACCAAGCCACACAATTAGCTAGAGCAATGGTAACAAAATATGGAATGACAGAAGAATTAGGACCTGTAGAATATGGTGAAAATGAAGAAGAGGTCTTTTTAGGTAGATCAGTAGCTAGAACACAAAGTGTGTCAGAAGCTGTTGCTCAAAAAATAGATAAAGAAATAAGAAAACTAGTTGATGAAGGGTACAATAAAGCAAAAGAAATATTAACAACTAAGGTTGATGATCTTCATAAAATTGCAAAAGCACTTTTAGTTTATGAAACATTAACTGGTGAAGAGATAGACAACCTAATAAATAAAAATATATACCCAAGCAACAAAGAAGATTTAAAAGTGGAAGATGATGATAAAGATTCTGCTTTAAGCTCAATGGGTCTTAAGCCAAAAATAGTTCATTAAAAATTAATGAAAAAATATTACACAAGAGCGTGTAATTTTACTCATGGAAAAAAATCAATTAATCTTGTAAATAAAAAAATTAACTTACCATTAAGAGGAAATAATAAAATCTCCTTTAATGAAATTGAGATAATTTCTAGAAATTCAAAAAAAACAATTCAGATAAAAAATGTTAAGAATTTACCAAAATTTTTAAGAAATAAAGTTACAAAAGATCTTTCCATAATTACTAAAAAGAATAAAAATTTTGCCAATCTTAATTTAAATGATATTCCAAATTTAATGGGCGTGTTAAATTTAACACCAGATAGTTTTTCTGATGGAGGAAGATTTAATAAAAAAAATAGAGGTGTGGCTCATGCTATGAATTTATTTAAATTTGGATCAAATATTATTGATGTGGGCGGTGAGTCAACAAGACCAGGGTCACAAACTGTAAGCAATGCAAGAGAATGGAAAAGAATTGAAAATACTATTAAGAAGATAAGTAAAAAATTGCCAATATCATTAGATACCAGAAAATCAGAAATAATGAAGAAAGGAATTAAACTTGGAGTTAAAATTATAAATGATATTTCAGGGCTAGAATATGATCAAAAAACAATTGAGATCTTAAGAGATTATAAAACGCCATTTGTTATTCATCATTGTCAAGGGACACCAGAAACAATGCAAATTAAACCAGTCTATAAAAATGCACTATTAGATATCTATGATTTTTTTGAAAAAAAAATAAAACTGTTAAGAACGAAGGGTATAAAACATAATAATATTATAATTGATCCAGGTATAGGTTTTGGAAAAAATTTGAAACATAATATGAATTTAATAAGGGATATTTCTATTTTTCATACACTTGGTTTTCCTATATTAGTGGGTGTGTCAAAAAAAAGATTTATCAAAGAAATTGCTGGCATAAATGATACAGAAAATAGAACTGGAGGAACAGTTGCTTCGTCTCTTTATTTAGCCTCACAAGGGGTGCAAATTTTGAGAATACACGACGTAAAGGAATTAATGCAAAGTATAAAAGTATTTAAAAACATAATCCAAAACTAATGACAAAAAAATATTTTGGCACAGATGGCATCAGAGGATTAGTTAATAGCAAGAATATTAATGGTGATATGTTTTTCAAGTTTGGATTAGCATCAGGAACATATTTTAAAATTCAAAAAAAAACAAAACAATTAGCTATTATTGCAAAAGATACTAGGTTGTCAGGTTATACACTTGAGCCTGCTTTAGTATCGGGGTTAACTTCAGCAGGCATGCATGTTTATACTTTGGGTCCCTTACCAACGAATGGTCTTGCAATGCTAACAAGAAAAATGAAGGCTAATATGGGTATTATGATAACAGCTTCACATAATCCTTATTCTGACAATGGTCTAAAATTATTTGGACCAGATGGTCTAAAATTATCTGACAAAATTGAAAAAAAAATAGAAAAATTAATTGATAAAAAAATTGATAACAATTTAAGTCGACCACAAAAATTAGGGAGAGTTAAAAGACTGGAAACAGCAAATGATGAATATATTAAAATTTTAAAAAAAAATTTTCCAAAGGATTTTAACCTTATAGGTTTAAGAATAGTAATAGATTGTGCAAATGGAGCTGGCTATAAAGCAGGTCCAGAATTATTAAAATCCCTTGGAGCAAAAGTGTTTACAATTGGTGCAAAACCAAATGGATTAAATATTAATAAAAATTGTGGTTCAACACATCCAAGTAAAATTAAAAATGCAGTAAAAAAATATAAAGCACACCTTGGTATTTCTTTAGATGGCGATGCGGATAGAATTATTTTGTGTGATGAAAAAAGTAATATCATTGATGGAGATCAAATAATTGCAGCAATAGCTCTTAGGTGGAAACAAAAAAAAATGCTAAAAGGAGGTGTGATAGGCACTCTAATGTCTAATTATGGTTTAGAAAAATTTTTTAAAGGAAAGAATATAAAATTTATAAGAGCAAATGTTGGGGACAGATATGTAAAAGAAAAAATGCAAAAATATAATTTTAATCTTGGAGGTGAACAATCAGGTCATATTATTTTAGGAAAATTTGCAACTACAGGAGATGGTTTGTTGGTTGCTTTAGAAGTATTATTTTCTCTAAGAAAAGGGAAAAGGGCTAGTAATTTTTTTAATACTTTTATTAAAACTCCACAAATCCTAGAAAATATTGAAGTAAAAGATAAAAATATAATAAATAATATCGATGTAAGAAGTTCTATTAAAAAAGCTGAAAAATTAATAAAAAATCAGGGAAGAATCCTAGTTAGAAAGTCAGGAACAGAATCTAAAATAAGAATTATGGGAGAAGGTATAAATAAAAAACTTTTACTGAATTGTTTAGAAATTATTAGGAAAAAAATAAAATAAATTGAAACCTAAAGCAAAAATATTGATAATTGCTGGATCGGACTCTTCTGGTGGAGCTGGCATTCAAGCTGATATTAAAACAGTCACTGCTCTAGGATCTTATGCCATGACAGCAATCACAGCAGTTACAGTTCAAAATACTACAGGTGTAAAATCAATAATCTCAATAAATCCAAAAGAAATATCTAAACAAATAGAATTTACTTCAAAAGATATTAGGCCTGATGCAATCAAGATTGGCATGTTGCACTCTTCTAAAGTTATCAAGTCTGTTATTAAATCTTTAGACATAATAAAAGTTAATAAAATTATTTTAGATCCAGTTATGGTAGCCAAAGGAGGTGCAAAGCTAATTGATAATGAAGCAATAAAATTACTAAAAAATAAATTGATTAAAATAGTTAGTTTAATAACTCCAAATATTCCTGAAGCAGAAATCTTAACTAATACAAAGATTAAAAGTAAAGAAGATATGATTTATGCAGCAAGCAAGCTGTTAAACCTTGGTGCTAAAAATGTATTTATTAAAGGGGGGCATCTAAATTCTAAAATAGTCCAAGATATTTTTGTTAATAAAAAAGAGATTATGATTTTTAAAAACAATCGAATTACAACTAATAATACACATGGAACTGGTTGCACTTTATCTTCAGCTATTACTTCATTTTTTGGATGTGGAAAAACACTAAAGAAATCTTGTGAGCTTGCAACTAAGTATGTAAATAATTCAATTAATTCTAAGATTAACTTTGGTAAAGGCCATGGACCGATTAACCATTTAAGCTCGATAACAATAGAAAAAGAATTTAGATAATGAGAAACGTTGTAGTTGTTGGATCACAGTGGGGAGATGAAGGTAAAGGAAAAATCGTTGATTGGCTGTCAGACCAAGCAGATGTTGTAATTAGATTCCAAGGCGGACATAATGCGGGGCATACTTTAGTTATAGATGGAGTCACGTATAAGTTAAGATTGTTACCTTCTGGAATTGTAAGAAAAAATAAAATTTCAATTATTGGCAATGGAGTTGTTGTTGATCCCTGGGCATTATTGGAGGAAATTAAAGAAATTAAATCTAAAGGTGTTGAGGTTAATATAGATAATTTTATAATTTCAGAATCTGCTAATTTAATTTTACCATTTCACAGAGAAATGGATGAGATAAGAGAAGATGCTGCTGGAAAAGGAAAAATTGGAACTACAAGAAGAGGAATTGGCCCTGCTTATGAAGATAAAGTTGGAAGAAGATCAATTCGAGTTATGGATTTATTGTCAGAGAGTAATCTTGATCATAGATTAGAAACTGTACTTTTACACCACAATGCAATTAGAAAAGGCTTAGGTAAGAGAATCTTTGAAAAAGATAAACTCAAAGCGGACTTGTTAAAAATTGCACCGGAAATACTTAAGTTTTCTCAGCCTGTATGGCTTAGAATTGATGAATTCAAAAAACAAAAAAAGAAAATATTATTTGAAGGCGCACAAGGAATTTTACTTGATGTTGATCATGGAACATATCCCTTTGTAACATCCTCTAACACTGTAGCTTCTAGTGCTGCGACTGGAACTGGTTGTGGACCAAATTCTATTCATTATGTTCTTGGTATAACTAAAGCTTACACAACAAGAGTAGGTGAAGGTCCTTTTCCCACTGAGTTAACCGATGATATTGGAGAATTACTTGGATCAAGAGGAAAAGAATTTGGTACTGTTACAAGCAGAAAAAGAAGATGTGGTTGGTTTGATGGGGTCTTAGTAAGACAAACAATTAAAATTTCAGGAATAGATGGTATTGCACTGACTAAATTAGATGTTTTAGACGAATTAGATGAAATTAAAATGTGTGTTGAGTACGAATTGGATGGAAAAAGAATGGATTATTTGCCTGCAGCCGTTGAAGATCAACTAAAAATAAAACCAATTTATAAAACTTTTCCTGGATGGAAAAGTGCTACTCAAGGAATAAAAAATATTGAGGCTTTACCCGAGAATGCAAAAAAATATATTTATGCGCTAGAGGACTTTATTGGAACTAAGGTTTCAAGTATTTCGACAAGCCCTGAACGAGAAGACACTATTCTTTTAGAAAATCCTTTTGAAGTTTAATTAACAGGTAGCAAATTTTTTGATTTAGCAGATAACAGCATGTGTTTTTGAAGTTTCTCAAAAGCTTTATTCTCAATTTGTCTAATTCTTTCTCTACTAATTTTATACTTTTTACTTAAGTCTTCCAGTGTAGTAGGTTCATCATTTAATCTTCTTGAATATAAAATTTCTCTTTCTCTTTCATTTAATATTTTCATAGAGTCTTTTAACAAACCTTGTCTTTGAACCATCTCTTCTTGATGAGCAAATTTTAAATCATGATCTAATTCTTTATCAACCAACCAATCCTGCCACTCATCTCCATCCTCACCAACTTGAGCATTAAGAGAAAATTCTTTACCTGACAGTCTTCTATTCATTGAAACTACTTCATCTTTACTAACATCAAGTTTATTTGCTATTTCATTTACATGTTCTGGTCTTAAATCACCCTGAGATTGAGGTGCAATTTGATTTTTAATTTTTTTTAGATTAAAAAATAATTTTTTTTGAGCAGTTGTTGTTCCTATTTTTACTAGGCTCCAAGATCTTAATATATATTCTTGTATAGATGCTTTGATCCACCACATTGCATATGTTGCCAATCTAAAACCTTTTTCTGGTTCAAATTTCTTTACAGCTTGCATTAATCCTACATTTCCTTCAGAAATCATTTCATTTACTGGAAGACCATATCCTCGGTATCCCATTGCAATTTTTGCAACAAGTCTAAGATGACTTGTTACTAACTTTTCTGCAGATTTTATATTTCCTGTTGCCTTCCAATTTTTTGCTAACATATATTCTTCTTCAGCTTCGAGCATAGGAAACTTTTTAATCTGCTCAAGATAAGCGGATAGACCACCTTCGTTAGAAAGTGTTGGTAGGTTGTTATTCATAGTAGTGCTCATGATTAGTATTTATTTATTTGACCGTGATATTATTTCAAGACTTTATTTACTAGTATTTCTAAGCAATATTAGAATATTTTCAAGTTCTTGTGGCAAAATTGAGGTAAAGACCATCTCCTCATTAGTTTTTGGGTGAATAAAACCCAACGTTTGAGCATGTAGAAATTGTCTGTTTAATTTACAAATTAAATTTTCTAAATTTGTGTCAATATTTTTAAGTTTTTTATATTTTTTTTTATATTTACCATCACCCATAATGCTATTACCCATGTGAGTCATGTGAACTCTTATTTGGTGTGTGCGTCCAGTTTCTAATCTACATTCAACAAAACTTAATGTAGGTGTTTTGTCATTTTCAAAAACTTCAATAGTTTTATAATTTGTAATTGCTCTTTTACCTTTAGAATTACTTACTTCCATCATTTGTCTATTTTTCGAACTTCGAGTGATAAACGTATCAATTTTTCCAGACGAAGGTCTAAGTTTCCCCCAGATTAAAAGTTGGTAAACTCTGGTAATTGAATGTTCGCTAAATTGATGGGATAAATTTTCATGTGTTTCATTGTTTTTTGCAATAACAATTAATCCAGAAGTGTCCTTATCTATTCTATGAACGATACCAGGGCGCAGTTCATCACCAATTGTAGATAAAGAGTCTTTATTATAATGCATTAGAGCATTTACAATTGTCTCATCATAATTACCTGCTCCTGGATGCATAATAATTCCAGCTGGTTTATTTATTACAAGAAGGTCACTATCTTCATAGATGATTTCTAATTTAAAATTATAAGGTTTTAAAGACGCTTCTTTTGGTTCAGGAATTTGAAGGGTTATTTTATCACCAATTAGTACTTTTTTGGATGGGCTATTAACAATCTTATTATTTAGCTTTAATTTTTCTTTCAGTATTAAATTTTTAATTCTTGTTCTGCTAATTAAATTTTCACGTTTATTAATAAATACATCAAGCCTGAGGTTGATTTCATCTTCTTTAACTATTAAATTAATGTTTTTTTCCATAAAATATAATATTAATACTATACGCGCTTGTAGCTCAACTGGATAGAGCGCCTGACTTCGGATCAGGAGGTTCTGGGTTCGACTCCTAGCAGGCGCACCAATTATTGATGTTATTTTACTACATCTATTTAGTCAAAGTAAACCAACAATCTCATTTGCTTAGCTTCAAAATTAATTTTATCAACTATCATGTTATTTTTATATAATTTTAAAAAATTGATTAGTTCAATTGGTTTTTTTTAATCAAAATTTAGAGGCTCGAATTAATCTGTCATTAATTGTTTTTCCAAGAGCCACATTAGGAATTTTTTCTACTGCTATTGATTTATAACCTTTGTTTTTTATTTTTCTTAAACAGGAATAAAGGTTTTTAGTAGCTTCATTCAAATCTCCTTTTTTACTCAGATAAAAATAATTAGATAAATGATTTTTTCTTTTTTTTATTAAAATATATGCCTCATCAATTTTAGTTTTTTTAATATTCATTTTTAGTGGAATACCAGGTGAATAGTGAATTTTAGATTGGCCAGGAGAAATTTTTTTTTTAGGATTAATATTTATTTTAATTTTCTTAGATAAAACTTTTTCTATTTTAGAAATTTCTAGACCACCTAATCTAAGTATTTTTGGCTTATCTCTTAAATCAATTATTGTTGATTCTATACCTATTTTACATTGACCTCCATCTAAAATATATTTAACTTTATTTCCAAAATCCTCTACAATATCTGAACTCTGCACAGCACTTACTTTCGTTGAAATGTTTGCACTAGGAGCAGCTAATGGGTAATCAAGCTCTTTTAATAATTTTCTAAAGATTTTATGTTTAGGAAATCTTACTGCTAAATTAGATTTTTTGTTAGTGACTATTTTAGAAATTTTGGAATTTTTTTTTAAATCTAAGACATATGTAATCGGCCCAGGAGAGAATTTTTTATACAATTTGATAAAACTATCATTTAACAAACAATCTTTTTTTAAGTCTTTGATATTGTGATAGTGAACAATTAAGGGGTTAGATTTTGGTCTTTTTTTCAATTTATATATCTTTTTAACTGCATTATTAGAGTATGCGTTGGCTGCTAATCCATAGACAGTTTCTGTAGGGACACCTATGCAATAATGATTATCAAGATAATTTTTCGCTTTTTTGATTTTTGATTGATAAAATTTCATATATTAATAATTATTATTATATGAAAGATAAAAATTTACCACTTGATAATACCCCTGGTTCTTTAGAAGAATTAACAATTGAAGCAAATAAAATTATTGAATATCTAGAAAAAAAAAAGATCTAGAGAATTCTATAGACGATTATCAAAAGTTGTTAAGATTAAATAATATTATTGAAAAAAAATTTCATAAGGACAATAAAAAAATTAATGAAGAAACAAAAAATAGAATTAATAAAATATTAACAAAAAAAAATGAGAAATAAGCTTAAAGAAATAGCAAAAGATACAAATATATTTTTACAAAAATTTATTACCAAACAAAAAAAAACTGAATTAATTCCTGCAATGAAATATGGCTTATTTCCTGGCGGAAAAAAGATTAGGTCAAAAATCTTATTAGATATTGGCTCTATATTTAAGATTAAATATCCGACATTAATTGCTATTGGTGCAGCAGTAGAATGTATACATGCATACTCATTAATTCATGATGATTTACCCTGCATGGATAATGACGCTTTAAGAAGAGGTAAACCCTCAACACACATTAAATTTGGTGAGGCTACAGCAGTTCTTGCAGGCAATTCACTTTTAACAATGGCTTTTGAAATTTTAAGTAGCTCTTATTTAAAAATAAGTGAAAGTAGTAAATTGTCTTTAATTAAAAGATTATCTGAATGTTCTGGTCATTTAGGAATAGCAGGAGGACAATATTTAGATTTAAATTTTGAAAAAAAAAAAGTTTCAAAAAATAAGATTATAAATATGGAAGTAAAAAAGACTGGAAAATTATTTAGTTTCTGCTGTTCTGTTGCTCCAATAATAAAAAATAGATCAGCAAAAGAAATAAATTTTTTTGATAAAATTGGTTCTAATGTTGGTCTCTTATTTCAGATAGCAGACGATGTAATCGATTATCAAGGATCTTCCAAGGTTGCTGGAAAAAAAACAGGTAAAGATAAAAAAAAAGGTAAGGCAACCTTAATCAGTTTACTTGGATACAAAAATGCTATTAAATATAGTGAAAATATTAAATTTAAGATAATTAGTGATTTAGATAAACATAATTTTAAATCAAATAATTTAAATGAGACACTGAATTATATTTTAAAAAGAAATAAATGATTGAAGATTATAAATATTTAAAAGAAATTAATTTTCCAGCAGATTTAAGGAAACTTTCTGAGAATCAACTTCAAGATTTATCTAATGAATTAAGATCAGAGATGATAAACGCAGTTTCTCAAACTGGTGGACATTTGGGTGCTGGACTAGGTGTTGTAGAACTAACTGTAGCCTTACATTATGTATTTGATACACCAAATGATAAATTAATATGGGATGTAGGTCACCAAACATACCCCCATAAAATTTTAACTGGTAGAAAGTCAAAGATTAAAACTTTAAGACAAGGAAATGGTTTATCAGGTTTTACTAAAAGATCAGAGAGTGAATACGATCCATTTGGAGCAGCTCACAGCTCAACATCTATTTCATCAGCGCTAGGAATAGCTGAGGCAAACAAGCTATCTAACAAGTCAAATAATGTAATTGCCGTCATTGGTGATGGTGCAATTAGTGCAGGAATGGCTTATGAGGCAATGAATAATGCTGGGGCCTCAAAAACTAAAATGATAGTAGTCTTAAATGATAATGACATGTCGATCGCTAAACCTGTAGGAGCAATGAGAACTTATTTAGCAAAATTATTTTCTGGTAAAATATATTTTAGCTTAAGAGAGACTTTTAAATTAATTACTTCAGCCTTTTCTAAAAGATTTAGTACAAATGCAGGTAAAGCTGAGGATTTTTTACGTTCAGCTGTTACAGGAGGAACACTATTTAATTCACTGGGATTTTACTATGTTGGTCCAATTGATGGACACGATCTGGATACACTTGTTCCAATTTTAAAAAATGCAAGAGACTCTAAGCATCAAGGACCAATTATGATTCATGTTAAAACGCAAAAAGGAAAAGGATATTCATTTGCTGAAAAAGCAAGTGATCATTATCATGGTGTTTCCAAATTTAATGTAGTTACAGGTGAACAAGTAAAAAGTGGTGTAAATCTTCCAGCTTATACAAAGGTGTTTGCAAATACTCTAGTCAAACATGCTGAAAAGGATAGTAAGATAGTTGGTGTTACAGCAGCAATGCCAGGAGGCACAGGTATGGATATTTTTGCAAAACAATTTCCAAAGAGAATGTTTGACGTTGGAATAGCAGAACAACATGCGGTTACTTTTGCTGCTGGTTTATCAACGGAAAATTATAAACCCTATGTTGCAATTTATTCAACTTTTTTACAAAGAGCGTACGATCAAGTTGTTCATGATGTAGCAATACAAAGTTTACCAGTAAGATTTGCTATAGATAGAGCTGGTTTAGTGGGAGCAGATGGATCTACACATGCGGGCTCTTTTGATATTACTTATTTATCAACCTTACCAAATTTTATAGTAATGGCTCCTAGTAATGAGTCTGAATTTATAAAAATGATCAATACTTCAGTGCACATTAATGACAAGCCATGTGCAATTAGATATCCTAGAGGAACTGGAGTTGGTCTTGAGCTTCCATCTATAGATGAAACTTTAGAAATAGGTAAGGGAAGAGTTATTCAAAAGGGAAAACAAGTTTGTATTTTGTCTTTAGGAACTAGGTTGGAGGAGTGTAAAATTGCAGCAGAGGAGCTTAAAATTAAAGGCATTAACCCCACAATCATTGATGCAAGATTTGCAAAACCTTTAGATCAAGAACTTATTTTAAAATGTGCTAGAGAACACGATTTGATGATAACTATAGAAGAAGGTTCAATTGGTGGTTTTGGTTCTCATGTTAAAAATTTATTAGCAGAGAAAGGAATATTTGATAAAGGTTTGAAATTTAGATCAATGACATTACCAGATATTTTTATAGAACAAGATGATCCAAAAAAAATGTATGATGTTGCTGGTTTAAATGCTTCACAAATTTCAAAAAAGATACATGATGTTCTTTTTGTTAAAGAGTCAATTAAAGTAGTTAAAAATTAAAATAAGAACTATCCACACTGAGCTTTATTCATCAGGTAATGATCTAATAAAACACAATTCATCATAGCTTCCCCAACAGGAACTGCTCGAATTCCAACGCATGGATCATGTCTACCTCTAACAGAAATAGTTGTATTTTTTCCAAATTTATCAATCGTTTTTCTAGTTGATAAAATAGAAGAAGTTGGTTTTACAGCAAAAGATGCAATAATTTCTTGACCAGTTGAAATTCCACCTAATATGCCTCCTGCATTATTTGAATTAAATTTTAATTTTTTTCCTTTTTGAGAAATTTCATCAGAATTTTGTTCTCCACTTAATTGAGCTGAATTCATACCTGAGCCAATATTAACTCCTTTGACAGCATTAATACTCATCATAGCAGAAGCAATATCCATATCTAATTTAGAATATATGGGAGCACCTAATCCAACAGGAACTCCTCTTGCTCTTATCTCAATAATTGCCCCACAAGAAGAACCTGATTTTCTTATATTCAATAAATATTTTTCCCACAATTTTATTATATTCTTATCAGGACAAAAAAAAGGGTTTTGATTGATAATTTTATCTGACCATTTAGTTGTATCACATCCAAGTATACCTAGCTGCGTAACAGCACCAATAACTTTGAATTTCTTACCCAATTTATTTTCCAAAACTTTTTTCGCTATTGCACCAGCTGCAACTCTAGCTGCTGTTTCTCTAGCTGATGATCTTCCACCTCCACGGTAATCTCTTATTCCATATTTTTTAAAGTATGTAAAATCTGCATGGCCAGGTCTAAATTTATCTTTAATATTTCCGTAATCTTTTGATCTCATATCTTTATTATAAATAATTAAAGATATTGGAGTCCCTGTTGTTTTTCCTTCAAATACACCTGATAAAATTTGAACTTTATCATCTTCTTTTCTTTGAGTGGTAAATTTTGATTGTCCAGGTTTTCTTCTATCCAATTCTTTTTGTATATCTTGTTCTTTTAAACTAATATTTGGTGGACATCCATCAACCACACACCCTAGAGCAGGACCGTGAGATTCTCCCCATGTTGTGAAACGAAATTGCTTTCCAAAAGTATTAAATGACATTATCTATATTATATAGATTATTTTGTTAAAATTATGAATCAAAAAAACTCACTAGGACTTAATAGTTGCTTTTTAGATATTAAAGACCCAATAAAGCTATTTGAAGTTTGGATGAATGAGGCAAAAAGGTCAGAGACTAACGATCCCAATGCCCTTGCATTGGCCACATCTGATCTCAATAATTTTCCTTCAGTAAGAATAGTTTTATTAAAAGATTTTAATAAGCAAGGATTTATTTTTTATACTAACTTAGAAAGTCAAAAAGGTAATGAATTAAAAAAAAACCCTAAAGCAGCAATGTGTTTTCATTGGAAAAGTCTTTTGAGACAAGTAAGAGTAAATGGTATAGTTAAAAAAGTTACAGATGAGACAGCTGACCAATATTATAATTCTAGAAGCTATGAAAGTAGGATAGGTGCATGGGCCTCCAAACAAAGTTCAGTATTAGATAGTAGAGATGATTTAATAAAATCGATAGAAGATTATAAAAAAAAATATAAAGATAATAATAATGTTCCACGACCAAATTATTGGTCAGGCTGGATTTTAGAACCTTCAAGTATTGAATTTTGGTTAGATGGAAATAGCAGAATCCATGAGAGGCTTAAATTTACTAAAGATGATAATGATGAGTGGAATAGAACGCTATTAAGCCCTTAAAAACTTCTTTCAAGACTAAACGAAGTAAGATCTTCTAAAATTTTTTTCTCTTCATTATTTTTAAAAATACTTAATGAATTAGATGCAAGGTTTATAAAATGTTCTGCTTTTTTATAGCATTCTTTAATAATCTTATATTTATTAATTAGATCTAGTGTAAAACTTAAATCTTCTTTAGATCTAATTTCTTGTTTAAAAATATTTTGTAACTTATCTTTTTCTAAAGAATTAACTTTTTGAAATAATAAAATCACTGGAAGGGTAATTTTACCTTCAAAAAAATCCTTACCAATTTTTTTACCAAAATTTTTAAGATTAGAATTATAATCTAAAGTGTCATCTGCAATTTGAAAAGTTAATCCTAAATTTTTTCCATAAAACTCCAAAGCTTCTTTTTCTTTAGTTTCACTATTTGATAAAATTGCACCAACTTTAGTGGCCGCTGAAAAAAGTTCTGCAGTCTTAGCTGTAATTATTTTAAGATAAGTTTCCTCAAGCATGTCTGTTTCTCCTTTATACTGAAGTTGTAAAACTTCTCCCTGAGCTATTTTAGACGATGTTGAAGATAAAAGTTTTAAAACTTCTAAATTACCATCCTCTACCATCATTTCAAAACATCTGCTAAGAAGGTAATCTCCAATTAATACAGAAGAGTGATTTCCCCAAATTGAGTTAAGAGTTTTTTTTCCTCGTCTTATATTTCCAAGATCAATTACATCATCATGCATAAGAGTAGCACCATGTATCATCTCAACACAAGCTGCCAAATTAATATCTCTGCCACCTTTTGTGTAGCCACACAATTTAGCGGATCCAAGAGTCAACAAGGCTCTTAGTCTTTTTCCTCCAGTTAATATATGGTAATCAGTCATTTTTTGAACTAAATCTACTTCACTTATGAGTTTTGATTTAATTTTTTCTTCAACAAGAACTAATTTTTCATCAACAGAATCTTTCAGTTGAAAGTAAGAATTATTTATTTGATTTCTTAGTTGAACTACAGTGCCCATAATTATTAAGTTAGTATAATTCAGTTATATTTATTACTTATCAATTGACGCACCTTAATCTTCAACTATAAGTAGGCTTTATATTAAATCAAAAATTCTGTAAGGAATAACAATGTTCTCTTTTTTTAAAAAGAAAAAAATAGTAGCCCATATTAGATTAAATGGAGTTATTGGAAATGCTGGTAAATTTAAGCAGGGTATTGATTTTGCAGGTCAAGAAGAGATAATAAAAAAAGCATTTTCTCTAAAAAAAGCTAAAGCTGTAGCAATTACAATAAATTCCCCTGGAGGATCACCAGTTCAATCTCATTTAATATATAAATTCATAAGAGCTCAAGCAAAAAAGAATAATATTAAAGTAATAGTTTTTGCTGAAGATGTTGCTGCATCAGGAGGTTATCTAATAGCATGTGCGGGGGATGAAATATACGCAAACTCAAGCTCAATCATTGGCTCCATAGGAGTTATATATTCTTCATTTGGTTTCACCGAACTTATAAAAAAAATTGGTGTTGAAAGAAGAGTACATACTGCTGGGAAAAATAAAAGTTCGCTGGATCCTTTCCAAGATGAAAAAAAAGAGGATATAGATAGACTTAAAAGTATTCAACTAGACTTGCATAAAGATTTCATAGATGTTGTTGAAGAAAGCAGAGGATCTAAATTAAAAAAAGATGGTATTGAACTTTTTTCAGGTGAGTTCTGGGCTGGCAGTAAAGCAAAAGAACTAGGTTTAATTGATGAATTAGGTGATACTAGTCAAATTTTGAAAGAAAAATTTGGAGAGGATGTTGTTATCAAAAAATTTGAAAAACCAAAAGGATGGTTTAGCAAAAAATTTTCTTCTTCTGTAAATCAAGTTGACCAGTTGGCAACTATTTTGGAGGAAAGATCTATCTGGCAAAGATATGGCTTCTAAAGAAAAAATCAAAAATAAAAAAACAAAATCATTTCAAGATATAATTCTGAATCTTCAGAAGTATTGGAGCAAGCAAGGCTGTTTAATCCTTCAACCATATGATATAGAAGTTGGAGCTGGTACTTTTCATCCTGCAACGACATTAAGATCATTAGGGCCAAAACCTTGGAAGGCTGCCTATGTGCAACCATCAAGAAGACCTACAGATGGTAGGTATGGAAATAACCCAAATAGATTGCAGCATTATTATCAATTTCAAGTTTTGATTAAACCATCACCAGATAACATTAAAAAACTTTACTTAAATAGCCTGTCAGTAATTGGCATTAATCATAAAGAACATGATATTAGATTTGTGGAAGATGACTGGGAAAGTCCAACGTTAGGAGCGGCAGGATTAGGATGGGAAGTTTGGTGTGATGGTATGGAAATTACACAATTCACTTATTTTCAACAAATGGGTGGCATAGAATGTAAACCTGTATCAGTGGAAATCACATATGGCTTAGAAAGAATATGCATGTTTACTCAGCAAAAAAAAAATGTTTATGATCTTTTGTGGAATGATGAAGGTATTAAATATGGAGAAGTATTTTTGCAAGCTGAAAAAGAATTCTCAGCATATAATTTTGAACATGCCAATACAGATAATCTATTTAAAATGTTTGATATGCATGAATTTGAAGCAAAGGCATTAGTAGAAAAAAAAATTTCATTACCTGCATACGATCAATGCCTAAAAGCTAGTCATGTATTTAACATTTTAGATGCACGAGGAGCCATAAGTGTTGCTCAAAGAGCAGGATATATTGGACGTATTAGAGATATTACCAAGGCAGTTGCAGAAATGTGGTTGAGTAGCCAAATAGATTAATGTCTGAATTTTTTTTAGAATTATTTAGTGAAGAAATACCTGCAGGATTACAACAAAATGCTCGTAAAACACTATTGGAGAGTTTTCACAAACTTTTTTCAGAAAAGAAAATTGTATTTAAAAAAAGTACATCTTTTTCAACACCAAATCGCCTTGTAATTTTATTTGAGGGACTATCTAAAGAAGTAATACAAAAAGAAGAAGAAATAAGAGGACCAATTATAAGTGCACCAGAAAAAGCATTAGAGGGCTTTATAAGATCAAATAAAATAGAAAAAAAAGACTTATTTAAAAAAAAAATAGAAAAAGGTGAATTTTATTTTTATATAAAATCTTCTAAAAAGACTAGCACAATTAATTTATTACAAGAGCAAACACCAATAATACTTGAAAATCTTCAATGGAAGAAATCAATGAAATGGGGGAATTATAGTTTAAATTGGGCGAGACCTTTAAAATCAATATTAGGTATTTTTGATGGTAAAAATTTAAACTTTAAATTCCATCATTTAAGCTCTTCCAATACAACCTTTGCAGATAAAGAATTTGAAGATAAGAAAAAAAATTTTAAAAATTTCAAAAATTATGAAAAGTTTTTTAGCCATTCAGGAATTATTATTAATCAATCTTTAAGAAAAGCATTTATTATAAAGCAATTTGAAAGAATATCTCAAAAAAAAAATTTCACTATTGCGGCTAATAAGAAACTTTTAGATGAGGTTACTGATTTAGTCGAACAACCAAATATTATAGTTTGTAAATTTGATGAAAAATTTTTAGATATACCTAAAGAAATCTTGATAATTACAATGCAACATCATCAAAAATATTTTCCAACCTTTGATAAAAACGGAAAGATCACAAATGAATTTTTAGTTGTTGCAAATAACAAGGATACGTTGGGTTTTATAAAATTGGGTAATGAGAGAGTTGTTGATGCAAGATTAAGTGATGCTCAATTTTTTTGGGAAAAGAATAAATCCCAAAATCTTGTTAAGCAAGTTTCCAAATTGAAAAACATGAATTACTTTAAAGGATTGGGCTCTTATTTTGATAAAATCCAAAGAATGAGAAAACTAGGAGGAATGATTTCAGACCAATTATTAATTAGCAAAGATCAAGTGGAGTTATCAGCATCAATCTGTAAGGTAGATTTAATCTCAGATTTAGTTGGTGAGTTTCCAGAGCTTCAAGGAATAATGGGTGGTTATTTTTCTGAAGTACAAGGTTTTGATAAGGAAATAGCTCTCGCTGTTCGTGAACATTATTTGCCATCCGGTCTTGATAGCAAGACACCCAAAAAGCCATTTAGTGTAGCTTTAGCTCTTACTGATAAAATTGATACCCTAGTTGGATTTTTTGGTATTAATCAAAAACCTACAAGCTCAAAAGATCCATATGCATTAAGGAGATCTGCTTTGGGTGTCGTAAAACTTTTAATTGATAACAATAAAGATTTTAAAATTAAAGATTTAATCAGTTATTCAACATCCCTGCATAGAGACCAGGGTTTTGAGTTAACTAATGAGTTGCATCAAAAAGAATTAGCAGAATTTTTGATGGATAGGCTTAAATATTATATGAAAGAAAAACAAATTAGAGGAGATATTATTGAAGCGAGTGTTGGTTCTCACAATTTAGATAATATGAATAAAATATATAATAAGGCATCAACATTAAATAGCGTTATTTCTAAAGAAATTGGAGAGGATATTGTCATAAATTATAAAAGAGCATCAAGTATATTAAGTGGTGAGTTAAAAGATAAAGATATTGAATTATCAAATACAACTGATCCTGGTATTTTTAAAAATGATTATGAAAAAAACCTATTTAAAAAGATAAATGAATTAAGGAAATATTTTAGCAGCATTAACAAAGATGAAAATTATAAGGAAACACTAATAGTTTTAGCGAGTGCAAAAAAAGTAATTTCAGATTTTTTTGATAACGTAAAAGTCAATGATGAGGATAAAAATATTAAAAAAAACAGATTGGAACTTTTACAAATGTTATGTAGAACATTTAACAATTATATTAATTTTTCTAACATAGAGACCAAATAGTGAATAAACTGATATTAAATTTTAAATCTAAAGAGTCTAAAAAGATAAAGAGTCCTAAAAATTTTTTAGGTGGTAAGGGAGCTAATCTTTCAGAAATGGGAAGAATGGGGCTACCTGTCCCACCAGGCTTTACAATCTCAACTAAAGTTTGTGAATTATTTTATAAAGATAAAAAAAAATTAAATTCCAAAATAATTAATAGTATTAAAAAAGAATTAAGAATTATTGAAAAAGAAGTAGGAAAAAAATTTGGTGATTTAAAAAATCCATTATTATTGTCTGTTAGATCTGGTGCTAGAGTATCAATGCCAGGTATGATGGATACAATTTTGAATTTAGGCTTAAATGACAAAACTGTAATAGCTCTAGCAAATAAAACTTCAAATACAAGATTTGCAAAAGATAGTTATAGAAGATTTATCCAAATGTATGGAAATGTTGTAATGGGGGTGGAGAGCTATCATTTTGAAGAGTTAATTGAAAATTATAAATTAACAAAAGGTGTGCTTTTAGATACAGATTTAGATGCTAGTGATTGGGAGGGGTTAATTAATGATTTTAAAAAAGTTGTTAAAAATCAAACAAAAAAAGAATTTCCACAAAATGTATTTGAGCAATTGCTTGGAGCAATAAATGCAGTTTTTTTATCTTGGGAGAGTAATAGAGCAAAGGTTTATAGAAAATTAAATCAAATACCAGCAGAGTGGGGCACAGCTGTTAATGTACAATCCATGGTTTTTGGTAATATGGGTAATGATTGTGCAACAGGAGTTGTCTTTACTAGAAACCCATCTGATGGCTCTAATGAAGTTTACGGAGAATACTTAATTAATGCACAGGGTGAAGATGTGGTAGCTGGAACAAGAACACCACAATATATTACAAAAAAAGCTCGTAAGGATGCTAAAGCTAAAGAAGCATCTATGGAAGAGTCTATGCCAAAAGTATTTAAGCAACTAGATAAAATTTTAAAGGTTTTAGAAAAACACTACAAAGACATGCAAGATGTAGAGTTTACAGTGGAGAATAATAAACTTTGGATGTTACAGACAAGATCTGGAAAAAGAACTTCAAAATCTGCAGTTAAAATTGCCGTAGATATGGTTAAAGAAGGATTGCTGTCAAAAAAAGAGGCTGTAATGAGAATAGATCCTGCTTCACTTGATACCTTATTGCACCCTACACTTGATGAAAAAAGTTTAGTTAATGTAATAGCAAATGGATTGCCTGCATCTCCAGGTGCAGCAAGTGGAAAAGTTGTTTTTTCATCAGAAGAGGCTGAAAGATTAAATGATGTGATGCAAGATACAATCTTAGTGAGAGTTGAAACTTCCCCAGAAGATATTCATGGAATGCATGCTGCAAAAGGAATTTTAACTGCTAGAGGAGGAATGACTAGTCATGCGGCAGTTGTGGCAAGAGGCATGGGAAGACCATGCGTTTCTGGTTCAAGTGAAATTGATATCAACTATGAAGCAAAAACTTTTAAAACATCTTCAATTGAAGTTAAAGAAGGACAGATAATTACAATTGATGGTTCAACTGGTAGAATTATTCTTGGAGAAGTTCCAACAGTTAAACCAGAAATTTCTGGGGATTTTTCAAAATTAATGAGTTGGGCAGATAGTTTCAGAAAGTTGAAGGTTAGAACTAATTCAGAAACTCCACTTGATACAAAAACTGCAAGAGACTTTGGTGCCGAAGGTATTGGTCTTTGTAGAACAGAGCATATGTTCTTTGATGAAGAAAGAATTTTATCAGTTAGAGAAATGATCCTGTCAAAAACAGTTGATGATAGAAATAAAGCTTTATCAAAACTATTACCACATCAGAGAAATGATTTTATTGAAATATTTAAAATTATGAGTGATTTGCCAGTAACAGTTAGATTGCTAGATCCCCCTTTACATGAGTTTCTTCCTAGAACAGAAAAAGAAATAAATGATGTAGCAAATGTAGTAGGCTTACCATTGAAGGAAATAGAGTCCAGAATTAATGAGTTACATGAACAGAATCCAATGTTAGGACATAGAGGCTGTAGATTGGGAATTTCCTTTCCAGAAATTTATGAAATGCAATGTAGGGCAATTTTTGAAGCTTTATCTGATTTAAAAATTAAGAAGATTAAATCAGCATTTCCTGAAATAATGATTCCTCTTGTATCGACTGAAGCTGAAATTAAAATAATGAAAGATCTAGTAATAAGAGTTGCACAAGAAGTTCAAAAAGATAAAAAAGTTAAAATTGATTATTTAGTAGGAACCATGATTGAGCTCCCTAGAGCAGCTATAAAAGCTAATGACATAGCAAAACATGCAGAGTTTTTTAGCTTTGGCACTAATGATTTAACTCAAACAACATTTGGTTTGAGTAGAGACGATAGTGGAAAATTTTTAAATGATTACCTTGATAATAAGATTTTTTCTATAGATCCTTTTGTTTCCATAGATGATGGCGTAGGTGATCTTGTTGAAATTGCAGTAAAAAAAGGCAGAGAAACAAATAAAAAAATTAAACTTGGAATTTGTGGAGAACATGGGGGAGATCCAAAAAGTATTCATTTTTGCTCAAAAGTAGGTTTAGATTACGTTTCATGCTCACCTTATAGGGTACCAGTTGCAAGATTGGCCGCTGCTCAAGCAGAAATATCAAAAAAAATTAAATCTCTAATTTAAAGTCAACAGCTGGAACGCTATGAGTGATACTACCAATAGAAACTCTATCTACACCTGTTGCTGCAATTTTTTTTATGGATTTTAAATTGACGTTTCCTGATGCTTCAGTTTCGTAGTATTTTTTTGCGATTTTAACTCCAGTCTTTAGCGTTTTTATATTCATATTATCAAATAAGACTGTATCAAACTTTAGACCTATTATTTTTTTAAGTTGATTAAGATTATCAACTTCAACCGTAATTTTTCTTCCTTTTTTATTCTTTATAGCCAGCAAAACTAAAGTTTTAATATCATAACTTGCTATATGATTATCTTTAATTAAAAACTCATCACTTAAATTGAATCTGTGGTTTGTTCCACCACCTAACTTTACAGCATATTTTTGTATTATTCTTAAAGTTGGAATTGTTTTTCTGGTACAGCAAATTTTACAGTTCTTATTAACTAGTTTAACAAATTGATTGGTTTTAGTTGCTATACCAGAGATATGACTCAAAAAATTTAATGCAACTCTCTCACCAATTAAAATATTTTCAGCCTTACCTTGTATTATTGCAATAACATCTTTTTTTTTTACAATTGAACCTTCTTTTTTCTTAATAGTAAATTTTATTTTATTATCTATTAGCTTAAATGTGTGTTTTGCAAATTCTAATCCCGCAATTATTGCTGGTTGATTGGAAATTAGTTTAACTTTAATAGTTTTATTATTTTTGATTAAATTTGATGTAATGTCACCATCTGGATAAAGGTCTTCATTTAAGGCAAGCTTGACTTTATTTTTTATATAATAGGTACTTAGTTTAAATTTAGACACTTTTGTTATCTGCCAACAGCAGTCATTCTTTCAACGGGTATGCGAGCTTTATTGATAGTTTCTTTATCCATAATTATTTCACCTGTTTCATTTTCCAAACAAGCTAAAATCTTTGGAAGTGTAATTCTTTTCATATGAGGGCATAAATTGCATGGTTTAATAAACTCAACGTTAGGATTCTCTACTTGAATATTATCGCTCATAGAACACTCCGTAACCATCATTACTTTTTTAGGCTGATTATCTTCAACATATTTAATCATTCCAGAAGTTGATCCTGCAAAATCACTAGCTTTAATAACATCTGGAGGACATTCTGGGTGGGCAATTATTTTTATTCCAGGATTATTATTTCTTATCTCGTTTATCTCTTTTTCATTAAACTGATCATGTACAACGCAAATACCCTTCCAAGCAATTATTTCAACATCAGTTTGAGACGCTACATATTTAGCTAGGTAGTCATCTGGCAAAAATATAACTTTTTTGACACCTAAAGAATTTACAATCTTAACCGCATTAGCTGATGTACAGCATATATCAGTTTCAGCTTTAACATCTGCCGATGTATTAACATATGATACAACAGGAACACCCGGATACTTTTCTTTTAGTAATCTTACATCTTTACCTGTAATAGAGGATGACAAAGAGCATCCAGCTAGCATGTCTGGTAATAAAACTTTTTTTTCAGGACTCATTAATTTTGCTGTCTCTGCCATAAAGTGTACTCCAGCCATTACAATTATATCAGCTGAAGTTTTTGATGCTTCAACTGCTAGCGCTAAAGAGTCAGCTGCAAAGTCTGCAACACCGTGATAGATTTCAGGTGTCTGATAGTTATGAGCTAGAATTACTGCATTTTTTTCTTTTTTTAATTGATTAATTCTATGAACATATGGAGCATGAACCGACCATTCAATTTCAGGTAAAACCTTTGAGATTTTTTGATAAATTGGATCGGTTGCTTTTTTTACTTCTTCAGTGAACTCCATACTAAAACCTATCAATTTGATACAATCTTGTCATGCATTTATTCTGACGCACTAATTAATCCAACTAGGAATGTTAATTTTTAACTTGGCATTTTTGCTTTTAAACTCATTTTCTTGATTAAAATTATCATCCAAATATTTAATTAAAGCAAAAGGATATTCATTACTTATTAAAACTTTTCCTATCTCAAAATCACCATTATAGATTAAATCATCTTGATTTATTTCTCCTTCAATTAAATAAATAGGTAATAATCTTTTTGAAAGTTTATTTTTTAATTTAATTCTTGCAGTATTCTCTTGCCCAACATAACAGCCTTTTTTAAAGTCTATTCCATTCAATTCTTCAAAGTTACATTCAATTCCAAATAGCTTATTCTGTAATTCATTCATGTTTTTTTGAGGAATTCCTAATTTATGACTCAATTCATAATATTCAGAAATTGGAGAGTCTTTTAGCTCCAATTTTTTTAAAGATAGATAAAGCTTTTCTAAATTAATGATAAGCCTGGCACCTAAATCTTTATTTCTTGGGTCTAACAAGATGGAATCTTCTCTATATTTAATTGTGTTCCCAGCAATATCTTTTGATCCTTCAAATTCTAAAAATTTTTCTTTATTAAACGCAGCTACAACAAATTCGTTACTAAGATTCATAATTTCAACTTTTGATCTAAGTTTATAGACACTAAGTTGTTTGAAAAGTGCTTCTGTTTGGGATTTTTCACAGTCAATGAAGTAGCCAGACTTGTGTTTTATAATAATAAAAGCAAAAAGAAATTTTCCTTGAGGAGTTAATAGTGATGCAAAACAACTACTGTCTTCACGTACTTTATCAATATCATTACTAATCATATTCTGTAAAAATTCTTTAGCATCTGTACCGTTTATATACAGAATTCCTCTATCTTCTAAAATGTACACATTTTGATTATTCATAATTGATTGATGTCTTAATATAATATAATTACTTTTTTCATAAATGTTAGATCTAATAATTAAAAACGGTTCTTGCTACATAGATAAAGATCTTAAAGATCAAGATATAGCAATCAAAGATGGTAAAATCATAGAAATTGGTAAAATTGATAGTGAAGCAAAAGAAGTTTTTGATGCCAAGGGATTAACTGTTTTACCAGGATGTATTGATACTCAAACTCATTTTAGGGAACCCGGATCAACTGACACTGAAGATCTTCATTCTGGAAGTAGGGCAGCAATTGTTGGAGGAATAACGAGTGTTTTTGAAATGCCAAATACTAATCCACCAACTTCTAATAAAGTTGAATTTCAAAAGAAATTAGATCTTGCAAAAAATAGAATGTATTGCAACTATGCTTTTTATTTTGGCGCAACACCAGATAACGCTGATGAGTTAGCAGACTTAAAAAACTTAGAAGGATGTTGTGGAATTAAGCTTTTTGCCGGTTCTTCGACAGGAAATCTATTGGTTCAATTTGAAGAAGATATTGAAAAAGTATTTAAAAGTAGTTCTAAAGTTGTTTCAGTTCACTCTGAAGATGAAGAAATTTTAAATAGGAATAAAAAATTAATTAAAGATGGAGATGTTCACTCACATCCAATTTGGAGAAGTGAGGAATGTGCAATTTCATCGACTAGAAGAATTGTAAGAATAGCTGAGCGATATAAAAAAAAAGCACACATCCTTCATGTAACAACAAAACAAGAAATTGATTTTTTATCGCAGCACAAAGGTAACATCACATTTGAGATAACGCCTCAACATCTAACAATCTACGCCCCAGATTGTTATGATAAACTTGGAACATATGCTCAAATGAATCCACCAATAAGAGATAAGTCTCACTATGACAGGTTGTGGTATGGAGTAAAAAATAATCTTAATGATACAATTGGTTCTGATCATGCTCCACACTTAAAAGAAAACAAAGAAAAAAAATATCCAAATTCACCATCTGGAATGCCAGGTGTTCAGACACTTTTACCAGTTATGTTAAACCATGTTAATGATGGAAAATTAAGTTTAGAACAATTAATGAATTTTATATGTGAAAATCCAGTAAAAATTTTTGGCATTCAAGGTAAAGGTTTTATTAAAGAAGGATTTGATGCAGACTTCACAATCGTTGATATGAATAAAAAAATTATAATTAAAAATGAAAATATTGAAAGTAAATGCGCCTGGTCACCTTTTGATGGGTATGAATTTAAAGGAACTCCTGTGTCAACAATTATTGCTGGCCAAATCAAAATGAGAGATGGTAAGATATTGGGTGAACCTGACGGTAAGCCTTTAAAATTTTAGATATTTTTTATAGTAAAGCTATTTACCAGAACAACACCAGTAACAATAAAGAACAACCCTAAAACAGCCTGCCATGATAGTGATTGTTTGAAGAAAATATATCCTAATATTGCAATTGTAAATATACCAAGGCCACTCCATGTTGCATAAACAATGGCGATAGGAAGTTTATCAACCACAAATGTTAAAAGGTAAAATGAAGATAGATACAAAATTGCAAGTGTTGTGGTTGGAATTATTTTGGTAAAATTTTGTGAAACGGGTAATAACATTGTTCCACCTACCTCACAAAAAATTGCAATAGTTAAAAATAAATATGTCTTTATCATTATTTAAGAATATTATTTTTCATTAAGTCTTCTTTTATCTCAGTTAAAATTGAAGGATCATCAATAGTTGCTGGCATTTTATAATCTTCCCCATCAGCAATTTTTCTTATTGTTCCTCTCAATATTTTTCCAGATCTTGTTTTTGGCAATCTTTTAATAACAATTACAATCTTAAATGCAGCAACAGGACCAATTTTATCTCTAACCATCTGAATGCACTCTTTTGAAACTGTTGCGTGATCTTTTTCAACACCAGATTTAAGAACGACCAAACCAATTGGCAATTGTCCTTTTAATTTATCCGCAACGCCTAATACTGCACACTCAGCAACTGATTGGTGTTCTGATAAAACTTCTTCAATAGCTCCAGTTGATAATCTGTGGCCTGCAACATTAATAATATCATCTGTTCTAGACATAATCCAAATGTAACCATCTTCATCTATATGACCTGCATCATAAGTTTCATAGTAACCGTCATAGTTCGTCATGTAATTATCTTTGTATCTTTTATCTGCATTCCATAGTGTTGGAAAAGTTCCAGGAGGCAAAGGTAATTTTATAACTATATCTCCCATCTCATTAGGTTTTGCTAAAGTTTGATCTGGCTTCATAATTTGAACGTCATAACCAGGGACTGCCTTACAAGCTGAGCCATACTTTGTTTTCATCATTTCAATTCCTGTACAATTAGAACTAATTGCCCAACTAGTTTCTGTTTGCCACCAATGATCAATTACAGGAACTTTTAATAAATTTTCTGCCCACTTAATGGTATCAGGGTCAGCCCTTTCACCAGCTAAAAACAATGACTCAAATTTACTTAAATCATACTTAGAAAAAAACTTCCCCTCAGGGTCTTCTTTTTTAATAGCCCTAAAAGCAGTTGGTGCAGTAAAAAGTGATTTTACTTTATAATCAGAAATTATTTTCCAAAAAGCACCAGCATCAGGAGTGCCAACAGGTTTTCCTTCAAATAGTACTGTGGTGCAACCTTTAAACAAAGGAGCATAGACTATATAAGAATGACCAACTATCCAGCCAATATCACTTGCTGACCACCAGACATCATCAGTATCAATATTATAAATATTTTTCATAGTCCATTTTAGAGCAACTATATGACCACCAATATCTCTAACTATTCCTTTAGGAACACCCGTAGTTCCTGAGGTATATAAAATATAAGCTAAATCATTTGAATTCATTTCAACACAATCTACTTCTTTTGCATTTGAAAGCGCTTCATCCCAACTGATTTCTTTTGGAGCATTTATATTTGCTTCATTTCCAGATCTTTGAAATAGGATTAATTTTTCTATCTTATGAGATGCCATTTTTATGGCCTCATCCACTAGAGGTTTGTACTCAACAGTTCTTCCTGGTTCAAAACCACACGAAGCCGTTACTAATATTTTTGCTTTACTATCATCGATTCTGCTTGCTAATTCACTGGATGCAAAACCACCAAATACCACTGAGTGAATTGCTCCAATTCTTCCACAAGCCAACATTGCAATAACTGCCTCTGGGATCATGGGCATATAGATTATAACTCTATCTCCCTTATTAACCCCTTGGTTTTTTAAAGCTCCTGCAAATTTTGAAACTTTTTCTTTTAATTCTTTATAGGTAAACTGCTTTTTGTTACCAGTTATGGGACTGTCATAGATTAAAGCTAATTTTTCACCTCTACCTTCATCGATATGAATGTCTAAAGCATTATAACAGGTGTTGGTAACTCCATCTTCAAACCATTTATAAAAAGGAGGATTAGATTTGTTTAGAATTTTTGCTGGTTTTTTAAACCAAAATATATCCTTCGAGACTTCTTGCCAAAACTCTTCAGGTTTTTTAATAGAATTTTCGTATATTTGGTGAAATTTATTATTCATTGGTTTTGATTCTATTTTTTATTATTTTTGGGTTTTTAAATTAAAAATTGTATTTAAATTTAAAAAGTCAATAAAATCAACACAAATTAGACGAATTTAAAACTTCTAAAAACTTACTTATTTTGATAGTTAATCCACATTATAGATACAAACTAATATTTGTGTCTAGTTTATATAAACTAAAAGTTAAAAACTAACAAAAGAGGGAGTTTTTTATGAAAAAACTAAAATTGTTTGCTCTTACAGCTGTAGCCCTTATGGGTGTTACAGGTGTAGCAAACGCAGAAACTGCACTGTTAGCTTCTGATGACTTTGTCGGAATTTCGTTCTGGCTTGTGTCAATGGCGTTATTAGCGTCAACGGCATTCTTTTTTATTGAAAGAGCATCAGTTCCAGCTGGCTGGAGAGTTTCAATAACTGTTGCAGGACTAGTAACTGGTATTGCATTCATACACTACATGTACATGAGAGATGTGTGGATCATGACTGGTGAGTCACCAACAGTATACAGATATATTGACTGGTTAATTACAGTTCCATTATTGATGTTAGAATTCTATTTTGTTCTTGCAGCAGTAAATAAAGCAAACTCTGGAATATTCTGGAGATTGATGATTGGTACTTTAGTAATGTTAGTCGGTGGATACTTAGGAGAAGCAGGATACATTAATGCTACACTTGGTTTTGTAATCGGTATGGCTGGATGGTTCTACATTCTTTATGAAGTGTTTTCAGGTGAAGCAGGTAAAAATGCAGCGAAGAGCGGAAACAAAGCTCTTGTTACTGCGTTTGGTGCTATGAGAATGATCGTTACAGTTGGTTGGGCTATTTACCCATTAGGTTATGTATTTGGTTACCTAACAGGTGGTGTAGATGCTAACGCGCTAAACGTGATTTACAATGCAGCTGACTTTTTGAACAAGATCGCTTTTGGTCTAATCATTTGGGCAGCAGCAATGCAACAACCTGGTAGAGCTAAGAAGTAGTTTTACTCGTTAAATAATTAAAAAAAAGGGCAGGTATGTTTTTGCATACTTGCCCTTTTTTCTTTTGTAATTATATTTAGAATATATGCCTAAAATTACTTATTTAGAAAACAATGGTAACAGCAAAATTATAGAAGTGCCCAATGGGCTAACCGTTATGGAAGGCGCTGTCCAGAATGATATTCAAGGTATTGATGCAGATTGTGGAGGTGGTATGGCTTGTGCTACTTGTCACGTTTATGTAAATGAAGAGTGGTTTGACAAACTTCCTAAAAAAGAAGATGGTGAAGAAGATATGTTGGATATGGCATTTGAGCCAAAAAAAAATAGTAGATTAAGCTGCCAACTAATAGTTTCAGATGAATTAGATGGCTTAATAGTAAGCATTCCATCAAAGCAAGGTTAAATGATTAAAACAGATACATTGATTATTGGTGCTGGACCAGTTGGTTTGTTTTGTGTTCATCAACTGGGAATAATTGGGTTGACTTGTGAAGTAGTAGATAATTTAGATAAAATTGGTGGACAATGTATTGAGCTCTATCCAGATAAACCTATATATGACATTCCAGCTATTCCAGAATGTACTGGGGAAGAATTAACCAATAATTTACTTAAGCAAATAAAAACATTTAAAACAAATTTTCATTTAAATGAAAGAGTAGAAGAAATTAAGCAAGATGAAAAAAAATGGTTAATAAAAACAAATAAAGGAACTCAATTTGAAACTTCAAGCATAATTATTGCAGCTGGAGTAGGCTCATTTGAACCAAGAAAATTTTCAACAAAAGAAATAGAAAAATACGAAGGTAAAAAAATATTATATTCAGTAAAAGATAAAAAAATTTTTAAAGATAAAACTGTTACTATTTTTGGTGGAGGAGATTCAGCATTAGATTGGGCAATTGAATTATCAAATACCTCAAAGGTAATATTAGTTCACCGAAGAGATGATTTTAGAGGAATGCAAGCAAGTATTGATAAAGTTAATCAATTGAAAGAAGAAGGTAAAATAGAGATTTATACTAAGTACCAACTAGACTCAGTTGAAGGTGATGATAAAATTGAAAGTATTAACATTAAACATGATGATGAAAGTATAAATGAAATTAAAACAGATTATGTTTTGGGTTTTTTTGGATTGATCATGAAATTAGGACCTATTGCTGAGTGGGGATTAAATTTAGATAAAAAAACTATTCCTGTTAACACAGAAAATTTTGAAACTAATAAAAAAGGCATTTTTGCAATTGGAGACATCTGTTCCTATCCTGGAAAACTAAAACTAATTCTTTCAGGTTTTCATGAAGGGGCATTAGCTGCTAGAGGCTGTTTTAAGTATGCAAAACCAAATGAAAAATACAGATTTGAATTTACGACTTCTTCCAAAACAGTAAAAAGTAGACTGGGTATTAAAGAGTGATAGAGCTTTTTACTGCCGACACTCCAAATGGAAAAAAAATTACAATAATGTTAGAAGAGTTAGGCTGTGATTTTAAAGTTACTAAAATTGATTTATCTAAAGGTGAACAATTAAAAAAAGATTTCATAAAAATAAGTCCTTTTGGAAAAATTCCAGTAATCATTGATCATGAAAATGGACAATCTTTATTTGAGTCTGGGGCAATTCTTATTTATTTGGGTGAAAAATATAACAAGTTTTATGATTTAAAAGATCGCTATATTATTAATCAATGGTTGATGGCGCAGATGGGAATTATTGGACCAATGATTGGTCAACATCATCAGTTTCATCATTATAATCCTGGAAAAAGTGAATTTGGAGAAGAAAGATATTTTAAAATCGCTAAAAGAATTTATGGTGAGTTAGATGAAAGATTATCTTCATCAAAATACTTAGCTGGAAATGAATATACCATTGCTGATATTGCAACTTGGCCCTGGATAGCAAGACATGAATGGCATGATATTGGACTTAATAATTATAAAAGCCTGACAAGATGGTATTTGGATATTTCAAAAAGAGAGGCTGTTATAAAAGGATATGATTTATTAAAAAATGGCTCAATAATACCAAAGCCTTAATCGTCAGCGTATACTTTTTCTTCTTTTTCGTGTTTTTCTTGAGCAGCTATACATAAGTCAGCAACAGGTCTAGCCACTAATCTTTTTAATCCTATTGGCTCAGCTGTTTCTTCACAAAATCCATATGTTCCATTTTTAATTCTCAATAGAGCTTGATCAATTTTAGAAATTAATTTTATTTGACGGTTGATCGCTTTCATTTCAACAGCTTTATCTGTGTATGAGCTTGCTTGGTCCACAATGTCTGCTGAAATACTATTGTCATCCATTGATCCATGATAGAGAGCCTCATTATTTGCTTTAACTAACTCTTTTTTCCACTCAGTTAATTTTATTTTAAAAAAAATTAAGTGCTTTTCACACATATATTTTTCAGTTTCTTTTGGAAGATAGTTTTTTGAAATTTTAACTGGTGCTTTAGTTTTTTTTTCTTCAACAATAACTTTTTTAACTTCTTTAGCAGGTTTTGTTTTTATAGAAGTAGATTTTTTAGATTTAGCAACTTTTTTTTTAGCAGTTTTTTTTGAAGTTTTGGGCATATGTATAAATTTAGTGGCCGGAGTATATTCAGCAATTAATAGGTGTCAAGCAAGCTTAATTCATATAAAATCTATATAAAATGTTACTTAATAAAAATAATATTAATAAGTTCTTTTATGTCTTTCTCACAGCACATTTATTTTTATGGACATTAATTCCTTCGTTAACAAATAACAATCTACCTCTTGATACAATTGAAGCCTTAGCATGGGGCAGCAATTTAGAATGGGGTTTTAACAAACATCCTCCAATGAGTGCTTTTTTTCCAGAAGTTTTTTTTCAAATTTTTGGATCTCAAGATTGGATATATTATTTGCTTAGTCAAATATTTGTAGTTATTTCTTTTTATTATGTATTTAAATTTTCTAAAGAATTTTTTAATAGTGATTTATTAGGTATAATTTCAGTTTTACTTATTGAAGCAATTTATTTTTATAATTTTACCACTCCTGAATTTAATGTAAATGTTTGCCAGCTTCCATTTTGGTCCTTAACAGTTTATTTTTCATGGAAAATTTATACTAGTAAAGAAATAAAATTTACTGATTGTTTTTTAGTTGGATTATTTGCAGCATTTGGTTTTTTATCCAAATATTTGTTTGTTTATCTTTTAGTTTCAATTGATCTTTTATTTATATATTTAATATTTATTAAGAAAGATAGAAAATTTGATTTTAAGTATCTTATAACTCTAGAGGTATTTTTGATTGTTTTAGTTCCTCATCTAATTTGGCTAAACAATAATGATTTTATTACTATAACTTATGGACTTGCAAGAACTGGATTAGAACAATCTGGTTTAATTGATCATACAAAATTTCCATTAATCTTTCTAATAAAGCAAATTGGATTACTAATCCCATTTTTAATTTTAGTTTGGCTTTTAGTAAAAAAAATCAAATTTAGAATATCTTTTAAAGATAAAAAATTACTTTTTTTGTTAGCGATTAACATTTTACCTATCATTTTAATGTTTTTAACTTCAGCGGTTACAGGCTCTAAGATTAGAACAATGTGGATGACACCGTTTTATTTATTTTTTGGAACTTTATTTGTCTATTTATTTCAAGCTCAAATCAATATTAAAAAGTTAAAACCATTTATGATTGGCTTCATCTTTTTATTTTTTCTGTCACCAGTGCTTTATGCTTATGTCTCAATATCAAAAGAAGACAAAAGAACTGATTACCCAGGGAAGGAAATTGCTATTAAAACTCAATATGCTTGGGATCAACAGTTCAATTCTAAGATAAATGTAGTTTATGGAAATGAGTGGAATGCAGGTAATTTATCATATCATCTAAAATCAAGACCGGTGTGGGAGGGTTTTGTTGAAAAAGAAAAGCTTGATCAATTGAAAGATTATATGTGTCTTGATAATGTTTGTGTTGGATCAAAATAGCTATGAAAAAATATGTAATTTTAATTCCAGTTTACAACGATCGAGAGAGCTTAACCAAGCTAATTGAAAATATAAATTCTGAAATAGAAGGTATCAATTCTGAGATTTCAATTGTTGTTATTAACGATGCATCTTCTCAACAAATAATTGATGAATATCAAAACACTGAAAATATTAATTCAATTGAAATTGTAAATATGAAAGAAAACAGAGGTCATGCAAGATGTATTGCCTCAGGATTAAAGTATATTTATGAAAAAAAAGAATTTGACTATGTAATACCTATGGATGGAGATGGTGAAGATAGACCTGAAGAAATTAAAGAGTTTATAAATCTAATACAAAATTCAAATGATAAACCTATAGTTGGAAAAAGGGTAAAAAGATCCGAAGGTTTGTTTTTTAAATTATGTTATGAATTTCACAAAATAATAACCTTAACATTTACAGGAAAATCAATTAAATTTGGAAATTTTACATGTCTTCCAAAAATAACTGTAGAAAAATTGATAAATGAAAAAGCTACATGGAATAGTTTTTCTGGTTCATTAACAAAAATAGAAAATGACTTATTAGAGATTTCATCTATTAGAGGAGATAGGTATTTTGGTCCTTCTAAAATGAGTTTTATGAATTTGTTGAAGCATTCACTTTCAATAATAAGTGTTTTTAAAAAAACAGTATTAATTCGATCAGCTTTATTTATTGTAATTTATATCCTTTTAATAAAGAGTTATGCCTCTATTTTAACATCAATTCCTCTAGTACTTTTACTAGCAATGATCTACTCAATTTCTGCTTTGGCTTTAAGAGAAAATATTGATGAATTCGATAAAGCTTTATCAAACATAAGTAATATTGATCAAATTAAATGAAAAATTTTTTTTTTACAATATTTCTTAGTTTACTAATTTTAGGAACTACAAATTTTTCTAAAGAAGTAAATGCGAGAGAAATTACAAATCTTCAATGGAAAAAAAGTGTTGCAACAGGTAAGAAACTTTCGAAATTTAGAGAAACTGTTACTTCTCCAGCTTTAGGTGAAAAAGCCTGGAAGATAACATTGCTGCCAAGAGATTGCGGTAAAGATAAAGATGGAGATTATTCTGATTGTAAAAACAATGGAAGAGATGCAGTTGTTGGACATGGAGGAGGAGACAGAGCTAGAAGCGAGTATTCCTCATCTGGTCCGAGATATACAGGTGAAAAATGGATTTCTGTAAGTATTTATATACCAGAGGATTTTCAAACAGTTGAACCTGTAAGCACTTCTCTGTTTCAGATTTATGAGTGGGGAAATACAAATCAACAAAGACATCCAAGAATGATGCTAAGAGTTAAAAGAGGTAATTTAGAACCAAGATATTTTGCTGTAAATGGAATGGACTCCCAGGGACTTATATACAAACATCTTAAAATTGATGATATGCGAGGTAAGTGGACTACAATCATATTTCATACCAAAATGTCTAAAGATCCTAATAAAGGATTTATAAAGATGTATGTAAACGATATTCTTTATAATGACTATAAAGGAAGGACTGGTTATGGAGGAAAATATTATAATAAATTTGGAATTTACCATAGTTGGATCAGTAGATGGAACGATGAAGTGCACGGAGAATACCCAACGCAAGTTGTCTATTATGACAATTTATTTAGAACAAATAAAAAAGAAAGACTTTTGAAATTAATTCAAAATTAATTATTTAAGCTCTTATTGTTGGTAGACAATAAAAATCAGCAGTATCTATTTTAGAAGAATACTCTCTTTTCATATTCCACTTTTTTTGAACCCCAGCACTTGCAAGACTTAAAGTTGATCTACCATATCTATAATTAGTATTATCAATAGATCTCATTAAAGTATTTATCTTTTCATCTTTTTCAGATGAAAATAGATTTGTTTTTTCATTAGCGTTAGATAATCCCGTAAGCATGACACCTGCTTTTTGGTACTGGTAACCATTTTTGAAAATTGTTTCTAGAATTGTTACTGCAGCTTTAACTATTTCAATACTATTGTTTGTTGCAATTGGAAAATCAACTGTCTTTGCATTTGAGTAATATCCATAGTTTCTTTGAAAGGGACTAGTTCTAACAAATACTGTGATTGCTTTTGCAACTAATGACTCTGATCTAATTTTTTCAGATGCATTTAAACAATAGTTTGCAACTGCTTCTTTTAACTCTTGAAATCTTTCTACTCTTTTCCCAAATGATCTTGAGACAACACAACTCTTTCTTTTTGTAGTAGTTGTTTCTAAATTAATACAAGGAATACCTTTAAGTTCCATTGCAGTTCTTGAACTTAAAACATTAGAAGATTTTTTAATCCAGCTGTTAGATTTATTTTTAAGCTGCTTAGCATTATAAATTCCATTTTTATTATAAAATTTTGTAAGTTGTCTACCAACACCCCATATATCATTAATATCTATTTTTTCTAAAATAGGGTCAATATTTTCAATATTAATTAAACTAGTAACTCCTGATTGTTTTTTCTTTGCAATATGATTTGCAATTTTACTTAGAGTTTTTGTTTTAGCAATTCCAATACTAGTTGGGATCCCTGTCCATTGTAAAACTGTGTCTCGAATTTCTTTGCCAACTTTTTCTATATCTTGATCTGGAAAATTTGATAAATCTAAAAAAGCCTCATCAATAGAATAAACCTCTATTTTTGTATTAAATCTTTTAAGAGTTCGCATTACTCTTCTAGATAAATCACCATATAAAGAATAATTAGAAGAGAAAACTTCAACCTTATTTTTTATGATAATATCTTTTTCTTTAAAATAAGGCTCACCCATTTTGATCCCTAAAGCTTTTGCTTCATTAGATCTTGAGATGATACAACCATCATTATTAGATAAAACTACAACAGGTTTTCTTCTTATTTTAGGATTGAATAATCTTTCACAAGAAACGTAAAAAGAATTACAATCAACTAATGCTATTTTTTTAGTACGTAGAATGTATGACATAAGTTACAACCCCCCAAATAAAGATGTCTTCTTCTTCATTAATTAAAATTTTATCAGTAAAATCTTTAGACCCTGACGTTAAAAACTTTTTATCTCTTTCTTGAACCAAGCTTTTAACCACAAGCTCATCATGAACGTTTGCAATAACTGTTGAAAAGTTTTTTGGTTTTAAACTTTTATCAACTACCAATAAATCTCCATCATTAATTCCAACATCGACCATTGATTTACCCTGAACACGAATGATGAAAGTTGCTGGAACATTTTTTATTAAATGTATGTTCAGATCAATATCTTCTTCGATATAATCCGTTGCAGGAGAGGGAAACCCAGCACCTGCTTTATGTAAGTAATAAGGGATAGTTAGTTTCATGTTCTTATTTTGTTCTTATTTATAGACTAGTTATACAATGCACGCAATAGGTTGTATTTTGAGTCTGGAAGTGAATCAAAAGTGAATCAAAAGGTGAACATCCAAAACCACATTTTGTATGCTTGTGGATAACTTCAACCAGAGATAGTTTAAAAAATTCGAAAATGAAAAAAATTTTATTAGTTTTAACCTTTATATTAACTTTAAGTTCTCAATTGATGGCATACGAAGAAACAAACTACGAGGTAGTAAAAGAGAATAAAATTTATGAAATAAGAAAATACCCTAATCGTTTGGTCATTGAAACAAATTCTGTTCAAGGTAATGGTTTTAGAAAATTGTTTAATTATATTTCAGGAAATAATAAAGAAAATGAAGAAATAAAAATGACAGTTCCAGTTACTCAAGAAATTAAAAATGAAAATATGACGATGCAATTTTATTTGCCATCAAAATTTAATAAAGATAATGCACCAAAACCAGTCGACTCAGAAGTAAAAATTTTAACTATTGAGGGTGGATATTATGCTGTGATTGAATATTCGGGGAGATCTTCAGATAAAAATTTTTTAAAAAATAAGGATATTTTAGAAAAAGCGCTTAAGCAAGACAACTTATTGGTTCTAAGTCCACCAATAAGAGCGTCATATAACTCACCATTTACTTTACCAATACTTAAAAGAAATGAAGTAATGTATAGAGTAGATTTATAGAAATGGAGAAAAAATAATGAAAAAACTAACTTGTCATTGTGGCACTGTAGAAGCAGAAATTAATTTAGAAGGAGATTTAGCTAAAGTAATAAAATGCAATTGTTCTATTTGTAAAAGAAAAGGAGCAATTATGTCGATGGTAAAAAATGAAGATTTTAAAGTTACCAAAGGTGAAGATAAATTAACTCTTTATCAATTCCATTCAAAAATAGCTAAACATTACTTTTGTTCAGTTTGTGGAATTTATACCCATCATAATCCAAGAGCAAATCCTGCAATGACAGGATTTAATGTAGGATGTATAGATGAAATAAATACTTTTGTTATGAAAGATGTTCCTGTCAATGATGGTCAAAATCATCCTTTAGATAAAAAATAATTTTTTATGTGGTCTGTTGGCGAATGTTATAGCAAGGTTAAGAAAGATTGTTTTAAATTTATTTCTTCACAAGAAACAAAAAAAGATAAATTTAAAAATAAAGATAAGATGATAAAATCTTTTCTAATCCCAATTAGTTATTGGATTTCAAAAAAAACAAAAAAAAATCCATTGATAATTGGTTTAGCAGGAGGGCAAGGATCAGGAAAAACAACCATCTCATCACTTTTAACATTAATTTTACAAAAATATTTTAAACTAAATGTTTTTAAAATTTCAATTGATGATTTTTATAAAACAAGAAAAGATAGAAAATTATTATCTAAAAAAAAACATTCTTTATTAATGACAAGAGGTGTGCCAGGAACACATGATGTTGATTTAATGCTAAATTTTTTTAAAAAGATTAAAGCTAAAAATTTTAAAAGATTACAAGTGCCAGCATTCAATAAAGCGATTGATGATCGTTATCCAAAAAATTTGTGGCATAGAATAAAAAAAAAACCTGATGTTGTAATCTTTGAAGGTTGGTGTGTAGGGGCTAGAGCGCAATCAAATAACCAACTTAAAAAACCAATAAACTCAGTTGAAAAAGTCTATGATCAGCAAGCTAGATGGAGAAAGCATGTTAATGATCAGTTAAAAAATAAATACAAAGCATTATTTGGTCAATTAGATGGATTACTATATTTAAAAGCTAAAAACTTTAGTTTATTAAGAGAGTGGAGGCTAAAGCAAGAGAGAAAGCTTTGGTTACAAACAAAAAATAAGAAAAACTTAAAGATTATGAGTAGTGGTGATGTTATAAATTTTATGCAAACCTATCAAAGAATTACTCAACAAATGTTTAAAGATGCTGTAAAAAACTCTTCAGTTATTATGTATTTAAATAATAAACATCAAATACAAAAAATAAAATTTAAAAAATAATGAAAAAAAACTTTTTAATATTTATATTATTTATTTTCTTTAGTGGAAATGTTTTTTCTGCACCATTATCAGAAGCATTGTTACAAGCTTACAATGAAAATCCAGTGCTGAATGCAGAGCGTGAAAATATTCAAGTTTCTTTAGAAGAAGTAAAAATATCAAAAAGTCAATTTTTGCCAAGCGTTACTTTGTCAGGCTCAAAAAGCCAAGAAAATACTGAAAAGCAAACTGATAGTTCAGGAGCAAACTCTGCGTTTACAGACGTTGATCCTAAAACACAATCTATAGATATTGAGCAAAAACTATTTCAAGGATTTGCAGGTACTGCAAGTTTAGAAAAAAGTAAAATTGGATTAACTTTGGCTCAAGCAAAACTATTAAAAACAGAGCAAGAAATTTTATATCAAGCCATAGAAGCTTATACAGGACTTATATTTGCTGAAGAAAAATTAAAGATTAATCAAGATAATGTTAATTTATTAGAGAGACAAGTTGAAACCGACCAGGCTAGATTAGAAAGAGGACAAATTACTTTATCTGATCTCTCTCAATCCGAGTCATCACTTGCAGGAGCGCAAGCTAAATTTTTACAAGCTCAAAATGAAACAGTAACTGCCAAATTAAACTATGAAAAAATAATAGGACCAATTGCTGATATAAATTCTTTAGACAAAGAATCTGATTTAAATTTTGCATTACCTGTAAGCTTAAATGAAGCAATTGAAATTTCTAAAAAAGAAAACCCGAATTTAATTATTTCAAGATTAGAATATGAACAATCAGAAAAAGATATGATTATAGCCAGATCAGATCTATCACCCTCTGCATCCTTATCTTTTAATAGTTCAAAATCAGACGATGTAAGTTCAACGATAGGTGAACGTGATAAAGAAATTTTAAAAGCAACTATTTCATGGCCAATTTTTAATGGAGGAAAAAATTATGCCTCATTAAATAAAAGTAAAAATCTTAAGAATAGAAAAAAATTATTGTTAGATAATGCCCTAAAATCTAATGATACAAATGTTGCAAGTGCATGGTCAAATTTTCAAGTTTCTAAAAGCCTATTAAATTCTGTTACATCTCAAGTTAAAGCAGCTGAGATTGCAAACGAAGGAATAACAGTTGAATATGAGTCAGGACTTGGAAGATCAACTTTGGATGTGATCCAATCCAATTCAATTTTATTAAATGCCAAAATAAGCTTGGCAGATTCAGAAAGAAATTATCTACTGTCTCAATTTAAATTGTTACAGTCAGTAGGCTACTTAAATAGCAAGTATCTAAAACTCCAGTAATTACCTAATTTTTTCACTAAAAAAATAACTATTGAAAATAAGAACAAAATGTGTACATTTAAAACACGATTCGAATACTAATTATTTAATAAAAAAGGGCATAAAATGACTAAAAATAACCTAAAAGTAGTTAAATCTACAAAACAACAAGCAACAGACGCAAACGATAAAAATAAAGCTTTAGACGCAGCAATGAGCCAGATTATTGATAACTTTGGAAAAGGTTCAGTAATGAAGCTAGGTCAAAGAAGAGCAATGGACATAGAATCTGTATCAACTGGATCGTTGAGTTTAGATGTAGCTCTTGGTATTGGTGGCTTGCCTAAAGGAAGAATTGTAGAAATTTATGGACCAGAGTCTTCTGGTAAAACAACATTAGCATTACAGGTGGTTGCTGAAGCTCAAAAAGCAGGTGGTATATGTGCTTTTGTTGATGCTGAACATGCATTAGACCCAGTATATGCAAAAAACCTTGGTGTAAATACTGATGAATTATTAATTTCTCAACCAGATGCTGGTGAGCAAGCTTTAGAAATAGCTGATACTTTAGTTAAATCTGGATCAATATCTGTTATCGTAATTGACTCAGTGGCTGCATTAACACCTAGGGCTGAAATTGAAGGCGAGATGGGAGATCATCACGTAGGTCTTCAATCACGATTAATGAGTCAGGCTTTAAGAAAATTGACTAGCTCAATTTCAAATACAAACACAATGATGATTTTTATAAATCAAATAAGAATGAAAATTGGAGTTATGTTTGGTAGTCCAGAGACAACATCTGGTGGTAATGCGCTTAAATTTTATTCATCAGTAAGAATGGATATTAGAAGAATAGGTGCAATTAAAAATGGAGATGAAATAATTGGAAATTCAACAAGAGTTAAAGTGGTGAAAAATAAAGTAGCACCACCATTTAAAGTTGTTGAATTTGATCTGATGTATGGAAAAGGAATTAGCAAAGTTGGTGAGTTGATTGACCTTGGGGCAAAAGCTGAGATTGTTGAAAAATCAGGTGCTTGGTATGCTTATAAAGGTGAAAAAATTGGCCAAGGAAGAGAAAATGCTAAAATTTACTTAGAGCAAAATCCTCAAGTTGCAGCAGAAATTGAAATGGCAATTAGAGAAAAAGCTGGTGTAATAGCAAAAAAAATTGAAGGTAATCCATTAGATCCTGAAAAAGCTGCGAAGGATCAAATAGAAGATCCGGTTACTGAGACAAAAGAAGAAGTAACTCCACCATCTAAAAAGAATTAGTTAAAGTCATCTTTAATTATTAAAAGGCGCTTAATTTAAGCGCCTTTTTTCCCTACTCATATCTAGACATCAAATAAAAAAGCTGTATTTTATAAATATGGCCGACAAAACACTAAATCAAATTAGAACAACTTTCTTAGATTATTTTCAAAAAAATGATCATGAGATAGTAGATTCTAGTAATTTAGTTCCAAATAACGATCCAACCTTAATGTTTGCAAACTCAGGTATGGTTCAATTTAAGAATGTATTTACTGGACTGGAAAAAAGAGATTATGTAAGAGCAACCACTTCACAAAAATGTGTAAGAGCTGGTGGAAAACATAATGATCTTGAAAATGTAGGTTACACACCAAGACACCATACTTTCTTTGAGATGCTGGGCAACTTCTCATTTGGAGATTACTTTAAAGAAGAAGCCATTGGTTATGCCTGGAATTTAATCACTAAAGAATTTGGAATTGATAAAGATCGTCTCTATGTAACTGTATATCATAGTGATGATGAAGCATTCAATTTTTGGAAGAAAATAGCAGGATTTAATGACGATAGAATAATTAGAATTTCTACTACAGATAATTTTTGGTCAATGGGTGATTTAGGTCCCTGTGGCCCATGCTCTGAAATATTTTATGATCATGGAGACCATCTCGTGGGTGGATTACCAGGAAGCAAAAATGAAGATGGTAATCGTTTTATAGAAATATGGAATTTAGTATTTATGCAATATGAGCAAATTTCAAAAGATAAAAGAATTGAATTACCAAAGCCATCTGTAGATACTGGAATGGGCCTTGAGAGAATAGCTGCACTTTTACAGGGTACTCATGATAATTATGAAACAGATCATTTTAAAAAATTAATACAATCAGCATCTGATACTTTAAAAGTTAAGGTAACTGATGACAATCAATCAAGCTTTAGAGTAATAGCTGATCATTTACGTGCAAGTTCATTTTTATTAGCAGAGGGAGTTTTGCCTTCTAATGAAGGAAGAGGTTACGTCTTAAGAAGAATAATGAGACGTGGCATGAGGCACTCACATTTGTTGGGATCTAAGAAACCAATCTTTTATGATATTTTTAAAACACTATTAGAGGAGATGTCTAATAATTATCCAGAACTTGAAAGAGCACAATCATTAATTAAAGAAACTCTAAAAACAGAAGAAGAAAAATTTTTAGTTTTATTGGATAAAGGAATTAAAATTCTAAATGAAGAAATATCTAAGATTGATAATATTTTGCCAGGAGATGTAGCATTTAAGCTGTATGAGACTTATGGATTTCCAATTGATTTAACAGAAGATATTTTAAAATATAGATCTTTAAAATTTGATAAAAAAAGATTTGATGAATTAATGCGAGAGAGCATAGAACTTGCAAGAAAAAATTGGAAGGGCTCAGGCGATAGTACTGTTGAAAAAATTTGGTATGGTATTAAAGAAAAAATTGGGACAACAGAATTTCTTGGTTACGAATATGACCAAGCTCAAGGCATAATCAAATGTTTACTAAAAAATCATAAAGAAGTATCGGTGCTAAATAAAGGTGATGAAGGCATTATAGTTGTAAATCAAACACCATTCTATGCTGAGTCAGGAGGTCAAGTAGCTGATACGGGAGTGATTATTAAGGATGATTTCAAATTTGAAGTAACAGATGTTCAAAAAAAAATAGGAGATCTATTTGTTCACTATGGAAAAGTTTTGAGTGGATCAATTAAACTTGACCAAGATGTTGAAATGAAAATAGACACTAATAGAAGGAATGATACTAGAGCTTATCATTCAGCAACTCATTTACTGCATGAGTCATTGAGAAGAGTATTAGGTGATCATGTCACACAAAAAGGATCACTAGTTCAATCTGATCGATTAAGGTTTGATTTTAGCCACATGAAACCTATCTCAAAAGAAGAAATAGAAAAAATTGAGCACAATGTTAATGCTGTTATAGAAAAAAAATCTGATGTTAAAACAAGAATAATGACCCCAAAAGAGGCGGTTGCTAATGGTGCCCTCGCTTTGTTTGGAGAAAAATATGGTGATGAGGTCAGAGTTTTATCAATGGGAGATGAGGGGGAAAAGTATTTTTCAACTGAGTTATGTGGAGGCACCCATGTTAAAAATACCTCCGATATTGGAAGGTTTAAAATTATTAGTCAATCCGCAGTGGCATCAGGCATAAGAAGAATTGAGGCATTAAGGGACAAGCAGCTTGATGAATACCTTAAAAATAAAGAAAAATTATCAACAGAAACTAATCAAAAAAACAATGAGATTATAAAAGATTTATCAAAAAAAATTATCGAGCTAGGTGGTAAACCAAATATTGAAAACGAGGATACGTTATCTCTAATTAAAGACTTAAATAGACAATTAGAGCAACTTAAAGTCGGATCTATATTACAAGATAAGTCAAAAAATAAGATAACCAATTTAGTTGTAAATAAAATTAATGTTAGATTTCAAAATATTCAAGATCTACCCTTCAAAGATTTGCGTAAATTAATTGATCAAGGAAAAAAAGAAATTGGTGAAGGGCTGATTGTAATTTATGCTGTTAATGATAATAAAGTTGGATTAGCAGTTGGTGTTACAAAAACTTTAGAGAACAAATTTAATGCAGTAGAAATTGTACGTGCTGGTTCAGAGATTATTGGTGGAAAAGGTGGTGGTGGCAGAGCAGATTTTGCTCAAGCAGGTGGAACATTACCGAATAAAATTGAAGAGTCTTTTGAAAATATTAAAAATTTAATTAATTAAGCTTCTTTTTAAGCTGTCCATCTAATTCATCTAAAAACTGGTTAGTAGTTAAATAATTACTAGTTGGACTAATTAAGATCGCCAAGTCTTTAGTCATCGATCCATTTTCAACACAGTCTATACAAACTTTTTCCAAGTTAGTTGAAAATTTAATTAATTCTTCATTGCCATCTAATTTTCCTCTATGCGCCAAACCTCTAGTCCAAGCAAAAATTGAAGCTATAGGATTAGTAGAAGTTTCTTTACCCTGTTGATGCATTCTATAATGTCTTGTTACAGTACCATGAGCTGCTTCAGCCTCCATAGTCTTTCCATCAGGTGCAAGAAGCACACTGGTCATTAATCCTAACGACCCATATCCTTGAGCTACAGTATCTGACTGAACATCACCATCGTAGTTTTTACAAGCCCAAATATATTTACCACTCCATTTCATTGCACATGCTACCATGTCATCAATTAATCTGTGTTCATAAGTAATATTTAGTTTTTCAAATTCTGTCTTAAATTCTTTATCAAAAATATCTTGGAAAATGTCTTTAAATCTTCCGTCGTAAATTTTTAAAATAGTATTTTTTGTTGACAAATAGACTGGCCATTTTTTTATTATTCCATAATTAAAACAAGATCTGGCAAAGTCCTCAATAGATTTATCCAAATTGTACATTGATAAAGCTACCCCTGGTCCTGGAAAGTTAAATACTTCATGTTTTATTTCATCCTTTCCATCTTCTGATGTCCATTTGATTTCCATTTTACCTTTACCAGGCACCTTAAAATCAGTTGCTCTATATTGATCTCCAAAAGCATGTCTTCCAATAATTAAAGGATCAGTCCATGTTGGCACAAGTTTTGGAATATTTTGACAAATTATTGGTTCTCTAAAAACTGTTCCACCTAGTATATTTCTTATAGTTCCATTAGGTGATCTCCACATTTTTTTAAGTTTAAACTCTTCTACACGAGCCTCATCTGGAGTAATTGTTGCACATTTTATACCAACATTGTGCTCTTTAATTGCATTAGCGGAATCTATAGTTATTTGATCATTTGTATTGTCTCGACTTTTCATTCCTAAGTCGTAGTGCTTAATATCTAAATCTAAATAGGGTAAAATTAGTTTTTTTTTAATGAACTCCCAAATGACTCTAGTCATTTCGTCACCATCTAGTTCAACAACTGGATTTTTAACCTTTATTTTAGCCATAATTAAATAATAAATATTAGTAATTGTAATTTAGTGCTTTATATACATATTAATAAAATATTATCAAATAGAAGCTTATGTTAGACAAGGTTTTTCCAAAAATTCATTCTGAAGGGTACAAGTTTTTGGCAATAGCCATAATCGCAACTTTTTTTTTGTATTTGTTTAGTACTTTTTTAGGATTAATTGGATTGGTACTATCTATATGGGTTTACTATTTTTTTAGAGATCCTGAGAGAATTTCAATCAATGATGAAAATTACTTAACAAGCCCAGCAGATGGAGAGGTTTTAATGGTTCATGAGGTTGATGGACCAAAAGAATTAGGTTTGGAGGATAAAAAATTTACAAAGATTAGTATTTTTATGAACGTATTTGATTGCCACGTTAATAGAACACCATGTGATGGTAAAATTTCAGAAATACTTTATAAACCAGGAAAGTTTTTAAATGCATCACTTGATAAAGCAAGTGAAGATAATGAAAGAAATTATTATAAAATTACAAACTCTCAAGGAGAAGAAGTAATTGTCGTGCAGATTGCAGGCTTGATTGCAAGAAGAATTGTATGTGAGTCATCTAAAGATCAACAACTACAACAAGGTGATAGAATAGGAATGATCAGATTTGGAAGTAGAGCTGATGTCTATTTTGAAAATTATCAGCCTTTAGTTAAAGTTGGACAAAAGACAATCGCAGGTGAAACACTATTAGCTAAGAGGTAGCATATGGAACAACCCAAAAATAATTTTAAAATTGTATCTGATAAAAAAGCAAGGATGCTTCTTCCAAATACACTTACCCTAATCAATATTTGCATTGGTCTTAGCTCTATTAAATTTGCATTAGATGAAAAATTTGAATTATCTATTATAGCTATTATTTTTGCTGCAGTTTTTGATGCACTAGATGGTAGAGTTGCAAGATTAGTAAAAGGCACTTCGTTGGTTGGAAAGGAGTTAGATTCATTAGCTGATTTAATTAGTTTTGGTGTTGCTCCAGCTTTTATAATGTATTTTTGGTCTTTAAATAATTTTGGTAAATTTGGTTGGTTACTTACAATGATCTACGTGGTTTGTGTTGCCCTTAGACTTGCGCGGTTTAATGTAACTTCAAATACTGAACCTTCATGGAAAGATAATTATTTTGAGGGTGTTCCGTCTCCTGCTGGAGGAATTTTAATTCTTATGCCATTAATATTAAGTCTAAGTGATATAAATTTAATTAATATTAATTATGATATTCTTGTACCATTATTCTTTATTGTAAATTCATTTTTATTGATTAGTAAAATACCAACTTTTGCATTTAAAAAGATCTCAATACCTCGTCGAATGACAATTTTTGTATTATTTGGTGTTGTGTTATTTTTTGGTCTATTATTTATATATACATTTAAAGTCTTAGTCATTTGTGGCCTGATTTATATAACCTTACTTCCATTTGGATATTTCAGTTATAAAAAAACCTATAAACAAAAGATTTTAAGTGGTGAAAACCAAGAAGTCGAAGATCTTGAAGACATACTCTAAATGAAAAAAAACGTAATTGTATCTTTGGCTGACTCAAATTACTTTGAATTACTTAATGAATTAGTTGATTCTATTAAGAGTTTTGAAAAAAGCAAAGATACAGCAATTTGTATTTTAGATGCTGGTTTATCTGAAGAACAAAAAAATGAATTATCTAAAAAGGTTGATGAAATTAAATCAGCAGAATGGGATATTGATGTTCCAGCATTTAAAGTAAAAGGAAAAGAGTGGCTAAAGAGTCAAGTATCTCGAGCATTTCTACCAAAATATTTTCCCAGTTATGAAAAATTTCTATGGATAGATTGTGACGCGTGGGTAAATGATTGGAATTCTGTTGAATTATATTTTAAAGCTTGTGAAAATGGCAAATTAGGAATTACTCAAACATTAGGACCGGGATACAAAATAATGTCAAAAGTAAATTGGCTGTTTGGTAAAGTAGCAATAATTAAATCTCAAAATTTTAAACATGCAATAAAATCAAAAGTTGGAATTAATAAAGCTAGAAAATTAGCTTTTGCTCCTCATATAAATATAGGCGTTTTTTCATTAGAAAAAAATTCACCTGGTTGGGCTTCTTGGCAAAAAAATCTAGAACAAACATTAAAAAGTGGAAATATCTTTGGTTCAGAGGGTCTTGCTATCAATATGTCAGTTTATATAGATGATCTAGAAACTGAATTTTTACCATTAAATTGCAATTGGATTGCTAGTAATTTATTACCAAAATTTGACGAAATTAAAAATACATTCGTTGAACCTTACTTACCAAATTATAAAATAGGAATTATGCACTTAGCTGCTGGAATTTGGGACTCAGGTAAAGATATGAGGTTAGATAGAGAGGTTAAAATTAATATTAAGACTATCCAGCAAAAAATATTATCTAAAAGTCTTAGATTTGGTCATTAATTGAAAAAAAATAGAATCTCTAAAAACTGGATCAACAAACAAAAAAGAGATATTTATGTTAGAAAGTCCCATGTGGATGGGTATCGAGCTAGATCTGCATATAAATTAATTGAAATAGATGAAAAATTTAAGATATTTAAAAATGGAATATCAGTAATAGACTTAGGTGCATCACCTGGTAGTTGGTCTCAGTATATAGCAAGGACGGTAAAAAGTGGAAGATTAGTTTCTATAGATTTAAAAAATATGGAAGCAATTGAAAACATAATTCAAATAAAAGGAGACTTTACTGATTTAGAATCTCAAGAAAAAATAAAAGGTTTATTCAAATCAAAAGTTGATGTTGTTGTGTCCGATATGGCTGTTAATACAACGGGCATAAAGGATATTGATGCAATTTATACAGGGGAACTTGCCATGGAAGCAATGAACTTTTCGAAAGAAATGCTAGTTAAAGAAGGGCGATTTGTTTCTAAAATTTTTTTAGGATCATCATTTAACGAAATAGTCGCACTTGGTAAAAAAATATTCAAAGAGGTGAAGGTATTTAAGCCAAAATCCAGTAGAAAAGAATCTAAGGAAAGCTTTATTATTTGTAAAACTCTAAGATAGTAACTTTATTTTTAAAAGGAATCGTATATAAATTATTATGGATCCTATTAAAGAAGCACTCACCTTTGACGATGTCACAATGGCTCCGAAGTACTCAGGGGTTTTACCTTCAGAAGTTGACACAAGCACAAAATTATCAGCTAATTTAACATTAAAAATACCTTTATTATCATCAGCAATGGATACTGTTACAGAAAGTAAAATGGCAATAGCGATAGCTAAAGCAGGAGGCATTGGTGTAATTCACAGAAATTTAAATATAAAAAAACAAATTGAAGAAATTAGAAAAGTAAAAAAACAAGGATTATTAGTTGGAGCTGCTGTAGGAGCCGGTCCACTAGAACTTAAAAGGGCAGAGGCGATTTTAAAAGAACAAATTAATTTAATTGTAGTTGATACAGCACATGGTCACAGCAAAAAAGTAGCTGAAATTGTTAAAGCAATTAAGAAAATTAAAACTAAAAAGACAACCTTGTGTGCTGGAAATATTGCTACAGCGGACGCTGCAAAATTTTTAATAAAATTAGGTGTAGATATAGTTAAAGTTGGTATTGGACCTGGTTCAATTTGCACTACTAGATTAGTAGCTGGTATTGGTGTCCCTCAATTGAGTGCAATCCTAGCAGTTAAACAAGGAATAAAAAATAATAAAACAAAAATAATTTCTGATGGTGGAATTAAATATTCTGGTGATATTGCAAAAGCATTGTCAGCAGGAGCAGATGCTGTAATGATTGGTTCATTATTTGCTGGAAGCACAGAGACACCAGGAAAACTAATAAAAAAAAATGGAAAATTATTTAAAAGTTTTAGAGGAATGGGTTCTGTGGGAGCAATGAATAAAGGTTCTGCTGATAGATATTTTCAAAAAAAACAAAAAGATACATCCAAATATGTACCAGAAGGTGTAGAGGGTTTTGTTAAATATAAAGGTGATGTTAAAAATATAATTTATAAATTAATTGGTGGATTAAAATCTTCTATGGGCTATTTGGGAGCAAAAAAAGTTTTATATCTAAAAACTAAACCTAATTTTGTAAAAATAACAAAAGCTGGATTTTATGAAAGTATGGTTCACAATGTTGATGAAGTAAAGAGTGACAGCAAATACTAATGATTAAATTTAACAAACTAGTCTTTATAATTTTTGTATTTTTAAATATTTCGAATTTATCTTTTGCGGAAGATAATTTTTTTGAAGAGGGAAAAATTAAATACGATGAAAAAAGTTATGAAGAGGCGAAGTTTTTATTTCAAAGAGGAATAGTATTCAATCCTAAAGATGAAAAATCATATTTATATTTAGCAAAAATTTTTAATATTGAAGAAAATAAAAAAGAAGAAAAAAAGAATATAGATACAGTTTTGTTACTAGAACCTAAAAATGAAGAAGCAAATTATATGCTTATGGAAATAGAACTTAAAAGAAGCAATTATTTAAAAGTTAGAGAATTGGCCCAAAGTTTCTCTAAAATTTGCATTGAGTTATGTGGTAAAGAAAAAATTATTTTAGAGTCTTTAAAAGATTTGGAACCAAAAAATGAGTCTTAATAATAAGCTCACCAAAATTCTAATAATAGATTTTGGGTCTCAATTTACACAGCTTATTGCAAGAAGGGTAAGAGAATTTGGTGTTTTTTCAGAAATCATTAGTCATAAAAAAATAAAAATAAATCAAATTATTAATAATAACATTGGTGGAATAATTCTCTCAGGAGGTCCGCTTAATGTATATGAAAATGATAAATTTAAATTTGATAAAAAGATATTAAGCTTAAAAATACCAGTTTTAGGTATATGTTTTGGACATCAAATACTGTCCAAAGAACTAGGTGGACGTGTTAAAAAATCTAAACATAGAGAGTTTGGTCTAGCAACTATTAAAAAGATTTCGAATAGTAAATTAACAAAAAATTTTTTTAATAAAGACAACATTAACAATGTATGGATGAGCCATGCAGATCAAGTATCTAAGATGCCAAAAAATTTTAAAATTATTGCATCTTCAAAAAATTCAAAATTAGCAATAATTGAAAATACTAAAGATAATTATTATGGTGTACAGTTTCACCCTGAAGTAACCCATACTTTTAAGGGTAAAATCTTATTACGTAATTTTGTTTTTTATATATGTAAAATCAAAAAAAACTGGTCTTCAAAAGATCAAAAATTAGAATTAATCAGAGCCATAAAGAAACAAGTAGGTAACAATAAAGTAATTTGTGGTCTATCGGGTGGAGTGGACAGTAGTGTTGTTGCTCAATTATTGAGTAAAGCTATTGGAAAAAACCTTACCTGTATATTTGTTAATAATGGTCTTTTAAGAAAAAATGAGGAAAAACAAGTAGTCAAAACATTTAAAAAAAAATTAAAAATAAATTTAGTTTATGTCAATGCAGAAAAAGAATTTATTAATAGATTAACTAACACTTCTGATCCTGAAAAAAAAAGAAAAATTATTGGAAATTTATTTATTAAAATATTTGAAAGATATGCAAAAAAAATAAAGAATGTAAAGTTTCTTGCTCAAGGTACTCTTTATCCTGATTTAATAGAAAGTAAGTCGGTTACAGGAAGTCAGACATCAAAAATTAAATCCCATCATAATGTAGGAGGTTTACCAAAAAGAATGAAATTAGAATTAGTTGAACCATTGAAATTTCTTTTTAAAGATGAAGTTAGAAAACTTGGGTTAGAACTAAATTTATCAAAAGATATAATATCTAGACATCCATTTCCAGGTCCTGGTTTAGCAATAAGAATGCCAGGAAATATAACTAGAGAAAAAATTACCATTTTAAAAGAAGCGGACTATTATTTCATCAAGGCTTTAAAAGATTACGGTTTATATGATAAAATTTGGCAAGCTTACGCCGCTTTATTACCAGTAAAAACGGTTGGTGTAATGGGAGATAACCGAACTTATGAACATATTTGTTTATTAAGAGCAATTACATCAGAAGATGGAATGACTGCAGATTTTTTTGATTTTCCAAAAGGCTTTATGCAAGCAATCTCCAATCAAATTATTAATAATATTAGGGGCATAAATAGAGTGGTTTATGACGTAACATCAAAACCACCAAGTACCATTGAATTAGAGTAACTTTGCTATAAAATATTAAATTATGAAATATCTTTAATATTAGTTACAGTCTTAGATCAAGTATAGAAACCAGAAAAAAAAATGAATAAAAAAATTATAGATTTTATTAAAAAAAAAAATAAATCTAAAATTATAAGCCTTACCGCTTATTCAAAGAATATCGCATCTATTATAGATAAACATTGTGATCTTATTTTAGTAGGAGACTCTCTTGGATCAGTTCTTTACAATTTTTCTTCTACAAAAAAAGTTACACTTGATATGATGATTGAACATTCCAAAAGTGTAAGACAGGGTGTTAAAAAAAGCTTATTAGTAGTAGATATGCCTCATAACACTTATAGAAATTCACGAGAAGCTCTTAACAATGCTAAGAAAATAATATCAAAAACTAAGTGTGATGCTGTAAAATTAGAGGGTGGAAAAAAAGTTGCTCAAATAATAAAAACACTGGTTAAAAATAAGATACCGGTAATGGGACACTTGGGAGTTTTGCCTCAATCTGCAAAAAGTTTTAAATTTAAGGGAAAGAAGTTAACTGAAAGAGCACAAATTTTAAAAGATTCAAAAATTTTAGAAGAGGCCGGTGTTTTTTCGATGGTTTTAGAATGCATTGAAAGTTCTCTTGCAAAAGAAGTTACAAAATCAATAAATATTCCAACTATTGGAATTGGTGCTTCTGTAAATTGTGATGGCCAGGTATTGGTTACTGATGATTTGTTAGGACTTAATTCAATCAATGTTAGGTTTATTAAAAAATACATTAATTTAAAAAAAATTATTAATAAAGCTACAATATCTTTTAAAAAAGATGTTAAAAATAAAAAATTTCCAAAAATGAAACACTCTTATTAAAATGAATTTTACAAAAGAAGAATATAAAAATAGATTAAAAAAAGTTCAAAAAATGATGCAAGATAATGGCATCGAATTGTTAATTTCACAAGATCCATCAAACATGAATTATCTAACAGGCTACGATGCCTGGTCATTTTATTATGCCCAGTGCGTAATAATACATGTTAATGCAGATGAACCATTATGCTTTGTTAGAGACCAAGATGCAGGTGGCGCATATATCAAAACTTATTTAAAAGATGAAAATATTATAAAGTATGGTGAAAAATATATCCATAATTGGCCACTTCATCCCTATGATGCTTTAACTGATATTATTAAAGAAAGAAAATGGGAAAAACTTTCCATTGGTGTTGAAATGGATAGTCATTATTTCACTGCTTACTGTTATGAAAAAATTAAAACAGGTTTACCTAATGCTAAAATTTTAGATTGCAAAAGATTAGTCAATTGGGCAAGAGTTGTAAAATCAGATTCAGAAATTGATTATATGAAAGCTGCATCAAAGATAGTTCAAACTGGAATGCAAAAAGCTTTTGAGGTAATTAATCCAGGACTTAGACAATGTGATGCTGTTTCTGAAATACAAGCTGCGCTTATAAAAGGAACTCCTGAATTTGGGGGTGATTATGCATCTATTGTTCCAATGCTTCCAACGGGAAAAGGTACGTCAGCTTCACATTTAACATGGACGCAAGATAAATTTGTTGAAGGTGAAGCAACAATTGTTGAAATTGCAGGATCCCATAAAAAATATCATTGCCCAATGGCTAGAACAGTATTACTTGGAAAACCTGACCAGCTTAAAATTGATACAATGAAAAAAACTAATGAGGCTCTTCAAGCAGGAATAGATGCTATTAAACCTGGGAAAACTGCAGATGATGTGGCTCAGGCATTTTGGAAGGTTCTTGATAAGTATGGCATAGAAAAAACCTCGCGTACTGGATATTCTATTGGAATTGGTTACCCACCTGATTGGGGTGAACATACTCTAAATATATCTAAAGGGGATATGACAATTTTAGAACCAAACTTAACATTCCACATGATTGCTGTAATGCAATTTGGAAACTGGGGTGTGGAAGCATCTGAAGCTATTAGAGTTACAGAGAAGGGTAGTGAATTATTTTATAATTTTTCAAGAGACTTACATATTAAATGACCAATAAAGGGCTTGATTAATATCTCCACAAATGTTTTAAATATCTCGTATGTCAAAAAATAGTGAATTCGTAAAATTTGATAATGTCGATAAAAGCTACGATGGAAAAGTCTTAGTTGTTAAGGGATTAAACTTAGATATTCAAGAAGGTGAATTTGTAACTATGTTAGGACCCTCTGGTTCGGGTAAAACAACATGTTTAATGATGTTGGCTGGTTTTGAAACTCCAACTCATGGTGAAATTTATTTAGACAATAATGTTATTTCAAACATTCCACCTCATAAAAGAGGAATTGGAATGGTGTTCCAAAACTATGCTTTGTTTCCTCATATGACAGTTTATGAGAATTTAGCATTTCCATTAAGAGTTAGAAAAATTCCAAAAGATGAAGCTGATAAAAAAATTGACAAAGCTTTATCAATGGTATCGCTTCAAGGTTTTGAAGCTAGAATGCCAATGCAATTATCTGGTGGACAACAACAAAGGGTAGCAGTGGCTAGATCACTTGTGTTTGATCCAAAGCTTGTTTTGATGGATGAACCACTAGGCGCATTAGATAAAAATTTAAGAGAAAGCATGCAATATGAAATAAAACATATTCATGAAAGTATTGGTGTAACAGTTGTGTATGTTACTCATGACCAAACTGAAGCATTAACAATGTCAAATAGAATTGCAGTATTTAATGATGGGAAAGTTCAACAACTTTCAAGTCCTGATGATCTTTATGAAAAACCAGTTAATTCTTTCGTGGCGGAATTTATTGGCGAGAATAACACGTTTAATGGAACAGTGAACGATGTGTCAGGAAATACTTGTAAAATTAAATTAAATAATGGAACTGAAATTTTAGCTAATCCTATTTCTGTAAAAGCTAAAGGTGATAAAACTACTGTATCTTTAAGACCAGAAAGAGCTTTAATTAATCCAAAAGATAAAATGGACAATAATCATAAAGGAAAAATTAAAGAAGTAATTTACCATGGAGATCACACTAGATTGAGAATGGACATACTAGGTAATGAACAATTTATTTTAAAAATTCCAAATAGCTCATCAAACCTAGATATCAAACTTGGAAATGAAATAAATGTTGGCTGGAATGCTATTGATAGTAGAGCTTTAGACCCTAAATAAAAAATAAAACCTTCATAATTTCTAATCAATCTTTATAATATTCTTACATAAATAAAGGTAAAAAACCCAGATTCAACTGTTGACTCATCTTTCTGATCTTGTTTTACTTAATTTTTAAAAAAAACGTTTAAACGGAGGATAAATGAAAAAACTAAGTAAACTATTATTAGCCTTATCATTTGTACTTTCTATTACTACTTCGGCATTTGCAGTTACTGTAGTGTCATGGGGTGGAGCTTATACAGAAAGTCAAAAATTAGGCTATGGAGATCCAACAGCTAAAAAGCTTGGAATACCTGTTAACTGGGTAGACTACACTGGTGGATTATCAGAGATCAAAGCACAAAAAGAAGCTGGAAAAATCACTTGGGACATCATTGATGTGTACGCAAAAGACACTATCATTGGCTGTGACGAAGGTATTTTTGTTGAATTCGATTTCGACAAAGACTTCGCTCCTGCTCCAGATGGAACACCAGCAAGTAAAGACTTTTTCACAGGTATGCCTTCTAAGTGTGCAGTTGGAAACATTCTTTACTCTTGGAACTTTGCTTACAACAAGAACAACGTAAAAGGTACTCCAAAATCAGCGAAAGACTTTTTTAATACTAAAAAGTTTCCTGGTAAAAGAGCTATCTACAAAGGTGCAATGTCTAACTTAGAATTAGCTATGGCTGGCACTGGAACAAAAGCTGGTAAAGGTGGTGATAAAATTTACAAATCACTTGAAAAAGGTGGAGTTGATGAAGCAATTGCCGCTATTAAAGCACTTTGCCAAGATCCAAATGGCGGATGTGTATTCTGGAATGCTGGAGCTCAGCCACCAGAACTATTAGCTAATGGTGAAGTTGTTATGGCTACTGGTTGGAATGGTAGATTCTTTAATGCTCAAATGGAAGGAACTCCAATTGTGCAAGTATGGGATTCACAAATTCTTGACTATGAGTATTTCGCTATGGTTAAAGGTGGACCTAACGATGCTAACGGTAAAGCTTTGAAAGTTCTTAGAGAAATGACAAGTACTGAAGGTCTAGCAGGAAGTGCTAAGTATATTGCTTACGCTCCTTGGAGAAAATCTTCAATTGCTATCATGGAAGCAGGAGAGCCTTGGTTTAAAGATGGTAAAACTAACATGGTACCACATATGCCAACAGCACCTGCGAACACTAAATCATACATTCTTATGAACCCTGAATTCTGGGCAGATAACCAGGACGAAATTGGTGAAAAATGGGAAGCTATGAAAGCTGGTCTGTAATTTAATTATAGATTAAACTTTTATTTTATTTAAAGGGCGGTTATTATATAACCGCCCTTTTTTTATTATGAGCACAGAACAAATTTTATCATCTGATGGTGTACCTCTTGAGGTTAGTTTAAAAAAAGCCGAGAGAAGAAACAAGATAAGAGCATTAATGCTTGTGGGTCCTTTATTTTTATTTCTTTTAATTACTTACGTGTTTCCAATCGGCGATATGTTGTTTAGAAGCGTTGATGATAGAATGATTACAAGTAAGTTGCCGAATACCTTTGCAGCACTAGAACAGTGGGATGGTAAAGATTTACCAGATGAAAAAGTATATGAAGCATTTTACAAGGATTTTTATCCGCTAGCTATGGCTAAAGAAGCGGGAAAACTTTATCAAAGATTAAATTATGAAAAATCTGGTTTTAGTAGTGGATTAAAAAAAACAAATAGAAAAATTAAAAAATTTGAAGAAGGAAATTATAAAGAGCAGTTCATGGCAACTCACAAAATATGGAATGAAGTTGGATATTGGGTAGCCTTAAAAAATACAGCTCCCAAATGGTCTTATGCAAAGTATTTAAAAGGAATGGATTTAAAATTTGACGATAATAGAAACATTGTTGAAGTAGCTGAGGATAGAAAAATACATAAAATTTTATGGTTAAGAACTATAAATGTAGCTTTTTGGGTTACAGTTTTTTGTTTTTGTTTAGCTTACCCGATTTCACATTTACTCGCTACATTGCCAATGAAATACAGTAACTTATTAATGATCTGTGTTTTACTTCCTTTCTGGACTTCATTATTAGTTAGAACTTCAAGCTGGATGGTATTACTTCAACAACAAGGCCCGATTAATGATTTAATTGTCTGGTTAGGTTTTGCTGCTGATGATAGTAGACCTGAACTAATGTATAATGTAATTGGAACTTTTGTTGCAATGACACAAATTCTTTTACCTTTTATGGTATTGCCGCTTTACAGTGTAATGAAAACGATTTCTCCAAGCTTAATGAGAGCAGGAAAATCTTTGGGAGGCACACCATTAACAGCATTCATTAAAATTTATTTTCCATTAACTATGCCTGGAATTGGTGCGGGCTGTTTATTAGTATTTATTATTTCAATTGGTTACTATATTACTCCTGCTTTAGTGGGTGGTGCTAGTGGATCATTAATTAGTAATACAATTGCATATCACATGAAGAGTTCATTAGACTGGGCTTTTGCTTCTGCATTAGGCACAATGTTGTTAGTTGGAGTTTTAACAATTTATTGGATTTATAATAAGTTAGTTGGAATAGATAATATTAAACTAGGATAAACTATGGCTTTACCAAATTATACACCAATACATTACAGAATTTGGCACTACACATATTTAACCATCTGTGGACTAGTATTCTTTTTCTTAATTGCTCCATTATTTGTAATTCTACCACTTTCATTTAATGCTGAGCAATATATTCATTTTTCAGAAAAAATGTTGGCGCTAGACCCAGATGGTTTTTCTTTAAGATGGTATAAAGACATGATTTGGGGAACAAAAAATCCTTGGGGCTTAGCAACAAAAAATAGTTTAATTATTGCATTTTTTGCAACCATAGGATCAACGATCCTGGGAACTGTTGCTGCTCTTGGTTTAAGCAGTCGACATATGCCGTATAAAGCTGCATTTATGGCTTTGTTAATTTCACCGATGATCGTTCCATTAATTATTTCAGGAACAGCAATATTTTTCTTTATGGCAAAAGTAGGCTTGGCCGCAACACATACTGGAATTATTTTATCTCATATAATTTTAGGAACACCATTTGTTGTTATAACAGTTACAGCTACTTTAAGTGGTTTTGACCATAGTGTAACAAGAGCAGCCGCAAGTCTTGGAAGCAATCCTGTTAATACTTTTATGAAAGTGACATTACCTTTAATCACTCCAGGAGTTATCTCTGGTGCATTATTTGCGTTTGTAACATCATTTGATGAAGTGATAGTTGTTCTGTTTTTAGCTGGATTAGAAAATACAACTATTCCAATTCAGATGTGGGTTGGTTTAAGAGAGCAATTAAGTCCAACGATATTAGCTGTTGCAACATGTTTGATTATTATGTCAACTTTAATTCTAGTTAGTGCAGAACTTTTAAGAAGACGTTCTGAGAGACTAAGAGGAATTAACAGATAAGACATTTTCAAATTTCATGAATATTAAAAAAGTAGTTGTCATTGGTTCTGGAACAATGGGAAGTGGAATAGCGGCACATCTTTGCAATGCAAATATTCCTGTAACTTTATTAGATTTAAAAACAGAGATTAGTGAAAAGGCAAGAGATCGAATTCATAAATCAAAACCTCCATTATTAATTGATAAATCTAAAATCAATAATATTAAAGTTGGAAATATATCAGATGATTTTGATGCAGTTAAAGATGCGGATTGGGTTGTTGAAGCAGTGGTTGAAAGAATTGATATTAAGCATCAAATTTATGAAAAAATATTCAAAGTAAGAAAAGATGGGGCAATAGTTTCTTCAAACACCTCATCAATTCCAATTAAGATATTATCTGAACATTTAACAAATATTGAAAAAAAAGATTTTTGTATTACCCACTTTTTTAATCCAGTTAGATATATGGGTCTTTTAGAGATAGTTAAAAATGAAAATAACGACCTAAATAAGATTAACCAATTAAAAAAATTCTGTGAAGTTGAATTAGGTAAAGGAGCTATAATTTGTAATGATACTCCAGGTTTTTTAGGAAATAGAGTTGGTGTTTATGCAATGCAAGTGGCGATGACTGAAGCTTTTAAAATGAAACTTTCAATAGAAGAAGCCGATGCAATTTTTGGAAGACCAATGGGTATTCCAAAAACAGGTGTATTTGGATTATATGATTTAATTGGAATTGATTTAATGGCCGATGTATTAAAAAGTTTTATTAAAGAATTGCCAAAATCTGATGAGTTTCACGAGGTAGCAAAAGAAATTCCATTGGTGAAAAAATTAATTGAAACAGGTTATACAGGCAGAAAAGGTAAGGGTGGTTTTTATAGAATGAATAAAACAGGATCTATCAAAGTCATGGAAGCAATCAATCTTGAAACTGGTGATTATTCAATTAGTAAAAAGATTGATATTAAAACAGACCAAGTAGATTTAAAGAGATTAATTAATAGAAAAGATAAATATGGAGATTATGCTTGGTCAGTTATATCTAAAATAATCAAATATGCATCCTCATTAGTTCCAAAAATTACAAAAGAATTTAATGATATTGATGAAGCAATGAGACTTGGTTTTAACTGGTCAAAAGGTCCATTTGAGATGCTTGATGAAATAGGAGTTAAAAATTTCTTTGATAAAATAGATGATTTTAAAGGAAATAACTTTTTAGAGGAGTTATCAAAAAATAAAAATGAAAATTTTTATGGTGAAAGGCAAAAGTACACAAATATTGAAACTTTAGGAAAAGTAAAAAAAACTGCCTCAAGTGTTGATGGAAATAATTCTGCAAAGATTTATAGATTTAATGATTATAATATTGTTGAATTTACAACTAAAGCTAACGCACTTGATTATGACTCGATGGATGCATTAAAAAAAGCAACTGATAAACCATTAATAATAATTAATGAAAGTATGCAATTTTCAGCTGGTGTTAATTTAACTTACACAATGGAGTTTGCAGATAAAAGAGATTTCAAATCAATTGAAAAATTTATTAAATATTTCCAAGAAACTTGTAAACACCTAAAATATTCAAAATATCCAGTAATTTCAGCTCCATCAGGATTAACTTTAGGTGGTGGTTTTGAGGTAATGGTTCAAAGTAACTTTGTAGCATCACATACCAATATTGTAGTCGGATTAGTCGAAACTATTGTAGGATTAATTCCAGCAGGTGGTGGATGTAAAGAAATGTTGGCTAGATGGCTTGATACAGATGAAGCTAAAAAAGATCCTAATTTTGCACCTTTAAAAGTGTTTGATATTATCGGTTACGGTAAAACCGCAACATCACCTGTAGAGGCAGAACCAATGAAATATTTGATGCCAGAGGATAAAAAAATAATGAATAGAAACAGTTTATTTGAAGTCTCAAAAAAAATTATAATGGAGAACACAGACTTTAAAGCACCAGAGGAGCTTAAATTCAATCTTCCTGGAAAATCAGTATTGGAAGATATGAATAAAATTTTAGATAATCTTTATAATGAAAAAATAATCTTAGATCATGGAGTAATAGTTGCAAAAGAATTAGCGAATGTATTAAGTGGTGGTGACACTACAATAGATAAAACATTATCAGAAGATGATTTATTTAAATTAGAACTAGACGCATTTATTAAATTAATTGAAACAAAAGAAACTCAAGATAGAATCAAGCATACTCTATCTACTGGCAAACCTTTAGTAAATTAATTTTCTTTTGTTTGATTGTTTGTAGATAAACTATTTTCTTCTGAATCTTTTTCGTCCTTAAATGAATTTTCTCGTTCATTTAGTTTTTTTATCATTTCTTCTTCTTTTTTTCTTTGCTCCTCATCAAATCTTCTTTCCCATTCTTTAATTCTTGCATTTTCTTCTTCTATTCTTTTTTCTTCAGCAATTCTTGCATCATGAGCCTTTTGTTCTTCAATCTCTCTCAATCTAATTTCTTCTTCTTTCTTTTTAATTTCTATCTGTCTTTTTTTATACTTTTCATCTTTTTCTCTTAAGGCTCTTAACTCTTCAATTTCGTTTTTTTCTTTTAATCTAAATTCTTCTTCTTTTTTTCTCAATTCCTCAACTTCTTTAAGTTTTTGGATTTCAATTTCTCTTAATCTTTGAGCTTCAATATCCTTTATTCGCTCTGCAGCTTCTTTAAGTTTTTGTTCTTGATATTTTAATTTACGCTCCTCTTCATCCAGTCTACGTTGCTCTTCTAATTGTTTGGCAATTTGAATATCTTTTAGCCTCTGTTTTTCATCTCTTGCTATTCTTCTTTCCGTTTCTAATTTCTCTTTTTCAATATTTTTTATTTTTTCTTCTTCTTCTTTAATTTTTTGTCTTTCTAATCTTATTCTTTGTTTTTCTAAATATTCTAATCTTATTTTTTCTTCTTTTAATTTTAAATCATCTTCTCTGATTTTTTTTTCTTCTTCGTCCTTAATTCTTTGCGCTTCAGCTTGCACCCGCTGTTGTTCTAGTTTAATTTTTTGATTTTCAATAAGTTGTTGTTGTTTTTGAATTTTTATTCTCTGTTTTTCTTGATCAAGTATTCTTTTTTTTTCTTCTTTTTCTTTTAAATCTTGCTCCCTTTTGATTTGACGAGCCTCCTCTAATTTTTGTTGTTGTTGTTGAAGTTTTTCTTGTTTAGCTTGTTTTATTTTATTCTTTTTTAAAGTCTTAATTCTTTCTAATTCAGCTTTTCTTAATTTTTCTTTAAAATTAGTTAAAGTTTTGTTTATAGAAAATGATTTAATGATATTAAATTTTTGAAAATTTAATTTTTTTATAGCAGCAATAGGCTCTTTCAGAATTTTACTATTACTTTTTTTAAGTATTTTAATTTTGTCTTCTATTACATTTTTCACACATTATTTAACCAAAATTTAGAGGATAAAAAAAGACCATGATTGACTATAATGGGTTCAACTTATAGTTTATTTCTCAATTTAGCATTCTAAATGAGTTAATGAAATCAGGTCTCAATATATATTCTGAATGTCGTTGATGTTTAATTTTCTTTAAAATTTCTAAACCATAAAGAACTTTTCCTAAAGGTGTATATTCGCCCTCAAACAATGGTTCATTTTGCAGAATTATAAAAAATTGACTGTCTTCTGTATCATTCTTAAAAGTTCTTGCCAAACCCACACTTCCTTTTGTAAAGCTAAAATCATTATCTACTTCAGATTTAATAGTACCTAAGCCAGACTTGCCTGTTCCAATTTTACCATAATTAATTGAACTTTTTTTACCAAACTCTAAGTCACCTGCTTGGACTAATTTATCTTTTATTACTCTATGAAAAGCTACGTCATCATACAAGCCAGATTTTATTAACGTTTTAAATCTTTCAACACCTTTTGGAGACACATTTGGGTACAGCTCAATAATTACATTTCCACACGGTGCATTAAGAATTACTATGTTTTCTGGTTTTTCAAAATTGATATTTTCAGGATTATGATTTTTAACAAATAAACATTTATTTTTTATAATATAATAAGAACCTAGAGTAACTGAAGCCAAAATTATCAAAAATACAAATATTATTTTTTCAAATAATGTTGCTTTAATTTTTTTAATCATTTTACTGTTAAATCCACACTTGTTTAAAATTCTTCTGAAAATTTAAAATCTTTATAAATTTTTAATAGCCTATATTTTATAAATTCAACTTTATTTTTTAAAATACTGTCTGCATCATTAATTTCTTTTAATTTTTTTGGACTTAAAGTCATTATATGAGAAAATGTTTCTGCCATGTCTTCAGAGGGTGTAGATTGAGAATATTCAGTAAAAAAACCATTTGTATTTGTATAAGTATTTAATCCAAGTTTTTTAGTGCAAGTAGAACAATCTGCATATTTAAAATTTTTATTATTAAATTTAACCCACTCATCTTCATTAAAAATTTCTTTAAAATTATCATTAATTATATGAAAAACCTCATGATGAATTGTTCTATTAAAATACTTTTCATTAAATTTGATGTCCAATATCAAAGTCTTCATAATGTTATCTGGTATCCCAGCAGTATTAATTCCAGAAATTGATAAATTTTCACACATGACTACATATCTTAAGTTTATTTTTTTTAAAAAATTTTTTGAGTATCTATTAAGGTTATAACTAATTAAATCAAATTTTTTGTTATAATCTTCTTTGGTAGAGTTCATGCAAACAATATTTTTTTTAACTCCTAATCTAAACGAGCTTGAAGCATATAAATATCTAAGCTGATTTTTTTTATCGATTTGATAAAGTTCTAAGTTAGGTATCTTAATCAGATTATAGATAGTATTTGCTTTTAATGGTGTAATAAAAAAAATTATTAATAAAATTACTTTAAATAGCTTCATAAATATTAATATAGAAGATATTCCAAATTCAAAGAATGTGGTACATTTTATTTAGATGAAAAAAGAAAAAAATAAAAACCCTGTTCAGCCAGTTAGTGGAACTAAAGTACCAAGATTTGCTGGACCTTCCACCTTCGCAAGGCTGCCAGAATTAAGAGATGTCAAAGATTGTGATGTAGCTATCGTTGGAATACCTTTTGATGCTGGTACAAGTTATAGGCCTGGAGCTAGATTTGGACCCATGAGCATTAGACAGGCATCACGACATTTAAGAACTAATTATCATCCAAGTTATGATGTTGAGCCATTCAAAGTTCAGCAGGTAGCAGATGCTGGAGATATAACTTGTAATCCATTTAATATTGATGAGGCCATTAAACAAATAGAAGAAGGAGCGACAGAGCTTTTAAAAAAAGTTGGTGGTATAATAAGTTTAGGTGGAGATCACACAATTGCACTTCCGCTTTTAAGAGCTATTAATAAAGAAAATAACGGACCAGTTGCACTAGTTCATTTTGATGCTCATTTAGATACTTGGGATACATATTTTGGAGCACCTTACACTCACGGAACACCATTTAGACGAGCTCGTGAAGAAAATTTATTTCTTGATGATGCATCTATGCATGTAGGGATCAGGGGTCCTCTTTATAGCAGAAATGATATTAAAAATGATGAAGAGTTTGGTTTTAAGATTATTCATTGTGATGATTTTCAAACACAAGGAACAGATAAAATTGCAGAAAGAATACGACAAAGAGTAGGAGATAATCCACTGTATCTTTCAATCGATATAGATGTTTTAGATCCAGCTTTTGCTCCAGGAACTGGAACACCTGAAATTGCAGGAATGACTACAAGAGAAATGGTTAATGTTATAAGAGGTTTGTCAGGTTTAAATTTAATATCTGCAGATGTAGTTGAAGTTTCACCAGCATATGATCATGCAGAAGTTACATCATTAGCTGCTGCAACAATTGTTTATGAGCTAACTAATTTATTTGCAAAAACTAAAAGATAAGGTACTTTTTAAAATGCTAGATAAACGAAATTTTTATATTAATGGAAAATGGGTTGCTCCAAAAAAACAAAATGATTTTAAAGTAATTGATCCCTCAACCGAAAAAGAATGTGCAGTAATATCTCTTGCGGGAGCTGAAGATGTGAATGAAGCAGTAAGTGCTGCAACAAAAGCTTTTCAAACTTGGGCGTTCTCTTCTAAGGAAGAAAGAATAAAATATTTAGAAGCACTATATGATGTTTATAAAAAAAGATGGAATGATATGGCGCAAGCTATTTCTCTTGAAATGGGAGCTCCTATTGATTTTTCAACGCAATTACAGGCTGGAACTGGAGCAAGCCATATCAAATCTTATATTAAAGTATTGAAAGAATATACATTTGAAGCAAAATTAGGAGAGCATGCCCTTAATAATAATATTTTACATGAGCCAAAAGGAGTTTGTGCATTAATCACACCATGGAATTGGCCAATGAATCAGGTTTGTCTAAAAGTAATCCCAGCCATTGCTGCTGGTTGCACAATGGTTCTTAAGCCTTCTGAAATAGCACCACTATCATCTATGATTTTAGCAGAAATGATTGATGAAATTAAATTACCAAAGGGTATATTTAATCTGGTTAATGGGGATGGAGCAGTTGCTGGCAATACATTAACAAGTCATCCCGATGTTAATATGATTTCATTTACAGGATCTACTAGAGCCGGTGCTTTAATTTCTGAAAATGCAGCAAAAGATTTTAAAAGAGTTAGTTTAGAGCTTGGAGGAAAAGGTGCTAACATTATATTTAAAGATGCTGATGCTGAAGCGGTTGAAAGAGGAGCGCTTAGATGTTTTAGAAATACAGGACAATCTTGTAATGCCCCAACAAGAATGTTGGTAGAAAAATCAATGTATGATGAAGCAGTTGAAAGAGTTAAGAATTTTGCTAATTCTATGAAAGTTGATGTTGCTAATAAAGAAGGGGATCACATAGGACCTGTAGTTTCAAAAACCCAATTTGATAAAATCCAATCATTAATCCAAGTTGGAATAGATGAAGGAGCCAAAGTAGTTGCTGGTGGATTAGGTAAACCTGAGGGTTTAAATAAAGGTTATTTTGTAAAACCTACAGCATTTGCAGATGTTAATAATCAAATGCAAATTGCAAGAACAGAAATCTTTGGACCCGTGTTATGTATAATTCCTTTTGAGACAGAGGAAGAAGCAATTGCAATTGCAAATGACACACCCTATGGTTTATTAAATTTTATTCAAACTCAAGATCAAGAAAAAGCGAATAGAGTTGCTAGAAAATTAAGATCAGGAATGGTTGATATTAATGGAGCTGGTTTAGCACCAGATGCTCCATTTGGTGGTTATAAACATTCAGGCATTGGTCGTGAAGCTGGTAAATTAGGCCTAGAAGAGTATCTTGAGGTTAAAGTTGTTAGTGGTTGGAACGATTAATCCAATTTATGTTGCTGTTCATAATAGGTTTTCTGCAATTCAATAAGCCCTATATTTATTAGTTAATTTTCTAACCTAGAAGTTGTATCGCTTTATACTTTACAGAACATAAATAATCCATAATGTCGCAGGTAGTGTTACCATAACTTGATAGTTAATAAGAGTAACAAAAATAAAAGGGAGAAATAATATGGGTAGATCGTCAAAACTCTACAACTCAGATTTAGCTCCAACTCCAAGCAATAAAAAAAATTGGGGATGGTTCGAAATCTTTAATGTCTGGGCTAATGATGTTCAAAGTTTATTTGGTTATACTTTGGCAGCATCTTTGTTTTTAGCGTCAGGACTAAATGGTTGGGCTGTATTTGCTGCATTAATTCTAGCAGGATTTTTTATAATGTGGCTAGTAAACTTATCAGGTAAACCAAGTGTAAAACATGGAATTCCATATCCAGTATTCGCTCGTGTTAGTATGGGTGTCTTTGGAGCAAACTTTCCAGCAATGGCCAGAGGTCTTGTTGCAATGTTTTGGTATGGAGCACAAACTTATGCAGCATCAACAGCTGTAGCACTTTTAATTACAGGTATTACTGGAAACGCAGGTACAGAAATGTTCTTAGGAATGACAGGTGTAATGTGGGTGTCATTTATATTTGTGTCTGGATTCCAAGTTTATTTATTTTGGCAAGGTGTAGATCTTATCAAAAAATTCTTAAACTTTGCTGGACCAGCCGTTTACGTTGTGATGATTGTTTTAATGTTAGTTATATGGGCTAAAGCTGGTGGCGGACTTTTTTCAGAAGTAGGAACTATATTTTCTGGGGGAGAACGAACTGGTGGTTTTGAAGGCTTAGGATCATTTGGAGCATTCATAGCTGTATTTTCAATTATGGTTGGATATTTTGCTGCAGTAGTTATTAACTTCGGTGATTTCGCTAGATTTGTTAAAAATGAAGAAGAAATGAGAAAAGGAAATCTATGGGGATTAGTAGGTAACGTGATCTTATTCTCTTTTATTACTTTAATGATCACAGGTGGAACAATCGCAATTTTTGGTGAATATGTTGCAAGCCCAACTGAGATGGTAGCTAAAGTAGACAACTTAGGATTAACAATTATTGCTGCATTTGCATTTTTTGCAGCGACAGTTGGTATCAATATGGTTGCGAACTTTATACCTCCAGCTTATGACTTGGCTAATTTAATGCCAGATAAGATAAATTTCAAAACAGGTGGATTAATTACTGCTGGTTTTGGATTTATTATAGGTGGAATGTGGGTTGCTGTTATTACTCAAATGGGTTTATTTCCATTTGTTAATACACTAGGAGCAATTCTTGCACCTGTATTTGGTATAATGATTGTAGACTACTATATCATCAAAAAAGAAAAATTAGATGTTGATGCTTTGTTTGATGCTAGCCCTAGTGGGAAGTATCACTACAATGGTGGTTTTAACTACAAAGGAATGTTAGCGTGGATACTTTCAGGTTACATTGCTGTTGGTACTGTTTGGCCAAACATTTTAATTTTAGGTTTAGATGATTTCTTCGCTAACTTAGGCGGCGGCGGGGGATATGCATGGATAATTGGAGCATCATTAGGTGCCATAGTCCATCTAGCTATATCTAAAAGATAATTAAATTTATAACTAAAAGCCCATCAATTCATTGGTGGGCTTTTTTTTATATTTTAAATTCTAAAGTGATATTTTCTTTATTTAAATCATGAAGAACTAGATTGTCACCTTCACCTTTTCTATCAACAACCAAAAAATTCATATCCTCAGTTGCAATTAAAGGAAAATGCCAAATGCCAGCATTATAATTTACTCCAATTCCGTTTGGAATAATAAAAGCCTCCACTTTATTTAAATCAGGCTTATCACCTTCAGGAGCAACAAAAGCTAAAAATATTGTTTCTTTCATTGGGATAAAGGCTTGGCTACCAAGTGGATGTTTTTCCATCATATCAACCTTCATAGGAAAAGATCTTTTTAAAGCTGAAAAAATACTAATTATAGACTCTCCACCATCTTTCTTTGCATCCAGGTTAGCTATTCCATCATATCGTTTTGCGTAACCATCATTTATTTCTAAAGGCTTAATATCATCTGTTGTGATCATATCTCCAAATTTTTTAAAATTTTCTTTATTAATAGGTTTGGGTTTGATTGCTAAGTTGGTCATACATTCTTTCCATATATTCTAAATCGAGATATCCCACCATCTGGAAAAATATTAATTTTTATAAAATTAATTTTATCTTTTTTCATTAGATTATTTTTAAAAATATGTAATTTATTAGAGGATAATTTTGCATCTTTTAATAAATATTTCCATTTGACTGAAGAATTTACAATTTGTTTAGAGCCTTTTATTGTTGGTAAATAAGCAGCTTGTAAAGAGCAATAGCTTGGAAAGTTTCCTTTAAAGTGATGAGTAGAAATTTCAATTTTATCAATTTCTTTTCCATCTAAAGAATTTAATATTAGCCAATCAAATCCTGGACCACGTCTTCTCCTCGTTTCCCATCCATCTCCCATATTTTTAGCTTTACCAGGGGCTAAAATATTTTCAGCTTTACCAAAGTGTTCATTGTTACAAGCAATAACAGAGGCACCATCTAATAGTGATGCAAGATTTGTTTTTTTATTTTTAAATTTATTAGATTTAGCAATTGAACCAAATAACCTCAATCGAGCAACCCCACCATCAGGAAAAATATTAAATTTTATATGTGTAAATTTTTTTTTACTATTTGTGGTAAAGAAGTGATGGCTATTGGCTTTAATTTTTTTCTTAGAAAGTAATGGTTCCCACTTTAATTGACTTATTTTATTTGAACTTGAGCTTGTTCCTTCAATAGAAATCATTGCTGGCTGATTTCCATTAAAATGAGATGTATCAACATCAACTTTTTTAATAGAACCAGGTTTTCCTAATTTTAAAATTATATAATCATGCCCCTTAATTCTTTTTCTTCTAGATTCCCATCCATCCATCCATTTACCATTTTTATCAAACAATCCATCTTTAAAAATTGCTGGTAAAGGACTAATAATTCTATTTGCTGAAGCAAAAAAATCATCAGTTTTAAATATAACCTTAGTTCCCAATCTAGGTTGGGCTAAATCGATAAGACCATTTGTAAAAATAATTTTTTTTGACATTATTAAGAATAGTTTTTAATCCAATGTTTGGCTATATCAATTCTTTTACATATCCATACATCTTCATGTTTAAGAATATAATCTAGAAATTTCTTTAAAGATTGAACTCTTCCAGGCTTTCCAATTAATCTACAGTGTAATCCTACTGACATCATTTTAGGGTTTGTTTTTCCTTCCTCGTATAAAACATCAAAGCTATCTTTTAGATAAGAAAAAAAATGATCACCTGTATTAAACCCTTGATTGGTAGCAAATCGCATATCGTTATTATCTAGAGTATAAGGAATGATTAATTGTTTTTTCTTATTTCTAGTTTCCCAGTATGGTAAGTCGTCACTATAAGAGTCACTGTCATATAAAAAACCACCATCTTCCATAACTAAGTCTCTAGTATTGGGGCTACATCTACCGGTATACCAACCATTAGGTCTTTCCCCAAAAATTTTTGTATGAGCTTGAATGGCAAGTTTCATATGTTTTTTTTCTTCTGCTTTTTTAATATTTTGATAGTCAATCCATCTCCACCCGTGAGATGCAACCTCATAATCAGCTTTTATTATAGCATTACAAACTTCAGGATTTTTTTCTAAAGCCATACCGACTCCAAAAACCGTTATAGGAATTTTCTTTTCTTGAAACAGTTTATGCAATCTCCAAAATCCTGCTCTTGAACCGTACTCATAAAGAGACTCCATATTTATATGTCTACCTTTGATAGGTTGAGCACCAATGATTTCTGATAAGAAAATTTCTGAGTTATTGTCACCATTTAAAACACAATTTTCAGCACCTTCTTCATAATTTAAAACTATTTGAACAGCTATACGTGCGTTATTAGGCCACTTAATCTTTTGATCTTTGGAACCATACCCAATCATATCTCTTGGATCTTTTTTAGACATAAAAAATTATAATTTACTTTGTATTGTTTAACAATTTATTAATTTGAAACTGACTCTGCTTTGATGCCATCAAGCAAGTTTAAACATTTTTTAAGCTCATCCAAAACAATGAACTCATCAATTTTATGAGCTTGATCAATTGATCCTGGACCACAAACAACAGTACTAATCCCAATTTCTTGAAATAAACCTGCTTCAGTTCCAAATGAAACAACTTGTCTAGAATTATCACCTGTTAAACTCGAAATTAATTCACAAGCATCTGACTTGTCTAGTCTATCAAACCCAACTATTTCACCAATAATATCTTTTTCAATTGAAGCATTAGGAAAAATTTTTTTCATTTCGGGTAATAACACCTCATTTGCATATTTGTCGATTTCTTGGTTTAAAAATACACCATCTTCTTTAACAACTGGTCGTGTTTCCCAATTAACATGACATTTGTCTGCTATTACATTATGAGCAATACCACCAAACACACCACCAATAGAAAGAGTGGAGTGAGGTGGGTCAAAAATAGAGTCTTTTGGTGCTCTACTTTTAAGTTTCTCTCTAAGTTCAATTAATTTATTTACATATCTTGATGCATATTCAACGGCACTTACACCCTTATGAGGTGCTGAGCTATGTCCTGCTAAACCTTTAAAGTAAGTTGTGTATTCATAACACCCCTTATGAGCATCAATAATTTTCATGTTAGTTGGTTCACCAATAATGCAAATACCATCTTTAATATCTCTTTTTTTCAATTCTTCTATTAGTATAGGTGCACCCTGGCATGCTGTTTCTTCATCAAATGTAAACGAGAAATGAATATCTCTATCTAAATTTGATTTAGAGTAAATAGGAGCATAAGCTAAAGTACAAGCAATAAAACCTTTCATATCACATGAACCTCTACCATATAATTTATCACCTTTAATAGTTGCTATAAAAGGATCAGAACTCCAACCTTTTGAAACTGGAACAACATCAGTATGGCCTGATAATATAATTGGTTTTTTATTATTTGAATTTTTAGCTTTTAGCGTAGCGAATAAGTTTACTCTTTTCTTTTCATCATCATAAGTTTTAAAAGAAGTAGCACCTAACTTTTTTAAGATACCATCACAATAATCAATTAATGAGCTATTATCTTCTCCTGAAATAGTTTTAAAAGCTATTAAGTCTGTTAAAATTTGAACTGAATTATTATACAATAGTTCTGAATTATTTTCTGTACTCATATTTATCAACCATTATATATTAAATATATGAAAGAACAAATCACCTATAATGACTTTGATAAAATAGATATTAGAGTTGGAACTGTAATTTCTGTAAAAAAAAATGAAAAAGCACGTAAACCTTCCTTAGTTATTGAAGTAGATTTTGGTAATGAAATTGGAATTAAACAGTCTTCAGCTCAAATTACCCATTATTATAATGAGGAAAATTTAAAAGGAAAACAAGTTGTGGGTATTTGTAATTTTCCTGAGAAAAATATTGCAGGAATTATTTCACAAGTTCTTATTTTAGGTTCAATTGATAAAGAAGGAAAAGTTATATTACTTCATCCATCTCAAGAATCTGAAAACGGTCTTTCGATAGCTTAATTTTTTATGCACCCAGAATTATTATTATTAATAGGAATTTCTTTATCATTGGGATTTACACCAGGACCAAATAATGCTGTTGCTGCATATTCAGGCTTTAATTTTGGTATCAGAAAAACTTTACCATTAATCTTAGGAGTTGGTTTTGGTTATACAACTTTAATTATATTGATTAATTTTGTTTTAATATCAACTTTCAAAAATTATCCAATCATTCAGGAAGTCATCAGAGTTCTTGGGACAGTTTTTTTAATTTATCTAGCTTATAAAATCTCATTTTCAAAAGTATCTTCAGATGGAAGAACAGAAAATCCAGTAAAGTTTTTAGATAAATTTATCTTTCAGTTTATAAATCCAAAAGGAGTAATGGCTGGAGTTACATTGAGTTCAAATTTTGTAGAACAAGGGGAAAACTATTTGAATCACTCTATTTGGGTAATTGTAGTTTGTAGTGTAACAGCATTTTTAAGTATCACTTCGTGGACATTTTTAGGTAAGTTTTTAAGGAAATTTGCTACAAATAATAATTTTATTAAACGATTTAATTATGCTATGTCATTGCTACTTATCGTTTGTATAATAGGGTTCTACATCTAAAACTAAATGAAACCAGGAAACAAAAACTCATATAACTCATTAAAATCTATCAGTATAAATGACACTGAATACAAATATTATTCTTTATTAGAGGCAGAAAAAAATGGCTTAGATGGAATTTCAAAACTTCCAAAATCCCTTAAAGTCTTATTAGAAAATTTATTAAGATACGAAGATGATCTATCAGTTACTAAAAGCCAAATAGAAGCAATTAAAGAATGGTTAAAAACAAAAAAATCATTAACTGAAATAGCTTATAGACCAGCTAGAGTTTTGTTACAGGATTATACGGGAATACCAGCTGTAGCAGATCTAGCTGCTATGAGAGAGGCTGTAAAAGAAAAAAATAGAGATCCAAATTCTATTAATCCTTTGTCAGCGGTAGATTTAGTTATTGATCACTCTGTACAAGTAGACAAATCTGCTAAATCAGATTCTTTTGAAAAGAATGTTGATATAGAATTTGAAAGAAATGGAGAACGATATTCATTTCTAAAATGGGGTCAGCAGGCGTTTAATAATTTTAGGATTGTTCCTCCTGGAACAGGAATCTGTCACCAGGTTAATTTAGAATACCTATCTAAAGTAGTGTGGTCTGAAAAATTTAATGAAGAGGATTATCTATTTCCTGATACCTTAGTTGGTACAGATAGCCACACGACAATGGTTAATGGATTGTCAGTGCTTGGATGGGGTGTAGGAGGCATTGAAGCAGAAGCTGGAATGTTAGGTCAGCCAATTTCAATGTTAATTCCTGAAGTAATAGGCTTTGAAGTTAAAAATAAAATGCCAGAGGGCACCACTGCTACTGATTTAGTATTAACAGTTGTAAAGATGTTAAGAGATAAAGGAGTTGTTGGAAAATTTGTTGAATTTTATGGTGAGGGTTTAAAAAATTTAACACTTGCTGATAGAGCAACAATTGCAAACATGGCGCCAGAGTATGGCGCAACTTGTGGATTTTTTCCCATTGATAATGAAACATTAAAATATTTAAGATTTTCTGGAAGAGATGAAGCAACCGTAAAAATTGTTGAAGTTTATGCTAAAGAACAAGGTTTATGGGCAAGTGAGGGTATAGAATTTACAGATACTATTTCTTTAGATATGTCTACAGTTGTACCCACAATTTCAGGGCCCAAGAGACCTCAAGATAAAGTTTTGCTTACAAATGCTTCTGTTGAATTTAAAAAAGTTTTTAAAGATGCCACTCAAAGAAATAAACAAAGTGTTTCAAAAGTTGAAAATACAGATTATGAAATTAAAGATGGATCAATATTAATTGCTGCCATAACATCCTGCACCAATACATCAAATCCTAATGTTTTAATTGGTGCTGGTCTTTTAGCTAAAAAAGCTGTTGAATTAGGCTTAACAACTAAACCTTGGGTCAAAACATCTTTAGCCCCAGGTTCACAAGTTGTAACTGATTATTTAGAAAAAGCTGGCCTGAATATATTTTTAGATAAACTTGGATTTAATTTAGTGGGCTATGGGTGTACAACATGCATAGGAAATTCTGGTCCTCTACCTGAAAATATTACAGACGCTATTCAAAAAGAAAATTTATATGCTGTATCTGTATTATCAGGAAATAGAAATTTTGAGGGAAGAATATCTCCTCATATCAAAGCTAATTATCTAGCTTCTCCACCTCTTGTAGTAGCTTATGCATTAGCAGGTCATATGGAATTTGATTTATACAAAGACCCTTTAGGAAAAGATAAAGATGGAAAAGATATTTTTTTAAAAGATATTTGGCCTTCAAATAAAGAAATTGAAGAAACATTAAGAGATGCACTTAATGCTGACATGTTTATTAAAAGATATTCTAATGTCTCAGAAGGACCTAAACAGTGGCAAGAAATTAAAACAGAAAACACAAGTATATATAATTGGGATGACACTTCTACTTATGTAAAAAAACCACCTTTCTTTGAAAATTTATCTGATACACCAGAGGGCTTTAAACCAATCAAGGATGCAAGACTACTTTTAATTTTAGGTGACATGGTAACGACTGACCATATTTCGCCAGCAGGAAATATTCAAAAAGAAAGTCCAACAGGTGAATATTTTATGGAACATCAAATACAACCGAAAGATTATAATTCTTATGGTTCGAGAAGAGGAAATCACGAGGTTATGATGAGAGGAACATTTGCAAATATTAGAATTAGAAATGAAATGGCTCCTGGAACAGAAGGAGGTTTTACTAAATTATATCCAGAAGATAAAGTTATGCCAATTTACAATGCAGTTGAAGAATATAAAAAAAGAGGTGTAGATTTAGTTGTTATAGGTGGCAAGGAATATGGAACAGGTTCTTCAAGAGACTGGGCGGCAAAAGGAACAAAACTATTAGGTGTAAAAGCAGTTATTGCAGAAAGTTTTGAAAGAATTCATAGATCAAATTTAATTGGAATGGGTGTTTTACCGCTTCAGTTTACAGAGGGAAACAATAGAACCAACTTAAATTTAATTGGTTCTGAATTGATTACTGTTTTAGAAATACAAGATGGAGTGAATCCTTCTGACCATATTAGTATAGAGATAAAATATGCAAATGGAGATATAAAAAAAATTAAAACTCTTTGTAGAATTGATACAAAGAACGAATTAGAATATTATAAGCATGGTGGTATTCTTCAATTTGTTTTAAGAAATATGATTTAATATGGATGAAGAAATTTCAATAATCGACTCAAACACGAGAAATGAAAAGATTAAAAACTTTTTAACAAATAATAAAAAAAAAATAATCTCATCAGTATTAATTTTAGTTATTTTGGTAATTAGCATTTATTCAATTGATACCTATAAAAAACAAGCCAAACTCAAGTTGGCTGATAAATATAATTTTGCTGTAATAAATTTTAAACCTGAAAATTCTCAAAAAATAATAGAAGACTTAACTGAAATAGTGAAAGCGAATGACACTACCTATTCACCACTGGCATTATACTTTTTAATAGATAATAGTTTAATTGAAAACCAAGAAGAAATTAATCTGTTATTTGATGAGGTAATTAACAAAACGAAGCTTGATAAAGAAATAAAAAATCTAAATATTTATAAAAAGGGGCTATTTAATTCAAACTTTGTATCAGAGAATGAATTATTAATTATTTTAAATCCTTTAATTAACTCAGAGAGCATATGGAAATCACATGCTTTATATTTGATTGCTGAATATTTTTATTCAAAAGATGAAAAGCAAAAAGCAAAAGAATTTTTTAATCAGATACTAAGCCTTCCTCAAGTTAATAACGACATCAAAACAGCATCACAAAAAAGAATAAATAGAGATTTAAGTGAGTAAAAATTTTACAATATTATTAATTTTTATCTTTATCACCAATTGCTCATTTCATAAAAACTCAGAATTTTGGAATAAACAAAAAATTGAAGAAGAAACAAAAGAAAATCTAACAGAAATTTTTAAAAAAGAAGAAACGCTTAATTTTGAATTTAATCCCGCTTTGAAAATTGAGTTAGACTCAAGAGCTGTAAATAATAGTGTTTTAAATAGTTTAGATAATAATCATGGAAAAATTGATTTTGATGGCAAACTTGAAAATATTTCTAAATATAAATTCAAAAAAATTAAAAATTTTTTTGAATATGAATCAGAAATTACATTTAACCAAGAAAATGTCATTTTTTTTGATAACGAAGGATCTATTTTAAGTTTTGATAAAAATTCTAATTTAAAATGGAAAAAAAACTATTATTTAAAATCTGAAAAAAAACAAAATCCATTTCTATTTTTTGGATACACCGATAGAATTTTAGTAATTGCAGACAATGTAGCGAAATTATATGCTATAAATATTAATACAGGTGAATTGCTTTGGGAAAAAAAAAATACCGCTCCATACAATTCACAAGTAAAAATTTATAAAGATAATATTTATGTGGTAGATTATGATAATACATTAAAAGCTTACTCTATAAATAATGGTGATGAGATTTGGTCAATAAAAACTCAAAAGTCATTTATAAGGTCACAAAAAAAATTATCATTAGCCATCAAAAATGAAAAAATTTATTTTAATAACTCTTTAGGCGATATTAGCTCAGTAGACATCAACAATGGTAATTTGATATGGCAAATACCAACACAAAGCAGTTTAGCATTTGATGCTGGTTTTTTCTTAAAGACATCTGATATTGTAGTAGAAAAAAATGCATTATTTTTTTCGAACAATCAAAATGAATTTTTTTCACTTGATGCTCAAACTGGTAATTTGAACTGGAAACAAGAAATAAACTCTAATTTAAGACCAGTAATAATTAATGATTTAATTTTTACTGTTACATTAGAGGGATATTTAGTAATTGTAAAAAAAAATAGTGGGAATATTGTAAGATCTAATTATTTACTTAATCAATTTAAAAAAAAGAAAAGACCTGATATTGAACCAACAGGATTTATTATTGGTAATAAAAACATTTATTTATCAAATAATATTGGGCGTCTATCAGTTATTGATATTGCAACTGGTGTAACAAGAAATATTTTGAAAATTGATAATAAGAAAATTTCAAGACCAGCTATATTTAATAAAAATTTATATATTATAAGTAATAACTCTATTATTAAATTAGATTAACATGTTTCTAAAGCTCCTTGAAATATTAGGAAAAAAAAAAGTTGTATTTGATAGAGGTCCTTCTCACCCGAAATATGATCAAGCAAAACCTTGGATGAATCGATATTATGTTTTGTTTAGACATCGTCCAAAATGGTTTCCATTTAATATTTTAATCCATGAAATGCTCGCAGATGATCATGGTGAAGGTGTGCATAATCACTTATGTCCATATATTACTATCATTCTTAGAGGTGGTTACTGGGAAACTACAAAAGAGGGTAAATTTTGGAGAAAACCAGGTTATATAGGATTTCGTTCAGCAAATGCCCATCATAGAGTAGACTTAAAAGAAGGCACAAAGCCTATGACAATATTTATTCCTGGTCCCTTTGGATTAAGAAAAGGGCCAAGATCAGAATATGGTATTGATTTTAAAACCAAAAAAAATTAATGGTAAACCAATTACAAAATTTTTTTATATCGCATTGTGATATTCAACAATTAGAAGTTAATTCAAATCAAATAGAAATTGTTAAGAAATTAGAACAATATTATAAAAAGAATTTTCAATCTTATTTTTCAAAATTATTTTCAAAAAAATCATCAAAAAAATGTTTTTATCTTTATGGTGATGTTGGTGTAGGTAAAACTATGATCTTAAATTTTTTCTTTGAGCATCTAAAAGAAAAAAAATTAAGACTGCACTTTAATGAGTTTATGTTAAATTTTCATAATTTTGTACATGAAAAAAAAGAAAAAGAAGAAGAAAATATAATCAATCATTTTGTAAAAAATCTAAAATTAAAAGCTTCATTAATTTATTTTGATGAATTTCAGGTAACAAATATAGTTGATGCTATGATTTTAGGAAAATTGTTTGATCAAATTTTTAAAGAAAATATTAAAATTATTGTAACTTCAAATACTAAAATCGATGAGTTATATAAAGATGGACTTCAAAGAGATCAATTTAACCCTTTTATTAAAATTATGGAACAGAAGTCAATTGAATGTGAGCTAAAAATTGAAGATGATTATAGAAAATCCAGTAATAATCAAAAACAAAGATATTTTTATCCACTTAATCAGGAAACCAACTTTAAGATTAATAAATTTTTTAGAACTATTACAAAAAATAAAAAACATTCTTTAAAAATAATTAATATTAAAGGTAGAGATTTTAAAATAGAAAATTTTTATGAAGGGGTTGTTAGATTTAATTTTAATGAGTTATGTGCTCAAAACTTAGGTGCAGAAGATTATTTGGAAATTATTAAAAATTGTAAATTTATTGTAATAGATCAAATACCACAATTTAATGATATAAATTCAAATCAACAACAACGTTTCATTACTTTACTAGATATAATTTATGATAAAAATATTCCAATTTCAGTTACAGCAAACCAAAGCCTGGATAAATTTGCCTCATCAAAATTATTAGAAAAACCATTCAAACGTACCATCAGTCGTCTATACGAATTAACATCCATGGAAAATAATTGATGAAACAAGAATTTTATAATCTTAAAATAAATACTGATGGTCAAAAATTATACGAATTTACTAACCTAACAATTGAATGGATTAATCAAAACAATTTTAAAAATGGGATGCTTAATTTAAGTATTCAGCACACCAGTGCATCTTTAATTGTACAAGAAAATGCTGATCCAGATGTTCAAACAGATCTAGTAAATTATTTCGATAAACTAGTTCCTATGGACAACAAATTATATATTCACACAGCTGAAGGAAAAGATGATATGCCCGCACACATTAAATCTACCTTAACTAATAATCAAATTGCCCTTAGTATTAAAGAAGGTGAATTATTGCTTGGAACTTGGCAGGGTTTATATCTATTTGAACACAGGTTAAATGCTCAAAATAGAACAATTATTCATCATTTTATTGGAGATTAATTTGTTAATTTCATACTTTTTTTAAGCTTTGAAAAGCTTCTAAGGCCGAAGCTCTAGCTTTTTCATGTACGACTATTGGCTGAGGATAATCTTTTCCAATTATTGTTTTAATTGCTTGTTGGTACTTTAATTCCATTTCCCAAGGCTTATGAATAAATTTATTTGGCACTTTATCCAATTCGGGGACCCATTTTTTTACATAAAGCCCTTCTTTATCAAATTTTTCACCCTGCAGGATTGGATTAAAAATTCTAAAATAAGGAGCGGCATCTGCCCCACAACCAGCAACCCACTGCCATTGTGCAACATTGTTTGCTTTATTAAAATCCAACAAACAATTTCTGAAATGTTTTTCTCCTTCAGTCCAATTAATTCTTAAATGTTTAACAAGAAAAGATCCAACTACCATACGAACTCTATTATGCATCCAGCCAGTCTCATATAATTCTCTCATACCAGCATCCACTATTGGATATCCTGTCATTCCAGTTTTCCAAGCTTTTAAATATTTTTCGTTTTTAATCCATGGAAATTTATCAAAGTCTTTTCTATAATTGCCTTTTAAAAATTCTGGAAAATAATTGATCAAACTATGTGAAAATTCTCTCCAACCAAGTTCATTAATATATTTTCTATATCCAATACCTTTAGATTTGATTTCACTACATTTTTTCCAAATACTTGCCACATGAATTTGACCATGTTTTATATATGGTGAAAGTTTTGAAGTTCCATCAACAGACGGAATGTCTCTTGTTGTTCCATAATCTTTGATTTTATTTTCTATTAACTCATTTAGAATTTTTTTTGAATTAGTTTCAGATATTATCCAGTATTTATCAAATTTTTTATACCAATTTTTTTTAGGCAAAATATCTTTAGGTTTAATACAGTTTTTAAAAAAAGTTTTTTCTTTTGACTTATCTTTAATAATATATTTTTTACTAGGAGGTGAAGCTAAATATTTTTGCTCAGCAGTTCTCCAAAATGGAGTAAATACTTTAAAAGGTGTTCCATCATTTTTGGTTACTTCTTGAAATTCATTTAAAATATTTCCTTTAAAGTATTTAAAATTGATTTCATTTTTTAAAAAAATATCTCTAATTTTTTTTCCTTTAGCAATTACATCTGGCTCATAAACTTTATTCCAATATATAGAAAGATTATCTTTTTTTTTAATCTTAGAAAAAGTATCAAGCTCATCACCTTTCACTATTTGAAGAGCAATATTATATTTAGATAAGTCTTTTTTATAAACTTCTAATGACTTTGAAACCCACCATTTTTGAGCTTCAGTTTGATTATCAAAATTTTTGTTATTATAGATAAACAATCCAATTACACTCTCATGATTTTGAGTTGCAAAAGATAATGCAGGATTATCTTCTATTCTAAAATCATCTCTTATCCAGAAAATGCCTATGTCTGACATGTAATTAATTTTGATTGATTAACTTTTGGTACATTGCTTTATCTGTATCACCTTCACAACCAATTACTAAAACATTTGAATTTTGATCTAATCTTAAACTTTGTTTTAAATTTTGATCCTCACAACTTGCAATTAAACTTATTACTCCTGGGGCCGAATTTTCACCAGCAATAATAGGCTGATCACTAAAGCTTGAGTTTCCTAATAATTTCATAGTTTTTGCAATATCGTCATCCGGCAGACTTATACAATGTTTAACAGAGTTCTTTAGAATCTTCCATGGGACCAGTGATACTTCTCCACAAGACATGCCACCCATCAAACTCTCTCTTTTGATGTCAATTTTTTCTATTTTTCCAGTTTTTATACTTTCTAAAACACAAGCTGCACTATCAGGTTCAACTACTATAGTAGATGGAATATTATTTAAATATTTGGCAATCCCTGCGATCATTGCTCCAGCCATTCCACCAACACCAGCTTGTAAAATTATATGAGAAATTTTTTCATTATCAATTTGATCTGCAATTTCTTTCATCATGACCGTATATCCAGCCATCGTATACGTAGGCACCTGTATATAATCTCTCCAAGCAACATCTTGTACTATCTGCCAATTATTTTCCGTAGATTGCTTGATGCATTCAATTAATGATTTTTCATAATTTCCTTTTACTTTAATTACATCTGCTCCAAGATCAGCCATAGCTTGACCTCTTGCATCACTTACAAACTCACTAATAAAAATTTTACAGTTTAAACCTAATCTTCTAGCACCCCAAGCAACAGATCTTCCATGATTACCAGCAGTTGCGGTTGCGACTACAATATCTTTATTACCTTTTGTTATTTTTTCAACAGCATAAGCGCCACCTAAAGCTTTAAAAGATTTTAAATTAAATCTTTTACTCTCATCTTTGTAGTAAATATTTTTTAAATTTAATTCTTTTGATAATTTATTTAAAGAAATTAAAGGAGTAGGGGCATAACCATTCCATTTTGAAATACTAGAATAAGCATCATCTATTTCTTTTTCTGATAATGAGTTTAAAATTTGTTGTTTATCAAAGGAATAATTTTTATTATTTAAAATTTCAGAAAATTTCCATTGATGACCATTAGATAAAATTGTCATTCTAACAATCTAGAGTATTATCTTTTTCCCACTTTGAAATAGGTTTTGTCTTATCAAAACTTTCTTTGGATTGGAATTCTCTAATTTCCAAACTTCTAAGTTTGATATAGCTCATAATTGTTTCTTTACCAAAGGCCTCATTCATTTCTTTATTATTCTTTAATTGCTCTAATGATTGACTTAACTCATTAGGTAATTTTGGTAAATCTGGATATTTTGCGTGGTCCTCGTACATATTACAATTAAGTGGTTTTCCTGGATCGATTTTATTTTTTAAACCATATAATCCAGCAGCTAATACGCTTGCTTGTAACAGATATGGATTAACAGATCCATCCATTAATCTTAATTCAAATCTACCTGGGTCAGGTATTCTAATCATATGAGTTCTATTGTTTCCTGTATAAGAAATACTACTAGGTGACCATGTAGCACCAGATTTTGTTGGTGGAGCATTTATTCTTCTATAACTATTAATTGTTGGATTAAAAAAAGCTGAAAGAGAAGATGCATTTTTGATTACTCCACCAAGAAAATTATAAGCCATTTTACTTAAGCCAAGACTATCTGATTTATCTAAAAATTTATTTTTATTACCTTGCCATACTGAAACGTGTGCGTGACAGCCATTTCCAGTTAAATTTTCAAATGGTTTAGGCATGAAAGTTGCTCTTAGACCATGTTTTTCAGATATTGTTTTAACCATATATTTAAAAAAAGTATGTCTATCTGCAGTTTTTAAGCAATCGTCATAATCCCAATTCATTTCAAATTGGCCATTAGCGTCCTCGTGATCATTTTGATATGGGCCCCATCCCATTTCAATCATACAATCACAAATTTCTTTGATTAAATCATACCTTCTCATTAATGCCGATTGATCATAGCAAGGTTTTGATTGAGTATCTCTTGAATCTGCAATTGAGTTACCATCTTGTGAAATTAAAAAATATTCACATTCAACACCTGATTTCATTATTAAATTTTGTTTTTTAAGTTTTTGAATTTGTTTTTTAAGCATTACTCTTGGTGAGGCCTCAACTGGCTTGCCATTCATCCATAAGTCAGAAGCTAACCATCCTACTTCTTTATTCCATGGCAATTGGATTAAGCTATCTGGATCTGGTATTCCAAACATATCTGAGTCTGCTGGAGACATATCAAGCCATGCAGCAAACCCCGCAAAGCCAGCACCAGCACTCTGCATTTCTTTTATAGCATGAGCAGGAACTAATTTTGATCTAAGTACACCAAATAAATCAACAAAACTTATTAGAAAATATTTAATTTTTTTCTCTTTTGCGATTTTGAATAAATTTTTAGGCATAAATTAAGTTAACATTATTATCTAAATAGTGAAAAGATAGTTTCCTTATAATAAATTAAATTTACAACAATTATTATTACTATAGCTAATATTACTCCATATTTTGCTTTAGGAAAAACAACACCCCTCATTTTAGTAGGTCTCAATTCTTCGTTGTTATTGTCAGCCATATTTAAAGATTATAAAATAGGGCGCCACTTTCAAGTAGCGCCCAAATTTTAAGTTTAATTACCAATCGGTAATATTGCTTTTATGATCATTAGCACCATGTCTTTTTCTAGCTAACCTTGAGAGTTTTTCACTCTCAGATTTAGCAGTCAAAACATGCCAGCCAATCCAAAAAACTATACCAAGAATAACCAGTAAAGTTTCAGTGGATCCAGCTCCCGGATAAACTGCTCCGACAACCTCTTTTGCACTTAAATGATCTATCCAGTTTGTAACTGTAGCCATATTTTTCTCCTTTACCTAGTTGAAGAGGCGACTGCTTTTTCAGCTTCTCTATCGTCCTCCATTATTTCATAGTCTAGTCCAGCTATTTCAACTTCACGAGGTATTCTTAATTTACCCATTCCATGAAGTACTTTAGCTATTACATAACCCGGTAGCATTCCAAGAACACCAAACATAATTATTGCTCCTAAGAATTGCCCCAATGGATTGATTGATGCATAAGTTGATCCGTCCCACATAGCTCCAACACTGTATCCAGATGAAGGATAGCCATTTAAAACAAATCCACAAATTACAAGACCAACAAACCCTGCATAACCGTGCACTGCTACTGCACCAACTGCATCATCGATTTTGAACTTACGTTCAACCCAGTAATGCATTTTATATGCAATAACTACACCGATCGCACCAATAAGCATTGCTTGTATCGGGTGATACAAATCATTACCTGCAGATGCACAGATGATACCTGCTAGTCCACTTGAGTATGTCCAGAACGGATCACCTTTGGCGACCACGTATCCAGCCAATAATCCACCTGATAATGACATCAAGAAGTTAAAGGTAATTCCACTCAGCGTGGTAGGGGTTACATATATGTTTGTTGCTGTCCAGTACGTGACACCTTCCATTCCATATTCAGGTCCAAGATCAAATATCGGTATATTACATGCCGCATAAAATCCCCAGAAACCAGTATAGATTAAAAATAATCCAACTGTAACTAGCCATGGGTTCCTTGGTCCTATATTTCTTGGTTCACCACTAGATGAGAATTTTCCAATTCTAGGTCCTAAAACGATTAGAACACCTAAAGCAAATCCACCCGCAATTGCGTGAATTACTCCTGATGCGTAAGCGTCATGATACCCTAAAATTTTAAGCATCCATCCATCAAAGTGCCATCCCCAAGCAGCATCAATCACCCAGAAGCACGAACCAATTGCAATTGCTAAAATTCCAAATGCAAAAGTTGTAATTCTTTCAATGATTGCTCCAGAGACGATTGAAGCAGCTGTCCATGAAAATAGTAAGAATGCAGCCCAGAATACTCCACTTATGTGATCACCTAAATTGATCGCCATAAATTCTGAGTTAGCTAAATACCATTTAGCACTAAAAGTGCTATCGTCAGTAATTAACGCTGTACTCTCATTCATTATTGAAGGTGCAATTCCTGGTCCTGTTGGAAATGCCCAGTAAATCCACCAACCAAAGAAAAACCAAGTTACTGTAACCAATGGTATCAGCATTGTGTTTTTCATTAAAGTATGTTGGTGATGTTTGTATCGAGAAGCTCCAACTTCATACATACAGAAACCGACGTGAATTAAAAACATCAGTACTACTGTTACCCAATAGTAAAACTCTGTAAATATAGTTGTAAGAGCACCTAACTGATCAGTCATATTCTCTCTCCCATATTAGTTTTTTAAAAAGCTTATGAGATTTCTAAGAGTGTGACAAATGAAACAATCTATAAAAACTCAATACTCACAACAAGTTTGTAAAATAAAAACAACTATAGATTGAGATATTAAAATTTTAAGTAAGCTTTTTTCAAATCAACAAGAGGGTGTTTTGGAGACATTTGAAATTTAACCAAAAGCTCTCTTGCTATCATATCTCTATCTTGTTGGTTGTTCGGTAATTTAATAGATTTTGGAATTGTAACCCAACCATTTGCATTTCTACAAAATACTGCTGGTCTTCCTTCTTCATAACCCATATGAACGTCTTCTAACCAGTTAAGATCATCCCATCCCATTGCTTCCACATATTTTTTAAGAAATGGAGTTACTCTTTTATAATCTGGAAGTAAGTTTACATCATATCTGTAACCGATATGTTGACCAATTAACTTTTCTCTAGCTGTTTCTTTAAAAGTACCAAGTTTTAGTTTTTTTTCTTTTTTAACTTTACTTTTAACATTTGCTTTAGTTTTTGTTTTTTTCTTAGCCATATTTACCTCTATATTTTGTGATAGTTATCAACACCTACAGTGTAGTTAGTTCCAGCTAAAGGAACTTTTGCTAAAGCAGATGCTTCTGTAGTTAATGCAGCTAAATCCTCAGGCTCTAAAGAGTGGATATTAGTTTTACCACACGCTCTAGCCAAAAGTTGAGCTTCTAACGTCATTGAATGAAGATAGTTGTAAACTCTTAAAGCAGCATCATCTGGATTTAATCTAGCTCTTAGTTTAGGATCCTGCGTTGCAACACCAACTGGACAACGACCAGTATGACAGTGGTAACACTCACCAGCTTTTACACCCATTTCTTTTTCAAAATTAGCTTCAGGGATATCTTTATTACAATTCAAAGCGATCATAGATCCAGTTCCAATTGCAATTGCATCAGCACCTAATGCCAAAGCTTTTGCCATATCAGCACCATCTCTTATACCACCAGCGTAAATTAAAGTAACTTTTCCAGTTTTGCCGACATCATCAATTGCTCTTCTAGCTTCTCTAATTGCAGCAATTCCTGGAATACCAGTATTTGCAGCAGCAATGTGAGGGCCAGCTCCTGTAGAACCTTCCATTCCATCCAAATAAATAGAGTCAGGGTCACATTTTGCAGCCATACGCACATCATCATAAACTTTTGATGCACCAAGCTTTAATTGAATTGGTACTTTATTTTTTGTAAGTTGTCTTAATTCCTCAACCTTTAAAGCTAAATCATCTGGACCTAGCCAGTCAGGGTGTCGAGCAGGTGATCTTTGGTCAATACCAGATGGTAATGATCTCATCTCAGCTACTTGATCAGTTACTTTTTGACCCATTAAGTGTCCACCCATTCCAACTTTTTGACCTTGACCAATGAAAACCTCTATTCCATCTGCAAGTTGAGCGTGGTGTGGATTAAATCCATATCTTGATTGGATACATTGGTAATACCATTTTTCAGAATATCTTCTTTCATCAGGTATCATTCCTCCTTCTCCAGAACAAGTAGCACTACCAGCCATAGTAGCTCCTCTTGCTAAAGCAGTTTTAGCTTCATAAGAAAGTGCTCCAAAACTCATACCGGTAATGTAAACAGGTATATCAAGTTCAATTGGGTTTTCACATCTTGGACCAATTACAGTTTTTGTTTCACATTTTTCTCTGTAACCTTCAATTACAAATCTTGTAAGTGTTCCAGGTAAGAAAACTAAATCATCAAATGTTGGAATTTTCTTCATCAATGCCATTCCACGCATTCTGTATCTTCCTAACTGAGCTTTTATGTGAATATCGTCAATTACTTCAGGAGTAAAAATAGCATTATGACCTAATAAACTTTTATTTCTTTTACCTTCCTCGTAGGCATGAACATCAGCTTTTCCACCAACACTTCCATTACTTTTTTTCTTTTTAGTTTTTTTCTTAGGCATTAAATTGCTCCTTTCTTCTCAGTAGGTTCTAAATTATCGTAGTTCCATAATTTTTTACCAGCTACAATTTTTTTCATTTTACTTACATCAAAATTTTCACCGATTTCTGCAACTTTTAATTTTCTTCTTAACCAGTCTTGATCACTCTTAGTAAGTTCAGCGTCAACTGCATCACTTCCATAAGATCCAATACTGCCACCAATAAAAATTGTACCATCATACATAGAGTCACCTAAATTTATTCCAACATCTCCAAGAATAATTATTCTCCCTCTTTGCATCATGAAACCTGTAAATGCACCAGCATCACCACCAATAATGATAGTTCCACCTTTCATATCAATACCAGTTCTAGCACCAACACTACCTTTACAAATTAAATCTCCACCTCTAATAGCAGCGCCGAAACAAGATCCTGCATTTTTTTCAATAACTACTTTACCAGCCATTAAATTTTCAGCACAAGACCAACCAACTCTACCGTTAATTCTAACAGTTGGACCATCGCATGAACCCATACCAAAATAACCTAAGCTTCCTTCAAAAATTAAGTTTAATTTATTTAGAATCCCAACACCTAAACTGTGTTTTCCTTGAGGATTCTTTATAACAATTGTTCCATAGCCTTGGCTCATTAAATTATCTATTTCTTTATTTGCGTCTGGAGCAGTCATATCTTTAACATCAAGCTCTGTTCTTTTATTAAAATCAACATCATATGTGCCAAAGTAATAAAAGTTTTCTGCTTCATCAGGATTAAAAAACTTTTGTTGAGTTCTTCCTGTTAAAACTTCTGTGTGCATACCCATTGACTGGGCTTTTGATTTTTTCTCGGTTGTTTTTAGATTTGCCATACTTTTACCTCTCCATCAAATGGATCATATGTATCAATTTCTTGTGGAAGAACTGATCTGATCGCTATTTCTTCTGAACCCATTGCAACTAAATCATCTGACTCATAAAGAACCAAAGGTTTTGCTGCCATAGTGTCTTTTGCCATTCCTAACGAGTCTTTTGTTGCAACAAAATAAGTGAATACTCCATCAAGACCTGTTAAAGAGTCCCTCATACCTTCTTCAAGACTTGCTCCTTCTCTCATCTTTTGAGCAATATAAACGGCAATTAATTCTGAGTCACATTCAGACATAAATCTCATACCTTTATTTTCTAACAGTCTTCTATTATTCCAGTAATTAGTTAATTGTCCGTTATGAACCACGGATACATCACTAAAAGGATAACCCCAGAAAGGATGTGCTGATTTAATATCAACACCAGACTCCGTTGCCATTCTTGCGTGACCAATTGCATGAGTTCCAACCACTTTATCTAAATTATATCTATCACAAACCATTTTAGCATTACCTAAATCTTTAATCACTTCTAATGATTTCCCCATAGAAAGTATTTCCACACCTGGAATACTTTCAATTTTTTGTGAAAATGAAAGTAAATCTTTTGCGCTATAATCAAGTTCATATCTTAAAGAGTAGGGTAAAATCCTTTCTTCCTTAAGAATTTTTGCACCCATCTCAGAAAGATATTGATCAACAATTTTTTTTCTTTCATCATAAACTGAAGTTTCTTCCATTATTGATGAGCTTCCTTCCCCAACATTTTCTCCAACTTTAAAGCGCATGATAAAATTTTTACCATCTGTATCACCGTATAAAGCGTAACCAGTTGAGTCTTCCCCTCTATGTTTTAGAGCCTGAAGCATTCCCTGCAGCTCACTTCCTACATTTGATGATTTACCTCTATGTATTAATCCTGCTATTCCACACATATATTTTCCTTTTTATAATTAAAGACTACGGTAGGCAGTCCAGATAAGTATCTAAATCCCACTGAGTTGTTGCACCTAAAAATCTTTCCCACTCATCGTTTTTGTACCAATGAAACACTTTATACATTTCATCTGGCATAGCTGATTTGATAACTTCGTCTTCAGCTAAACGGTCAAGAGCCTCACCAAGACTTAAAGGTAATTTTTTGACTTCTTTACCAGCTGCTTGAGCTTCGTACATACTTCTAGATTCTGGTTTTCCAGGATCAATATTATTTGATATTCCGTCATCAAAAGATTTTAATAATCCTGAACCCATTAAATAAGGATTATGCATTGAGTCTACCGATCTATATTCAAATCTTCCAGGGGCAGAAACTCTTAATCCACATGTTCTATTTTGATATCCCCAGTCAGCATAAACAGGAGCCCAAAAACCTGTGTCCCATAATCTTCTATATGAATTTACAGTTGAAGAACCAATTGCAGTTAAAGCACCAAGGTGTTTCATTACACCACCAATTGCTTTTAGACCAACCTTACCAGGTAACTGAACATCTTTTGTATCTGGCATGAATGTATTTGTTCCACCCTCAACATAAGTAAATACATGGTCCATTCCTGGCAAAGATTTGTGACTTAATTTATTCACAACATCTTTTCCACCTGTCCATAAAGACATATTTGTATGGCAACCACTTGCAGACACACCCATAAAAGGTTTTGTCATAAAGCAAGCAATTAAATTAAATTCTCTAGCAACTTGGGCACAAATTTGTCTGTAAGTTGATAGTCTATCAGCATTTCTTAAAACATCATCGTACATCCAGTTTAATTCTAGTTGTCCTGGTGCATCCTCATGGTCACCTTGAATCATATCAAAGCCCATTGCTCTAGCATATTCGAAAACTTTCATAAATACAGGTCTTAAAGATTCAAATTGATCTATGTGATAGCAATAAGGTTTAGAAAATCCTTTACCTGTTGGAGACCCATCTTCATTTTTAGTTAACCACATCATTTCTGGTTCTGTTCCAACTCTTAATTGGTAGCCATGCTTTTTTTTAAATTCTTCAGCATGAATTCTTAAATTTCCACGACAATCAGAGGTTAAATGAGCACCTGGGTTTTCTCTTTCTTCACGATTTCTAAAACAAGTAACAAAAACTCTTGCTACTTTTTTATCCCATGGAAGTTGACAAAAAGTTTCCGGATCAGGTATCCCTACAAGCTCTTTTGCTTCGGGTCCATAACCTATGTATCTACCATGACGATCTGTAAATAAGTTTGCAGTTGCTCCATAAACTAATTGAAAACCTTTTTCACATGTTCTTTCCCAATGGTCTGTTGGAATTCCTTTTCCAACAACTCTACCAGTTACTGATATGAATTGAAAAAATATATATTCAATACCAAGCTCATCAATTTTTGCTCTAACTTGTTTTACTAGTTTAGCTCTGCCTGGTTGGTTAACGTGTTTATCTAGATCAGTCATTTTAATTTCACCCCTCAATGAATTATAATTTATTCAAAGGTAGCTGAAATTTTTATTAGTGTCTAGACTTGAAGTTTAACTCCAAGGGAACGGACTGTTCGATGTAGGGTGAAGTTCACCTTTCTCGTAACGGTTGAATCTAAACGGTTTTAATAAATCACTCTCAGTACCAAGAATTTCTTTTGCTACAAGTTCTCCTACACCAATCATTTTATAACCGTGATTAGCATCAGCAATCATATATACGTTCTCTAAAAATCTATCAAAGATTGGAAACGAGTCTGGTGTCATACATCCAAGACCACCAGACGGCCCTTTTCTATAAAGATCAGATTTTCCTTCAAATCTTTTTTGACAATGCGCTAAAGCTGAACACCACATATCATTGAATTCTTCTGTAGTTTGATATTCAGGAGATTCAACTCCATAAGGATCTATATTCACTTTATCAAAATGTTTATCAACTATGTAAGGAGACGTTCCACCTTGAACACCAAGTCCTTCAATGTCAGGTTTGTAATAAATTCCCCAAATTTTATCAGTGATTAATTTTTTTGTTTTATCTGAATATAGTGGAGCAGTAGAGTCAACATGGATCACAGGAGGTTGTTTTCCATTGTTCATTTTTAAAAAGTCGGGCTCAACACCAATCACACCTTCTTGAAGCATCCAATATGTCCACATATCAGTTTCGTGCATTTTGCCATCTTTACCCTTGATATTTGCTGTTTTTGGAAGTTCTAACATATTCCAAAAATCTCTAGCCCAAGGACCAGCACCAACTACTACTTGCTCACACTCAATAGTTCCTTTGTCAGTTTCAACTCCAGTAACTGCTTTACTATTGCTACCTCTTTTAAAACCTGTAACTTTAATACCTTTCATTACTTGAACACCATTTGAAGTAGATTTATTTTCAAGAGCTTTGATAGAATCTTTATTAAATGCATAACCACCTTTTTTTTCATGGAGAACTGAAGTGATGCCTTGAGCTTGCCAGTCATCAAACATTCCCTTCATATAATTCATACAATCTTTTTCACCTTCAATAAATTCTGAATCGTATCCAATTGCTTTTTGTTGTTCGTAAATTGTTGCTACATCTGCATGCATTACTTCTGGAGAAATTTGTAAATATCCTACCGCATTATATTTAAATGCTTTTGGATCACTTTCCCAAACAGAAACTGAGTGTGCCATTAATTCTCTCATGGCTGGTTGAAAATAATTATTTCTAATAACTCCACACGCAATCCCACTTGCCCCAGCTGCAATATCTTTTTTTTCTAGGACAACAATGTCACCAGGATTTTTATATGTCTCTGAAAGTTTCCAAGCAGTACTCAATCCATGAATACCACCACCAATGATAACTACTTTTGCTTTTGTAGGTAATGTTGACATATCAAAACATTATTTTTTGGTAATAGTAATTAATATAATTTTTTATAGAACTAAAAATTATATATAAAAGATATATACTTTGTAATTTTGATAAATTAATGGCTAATAGCTTATGTTTTTAAGTGTATCTAAATAATCGTTAAACTCATTAATAAACGACTCACTTGGCACTATATTTTTTATTCTCTGATCAGTTGAAGTTTTTTCAAGGCGAAAGAATCCTTTTTCGCAAGCTTCAGTAATGATTAATGCAGATTTTGGTCTAGAAGTTTTAAAAAGTTTTGTTTTTAATTCTTCAACAGACAATTTTGTTTGTTCTTTATAAGCTGACATAACTAATAACATCATATGATAATGAGAAGGAGACTTTCTAAAAAAATAGTTACTTGATGTATGAGATTGTTTCATTTGGTCTTCCCAAAAAATTAAAAGAGTTTTTTTATCTTTGGGCATTTTCAAGCTCTTACTCTAGATTTTGTTGGATCATAGAAAGGAAAAGCAACAACCTTTGCACCAATTCTTTTTTGGTGCCCATCTAATTTACCAATCTCAACTTCAGTTCCAATTTCAGAATATTTTACATCAATTCTACAAAGCGCAATATTTTTACCAAGCTTTGGTGACAACATTCCACTCGTTATAACTCCAATTTGTGCTCTACCAACATGAACACAATCACCATGAACAGCTGGTTCGTGACCAATAAGCTCTAAACCTACTAATTTTTTTTGAGGATTAGCTTTTCTTTTTATTAATTCTTCCTTGCCAATGAAATCATCTTCTTTAGTTTTAAGTGGAACAGTAAAACCAATTCCAGCTTCAAAAGGATCTGTTTGATCATCAAATTCATATCCATAAAATATTAGTCCAGCTTCAATTCGAACCATATCTAAAGCTTCTAAACCTAAAGGTGTGATGTCAAATTCTTTTCCAGCTTCCCAAACTTTATCCCAAACCTCACCAGCATCTTTTGGATGACACCATATTTCATAACCAAGTTCCCCAGTGTAACCTGTTCTAGAAATTACAATAGGTGTTCCTGTTTCATGTTCAATTCTTGCAATATTAAATCTAAACCATTCAAGTTCGGTTATTGAGGGCTGGATAGGGGCCGTCCAAACAAATTTTTCTAAAATTTTTCTACTATTAGGTCCTTGAACAGCAATATTGTGTATATGGTCTGTTGCAGATTTTATCCAAACTTTATAATTTTTCTTTTTAGCCTGTTCTTTTAACCACTCACCGCTGTATTCATCTCCACCAATCCATCTAAAATTATCTTGTCCAAATTTGAACAATGTACCATCATCTAACATACATCCATTTTCATAACACATTGCAGTGTAGACAACTTGACCTACTGATAATTTTTTAACATTTCTTGTTAAAGTGTATTGCATTAAATTTTCTGCATCAGGACCCAGGATTTCAAATTTTCTAAGTGGAGAAAGATCTGTTGCTATCGCACTTTCTCGACAGGCGTTATATTCTTTTATTGTTCCTGAATTAGTAAAATTATTTGCTAACCAAAAACCTTTGTATTCAACAAAATTTCTAGTTAGTTCAGATGTTTTTTTATGAAAACCTGTTTCTTGAGTTAGTTTTGGTTCTGAGTCTGTTTTCATTCTAAATGCAATTGCTTTTGAATACTTATTATTCTTTCCGTAAGTTCTAACAAATATATCAGTAGGGTTCCACCCATTAGCAGCATCAACATCACAAGGACAAGCAGATGAAACGCACGTTAAATCTTTTAATGCTCTAAACAGAACATAATCTCCAGGTCTTGACCATGGCTCATCAAATGTTGCAACATTGTTAGCATCAATTGCTGTATTAAAAAAAAGGTTTATAGCTGACCAACTTTTTCGAGCACTTATATTGTATTTTTCTAAACCTTTATTAAAATTATCAGTGCAATTGATGTGCCCCATGTAACCTAGGTCCTCATAGTATTTAGAAGTACAAGCTAAATTAAAAGTATCATGTCTTCCAACTGTGTCTCTTACTACCTCAACCATTGCTTCATGATCTCCATCATAAAATTTTGAAAACAATCCTGGTCCAGGATATGCGCTACCCATAAACGTTCTTGTTGCTTTATCGTCAATAATACTTTCAATACCATCATTTAATTTATGAGTATCAAAAGCTAAAAAATCAGAACATTGTCTTCCACCTGTGTCTATAATTTGAATATATTCTCCAGCTTTTACTTCGTAAGTTTCAGCAGTTCTTCTTTTAATAAGTTGCTCAACAATAGGATCACTTAAAGGCTCTGGTAAAATAAACTGTTCATCAGTTTCTGAAAATTTTGCTCTATTGACAAAAATTGTTAAATCTGTTGGTGGATTTTGCTCATGAACATTTAGCGGGTCACCAGGCGCTGCTATTAAAACAAAACATTTATCTTTTGAAGAAAGTGTTATCTTTTCTCCCATCAGACAATCTTCGTTGAATATAATTGATGATTTAGCTTGTTTAAGATTTAGATTTCTTTTCTTAAAAATTTTTGAAATTTTTTCATCTTTTGCAATTGTTCTTTTAGAGAAATCTGCATTTGAATTTTCTTTTAAATCTAAAATTGACAAATCAGGTTTGCCAATTGAGTCAAAGACAATTATTTCACAAATTTGTTTTCCTTCTTCATTAATTATTTCAACTTTATCTTCGGGAAAAACTTCTATTACAGATAAGCCACCACCTTTGACGAAGTATCTTTCAACTCCTGGTGGCAAAATCCTTAAACCTGGATTATTGATATCTCTGCTAGTTCCTAACATTTACTTAGCTTTTTATATATTTTATATGAAACATAATATAATCAAAATGAGTTGACTAGAAGTTTAATTAAGAACATACTTTAAAGATTAAATTAATAGAGGGAGAAAAAATGAAAAAAATAACATCATTAATATCTGCTCTGATAATTACTGTAGTAAGTTTTACAGGAATATCTAACGCAGCAGATAGTAAAAAACCTATCGTAATCCCAACTCATAACTGGTCAAGTCAAATTGTAATGGCTTATGTTATTGGTGGAATTTTCGAAAGTATGGGTAATAATGTTAGCTATGTAAATGCTGACTCTCAAGCAGTATACGAGTCAATTAGAATTGGTGACGTATCTATTTCTCATGAAGTATGGGAATCTGCTTTTGGTAAGTCATTTACTACAGCATTAGACAAAGGTGGTTTACTTGATTGGGGTGATCACGAAGCAAGAACTCTAGAGGATATGGGTTATCCTAACTGGGTTGCTGAAAAAGGATTATGTCCAGGTCTACCAGATTGGACTGCTTTAAAAAATCCTGATTGTGCGAAAAATTTCGTAACACCTGACTCAGGTGGAAAAGGAAGAATGCTTGAAGGTCCACAAACTTGGCATGGAGATTTGATACCTCAAAGGGTTGACGCTTTAGGCCTAGGTGATCTTTGGATGGTTAAATTCGCTGGAAGTGCAGATGCACTTTGGGCAGAGTTATCAGCCGCTGAAAAAGAAGGAAGAGGAACAATTATCTTCAACTGGACACCAAACTTTACAGATGGTGCTGGTTTTACATTTATCGATTTTCCTCCATACACAGCTGGTTGTAGACCAGAAGACGGTGGAGATGGTAAATGTGGTTCGCCAGATGGTTATTTGAAAAAAGCAGTAAATGCTGATTTTCCAAAAACTCATCCAGCAGCAGCTGCGGCATTCAAAAAAATGTCATTCTCTACAAGTCAAATTGGTGCAATGGCAGCTTTAGTTGACGTTGACAAAATGACTCATGAAGATGCTGCAAAAGCATGGTTAAAAAAGAACAAAAAAGTTTGGAAAGCTTTTACTAAATAAGGGTAAAGCTTTTAAATTTGAATCTCTCCCAACAAAGTTGGGGGAGATTTTTTTTTAATAAAATGATCAGATATCTAGCAGTAATAATTTTTAGTTTATTTTTTGGCAATCTTTCATTTGCTAAAGATATAAATATTCAAGAAAATATAGATTTAAAATTTATATGTGATTTAGAAAAAAAAATAATAAAAAATTTAGAATACAATTATCAAACATTTTTAGCTAAAGATTTGGATGAAAAGGGTCTTGATAAATTTGAAATTATAGCATCAAAACCAGAAGAACTTTTTGTAAATGGATTATCTTTATTTCTTTCAAAATCTGAAGAATTAAATGTTAAAGTTGTAAATAAAAATATAATTTTGTTTAAATCCATAGATCAAGAAAAAAAATATTCAGAGTCAGCTATTATAGATAGAAAATCTGGAGAATTAATTCATGAAATTACACGAAATATTAAAAGCAAAAACTCTGAAAAAGAAATTTCTTTTTATTCATGTAGCAAAAAAGAGAAAAAAGTTTGATTTTTTTTTTAATGAATTTTGTGTAAAATATTAAAATGAAAAAATATCTCATTAGCATAATTTTAAGCTTGTTGATTATATCTTCAGCATTTGCGCGAAGCACTGGATGTAAAGAAGGAAATTGTGAAAATGGTTATGGGAAATGGATTTACACTGACAAAACAACATATGAAGGTGAGTGGGTTGGAACCAAAAAACATGGTCAAGGAACTGAAACCTGGCCAAATGGATATATTTATAAAGGAGAATTTAAAAATAGTGAGTGGAGTGGCATAGGCACTCTAAGTTTTCCTGATGGCTCAACATATGAAGGTGAATGGAAAAAAGGCTTTATGAACGGCCAAGGTACTTTTACTTGGTCTGATGGAAAACAAAAATCAGGAACATGGGTTAATGGAAAGTTACAAGAGTAATGTTAAAAGAAAATTATTTACATAAAATAAAAGAGTTACCAGGTAGTATTAAAGAATTTGGTGGTTTGACACTCGTAATGATAATTGTAATTTTATTTTTTGCTATCTTGAATAACATTTTTGGAGAAGGAGACGAGCTTGTTGCAAAAATGAAAATTGAGGAAGAAAGAGTTGCTGAAACAAGAAAACTAGACAAGTTAATTTCAAGTCTTCCTTCAGGAATTTTAGTATATTTTGATGGGACTGATCATTTTAGACTAACTGATGAAGTTTATGAGAAAGTTTGTAATGCTACAAAGCTTATTCCACAACGTGCAATAATGGGAGCAAATTTTTTAAACTTTAGAGCACATGAGCTTTACACAATGAATGGTAATCAAATAAGTGATACATTTGTAAAATGGGACAAAGAAAAGAATAAATGTTTTGCAGGATTTGTAGTGAGTGGAGAAAACGTTGGTGTTGATGAAACAATTACTGTTAGTGGTGAAGCTTTAAGTTTTTTAAGCACAGGAATTGATACAAGAGTTTATTATATAAAAAATTTTTAAGGAGGAAAAAAATAATTATATCGATTTTAATTTATCTTAATTTCGTATAACCTAATTACAAGTTATGTCCGATCCAATAATCAAATGTGAAGGCGTTTATAAAATTTTTGGAGAAAATGCCAAAAAAATGCTTAATGAATCTAATGGCAATGTAGATGCAAAAACTTTTCAAGATAACGGATGTATTGTAGGCGTTAATAATGCTTCTTTTGAAGTTTTAAAAGGAGAAATGTTAGTTGTAATGGGTTTATCTGGTTCAGGTAAATCAACTTTATTAAGATGTATTTCTAGATTAACAGATGCAACAAGTGGAAAAATTTTTATTGAAGGGCAAGATTTACTTCAACTAAACAATAAAGAGCTAATTGATCTAAGACGAAATAAAATGGGAATGGTTTTTCAAAGTTTTGCTCTATTACCTCACAAAACAGTTGTAGAGAACATTGCTTTTCCACTTCAAATTAAAGGAATTAAAACTGAAGATAGTATTAGTAAAGCAATGGAAATGGTAAAATTAGTTGGTCTTGATGGAAGAGAAAACTATTTTCCAAGAGAACTCTCAGGAGGTCAACAACAAAGAGTAGGTATCGCCAGATCATTAGCTGTTGAACCAGACATATGGTTTTTAGATGAACCTTTTTCGGCGTTAGATCCATTAATAAGAAAAGAAATGCAAGACGAGTTTTTAAGACTTCAAGGAAAATTACAAAAAACAATAATGTTTATTACCCATGATTTTGATGAAGCTTTAAAACTAGCGGATCGAATTGCGATTATGAAAGACGGTATTATTGAACAATTAGACACACCAGCCAATATTGTTTTAAATCCCGCAACAGAATATGTAAGAAAATTTACTGAAGAAGTCCCTAGAGAAAAAGTTCTGCTAATTGAAGATGTAATGGACGTAATTACAAAAGAAAATTTAAGTGATTTAAAAGTTTCAAAAGATGAAATTATTGAAAATGTAGCAGAAAAAATTCTAACTCAAGAAAAAACAGTATCTGTAGTAGATGAAAATAATCAAATTGTAGGTTCTATTAATCCATCAAAAATAATTAATACAGTTTTTGGAGGACGTAAAAATAACAATTAAAATATGGAATTTATTAAAAAATATCCCAAATTATTTCAGTGGTTATTTTTATTAATTGTATTTTTTGCACTATGTTTTGCTATTGATGTTCCCGAAACATACAATTTTATTAGAGGACAAGCAGAATTTATTAAAGATCCTAACCAAAGTTCATACGTCTTATTTGGTAAAGAGGTAAGATATTATGCCTTTGATGTTTTTTGGAGATTACCACCGCTTCTAGGGTGGCTTCCTATTTGGATAAATGACTCTTTATTTTTCTTAATGAATGAGTGGATGCCAATGGAGTTTTGGAATGAAGATACTCAAGAGTTTAAAACTCGACCCTTAGTGCTGCAAATCACTAGAAATTTAACTTCTTTTATGACTTTTCTTATTGAGCTAATAAGAGAGTTTTTGTTAGGTGGGCTTAATACTATTGTTGCATTTTCTAGTTGGGACTGGATTGACGCTAATCCTTGGGCAGAATTACCAGGGTTACCATGGACAATCGTGGCAGCAGGGGCAACAATTTTAGCTTATAAACTTAGTGGTAAGGGTCTTGCGTTATTTGCTGCTTTAGTCATGATTTATATTTCCATTTTTGGTCAATGGAAACCTTCGATGCAAACACTCTCTTTTATATTAGTTGCAGCACCTTTATCATTTATTTTTGGTTTAGGCCTAGGGATTGCAGCATTTAAAAGTAAACGAGTTGAGAAAGCTTTATATCCAATACTTTTGGTAATGCAGACTATGCCTCAATACGCAGTTTTAGTTCCAGCAATTGTTCTTTTTGGAGTTGGTGATCATGCAGCTGTAATTATAACTATGGTTGTTGCAGTACCGCCAATGATACTACTAACTTTATTGGGTCTTAGAGGTATATCCCCAGAGGTTATTGAAGCAGGTAAAATGAGTGGATGTAGTAATTGGCAATTGATGTCTAAAGTATTAATTCCAACAGCCAGAAGAGATATATTAATTGGCGTTAACCAAGTTATCATGGTTTGCTTTTCTATGGCTGTTATTTCAGCTTTTATAGGAGCAAAAGGTTTAGGATTTAATTTATTACTAGCTTTAAATCAGTTAAACATAGGATTAGCGTTAGAAGCTGGACTATGTATAAGCCTGATTGCAATCTTATTAGACAAAATGTCTTTAGCTTGGGCTAATAAACAAATTGATTATTTTGGAAACTTAACTTTTTTTCAACGTCATAAAAATACATTCTTTTTTATTGTAGCTATAATATTAGGGATTGTATTTGCATACATTGGATCTTTTTACTTTAAAGAAGGTTTTAATTATTTTTTTGAAATTCCACATAACAAAGGAATATCGACAGCTGATTTTTGGAACAAAGGGGTTGATTGGATTTTTGATACATTCTTTGTATATATAAAAGCATTTAATACTTGGTTAATTGTAGATGTGCTTCAGCCAATGCGTGCTTTATATTTAAGAATGCCTGCTGTAGCCACATTAGTTTTGGTTGTTGGTGCAGGATATATAATAGGTGGCATTCGTTCTGCTTTAATTGTTTGTGGATTAACATTATTTATAGCATTAAGTCCATGGTGGGATAGAGCTTTAGTTACAACTTATATGGCAACCTTTGGAGTTGTCATATCTTGTATAATTGGATTTACAGTTGGCACTTTGTGTTTTCAAAATAAAAATTCAGCAAGTTTTATGTTGGGTGTTTGTGATATTTTTCAAACATTTCCATCATTTGTATATTTAATACCTGTAATGATGCTTTTTGGAATAACAGATACGTCGGTATTGATTGCGGTAATAGTTTACGCAACTATTCCAGCAACAAGATATACCATTGAGGGATTAAGAAGTGTTCCTGCAGCCTTACATGATGCAGCAACAATGTCGGGTGTAACAAAATTTCAAAGATTATTCAAAATAGAATTTCCTTTAGCATTTCCTCATATGATGCTTGGTTTAAATCAAACAATAGTATTTGCTCTATTCATGGTGATTATCGGTGCATTTATTGGAACAGAAGATTTAGGTCAATATATTCTTAAGGCCTTGTCGGACAAAAATGGAGCGGGTATAGGATTAACACTAGGACTCTGCGTTGCCTTTATTGGCTTGATATTTGATAACTTAATTAGAACTTGGGTTGATCAGCGAAAGAAACACCTTGGGTTAAGTTAGCTTAGATATTTAACCTCTGAAAAACGATCTGTTGGAAAAATCCAATAAAATTCTAAAGTTTCTTTTCCATTATTTTTTAAAGCGTGTTTTTCATTTCCGCCAATATATACAACGTCACCTTTTTTGATTTTTTCTAAATCACCTGATTTATTTAATATACCTTCACCATTTGTAATCACATATATTTCATCAGGAGAATGATAGTGAAGAGTTAAATCACCTCCCGGTGCTATTTCAGCATAACCAAGTGATAGTCCAGAACTCCCATCAAAATCTTTATCAATTAAAAATTTCCATCTCACTCCTGGGTATTTATCCGTGGTTGTCCAATCTTGATCAGAGACAGATTTAAGGTTTTTTACAAATATCATATAAATTAAATATTAAATATTTATTTTTTTTGATCTAAAAAAACTTTCAAAGAGTCGTCCATTGCAGTTTCCCATGGTGTATGATGAACTGGTCCAACAGATCCCGTTACCGGTGAAGAGAAAGATTTATTTCTATAAGTCATAATATTTTCAACTTTATGATGTTCCCATTCTTTAAAATGTTTTCTGATTAATTCAAAATCAATTTTAGGATAATCAGATAAAGAGTGGAGTTCTTTGGTATATTCAGTTTGAAAATCAATCATTTGATCTGGATTTTCTAATTTTTCTTCCATCGATACCCATTTATTTATGTCTGTTTCAATTTCTGAGTCATTTGGAATTTTTATTTTTCCCATTATAACATCTCGCGCATACCAAGCCTGACAATCAAACATATTAAAAGTATGAAACTGATCTTGCATACCTAAATACATTAGTTTGTGATTATTTTGCCAAACAACACCTTTATATAATTTTGGTGGATACAATCTATTGCTAGTTTTAAGTTTAAGATCTTCAGATAAAAAAGGGAAATGGTGAAGATAGCCAGTGCAAAGAATAACAGCATCTGTTTCTTGTTCATGACCGTCCTTAAAAATTGCTTTATTGCCCTCAAGTCTATCTAAGTGAAAAACTTCCTTCATTCCTTTAGGCCACTTAAATCCCATTGGATTATGTCTGTAGCCTATGGTTACACTTTTTGCTCCATATTTATGACACTGAAGAGCAACATCTTCAGCAGAATAACTACTTCCCAAGACAACAACATTTTTTCCTCTAAATTCTTCTGCATCTCTAAAGTCATGAGAATGCATTATTCTTCCAGGAAATGATTTCATTCCTGGGTATTCTGGAATGAAAGGGACTGAAAAATGACCCGTTGATACAATCACATAATCAAATATATCTTTTAAAATTTTATTATTTATCTTATCTCGATAAGAAACTTCAAAACTTTTACCATTATAAGAAACATTGGTAACAGACGTATTAAATTTGACTTTATCTTTTAAATTTCCTTTTTTAACTCTACCTAAAATATAATCGTACAATACTTCCCTAGGTGGAAAAGATGGAATTGGTTTTCCAAAGTGTTCATCAAATGAATAATCTGCAAACTCTAGACATTCTTTAGGACCGTTTGACCAAAGATATCTATACATACTGTTAGGTACAGGGTCTCCGTATTGGTCAGAACCTGTTCTCCAACTGTAATTCCATAAGCCTCCCCAATCTTCTTGTTTATCAAAACAAACTATTTCAGGTATCTTTTCACCTTTTTTTTCAGCTTGTTCAAAAGATCTCAAAGCAGATAAACCACAAGGTCCAGCACCAATAATTGCCACTTTTGTCATAAAATCACCTCTCCCTAATAAATTTATAACTGTACTTTATCAACAAAATGCTAAAAGTTAATATAAAAAAATACAGTATTATGAAAAAAATTATTATTATTGGTGCTGGAGCAATGGGGTCAGCATTCGCTGTTCCATGCCTTGAAAACCAGAATGAAGTAACACTTGTTGGTACACATTTAGAAGATGATTTAATAAATAAAATTAAATTAAATAATAATTTCCATCCAGCTTTAAATATTGAATTACCATCAAAATTGAAGGTAGAAAAATTTGAAAAATTACGATCAATACTTGAAGATAAGGTAGATATAATTGTTGCTGGAGTTAGTTCTATAGGAATTGAATGGTTTGTTAATCAAATATCAAAAAATTATAAAAAAAATATTCCCATTATTTTATTAACAAAAGGTTTGGCCATAGAGGATAATGAATTAATAACACTTTCAGATAAAATTAAAAAACTTCTAAAAAATCAAGGTCAAACTGAAGTAAATGTTTCAGCGATTAAAGGTCCCTGTTTGGCAGCTGGTCTTGCAAATAAAATGAGAACAGGTACAGTTATTGCCAATCCAAACATTAAAGAAACTGAAAAACTAAAAAAATTTATATCAACTGATTATTACTCAACAGAAACTTCAGATGATTTAACAGGTGTAGAATTAGCTGGTGCAATTAAGAATATATATTCAATGTTGATTGGGGCTTCTGAGGGATTGAGTAACTCTAAAGCTTCAAAAGAAATTCAATCTAAGTATTATTTAAACACATCTGCTTCATTAATTCATAGATCAATTTCTGAGATGGTAGAATTTGTTTCTTACTATGGAGGCAAAACAGATACAGTTTATGGTCTAGCTGGCTTGGGTGATTTATATGTCAGTGCAATAGGTGGAAGAAATAGTTTAATGGGTAAATATTTAGGAGAAGGCTATCTTTATAAAGATGCTAAAGAAAAGTTTATGAAAAATATTACAGTTGAAGGAGCACAACTTGCTTTAGAGATTGGACCAAAAATTTTAGAAGAACTTGATCAAAACGACTTCCCACTTATGTTTAGTATGTTAAAAACTATTTGTGAAAATAAAAAATTAGAAATTAAATGGTAAAAAATATATTAATATTTTTTTTTATAATACTTGGAATGGTAGTTATTTTAAATTTTAGCGATCATAATCTTAAAAGAGCTGTAGATGCTTGTTTAGCAGGAAGCCAAAAATTATCTAAATCTAAAATTGTTGATCTTGAAGAAGCTAAAAAATTTTGTGAAGAAGAAATTAAAAAAAAGAAAAATTAGAAAGAGATTAACTCATGAATTCAAATTGGAATTATCCAACAACAATGTGGGTTGGCAAAAACAGAGTTAAAGATTTAAGTATTGCTTGTAAAACTTTAAATATTAATAAACCATTGCTAGTAACTGATAGTGGTCTAGCTAAATCAAAAATTGTAAATAATGTTTTAAACAACCTAAAAGAAAATGGGATTTTGGTTAAATTATATTCAAATGTTGTTGGGAACCCAACTGGCACCAATGTAACTGAAGGTGCTGATTATTATAATAAAAATAATTGTGATGGAGTAATAGCTTTTGGTGGAGGTAGTGGCTTAGATGTTGGTAAGGCTATCGCATTTATGTCGGGTCAAACACAGTCTATTTGGGATTTTGAGGATGTTGGTGATAACTGGACTAAAGCAAACCCTGATAAAATTGCACCAATTATTGCTGTACCCACAACTGCAGGCACCGGTTCTGAAACAGGACGAGCATCAGTAATATTAAATGAAGAAACGGGTGTAAAAAATATTATTTTCCATCCTAAATTTTTACCTTCAATAGTTATTTTGGACCCAGTTTTAACAGTTGGATTGCCTGCAAAGATTACAGCTGCAACTGGTATGGATGCACTAGCTCATAACCTGGAAGCATATTGTGCTCCAGGATACCACCCTATGGCTGATGGAATTGCTTTAGAGGGCATGAGATTAATTAATGAATGGTTACTTGAAGCAGTTAACAATGGATCAAATATTGAAGCAAGGCAAAACATGCTAACAGCTGCTAGTATGGGGTCAACAGCATTTCAAAAAGGACTAGGAGCAATTCATTCATTAAGTCACCCAGTAAATGCATTAAATAATATTCATCATGGTTTATCGAATGCAATATTCATGCCTTATGTTTTGACATTTAATAAAGATGTTATCGAAGAGAAAATAATTAAGATTTCTGATTTTTTAAAACTTAAAGATAGATCTTTTGATGGTTTTGTTAATTGGGTTTTAGATTTAAGAAAAAAACTAGATATGCCTCATAAATTATCAGAAGTGATTGATGAAAAAGATTTTGATATTGATAAATTATCAAAAATGGCTTTAGCAGACCCATCTACTGGAGGAAATCCAAAAAAATTAACTGAGGATGATATGAGGATAATGTACCAGCACAGTATGACAGGTGAATTGTTTAAATGAGTGATTTGAATATTTTAATTGTTGAAGGAAATATTAGAGAAGATAGTGAATTTTTTATTAAAGCAGCTGGAGCTTCTGCGGCAGATAACTTAAAAAACTTAATTTTAAAAATAGAACCATCTACAATTACTGAAATTATAAACCCTGGTCATGATGATGAGACAGCGAATGCTCTAAAAGATATGAATAAATATAATGGAATTGTGTTTACCGGTGGTGCAATGCGAATAAATGATATGACAGATGTGATTAAGAAACATATTAATTTTGCATCAAATTGTTTTATTCAAAAAAAAAAGATTTTAGCTATTTGTTGGGGGTTACAAGTCTGCACAACAGCGGCTGGGGGCAAAGTAAACCCTGGAAAAAAAGGTGCCCATATTGGAATTGCATCAGATGTAATTATTAACAATGAAGGTGAGAAGCATTTTATTTATAAAGATAAAAAAAAGATTTTTACATCACCAGCATTTAATTTTGATGAAGTAAGTGAATTACCAAAAAATGCTATTCTTCTATCAAGTGATAAAGTTAACAATGTAATGGGTGTTAGTTTTAATGCAGGAAACTCCGAAATTATTGGCCTACAGTATCATCCTGATTATGAGTACTTTCAGATGCTTAAACTTATTGAAGGTCGTAAAGAACGACTATTTGTAAATAAAAATTTTTTAAATGAAGAAGAGTATGAAAACCATATCTCTTATATAAAATCTCAAAACGAACTATTAGATTTTAATAATAGGACATGCGAAGTTAGAAACTGGATTAATTATCTACGTAACTAATTTTTAAAATAGACCTTCAATCTCACCGTCTTTATTTAGCTTAATCGAGTCTGCAGCTGGAACTCTTGGTAACCCAGGCATCGTCATAACGGCTCCACATATAACAACAATAAACTCTGCTCCAGAAGAAAGTTTAATCTCCCTAATTGGTAAAGAGTGTCCTGTTGGTGCACCTTTTAAGCTTGGATCTGTTGAGAAGCTGTATTGAGTTTTTGCAATACAAATTGGAAAGTCACCATATCCAGCATCTTCAAAGCTTTTTAATTGATCTCTAATTTTAGTATCTGCAATAACCTCATCTGCTCTGTAAATTTCTTTTGCAATTGTTTCTATCTTTTTAAATAGAGGAGTTTTACTCTCATATAAGAATTTGAATTTATCCTCTTTTTTCTCACATAATTCAGCAACATGACTTGCAAGTTCTTTTGTACCTTCACCACCATTTGCCCAATGAGTACAAAGACTTGCTTTAACTCCAATAGTGTCACAAAATTCTATTAATGCTTTTACTTCGTTATCTGTGTCTTTAATAAAATGATTAACAGCTACTGCAACTGGTAAACCAAATTTCTTTACATTTTCCACATGTCTTTGAAGGTTAACCAAACCTTTTTTTAAGGCTTCTACGTTTTCTGTTTTAAGATCATCTTTTGCTACACCACCATGCATTTTTAATGCTCTAATAGTTGCAACAATTACAACACAGCTAGGTTTTAAATCTGATTTTCTACATTTAATATCAAGGAATTTTTCTGCACCAAGGTCTGCACCAAATCCAGCTTCTGTAACAACATAGTCAGCAAGTTTTAATCCAGTCTTTGTAGCAATTACAGAATTACAGCCATGAGCAATGTTTGCAAAAGGGCCACCGTGAATAATTGCAGGATTATTTTCTAAAGTTTGAGTAACATTAGGTCTAATTGCATCTTTTAATAATACCGTCATTGGTCCTTGTGCTTTTAAGTCTTTAGCATAAATAGGTTTTCTATCTCTAGTATAGGCAATTGTAATATTTCCTATTCTCTTTTCTAAATCTTCTAAATCATTTGATAAGCAAAAGATTGCCATGATTTCAGATGCAACTGTTATATCAAAACCATCTTCTCTTGGAAAACCATTTGCAACTCCACCTAAATTTATATTTATAGATCTTAAAGAACGATCGTTCATATCTATTACTCTTTTCCAAACAATTCTTCTAACATCGATGTCTAATTTATTTCCCCAATAGATATGATTATCAATTAAGGCTGACAGCAAATTATGAGCTGATGTTATTGCATGAAAATCTCCAGTAAAATGTAAATTAATTTGTTCCATTGGAACTACTTGAGCATAACCACCACCTGCTGCTCCACCTTTCATTCCAAAAGAGGGACCAAGGCTTGGTTCTCTTAAACAAACAATAGATTTTTTTCCAATTTTATTTAATCCATCATTTAAACCAACTGAAGTTGTTGTTTTTCCTTCACCAGCTGGAGTAGGAGTGATTGCTGTCACTAATACAAGTTTTCCATTTGGTTTATTTTTTAAAGTATCTAAATATTCTAAATTAATTTTTGCAATGTGCCTTCCCATTGGACTAAAAGCAGCACTTTCATCAGGTACATTTATCTTTGCTAAAATATCATTTATAGGTTGCATTTTAGCTTCTCTAGCTATTTGAATATCTGACTTAACTTCGCTCATTTAAACTCCTATAAAATTAATTTTTAATGATCAATTGATATCCTATTATAATTTTTTGGAAACTTCTAAAAAATATATATAAAAAAAATAAGAACTATTTATATTCGTTTGTATAAAATTATTTAATGCAAAAATATTCTATATTTAATTTGATCAAAAATGCTTTTTCTGGTCATCAAAATTGGGATTTAGCCTGGAAAGATCCTACTCCTAAAAAAGAGTATGATGTTGTCATAATTGGTGGAGGCGGACACGGTCTAGCAACCGCTTATTATTTAGCAAAAGAGCACAATATTACGAATGTCGCCATTATTGAAAAAGGATGGATAGGAGGAGGAAATGTTGGAAGAAATACCACAATCATTAGATCAAACTACATGCATGATGATAACGCTTTATTTAGTGAATTTGGAATGGATTTGTGGAGAAAGATGAGCCAGGATTTAAATTACAATGTAATGTTTTCCCCAAGAGGAATTATTAACCTTGCTCACTCAGATGCCCAGATGAATGTTTTTGCAAGAAGAGGAAACTCAATGCGATTAAATGGTATCGACGCAGTTTTATTAAATAGAGAAGAAGTGAAAGAAATTATTCCAATGGCTGACTTTTCAGACAATGTAAGGTTTCCTATATTCGGTGGATTGATGCAACCAAGTGCAGGTACTGCTCGTCATGATGCGGTAGCTTGGGGATATGCACGACAAGCAGATTCTATGGGTGTAGATATAATTCAAAATTGTGAAGTAACAGGTTTTGATGTTGTGAGTGGAAAAATCCAGGGAGTTAGAACTTCACGTGGAGATATTAAAGTTAAAAAAATTGGACTTTGTGTTGCAGGCAGTACAAATATTTTAGCAGAGAAATTAAATATGACATTGCCAGTTGAAACACATCTTTTACAAGCTTGTGTTTCAGAACCAGTTAAGCCTGTTTTAGATAGAGTTGTAACTTTTGGTGCTGGTCATTTTTACATAAGTCAGTCAGACAAAGGTGAGATGGTAATGGGAGGAGATTTAGATGGTTATAATAGTTATGCACAAAGAGGTAACCTTCCAACTCTACAACATGTTTTAACCGAAGGAATTGCAATGATGCCGTTTCTTAGCAAACTAAAAATGCTCAGAACTTGGGGTGGGATAATGGATATGTCTATGGATGGTTCACCTATAATAGATAAAACTCATATTGAAGGATTGTATTTAAATTGTGGATGGTGTTATGGTGGGTTTAAAGCAACACCTGCATCAGGATGGACATTCGCACATACAATTGCACAAGATAGAGTTCACAAATTAAATGCTGGGTATAGTTTGAATAGATTTAACACAGGTCACTTACTAGATGAAAAAGGACTTGGAACTAAAACATGGATTTCATAAATGCTCCATATTAAATGTCCTCACTGTGGGATGAGATCTCAAAATGAATTTTCATATGGTGGAGATGCAACTGTTAAAAGACCAGAGCTTAATAAGGAAGTTTCAGACCAAGATTGGAATAATTTTGTCTATAATAGAAAAAGCTTAAGAGGAAAACACAAAGAGTTATGGCAACATATATCAGGATGTAGACAGTGGATTAAAGTAGAAAGAGACACTGCAACTCATGAAATATTCAAAACAGTTAAAGCAAATGAAGAACTTTAGTATGAAGCAGGATTATAGATTAAATGATATTGGTTTAATAAATAGAGACAAAAAGATTTCTTTTAAATTTAATGGTAAAAAATACTTTGGTTACGAAGGGGATACGCTGGCTTCAGCCCTATTAGCTAATGGAGTTCATTTAATAGGAAGAAGCTTTAAGTATCATAGACCCAGAGGCTTTTTTGGAGCGGGAGTGGATGAGCCTTATGCAGTTGTCCAGCTCTATAGAAATAATGAAACTGAACCTAATGTAAAAGCTACAGAACAAGAGTTGTTTGAAGGCTTAGAAGCTAATAGTGTCAATTGCTGGCCAAGTGTAAATTTTGATATTGGTGCTATAAATAATTTTTTAAAAATATTTTTACCAGCAGGATTTTATTACAAAACTTTTATGTGGCCAAAAAGCTTTTGGTACAAAGTTTATGAACCTTTTATAAGAAAAGCAGCAGGACTTGGGGTAGCATCAATTAAACATGATAAAGAGAGATACGAACATAAATATGAGTACTGTGATTTACTAGTTGCAGGTTCAGGACCTTCTGGTTTAGCAAGTGCATATGCTGCAGCTAAAAATGGTGCCAGAGTTATATTAGCAGAGGATAAACCAAGGTTTGGTGGATCATTGTTAACTAGTGAAGTTAATATTGGTAATCAATCAGGAAAAGAGTGGGCAGATAATATAATTTCAGAACTTAAAGAAATGCCCAATGTTATTGTTAAAAATAGATCTCAAGTATTTGGTTATTATGACCACAATATGCTCGTGATGTCTGAAAAATTAAGTGATCATTTGCCTAAAACCAAAAAATATAATCCTAAACAAAGATTATGGTATATCAGAGCTAAAGAAGTTGTAATTTCATCTGGATCAATTGAAAGACCATTAGTATTTGGAAACAATGATACACCAGGTGTGATGTTGTCTTCAGCTGCAAAAGAATATTTAAAAGTCTACGGGGTTTTAGTAGGTAAAAAACCATTAATTTTTACTAATAATGATAGCGGATATGAAACAGCTATAGAATTTAAAAAAAATGGAGTTGATCCAGTTGTTTTAGACACGAGAAAAGAACTAAAATCTGAAATTATAGATGAAGCAAAAAAATTAAATATTCAAATTAAATTTTCTTACGTAGTTGTTGCAGCCAAAGGATATAAAAAAGTTAAATCTGCTGAGGTTGCTAAAATTTCAGATGATAAAAAAAAATTAGGAGCTTTAGAAAATATTAATTGTGATTGTATTTGTGTTTCAGGCTTTTGGACTCCAACAATACACTTAGCTTCCCAATCAGGAAATAAAACAACTTTTAATAAAGAGATAGATGCATTCGTGCCAGGACTATCAAAACAAAATGAAACAACCTTGGGTGCTGCAAATGGAACTTTCACATTAGAAGAAACTTTAAAAAAATCATTTGAAAGTGGATATGAACTTTCAAAAAAAATTACTAAAAATGAAAACAAAACATCAACTCCAACAGTTATGGAGAAAAAATCAACTACACATGATAAATTTTGGTGTGTACCTTTGCCTAAAGACAAAACATATAAAAGATTTTTAGATTTTCAAAACGATGTAGCAGTGTCCGATGTAGAAATTGCACTTAAAGAAGGTTATCGATCAATAGAACATGTAAAGAGATACACGACACTAGGAATGGCTACAGACCAAGGAAAAACAAGTAACCTCAACGGTTTGCAACTAGTTTCAAACATCGAAAATAAAATAGTGCCAGAAGTAGGTCATACAACTTTTAGACCTCCATATACACCAGTTACTATTGGTGCAATTGTTGGAAGAGAAATTGGCAAACATTCTAAACCAACAAGAAAATCACCGATGCACACTTGGCATGAAAAAAATAATGCAGTGTTTGTAGATGCGGGCGTTTGGTTGAGACCAAGATATTACAAAATTGGAGAAGAAACTTTATTTGAAGGTTCAAAAAGAGAAGCTAAAAATGTTAGAACAAATGTAGGAGTTTGCGATGTAACTACTTTAGGTAAAATTGACATTAAAGGACCTGATGCAGCAGAACTACTAAATCGAGTTTATACTAATGCTTGGTTAAAACTGCCCGTTGGTAAAGCTAGATACGGTGTAATGTTAAGAGAAGATGGAATTGTTATGGATGATGGAACAACAACGAGGATTTCTGAAAACCATTATCATATGACAACAACAACAGCACAAGCAGCAAATGTTTTATCTCATCTTGAATATTATCTACAACTTGTATGGCCAGAACTAAATGTAAATGTAGTTTCAACTACAGAGCAATGGGCTGGAGCAGCAATCGCTGGACCAAAATCTAGAGATTTATTGCAAAAACTATTTCCAAATATTGATGCTTCAAATGAAGGGTTACCTTTTATGGGGTATTTAGAAGCTAATTTATTTGGAGTTCATGCACGAATTTTTAGAATTTCATTTTCAGGAGAGCTTGCTTATGAAGTTAATGTAGAATCTGATAATGGAAACTTTATGTGGGAGAAAATAATGGAAATAGGACAAGAATTTAAAATTCAACCCTATGGAACTGAAGCATTATCAACATTAAGAATTGAAATGGGACACATTGCAGGATCAGAACTTGATGGAAGAACTATTCCTTATGACAACTCTTTAGAAGGACTGGTCAGTAAAAAGAAAGATTTTATAGGAAAACGCTCTTTAGATAGGGAGGCATTTACAGCAAAAGATAGACAAAAGGTAGTGGGAGTTGTTCCAATTGATAAGAAAACAAGTATCCCTGAAGGATCTCATTTAGTTAAAGACGCAATGGCTCCAATCCCAAATCCTAAATTAGGATATATTTCAGCATCTTGTTGGAGTGTTGAATATGATAATCCGTTTTCCTTAGCAATTCTCAAGGATGGAAAAAATATGATAGGACAAAAACTATTTGCAATGTCACCTTTAAAAAATAAAACAATACCGGTTGAGATTGTTTCATCACATTATGTAGATCCAAAGGGTGAAAGGGTAAGGTCATGAGCTCAATTTCTGCTTTAAAAAATATTCATAACAAAGGTTTATTTGGTGATCATGAAGGAAAAAATGATAATGAGTTGTTAAAAGTAAGTGAATTAACTGATTTTCTAATTATTCAAATTTTTAAATATAGTAGTTCTGCAATAGCTATTGAAAATATTAGGTTAGATAATCTGAACTTAAAAAACGAAGCTCTAAATATAAGCTGTAACACTAATACAAGAATTTTATGGAATGGCCCAAATAACTGGCTTTTAGTTTCTTCAAAAAAAGAAATTATAAAAGAAATTAATGAAAAATTACCAGTAACAGATTTTGCTATAACAGATACATCTCATAGCAGAGCAATAATTCAAATAGAGGGAAACAATACAAAAGAGATTTTAAAAAAGGGATGTCCTTTTAATTTTAATGAATTAAAAAAAGATACATGTTTAAATTCAATTTATAACGGAATGTCGGTTACAATTGATATGTTAGATGATAATCCAGATAAAGTTAGAATGTTCACATTAAGAAGTTTTGGAGAATCCTTTTACCATTCAATTACTGATGCTTGCTTAGAGTTTGGCTATAAAGGAGTTTAAAAATTTATTGCTTTCTTGTTGCTATATAAACACCAAGAGTTACCACAGCAAAACCAATTAAATCTAGATTATTTAATTTTTCATTTAAAAATAACCAGGCCATTATTGCTGTAGTTGGCGGTATTAAAAAAAATATAGAAACAGTTTTACTTGCTGAGTTATTTTTAATTAAAAACATTAAGATTGTAAATGCTCCAAAAGATACAAGAAATATTTGGTGACTCATTGCTATTAAGAATGTGGATGTAAAATTAATATAAGGTTCACTAAAAATTAAAATAATTATTATGTGAAAAGAACAGCCACCTATTGCTTGATACATGTTGCTGACAGACAAAGGTAAATTGTTGCTTATTTTTTTTTGCCATAAAGTAGATGTTGTAATCGCCAGAAGAGCAACAAAAGATGCTACCACTCCAAAAACAGGAAGGCTTGATCCAATATCAAAACCTAAAACTAAAGCAGCACCAATAAATCCAAGGATCACGCCAATCCATTGCATAAAAGTAACTTTTTCACCTAAAAATTTTCCTGCTAAAGCATTAGTTAAAATTGGCTGCAAGGTTACAATTAATGCAGCAATACCTGTGGGCATTCCAATTGAAACTGAATAAAAAACACCCCCTAAATAAACACCATGAAAAAGCACTCCACTCAAAAGTGACTGCAGAAGGTTTTTCGAGTTAGTTAAAATTTTTTGTTTTGTGTAAATTGAATAAATATAGAAACCAAATGCTACCACAAAAAATCTAAAGGCTAATGCAGCAAAAGGATCACTGTTATCTATTATTGGTTTTGTTGTCACAAATGCTGAGGACCACAAAATAATAAAAATGAATGGAAAAATTTTAACCATATCAAGGTTATAGGCCATATTTTATAGCAATATTAGAGATTAATATGCAAAATGAACACTTTCTCTCTTGAGTTGTGCTTTTAAATACTTAGGATTGATATGGAGAATGATGAGTCTAAAAAAAATATTTGCTGGATTATTTTTGCTATTTTTTCTTAATGGCTGTGTACAAGGTACAGCTTTATTGGGACCAGCTTATACATTGGCTGGTACAGGTAGTATCTATCAAGCTGGTCTTTCATATGGATCGAACCAAGCAATAACAAAAATTACAGGAAAATCTCCTACTGAAAATATAAAAAGTTTTACAGATAGAAAAAAATCAAAAATTGATGAAGAGCAAAACTACGATGAGTTTTTTACATTAGTAAAAAATAGAATAGAAAAAACAAGTAAAATTATTAATTTAGCTAATCAGTAATACCCAATAAAAGTTGCTCTGATTGTCCAGTTTCTTTGCACCAAAGTTCATAACTTTCACACATACGCCATAAGAATTGGTTTGCTCTATTAGATGCATCAATGAGAGTATTATTTTCAGTCTCATAAAGTTTAGGAATTTTAATTAAATTTTTAACAGTCATATCTTTTTGAATTTTTAAAAGTTTGATGGTTTCATCTGGTATTTTTTTTCCAGTATCTTTGTCCAAATATTCATTTTTCTTTAGTTCACTAAACCATTCATCATGTAATGCGCCAGTACTTAATTTTGCAAATTCATTAGTTTCCATGAATTTATTAATAGCTTGTTTTACATCGATCTCTGGATATTTGTTTTTTTCGATGGAAACATAGGAGTAAATAATTTCAGCCATATATATAACATATGGCTTTTTGACTTTTGCGCTCATTATCTATTTTTTATATTTTGCCATACAAGAGTTAGCTAATATTAAATTAGGATCAAGATACAATTTTGAAACTTTAGCATTTTGTAGAGATTTATAAGCAAAAATTGCTATAGGTATCTCAGTACAACCAAGTATTATTTTTTTACACTTTTGTTTAATTAAATATTTAATTGCAGGCTTGATAGTTTTTTCTGCCAATTTTATATTCCCCATTTTTACATGTTTGATAGTTTTATTTACTGAACTTGCTTGTAAATTATTTGAAGGTTTGATTAATACAAAATCTTTTTTAAAAATTTTATCATAAATCTCTGTTTTTAAAGTTCCTTCTGTTGCAAGAAGTCCAATTTTAGAATTTTTCTTACAACTTTTTTTTGTTTGTGTAAAAACTTCTTTAGGCATGTTAATGACGGGTATCTTGATTTTTTTCTTTAAATCTTCATACCAATAGTGTGCAGTATTACAGGGTATCACAATAAATTTGCACCCACTTTTTTCTAATGATTTACAACCCTCTAACAAACTTTTTAAAACGCTATTGTATTTTTTTGTATTTTTGGAATTCCTTGGAATTGTAGATAATAATTTAGTTTGAACACCTATAGATTCTGGTCTTCCAGGAATATTTGACTTGTTATAAAGCATGAATAGAGGGTATTCTTGATCACTTTTTCCTCTATTTAACATTGCAAGTTTATTGCAAAAATCAAGCCCTGCTTGAGTTCCCATTCCACCTAAAATTCCAATCATAAATATATATTTTTTATTAAATTTATTTAATATTTCCTAAAGAGGTTTATTGATACCTCTCATAAAAACTAAAATTAAGCAACCATCTTTAGTATAAGACGAATGTGTTGAGCCTGGTTCGTAAGTAACAAAATCACCTTTTTTAAAAACCTTATTATCTGGATCAGTTAATTCACCTTCTAACATCAAAAACTCCTCAAAACCTGTATGAACATGGGGCAAACTTTTTGTATTTGGCTCCATCTTTAAAAGATAAGTTCCATTACCACCATTTTCTTTATTATAACTTATTTTATGCCAACTCATTCCAGGCACAACTACCCCATAATTATCAAATGGAGTGAATTCAACATTATAAAGGTCAGTTATTTTTCTATTTGTCATGCTTGTTAGTTACTTATTATTAAATTGTTATATCTGATGATTATTAATAAAATATAAATATGCAAGATATATTTATTGAAGATGTGGGAAGTGGCACTCCATTAGTGTTAGTGCATGGTTTTTTAGGATCTTCTGAGATGTGGACTTTACAAACTGACTTTTTTAAAAAGAATTTTAGAGTTTTGGCACCAGCATTACCTGGTTTTGGAAAAAGTAATAAAGTTAACTCATATAATTCAATTGAAGGTATGGCTAAATCTATATTGACAAGTTTAGAAAAAAAGAAAATAGAACGTTTTTATTTATTAGGTCACTCAATGGGTGGCATGATTGTGCAAGAAATGGCAAAGTTAGCAGGTGAAAAAATATTAAAATTAATTTGTTATGGTACAGGACCAAGAGGAAATATACCTGGCAGATTTGAAACCATAGATGTTTCTAGAGACAAACTAAAAATTAATGGACTGGATAACACAGCTTATAGAATTGCAAAAACATGGTTCATTGAAGAGGATAAATCTAAATATTTTTATTTATGTGAAGAAGCGGGTAAACAAACTTCTTTAGAGGCGGCGGACAATGCTCTTGTTGCTATGAAAAATTGGAGTGGTATTGAAAATTTAAAAAATATTAAGAATGAAACTTTGATAATTTGGGGAGATCAAGACAAAGCCTATAATTACAATCAAGTAGAAACTTTAAAAGAAAATATTATAAATAGCGATCTTAGAATAGTTGATGGCTGCTCTCACAATGTTCATTTAGAGAAGCCAGATGAATTTAATTCAATAGTAAGTAATTTTCTTAAAAAAAACTGATTGGTATTGGCTGAAATATTTAGCTAAATAATTAAAAAATTAATTTAATTAAAAAATTGCAGCCAATAAAAAGTGTGAAAATTATGCAGTTTTTAAATTTACTGCAGAAGGACCTTTTGGACCATCTTCAACATCGAAAGTCAAAGCTTGACCTTCATCTAAACCATTCATACCAGCATCTCTTACAGCTGAAACGTGAACGAATACATCTTTTTCTTTATCTTCTCTTTCAATAAAACCAAAACCTTTAGTTGGATTGAACCATTTTACTTTTCCTTGTAGACTCATATTTATCTTCTTACTTTTTGTTATGTTACTTTTTATTACTTATAATTAAGTAATATCGCTTTGTTTATATTTATTGAGGTTTTGTCAACAAAAAATAGAATATTTATCTAATTTAAACTTTATTAGTTGTTTATTAGCATGCTCATATAAACTGAATTAACGTCTTCTTTGTAGTGCGAGAAGGGTCCAGTAACTTTAAATCCAGATTGGGTAAAAAGTTTTCTAGCATTTTTAAAGAAAACACCCGATCCAGTTTCCAGGCTTAATTTCTTAATATTTAACTTTTTAGCCTCAAAAATTAGGTGATTGATAACCTTTATGCCATTACCTTTGCCTCTAAATTTATCATTAACTCTGATAGATTTAAACTCACCATGCTCTTTATCTAAAAATTTAAGAGCTCCACAACCCATTAATACCTCATCTTCCCATAAGCTCCAAAATTTTATAGTAGGATTTTTTAATCCTGCGATATCGAGTACATGAGCGCTTCCCTCTGGTGATACGGATCTCAGTTCTATAAAATGCTTAACTAAAAGTGAATTAACATCTGGATGATCAAAGTTACCTTCAATTGATTTTAACATGAAAATTTTTTAACTAATTAAAGTTGTTAAGTGGCCCATTTTTCTTTTTTCTTTAATTTCTTTTTTTAAATAGTCAAAGAAAAATTCATTTTCAGCATATTTCTTGTCTCTATAATTGATTATTTGATTTCCAATTATATTTAACATTTGGGCATCAGAGATTTTTTTAATAGGCAGTTGATCTAATTTACAAACAGCTCTTATATGGTTTTCAAACTGACTAATATTATAGGCATTAATAGTTAAATGGCCAGAGTTATGCACTCGTGGCGCTATTTCATTTACATATAAATTTTCATTTCTGTCTATGAAAAACTCAACACACAAAGTTCCCACATATTTTAGTTCTTCAGCAATTTGTGTTGCCCATAATTTTGATTGCTCTAATATTTTTTTATTAATCTCTGCTGGTATTTTAGAGCTTCTTAAAATTTGATCTTCATGTACATTTTCAATAGGTTCATATATTTCATATTTTCGAACATCAAACCTTGTAATAATAATTGAAATTTCTTTTTTGAGTTTGACTAATTTTTCTAAAACATAACCTTTTGAATAATCAATATTCAGAGAATTTAAAGCTTCTAAATTTTGAATTGGATGTTGGCCTTTGCCATCATACCCCAAAGTTACAGTTTTAAGAATTCCAGGCAAAAGATCCTCAACAGACTCTATTTCAGATTTTTTTTCAATTGAAACGTATCTTGTAGTTCTAATATTCAAATTATTAATGAAATCTTTTTCTGCTAATCTATGTTGAATTATTCTATTAACTGAAGGTTTTGGCAAAACAGGTTTTATCTTATTGATTTCTTTTAGTGTCTCATAAGGAATATTTTCAAATTCATAAGTAATAACATCAACTTTGCTAATGAATTCTTTAATCTTATTTTGATCATTATATTCCCCATGAATAAAATCATTTGCAAATTGTTGGGCAGGAGCGTCTACATCATCGCAAAAAATTACAGTTTTAATTTCTAATTTTTTTGCTGCAACTGCTAGCATGCTACCTAATTGACCTCCGCCTATTATTCCAAGAGTTGGTTTAAACATATGTAAATTATTTAGGTTTTTTTTTAACAGCTTTACTTTGACTTGAGCGCCATTGATCTAATTTTTCTTTTACACCAAGATCATTTATTCCAATTATAGATGCCGCTAATAACGCAGCATTAATTGCACCATCCTCACCAATTGCTAAAGTACCTACTGGTATACCTTTTGGCATTTGAGCTATTGATAAAAGACTATCTAGTCCTTTAAGTTTTTTACTTTCAATTGGAACTCCCAAAACTGGTATTGATGTAAGTGCAGAAATCATTCCCGGTAAATGAGCTGAACCACCAGCACCAGCTATAATAACCCCTATATTATTTTTTTCTGCATCTTTAGCATATTGATACATTCGATCTGGTGTTCGATGAGCTGATATGATTTTAGTTTCATATTTTATATTTAATTTTTTTAGGGCTTTTTCACAAAATATCATGGTTTTAAAGTCAGATTGACTACCCATTACAATTGATACTTTTTTTTTATTATTTTTGCTCATTTAATCTAATTCCATCTTAACTTAAATTGTTATTTCAAATTAAGTTAAATATTTCAATAAAATTAATAGAATTTATTCAACTTATTGATATTCTTTATAACAAATAAAATCATTATGAATTTCAAAATTGATAACTTGCAATACTGCAATTGGTCTAGAGAAGTTTTTCAAATTAATAGGGAAGCAGGTCTTGATGCGATACACGTAACTATTGTTTATCATGAAGATTTTAATGAGTTAAAAACAGTGGTTAAACAATGGGAAGATCATTTTACAAAAAATTCAGACCTTATATTTCATGGTAAAGATTTTAAAGATATTGAAAAAGCAAAATTAGAAAATAAAACTGCAATATTTTTTGGTTTTCAAAATTGCTCTCCTATAGAAGACGATATTGGCTTAGTTGAAAAGGTATATAATCTTGGCTGCAGATTTATGCAATTAACTTATAATAATCAATCGTTACTAGCCACAGGCTGTTATGAAAATACAGATAGTGGAGTTACAAATTTTGGAAGAGAAGTAATTAAAGAAATGAACAGACTGGGATTTGTAATTGACATGTCTCATTCTGCGGAAAAGAGTACAATTGATGCAATTAAAATAAGTGAAAAACCAATTGCAATCACTCACGCCAATCCATCATTCTGGCACCCAGCAAAAAGAAATAAATCTAATGAACTTTTAAAAATTTTATCTGAAAATAAAGGAATGTTAGGACTGTCTCTTTATTCACATCATTTAAAAAATGGCAAAAATTGTACGCTAGATTGTTTTTGTGAAATGGCAGCAAAAACTGCTGAAATAATGGGAGCAGAATATATTGGAATTGGCTCTGATCTTTGTTTGAATCAACCAGACACTGTTGTTGAGTGGATGAGAAATGGTACCTGGACAAAAAGTAGAAATTATGGAGAAGGCTCTAAAAATAAACCAGGTTTTCCTGAGCAACCAAAATGGTTTTTAGATGCAAGAGGTTTTAAAAATATAGAAGCTGGCCTTAAAAAAGTTGGCTTTTCAGAAAATGAAGTAAACGGAATTCTAGGAAATAATTGGTATAATTTTTACAAAGGTATGAATTAATGAATGTTGAGTTAAGAGACCCCAATGTAGTAATGAAATTATCTAGACTTGGATCATTTCACCAATCTAAACTTTCATTTTTAAGAAGTTTTTTAAATGAGTTTAAAGACTGGGATTATAAAAGAGATTTATTTGAATTAAATGAGAAAGGGTATGGAACGGCAGTTTATTCATTTAAGAAAAAAAATAGAGTGTATTCCCTAATCTGCTTTGCTAATGAATTAGACGAAAGCGAAAGATCAGACAGAGTAATTGCTACAAAGTGGGACGCAGCCTTCACGCTTCATGATGGTGTTCCTACAAAACAAGATATTGAACGTTTAAGAAATGAAGTGCCAAAGCAAGAATTTGGAAGGCTTTCTTTTAAAGAATTAACACTATCCAGAGCCAATAAATCAGTTAGAGTTTTTAATCATGTTGTTGAAAATTTAAGTGAGGGCAAACAACCTGATAAAAATTTACTAAATAGTGTTGGATATTTATATAGAACTACAGCAGTTTATGGTTCAGGTAAGTTTGGGTTAGCAGATAGATTTAGAATTAAAGATAGAGAAGAAATATATGGACCTTTTAGACTGGAAATGATGTTGGTTTATTTAGTTCGACAATTTACTTTTGATCAAGTCAATCATGTTGCAAAAACTAAAAATCCAAAAAAAGCCGTAAAGCTTGATGAAAATATTTGTAAAAGTTTAGGCATTGGAAATTCAACTGGGCTTGGCATGGCCCCATTTATTGTTAATCATCCAACACTTTTAAATAATTGGATATCAGCAAGAGAAATTGCTCTAAAAAAAATAAGAGAAATAAAAAAAGTATCAAAAAAAGATCAGAATATTTTTTTAGAATGTTTAAAAAAATCAATAAAAAATATTACTTCGTGGAATACTGAGAGTGAGTATCAAATAAATAAGATTAAGTCTTTACTTGAAGATTTAAATAGACTTATTTTGTTTTTAGATCAAAATTTTGATTTTGACCAAGAGTATGCTTTTAATGAATTGTACTCAAATTTAGAAAAGAAATATTGTGAGGAATGTATTGAGTATGTTGTTTCAATGATGATGGAGCCATATGATGATATTGTCTCATCACTTATTAAAGGAATGAGCTCAGAGGAAGAAAATTACTTTAATATTCCAACTGATAGAACTGTAGAAGAATTAAGAAAAATTATAGAAAATAAATATCCAGATATTTTAGATATAGATTTCTCTAAAGATGAAAATAATTTAAATTTTTGGTTTATATCAAAAAATAAAGAGGAGCCAAGATTAGCAAATAGATTTGATGAAATGGGTGCAGAATTAGAGCAGCCTCTTGCAATCGCTCGAGATATTAAACGATTATATGAAGTATTATTAGAAACTAATAATAATTGGACTATTGCTAAATTTTTATCAACCAATAACGAATTGAGACATGTTATTAGAAGAGTATTTATAGTTGAAAAATTTCCTTATTCAGAAATACAGGATAATACAATTGGTAAAACAATTATACCAATTGATATGTTGAGATTAAAATTGTCATTTTTTGGGGCTTTAAAATTTGATCCACGCTCTGATAAATGGTTAAGAATATGCATGTTTCAAGGCGCACCCTTACCAGAACAATTAAAAAACTATGACGAGTATTGGGTTTATAATTAAAGAAGATGAAGTCTTTAAGTGAAATTGAAACTGTTTCAAAAAGAGCAAGTAGAGCTGCCGGTTATTCCTGGGGCATTGCAGAAGAAGTTGCAAAGAATATAAGATTGCTCGAGATTTTCAATCTGCCTGGAATTAAAAATCTTAATAGTTTTTTTAAGAAAAAAAAAAATTAAGTCTTGATATGATTAGTATGATTAATCAAGACAACATAGCAAATAGAGACGGATATTGTCCAATAATTTCTGGAGTAAATGTTTTAGATCAAATCAAAACTTTAGAAAAATTAAACCAGATAAACTTTAAAAAGGTACTCTATCCTTTACTTTTTCTACCATTTATAAGTCGAGCTACAGCAGTAATTGGAAAAAGAATTTTCTTAAAGATTGATGATAAAGAGTTTCTATTAAATTTTAATAATAATATTTATTCAAATTATGCAAAAAATGAAATTATTGAGATTGCTGACAATATTTATTTTAAAGTTATCGAAAATAGAGATTCCTTTAATATTGAAGAATGGAATGAACTTTATAAACTTTCAGAGGAAACATTTGTTGAAGAAAATGAATCATTAAAACAAAGTGGAGCTGGTGCTGGATTAACAGATAACGATTAGCTATCTAATTTCACTCATTGCTTTAATATGAGATGGCCTTGTTTCACAACATCCACCTAAAATAGTAGCACCATCATCTTTAAATTTTTTAACAAATTTAGCCATAAATTGAGGTGTTAAATCTTTTCTTTGACCTAAAAACTCATTTGGATTTCCTGTTTTACTTTTATTATAATGATTAGTATATCCATTTTTGGGCTTGGTTGTTTCAAATGCATTAAACTTAAATCCAAAAGGAATACCCAAATTTCTAACCTCTTCCAAATTTTTAGAAAAATTTTCAGGTGAAATACAAGACAAGATTACCCCAAGTAAATTTTTGTGGTCAATATTATTTATAATATCAGATATTTTTTCACCACTTGGAAGATTAACACCCTCAGATATGTGTGCGCCCATCAGATAAGGTTTTTTGAAATCCTGGATTGCTTCAATTGCTAGTCTGAATTCTTTAACACTTGATAAAACATCTAAATAAAAAAAGTCAACATATGGATCAAGTAATTTTGCTTGATCATAAAAATTTTGTTTAATTTCTTCATTTGCTCTCGTATCTTCTTCGTAAGTTAAATATTGAGGTGGAAGACCCCCGGCTATAAAAATATGTGGAAATTGTTTTTTAGCTTTTTGAGCTATCTCCCCAGCTTTTTTATTTAGGTATTCAAATTTATCCTCAACTTTATTATCACGTAACCTAACTCTTCTAGTTGTAAAAGTTGTGGTAACAATAACTTCAGCTCCAGCTTTAATAAAATCTAAATGAGTATCTAATAATAGCTGATGATATTCTTCTTTAAGCAATGCATTAGCACTCCACAATGTTCCATTAGGTTTCATACCACGAGCTAATAATTCTTGCCCCATACCACCATCTAGAATTCGTGTTGTTTTAAAAAAATTAATATCCATTTTTACTCCTTACTTTTTTAGTGCTTTAGCTTTATGCCAGGTGCACAATATAGTCCAACTACCTTTACCAATTATCTAATGATTTCCTTTTTAGCAGTTAGTACCTGCAATATGGATCAAATCGGTTAATGTATTTATATATCTAATAGACTAATTAGTAAATCACTTCTTAAATAATATTTTAGCATTAAATGAGAAGGATCTTCTCTCACCATCAACATTAAATGGGTAAGCTGTGTGCATTAAATAATTAGGAAAAATTAATAAATCCCCTAATTTAGGGTTTAAATTGTAGATGCTTTTACTTAAAAAATTTTTTTGACCATTGATAAAATCAATAGTTCCATTAGTTTTAATCTTTTTATTCTTAAGAAATTTATTTTGATTCATATCTTTTGGGATTTTAAGATAGCCAACCCCTGATAATTGTCCTCCATGATAATGAATGGGGTTATACTCATTTTTTAATTGTCTTACTACCCATAGGTTAATTATCTTAATTTCTTTAATTTTTTTAACTTCTGACTTATCAAGATAAACTTTGATATTTTTTATTATTTCTTTAGACAAATTTTTATTAACTATTGTTTTAGGTATCTTGATTTCACTCTTAATTTGACTTGCTAGTTTAGAACTATAATCATTTTTTATAGATGATTGAGTCTTATCAACGTGATTATTTAATATACTAATAATTTTTTTGGATAACTTTGTTTTTCCTATAGTTGGTCCAAAAGCTCTAAATGTTTTCATATTCTATCTATAATAATTTAATACTTTCGTTATGCAAACAACTTCAATCCTATTCGAATAGCGACAAATATGACAAGTGCTGATGTCACTAGAGCCAACATTCTTGCAGGAAAAATTTTAAGATTTAAATAGTTTCCTAGTTGACCGCCTATTAAAACAAACAAAAATAATGGCCAATAATCATAAAGCCCATTTATTATTGATGACTTTGTAGATTGACCAGCAAGACCTGATAGAGAATTAATCAGTATGAATAATGATGCGGCAGTTGCAATATTTTTTACTTTATCTGCTCTAATCAATAACAATATGGGGCTTAAGAAAATTCCACCACCAATTCCAACTACACCAGACACAAATCCAATAGATGCGCCTATTAATAATGATAACATTTTTGGCATCTCTTTATAAACTTCAATCTTTTGATCAAAAGATTTAAATTTCACAAGAAGTAAAGCTCCTGCTAGTGTTAAGACTACAAAAAGTAAAATTTCAAAAATTTCTTTATTTATTGATAAAGAGCCACCTATGAATGCAAGTGGGACAGATGATATTAAAAATGGGGCAAGGATCTTAAGATTGATATTTCCAGCTTTAATATAGTTAATACAATTTCCTGACACGACAATGATATTACAAAAAAGAGCAATTACAGGAAAGATTAAGTAAGGAACATCCCAAATCAACAGAAGAGCTAGATAGGTAGAGCCACCACCAAATCCAACACTAGAGTATAAAGTTGCTGTTAGAAGAAATAAAAATGATAATATGATCACAATAATTATTTTAAATTTATGATTGTAAATATAGCACTTTTAACTGTTACGGACACCAGAACTTTTGAGAATGATAAGTCAGGTGCGATCTTAGTAAAAAAAATAGAGGAGGCTAAACATAAATTAGTAGATAGAAAAATTTGTAAAGATAATAAAGAAGACATTATTAAAATCCTTAAAGATTGGATTAATCAATCTGAAATAGACGTTGTAATTACAACAGGTGGCACTGGACTTACGGGTCGAGATATTACACCAGAGGCAATAAACGAAATAGCTGACAAACATATTCCAGGTTTTGGAGAGGTGTTTAGAACGATAAGTTTAAAAACAGTTGGTACATCTGCCATTCAATCTAGAGCTTGTGCTGTACTGGCTAACGGTAAGTATGTGTTTGCTTTACCAGGATCTTCAGGTGGGGTCACGGATGCCTGGGATGGAATTTTAAAACACCAGTTAGATGTAAATCATAAACCTTGTAATTTTGTAGAGCTGTTTCCAAGGCTAAAAGAGAAGTAATATATAAAACAATCTAATGAACATAAAAAATTTTATAAAAAAGAAATATATACGCTTACAAGGAAGTAGAAATATTTTAAAATTAAATTATTTTATTGAAAAGTATTTTAGAGATAAAAAACTAGGCAATATTGGTTTTGATTTTTCAGATAAACCGAACAGGCTAACTGTTGTACAAAAAATAATTGAAACAAAAAAATATAAATCTTATTTAGAAATAGGAACCTTTCATGATGAATTATTTAAAAATATTAAATGTGATAAAAAAGTAGGAGTAGACCCTGTTTCTGGTGGAACAATTAGAAAAACTAGTGATGAGTTTTTTAAAGATAATAAAGAAAAATTTGATTGTATTTTTATAGATGGACTTCATTATTATTCACAGGTTAAAAGAGATATTGAAAACTCACTTAAAGCACTAAACACAAATGGAATAATTTTACTTCATGACTGTTTGCCAAATAATTACTTTGAACAAGCTGTGCCTAGATGTCAAATAACATGGAATGGTGATGTTTGGAAGGCAATAGTAGAATGTCGAATAAAAAAAAATATTGATACTTACACTTGTTACGCTGATTTTGGAATAGGTGTAATTTTTAATAGAAAAAATAAAAACCCTTTAAAAATAGATATTCAAAATTTTTCTAAACTTAATTTTGAAGATTATTTTTATAAGCATAAAGAACTTATGAATATTATTGAATATGAAGATTTAATAAAAATAATTTAAATTAAATAATAGTTATTTTTGATATTTTTCTTTCCACTCAAAATAAGGCATACCATACACATGCTCACGTGCATCTAGGTCTGAAATTTCAACACCTCTTTTCTCAGCTTCTTCTCGATACCATTTTGATAAACAGTTTCTACAAAAACCAGCAAGGTTCATAATATCTATATTTTGAACATCTTTTCTCTCATTTAAATGTTTAAGTAGTCTCTCAAAAGTAGCTGATTGTAATTCTTGTTTTTTATTTTCAGTCATAATTAAAATATTAGACACATTTCAATTAAGCACAAGATGTAGGTTTAATTCAATCATTGGTAGAAATAAAATTTTTATAAAAGTAGATCCTACGCAGTTTCTTTGGTTAAATTAATTATGGCAACTAAAAAGAGAAAAAAAGCCAAAAAGAAAAAAACTAAGGCCAAAAAGAAAAAATCTAAGTTGGTCAATAAATCTAGAAAAATAAAAAAAAATAAAAAAGTTGTGACCAAAAAGTCTGCGACTAAGAAGAGTTCTAAAAAATCTAGAATAAATATTAAGCTAAAAAATAAAAAAACAAGAAAGGTAAAAAAGATGAGTACAGAAACAATCAAAGCTGGGAAGTCTCCTTTACTGGATACATCTCACCTTAAAGTTAAATTTCCTTTTAAAGAGCAATATGGAAATTTTATAGGGGGTAAATTCGTTAAACCAAAATCAGGTAAATATTTTGATAACGTAAGCCCAATTAATAATGAAGTTATTTGCTCTGTTCCAAGATCTGATGCTAAAGATGTTGATGCTGCTTTAGATGCTGCACACGCTGCATTTCCTACATGGGGAGTTACTTCAATAACTGAAAGATCAAACATGCTGCTTAAAATAGCAGATGTAATTGAAAAAAATCTAGAACTATTAGCTACTGCTGAGTGTTTAGATAATGGAAAGCCAATTAGAGAATGTATGGCAGCAGATTTACCATTAGTTGTTGATCACTGGAGATATTTTGCTGGAGTAATAAGAGCAGAAGAAGGTTCGGTCGCTGAGATAAGTAATAGTGAATATTCTTATCATATACCTGAACCTCTTGGTGTAGTTGGTCAGATTATACCATGGAACTTTCCATTGTTAATGGCAACATGGAAACTTGCACCAGCACTTGCTGCAGGTAACTGTGTAGTTCTAAAACCAGCTGAACAAACACCAGCGTCTATCTTACTTTTAATGGAACTTATTGGAGACTTATTACCTCCAGGAGTTGTTAACGTTGTAAGTGGCTTTGGTCTTGAGGCCGGTAAACCATTAGCTTCATCTAAAAGAATTAGAAAAATTGCTTTTACTGGTGAGACAACAACTGGACGTTTAATTATGCAATATGCATCACAAAACTTAATTCCAATAACTTTAGAATTAGGTGGAAAATCTCCAAATGTTTTCTTTGAAGATGTCATGGATCATGATGATGATTTCTTTGATAAGTGTATGGAAGGATTTGCAATGTTTACTCTTAACCAAGGTGAGGTTTGTACTTGCCCTAGTAGAGCGCTAGTTCAAGAGTCTATCTATGATAAATTTATGGAAAAAGCTGTAGCTAGAACTAAAGCTGTTAAACAAGGAAATCCTTTGCAGATGGAAACTATGATTGGTGCACAAGCATCGGTAGAACAAATGGAAAAAATAAAATCTTATTTAGATTTAGGTAAGAAAGAAGGTGCCAAAGTTCTATGTGGTGGAAATGTTGCGAAAGTAAATAGTGGTCTTGAAAAAGGTAACTACATTGAACCAACTATCTTTGAAGGAAAAAACTCTATGAGAGTTTTTCAAGAAGAAATTTTTGGACCAGTAGTTTCAGTTACTAAATTTAAAGATGAAGCGGAAGCATTAGAAATTGCTAACGATACTCTTTATGGGTTAGGTGCTGGTGTATGGACTAGAAATGGTAACATAGCCTATAGAATGGGAAGAGGAATCCAGGCAGGAAGAGTTTGGACTAATTGTTACCATGCTTATCCGGCTCATGCTGCTTTTGGTGGTTACAAACAATCTGGTATTGGTAGAGAAACCCACAAAATGATGCTTAATCACTACAGACAGGTGAAAAATTTACACGTGTCTTACAGTGAGAAAAAATTAGGCTTCTTTTAACAGATATATTATAATGGCCCGTATTAAATTACGGGCCATATAAATATGAAAGTTACAGCGACACCTTCTGCTTTAAAGCTTATTGAAGATTTAAAAAAAAATCACGGTAAAGAATTGCTATTCCATCAATCAGGCGGATGTTGTGATGGTAGTGCTCCAATGTGTTATCCATCTAAAGAATATCAAGTAGGACAAGATGATTTAATGATAGGTAAAATAGGCGGCATTCCTTTTTATATTAGTGAAACTCAACATGAAGCTTGGAAAAATACAGATTTGATAATTGATTGTGTCAAAGGTATGGGTGGAATGTTTTCTCTAGATAATGGCACTGGTAGAAGATTTTTAACTAGATCTGAGATCTGTATTCCCGAAGATACTACGATAAATTAAATTTCTTTAAATTTATTCTGAATAAAAGGAGAATAATTAAGATAATTAAAAATATTAAAGGTTTAAAAAATATTGTTTTTGATAACCAAATAAAGTGCAAAACTCCAAAAATTGAAATTACATAAACTAATCTATGTAGTTTTTTCCAATTTTTTTTTAAAATTCTAACCATTTTATCTGATGAAGTTATCGCTAAAGGAATTAGTAATAACCAAGCAGAAAATCCTATAAAAATAAATTTTTTTTTCAAAACATCATCAATTAATGGTTCAAAATCAAACCTATAATCTAGACCAACATAACTAAGCATATGAACCGAAGCATAAAAAAATGCAAACAAACCCAGCATCCTTCTAAATTTTATCCACTCTAAGGAATTTGTGATTTTCTTAAGAGGTGTCATTGAAAGAGTTAAAAGTACAAAGATTAAAGTCCATTCTCCAAAATGATTTACAATCCTATCAACAGGCTCAGGACCTAATTTATTATATATTAATTGATAGGTGATTATATAAATTGGCCAAAGTGATAGTAAGAAAACAGCGGGCTTGAAATAATTTTTCAATTTATCTAATAATTTTTTTTAAGGTCCATACCACTATAAAGATGAGCAACCTCATCTCCATAACCATTGAACATTAAAGTTTTTATTCTTGGAGCTAATATGCTTTCCCCAATTACTCTTTCAGTTGCTTGAGACCATCGTGGATGACCAACTTCTGGATTTACATTTGAGTAAAAACCATATTCTCTTGGTGAAGCATTTTTCCAAGCAGTATTAGGCATATTTTTCGTTAACCTGATTTTAACAATGGATTTAGCACTCTTAAAACCATACTTCCACGGAATAAATATTCTTAAAGGTGCACCATTTTGATTTGGTAGTGACTTGCCGTACAAACCAGTTACAACAGTTGTTAGAGGATGCATTGCTTCATCTAATCTCAAACCTTCAATGTAAGGCCAGTTTAAAACAGGATATCTCTGTCCAACCATCTCTTCTGGATTATAAACTGTTTCAAATTCTACAAACTTTGCAGTTGATTTAATCTGAACTTTGTTAAGTAGCTCACTTAATGAAAAGCCCAACCAAGGAATTACCATAGACCAACCTTCAACACATCGAAGTTTTAGGATTCTCTCTTCAGATTTGATATCTAGAATTTCCTCAATTGGAAGTTCAATTGACTTTTCAACTTCACCTTCAATTTTAACAGTCCAGGGTCTTGTAGTAAAATTTTTTGCTCGTCTATGGGGATCACCTTTGCCAGTACCAAATTCATAGAAATTGTTATATGTAATTATATCTTTATAACTAGTTGGCTCATTTAAATTATTTGCTTTAGCATTAATTAGTGGAACTGAACTAAAGGTAAGTGCACTCAAACCATAGCCCATAGACTTTATAAAAGATCTTCTTTTGTTATAAATTTTTTCTGGAGTTATCTCTGAATATCTAAACTTTTTCATTAGCAATAGGATTTCCTTTTAACCATTCACTTTCTTTATTTTCATAATGTTCTTTTTTCCAAATTGGAGATCTTTTTTTAATTTCTTCAATTATATATCTTGAGAGTACATAAGCTTGATCACGATGTTTGCAAGCAACTGCGATAATAATACTTATTTCACCTAATTTTAGATGACCTTTTGCATGTTCAATAAACACAGCCTTATCCTTAATATCTAATTTTTGATCTGCTTCATTATAAATTTCTTCAAAGCTTTTGATCACCATTTCATCATGACTGTCGTAAGTAATTCCAGTGACTGTTTTATTGTCATTGATATTTCTCACAGTACCTAAAAAATAAATTGAAGCTCCAAATTTAGAATCTTTAATAAATTTTTCAGCGTTTGAAGTTAGTATTTTATCTTTTTTATAATCTACTATTTTTGTATGAAGCATTAGCCTCCTCCGATAGGTGGTATAATACCAATCTTTTGATTTTTTGTGATTTTATAATTGTCGCTAATTATTTCATTATTTTCAGAACAAAAAGCAGAAGATTTTACAACTTTAATGAAGTCTTCGTTACCTTGAAAATTTTTGTCTATATATTTGATAATTTCATTCCTTAAATCATCTATTGAAGCTTTATCTTTAATATCTAATTCTAAGTGATCTTTATCACTAAAATCTCTACTAGCTCCAAATAATTCTAATTTGATTTTCATTTTTTTAATTTAGATGAAAATTTTAAGTCTTTATCTTTAAATTCAGATTTATTTTTACTAATAAAGTCATTCATAATCTTTACTTTTTCTTCCTCAAATTCAGCAACTTTTCTTTCATTAAGATCTACATATAAAGCTAGAATTTCAATTGTTGAGGCTAGGAATTTTTTTTCTTTATGTATCATTTCCATTTTATATTGAAGTCTTTTTTTATCATGATCAAAAAAAACACAATTAATATCAACCTCATCATTTAGTTGGAGTTCTTGATTGTAAGTTATATGAGACTCTACAATCATTGTACTTTTCTTAGTTGTCTTTGCAGAGTATTCACCCATTTTAAAAATATTATTTAGAGTATCAGCACCATATTTATCAAACATTAAAAGATAATATGAAACATTCATATGATCGTTATAATCAATCCAATCCTTGATAACTTTTTGAGAACTTAAATAAACAGACATTAAATATTAAAAAATATTTTTAAGAAATTCAGGTAATCCATCTGGATTAGTCCACAATCCACTTTTTCCACCTTCTTTAATTAATAACTTAACATTATCAATTTTAAGATGAGGATTTACTATTTTACTTAAATCATAAATGGTTATTAATGCAGCATTAACTCCCATGATTGCTTCCATCTCAACACCTGTTTTAGCTAACGCTGACACAACACAAAAAACTTCCAATGAGTTATCATCTTCATTCATAATAATTTTTGTTGCAGTGTGATCAATTGCTAGTGGGTGACACAAAGGAATTAATTCACTAGTTTTTTTAACACCTAGTACAGCTGATACTTCTGCTAATGCAATGGGATCACCCTTAGGCATTTTTTTACTTTTGATTAAATTAAAAACTTCTATTCCAACATAAATTTTTCCAGAAGCCAAAGCTCTACGGAATGTTTCTTTTTTAGATGAAACATCGACCATATTAAAAGAGTTTTTTTGAAAAATTTCTTTTGCCCAATCTTTTAATTTTTCTTCATTTATAATTTTTAAGTTTTTCATTTATCCCCCGGTACTTGATAAATTAGGAGTAATTCCAGTATCACCTAATTCTAAATAATGTGACTCTTTTTTAAGATGCAATTGTTTTATAATAAGATTTACAAGTTCATCTTTTTGAGCATCGTCTTGCAGTAAATGTCTAATACTAATTCCAGTATTACCAAACAAACATAATCTCAAATCACCTCTTGAGGTAATTCGCAATCTGTTACATGTTTGACAAAAATCTTTAGTGTAAGGAGCAATTAATCCAAATTTACCTTTAAATTCTGGATGTATAAAGTTTAATGAAGGGCCTGCGTCTTTCCCATAAGTTTGAGGGATCCAATTATTTTTCTCTAAATAATCTTTGAATAAATTAGAAGAAACATGATTTTTCTTAAAATATTCAAAATTATCACCAGTTTGCATCAATTCTATAAATCTAAAGTCAATTTTGTTATTTTTTATAAAATTTCCAAATTTATTAAACTCATCAGGGTTATCATTAACACCCTTAAGTAAAACAGCATTAATTTTGATATTTTTAAAATTTAATTTTTGTAAAGTCTTTATGCCTTCTAAAATTTCTTCAAGCCTATCATGTCCTGTCAGTTTTTTAAAAGTTTTTCTATTTAAACTGTCTATACTAATATTTATTCCATCTAAGCCAGCTTCAGATAATTGTTCTGCAATTTTGTCCAAACGATAACCATTAGTCGTCATTGTTACTTTGGGAATATTTGAATTTTGTTTCATATCTTTAAGGATATCAAAAAAATCTTTTCTAACCGTTGGCTCTCCACCAGTTAATCTAATTTTACAAACACCTAATTCAGATAATGCTTTTGTTAATCTGGATATTTCTTCGGCAGACATAAAGCTTCTCGTGTCTCCAGGTGTTTTTTTATAACCTTGAGGCAAGCAATAAGAGCATTTATAATTACATACATCAGTAATAGACAACCTTATGTAGGGAAATTTTCTTCCAAAAGTATCAGTAAGTGCTTTCATCTAATTTTAATTACATTATTAAATTGAAACATTAAAACATATTTGTTAGATAATTGAGACAAAATTTTATAAAATCAATTCTATATTTAGCAAATAATGTACGAAAAATTTGGACAATTCATCGATGGTAACTGGTCTCCTTCAACAGACAAGGGAACTTATGAGGTTATCAATCCAGCAACAGAAGAAGTTTTAGGTCATGCTTCTAAAGCAACATCTGCTGATGTTGATAAAGCATTAAAGTCAGCTGAAAAAGGATTACAAGTTTGGAAAAAAACAACACCTTGGAACAGATCTTATATTCTTAGACGTATAGCAGATAAACTTCGAGAGAAAAAAGATGTATTAGCCAAATGGATGACTTTAGAAAATGGAAAACCTTTAGCAGAAGGTGTTGGTGAAACAAATGGAGCAGCAGACATTTTTGAATGGAATGCTGAAGAAACAAAAAGAATTTTTGGACAAACTATTGAAAGTAGATTTGAAGACACAAGAGTTCATGTTTATTACCAGCCAGTTGGAGTTGTAGCAGCATTATCGCCTTGGAATTTTCCACTTATTTTAGCAGCTAGAAAAATATCTACTGCACTTGCTGCAGGTTGTTCGGTAATTATTAAACCTGATACAATCACCCCTGGCGTTGTAATGGAGTTAGTTGATATTTGTAGAGAATGTGGTGTTCCTCCTGGAGCAGTTAATCTTTTATCAGGTGACCCTCCAAGTATTGCATCCCAATTAATTCAATCAGATATAATTAAAAAAATTTCTATTACTGGCTCTGTAAGAGTAGGAAAATTAATATTAAAACAAGCCGCTGATAAAGTTCAAAGAGTAACAATGGAATTAAGTGGTCATTCACCATTTATAGTCTTTGATGATGCTGATATCAAAAAGGCAGCAGATATGGCTATAGCTGCAAAATTTAGAAACAATGGCCAAGTATGTATTTCTCCTAATAGATTTTACATTCATGAAAAAAAGAAAGATGAATTTATAAATCTATTTATAGAAAAAACTAAAAAATTAAAAATTGGTAATGGTATGGATCCTGATACTCAACTAGGTCCTTTAACAACCCAAAAAAGATTGAATGAAATTGAAACACTAGTTGAAAAAACAAAGCAAGAAGGAGCTAAAATTTTATTAGGTGGAAAAAGACCCGCAGGATTCAATAAAGGGTTTTTTTATGAACCAACAATATTTGATGATGTAAAAGATGATTTTACCATTATGAAAGAAGAACCTTTTGGACCATTGGTTCCAATGTTATCATTTAAATCATTTGATGAAGTAATCGAAAGAGCAAATAATCATGAGCTTGGACTTTGTAGTTATGTTTGCACCAACTCAATGGAGACTGCTCATTTAGCATCTGAACAATTGGAAACAGGATCTGTTGCTGTTAACACAGGATTTGTTGCGATTGCGGAAGCACCGTTTGGAGGTATTAAACAAAGCGGCTATGGTAGAGAAGGTGGATCAATGGCCATCAAAGACTATCTTAATGTTAAATATACTCATATGGGAATTAAAGGCTAAGTTAAATGCAGATAGGGTTTGATGTTGGGGCAACAAAGATTGAAAGTGTAGTTTTAGATAAAGAAGGAACTGAACATTTTAGAGAAAGAAGAGACTGCCCAAAAAATTATAACGAAATTATTAAATTAATAAAAAACACCTCTTTAGAATTAGAGAAAAAAACAACACAAACTCTTCAAGTGGGAGTTTGTCATCCAGGCGTTCATTCACCACAAAGTGGTCTTGTTAAAAATGCACCCAATTGTGTATGGATTGAAAAAAAACCATTTCAAAAAGATTTACATGAAGCATTAGGAAGAGAGGTTTTTTGTGAAAATGATGGTAATTGTTTTGCATTATCAGAAGCAATTGATGGTTCGGGAAAAAATTATAAAATTGTTTATGGTATTATTCTAGGTTCAGGAGCTGGAGGAGGACTTGTTATAGATAAACAAATTGTATCTGGACCAAATGGTATTGCAGGAGAATGGGGTCATAATCAACTACCATATATGGCTGCTAAAAAAGAAAACCTTGAAACATCGAACCTTAGAGAGTCTGAGATAGAAAGTTTTATTTCGGGGATAGGTTTAGCAAAAAAATATAATAAAAAACATAAAACAAATTTAAAAACTAAAGATATTTTTCAACTTTACTCTAGACACGATATAGATGCTGAAAAATTTATTGATCAATTTAAAATTAATTTAGCAATGTCATTAGCAACCATTGTAAATATAATCGATCCTGATGCATTTGTTTTTGGTGGAGGCGTTTCTAACTCAATTGATTTTTTCCCTGAAGTTCAAAATCTGGTAAAAAAATACGTTATTGGAAGAGAATATGAAGGAGTTTTTCTTAAACCTAAATATGGTGATGCTAGCGGTGTTAGAGGAGCTGCTAGATTGGGTAGAAAAAGTAACTATTAGTTAATTCTCGTGAAAAGTGATTTTTATTCTTTTTATAAATAGAAATTAATAATTAAATCAATATCAATTAATAAAATCTGTCTAAACAATTGTGAGTTGTGTGTTCAATTAGCACTTACTATTTAAAGATTTTATTTGTACAAATTCTATTCAAACATTTAATTTACTTAAATTAACTAGAAGGAAAAATATGAAAATGAAAAAAATATTAATTGCATTATTTGCAATTTCTTTAGTTCCAAATATTTCATTTGCTGCACCTAAAGCTGAAGTACTTCACTGGTGGACATCTGGTGGAGAAGCAAAAGCTTTGAGTGTTTTAAAAGCTGACTTTGCTGCAAAAGGTGGAGTTTGGACTGATATGCCTGTTGCAGGTGGTGGTGGAGATGCTGCTATGCAAACTTTAAAGGCTCGTATTGTAGCTGGTGATTCACCTGCTGCTGCACAAGTTAAAGGACCTGCAATTCAAGAATATGATGATCAAGGTGTTATCAAACCTTACAACATCGACTCTGTTGCAAAAGCTGAGGGTTGGGACAATTTAGTAAGCAAACAAGTTGCACAACATATGAAGTGTAATAATTTTACGCAATATTGTGCTGCTCCAGTTAACATTCACAGAATTGATTGGTTTTGGGCTAACAAAAGTGTTTTAGACTCTAATGGAATTAAAATGCCTACTACTTGGAAGCAATTTAATGCTGCAGCAGATAAACTACAAGCTGCAGGTATAATTCCATTTGCTCATGGTGGTCAGCCTTGGCAAGATGCTACTGTTTTTGAGGCTGTTGCTTTAGGAATAGGTGGAAATGATTTCTATAAAAAAGCTTTTATAGATTTAGATCCAAAAGCCTTGAGCGGTTCAACTATGGTTAAGATATTTGACCAAATGAGAAAACTTAAAGGATACACTGATGCAGGTTCACCAGGAAGAGATTGGAACGTTGCAACTGGTATGGTTATGGATGGCAAAGCTGCTTTTCAAATTATGGGTGACTGGGCAAAAGGAGAATTTTCTGCAAAAGGCTTAACACCTGGAAAAGATTATCTTTGTTCACCAACACCCTCTAATAACGGATACCTTTATAATGTAGATTCTTTTGTATTCTACAATGTTAAAGGAGCTGATAAATTAGAAGGTCAAAAGTTGCTTGCTAGTTTAATCATGGGTAAAAACTTTCAAAAAGTTTTTAACATGTACAAAGGTTCAATACCTGCAAGATTAGATGTTTCAATGGCTGACTTTGATGATTGTGCAAAAAAATCAAATTCAGACTTGAATGCAGCTAGTAAAGCTGGTGGGTTAATGCCAAGTTATGCTCATGGAATGGCTCTTAAAGGAGCTCAATCAGGTGCAATTACTGACGTGGTGACTGAACATTTCAATTCAAATATGTCTTCAAAAGATGCTGCAAAAAAATTAGCAGCAGCTGTTAAAGCATCTTTGTAATTTTTAATTAAAAGCACTAAAATCTGCGCTACTAACTTAGTAGCGCAGATTACTTATTTATAATGTATTGGTTAAAAAAAAATTTACCTAAAATTGTAGTAGCACCATCTTTTGCGGTAGTGCTTTGGTTTGTGTATGGTTTTATTGGATGGACTTTATATATATCATTTACAAAATCAAAACTATTACCTAATTATGAATTTTGGGGAATTCACCAATATGTTCGCTTATGGCAAATGCCTCGTTGGCATATAGCTGTTGAGAATTTATTTATTTTTACAACTTTATTTATTATTTTATGTATTTTCATTGGTGTTATCCTTTCAATATTTTTAGATCAAAAAATTAGATCTGAAGGAGTTATAAAAACTATTTATCTGTACCCAATGGCATTATCTTTTATTGTTACAGGTACTGCTTGGAAGTGGATTTTAAACCCTACAATGGGAATTGAAAAATTTGCACATCAAATAGGATTTGAAAATTTTCAATTTGATTGGTTGGTTACCCCAGGAATGTCTATTTACACAATTGTAATTGCAGGAGTTTGGCAATCATCAGGATTTATAATGGCTATTTTTTTAGCAGGCTTAAGATCTATAGATGATGAAGTTATTAAAGCTGCAAAAGTAGATGGTGCTAGCACTTTTTCAATTTATATAAAAATTGTTTTACCGATGATGAGACCAGTTTTTATGAGTGCAATTGTAATTTTAGTTCATTTATCAATTAAAAGTTATGACTTGGTAATTGCCTTAACTGCTGGTGGCCCAGGAATTTCTTCAGATATGCCAGCAGTATTTATGACAAAAATGGCTTTTGGCAGAAGTGAGGTTGGTTTAGCATCTGCAAGCGCAATCATGATGTTTGCAACTGTTTCAGCAATAATCGTACCATATCTTTATTCAGAATTAAGAAGGGAGCAAGATGCTAAATAAAAAAAAAGTATCACGTATTTTTCTTTTTTTAGTTTTAGGAATATTTGTCTTTTATTATATTACCCCTTTGTATGTAATGATTGTTACTTCATTAAAGACAATGAACGAAATAAGAGAAGGTAACCTTTTTAGTTTGCCAAACAGTATTAATTTTGAATCATGGAAAATTGCATGGGCTGGTAGAGGTGAAGGAACTAGCGATGTTTTTTTAAAACCATATTTTTTTAATTCACTTAAAATAGCTATACCTGCTCTAATAATTTCAACATTTCTAGGAGCTCTAAATGGATATGCTTTAACAAAATGGAAATTTAAAGGTGCAAATTTAATATTTTTACTATTTCTTTTTGGCACATTTATTCCTTATCAAGCAATACTTCTTCCCATGGCTAGAACCTTGGGTTTTCTTGGAATATCAAATTCCCCATTTGGTTTAATACTTGTTCACACCGTGTACGGCTTAGGGTTCACGACTTTGTTTTTTAGAAACTATTATGTTTCAATTTCAGATGAGATTATTAGAGCTGCTAAAGTTGATGGAGCAGGTTTTTTTAAAATTTTTTTTAAAATATTGTTACCTGTATCATTACCAATCTTAGTAGTGACAATTATTTTTCAATTTACACAAATTTGGAATGATTTTTTGTTTGGTGTGACTTTTTCCTTTGGTGAAAATGCACCGCTACAAGTAGCGTTAAACAATATGGTATTAACATCGGCTTCTGTAAAATATTATAATGTTGATATGGCAGCAGCAATTATGGCTGCATTACCCACACTAATAATATATGTGTTAGCAGGCAATTATTTTATTAAAGGACTAACAGCAGGTTCAGTGAAAGGATAACATGGCAACGTTAAATATTAATAATTTAGAAAAAAGATTTAAACAAACAGAGGTTTTAAAGGGAATAAACTTAAACGTTGAAGAAGGTGACTTTCTTGTATTATTAGGCCCATCTGGTTGTGGAAAATCTACGTTGCTAAATACTATTGCTGGTCTTGAAGAATCTAGTGCAGGCGAAATATTAATAGACAACCAAATAGTAAACAACATGGAGCCTAGTGAGCGAGATATAGCTTTTGTGTTTCAGTCTTATGCTCTTTATCCAGCAATGAGCGTCAAAGATAATATTACATTTGGTTTAAAACAAAGAAAAATTTCCAAAGAAAAAATTGATCAATCGTTAAGCAAAATAGCAGAATTGCTTAAGATTACTGAATTGTTAAATAGAAAACCAGCGCAACTATCTGGAGGACAAAGGCAAAGAGTAGCCATGGGCAGAGCATTAGTTAGAGAGCCTAAAATCTTTTTGTTTGATGAGCCACTTTCAAATCTAGATGCAAAACTTAGGATTGAGATGCGTAGAGAAATTAAGAAACTACATAAGAATTTAAAAACAACTATGGTTTATGTAACACATGATCAAACTGAAGCTATGAGCTTGGGAACAAAAATTGCAATAATGAATAATGGTAAAATTGAACAATTTGATACTCCAAAAAATATTTATAATAAACCTAGTAGTGTGTTTGTTGCTGACTTTGTAGGCTCTCCGTCAATGAATTTTATTAAAGGCTCTTTGACATCAAATAATAAATTGATTTCATTCTTACCAGATAATGCAAGTGAAAATGAGACTATAAATTTTAATCACAATAAAGAATTACAAAATAATTCTGCAGCTTTATTCGGTATAAGACCAGAACATATTTTTTTAAAAAAAACTCATGCTGCTAGAGTGGCAAAAGATGAAAATTTTGCTGAAATTAAAGTTAAAACCGAATTACATGAATATATTGGTCATGAACAAATAATTACTTTTAGTTATTTGGGGCAGGAACTATTGGGTAAATTTGCATCTTCTATAGATGTTGAGATTGATAAAGAAATGACACTGTTTATTGATTTAAATAATATTTCTATTTTTGATAAAGATACCAAACAGAGAATATAAGCTATATAATCAATATAATGAAAAGTATTGGGTTTATTGGAATCGGACTCATGGGTTTTCCCATGGCAAAAAACCTTCTTAAATCAGGGTATAATTTAAAAGCCTATAATAGATCTCAAGATAAAGCAGATAGATTAAAAGAATTTGGAGCAGAAATATCCCTATCCGTTAAGGACGTTGTTACTAATGCAGATGTAGTTATTACAATGCTTACAGACGATGCTGCAGTTGAGAAAGTAATGAGTAGTGATGAATTTATATCTAATATTAAAGAAGGAGCTACTGTTATTGATATGAGTTCGGTTAATCCAGTTTTGACCATTAAGTATTCAAAAAAATTAAAAGAAAAAAAAATAAATTATTTAGATGCCCCAGTTTCAGGTGGAACAATAGGAGCTGAAGAAGCAACTTTAGCTATAATGGTTGGTGGTGATGAAGAAACGTTTAAAAATTGCTACGAGCTTCTAAAAAAAATGGGTAACCCTACATTAGTTGGCCCAGTATCATCAGGTCAAATATCTAAATTAGCTAATCAAATTATTGTAGGCGTTACTATTGGAGCAGTTGCAGAAGCAATTACATTATGTGAAAAATCAGGAACCAATCCTAATAAAATGATTGAAGCTTTATCAGGAGGTTGGGCTGATAGCAAAATACTGCAAACGCACGGAAAAAGAATGATTGATAAAGATTTTACACCAAAAGGAAAAACAACAACACAACTAAAAGATATGACTAATATTGTTAATGCAGGAAAGGCTGTAGAGACTCATTTGCCTATTTCGAGCCTAATAAAAGAAATGTATAAAGACTTAGTAGCTGATGGACATGGAAATACTGATCATAGCTCTTTATACAATGCTATTGAAAAAATAAATAAAAAATAGAATGAAATTATTAAGAATAGGAAAAATTGGCCAGGAAGTTCCAGCAGCTATAGATAAAAATGGAAAATTTAGAAATTTATCATCAATTATCAAAGATTTAAATCCAGAAAATATTAATTTTGAAACTCTCGATAAATTAAAGAAAATAAATTTAGAAAATCTAGAAGAGATAGATCGAAGTGGAAGAATAGGATCTTGTATTACTCAACCAGGAAATTTTTTTGCTATTGGATTGAATTATACTGAGCATGCAAAAGAAACTGGGGCAAAGCCACCAGAGCATCCAGTATTATTTAATAAATCTGTTCATTCAATTATAGGACCAAATGACAATGTAATTATACCTAAGAACTCAAAGAAACTAGACCATGAAGTTGAAATTGCTTTTGTAATAGGAAAAAAAGCAAAAAGAGTTTTAGAAAAAGATGCACAAGATTATATTTTTGGATACTGCATTTGTAACGATATAAGTGAGAGAGAGTGGCAAAAAGAAAAAGGCGGTCAATGGGTTAAAGGAAAATCTGGCGATACCTTTGGACCTTTAGGCCCATATTTAGTGACAAAAGATGAGATAGAAGATGTTAATAACTTGAGTTTAACGCTAGATGTTAATGGTAATAGACATCAAACAGGAAATACAAGCCAGATGATTTTTAATTTTAATTTTTTAATTGCTCATATTACTAGTTTTATAACATTAATGCCTGGTGATATAGTGACAACAGGAACACCACCGGGTGTGGGTCTTGGAATGACACCACCTATTTTTTTAAAAGATGGAGATGAAATGGAACTTTCGGTCGATAATCTTGGAAAACAAAATATTAAGGTTATAAAAGAATAATTTGATATGATAGAATTAGTCGTTGCGCTAGGAGCAGGTCTTATTAGTTTTTTATCACCTTGTGTTTTACCTTTAATACCTGGTTATGTTTCTTTTGTTACTGGAAGTTCATTAAATGAAATTTTAGAAAATAAAAGAATTAATTTATTGCCGTTAATAATTTTTTCACTTGGCTTCTCTTTTGTTTTTATTATTTTTGGAGCTACTGCATCCTTTTTAGGGCAAATTCTTTTACAAAATTCACAAATCCTAAGACTTATTGCTGGAAGTATAATAGTTATTTTCTCACTTCAATTGATTGGTATTTTAAATATTAAATTTCTTAATATTGAGAAGAAATTTTATACAAAAAAATCAAATAATATATTCTTTGTATTTATTATAGGAATGGCATTTGGTTTTGGATGGACACCTTGCATAGGACCTATTTTAGGATCAATACTTGCTTTAGCTTCAACAGAGGAAACAATTTATAGAGCAATTATACTTTTAAGCTTTTACTCTTTAGGACTTGCGATACCTTTTGTTTTATCAGGGTATTTGATGCAAAGGTTTCTGTTATTTTCAAAGAATTTTAAAAAAAATATTAATTTAGTAACTAAAGGGGGTGGCATAATACTTTTAATAACTGGGGTTCTAATTTTAACAAACCAATTGCAAATTTTAGGCTACTATATTTTAAACTACTTACCCTTTTTGCAAAACTTCGGTTAATAGGTTAATAACAATCTATACTTATGAAAATTTATCAAATTGACTCAAGTGCCAGAAAAGAAGGATCAAGTTCAAGAGCATTAGCAAAAAAATTATTAGATAAAATCAAAAAACCAGGTGATGAAGTAATTTATAGAGATTTAGATGATGATATGCTTTTTGTTAGTGGTTTAACTGAGTCTGGAATGAAAATCGCAGAAAAAGACCAAACTGAAGAGCATAAAAAAATGTTCGAACTATCAGATAAACTTGTAAGTGAATTAAAAGAAAGTGATATCATTATAATTTCAGCACCAATTTATAATTATGGCCCTCCAGCAACTCTTAAAGCTTGGTGTGACTTAGCAGCAAGAATTGGTGAGACTTTCAGGTTTAAACCTAATGGGAGAAGAGAGGGATTACTTAAAAATAAACAAGCTTATTTAGTAATTACTTCAGGTGGAACTAAATTAAATAGCTCAGAGGATTTTTTAACCCCATGGTTAAAATTTATATTAAATTTCTTTGGAATTGAAAAAGTTGAAGTAATAAGTGCTGATCAGATGGCGTTAGATTATGAAAAATCAATTAAAGAAGCTGAAAGTCAAATTGAGAACATAACACAATGAGCTTATTAAGTGTGAACGAGTACAAATTATATTCAAACTTTTTAAATACTTTAGCAAAAGACTTAAATAAATTTTATTATTCAAAACTCAATAAAACTTTTGCCATATCTAACAAACTAAAAGGCAAAGGGTACGATCCTGTTACAACATCTGATAAAGCATTTGAAAAATTTATCAGATTAAAAATTAAAAAAAAATTTCCAAATCATCAAGTTATAGGTGAAGAGTTTGGTCACAAAAAATCAACTAGTGATTTTACATGGGTGATAGACCCGATTGATGGGACAAGATCATTTGTAATAGGTAACCCAACTTGGAGTAATTTAATATCTCTTAATTTTAAAGGTGTACCAGTTGTGGGTTTAGCAAATTTCCCGATATTAAATAAATATTATTTAAACTTTGATAATAAAAATTCTTTTGTTTTTGAAAAAGGTAAAAAAAGAAAAATTTCTGTTTCAAAAAAAATACTATTTAGTCAGATTAAAGTATCAGGAGCATTTCATGGAGCAGTCTCTCTTAAGCAGCAAAGTAGAATTCCAAAAGTTTTAAAATTAATGCAATTTCCAACTGCAGATGCGTTAAGCTACTCTCATTTATGTGAGGGAAAAATTGATGTTGTTTTTCAAGCTAATAATAAAATTTGGGATATTCACCCATTGATGCCAATTATAAAAGCTTCAGGAGGAATTGTTACAACTTGGGATAATAGAAATGCAGTTAATGCTGGAAATATTTTAGTTTCAGCTAATCAATCTATTCATAATAAAATGCTTAAACTTTTAAAACCTATTTCAAAATAAATGCATACAAGAGCTAAAAAAATATTAGATTTTTGGTTTAAAGAAACCTCACCAAAAAAAAGATTTCAAAAACATAAAGATTTTGATGCACTAATAAAAAATAATTTTTTAAAAGATTATGAACTGGCAGGTTCCAATGAGTATGATGATTGGCAAGATAGCCCCCTTGGTTCATTAGCTTTAGTTATTTTATTTGACCAATTTTCAAGAAATATGTTTAGAGATGACCCAAAAGCCTTTAGCCAAGATCATAAAGCAAGGTTAATAGTTAATGATTCTGTTTATGCAGGATTTTTAGATGAAATGGAACAAGACCAAAGATTTTTTATGTTATTGCCACTTATTCATAGTGAAGAAATAACCGACCATGATATGGCCTACTATTTACTCGATAAATATTTAAAAGATCATCCAGACTTAGTTTCTATAAAAAAATTTTGGAAAGATCACACATTAGCAATTAAGAAATTTCATCGATACCCTCACCGAAACATAGTATTAGGAAGAAAATCTACTCCTGAAGAGATAGAGTTTTTAAGTCAACCGAACTCTTCCTGGTAAACATTCATTAAGTGAACAGGTAAAATAAGATATTCAATATTATCATACCTATAATGATAATATATCGTTTTAATATTTTGATGTGCCGTCTATAAAGAATTTAAGAATTCAAAAATTAACATTATCTTCTCCCTCTATTAGGTAGTTAATATAAACTTCCCCGCAAGGGGAAGTTTCTTATTGTCATCATCCTCACTGAATAATATAAATTTTAAATGAACTTTAAGTTTGTTTATAAAATATGCACTAAATCTGAGTGGCAAGAAGTTAAAAATATAGGTCAATTAACAGGTTCTAAAAAAGATTTAGAAGATGGCTTTATTCACTTTTCAGGTGATGACCAAGTTGCAGGAACTCTTAAAAAATTTTACCAAAATCAAAATGATTTAATTTTATTAAAGGTTGATACTTTAAAGTTAGATCATTTAGTTTGGGAACAAGCATCAGACGGAACTATGTTTCCCCATTTATATTCACCACTTGATTTATCTAATGTTGTAGAAGAATTTGAAATTTCTTTGAAGGATGATGGTTCTCACGTATTACCAGATAATTTCTAAGGGGGACACCCTTTCGGAAACTCCAAAAGAGTTCCCCTATAATTTAGCGATTTACGCAAAATCCATAATAATGGACTTATTTTTTGTTTTCTTATTAACTTTGATTATTAAATCACACCAGCTAAGTGTCAGGTGGTGATAAATTCATAATCGCACCTCCTTTGTTGATATATTCAATATAACATTTTAAAAAACTTCATTCAAAATATTTATTTAAATATATTTATTGAATACAACCTGACTTAAGAATAGAGTCTCGATAATTTAATAAACTCTTCCATAATATTTTTTACTAAATCATTGTTTAATTATTTCCAAGCAAGTTAACCATTAACACACCTATTATAATTAAACCTAAACCAATCATTGAATAAAGATTTGGTATTTGATTAAATCTTATGACGCCAACAATTACTGTTGAAATAATTGTTAATCCTGCAAATGATGCATAGGTAATTCCCATTGGAATATTTTTCATCACCATAGACAAAGCATACATGCATGAAACAATTGTAATTGCGGTAATAATACTTGGAAAGAGAAGGGTAAAACCTTCTGCACTTTTTGCAAAACTATTTGAGGTTACTCCAAGAATAACTGCTAGGAGTAGAAATCCATATGAAGTAGCAAGACTCATTCCTTAACATTAAATGAAATCTTGCTAAATATATATAATTATTTAGGTAATTTAGTTGCCCCTGTTTCAAGTGAAATCATTTTTCCATCTTGATATTTAAAGCCAATTAGGGAAAGGCAAGCCTTTTTCTTCAAGAAATTTTTTATTAAACATTTTTGTAGAATATTTATCACTTCTGTCACAAAGAATGGTCACAACAGTTTTTCCAGGCCCCAATTCTTTACCTAATCTTATTGCTCCTGCTATATTAATTCCACAGCTAGTCCCAAGACTTAGTCCTTCATTTTGAATTAGATCATAAAGAATAGGTAATGCTTCATGGTCATCAATAGAATAGGCATCATCTATTTTAGCATTTTCAAAATTCTTTGTTATTCTACTTGAGCCAATTCCTTCAGTAATTGAGCCACCCTCAGATTTTAATTCACCATTTTTAATATAATTATAAAGAGCAGAACCTTTAGGGTCAGATAAAAATATTTTAATATCTTTATTTTTTTCTTTAAGAGCATTACTTACTCCAGAAATTGTTCCACCTGTTCCAGATGAACATACAAAACCATCAACCTTACCTTTTGTTTGTTTCCAAATTTCTTGTCCTGTTCCCTCGTAATGGCCTTTTGCATTTGCAGTATTGTCAAATTGATTAGCCCAGATAACTCCATTATTGTTTGATGGTCTAAGCTCATCAGCAAGTCTAGCTGCAATTTTTACAAAGTTATTGTCATCTTTGTAGGGTTTTGGAGCAACCAATCTTAGTTCTGCACCTAAATTTCTAAGTAAATCTTTTTTTTCTTGAGTTTGATTATCATTCATTACGATAATTGTTTTGTATCCTAATGAATTTCCTAAAAGTCCTAAGCCAATTCCAGTATTGCCAGCTGTACCCTCAACAACGATTCCACCTTTTGAAATTAATTTTTTTTCTTGAGCGTCTTTAATTAAAGCAAGGGCCGCTCTGTCTTTAACTGATCCACCTGGATTTAAAAATTCAGCCTTACCATAAATATTGCACCCTGTAATTTCTGATGCTGCTTTTAATTTTATTAAAGGAGTATTACCAATTCCTGAAATAAAATCATTTTGAATGTTGCTCATTAATCTGATTTTGTATCACTATCTGGAGTAATACCATAAGGTTTGAATTCACTATCAGCGATACCAACATTTTTCGCAGGTATGCCAACCATTACAGCTTTTTCTGGAACATCTTTTGTAATCACTGCATTAGCACCAATCTTTGCGCATCTTCCAACTCTAACAGGACCTAATACTTGCGCACCTGAGCCAATTACAACTTCATCTTCAATTGTTGGATGTCTCTTTATATTACGCTGATCCTTTGAATTAATACTTGGAGCAATTCCACCTAGTGTTACCATATGATAGATAGTGACGTTATCACCAATTTCAGAAGTTTCTCCAATCACAACTCCCATACCATGATCAATAAATAAATTTTTTCCAATTTTTGCTTTTGGATGAATTTCAATACCAGTTAAGAATCTTGAAAATTGTGAAATAATTCTAGCAATTAAATCAAATTTAGCAGTACTAAAAAAATTAGCAATTCTGTGAAAAAAAACTGCTTTAACTCCAGGATAAGTTAATATTAAACTTAATTTTGATTTTGCAGCAGGGTCTCTGTCTATTATAGATTGTAAAAATTTTTCCATTTTATCTTTTTGCTAGATTGACTTAAAAGCGATCTTTATATAGTCATTATATCTAGTAATTAAAGAGAAAAAAATATGTACAAAAATACCAACTGTTTTCACCTAGCAATACCTTGCGGTGACTTAGAAGTTGCAAAAAAGTTTTACAACGAAGCTTTAGGCTGCAGATTAGATAATTCAGCTCAAGAATGGGCTGATGTTGATTTTTGGGGAAATGAATTAACCCTTCACGCAAGTGCTCATAAATTAGAAAACGAAAGACACGATGTTGATATGGGAAATGTTTCTGTCCCACACTTTGGTGTTCATTTATCAAGAAAAGATTTTGATGCTCTTAAACAAAGATTAAAAGATAATGGTACTAAATATTACGATGAACCTTATTTAAGATTTAAGGGTACTAAATATGAGCAAGAAACTTTCTTTGTAAAAGATCCTAACGAAAACATTTTAGAAATTAAAACTCTTACAAGTAATCCTGAATAACTGTTAAATAACAGCTTATCTTCAAACAAAAACTATCTGAATCAGTCATAATTGATTTTGATAAATTTGTAAAATATAGGCCAGTTATATATATTTTTTATATCTTTATTTCCTTTGACACACTTTGTTCATTCGCGTTAGACTTATTTTTTAAATTAATAGGAGAAAATAATGAAAATAATTAAAACTACACTTGTAGCTGGTTTGATTTCTTTATTTGCTACTTTTTCAACATTTGCTGAGAAAGTAAAAATTGGAGATCCAGGTTGGACAGGTGCAACAGCTATTGCAAATTTATTAGCAGCAGTTGTTAATGATAAAATGGGTGGAGAAGCAGAATTAGTTCCAGGGAACAATACTGCTATCTACGCAGCAATTGATAGAAGTAAAGGTGAAATAGAAGTTCACCCAGATATCTGGCTACCTAATCAACAGGCTTATACTAACGATCTAGTTCCTAAAGGAACTCTTAAGTTAAGTTCAAAGCCGTATGAGGGAAACCAAGGATATTGTGTGTCTCAACAATTTGCTAAAAAAATGAATATTACAGCAATTGAAGACTTAGCTAGACCAGAAGTTGTTAAAGCAATGGACAGCGACGGAAATGGAAAAGGAGAGTTTTGGATTGGTGCTGATGGATGGGCTTCAGCAAATGTAAACCAAGTTAAACTTAGAGATTACGGTTTATATGATGCTGGTATTGAAGGCATAAGAGCAGCAGAAGCTGTTAAAAATGCAAGAGTGCTTGATTCAATTAAAAAAGGTGAGGGCTATGCATTTTATTGTTACAAGCCACATGCAATTTGGGGAATGGCAGATGTTGTAATGTTAACAGAACCAAAGTTTGATGAAGCTAAATATAAAATGGTTCAACCCAAAGAAGATGCTGACTGGTACAAAAAATCTTATGTTGCATCAAAAGATGCTCTTAAACAAATTCAAATTGGTTGGGGAACTTCATTAGAAGCTAAATCACCAGCTATTGTTGAATTTTTTAAGAACTTTCAATTGTCAGCAGATGATGTTTCATTAATGGCCTATCAAATTTCAGTTGAAAAAAAAGATCCAGCTGCTGTTGCTAGAACATGGATGAAAAATAATAAGTCCAAAGTTGACGGTTGGTTAGGACTTTAGTTTAAATTAAATTTTTACCTGGCAACTAAAAAGTTGCCAGGTAATTTTCTTAAAAAAAAATTTATTAAATTTTCGAATGGATCTGATGGAATCAGCTATTGAAATAAAAAATGTTTGGAAAATATTTGGTAATAATTCTGAAGAAGCATTAAATGCTATTCAAAATCAACGTATTTCAAAACAGGAAGCTTTAGAAAAATATAATTCAGTAATTGGTGTATCTGATGTTTCTTTTAATGTTAAAAAAGGAGAGATTTTTTGTGTAATGGGTCTTTCTGGAAGTGGTAAATCTACTTTAGTTAGACATATTAATAGATTATTAGAGCCAACCTCTGGACAAATTTTAATCAATAATGAAGACGTGATGAAGTTTGACTCAAAAAGTTTGCAAGATTTAAGAAATAAAAAAATAGGTATGGTTTTTCAAAACTTTGCTTTAATGCCCCATAGATCTGTACTGGATAATATAGCAATGCCACTTGAAATAAGAGGTATAAGCAAAAATGATAGGCTAGATGCCGCTAATAAAATTTTAGATATCGTAGAACTTCAAGGCTGGGGAAATAAATTTGCTCATGAGCTATCAGGCGGAATGCAACAAAGAGTAGGATTAGCAAGAGCTTTAGCAGCCGATCCTGATTTTTTATTAATGGATGAACCATTTAGTGCATTAGATCCATTAATTAGAAGACAACTTCAAGCAGAATTTATCAAACTTTCAAAACAAATGAAAAAAACTACAGTGTTTATAACGCATGACTTAGATGAAGCTGTTAGGGTAGGTCATAGAATTGCTATCATGAGAGATGGAAAAGTTATTCAAATAGGAACACCAGAAGAAATAGTAATGAAGCCAGTGGATAACTATGTTGCTGATTTTGTAAAAGGAATATCTAGATTAAAAATTGTTCAAGCTAAATCTATCATGCAACCAATTGAAAAATTCAAAAAAGAATTTGGATCACTGGCCAAAGATTTAGAAAGTGTTTATGAAAATGATTTGCTAAATAAATTGATTGAAAAATCTTCTATTAAAGACGAACCAATATTAGTAATTAACAATGATAATAAAAATGTTGGGGTGATAACACAAGCTGATTTACTTAAGGCTGTTGTAGAGGGTAGTGATGGATAATAGAGCAGTTAAAAATCCATCTAGAGATGAATTGATTACTGATTTTGTAAAAAGTAATCCAAATTACTATATTAAAGAGTTTAAAAAAATTGGTAGTAAACCTACTTATTCATTTTCATTTAATCTATTTGCATTTATTTTAGGTCCAGTTTGGTTTGGAATGCGTAATGTTTGGAATTGGACATTAGCTTTTTTAATTATTGAAACTTTTTCAGTAGTACAAATTATTAGAGGTTTATTTGGCAATATTACAGCAGAAGCTATTGCTAAAGTAGAACAAGTTAAAAGTACAATAGCTTTTAGGAATAAACAATTAGAAGCAGCAATAGAAAATAATCCAGATAAGATTGATGTTTTTAAAAGAAATATAAAATCATTAGAGGATGCTATGCAAGGTTATCTTGATGAGATTACAAGAGTAGAGGCCTCAGCAATTTGGATTACAATTTTTGGATTTATTTTATTGATAGCAGTAAAGGTTGTCCAAGGAGTTTTGGCGAATTCAATTTTGGAAAAAAAATATTCTGAATGGTTATCTGATAAATCTATTGATCCAGGTATGCAGATGAAAAATTATATCTTAAGTAGTGTTTTTACTTCTGTAATAATGATTTTTACTGTTATCCATTACAGCTTTCCAGGTTTACTTCAGTTAATGGATACGTTTCCAACTCATCCAGAAATAAGATTATTTTCAATTAAGTGGATAGAAATTATTTTTGATTATGCGGTTGTTAAAGGAGATGTAATTTTTACTGCTATAACAATTGGTATTAGGTCAGTTCTAGATTTTTTAGAATTACTATTCGTTAAAACCCCTTGGATAGTAATTATAACAGCCATTGTAACACTTACTGGTTTATCAGCTGGACCAAGGGCAGCAATATACTCAACTGGATTTTTATGTTATATGGGATTTCTAGGGTTTTGGGTAAAAGCTATGACAACTCTTGCGTTACTTGGAACTGCTGCAATTTTAAGTATAGCAATTGGTATTCCTCTTGGAATTTATTGTGCAAGAAGACAAAGATTTTATTCACTAATAAGACCCATAATGGATTTCATGCAAACAATGCCAGCCTTTGTATTTATGATTCCAGTTATAGCTTTTTTTGGAACTGGAAAAGTTGCGGCAGTAATTATTACAATGATTTTTGGTGGTACACCTGTTGTAAGACTTACGGTTTTAGGGTTACGTGGAGTGCCAGAAACAATTCGTGAGGCAGCTATCGCTTACGGTGCAACTAAATGGTATTTACTTAGAAAAGTAGATTTACCACTAGCCACACCTTCAATTCTGGCAGGTGTTAACCAAACTGTAATGCTTAGTTTAGCTATGGTAGTTGTAGCATCTCTAATTGGTGCAAAAGGTTTAGGACAAGATGTTCTTGAGGCTTTACAGTATGCTAATGTTGGACAAGGTATACTAGCAGGTATTGCTATTTTGTTTGTCGCTTTAATATTGGATAGAGTTGTTCAAGGTAAAAAAAGAGTTTAATAAAATTTAATGGATTTTTTATTATTGGGTTTTTTTACTGGACTAAGTTTAATCTTAGCAATAGGTGCTCAAAATATATTTGTCATTGAACAAGGTTTAAAAAAAAAACAAATCTTTATTGTTTGTTTAGTATGCTCATTATCAGATTTATTGTTAATTTTTTTAGGTATTTTTTTATTTCAATATTTAAGTAATTTTTTTACTCCAACAGTAGAGCTAATCTTTAACATTTTACTCTTAATATTTTTATTACATTTTATTTGGGGAAAATTAAAAACTGAAGTTTTAGAAGCAACATTCAATGTGGATAGTGAAACTAATAATTTTTTTGGGATTTTAACTAAAACTCTAGGATTTACCTTTCTTAATCCACATGTTTATTCAGATACTGTATTTTTTCTTGGAAATTTTTCTAAAAATTTTAACCAGATAGATAAGTATTATTTTGGAGTTGGTGCAGCTACTTCTTCGTTCTTATTTTTTTTTATGTTGGGATATTTATCAAAATATTTTTCCAAACATCTAAAAAGTAAAAATATATGGAGAAGAATAAATTATTTAATTATTCTTTTTATGTCTATTTTAGCCTTAACAGTGTTAATAGAAATTATCTAAGTTTAGTTAGAATAACCATACTTTTTAAGTCTAACATCACCGGTTCTTGCGTGCGCTTCCATTCCTTCATATCTAGAAATTCTTGCAGCTGCAGCACCAACTAGCTCTGTAGATTCTTTGGTCATTCTTTGGAAACTTAATGTTTTAACAAACTTACCAACAAATAGTCCACCCGTATATCTTCCAGCACCTTTGGTTGGAAGAATATGGTTAGTTCCTGAACACTTATCTCCATAAGCAACAGTCGTTTCCTCACCAATAAATAAAGAACCATAGTTTGTAAGTCTTTTGTGAAACCACTCTAAATTCTCCGTCTGAACTTCTAAATGTTCAGGAGCATACTCGTCACTAATGGTTGCCATTTCTTCATCAGTATCGCAAAGAATAACTTCTCCATAATCTCTCCAAGCTGCATCAGCGTTTGTTCTTGGAACTTCAGGCAATTCTGCAATTAATTCTGGAACTCTTTTCATCACTTTTTCTGCTAGTTCCTTGCTTGTTGTATATAACCAGCAGGGTGAATTATAACCATGTTCAGCTTGACCCACTAAATCAACAGCAACTATTTCAGGATCAGCTTTAGCATCTGCAATAATTCCAATTTCAGTAGGACCTGCAAATAAATCAATACCAACTTTTCCAAATAAAATTCTTTTAGCTTCAGCAACAAATTGATTTCCAGGACCAACAATAATATCAGCAGGAGGATTATTAAATAAACCATTAGTCATTGCAGCTATAGCTGGAACACCACCTAAATTTAAAATTACATCAGCACCACACAAGTCAGCTGTATAAATAATTGTTGGATGAGCACCCACACCTTCTTTAGGAGGGCTGCATGCAATAACATTTTTTACACCAGCAACTTTAGCAGTTGTTACACTCATCACTGCAGATGCAATGTGTGCATAACGACCTCCTGGTACATAACATCCGGCAGTATTAACTGGTATTAATTTTTGACCAGCAAATAATCCATCTGAAAGCTCTACTTCAAAGTCCTGACCATAGTTTTTTAATTGTGCTTCAGCAAACTTTCTAACTCTTTCATATGAAAATTGAACATCATCTTTTGTTTTTTGGTCTAATGTTTTTTTGATTTCTTCAATTCTTTCTTTGGAAACAATAATATCACCATCATATTTATCAAATTTCTTTGTAAGATCGATACACCCTTGTTCTTTGGTAGTTTCAATATTTTTTAATAAATCTTGAACAATTCCAGTTGTTTTAGTGTCATCTGTTGATGATGTTTTAGGTGATTTTTTTAAATAAGTTATAGCCATTTTTTTTCTCTTTAATTTTGAAGCTTTATTTAAAACATTAATATGATTATTTCAATGAAGAATTAGTCTAAAGCAACAACAGCAGCAGCAATAGAAGCCAATCTAGCTTGTGCCTCATCAGATCTACTTGTAATTACTATTGGAACTTTACCACCAACAACTACACCAGCTGCACAAGCTCCCATAAAGTAAATCATCATTTTAACCAAACTATTTCCAGTTTCAACACTAGGAACTAATAATACGTCTGCATCACCAGCAACAATATTCTTAACACCTTTTATACCAGCAGATTTTTTTGAAATACTATTATCAAATGCCAGGGGACCAAAAACATCAGCATTTAAATTCTCCTCTTTTGCAAGTTTTGTAATTTCATCTGCTTCGATTGAGCTTGGTACACTATCTAAAATTTCTTCTGTCGCTGACAGAACTGCAATTTTTGGTCTTTCAATTCCTATACGATTTGAAAAATCAATTACATTTCTTAAAATATGCATTTTTGTTTTTACATTAGGCAAAACATTTAAAGCACCATCAGTAATTATAAGTGGTTTGTCGTCTTTAGTATTTGTCATATGCCATATATGACTTAGTCTAGTTTTTCCAAGTAAATTATAATCTCTTTTTAAAACTTCTTTCATTAAAATATCTGTATGAATATGACCTTTAACAATAATCTTTATCTTTTTTTCACTAGCAAGCTTTGCAGCAATAGCAGCTGTTTTATTTTCTACAGGCTCATCAATAATTTCAAATTCAGAGATATCCCATTTTAAATTTTCTGCACATTTTAAGATTTCTTTTTTATTTCCTATAAAGATAGGTCTGATCAGACCTTCTTTTACAGCATCTTGAACGGAGAGCATGGGCAAGGGTAGACCCGCATTAACAATAGCTGCATTAACGCCTCTTTTTTTATTGGAATGGTCCAAAAGGTTATTTGGACAAATAATTTCTTTATTTGAAAGCATAGTTTTTAATTTTTAAGAATTTCTATATCTTTTTTAATAATTTTAGAAATTTTAATTTCTCTTTTTGAGTTTATTTTAAATCTTTTATATTTATTTTGACCAGGATACATTATTTCTTTTATCCCTTTAATCTTTGGTAATCTTTTAATTGTCTTTATATTATTTTTAATTCTACTATTAAAATTATTTACAAATAAATTTGTTTTAAATGTGATAAATAAGTGACCAATGTTTTGTGGGCCTGAAAAATCGTCAAAAGGATCTTTGACCCTTCCAGCATGGTTTCCGCCAGTTAACACACCACTTAAAATATCCACCATCCATGCAAGGCCAGAACCTCTAAAACCAGCAATTGGAAGCTGAACACCTTCTAAAGCTTTTTTTGCATCTGTGGTAGGTTTACCAAATTTATCTAACGCTACGCCTTCAGGTATACTTTGATTGTTTCTTGCTGCTACTCTAATTTTTCCTCTATTTATCATTGAAATCGAAGTGTCTAAAATAAAAGGTATTTTAGATCCGGTTGGTGTACCAAAACAAATAGGGTTGGTTCCAAATAAACTTTTTAACGCACCATGTGGTGCAACGGCAGGAGGTGCGTTTGTATAAATCATTGTAATAAGATTTTTTTTAACAGCTTGTTCAGCGTAATATCCTGAAAGACCATAATGACCGCTGTTCTTTACAGCTACCATTCCAATACCAGTTTTTTTAGCACTTTTAATTGCAGTTTTAATTGCAAGATCAGCCGCCACAAACCCAATGCTATTATTAGCATCAATATGATAAATAGATTGAGAAACTTTCTTTATCTTAATTTTTGGTTTGGGATTTATAACTTTTTTTAAAATACGATCACAATACATTTTTAACCTCGATAGACCATGCCCGTAGGCACCAACTAACTCTGCGTTTATTAGAGCAGAAGAACTTATTTTAGCATGCTGATTGCTTAAACCATGTTTTTTAAAAATATTAGTAACAAGTAGATTTAGTTTTTTTGATTTCATCTTAAAGTTATTTCTTTTTATTTAATAAAATTTTTTCTATGACACAATAAAATAAAGTAAAAATGTACATAGAACTTAATTCTTTTATTTTAAAATTTGATTTTCCAATTTTGCGATTTTTCCAATTTATTGGAATAATCTTATAAGTGTATTTTCTTGAAATTATTTTAAGTGGTATTTCTAAAAAAACATTGAAATTTTCTGATACAATAGGCAAGAGATCTTTTAAAACATTTTTTTTATAAATCTTAAAAGCATTTGTAAAATCATTATAATCTGAAAAAAAAATTAACTTTACAAAATTATTAAACAATCGATTTAAAAATAATTTAATTAATGGATAATCCTTTATATTAGATTTTTTAATAAACCTTGATCCTAATACTGCATCACATTTATATTTAGATATAATTTTATAATATTTAATCAAATCACTTACTGAGTCTGAAGAATCTGACATAAATATACTAACATAATTTAATTTTGATCTCTTGATCCCTTCTTCTATAGCAGAGCCGAGTCCTTTTTTTTTATTTTTGAAAACTTTTATAAAATAATACTTCTTTGAATATTTTTTTAGTAATTCAAAAGTATCATCTTTACTAAAGTCATCTATAAACAAGATATTGAAATTTTTAATGTATTTCTTTAATTTTTTTAAGTTATTTATAGTTTTTTTAATATTCTTATTTTCATTATGGACGGGTATTATAACTGAAAGAGACATTTAAATTATAAACTTAATATTCTTATAAAACTGTTGTTAGTATAATTGATATAAATTAGTAATACATCAAATAATAATATGAAAAATAATATTTATTTATCATTACTTATACTTTCTTCAATTTTTATTTCGACAGTAATATGGGACAAAATAAGTATTAATTTTGGGGACACTCAAATATTGGGTGAATATTATAATAATAGCCATCACGCTTTAAATGATCCCTTAAGATTTATTGCATTTGTATTTATACCAATTGTTACCTATCTTAGTTTTAAGTTTTTTTTTGAAAAAAAAAAATTTACTTTGATTATATTAAATCCGAAAAACTCAAAAAGGATGATTTTTCCACTAATCTTCTATTTTTGAGCTTATTAACAATAATATTTTTATTTATAGAATTTTGCTCTATCTCATTTCCACTTAATCAAATTGATATATTTCATGAGGGGCAAAAACTAAGTGCTCCTTTTAAAAGTTTAATAGATGAAAAATTATGGTCTGGATCCTTTGTTACAACAGGAATAATTAATGAAAACCTCGGCATTAAAGCAATTTGGAAAATTATAAATCATCAAAGCATAGGGTCAATGCGATACCTACAGTTAGTTTATATTCTGTTTTTTAAAATTTCATTGATTATTTTAATTTATCAGATTGTTAAAAACAGTTTATTTAGAAGTGACATTAAATTAGTTTTTTTTTTAATAATTTCTATTATTTCAACACAATTAATTGATTATAATTTAAATTCAGGAGACTCATACTCATATAGAGATTTACCAGTTATATTTTGTTTAATATTATTTATTAAATATTTAAATAATTTTAAGCAATTAAACTTAATATTGATAGGATTACTAAGTATTGCAACTTTTTTTTGGAGCATAGATAGAGCTATAGTAAGCAATCTTTTCATAATTTTTATATGTTCATATATTTTTATTAATAGAAAATTCAAAAATATATTAACTATCATTATATCAATAATATTTTTTTGGATTTTTTTTTACTTTTATTTAGAAAACGAGTTTTATTATTTTATTAGTAATACTTTGTCAGTTTTAGAAAATCAAAATTATATTCATGGCTTGGTACATCCAAAGCCATTTAGTGAAATGCCGCACTCTTCAAGAGCAACTCGATCTTTATTATTGATTATTTTATCGATAATAATTAGTTTAAACTTTTTATTTCATGAGAAAAAAAAATATTACAATACTTTCAAAATTATCATAATTTCATTAAGTTTTATTTGTTTTTGTTCATATTTATATGCACTCAGCAGATCTGATGGAGGACATATAAAACAAACAACTGGAACTGTAATTTTATTTTTTTCAATTTTTGTTTCTTTTTATTTTTTAAAATTTAATGAGTACTTTTTTTCAAAAAAAGTCTTAAATTTTAATTTTTCGTATATCTTAAGCATACTTTTATTTGTAATATTTGTCTTTAATTTAAAAATTGATATGAAAAATATCTCAGATTATTCATTGAGATTAAAACAATTTATTTATTTAGAAGATAAAAATTATTTATCAGATGATCAAAATTATTTAATACAAAATCTAAAACCAATTATTAATGAGTACAAATGTATCCAACTATTTACATATGATGCTGCATTACCTTATATTCTGAAAAAACCAAACTGTTCAAAATTTTATTTTACTTATTCATTAGGATCAATTAAAGATCAAGAGTCCTTGATTAAAGATTTAAAAAATACTGAATTCATTATCTATAGAGGTCAAACTGATAATTGGGGTCCTTCTCCACAAAAAAAATTGACGATGGTAAACAAATATATAAATATAAATTTTAGAAATAGTAAAAAAATTCTTAAATGGGAATTTAGATATAAGTAATATGAATTATTTGACAATTATAAAAAAAATTAGTGTCTATATGTTTTATTTATTATTTATAATATTTATTTGCTCTTTAATTTATATCATTAATTCAAACGAACCTTCAATTAAAGATAGTAGAAGAATAATAAAATCAATTATTAAGAAAAATACTATTAGTAATCATATCTTTAACGATTATAGAGAAGAGTTTTTACCAAACACACAATTCATAAAACTAGAATATAAAAAAATTGATTTAGACTTTTTAACTTTGAATGATTGTTATTTTGGTAAATGCTATACTTTCTATTTAGAACAATATAATGATAACTTAGTTATTACCGATCGGTTTGGATCATTTAGATTTGCAAAATTTGATGAAATTAAAAAAGATATAAATTTTTTAAAAACAATTCCTTCAAATTTAAATTTCGATACTATTTTAGATACCTTCATAGTGGATGATTTAATTTACGTTTCTGGAAAAAAAATTAACAATAATAATACAGAACTACATGTCGCTAGAGCAAATATAAATTTTGATCAATTGAATTTCCAAACTATAACACAATTACAGTCAAAAAAATGTTTTTTTAGACACGCTGTACACTCAGGAAAAATACAATCCTATAAAGGAAATAAAGATCAAATTATTTTGAGTGTAAATTCCTCAGCTGATAATGAAGGTATGGAAAATTTAAATTCTGATAGCATTTGTGGTAAAACATTATTAATTAACTCATTAACAGGAAAATATGAGATTTTTACAAGTGGACATAGAAATATTATAGGAATGTACGCTGATGAAAATATTATTCTTTCAACCGAACATGGACCATTTGCTGGTGATGAAATAAACAAATTACAAAAAGGTAATAGTTATGGATGGCCCGTTTCATCATATGGAGAAAAGTATTCGCGAGGTCAGTCTAATGAACCACCTAATTATAAAAAAAATCACAAACAACATGGTTTTATTGAACCAATTTTTTCTTTTATACCAGCAATTGGTATTTCAGAGATTATAAAATTACCAAATAACTTTTCTGATATGTGGCAAGATAATTTTTTAGTTGCTTCTTTAAATGGAAAATATTTATATAGAGTTAAATTTGATGAAAATTTTAATAAAATTGTTTATTATGAGAGAATTTTTATTGGGGAGAGAATAAGAGATTTAATTTATAATAATCAATTAAATGAAGTATATTTGTCTTTAGAATTGAAGGGTGAGATAGGAATTATATCCAAATCTAAATAGACTAATTACTATCTATTAATTCTTCGATTATCCGTTTTGTATTATATTTCTGCTTCCAATTTGGAAAGTCTTTTCTGAACTTTCTTGTATCTGAAATGTACCACATATGATCACCAACTCTATTTTTTTTAATAATCTCTTTTTTAATATTAATTTTTTTAATATTTTCAACCAATTCTAGAGCCTCTAAAATTGAACAATTAGAATATCTACCACCACCTATATTATAAACTTCACCATACTTTGGTTTTTTGAAAAATTCCCAAAAACAGTTTACCAGATCGTGGCTGTGAAGATTGTCTCTAACTTGTTTCCCTTTATAGCCAATTAGTGAATATTTTTTTTTTGAAATACCTGTTTTAACTAGATATGATAAAAAACCATGTAGTTTAGCTCCAGAGTGATTTGGACCTGTAATGCAGCCACCTCTAAAAGAAACAGTTTTTAAACCAAGGTTTTTACCATATTCCTGAACGATTAAATCAGCATAAGTTTTTGAGACACCAAAAAAACTATGTGTGCAGTTATCTATAGAAAAATTTTCATTTATTCCCTTGTAATTAATGTGGCTTTTTTTAATTTCCCATCGTTTTGATTTTTCAATTAGACTTAGTTTATTAGGATTATCTCCATAAACTTTATTTGTAGACATAAATATAAAAGGTGCATCAGGACAGAAAAGTTTTGTCATTTCCAATAAATTTAAAGTCCCTGTAGCATTAACATTAAAATCTAAGATTGGAAAATTTTTACCATAGTCATGAGATGGTTGAGCAGCACAATGAATAACTAGAGAAATATTTTTTTTGTATTTTTGAAATATCTTTTTCAAACTATTTAAGTTTCTTATATCTGTATTATAATTATAAAAATTATTAAATCTTTTTAAAAGTTTTTTTTTTACCCATTCAGTTGATCCTTCTTTACCAAAAAAAAAACTTCGCAAATTATTATCGATACCAATAACATCAAATCCTTTTTTACAAAAAAAATCTACAGACTCTGATCCAACCAAACCTGTTGATCCTGTTATGATTATAGTTGACATTAAAAATATTTAATTATTTTAGATTTATCACTTGTTAGCCAATTGTAAGTATCTTTAATAGTATTTATTACAGTCTTTTTTGGTTTCCAGCTATAAGTTTTTGTAACTTTTGAATTATCAGTTACATAATATGGTATATCATAGATCGATGTTTTTTTAATTTTTGAAATTTTTAATCTTTTATTTGTAATTTTTTCACATATTTTTGTTAGCTTTTTAAGAGAGATTGTGTTTTTTATAGATCCACCAACTGTAAATAACTTATTATTAATTAAGTGCATTTTTTTAATTTGAATATTTATGAGTTCACACAAATCATAAACATGCAGAATGTCTCTTACTTGATTACCGAATCCACCATATCCAAAATATTTTAATTTACCTTGTGTTAAATGTTTCCAAATCCAAAGACTAACAAATCCCTGATCTTGTTTTCCAAATTGTAAAGGACCAGAAACCACGCCACATCTATTAATGATATATTTCAAATTAAAAGCATAAGAAAACTCTTCGATAAACATTTCAGAAGCTAATTTTGTTAATCCATAAATCGATTTTGGACCATCTATTTTAGATTTTTCATTAAATGTTTTTTTTATAACTAAATTTCTATTTAAAATTTTTTTTTTGACAGTATCATTCATTTCATTAATAGGATAAACACGGCTAGATGATAAAAATATTATTTTTGATTTATCATTTTTGGCTTTTTTTAAAATATTAATAGTACCAATTAAATTTGTATTTATTACTTTATCAAATTTATTTTTTGAAACTTCCACAGCTGCTTCAGCACAACAATCAATAATAATATCAAACTTTGGTAATTTGGAAGTTTGTTTAAAATTTTCGATATTTACTTTGTAATTTTTAATCTTTTGTTTTTTTAATAAATTTAGATTATACCTCGATCCTTTTCTTGAAAGATTGTCTAGAGATGAAACTCTGTATTTTTTTTTAGTTAAAAAAATACATAAGTTTGATCCAATAAACCCACATCCACCAGTAATTAAAATTCTCATTATTTAATAAATTAATCCAATTAACCTTTTCCACGCCAAGGAATGTATTTATCTATAAGCTTTCTTAAGGTAACATCAAACAATAAACCAAGCATTCCCATTATAAAAATTGTAATCCAAATAACTTCATATTGGAAATATTTCTTAGCAACGTTTTCAACAAACCCTATCCCTGTTGTACCTGCTAAAAATTCAGCTGCAACTAGAGTTCCCCAACACATACCAACTGCAACTCTTATACCCGTTAATATTTCTGGCAAAGAATTTGGAAATATTACATACCTTAATATTTGTTTTTTTGATGCCCCTAGAGAGTGAGCTGCATGGATTTTTGACAATTGCGTTCCAGATGCTCCAGCTCTTGCTGAGATAATCATAATAGATAAAGAGACCATGAATAATAAGAAGATTTTTCCTGAATTATCAATTCCAAGTACAGAAATAATTAAAGGAGCCCATGCTAGAGGGGGTACCGGTCTATAAAGCTCGATTAAAGGATCAAAAAATCCTTTAGCAAATCTATTAAGACCCATAAATAATCCTAAAGGAACACCAATTATTATTCCAAAAATTAATCCTAATAAAACTCTTAAGAAAGAGTCCCAGATATGCCCGTAAGGAACAGGAACTTTAAATAAACTAAAGTCACCTGTAACAATTTTTAAAACATTTCCTTTAAAGTTCTGCTCAACAATACCTTCTTTAGTGTGAATAGGGTACTCACCAGGTATAATATCTGCAAGCCAATCAGGCAAAATGAAACCAATTATTTGACTAACATCAATTAATTGTATCCATAAAAGAGGAACATCTTTATAGCCAACACTAGGATTAGACATCAGTATAAATTTATTAAAAGTATCAGATGGTTTTGGAAGCCATCTTCCTGAACCTTGCTCTGAACAACTTTGACCACTAGCTACAATAGTTCCTGCAGGAAATAAGAAAATATCAACTAATCTTAACCCACCTTGAATTTCATTTTTTGCGTTGTCAAAATTAACAACTGCTCCTTGTAAATTATCAAGGGCATTAGGTGGATAGATGCTTGCAAACTCTATACGTCTTGCAATTTTAACAATATTTTTAGCATATTCAGAGGCAACATCTTCACTTTCATTTAATTCACCTCTGTAAATTTTTATTTGATCTTTAATCTCATTAATCTGATCTTTAAATTGTGAATTATGATTTCTTAATTTAAAAAACTCTTCACTTATTAAACCTATTTCTTCTGCAGCCACATGAAATTTTAAACCTAAATTGGTTGAGGGGATTAATGGTACCTCTAGGGTATTTTCAATAGATCCAGATCCAGCATCAACTTTTACTATACCCCAACCACCTTCTTTATTTGCTGCATCAAGTCTTTCTTGAAGTTGTTGTTCAGTTTCAAAAGGATATTCAGGCTTTTTAAAATTTTCAGTTAATAGATTAATTTTTCCTGTTATTTCATTTATTTTTTCTTTTGTTTTATTTTCAATTAAATCTTCATTAGTTAATAATGGGATTAATTGAGAAGTTTTATTAAGAAAACCAATTAAAATTTCTTTTTGCTGAGCACTTACACCTGAATTTTGGATTTCAGTTAATAAGCTTCTAATATTTTCATTTTCCTTTTTTATTTGGGCTGTACTTTTTAATTCTCTTTGTTCTATTGGAAATTGATATTTCAATCCTAAAAGAGAGTCGTTAATTTTAGCTACCTGACAAAGCTCATTAGCAGATTTTGGATAAAAACCTCTCGCAATATCCCAAGAATAATACATCCAAATTAAAAGTAATGAACAACTTCCTAAAACTACCCAATGTGTACCACCTTTGGATCTTTCTGGATTACCAAAAACTGCATCAATTTTTTCAGTTTGAATTAATCTTCGACCATAAACAATAGATCCAATAATTGTAATTAAGATTAATATTGTAAGAATTTGTGTAATCATTTCATTCTTTACCCATAATTTCTTCTTCCATATTCCAAATCATAGTTAAGATTTCTTCTCGTGTTTTCGAAAATTCTTTATCTTTTTTAATTTCTCTTAAATCTTCTTTTAATCCTCTGTTTGCAAAAGGTAATTTGTATTCTTTATGTATTCTTCCTGGTCTTGGCGCCATTACATATAATCTTTCACCAAGTAATAACGCTTCTTCAACAGAGTGTGTTATTAAAATAATTGTCTTTCCAGTTTCTTTCCAAATTTTTAATACTAAAGATTGCATTTTTTCTCTTGTCAAAGCATCTAATGCACCAAGAGGTTCATCCATTAAAATTAAATCAGGGTCATTAATCAAACATCTTGCAAGCGCTACTCTCTGCTGCATTCCACCTGATAATTGATAAGTTGGAGTATTGCCAAACCCTTTAAGACCAACAATATCAAGCCATTCATCAACTTTTTTCTGAGTTATTACAGGATCTTCTTTTTTCATACGAAGACCAAAGTTAACGTTCTCAGAAACTGTTAACCATTCAAATAAAGCGCCTTGTTGAAAAACCATTCCTCGTTCAACACCAGGTCCATCAATTTCATTATTATTTAAAGTAATCTTTCCTGATGTTGGTCTAATAAATCCTGCGGTAATATTTAATAAAGTTGTTTTTCCACAACCAGATGGACCAAGGACAGTTAAGAGCTCACCTTTTTTTAAAGTGAAATTTACATCTTTTAAAGCATGAACAGTTTCTCCTTTAGGAGTTTTAAAAATCATGTTCAGATCTTGAGAAACTAATTCGCTCATTGAATAATTTTATATTAGAATTTTTAATAAAAATAGGCACCAAAAAATTTTGGTGCCTATTAAACTTTTATATCTCTGTAATATTATAGAGGTAAGAAACTAGTATCTACATTTCCTCTAGGTGTACCCATACCTTGAAGGAACTTATGTAAGTTACCACTTTCCATAGATGCTTTTGTTTCTTGTGCATCTAGAAATTTAAATCCACCAATAGTTTCTTTCATATCACCAAGTTTCATTTCAGCATCTTTTGCTATAACATTTAAGTCAGATTTACCTGCTTTGTATCTAGCATTAGCTTCGTGAGTTACTTCTATAAAAGTTCTAACCATTCCAGGATTTTCTTTCATAAACTTTGTAGTTACAGAAGTAATATCGATACCTAATATTCCAGCATCTCTAGCTTCTTGAACTGTTAAAAGTCTAGAACCAACGGCTGTTGCAGCTTTGATAGAATTACCACCAAATAAACAAGCCATTACAACATCGCCACTAACTAATGCAGCAGCACCTTCTTCAGGGTCCATTTGAATGATATCCATTTTTTTTCTGTCAGCACCAACAACTTTCATACTTTCATCAAAAACGTATTCAGCCATTGTTCCAAGTGGAACAGCAACTTTTTTACCTTCTAATTCAGAACCATTTGCTTTTGTGATTCCTGAAGCATTTGATGTTACACAAGTTGTTCCACCCATCCCGTATTCCATAGCGACATCAATTAATTTGATAGGCGCTTTTGATTTTACAGCATTGATAAAAGGAACTAAACCTTGTGAGTAAGAGATATCAATATCTCCTGCTAACATTGCATCAGTCATTGCACCACCGTTAGTGAAGTTTGTCCACTTAACAGGTACACCCAATGCTTTTTCGTACAATCCTTTAACTTTATCTTCTTGGTTTGGAGTAGGCCATTCTAAAAAGAATGCAACTCTAACTTCTTTAGCAGCTGAATTTGCAACTGATATAGATAAGTTAAGAGCAACTACAGCACCAAGAATAAAACTAAGTATTTTTTTCATTATTATTCCTCTGTTAGTAATTTAATTAAATTACATGTATTTAAATTGAAATTCGAAAGGATGTAAAACAAATTTTTTACACCTGTAAGTTGTATTTACTTAAGAAAGATTCTAAAAAAAATAATCCTAGAAAACATTATGATTTAGTCTAATACTTAAAAATAGAATTTATTAAACAACACATAAACAGAGAGAAATTTATGAGCTCAGAAAATAGAACTGCCGTACCTAATTCACTAAATGAACATTGGATGCCTTTTACATCTAATAAAGATTTTAAAGCAAACCCAAGATTAATTACAGAAGCTAAAGGGGTTTATTTAAAAACTCATCATGGCAAAACACAGATAGATGCGAGCTCAGGTTTATTTTGTAATCCACTTGGTCATGGTAGAAGAGAAATTACAGAAGCTGTTACAAAACAATTAGAAACATTAGACTACGCACAACCTTTTCAACAAGGTTTTGGTGGCTCATTTGAGCTTGCTACAAAAATTTCAAAACATACACCTGGTGACTTAAACAAAATGTTTTTTACTATATGCGGATCTACAGCCGTTGAGACTGCACTTAAAATTGCTATAGCTTATCATAGAGCAAAAGGTCATGCAGAAAGATTTAGGTTTGTTGGCCGTGAGAGGGGTTACCATGGAATGAACATTGGCTGTATTTCAGTTGGTGGAATGGTGAACAATGTTAAAACATTCGCAAGTGTTTTAATGCCAGGTGTTCAACATATTAGTCATACACATTTGCCAGAGCATAAATTTGTTAGTGGTCAACCGGAAACAGGGGACTACTTAGCAAATGATTTAGAAACTATTTGTCAAAACTTTGGTGGCGAAAATATAGCTGCTTGTATTGTTGAGCCTATTGCTGGATCAACTGGAACACTAGTTCCACCAAAAGGATATTTACAGAAATTAAGAGAGATCTGTGACAAACATGGAATACTTTTAATTTTTGACGAAGTAATTACTGGTTGGGGAAGAACAGGTTCTAAATTTGGTGCTCAAGAGTTTGGTGTAACTCCTGATATTATGACAATGGCTAAAGCTACAACAAATGGTGTTGTACCTATGGGTGTTGTTGCATGTAATGATTATATTTATGATGCGGTAATGGATGCTTCACCAACTGGTGCTGTTGAATTATTTCATGGCTACACTTATTCAGGAATTCCAGTTGCAGTTGCGGCTGCTCTTGCGGTTCAAGATATTTTTGAAAAAGATGATATTTTTAATAGAGCAAAAAACTTAGCTCCTTATTTTCAAAAAGGGCTGTTCTCTCTTCAAGATCTAGAGTCAGTAGATAATATTAGAGGATATGGAATGATGGGTGGTATAGACATGAAACTAAATACTAAACCAGGTAAAGCTGGCTATGAATGTTTTAAAGCATGCTATGAAGCTGGTGTTAACTTTAAGGCTACAGGAGATTGTTTGATTATAGCTCCTCAATTTATTTGTGAAGAAAAACACATTGATGAGATTATTGAAAAGTTAAGAACTGGTATTACTAACTATCAAAAAAATCAAAAAAATTAAAAACTTTAAAATTTTAAATTAAAGAGAGAGAGAGATAGAGAGTTATGAAAATTGGTGTACCTAAAGAAATCAAACCTCAAGAACATCGTATTGGATTAACACCCGAGAGTGTAAAAACTTTAATATCAGAGGGTCATGAAGTTTTAGTTGAAAATAATGGTGGTTTTGAAGCTGGTTTTGAAAATGATCAATACACAGGTGTTGGTGCTAAAATAGTTGATAAAGCTGAAGATATTTTCAATGATGCAGACATTATTGTTAAAGTAAAAGAGCCTCAATCAGGTGAAGTTAAGATGATTAGAGAAAATCAGATTGTTTATACTTATTTACATTTAGCAGCAGCTAAAGAATTAACAGAAGGCTTAATTAAATCTAAAGGTGTTTGTATAGCTTATGAAACGGTTACAGATGACAATGGAAGATTGCCATTACTAGCTCCAATGAGTGCAGTTGCTGGACGTATGTCGGTTCAAGCTGGTGCGCATTGTTTAGAAAAAAATCAAAAAGGCAGAGGACTTTTATTGGGAGGTGCTCCTGGAGTTGAAGGTGGAACTGTTGTTATTTTAGGTGGCGGTGTAGTTGGAGAAAATGCTGCTGTAATTGCAACAGGTATGCAAGCAAAAGTTCATATTGTTGATAAATCTGAATCAAGATTGAAACAATTAGTTGAAATGTTTGGAGATAAAATAATTCCAGAACAAAGTGATAAGACTGATTTAAATAAATTAGTTGCAAAAGCCGATTTATTAATTGGAGGTGTTTTAATTCCAGGTGCCGAGGCTCCAAAGTTAATTACTAAACCAATGTTAAAATTGATGCAAAGAGGATCTGTTATTGTTGATGTTGCAATTGATCAAGGAGGCTGTGTTGAAACTAGTAAACCAACAACCCATGGTGATCCAACTTATATTATTGATGATGTAGTTCATTACTGTGTAGCTAATATGCCAGGGGGAGTTCCAAGAACTTCAACAATTGCATTAAATGCTGCAACACTTCCTTATTTAGTTAAACTTGCTAACAAAGGTTACCAAAAAGCTTTAGGTGAAGATAAAAATTTCCTTGCAGGATTAAACGTCCATAAAGGTATGGTAACTTATAAAGCGGTTGCTGATGTATTTGGACACGAATTTGTAGCAGCGGAAAAAGCTATAACCCAGTAAAAAAGTATGGATAAAATGCTTCCGGCCAAAGCAAAAGTTGTTGTCATTGGTGGGGGAGTTGCTGGTTGCTCTGTTACATATCATCTTGCAAAATATGGCTGGAAAGATACCATTTTATTAGAAAGAGACCAACTAACGTCAGGAACTACTTGGCATGCAGCTGGTCTTGTTGGTCAGTTGGGAGCATCCGCTACAATTACAAGACTTCGTAAATACTCTTTAAATCTTTACAAAGAATTAGAAAAAAAAACTGGTTTATCAACTGGACTAAAACAAAATGGTGCAATCACAGTTGCAAGCACACCTGAAAGATTACAAGAATTGTTGAGACAAGCAACTGCTGCTCAATTATTTGATGTTAATGTTGAAAACGTTAGTAAGCAAAGAGTTAAAGAACTTTATCCTGTAATTAATGATGACGATGTATTAGGAGGAGTTTACATGCCCGAAGATGGTCAAGCAGATCCTGTTGGAGTGACTAATGTTTTAGCAAAAGCTGCAAAAATGGAAGGGGTTCAAATATTTGAAAAAACTCCAGTTGAAAAAATATTAGTAAAAAATAAAAAAATTATTGGTGTTCAAACTAAATTTGGTAAAATTGACTGTGAATATGTTGTAATAGCAACCGGGATGTGGGCTCGACAAATGGGTGAAGATATTGGAGTTAGTATACCCCTATATCCGAATGAACATTTTTATATAATTACAGAACCATTAGATAAATTGCCTAAAAATCTACCAGTTTTGAGAGATTACAATTCTTGTCTTTATTTAAAAGAGGATGCTGGCAAAATGTTAGTTGGAATATTTGAACCTAATGCAAAACCTGCTTTTAAAGACAAAGGAATAGTACCAGATGATTTTTCATTTGGAGAATTTCCAGACGACTTTGACCATTTTGAACCTTATTTAGAAAAATCATTTCAAAGATTACCCATTTTAGAGACAGCAGGAATTAGAAAATTTTTTTCAGGACCGGAATCTTTTACGCCTGATACTCAATACCTTTTAGGAGAAACAGCTGAAGTAAATAATCTTTTTACTTGCTGTGGATTTAATAGCATTGGTATAGCAAGCTCAGGAGGTGCAGGTCGTGTAACTGCTGAATGGATGATTAATGGATATATGAATGAAGACTTATTCTCTCTAGATATAAAAAGATTTCAAAAATTTCATTCATCAAAAAAATTTATCATGGAAAGAGTAACAGAAACTCTTGGTGACTTGTATGGAATGCACTGGCCTTACAAGCAACATAACACTTCGAGAAATCAAAGACTATTACCTTACCATGAAGAGTTAAAAAAAGAGGGAGCATGCTTTGGTGTATCGGGTGAGTACGAAAGACCTATGTGGTATGCAAGAAATAATGAAAAAGCAGAATACAAATATAGTTTTGATTATCAAAATTGGTATCCTGCAGTTGAATTGGAAACTAAAAATACAGTTACTAACGTTGGTCTATTTGAGCTTTCTCCTTTTTCTAAATATGAAATAAAAGGAGAGCAAGCACATAGTGAATTGCAAAGAATATGTACGGCAAATATTAAAAACGAAATAGGAAGATCAACTTACACACAAATGTTAAATGAGGCAGGAGGAATTGAAACTGATTTAACAGTTATTTGTACTGATAAGGATTGTTTTAGAATAATAAGTTCAGCCGCAACAAGAACTCATGATAAAACACATATTTTAAAACATTTATCTCCAACTTTGGAATTAAAAGATATTACGGATGAGCTAGCTTGTCTTGGAGTGTTTGGACCAAAAAGTAGAAACTTAATTACAAAAATCTCAAAAGATGATTTTAGTAATAAAACATTTAAATTTGGTTATGGAAAATTTGTAACAATTAACTCAAAAAAAGTTTGGGCTCAACGATTATCTTATGTGGGCGAATTAGGTTTTGAACTTTATATAGAAAATAAAGATGCTAAAGAAATTTATCAATTAATCATTGAAGAAGGAAAAAATCACAATTTATCACATTGTGGTTCTCATGCAATGGACACCATGAGAATGGAGAGTGGATTTTTACATTGGGGGCATGATATTTCACCAGAAGAAAATCAATATCAAGCAGGATTGAACTTTGCTATTAGCTACAGAAAAGAAGTTAACTTTATTGGTAAAGAAAGTTTATTAAAGGTTAAAGAAAAAAAACATGATAGAAGATTTATTATGTTATCCTTGTTAGACAGCAAGCCTGGTTATCCTTTATTACTTCATGAAGAGCCAATTTATTTAAAAGATGAAATTATTGGCAGAACAACTTCAGGCAATTATTCTTTTAATTTTAAAAAAAACCTATCTTTTGGATATGTAACCTCAAACCATACTAATGAAGAGCTTTCTAAAATGGATCTATATATTGAGGTTGCTAAACAAAAATACCCAGCCAAGGTAGAGATTACTCCTCTGAAAGATAAAAGTTCTAGATTTTTATAATTTTAGTTGCTGGGCTAAATAATTGATGTTTTAATGACTTATGCAAAAAACCTATTTTCACGACAATAAACATATCAGTGAAAAAAATGATCAAAAAAAAGCAACTACAGTTGATCAAATTAAGCAAAAGAGAAGAGTTGATATCAATAAATTATTGAACAGAGTAAGAATTGAGAAAAAAAATGAAAATAAAAGAAAAATTATTTTTTATAGTTCAGTAATTTTATCTTTAGGTCTTTTTTCAACTCTTTTAACAATTATAAAATAAATACACAGATCAAAAGTTGATTGATCTAAACTAAAAACCTATTATAAATCAACAATAATTAAGTGGCGGGGTAGCTCAGTCGGTCCTTGTTCTTAGTACCAATTTATGAAAGCACAATACTATTTAAATAAAACTCTAAAAAATTCAAAACTTATTGAAAATATCTTAAGTAATATAAACTTTAGGTTTATTGACAATTTAATGAATAGAGAAGAAAGCCTTACATACAAAACTATTAATAAATTGGTTCCTAAAAAGTATAGAGATTTAATTAATATACAAATTAATGACCAATCAGCAAAAAAAAATTATTTAAGCTTAATTGATGTAAAAAAAATGGCAACATATTCAACATTTTATTTAATAAATACAATTTGTAAAAATATTAATAGTGGATCTTATTTAAATATAGGAATTTGGAATGGATTTTCTTTATTCAGTGGAATGATTGATACAGAATGTGAAGTTATCGGGGTTGATAATTTTTCTGAATTTGATGGAACAAGTTCAGAAAATCTTTTTTTTAATAAATTTGATAGTCTAAAGAAACAAAATCATTTTTTTTTAAAAATGGATGCTTTAGAATATTTAAAAAAAAGTAATAAAAAAGTTGATTTTTATTTTTACGATGCATTACATACATATGAATATCAATATGAGGCTCTCAAGTTAGCCATTCCTCTTTTGAAAAAGGGTTCTTTAATTATGGTTGATGATATCTGCTGGAATCATTCTGATGATCCAATTAAAGCTACTAAAAAATTTTTATCTGACTATAAAGATGAATATAAGCTTTTGTTAGAAGTTAAAACAAAGTATAATCAGCATCCAACGTTTTGGAATGGCTATTTTATAATTGAAAAAGTGTAAATGAACATATCAGTTGTAATAGTTGCTTTTGAAAGTGACCATGTGCTTGAAAGTTTGATTTCTAAAATTCCAAATCACCATGAAATTATTGTTGTAGAAAATTCATTACAAGATGGAATTAAAAAAAATCTAGAGTCAAAATTTCAAAATACAAAAGTCTTTATCCCAAATGAAAATTTAGGTTATTCAGGTGGTGTAAATTTAGGTGTAGAAAAAAGTAATCATAATTTTATTTTAATAGTTACTCCAGATGTTAGCTTTTCAACAGAAATGCTGAAAAATCTTGAGGATTGCATTGAAAAATTTAAAGACTTTACTTTGTTAGCTCCAGTATATGAAAATCCCTCTGTTCATAAAAATTTTAAAATCTTTCATAAAAATAAAGTCAATAAAATCAATATTGAAAATTTTAACATGATTGAAGTGGATGAGATAGATGGAGCATGTTTTCTGCTAAACAAAAAAGAATTTACATCAAATAAAATTATGGATGAAAATTTTTTTTTATATTTTGACTCAACAGATTTGTGTCATCAATTAAAAAAAAAAGGAAAAAAAATGTATATAATTGAAAATTTAAATTTTATACATGAGGGTACAGCTTCATCCAAAAAAGATTATAAATTTGAAATCTTAATAAATAGAAATTGGCACTATATTTGGTCAAAATTCTATTTTTTTAAGAAAAATTATAATTATTTTTATGCTTTAAGAAAAGTTTCACCTAATTTTTTTAGATCTTTAAAAGAATATTTATATTCTAAATTTATCTCAGATGACAACAAGACAAGATTAAATAAGGCAATTCTTTCAGGAATATCGAATGCTATTTTATTGAGAAAATCTCATTATCGTCCTAATATTAAAAAATAATAACCAATGTTAAATTTTGTAAAGAAAAAGTATAATAGACTTTTGTCTAGTTCAAAATTTTAAAAATAAATTTTATTTTTTATAAATATTTTGGAGAAAAAGACATCGGAAATATTGGTTTTTCCTTTAATGATAAGCCAAATAGATTTCAACTAATTCAGTAAATTATACTTAAAAAAAAAGTTTAAGTCGTATCTAGAGATAGGTTGTTTTGCTAATGAAGTTTTCACTAAAATTCAAGCAGAGAAAAAAGTAGGAGTAGATACAGTATCTGGAGGCACAATCAAAAAATCAAGTGATGCATTTTTTAAAAGCAGTAATGAAAAATTTGATTGTATTTTTATTGATGGTTTGCACGAATACAAACAAGTTAAATGAAATATAGGGACTCCTATATATCAGTAAGGTACCCTACCTTTTCTTGACTCAACTTTTTTGGTTTGGATGTGGTGCCTCTAAAGTTTTCGGTGTCGTAACAACGACGACAACTTACTCTAAACGTTAAGAATAAAGTTAGTTTGACTCATGTCCGCAGGAACCTCGTAAGACGTATTCTTGACTCACATATGACATACTCAGTAGTAAAATCAGGGAAAAACTTGATTGCACTAAAAATAAAATCTATTATAAATCAGCAATAATTAAGTGGCGGGGTAGCTCAGTCGGTTAGAGCGCAGGACTCATAAGCCTGAGGTCAGTGGTTCGATTCCACTTCCCGCTACCATTTCATAATTTTATTTAATTTCCCAACGTTCATTGAAACATTTTTTGGAAATAATTTTTTACCTGATTTTTTTTTAACATCTTTATTGGTTTTTTTGGCAAATGAATAAATAGATTGAATTTTACCACCAACGTTAAGTACTCCAGTTTTATTTAAAATTTTGGGTATAATTTTTACAACATCTTCATGAAACATAAAGTTTGCATTGATATCGTGAAATGCATATTCATGTAAAAAAGGTTTTTCACACATGGTAATTCTTAAGATTAATGAATTTTTATACATAGCAACAGCACACTCTCCACCTAACTTGGACCAGGCATAATTATTAACAGGTAAAACAGGATCTTTTTCTTTATAATTTCCAATTTTTCCCTCATAAACATATCCAGTTGAAAAATATATAAGTTTAATCTTAAGATTAGAGCAAACTTTAACAATATTAGCTGTGCCAATTATATTTAAATCAATACTTTCTGATATTTGCTTGTCATGAATGCTCATAGGCCTCGATAAAGCTGCAGCATGAATTAAATACTTTGGTTTATTTTTTTTTAAGTATTTATTTATAGAGTTGATATCTAGAATATTTAATTCTTTTTTACCAGGGTAGAGGATATCTAATTTGTTATTATCTTTTTTAAGAATTTGAGCAAATCTTCCATCACCACCAGTGATAACTATTTTTTTTAACATCAAATTAAATTATTTAAGTATTTAGAGTAATTACAATTACCATAAAATTTTATTGATTTAATAATTTCTTTTTTGCCTATCCATTTATTATTTAATGCAATTTCTTCAATACAAGCAATTTTAAATCCTTGTCTATTTTCAATTGCCTGTACAAAAGCAATTGTTTTATAATAATCATCAATTGAACCTGTATCTAACCAGGCACCACCTCTTCCTATAAAATCAGCTGAAAGTTTATTATTCTTTTTATATCTTAATAATAGGTCAATAATTTCAACTTCACCTCTTTTAGATGGTCTTAGTTTTTTTGAATACTGTACAACTTTATTATCAAAAAAATATAACCCTGTTATGGCGTTATTAGATATAAATTTTTTTGGCTTTTCTTTTAATTGTATAATTTTGTTGTTTTTATCTACTTTTGCAACACCAAATAACTCGGGTGTTTGAACGCTATGTAATAAAACTTTAGCACCATTTTTAATTTTTGCACAGTCTAGTAATTTTGAAGTTAGGTTCTGACCATAGAAAAAATTATCCCCCAAAATCATCGCAACGTTATCTTTACCTATAAATTTTTCACCCAAAACAAAAGCATCAGGTAATCCTCTGGGTTTGTCTTGTTCTAAATAGGTAATTTTAATTCCTAGATTGTTGCCATTAGGAATTAGTTTTTTATATTGATTTAACTGTCCGTTATTTACAATAATTAAAATGTCTTTAATTTTTGCCAACATTAGTATTGAGAGCGGATAAAAGATAAGAGGTTTATCGTAAATTGGTAAAAGTTGTTTATTAACAGCTTTTGTAAGAGGACTCATTCTTGTTCCCATTCCTCCAGCTAAAATTATCCCTTTTTTAATCATTTTGTACCCAATCTTTTAACAATATCCTTTTTAGATATAGATTTGTAGTAATTATTATTATTATGAAGGTACCACAAAAAGGTTTTCTTCAAACCTTTCTCAAAATTTATTTTTGTCTTCCATCTTAAGGTTCTTAATATTTTTTTACTATCAAGTGCATATCTTATGTCGTGACCAGGTCGATCCTTAACAAATTTAATCTTAACATTTGAACCAATTACATGATTTTGTTTAGCAATTTTTATTAAAGCTTTACAAATCTCAAGATTATTCAAATTTTTATTTGAACCTATATTATAAAATTCACCAATTTTACCTTTTTGAAAAACTTTTATTAATGCCTCACAATGATCTTTTACATATATCCACTCTCTTGAATTTTTTCCATTCCCATAAATAGGCAAACTTTTATTATTTAAAATATTATAAATCAATTTTGGTATAAGTTTTTCAGGGTGTTGCTTAGGCCCATAGTTATTTGAACAATTTGTGACTATAGCAGGAATTCCATAGGTTCTAACATATGAACTTACAAAATGATCTGAAGCTGCTTTGCTAGCGGCATAAGGTGAACTAGGTTTGTAAGGAAAGTTTTCATGAGATCGTCCCTTTAATATATCACCATAAACTTCATCTGTAGAAATGTGGATTAACTTAGTTTTTTTATTTAATTTTGAATATTTTTTAAAGATTTCTAGTAAATTAAAAACACCCACAATGTTACTGTTAATAAAACTTTCAGGACTATCAATAGATCTATCTACATGAGTTTCTGCTGCTAAATTAAAAATACCAATCGGCTTATATTTAAAAATAATTTTATTAAGTTTATTTTTATTATTTAAATCACATTTTATAAATTTGTAATTTTTATCTTTTTGATACTCTTTTGTATTGTAAAAATTTGATGAGTAACTAACCTTATCTAGATTTAAAACTTTATATTTTTTAAGGAGCAATAACTCAATTAGATTACTACCTATAAACCCAAGTCCACCAGTTACTAAAATATTCTGCATGATTTTATTTATAATAAACGTTATAGTAAGTATATAATAATTTACTTCAACAATGACTTTAAGTTTAAATAACCTAACATTTATTATTGTTACATTTAAAAGTGATCATGTAATTCATGAATGTATCGAGTCTTTACCAAAAGAGTCTAGTATAATTATTATTGAAAATTCTAATGATCTAAAACTTAAAGAAAAACTTGAGGCAAAAAATTCAAAAATTAAAGTTATTGTTCAAGAAAACAAGGGTATGGGTGCTGCAAATAATATTGGAATTAAATTATGTAAAACAGATTATGCTTTTGTGATTAATCCTGATGTAAAATTTTATAAAAATACCATCGATGAATTAATTACTTTGTCATTAAATCATAATGATTATGCAATCTTAGCACCAATCTCTGATGATATTCGATATCCAAATTATAAGATTAAAAATAAGAAATCACAAAATAATGACTTGGAGTTTTTAAGTGTCGACTCTGTAGATGGATATACAATGCTGATAAATAAAAATAAATTTCAAGATAATTTTTTTTTTGATGAAAATTTTTTTCTTTATTTAGAAAATGATGACTTGTGTTTAAGGACAAAAAAAGAAAATAATAAAATATATGTATCAAAAAAAGCAAAAATTAATCACCTTGGAGGAAAATCTCATTCACCTATTTATGAAAGAGAAGTTGAATTTTCACGAAACTGGCATTGGATGTGGTCAAAATTTTATTTTAATAAAAAACACTTTGGTTATTCAAGAGCTTTTTTAACAAGCATTCCTACACTGACTACTTCTATAATTAAATTTTTTTATTATTTCGTAACTCTCAATAAATTTAAAAAAAAGATTTATATGATGAGATTTTTAGGACTTGTTAATTCTATGCTTGGCAAAAAATCCTGGTATAGACCACAAATTTAATACTAGTGACCAGGAAAATCAATCAAGTTTTCTATTTTGTATTTTTTTCTAATTAATTTATTAGATCCTCCTAAATCAAAAAGATTTATTGCAAAAATAAATGCTGCAACATTACCTCCTGAAATTTCTATAAGTTTAGCAGCAGCTTCGGCAGTACCACCTGTTGCAATTAAATCATCTATTATCAGAACAGAGTCACCTTTGTTTATCGAGTCTTTGTGAACCTCAATTGTAGCAGTTCCATATTCAAGCTCGAAATCAATTGAATGTACATCAGCTGGTAATTTATTTTTTTTTCTAAGCATTATAAATGGTTTTTTTAAAATATAAGAAACTGCTGATGCAAAAACAAACCCTCTAGATTCAATTGCAGCAATTTTATCAATTTTATATTTTTTTGATCTTTCTATTATCTGATCAATACATTCTCTGAAAGCATTTTCATCTTTAATTAGAGTTGTAATATCTCTAAATAAAATTCCTTTTTTTGGATAATCAGGAATTGATCTAATAAAATCTTTTAAATTCATAATATTGATATATTTATATCTTTGATAAGAAAAATCTATGGACAAATTATTCCTTGCAGCGATAAAAGAAGAAACTGTTGGCTTAGACTATTTTAAGTACATAGGAGTTGGTAAAATTAATGCTACATACAATACTCTTAAGTTAATACAAATTCATAAGCCTAAGATTATTGTTAATTATGGAACTGCTGGTGCAATCAATACTAAACTAAAAGGGATTGTTGAATGCACAAAATTCTATCAAAGAGATATGGATGTTAGAGGTCTTGATTTTAAATTAGGCGAAACACCATTTGATAAAGTTAATGAAATAATTATTTCTGACAGTGGCTATTCTTGTGGTACAGGAGATAATTTCGTTAATCAAAAAATTGAAATGGAAGTTGATGTTGTTGATATGGAAGCTTATGCAATTGCTAAAGTTTGTATGTTGGAAAATATAGAATTTAAATGTTTTAAATATATATCAGATAATGCTGATGAAAATTCTAACAATGATTGGAACGCTAATCTGGCATTAGGTGCCGAAGCTTTTGCAAAAATGATTAACAAAAAATTTTAACTTTAATGATTAAAAAAGTGCTGATATTTATCATTATAGTAGTTGTTAAGATTACAGTTCCGAACCTAAGTGAGTAAAATATTGATAGATCAATCAATGCGTGTGTTGAGAAAAAAAATATATCTACTAATTTTGATAGAGAAGAAGCAATAATTCTTTGTGAGGAGAGGTTAAATTTATAGTAATTGATTAAGTATTGAAAATTGTCCTTACACGTATATAAAACTTTTAAGTTTAATAATAACAAAAAATTATAAGAGGAATAATTTTTATGACTAAAGTAGGTGAGCATATAACTTTAGACATTATTGGTACCACTCGAGAGTATGACCCTTCAGTCTATGAGAATGTAATACGTAAAATTGCAAAAGCTGCCGATGTTACAATTCTAGAGATTTCCAAATATAAATTTAAACCACAGGGTTTCACTATACTTGCTTTATTAGCCGAAAGTCACATTAGCTTTCACACGTTTCCAGAAAAAGGAATTATTAGTTTTGATTTTTTTACGTGTGGAAAAATTAGCCCTTCTATTGCATTTGGTATTGTTAAAAAAGAATTCAAACATAAAAGAATTGTTAAAAAAGAATTTAATAGAGACACAAAATCTTTGTACCATGACATTTATAGTTCGCCTGGCTTACAAAAATCATATGTAGTGAATGAAGTTTTGGAAGATTTTAAATCAAAAGTTGGTCAACACATTGAAATATTAGATTTAGAACAATTTGGTAAGTCACTTTTTATAGATAACGAAATTCAAGTCGCAACCAATGATGAAGTTTTATATAGCTCAACATTTGTTAATGCTGCTTTAAAGTTAAACAAAAATTTAGGCACTGCTGCAATTATTGGTGGTGGTGACGGCGGTGTTGCTAGAGAATGTATCTCTCAAGGTTTTGATTTTATTGATTGGTACGAACTAGATCCAGAAGTGGTTGAAGTTTGCAATAAACATCTTGGAAGCATTAGCAATAAATCTACGGAAAAAAATTCAGTTAAATGCGTTTGGGGTGATGCATTTGAAAGTATAAAATCCGTCGAAGATGATAAATACGATAAAATTTTTGTTGATCTAAATGATGATCAGTTTTGCATAGATCTTGCAGCAAAAAATATGGACACTTTAATTAGAATATTAAAACCAAGTGGAGTGATAACTGCACAAGTTGGTAGCCAAGACAAAAAACCAGAGCAGGTTGAAAAATGGCTAGATGTATTCAATAAGAACTTTGGTAATACAACTTTGGATAGGGTTTATATTCCAAGTTTTGACTGTTCTTGGAACTTTTCTTCCTCAATTAATCACTAAAATTTTCTTTTTAAATTATTAAATTTGTGAAATAAATCCTACATAAATCTATGGAGGAAAAAATGAATATATTTAAAAAAACAATTTTAACTGTTCTTGCTTCTTTATTGTTAATTGGAAATGCTTATTCTGATACAATAAAAATTGGAACAGAAGGTGCTTACCCTCCTTGGAACTCTAAGGATGCATCAGGCAATCTTATTGGTTTTGAGGTTGAATTAGCTCAAGAACTTTGTGCAATTATGGAACGTGAATGTACAATTGTTGAGCAAGATTGGGATGGAATGATTCCAGCCTTATTAATGAGAAAGTTTGATGCGATCATGGCAGGAATGTCAATTACCGCTGAAAGACAAAAAACAATTACTTTTTCACAAGGTTATGCAGATGAAGTTGCAGCCCTTGCGGTAATGAAAGGTTCAAGTTTAGAGAGTATGGATACACCAGAAGGTATTAATTTAACTTTAGGTGGAAGTGCTGTTAAAAAAACTCTTAAGACTTTAACTGCTGCACTTGCTGGAAAAACTGTTTGTACACAAACTGGAACTATTCACCAAAACTTTTTAGAATCTGGTGATGTGGGTAAAGTAAATGTTAGAACTTACAAAACTCAAGATGAAGTAAATTTAGACTTAACTTCTGGTAGATGTGATGTTGCATTAGCAGCAGCAGTTGCATTCACTGATTATGCGGACAAATCAGGAAAACCAGTAGTATTAGTTGGACCTACTTTTTCAGGTGGTGCTTTTGGTAATGGTGTTGGTGTTGGAATTAGACAAGCTGGAGATGATGCAATCGGTACAAGAGATGCAAAACTTCTTAAAGATTTCAACAAAGCAATTAACACTGCTAGAAAACAAGGAATCATCAGCAAATTAGCGATCAAGCATTTTGGCTTTGACGCTTCTATGTAAATAATATTTTGAAAAGGCGACTATTTATTTAGTCGCCCTTTCGATATGGATCTTTTATCATTCGGAAAAACAGGCTGGGGAGACGAGTTGTTTTATGCAACTCTAATGACAATAGCAGTAGCAGTTACTGCAATGTTAATTGGTTTTTTATTTTCATTAATTTTTACACCTCTAAAACTATCAAATAACAAAATTTTAAATTTTATTGGAAACATTTACACAACAGTAATAAGGGGAGTACCAGAATTACTCGTAATTTACCTTTTGTTTTTTGGTGGTAGTGGAGCCATAATGTATGTTGCATCAATATTTGGCTATTATGAATATATAGAAATTAATGCATTTATTACCGGATCAGTTGCAATTGGTATTATTTCAGGGGCATACTCAACAGAGGTTTTTAGAGGTGCCATTCAATCAATTGATAAAGGTCAATTTGAAGCTTGTAAGGTTTTAGGTTTTAAAAAATATATTTATTTTCTAAAAGTAATTTTACCTCAAGTGTTAAGACTAGCCATTCCAAATTTAAGTAATGTTTGGCAAATTACTTTAAAAGACACATCATTAATATCAGTTACTGGTTTAGTAGAAATCATGAGACAATCTTATATTGCGGCAGGTTCAACAAGAGATCCATTATTCTTTTATTCTTTTGCTGCAGTTTTATATTTAATGTTAACCTTTATAAGTATGAAGTTAATCAATCGACTTGAAGTTAAATACAGTAGGGGCTTTTAATGGATTTAGATTTAATGCTTACTAGTTTACCAAAACTACTTAGCGCTGCTTTAGTTACTTTAAAATTGCTATCAATTTCATTAATTATTGGTTTATTTATTGGATTTATATTTGCAGTTTTAAGACTTAATAAAAATCCATTCATTAATAAGTTTGCTTATGGCTATTCTTATTTATTTAGAGGAACTCCTTTATTAGTTCAAATATTTATAATTTATTTTGGCCTTGGACAAATAGAGTGGCTTAGAGAAACTTTTCTCTGGGTTATATTAAAGGAACCCTATTGGTGTGCAATTATTGCATTCGCTTTAAATACGGGCGCTTATACTTCTGAAATATTAAGATCTGCTTTTGAAACAATAAAACCTGGAATAATAGAAGCGGGCAAAAGCCTTGGGATAACAAATAAAATAATTTTATATAAAATTCAAATTCCAGTCGCAATAAGACAATCACTACCTGCTTATGGAAATGAAATTATATTAATGATGAAAGGCACATCACTTGCTAGCACTGTAACCTTAATGGATATTACTGGTGTTGCTAAACACATCGTCTCAACTACTTATAAACCCTTAGAGGTATTTCTTTTAGCAGGTGGAATTTATCTATTTATGACTTTTATCATTCATAACTTGATAAAGTATTTAGAAAAAAAATATAGCTTTCAATAAGACGTATATTCTTTAATCTCTTTTATTTTAGAGCCTGTATGATTATTCATCTCTAGCTTAATTTTTGCACGATCATCATTTAAAAAATGAACATCTCTTGAAAGTTTAATAAACTTATCAGTAAAATCAGAATTTTTTTCACACAATCTTTTGTCATCTTCAATCACCCATAATTTTGCATTAATATCTTTTAAGGACTGAAAAAGAGTATTAAGTTTTTCATCAGATTTAACATTGTTATCTAATTGATCTTTTAAAATACTGTGTTCAGTATTAATAAATTTTAGTTTTTCAGGATCTTTAATTTTTTCTTGTTTAATCTCTAAAATAGAAATTTTGTCTAAAAGTTCACCCACAGATACTTCAACTAGAATTTTATTCATAAAAATTTATACTATGTTAAGTTGTTAGAAATATGTCTAATATTTTAGTTATCAAACATGGTTCTTTAGGAGATATAGCTCAAGCATGTGGGGCAATTCAAGATATTTCTGAAAATCATAAAGATGATCAAATACATATATTAACAACAAAACCTTATTTTGAATTATTTAAAAAAAACTCATTTGTACATAATGTTATTTTAGACAAACGTAAATCAAGATTTAATTTAATTTATCTATATATGTTAATGGGAAACTTGAAAAAGAAGAGTTTTAAAAAGGTTTATGATTTGCAAAACTCATCTAGAACAAAATTTTATAAAAATATTTTATTTCCAAAAGCAAATTTTAATATTTGGTCTAGTTCAGAGACTACTTTGCCAAGCAATATTTCAAAAGAGGAGTTTGATAAAAATCCAGTTTTGAATAGATTTGATCATCAACTTAAAACTTCTGGAATTAAAACTGAACATACTATGAAACCAGACTTTAATTGGGCTGTAACTAATATTAATAATCTTAAACAAAAACTTTATTTAGATAAATATATTGTTTTATTTCCATTTTGTTCAGCTCATCTAACTCATAAAAAATGGCCTCATTACAATGAACTAATAGAGTTAATTAAAAATAAATATAAAGACCAAATTAAAGTAGTAGTAGCCCCTGGTCCCTCTGAAATTGATGATGCAAAAAATATTAATGCTGTTTCAATTTTAGATAATGGTAAAGCTTTAGATATTTCTCAGCTTGCAAGTTTGATTAAAGAAAGTTCATTTGTTATTGCAAATGACACGGGTCCAGCTCATATCTCAGCCCATCTTGGTGCAAAAGGTTTGACCTTATTTGGTAAACACACAACAGCTTTTAAAGTTAGTATTGAAAGAGAAAATTTTAAAGCAATACAAGTGGATGATTTAGAAAAATTAAGTGCAAGTAAAGTGTTAGAAAAAATATTAATTTAATATTTTTTTATATTCTTCAATAATTGAACTCCATTTAAATTTAGTAGAATTTTCTTTGGCAGCTTTTCCATACTCAAGGAATTTATTATTTTCTAACATCAAATTGATTGATGAATAAATTTCATCTAATTTATTACCATCACATATTAAACCTGTTTTTTCATGTTCGATTGCATCTGCCGCACCTCCATCTTTTCCTCCAAGAGAAGGCAATCCATATTGTGCAGCCTCAACATAAGCGATACCAAATCCTTCAATAGATTTTTTATGAACTACTGATGGCATGATAAAAATATCTGATTTAGCAACTAATGCATTTTTTAATTCATTAGAGATATCTTTAAAAAACATCACTTGAGGCTGAAGGCCCAACTCTGCTACTAATTTTTTAATATTTTCTTCCTCGTCTCCATAGCCCACACAAATATAGACAATACCTGGGTAGATTTGTTTTAAATTTCGAAGAGCCATGATTACTTTTTCATGATTTTTTCTTTTATCAAATCTAGAGACTGTAATAAGTCTTGGAGATTTATGTTTTAATAAATTCTCTACTTTATCTAAAGTTTTTTTATCCAATTCCTCAACTGGATCAACACCAGGATTAATAACTATAATTTTATTTTGCTGAACCCCCAATGAAACAGCTAAATTTTTAGTATTTTCAGAATTTGCAACAATCGTTTCAACGTTATTTAAAACTTGTAATACTCTTTTATTAAGAGAGGTACCTTTTTCATGATTAATCTCTTTACCGTGGATTAAACAAACCTTTTTTTTATTTGTTTTAAGATGTTCTAGACTTTTCCAATGATCAGCAATTATACCGTCAACCTTATTTTCTCTAATAAATTCATTAATAAGTTGGGCTTTTCTAAATTTTCTAAGAAGTTTTATTCCACCAACTCGTTCTATTGAAAAAGATACCTCTTCATCAAAAAAATTATGATTTTCATAAAAATCAGCAAAAACTTTTATCATGTGATGTTTTGAAAGTTCATTTGCTAAACCCCACATTAAGTTTTGCATGCCTCCCACCTCTGGAGGAAATGTTTTTGTAACAATTAAATACATTAACTATCCAACCATTTAATACCACAACCTATACTTGGAATTTGTTTTTCTGGACCTTTACCTGTTTCAGCTATTTGCTTCATTGCTACAAATAAATCACTATCACCAGCTCTTACTGGTTTTAAATTTTCTAACTCTCTTATTCTACCTCTATATTGTAATTCTAGGTTATGGTTAAATCCAAAAAAGTCAGGGGTACAAACAGCATCATAACTTTTTGCAACTTTTTGAGTTTCATCAAAAAGATATGGAAAATTAAATTGATGTATCTTTGCAAATTCAATCATATTTTCAAAACTATCTTCAGGGTAATTAATCGTGTCATTAGCAGAAATAGCTACTGATTTTATTCCAAGTTTTTCTAATTTTTTACAGTCATCAACAATGTCTTTAATGACAGCCTTTACATAGGGGCAGTGGTTACAAATAAACATTATTAAGGTCCCAGCATCACCCTTAATATCACTTAAAGAAATAAGCTTATGGTCGGTAGATTTTAGTTTAAATTCTTTAGCGTTTGTTCCAAAATCACATATTGGTGTTTTTAGTGGAGGCATGATAAACATTATATAGTTATGTTTTACGATTTGGAAAATAAAAAAATTAAAAATGTAGGTGAAAATTGGGTAGCTCCCAATGCATCAATTATTGGTGATGTTACTTTAGAAAAAAATACTAGTATTTGGTTTAATGCAACTTTAAGAGGGGATATTGAAAACATTTATGTTGGTGAAGGATCAAATATTCAAGATGGAAGCGTACTTCATACTGATCCAGGTTTTCCTTTAAAAATAGGTAAAGATGTAACTATTGGTCATTTAGTTATGCTTCATGGATGCACCATTGAAGACAATTCTTTAATTGGAATTGGTGCTGTCATTTTAAATGGTGCAAAAATTGGGAAAAATTGCATCATAGGAGCTAATGCATTGATCACAGAAAACAAAGTCATTCCTGACAATTCTCTAGTTGTTGGATCTCCTGGTAAAATTGTAAGACAGGTCTCAAAAGAAGAGACAAAATTAATTACTGAAAACGCTATCCATTACCAGGATAACTGGAAAAAATACTCTAAGTCAGTATTTTAAGGAATTAACCAGGTATCCTTCTTATTCTCTAAATCAAACTTAGCACGACGGTGACCTTTAGCAGCTAGATAAAGCCATTCTATAGATTTAATTTTACATTGAATAACAGTAAAATTTTTATATCCCACTTCACTTTGCTCCATGGTAAATTCAAAATTATCTAGTTCAGGTTTTAGTCCTGAAGTTGGAATTTCAGATAATGTTCCTGGTCCGTTATCAACTAAATAACATTTTCTACTCATATGTCCTGTTTTTAACCAAGATTGTTTTGTAATATCATTTTCATGATTAACAATGCATTCAACTTTAAGTCTAACTTGGATCTTCTCATCCTTGTCATAAAATAACATTGCAGCGTTTTTATTTGATTTTAATTTAGCAATTTTATCTGATCTGATATCACTATGGTATTGAACAAGATTATTTTCTCTATCTGATTTTCTAAGGACCACAATTCTTCCATCAAAATCATCCTGGTCACCACAGATAAACACAGGAATTCTAAATTGAGAACCTCTATCTTTTATTGCATTGTCCAGCATGGACCAGATTTTATTTTTGATTTCCTCAAAATCTTCGTAGTATGCTGGTTGCATTATGGATTATTTGCTAAGTCTTCTGATCAAACTAGAGGTGTCCCAACGGTTTCCACCCATTTTTTGAACTTCAGCATAATATTTATCAACAACTTCAGTTACTGGAAGTAGGGAACCATTATTTTTAGCTTCATCCATTGCGATTTTTAAATCTTTTCTCATCCAATCAACTGCAAAACCAAATTCAAACTGATCATCAATCATTGTTTTATATCTATTTTCCATTTGCCAAGATTGAGCCGCGCCTTTAGATATAACCTCAATTACATCTTCCATGTTTAAACCAGCTTTCATTCCAAAATTTATTGCCTCAGACAAACCTTGAACAAGACCTGCAATACAAATTTGGTTAACCATTTTTGCTAATTGGCCATTACCAGCGCCACCTAATAATTTCATTTTTTTGCTATAACAATCAATGATGTCTTTAGCTTTATCAAAATCAGCTTGATCTCCACCGATCATCACTGTTAGTGCACCATTTTCAGCACCAGCTTGACCCCCTGATACTGGTGCATCTAATGCACCAAAACCATTTTTTTTAGCAAACTCATTTATTTCTCTAGCAATTGTTGCAGAGGCCGTTGTGTTATCAATATAAACGGAACCTTTTTTAATTGTTTTAAAGATACCGTTATCACCAAAAGTAACCTCTCTTAAATCATTATCATTACCAACACAGGTAAATATAAAGTCAGCACCCTCAGCAGCTTTTGCAGGTGTGTCTGCTTTTGTCCCTTTATATTCTGCAACCCATTTATCAGCTTTTGCAGTAGTTCTATTATAAACAGTTACATTATGACCTGCTTTTGATATATAACCTGCCATTGGATAACCCATGACACCTAATCCTATAAATGCAACATTGCTCATAATTTTTATTTCCTATGTTTAAAAGTTTGAATTTTAAAGTAATTCTATTTGGATTTATATTTACATTTTTTTCAAGTTTTGGACAGAGTTTTTTTTTAGGACTATTTAATTCAAGTATAAGGGGCGCACTTTCCATCACCCATGGTCAGTTTGGATCAATTTATGCATCTGCTACTTTGTTAAGTAGTTTTATACTTGTTTGGGTTGGTAAAAAAATAGATGACTTTAATATTTTAAAATTTGCATCTTACGTCATTGCTTTACTAGCGATCTCTTGTTTTTTATTTTCTAAAATTTCATCAGTCGCTTTTTTATTTTTATCAATTTTCTTAATGAGGTTATCAGGTCAAGGACTAATGTCTCACACTGCAACCACAACAATATCAAGATTTTTTGAAAAGACTAGGGGACGCGCACTAAGCACAACTTGGCTTGGTTTATCGTTAGCTGAATTTATTTTACCATTATTAGTTATTTTCTTATTAACTTTTATTGATTGGAGATATATATGGACAGCAATTTCACTACTAGTTATTATTGTTTTACCTATAGTAACTTTTACATTAGTTAAGAATATTAAATTAGACTCTAGAGAAACATCTACTGTTACAGAAATTAAAACTAAAGATATAAAGCAGTGGACTAGAGCTGAAGTTTTAAAAGATTATCGATTTTATATTATTTGTTTAAGTATGTTAGCAATGCCTTGGATTGCAACAGGGACATTTGTTTATCAATCTTTTATTGTATCTTCTAAAAATTGGGGACCCTATGTTATTGCACAATCTTTTATGGTGTACTCAATTCTATCTGTAGTTACTTTATTTTTATCTGGTTTTTTAATTGATAAATTTAGTAGTCGTAAATTAATTATTTACATGAATATCCCATTATTAATTGCAATGGTTGTACTTTTTTACTTTAACTCTCCAATGTCATCATTTGTTTTTTTAGGTTTAGTTGGAATTTCAAACGGATTAGCTAATGTTTTAGGTTCAGCTACATGGGCTGAAATTTATGGTGTAAAATACATTGGTTCAATCAAAGCACTAACGACTGCTTTAATGGTATTTTCAACAGCCTTTGGAACAGCGCTTTTTGGAATACTTATAGATAATGGATTTTCTATAGAGCAAATTGCTCTAGTTTCAGGATCTTATATTTTAATAGCTATATCACTGCTATTTCTCATTAAGAGTAAGCTTAATTCTCAATATTTATAAAATTAACCTTGATTTTTTTTTAAGCACTGTATAGATACTGCGCATGGCTAGAGTAACTGTAGAAGATTGCATAGATAAAGTAGAAAGTCCTTACGAATTAGTATTAGTTGCTAAAGAAAGAGCCGTTCAATTAAATTCAGGATTAGAACCTACTCTAGATAGAGATAATGACAAAAATACAGTTATATCTTTAAGAGAAATTGCAGAAGGCACTATTCAAGTTTCAGATTTAACTGACAGTGCTGTTCATAAACTTAGAAAACATGTTGAGCAAGTTGATGATGGTACGGATGATGATGAAATTATTGGTGATGATTTTGAAAGCATGTACAAAGGTGAAATTTCTATAAGTGGAACTCCTATTTTACCATCAAAAAGAGCTAGAAAAATTCCAGAAAAAATTCAAGTATCATCTGATGATTTAGAAGAATTAACTGCAAAAGCAGAACCAGAAGTTGATGTTGATGCTGAGTTAGAAGCGGGAGACGAGGAGACAGCAGTTTCTTTAGATCAACTAGCTGAAAGTGAAACTACAGAAGATAGCTCAGAAGAAACTGAACCTAACAGTTAATTACTAAATTCCTTTAAGATTTTTTCTCTGTGTTCATCAAGATCTGGAATATCCCCACGTGTTTTTTCATCTTTATAGTTAGACATTTTAATTGGATTACCTGCTAGTTTAAAATCGCCAATAACTTTATGATGAGCTTTAACAATCATATTCCGAGCTTCAATTTGAGGGTTTTCAACAGCTTCTTTGATATTAAAGATAGGACCACATGGTATTTTTTCTTTTTCCATTTTACTAACCCAATCACTTGTATTTTTCGCACCAAGTTTGTCTTCAAGTATTTTTTTTAGATCTTCCATATTTTGAGATCTTAAAGAGTTAGTATTAAATTTTGGATCGTGAGCAATTTCAGAAATATCTAAAACATTACATAGTTTTTCAAATAGTTTTTCATTGCCTGCAGCAATTATGATGTAACTATCTTTTGTTTTAAATGCTTCAAACGGTGCAATCGAAGGGTGACGTGATCCCATAGGTTTTGGTATTTCATTTTTTGCAAGATATCTTGCAATAGCATTTTCTAAAATTGCAATTTGACAATCTAACATTGAAACATCAATAAAAGTTCCCTTACCAGTTTTTTCTCTATCATAAAGAGCTGCATTAATTCCAACGGTTGTAAATAAACCTGCGGTAATGTCACCAATAGAAGTACCAACTCTTGTTGGTTCAGAATTAGGCTGACCGGTAACACTCATTAAACCACCCATCCCTTGAACAACCATATCGTAAGCAGGTAATTCTTTTAATGGACCCGTTTGTCCAAAGCCTGATGCCGATGCATAAATTAGTCTTGGATATTTTTTACAAATATCTTTCCAACCATAACCCCATTTTTCTAAGGTGCCTGGTTTAAAATTCTCAACTAAAATATCTGCCTTAGCTAAAATTTTATCAAATATTTTTTTATCATCTTCATTTTTTAAATTAAGAGCAATACTTTCTTTGCCTCTATTTAGTGACATAAAGTATGCCGAATAATCCTCAATAAACGGACCAAACTTTCTAGAGTCGTCCCCAACCTCAGGAGCTTCAACTTTAATTACACGTGCGCCTAAATCTGAGAGCATCATCGTGCAATAAGGACCAACTAGTACTCTAGTTAGGTCAAGAACAAGTAAGTTTTTTAAAGGACCATCCATATTTTGTACTGTAATTATGTAGTCTTGACTCTTATCAATATCTCTAATTAAATACATTACTTAATTAATAATAGAGGAGAGAGCAATGTTAAAAAAAGTATCTTTATATTTTACAGCATTAGTTTTGGCTTTATCAACTGTTGGATCTGCTTATGCGGTAACGTTAAAAGCAAGTCACCAATGGCCTGGTACACCTAGAGCTGATGGATCTTTTGACCCGCGTCATGAGATGGTTCAAATTATTGCTGATGAGGTTAAAAAAGCTAATGTTGATATTGATATTAGAATTTATCCAGCAAAATCTTTATATAAACCTAGAGAGCAATGGAAACCTATGACTACAGGTCAACTAGATATTTCAGCTTTTCCATTAGGATATGCTTCGAAATTTCATCCTGAATTCAGTGCAACATTAATGCCTGGAACAGTTAAAAATCATGATCACGCATTGAGATTTAATAAATCTCCAATGATGAAAGAGATAAAAAAGATTATTAACGATGCAGGTGTAGTTGTTTTATCTGATGCTTGGTTAGGCGGTGGTTTTGCTTCAAAAACAAAATGCATAAGAAACCCTAGTGATGTTAAAGGTCAAGTTATGAGAGCAGCTGGAAAAGCATTTAACCAAATGCTTGAAGGTGCAGGAGCAGGTATACAAAGTATGCCATCTTCAGAAATCTATACTGGTCTACAAACAGGTGTATTAACTGGTGCTAATACTAGTTCAGGAAGTTTTGTTAGTTACAAAATTTACGAACAAGTTAAATGTGCAACACCTCCAGGAAAATTTGGTTTATGGTTTATGTATGAACCAATCCTTATGTCTAAGAAATCTTTTGAAGCTTTAAGTAAAAAGCAACAAAAAGCTCTTATGAAAGCTGGAAAAGTAGCTGAGGAATATATGACAGCACAAGTAGCAAATTTAGATAAAAAATTTGAGGATGCTTACAAAGCAGCTGGTGTTGAATTAGTATATATGTCTGAAGCAGATCATGCTGCATGGATAGAAATAGCTAAGAAAACTTCTCATAAATCATTTGCTGAGGAAGTACCAGGTGGTGCTAAACTTATGGAAATGGCTTTAGCAGTTAAATAAAATAATATATAAAGAACCCCTATTTATGAAAATAACTAGGGGTTCTTTTTTTATGAAAAAAAAATATCTTAATTTTTGTCATTATGCTTCTCAAGCCTGTGGTGCTTTCGCAGTAGGAGCTTTAATTTTATCTATTTTAGTCATTGTTGAACTTGTTTTTGAAAGATATTTTTTTCAACGTGCTATTACTTGGCAAACTGAATTAGTTACCATGTTACTTGTTGCATCTACTTTTATTGGTAGTGCTTATGTTTTAAGTGAAAAAGCGCACGTAAGCATGGAATGGATTTACGATTTTTTATCAAACAGAAATATTATTAAATTGAAGATTTTTACTTCATTTATAAGTTTAGGTTTTTTTTTAATACTGTTTTACTTTGGTTTTTTGATGGTAGAGGAAGCTTTTGTTAAAAATTATACTACAGGAACAGTTTGGGATCCTCCTTTGTGGATACCTTATTCTTCAATGTTAATAGGCTCAATATTAATGATACTTCAATATATTGCTGAGATAATTAAACTGTTTGATGAAGGAGATTTAAGATAATGGATCCTTTAATGATTGCACTAATAGTTGCTATCTTTACTTTAATAGTTTTGTTCTCAGGAATTCCAATTGCTTTTGGTTTAAGTTTTGTCTCAATTGCTTTATTAATCGCTTTTGAAGGATTTCAAATGCTAGATGTTTTTGCAGAAACATTTTATGCAGGCTTAAATTCATTTGTTTTACTATCAATCCCAATGTTTATTCTTATGGGAATGGCTGTAGCCAACTCTCCCGCTGGAAAAGATCTTTATACTGGTCTTGATAGATGGTTATGGAGAGTTCCTGGTGGCTTAGTAATCTCTAATATTGGAGCGTGTTCAATTTTTGCAGCATTAAGTGGGTCAAGTCCTGCAACGTGTGCTGCTATTGGAACTATGGGAATTCCTGAAATGAGAAAAAGAGGATATTCAGACCAAATAGCTACCGGTACAATTGCAGCTGGAGGAACGCTTGGGGTTTTAATTCCACCAAGTATAGTTTTAATTGTTTATGGAATGGCAACAGGTACTTCTATTGGAAGATTATTTTTAGCAGGTATTATTCCTGGTTTTATGTTGGCCAGTCTTTTTGCTGTTTGGGCACTAATACACAGTTACTTCATTGATAAAAATGCAGCTAAATTATTAAGAAACAGAAAACCACCAACGTTGAGAGAAAAATTTGAAGTTCTTCCTAGAATTTTTCCGTTCTTAGCTATTATTGTTGGAGTTTTATACGTTCTCTATGGAGGTGTAGCTACACCATCTGAAGCATCTGGTGTTGGAGCATTCTTAGTTTTTGTAATGATTGCAGTTGTTTACAAAATTTATCAGCCTAAAAAAATATGGAATATTGTTAAAGTTTCAATGAAAGAGAGTGTTATGATAATGTTTATTATTGCAGCCTCTTATCTATTTGCATTCACATTATCTCAACTTTACGTAACCCAATCGCTTGCTCAAAGTATGATTGAGTTAAGTAGCAATAAATGGATGATCTTTTTAATTGTTAATGTGTTTTTACTTGTTGCTGGATTCTTTTTACCACCAGTTGCAGTCATTGTAATGACTTCAGCTATATTGTTACCAGTGATAACTACATTGGGTTTTGATCCGTATTGGTTTGCAATAGTGTTTACAATAAATATGGAAATAGGCTTAATAACACCACCTGTTGGATTAAATCTTTATATAATTAAAGGAATAACACCTGATGTAAGTCTATCTACAATCTTAAGGGGATCATTTCCATTTATGATGATGATGGTTTTATCTATAGTAATATTATGCATCTTCCCTGAGATAGTAACGTGGTTGCCTGATAAACTAATGGGTAAACCTCTTGGATATTAAAAAAAAAATTAATAGAAAAATTTCAGTAGCACCCATGATGGATTGTACGGATCGTCATGATCGTTACTTTCTAAGATTGATGAGCAAAAATGTTATGCTGTATTCAGAAATGGTTGCAACAAAATCTGCAATTCATGGAGATCGAAAAAAAATTCTATCTTATAGTTCAGAAGAAAAACCTTTAGCATTACAAGTGGGTGGATCTGATAAAGCGGAATTAGCTGAAGTTGCCAAAATTGCAGAAGACATGGGTTATGATGAAATTAATATTAATTTAGGTTGTCCTAGCAAAAAGGTTCAAAAAAATATGTTTGGTGCTTGTTTGATGAGAGAGCCAGATCTTGTTGCTGAATGTATCGACTCAATGGTTAATGCTTGCAATATTCCAGTTACTGCAAAAACTAGAATAGGATTTGATGACACTGAAGAATTTAATTATTTAAATAATTTTATACTAAAGATGAAAAGTGCTGGATGTAGAACTTTTATATTGCATGCTCGAAAGGCTATTTTAACTGGAATGTCACCAAAGCAAAATTTAAATATTCCAAAACTGAACTATGAAATGGTTTATAGAGTTAAAGAAGAAAATCCAGATTTAGAAATTATTATTAATGGAGGGATTTCAAAGATTGATGAAATTAAAAACCATTTAACTTTATGTGACGGAGTGATGATTGGTAGGTCTATCTATCAAAATCCTTATTCTTTAGTTGAGATTGAAAACAAAATTTTTGGAACAAAAGAACAGCCAACAAGAGAGGAAATAGCTGCAAAACTACTAGAATACCTTGAGAAAGAAGTTAAGCTTGGCACAAAAGTAAATCATATTATGAGACACACAGTTGGATTATATCACGGTCAAATAGGCTCAAAAGAATGGAAGAGATATTTAAGTGATAATATGATGGCAAGAGATTCTGATTTTCAAAAATCAAAACATATAATGACCATTGTGCAAAATAACGAAAAAGCTAATCAAGCTAACTCATAATGGAAAACCTAAACTATGGTGAGATAATTAACCTACTGTCGGTCCTTGCAATATCTGCAGCTGTTGCAGGATTTATGGCTGGATTACTAGGTGTTGGTGGTGGAATTATAATGGTTCCAGCTTTGTATTATGCTTTTACAGTATTAGATTTTGAATTAGTAACCAGAATGCATTTAGCTGTTGGAACTTCTTTAGCGATTATTATTCCAACTTCAATAATTTCAACCAAAACTCATATGGAATATGATGCAGTAGATTTCAAGATGGTAAAATCTTTTGGTATATTTATTTTAATAGGTGTTATTGCTGGAACTTTTTTAGCAGTTAATTTAAAGACACCAACTTTAGTATTATTCTTTTCAATATTTGCTTTTATGGTGGGTTTATTTTTTATTTTTCTTAGAGAAAAACTTGTTGAAAATCCCAAAACAATTTCTGACATTGTCAAAAATATCTCAGGGATTGTGATTGGTTTTATTTCAGTTCCTCTAGGTATTGGTGGTGGATCTTTAATGGTACCATTTATGAGAACTTTTGGTTATGACATAAGAAAATCTATTGGTACAGCTGCAGCAGTTGGCTTTTTGATTTCACTTAGTGGAACGATCACAATGATTATGGGTGGAAAGATAATTGATAATATCAACACACCTTTTAGTGTAGGTTATATAAATTTATTAGGGTTTGCAGTATTTGTTCCAGTTACAATGATTATGGCTAGGTTGGGAGCAAAAGCTGTTTATAAAATAGATAAAAAATTATTAAGTAAAATTTTTGGTACTTTTTTACTTATAGTATCCATAAGATCTTTCGTTGAATATCTAAATATTATATAATTAATTATGTTTAATTTTAAAGAGATAATTTCATCTATTGCTGATGCAGGTCAAAAACTTTTTAGTATAAAAAAGATTAAAAAAAATGACTTAGAATCTATTTTTTTTTTATGTGATGATTTAATTTCACACAAAGGTGCAGCATTTGGAATAACTGTAGCTAGAGATATTACTGAACTATATCAATCACTATCTCCAGAAAATAAATTATTATTTTTTAAAAAAATTAATGAGAAATATAAGCCTAGCTTTACAAAAGTTAACGAAGCAATTGAAAAATATACCAAATCTCAAAACGAAAATACTTTGTCAAATTTATTTAAAGTTTCTGAAGGTAAGAGAAGAGAACTTTTTAGAAGAATGAATATGGCGCCAAATGGAACAGCGATTATAGTTGCATTAAGAGAAGATTTAATAAGAATATTAAAAGACAACAAAGAACTTTCAGAATTAGATAATGATCTTAGACATTTATTTAGAGCTTGGTTTAATCCAGGATTTCTTAAACTTTCTAAAATCACATGGGATACAAAGGCTGCAGTTTTAGAAAAAATAATTAAATATGAAAGAGTTCATCATATAAAAGATATGAATGAACTTAAAAGAAGATTAGGAGAAGATAGAAGGTTTTTTTCTTACTTTCATCCAGCTCTTGAAGATGAACCTATTATTTTTGTTCAAGTAGCCCTTACAAAAGGTCTTGGTAGATCTATTCAAGAATTAATGAAGCCGACTGATAATGAAGGAAAATCTTATGATACTGCTACTTTCTATTCAATTAGTAACTGTCAAGAAGGCCTATCTAGAGTAACTTTGGGTAATTTTTTAATAAAGAGAGTAGTTTATGAAATACAAGAAGAGCTTCCTCATATTAAAAACTTTGGCACCTTATCACCTATACCAGGGTTTGCTGATTGGTTTAGTTATTTAGAAGAAACTAAGATTAAAAATATTTTAGGCGATCTAAAAGATCAAGATGTTATCTTTTTAAAATCTCAAGACTTAAAACTAGGTGATGGTAGAATTGTAAAAAATAAAGAAGCAATAACGAAATTAGTTGCACATTATATTGTTAATGAAAAAAACCAAAAAGGGTTACCTGTTAATGATGTGAGTAGATTTCATTTAGGTAATGGAGCTATTGTAGAAGATATTGTAATTAATGCTAATATTTCAGAAACTGGCTTTAAAAGATCTTATGGTGTGATGGTCAATTATCTTTATGAATTAAAAAATATTGAAAAAAATCATGAAGATTACATGAATAGCAATAAAGTAATTGTCTCTGATAAAATAAAAAAATATTTATAAATATAATCTTTGAATTTTAATTAAGACCCCATTTAACTTTATTCCAAATTCTTTCATGAAAATAATAAAAAAAAAGAGGAATTATAGAACCTAGTCCCAATATTCCAGCTCCTTTAAAACTACCAGTAAAAATATATCCAAATATTACCCAGTAGATAAAAATAAAAAGTCTCCATGAAAATGTTTTAGCAACGGATCGTATTTTTTTGTCAGCCATAATTAATTTAGCCTATAATAATTTTTGCTTATAGAACACATTTATATTAATGTTTAACAATGGCAAATAAAGTAAGTAAAAGTTTTCTAAAAGATTCTCATTTAATAACTGAATTAAAACTGTGTAGCATTCGTTTAATTGATAACGCTAAATTTCCTTGGATCATTTTAATTCCTAAGCGAAAAAATATTACTGATATTTCTGAACTTAACTCAAAAGACCAAATGCTATTAATGAAGGAAATTGTTCATTGCAGCAAGTTAATGAAAAAAATATTTAAAACAAAAAAACTTAATGTTGAAAAAATTGGTAATATTGTTCCTCAGTTACACGTTCATATAATTGCAAGATCTACTAAAGATAGTACTTGGCCGTTATCGGTTTGGGTGGTTAAAGGAAAACCTTATACAAAAAATTTATTAGCTAAAACTATTTCTAAAATTAAAAAGTATTTTTAATAGAGGGTGAGGACAGAGGTAGTTTTAGTCTCCCGCCACTACCTCTTAACAATTATGTATCTGATTCGTCTCTAATTTGTTAACACGTTTTAATTGAAACTAGACTTTATCAACTGCTTGCTTTACTAATTGGTAAATAAGATGAGCAAAGAGATAAAAGCAGATGATGTTATTTTCAATTTCTTTAAACAAATTTGTGATGAGAAAGATGATGTTAAATGTGTAGAGCTTGGCAATAGTTGGATTAATGCAATGAAGACCAATCTTACTAACATGGAAAAAAATCTGGATGAAGTGGATAAAGCTAAACATCAAGAAAATATAGATAGCAACATGAGCCACCTTAATAACCTTAAGGATAAATCTGCTGTGGAATGGCGTGAATACGCAACTCAGTGTATGATTGAGATCTTAGATCATAAAACTAAATCGTGAATTTCTTTAAGAAACTATTCTCAAGTAGCAATCTAGAATTACAAATCAATGATGGAGGCAGAGCGGCTGCCGGATATAAAGGAAAAGCAGGAGACTGTGTAGTTAGATCTATTGCAATTGTAACAGGTCTTCCTTATCAAAAAATTTATGATGATCTTTATAAAGCTAATGAAGAATTTAGAACTACATCTAGAACAAGACTTGCTAGAAGTTTAAAACAAAAAAATGATAGCCCAAGATCAGGCACTCATAGAGTTGTGGTTAAGAAATATCTTGAAAAACTTGGGTGGCAGTGGACGCCAACAATGTTTATTGGTCAAGGCTGTAAAGTGCATTTAAAAAAAGATGAACTACCAAGGGGGACTTTAATTGTATCTTGTTCAAAACACATAACGGTTGTTAAAGATGGTGTTTTACATGATACTTATGATTGCTCTAGACGAGGCACACGTTGTGTTTATGGATATTGGACTAAGCCTAATTAGTCTTAGATAAAAGTAGTTAATAAATTTTATTAATATATAAGTTTTAAAAATGAGTTTTAAAGATAACGTCAACTTACATGTAGATAAATCAGCTAAATTACTAAACTTTAGTGATGATTTACTTGAGCATTTAAAATCTATTCATTCATTAATTAAAGTAAATGTGGGTGTTGTCTTAGATGGAAAAATTAATAATTTTACTGGATGGAGAGCGGTTCATTCAGAGCATATTCTTCCAACTAAAGGTGGACTAAGATATTCTGAAACTGTTGATCAAGATGATACAGAAGCTTTAGCATCTTTAATGACTTACAAATGTGCAATAGTTAATATTCCTTTTGGTGGTGCAAAAGGGGGTTTGAAAATTAATCCTAAGAACTACACAATGCCTCAACTTAGAGAAATTACTAAAGCATTTGCAAGCAAACTAATTAATAAAGGTTTTATTTCTCCAGCATTAAATGTTCCAGCCCCAGATGTTGGAACGTCTGAAAGAGAAATGGAATGGATTTTAGAGACCTACAAAACACTTAAACCTGATGATATAAATTATAGAGGCTGTGTAACAGGCAAACCAATACACAGAGGTGGTATTGCTGGCAGAACAGAAGCGACCGGTAGAGGTATTGAAGAAGTAGTTAGAGAAATATTTAGGCATGAAGATGTTGTTAAAGAAGCAGGATTGAAAAATGAATTAAAGGATAATGAAATTATAGTTCAAGGGTTTGGTAATGTTGGAAGTAATTTAGCCAAACATTTATACAATAGAGATAATGCAAAGATTATAGCCATAGGTGAATTTGATGGTTATTTATATAATAAAAAAGGCATTGATATAAATACACTAATTGAATTTTATAAGACAAATAAAACTATCAATAATCCTAAACTTGGAGAATTTAAAAATAATCCAAGCGAACTTTTAGAATTAGATTGTGATATTTTAATTCCAGCTGCATTAGAAAATGCAATCACTATTGATAATGTAGATAAAATTAAAACAAAATTAATAATTGAAGCTGCAAATGGACCCATTTCATTTGAGGCTGATCAAAAATTATTTGAAAAAGGAGTTATGATTATCCCTGATATTTATGTCAATGCAGGTGGTGTTGTAGTTTCTTATTTTGAGTGGGTAAAAGATATTTCTCATATACGTTTTGGTAGAGTTGAAAAAAGATTTCAAGAACAAAAAATATTAGACATTATTGATCTAATAGATAAAAAAACTAATACTAAAACAGATTTTGACACCATTAAAAAAATTATTCATGGTGCTGATGAAGAGGACTTAGCTTTTTCAGGACTAGAAGACAGTATGAGAAATGCATTTATTGAAATTTATAATGCTAAAAAACAAATTAAAAAATCATTTAGAGATAGCGCTTATTATGTATCTCTAAAGAAGATAAGAAACTTCTATACAGTAGAAGGCTTCCCAAAACGATAATAGCAGCTTAATTTTATCTATAATTAAATTAATAGAAGACTCTCAATCTATGATTTGTTAGCATTTAATATGAGAAAGATATTGCGGACTAGCTTTATTAAGCTTTTTACCATTTTAGTCTTAAGCTTATTGTTAACTAACGGTGCAAAAGCAGGTTGTGATGATGCTCCAACTGATGGAGTGGATTATTCTAATTGTCAATTCTCAGAAGGCCAAGATTTAAGTAGAGCCTATATACCAAATTCTAATCTTTCTTTTATCAGCTTTATTAAAGTTACCTTTGATAAAGGGGTAATGATGAATGCAATATTATCTAATGGTAATTTTGTAGAATCTTCTTTTATTAGAACTAATTTATATGAAGCAAATCTTGAAGGGGGTATTTTTGAAAAAGCTAACTTTTCAAGTGCGAACTTAACAAGAGTAAACTTTAAAGGTTCTTCATTAATTGAGACCAATTTTACTAACAGCAATCTTTTTGAAGCCGATTTAACGGGTGCTAATATTTTAAATGCTACCTTTGAAGGTGCCAATCTAAACAATGCAACTTGGATTGATGGAACTAAATGTTTACTAGGTTCTATCGGTAAATGTAATAAATAAAAAAATCTTAAAAATTATTTTATTGGTTTAATTTTCTGATTAATAACAAGTACTGCACCAATTATTAAAATAGGTAAGCCTATTATTAAATCTTGCTGCCATTCTAAGTTTTCAAATATTGTTGAGATTAATAAAGCAAGTACAGGCATAACAACTCCTACATAACCTGCTCGTCCTGCTCCAACTTTTTCTAATAATCTTAGATAAAAAATAAAAGCAAATATCGAGCCAATTATTGATAGATAAGCAAGGGACGCGATATAACTGAAGCTATATTCAAATAATAATTCAGTACCTTTTATCTGAGTGATTAATAGAGTAACTAATGATCCATAAAGCATTGAATACGCAAGTGTTGGTATTAATGAAAAGTTATTATTTAAGTTTCTCTGATGAATCATATTTCCTGTTGATGCAGAAAATGTACCAAGTAAGGCTAAAAATAATCCAACATGGGTTCCATTAGCAAAGCTGAAATTGAAAATCTCATCATTGAAAATGATTATAATTCCAATCATCCCAATAGTTGCTCCAAGTAAAGTTTTTAAAGAAGGTTTCTTTTTAAAATAAAAGCCTTCTCCTAAAATATTCATAATAACTACCGTTGAAAAGACAACTGCTGGAAATGCGCTTATTAAATAAGTGTTTGATAGATAAAAGAAAACATAGTTTAGTGAGTAGAGACAAACACCAAAGAGTAAAAACCAAAGATGCTGATTTAAAGAAAATTTAAGATTTTTCTTCTTATAAATTAGATAAACAAAAATAACTATTGCAGCTATCAAAAATCTATAAAACACCGATACTAATGGATCAACGTAACCTAATTGAAACTTGATGACATACCAAGTAGGGGACCAGCAAAAAAGTGTGACAATAAATAAGAAAAAATTGTTCATTATTAAGGACTATAATCAATCAATCTTAAAAAAATATAAGATTAATCTAACAATTTTTAATATATAAATTTATAAGTTATGAAAAAAATACTTCTAATTTCAACTCTACTTATATCATTAAGTAGCATTTCTTATTCTGATAATCATTATCCAATCACAAGAGATTCTCAATTAATGATTGCTAGAGGTAAAATTGCCTACCAAAATAATTGTGTAAGCTGTCATCAAGTTAATTTGTCAGGTGCTGAAAATTGGAAGGGTGTTGATGAAGACGGCCATAGAAAAGCGCCGCCTTTAAATGGTACAGGTCACACTTGGCACCATGATGATGAGACATTACATAAAATTATTAAATATGGTTTAGTTGGAATAATTAGTGACTATGAAGGAAAAATGGGTGCCTTTGGAGATAAATTAAATGACAAAGATATAGATTCAGTTTTAGCCTACATTAAAAGTTTTTGGCCAGATGATTATTACAAACATCAAATAAATTTAAGTAAATAAATTAAATGGCAACAGACACATTTCATTGGTCGTGTAAACACACGTGGAGAAAAAGTGCTAAGAATACGATGTGGTGTGTTATCGGCTGTGCAATTGGTGACTTTGGAACCATACTATTTTTTCAATTAAGTAAAATTCCTTTTCCAGTATTGGGCATTATGACTTTAGCAATCATAAATGGTTTATTAACCAGCATTATGCTTGAAACTTTTATTTTAATGAGACAAAATTTTAAATTAATTAATGCTTTAAAGACTGCCTGTGGAATGAGTTTCATCTCAATGGTTAGTATGGAAATTTCTATGAACGCTACAGATTATTTTTTAACTGGTGGAGCGATGCTAACTTGGTGGGTGGTACCTATTATGTTAACTGTGGGATTTTTAACACCCTGGCCTTATAATTATTGGAGACTTAAAAAATTCAATCAAGCCTGTCATTAAATATTAAATGGTTACAACATCTGAAATCATATTAGCAATTATTATTGTTGCCTTATCTGTTGTTATGCCTATTTATTATTATTACCAAAGAAAGAAAAACCCTAAACAAGATAATAAAGCTCAAGATAAACCTGAGATAAAAAATTATATTGATAGAATTAATCAAATTACCCGTAATAAACATAAATGAAGAAACGTTTATCAGGGTGCAGTGAGTGTGGAGATGATACAGCCATCTTAACACAAGTAAGCTCAGGACCAGAGGTGATCTTACTTTGCACAGATTGTTATAACCTGAAACATTCAAACGAAACACAAAACCATATTGGCTATGAAGAAGAAAAAAGCTAAAAAATTAAAGACTAAAAAACCTGCACCTAATTTCTATGGTCTTGGTAAATTTAACTATTTGATCTTTAAGTTTTTGTGCTCAAGGTTTAAGCTTAAATAATTAATACTTAAAACCAATTATTTGGAATTATGATGTAGTGAATTGCAAGTACAATTCCAACTGACACACTTAATCCGAATATCATTTTAAGAAAGTCTTTACCAATTAGTGGAAACACATATTTGAACTTATAGTCTTTATTCATTGATGCGATTGCTAACTCTCTTCCACATAATAGACCAACAAATACCCAAGTTGTTGACATGGGTAAATCATTAAGCTCTTTAAAGTAGTAAAGTACAGCTGCATAAATAATATTGATTATAGTTGCTGATCTTGCATATCTTGTTCCAGTTTTCTCTAAGACAACCTTTTGAATAGCCCCTCCATGAATGTAGAAGATATAAAAAAGTAGTGCTGTAAAGTAACCCAGAACAACTAATAAAAGAGCAACATCTAATTGTCTTGGAAGGTATACAGCAATGTTTGCTACATCATGAGATAACCAAACCCACCATAACCAGCCTGAAGTTATCCAAACAGAGTTACGCCAAAAGGAAATCCATTTGTAATTAACTTCATCTAATTTTTCATTAATAAATTTAGAGATAACGATCCAGCAAATATAAGCAGCAGCTGCAGCAAGACCATAGCCGACAACACTTTTCATAAGCATCTTTTCAAGTACTACTGTTGATGCAAAAGCTGATAAAACTAAGAAGGTTGTTGAAACAGGTATTCCAACTCTTGTTAATACAAGAAGTATTCCTGGTGCCACTGCGTGATACCATTGTATTTCTTGGAAAGGTATTCTTGTTAGTCTGCCGTAAGAGATATCTCCATCATTACTGTACCAGCCCCAAGTAATAGCAAGTATCATTACAAATGATGCTGCACTAGCAAGAGTGTACCATTTAAACCATTTTTGTTTTGACGCGATAAAAGTTCCCAATGTTTGAATTGAGTCATTTGCAATAACACTGTACCCCGCTAAAGCAAAGCCGACGATTGTATAAAACAGTGTAAGAGTCATTAAAACTTTCTATATAATTAATTATTAATTACAAATTTATTTTAAGAGTTATAATACTACCTCTGGTTTTAAAATTATGAGCTCTGATATTAAAATAAAAGATCAAAAAATGATATTTCTTGATGAGATGATGGATCAAGTAATTATCCTTGATAAATTTAAAAATGTTTTTTTTGCAAATAAAAGCGCTGTTGCTAGATTTGGTAATGATATTATTGGTAAAAATATTTCATTAATTTTAAGAGATGCTAATTTATTAGAAAGTATTGATCTTGCAATTCAGGATAAAAGTTCACAAGTTTTAGATGTGGAAATTAAACTTCCTATTTTTCAATTCTATAATGTAAATATTATCCCTGAGTCTTTAAATGAATCTGAAGATGAACATTCTGTAATAATATTTTTAAAAGATTTAACTGAAATATATAAGACACAACAATTTAAATCAGATTTTGTTGCTAATGTTTCTCATGAGTTAAGAACACCCTTACAGTCAATTAAGTTAGGATTAGAGACAATAAATGATGGTCATGCTTCAAATGATTTTGAAATGCAAAAGAAATTTTTACCCATTATGATGCAACAAACGGAGCGTATGGAAAATTTGATTAATGATTTACTTTCATTGTCAAAAATCGAATTACAAGAACATATTAGACCCACCACTGAGTTAGATTTAAAAGAAATAATAACTCACGTGATTAAATTGAATTCAGAGCTTGTTAAGAAAAAAAAGATAAAAATAGAAAACAATATTACAGATGATACTTATAAAATTTCTGGAGATAGAAATAGATTAATAGAAATTTTTACTAATTTAATTGATAATGCTTGCAAGTATAGCGATAGTGATACTGTCATTAAAATTTCCTTGGTTAAGAAAATGGACACTATTTTGTTTTCTATTAAAGACCAAGGGGTTGGAATTCCTAAAAAATATTTATCCCGAATCACTGAGCGTTTTTTCAGAGTAGATCCTGCAAGAAGCAAAGATGCAGGGGGTACTGGTTTAGGTTTGGCTATTGTTAAACATATAGTAAATCAACACCGTGCAACTATGGATATTATCAGTACTGAAGGAAAAGGTACTGAATTTACCATTGAATTTCCAAAAGTATAAAATTTTAGAAGATAATAAAATATTCTTTGTCATAAAAGTTTCATAAACTTGTAATAAAATTGAAACAAAGAAATTTTATAAGAATTAAATATAAATAAACAAAGGAAAAATAAAAATGAAAAATGTTAAAATTATTTTATCAATCTTGACGGTGATGCTATTTGCGTCAAATGTTCAAGCAAGAGATCAAATCCGGATAGTGGGGTCATCAACTGTTTACCCATATGCAACTGTTGTTGCTGAAAATTTTGGTAAAACAGGAAAATTTAAAACGCCCGTAATTGAAAGCACTGGAACGGGTGGGGGTATGAAATTATTTTGTGCTGGTGTTGGCACTGATCACCCAGATATTACTAATGCATCAAGAGCTATAAAATCTAAAGAAAAAGCATTATGTGAAAAAAATGGTGTAACTGAAATTATAGAAATTATTGTAGGAAATGACGGTATTTCTTTAGCTCACGCAGTAGATTCTCCAGATTCAAATTTTACTAAAGAACAACTTTGGAGAGCACTAGCAAATGAAGTAGATGTAGATGGTAAATTGGTTGCTAATCCATATAAACAATGGAGCGACATTGATCCATCACTTCCTTCTAAAAAGATAGAAATTCTTATTGCCCCACCAACATCAGGTACAAGAGATGCATGGAATTCTTTAGTAATGAGCAAAGGTTGTTCTAAAGAGGCAAAAGCACTTTTTGGTGACAAAGCTAGTAGCGAATGTACTAAAATCCGTGAAGACGGTTATGCAGTAGAAGCAGGTGAAAACGATACTCTAATTGTTCAAAAACTAGCATCAAATCCTGACGCATACGGCTTTTTTGGTTATAGCTATTTAGTTGGCAATAAAGACAAGGTGAAAGCTGCAGCTATAGAAGGAGTTAAACCTAGTCTTGAAGGTATTCAAGATTACTCATATCCAATAGCTAGACCTTTATTCTTTTATGTAAAAAAAGCACATATTGGAGTAGTTCCTGGAATTGACGCATTTATTAAAGATTTTACGTCAAAAAAAGCAATGGGACCAAGAGGTTACTTAGCTGAGATCGGTTTAGTACCTTTAGCTAAAGCAAAATATGATGTTGTAAGAACTGCAGCGGTCGAATTAAACACTATTAGCATCAAGTAATTTAAATTCCTCAAACACAATCAAGGCCAGAATAAACTTCTGGCCTTTTTTATTAGTACAATTTGTAGTTTAAAATTGTAACAAATCTGTAACATTAAAACTGTAATACATAAGCTCATGAATATTATAATTTTATTATTAGTTACAATATTTAGCTATCTATCATTTTTATATGGTCGCTCTAGAATTAGAAAAATTACATCAACACAATCTATAAAGATTAACGCTCTACCAAATTATTATGGTTATTATCTAGCTTTATGGTGCGCGTTACCAGCATTAATTATATTATTATTTTGGTCTATATTTGAACCAGCGATTATTAAATATTTGATCTCACAAACTTTAATTCAAAACGATTTAAATTATTCGGGGGACCAACTTAATTTACTTTATCAAAAAATTAGATCACTTTATGAGGGTAATTTTTCAGGAACCTTAACTGAAGAAATTAAAATAGGTGTTAAGAATTATGAAAATTTACAAACAATTGCTCAAAATTCTAAAATTGTTTTATTATTATCAACTTTTATTGCTGCTATCTCATATGGGATTTTTAGAATTTCAAAAAATAATAAAGCAAGACATGATGTTGAAAAAATTTTAACAGGATTACTTTTTGTATGTTCTCTAGTTGCTATATTAACAACAATGGGAATTATTTTCTCTCTTTTATTTGAAAGTTTAAAATTTTTTTCAGCAATTAATATTTTTGATTTTTTGTTTGGAATGAATTGGAGTCCTCAAAGAGCTTTCGTTAGTGATGCCTCAGCAATTACAGCTTTAGAATATGAAAATTTAAAAGGTGCTTTTGGTTCTGTTCCTTTATTTGCTGGTACAGCATTTATAGCTCTGATTGCAATGCTTGTAGCTGTTCCTATTGGATTATTTTCTGGAATTTATATGGCAGAGTACGCAAGTTCTAAAGTTAGAAAATATTCTAAACCAATTATTGAAATCCTGGCTGGAATTCCAACAGTTGTATATGGCTTTTTTGCAGCGCTTACTGTTGGCCCCTTTTTTAGAGAATTAGGTGAAAAGTTAAACTTAGAGGTATCTTCTGAAAGTGCTCTTGCTGCAGGATTGGTAATGGGAGTTATGATTATTCCTTATGTGTCTTCATTATCTGATGACGTGATTAATGCAGTCCCTCAATCTTTAAGAGATGGATCTTATGCAATTGGAGCAACCAAATCAGAAACTATTAAAAATGTTGTAATTCCTGCTGCATTACCAGGGATTGTGGGCTCGGTGTTATTAGCTGTATCAAGAGCCATTGGTGAAACAATGATTGTGGTAATGGCTGCTGGTTTAGCCGCAAATCTAACCATTAATCCACTTGAGTCTACCACTACCATCACCACTCAAATTGTAATGTTATTAATTGGCGATCAGGAGTTCGATAGTCCAAAAACACAATCTGCTTTTGCATTGGGCTTAACACTTTTCTTTGCAACATTAATTTTAAACTACATAGCCTTAAGATTTGTTAAAAAATATAGAGAAAAATATGAATAAAGAGCAACGATTAAAAAAACGACATAATGCTGAAAAAAGATTTAAGCTCTATGGATTAACTTCTATTTTACTAGCAATTTTTTTTGTAATCTTTTTATTAAATGCTATCTTTTCAAAAGGCAGTGGCGCATTTTTAAAAACAACTATAGATGTTGAGGTAAATTTTGATGCTGATACTTTAGAATTAAGTGAATCGCCTACACTCGAAGATTTAGAAAATACAGATTACTATGAACTAGCAATTGATAGTATTCTTAAAGTAAAAAAAGTTAATGGTTTAACCGAAGAAAAGTTATTAATTAATTTATTTAGTCCTGATTATGAATATGAAATAAGAAACTTTTTACTTGATAATCCAAAAGCTTTAAATCAAACCACTGTATTAAAACTAACTGCATCAGATGATTTTGATCAATTGCATAAAGGTAATTACCCTAGAGAACTTCCAGAAGAGCAAAGACGGATTAATAATTTTCAATTAAATCTTTATGACGAATTAGTTAATGAAGGAAAAGTTAATAAAATATTTAACTCATATTTGTTTACTAAAGGAGATTCAAGAAACCCTGAACTTGCAGGAATTGGTGGAGCCTTAGTGGGTTCATTTTTTACCATTGTAATTACTTTATTATTATCTTTTCCAATCGCTATTGCAGCTTCAGTTTATTTAGAGGAATTTGCTCCTAAAAATAAAATTACTGATTTTATAGAAATTAATATAAATAATTTAGCAGCAGTACCTTCCATTGTATTTGGATTATTAGGTTTGGGTATTTTGCTTGGGACCTTTCATCTACCAAGATCAACTCCATTAGTTGCAGGAATTACTTTAGCCTTAATGACTTTACCAAGAATTATTATTCCATGTAGAGCTTCCTTAAAAGCAGTACCTCCTTCAATTAGAGAAGGAGCACTTGCAATTGGCGCATCTAAAGTTCAATCAGTTACGCATCATGTTCTGCCTTTAGCAATTCCAGGCACTTTGTCAGGAACTATTATTGGTTTGGCCCAAGCGCTTGGGGAAACAGCGCCCTTAATATTGATTGGCATGGTTGCTTTTGTGGTCGATATTCCATCTATTCCAACGGATCCATCAGCTTCGTTGCCAGTACAGGTTTATTTATGGTCTGAACAAGCAGAAAGAGGGTTTGTAGAAAAAACATCAGCAACTATTATGGTTCTTTTAAGTTTTTTAATTACATTAAATTTTATAGCAGTTTACTTACGACAAAAATTTGAAAGGAAGTGGTAATGAAAAATAATAAAATAAAAATTAAAAGCAGTAATTTAAATGTGCATTATGGAGAAAAACAAGCACTCTTTGATGTAGATTTGGATATCTATGACAAAGAAGTTACAGCTTTAATCGGTCCTTCTGGATGTGGAAAATCAACCTTCATAAGATGCATAAACAGAATGAATGATGTTATTGATATTTGTAAAGTTGAAGGATCAATTACAATAGATGATGAAGAGATCATTGACAAAAATCTGGATGTTGTAGGGCTTCGAGAGAAAATTGGTATGGTTTTTCAAAAACCCAATCCTTTTCCAAAAAGTATTTATGATAATATTTCTTATGGACCAACCATTCATGGTTTAGCAGAAAATAAAACAGATATGGATGAAATTGTTGAGAATAGTTTAAAAAAAGCAGCTTTATGGAACGAAGTTAAAGACAGGTTAAATGAAGCAGGCACAGGTTTATCTGGAGGTCAGCAGCAAAGATTATGTATTGCAAGAGCCATATCAGTAAATCCTCAAGTTATTTTAATGGATGAACCGTGTTCGGCACTAGACCCTATTGCCACTGCTAAAATTGAAGAATTAATTGATGAACTTAAAAAAAGTTATACAATAGTCATTGTTACTCATTCAATGTCCCAAGCTGTAAGAGTTTCTCAAAGAACTGGCTTTTTCCATTTAGGAAAAATAATTGAAGTGGATACAACAGAAAAAATATTTAAAAACCCTGGAAATAAAATGACCCAGGATTATATTACAGGGAGGTTTGGTTAATCATGTCAGATATTACACATATTGTTAAATCCTACGAGGATGAATTACAAAGTTTAAATGATAACTTAATTAAAATGGGTAGCTTAGTTGAAGCTCAGTTGACAGATTCAATGGAGGCCATCATCAAAGTTGATAAAGAAGCTGCTGAAAACATTATTAAAAATGATGAAAAAATTAATGAGTTAAGAGCAACTATTGAAGAGCAGATTGTAACAGTACTCGTTAAAAGAGCCCCGATGGCAATTGATTTAAGATTAACTATTTCAACTTTAAAAATTTCAAGTGATCTTGAACGTATTGGTGATTTAGCAAAAAGTGTTGCTAAAAAGATCAAACCTTTACCACGCGATCTTCCAGAAGAGTTAATTGCCAGTTTAAAAAGATTAGGGGAGTTAGTTCAAAGACAATTGAAAGATGTTTTGGATGCTTATCTTAACCAGTCAAAAGAAGCTGCTGTTAAAATTTGGAAATCAGATGAGAGAGTAGATGATTTAACACATATCGCAATGAATGAAGTTGCAAATTTCTTAAGCAAAGATAAAAAAAATTTAGATCTAGCAACACACTTATTGTTTGTGACTAAAAATATTGAAAGAGCAGGAGATCATATTACTAATATCGCTGAAGCTTTATTTTATCTAATCGAGGGAGAACATATTGAAGGAGCAAGACCTAAAGGTAAAGATTTTGATCCAAACTAATGAGCGTTAGCATTCATATTGTAGAAGACGAACAACCCATTATCACTTTAGTTAAATATAACCTTGAAAAAGAAGGTTATAAAGTTTCATCATCAGACAATGGCAATGAGGGTATTGAAGATATTAAAAAATTATTTCCAGATCTTATTTTATTAGACTGGATGTTACCTGATTTTTCTGGCGTAGAAATTTGTAAAATTTTAAAAAAAGAAAAAAAATTTAAAGAAATTCCAATCATAATGCTTACTGCTAAGGGTGAGGATGAAGATAAGATTAAAGGGTTAAACTCTGGTGCAGATGATTACGTCACCAAACCATTTAGTTTCCCAGAATTACTTGCAAGAATAAAAGCGCTACTTCGAAGATCTAAGCCCTCATTAGTTTCTGATATTGTTGAATTCGAAGACCTTAAGGTGGATAGATTAACACGACGTGTTTTTAGAAAAAACAAAGAAATTCATTTGGGACCCAAGGAATATGATTTAATCAATTTTTTTATTAAAAACCCTAAACGTGTTTACTCAAGAGATCAAATTCTAGAGAATGTTTGGTCTGATAATATCAATGTTGAAACAAGAACAGTTGATGTTCATATAAGAAGACTTAGACAAAGTATTAATATTGATGGATTTAAAGAATTAATTAGAACCGTAAGATCAGCTGGCTATTCATTAAATTAGTAATGACTGTAGAAGCGTAAAGACTTAAAATAATAATAATAAACTGAACATAGACACATGATTTAGGACTTGTTAAGGTCTGATTATGAAAGGTTATAGATTTATTACAAGTGACGACACTTCAGAATTTTGCCATCGTGTAACGGTGGCCATATCCAACGGATGGAAATTGTATGGTGAACCCAAAATGACTTTTGATAAAAAAAGAGGGGTCATGCGTTGTGCTCAAGCAGTTATAAAAAATTCACCTCAGAAAAAGTATTCCAAAAAGATGAAGCTATCATCGATATAAATGGCAGATCAGATATTACCCTTTGTTTATATGCTAGGGATACTCTTATTAGTACTCCCAGCTTTTCTACAATCTAATTCTAAATTAAAGCAGTTTTTAACTAATCTTAGTATTTGGATTGTCATTATTCTCATAATTTTAACTATTATTTATTTTTTCAATTGACAGTTTGAGAGAAAGTTGATTATATGTGATTGCGCTGAGTTAAGTTAAATTGCAGAGCGCGTTATAAATCCTGCTAAAGCGACGCTTCAACCACCGCTTTAGACAGGTGGTTTTTTTTTATCTTTCATAAAATTAAGCCGGGCAGTTGAACCATATTGTGCGCCCTGCATTTGCTTAAGCACTAAAAAGGAGAAAAGAGGCCTATGAATATAACCTCTGATTATTTTGTGACCTTTTTTCTCCAAAACAAGAGGAAAAAAAATGAGCACAAATAAATTAAAAGAAAGATTAGATAAAGGACCTGTTATATGCGCAGAAGGTTTTTTATTTGAGATAGAAAGACGTGGCTATATGTCATCAGGGGAATTTGTTCCAATGGTGTCATTAGATCATCCTGAAGTTTTAGAAAATTTACATAGAGAATTTCAACACGCAGGATCTGATGTAGTTGAGGCCTTTACTTATAATGGCCATAGAGAAAAAATGCGTGTTATTGGTAAAGAAGAACTTCTTGAACCACTAAATCGTTCAGCATTAAAAATTGCTAAAAAAGTAGCACTAGATACTCCTAAAGGATCAAAACCAAATTTGATGGCAGGTAATATTTCAAATTCAAATATCTGGAAACATAATGATCCACAATCTCAAAAAGAAGTTGAAGGAATGTTTACAGAAATGATTGGTTGGGCCGTTGAAGAAGGTGCTGATATGTTAATTGGTGAAACTTTTTATTATGCTGAAGAAGCTTTTAAAGCTTTAGAGATAATGAAAAAAACAGGTTTACCAACTGTATTAACCATATCTCCAATGGGTGAAAATAAAATGAGAGATGGAAAATCAGTTGTTGATACCTGTAAAGAGCTAGAGCAATTAGGGGCTGATGTTGTTGGTTTAAATTGTTTTAGAGGACCTGCTACCATGTTTCCTTTTTTAAAAGAAATTAGAAAAGCAGTTAAATGTCATGTTGGAGCTTTACCTATTCCTTATAGAACCAGTGAAGATTACCCAACATTTTTTAATCTACCAGATCGAAGTAATTGTCAGTGTCCATCACCTCATGGAAGAACGTTTCCAACAGCATTGGACCCACACTTTTGTAATAGATATGAAATAGGTAAATTTGCAAAAGATGCTTATGCCCTAGGCATTAATTACCTTGGAGTATGTTGTGGAGCAAACCCAATGTTGATTAGGGAAGTTGCTGAATCTATTGGTTTAACTGTTCCAGCAAGTAAATATCGAGAGAACATGGAAAATCATTTTATGTATGGAAAAAATAAAAGAATTCCAAAACATATGACTGAATATGGAGACAAAGCGTAAATAAATTAAGAAGGGCATTTAACTAAATTGTGCGCCTGACATATGTCGAAGCACTAAAACAGGAGAAAAAAAATGAGTAACAATCTAAAAGAAACAATAAGTAATCTACAGAAGGATTTTACAGCCAACCCAAAAAATGCTGTGGTCCAATATGAAAGCAACTCAATTCTTAAAGAAGGACTTCAATCTGTAGTCACTCTTAGAGAGCATAAATTAGTTGTTGATGAACCCAAAAGTTTTGGTGGTAAAGACGAAGGTCCGAGCCCAGTAGAGTTAATATTAGCAGCGTTAGCAACGTGTCAGGAGATAACTTATAAAGCATTTGCTACAGCAGCGGGTATTAATATTGAGAGTGTTAGTGTTAAATTAAAAGGTGAATTAGATCTTCAGGGTTTTTTAGCTTTAAATAAAAACACTAGACCTGGCTTTCAATCCATCTCAGGCACTGTTGATATTAAATCTTCATCACCTAAAGCAGAAATAGATAAATTGATTGATACAGTAAATACACATTGCCCGGTATTAGATATTTTATCAAAAGGAGTTCCTATTAAATTGTTTCAAAAGGTTTCTTCAAGTTCTAATAATAAAGAGCACATAGAGCAAAGAGTAAGTGCTGCTTAACTAATCTAACTCAAGCCCTATGAAAAATAGGGCTTGAGTCTTTTAAGTTCATTTCAAATCCTAAAAAATTAGAAGTTTGACTAGAATTAACTATTAATTGCGTGCTAGGGTCTTGTTAATGAAAAATATTTATCATTCTGATATTTATCAATTTAACACATCAGTTAGTAGTTATTGGGAAGATCATTCAAGCGAAAATTTAAATCTAGATAAACTTAATAAAGATATCAGCTCAGAAATTGTTGTAATAGGTGGAGGGTACACTGGTTTATCCTGTGCAATTAATTTAATAGAAAATCATAATTTAGATGTCATTTTAGTTGAAGCAGGAAAAATAGGTTGGGGGGCTTCATCTCGTAATGCAGGTTTTTGTTGTCTGCCACCAAGTAAGATGTCTTTTAAAAAGATGCAATCTATTTACGGTAATGATGAAACTAAAAAATTCTTTAAAAACTCTGTTGAAGGCTCAAATTATACAAAAGATATTATACAAGAATATAATATTGATTGTGATGTGACGGGGGATAGTAATTACGTTGTAGCCCATCATCCAAATAAGTTTAAAGATATTAAAGAACAAGCTACAGCTTATAGAGAAGAGTTTGGCATTGAAACTGAAATTTTTTCAAAAGAAGACTTTGATAAAATTGGCCATGGGGGCACAGAGCAATTTGGAGCTTTTTCTTATAAACCTGGTTTTGCAATCAATCCTCTTAAGTTTGTTAATGGCATTGCAAAATACGCTTTATCTAAAAAATTAAAAATCTTCGAGCACACTAAAGTTGATAAAATTGATAAAGATAAGGGTGCTTATATTTTAAGGACTAAAGAAGGATCTATTCGTTCAAAAAAAATAGTTGTTGCAACAAACGGGTTCTACCAAGAAGGTTTAATCCCAGAGATGAATTCAAGAATTTTACCAGTAATTTCAAATATTATTGTCACCCAACCCTTAACCGAGCAAGAAATTGACCAACATAATTTTAAAACATTTTCTCCAATAGCTAATACTAAAAATCTTTTATATTATTATCGAAAGTTACCTGACAATCGAATTTTATTTGGCACTAGAGGGGATTTAAGTGGCAGTGATCAATCTAATTTAAATATGTCTAAGAAAATGGAAAAATTTTTAAAAGATATTTTTCCTAAATGGAAAAATATTAATATTGATTACAATTGGCGGGGATTAATTGCTTTATCTCAAAAATTAACTCCCTCCATTGGTAAAATTGATAATGAAGAGATTTATTATGGATTTGGCTATAATGGGGTTGGAGTGAGTGCTGCTCCTTGGACCGGTAAACAACTGTCTAAGTTAGTATTATCAAACAGTAAAGAGTTAGATATTTCAAAAATTTATAAAGGATTACCTAAGAAGTTTATCTTCCCTCAATTAAGAACATTTTACTTTAGATTAGCAGTATGGTTTTATGCAATTAAAGACAGATTTAATATTTAAGAAAATATATGATAAAAATTAATTTATGAATGTATTTATAATTTTATCAGTATTGGTAATTGTTCTAGGAATTATTTTACTAGTTGCATCACCTGCTGCGTTATTTACTTTGAATTGGAAAGAAAAGTCAGGAAAAGACAAATTTCTGATGTTCTTATTTTATGGTATTTTGGTTTATATAATAAATATTATTTTTTGGATTATAAAATAAATGAAAAAACTTTTAGGGATCGTGGTTCTGGGTTTGTTGTTGAGTGGGAATGCATACTCAGAAATGGCCACATGTTTTGCTGGTGAGTGTGAATTTTTTATTGGTATTTGGTATGAATATGCTGAAACTAATTGTATGCAATCTTTAATGATGGAAGAAGTAGATCAAGGTCCTTTAGGTTTTACAATAGTTGAAACAGGCGAATACTGTATGGTTTTTAATGAAAGATAAAAGATGAAAAAATTTTCTTTCATAGCTAAAGATAGAGGTTGCTACTAAAAATATAGACGGTACATGAAGTTAACAGAGACAACTGTTAGAACAATTACGAGTAAGTAAAGAGAGATATAGTCTTTTGGGGTTAACATGGTTTATGAATACTAGACTTACTAAGAACTTGCTAGTTTCTTTTTAGGATCATAGAAAGGTTTTTCAACAACTGTTGCCTTAATAATTTTGTCATTCATTTTAACATCGAGCACTGTTCCAATCTCTGAATTATTAATGGATACCATTGCAAGTGCAATGTTTTGTTTTAGTCTTGGTGAATAAACGGCAGATGTAATTTTACCAACAAATTCATTGTCTTTTTTGATTTCCCAAAAGGTAGTGTTAGGTCCAGTTAAAGGATCACAATCTAAGATCATTCCAACTTGTTTTCTTTTAATACCATCCTTGTTTATTTTTTGTAAAGCATCTTTTCCAATAAAATTTATATCGGTATCAAGGTTCACAAGTCTTCCTAAATTTAGTTCATAAGGGTTGGTGTTTATATCAGCATCAGCATGGTAGGATAACATTCCACCTTCAATACGTCTAATCGATGATGTATGACCTGGTTTTAATCCGTGAAGTTTACCAGCTGCCATTATTTTTTCCCATAACTCATCTCCCTTAGAACCATCTCTTAAATATAACTCGTAACCTAGTTCACTTGACCAACCGGTACGGGACACAATTAAAGGAATGCCATCTAAATCTAATTCACGTAACCAATAATATTTAAGATCATTAATACTTTCACCAAATAAAGCCTCCATAATTTTTCCAGAGTTTGGCCCTTGTAATTGAAGAGGGGAGACATCGGGCTCAGAAATTTTAACATTAAGACCTGAATTGATTGCAACGCCTTGTGCCCATAATAAAATATCACTATCTGCAAGGGATAACCAATAATGGTTTTCTTTTAATCTTAATAAAACTGGATCGTTTAAAATTCCACCTTCATTATTTACTATTAAAACATATTTACATTGGCCAACTGCAAGCTTTGATAAATCTCGAGGCGTTAACAGTTGAATAAATTTTGTAGCATCGGGTCCTGTAATCTCAACCTGTCGCTCTACTGCAACATCACATAAAATTGCTTCATTGACTAAATTCCAAAAGTTTTGTTCAGGAGAACCAAAGTCACGAGGAATGTACATGTGATTGTAAACTGAAAAGCCAGTTGCACCCCATTTAACCGTTGAATTAAAGTAAGGGGATTTTCTAATCTGTGTTCCAAAACCGAAGTTTTTTTTATCTTCCATTTTCAAAAACCTATTAATTATTTGATTATTTTAAAAGCTTTAATTATTATTTTTCACAATCCTCTGTTGCAAATGCTGTTTGCTCCATGATCTCTTCAGGCTCTTTGCTGAAGACTTCATCCATCTCTTCATCACTAAATTTTGCACTTAATTTATCAACGGTGCACTGACAGTATATTTTAGCGCCATCTGGGCCAATATATGCTTTAGAATTAGAGTAACAACCAATGTACAATTCCTTCTCATATTCAGGGCTTAGAGCATGACTTTTAGAGGTAAACAGGAGGATAAGGATTAGTAAATATTTATATTTTTTGATCATATTCACCGACTTTGCCAGTTTTTTGTAAAAGATCATCAATAAAATCAAAGATCTTTTTCTTTCTCTCATCTGATGTCGGGCTTTCAGTTACAACAACAAGGGATGGTTTATTAGATGAAGCTCTAATCAAACCCCATGAACCATCTTTAAAAGAAAATCTGATACCATTAACCGTTAAGACTTCACTTATCTCTTGGCCATCAATTTTAGTTTGATTATCTTTTAATTCATTTACTTGTTTAACCAACTCTTCAACCACTTGATATTTCTCTTTATCTTTACAATGTGGTGCCATCGTTGGAGTTTGAAAAGTATTAGGCAGTTCTTTTATAATCTCATTCATAGATTTGTTTTCATTATTTAATAAATGGCACACTTGAATTGCTGAATTTATTCCATCATCATAACCAAATCCCAAAGGTTGATTAAAGAAAAAGTGACCACTTTTCTCAAATCCAGCTAGTGCTTTTTCAGTATTAACTTTTCTTTTAATATGTGAGTGACCTGTCTTCCAATAAATGGTTTGACAGTTATTCTCTTTTAAGACCTTATCAGTTGCGTACAGTCCAGTTGATTTAACATCGACTATAAATTTAGAATTTTTATGAGTTTTAGATAAGTTTCTTGCAATTAATAATCCAATTTTATCTGAAAATATTTCATCCCCCAAATTATCAATCACACCAACTCTATCGCCATCACCATCAAAACCAAATCCAATATCAGCGTTATTATCTTTTACTGCTTTTGCAATTGCATGTAGCATCTCTAAATCCTCTGGATTTGGATTATATTTTGGAAAAGTCCAATCCAAATCACAATCAAGTTCAATTACCTCACAACCAATTCCTCTTAAAATTTCAGGGGCAAATATTCCAGCCGTACCATTTCCACAAGCAACAACAGCTTTAATTTTTTTTGTTATTTTATTTTTAGTTATTAAATCATCTTTATAAATTTGTTGAAAACCTTCTATTTGTTTTTCACTACCTTCACCTTTGATAAAATTTTCATTTAAAGTAATTTCTTTTAATTCTTTCATCTCTTCAGGTGCATGAGTTAAACCTTTTTTGATACCCATTTTAACGCCAGTCCAACCATTTTCATTATGACTAGCAGTTACCATTGCAACAGCATCCGCATTTAAACTAAATTGTGCAAAATAAACAGTAGGGGATAATGATAAACCGATATCTTCAATATTACATCCCGTTGAAAGTAATCCTTTTTTAAGTGCAGTTTTTATTTCTTCACTGTAGGACCTATAATCGTGACCAACAATTATTCTCGGATTCGTTTTTTTAGTATGTTTTATAATTTGTGTGCCTAAACCTTTGCCGAGATTCTCTATTCCAAGGCTATTAATATCTGTTCCATACAACCATCTCGCGTCGTACTCCCTGAAGCCATATGGATCTATTTTTAATTTTGTTGTCATTGCTAACCTTTCTTACATTCATTTTATTTTTTTATTGATATTTTTTTTATATGTTCTATAAATGTTCTGTTGAATAATGATTTATATGGTGTATCAATGGTTCTAGCATACAACATATAGTTGTTTTGTTAAAAATAACTGAAAAACTTAAAAATTTATGAATAAAATACTATCACAGGCACTCAAGAAAGCTGTCTCCGAGTATAGCCCAAATAACAGCGAACTTTCTAAAAACAAAGGACCTGATTTATTCTCACTTAATAATGACACTGAACTTTTTCAAAATGAAAAAGGCATCATTATTAAAATTGATAGAACAAAAGACTCTAAATTAACAGACTTTGGTAAAGCAACTTTAAAAGATCGTTACTTAGGTCACAATGAATCTTATCAAGATTTATTTGCACGTGTTGCAAGTTCATACGCAGATGACAATTTACATGCACAAAGAATTTATAACTACATTAGTAATTTATGGTTCATGCCAGCAACTCCAGTTTTATCAAATGGTGGAACTAAAAGAGGATTACCCATTTCTTGTTTCTTAAATGAAGCATCAGATAGTTTAAGTGGAATTTTAGATCTATGGAGTGAAAATGTTTGGTTAGCTGCTAAGGGTGGTGGAATTGGAAGTTACTGGGGTAACCTTAGATCCATTGGTGAAAAAATTGGTAAAGTGGGTAAGACTTCAGGAATTATTCCTTTCATTAAAGTAATGGACTCGTTAACGATGGCAATTAGCCAAGGATCATTAAGAAGAGGATCGGCTGCTTGTTATCTACCAATTGATCATCCTGAAATTGAAGAATTTATTGAAATGAGAAGACCTACTGGTGGAGACCCAAATAGAAAAGCATTAAACCTTCATCATGGTATTTTAGTATCAGATGCGTTTATGAGAGCTGTTGAAACAGATGAACAGTGGGCACTAAAAAGTCCTGCTGATGGAACTGTTCAACAAACGATCTCTGCAAGAAATTTATGGATTAGATTATTAACGGCTAGAATGGAAACAGGAGAGCCTTACATCATCTATATCGATACAGTGAACAGACAAATTCCACAACATCATAAGTTAGCAAACCTAACAGTTAAAACTTCTAACTTATGTAGTGAAATAACTTTACCAACAGGCATTGATAAAGATGGCAGAGATAGAACAGCCGTTTGTTGCCTATCTTCTTTAAACTTAGAAAAATATGATGAGTGGAAAGATGACGCGATGATGATTAATGATGTGATGAGATTTTTAGATAATGTTTTAACTGACTTTATCGAAAGAGCACCAGATCAGTTTGCAGATGCAAAATATTCTGCAGCAAGAGAACGAAGTGTTGGTCTTGGAGTTATGGGTTTCCATTCTTATTTACAAAAGCACAGCATTCCACTTGAATCGGTCATGAGTAAAGTTTGGAATAAAAAAATATTCAAACACATTCAAGAACATGTTGATCAAGCATCAAAAGATTTAGCGGATGAAAGAGGACCTTGTCCAGATGCTGCTGAATATGGATTTAATGAAAGATTTTCAAATAAAACTGCGATTGCGCCAACTGCATCAATTTCAATTATTTGTGGTGGAGCTTCTCCAGGGGTTGAGCCAGTTGCTGCAAATAGCTATACACATAAAACATTGTCAGGTTCATTTAATGTTAGAAATAGATATTTAGTAGAACTGCTTGAAAAACATGGCAAAAATAATGAGGATGTTTGGTCTGGGATTACAACTAATCAGGGTTCAGTTTCTGACTTAGATTTTTTAACAGATCATGAAAAAGATGTTTTTAAAACTGCTTTTGAATTAGATCAAAAGTGGATCATTGAACTAAGTGGTGACAGAACTCCACACATCTCACAAGCTCAATCTATTAATTTATTTTTAGCAGCAGATGTTCATAAAAAAGAGTTACATAAAATTCATTTTGATGCTTGGAAAAAAGGCCTGAAGAGCCTTTATTACTGTAGATCAAAATCAATTCAGCGTGCAGAAAATGTTAATGATGAAAAATCAACAGATATTCTTGCAAACGTTTACAAACAAAAACCAACAGCGGCGAAAGATCCGGAATACGAGGAGTGTTTATCATGTCAGTAGCAGAAAAAATAAAAGCTGAAATTGTTCAGCCAAAAAATAATAACGGCTTATTAGTAGCCAATCCAGTTTACAAACCATTTAGATATCCATGGTGTTATGATGCTTGGTTAACTCAACAAAGAATTCACTGGTTACCAGAAGAAGTGCCTCTTGGAGATGATGTTAAAGACTGGCAAAAAAATTTATCAGCTTCTGAAAAAAATTTATTAACTCAAATTTTTAGATTTTTTACTCAAGCGGATGTTGAAGTAAGCAATTGTTATATTCGTCACTACATGAATGTATTTAAACCAACTGAAGTCTTAATGATGATGTCAGCATTTGCTTCAATGGAGACAGTTCACATTGCTGCGTACTCTCATTTATTAGATACAATTGGAATGCCTGAGTCAGAATATTCAGCGTTCATGCAGTACAAAGAAATGAAAGATAAATACGATTACATGCAAGGCTTTGATGTTAAATCAAATCATGACATTGCAAAAACAATAGCGGTGTTTAGTGCATTTACTGAAGGCTTACAATTGTTTGCAAGTTTTGCAATTCTTCTTAACTTTCCAAGACACAATAAGATGAAAGGAATGGGCCAAATTGTAACTTGGTCTGTTAGAGATGAAACATTGCACTGTAATTCTATGATTAGACTATTCAAAGAGTTCGTTAATGAAAATCCTGGTATCTGGACTGAGAAGTTAACAAGTGAATTATATCATGCTTGTAAAACAATTATTGCTCACGAAGATGCTTTCATTGATTTAGCTTTTGAAATGGGTCCAATGGAAGGTCTAACCGCACAAGAAGTTAAAGACTATATTAGATTTATTGCTAATAGAAGATTAACTCAGTTAGGTTTAGAACCGCTTTACAATGTTCATAAAAACCCACTTACATGGTTAGACACGATGTTAAATGCGGTTGAGCACATGAACTTCTTTGAAGGTCGTGCAACTGAATATTCTAAAGCATCAACTCAAGGAACTTGGACAGAAGCCTTTAGCTAACGAATAGTGAAAGATTTCGGTTTAGTTGTAATAGGCGCCCATTTTGGAGTTTGGCTAAATGATAAAATTTTAGAATATAAAAATACAAATATTCTTTTAGTTGAACCAGTTCCTTATAATTATAAGATTTTACAAAATAAGTTTAAAGAAGTTAAAAATATATTTATTTGCACTAAAGCTGTTTTTTCAAAAAATTTAAAAAAAAATTTTTATTATATAAAAGGAGAATCAATTCCAAAATTAGGAAAGCACTGGGCGAGTGGCATAGGATCTTTTGATAAGCAGCATATTTTAAATCATAAAAGCAAAAGATTTAATATTCAAAATAATGATATCGATAATATAGAAATAGATTTTATCACTTTTGATAATTTAATTAAAGAATATGAAATTAAATCAATTGACAACTTACAAATCGACGCTGAAGGAGCAGAATATGAAATTTTAAATTCTATAGATTTTAAAATGATTAAAATTACTTCTATTCAATTTGAGTCAAAGCACTTTGATGGAACTTTTTTACAAGGTCCCAAGTTAACATTAATTAAAGAAAAACTATCTAATAATGGTTATAAATTAACCCAAATTGATAAAGAAAATATTTTAGCGGAAAAATAATTATCTTTGATTTAATTCTAAAACTTTTCTATGTTTTTGACCTTTGTAACTTGCAAGAGGTCTAATCAATTTATTAGCCGCATGTTGCTCCATAATATGTGCAGACCAACCCGTAATTCTCGAAATAACAAATATAGGTGTAAAGAAATCTGTATCAAATCCCATTAAGTGGTAAGTAGGTCCTGTTGGGTAATCCACATTGGGGTAAATATTTTTTTCTTTAATCATTACTTTCTCTACAATGTCGTAAATTTTTTCAAAAGTTTTGTCTTTTTTAATAATGGCCACTCTTTTAAAATATTCTCTCATTGTTGGAACTCTTGAGTCTCCACTTTTGTAAACCCTATGACCAAATCCCATCACAACATCTTTATTTTTAAGAGCTTTAGTAATCCACTTTAGAGCATTTTCTGGTTTTTTAATTTTTTTCATCATGTGCATTACTTCTTCATTGGCACCACCATGAAGAGGTCCTTTTAAACTAGCGATTGCACCGGTGATTGCCCCATGGATATCTGATAAACTACTAGTGATAGTTCTTGCTGTAAAAGTTGATACGTTAAAACTATGCTCAGCGTATAAAATTAAAGATACGTCAAATGCTTTAACAATTTCTTTTTCAGGCACTTTGCCAAAACACATATGAAAAAAGTTTTCAGAGAAAGAAAGATTTTTCTTAGGAGCTATAATTTTTTTTCCTTTTCTAAGTCTATAAAAAGCAGCAAGAGCAGTTGGAGTTTTTGCAAAAATTCTTAAAGCCTTTCTTAAATTTGCTTTAGGAGAGTTGTCTTTACTTTCTTTATCCTCCAAACCCATTACACTAACAGCCGTTCTTGCAACATCCATTGGATGTGAATTTTTTGGAATTTTTTTTAAAATTTCGATTAAATTTTTAGATAATGCTCTCTCTTTTGTTAAGTCTTTAACAAATTGCTTAAGATGAGTCTTTTTTGGTAGTTCTTTATTTAATATTAAATAAGCAACTTCTTCAAAGTTACATCTGGCACACAAATCTTGAGCAGCATAACCCCTATAAGTAAGAGAGTTAATTTCTGGCATAACCTTAGAGATTTCAGTTTCATCAACAATTATACCCAGTAAACCTTTTTTTATATCATCGCTCATTATTCATGTCCTTCCGTACTAAAGTTATAAATCTTTTCATCTAACGAGTTATATTTCTCATATTCCACTAATTCGTATAATCGTTTTCTAGTCTGCATTTTATCAATAATATTGTTCTGATGTCCATTTACAAAAATGTCCTTCAAGCCATCTTCAACATTTTTCATAGCTAATCTTTGTGTTGTCACTGGATAAATTACAATATTATAGCCAAAATTTTCTAATTCTTTATAGTTGAATAGTTTTGATTTACCAAACTCGGTCATATTGGCTAGTAAATAACATGATAATTCTTTTCTAACTTTTTCAAAATCTTTTTCATCATAAAGAGCCTCTGGAAATATAATTTCTGCTCCAGCATCAATGTAGGCTTTACATCTATCAATCATTTTATCAATTCCCTCAACCCCTTTAGCATCTGATCTTGCTATAATTTTAAAATTTTCATCTTGTTTTGCAGCAACACACTCTTTAATTTTTTTAACCATTGCTTCAGTTGAAATTAATTCTTTGTTATCCAAGTGGCCACATCTCTTACGTTCCACTTGATCTTCTAAATGAACAGCAGATATTCCAAACTCTTCAAAGGTTTTAATAGTTTCTTCACAAGATTTAAAACCAGTATCGATATCAACAATTGTTGGTAAATTAGTAACTCTTGAAATTAAATATGATCTTGTACTAACATCTTGCAGCGTTGTTAAACCAATATCAGGAAACCCTAGATCATTTGCCATAACTCCACCTGACACATAAACCGCATCATAACCAATTTCTTCAATTAATTTTGCAGTTAAAGGATTATAAGCACCTGGTACTCTTAAAATTTTATTAGATTTTAATTTGCTGACAAAGTCAGCTCTCTTTTGATTAGGTTCTTTTTCTACAAAATGCACTAAAAAATTCCTTGTTTTGTATTTTTCTTTATTTGTTTTTTCTTAACTTGAATGTTCAACTTATGTAATTCTCCCGCTTTTAAATTCTTAAGGTTTTGAACTGTTTTTAAAAAACGAGCACTCTCTTTCTTTTCTAATATTCCATCTGTTAAAGTTAAAAACTTTTTAATATAATTTTCTCTTTTAAAAGGACGTGCTCCATAAGGGTGCGCATCGGCTCTATCAAGTTGTTCGATAATTTTTTTCCCATTGTTCAAAGTAACCACCACTTTTGCACCAAACGATTTATTCTTTGGATTTGGATCGTGATATTTTTTAGTCCATTTTTTATCTTCATAAGTAGTAATTGATTTCCAAATTTTTATAGTACTCTTTCTACTTGCTCTTTGCTTTGTATAAGATTTAACATGATGCCAATCCGCATCTTCAAGTGCTACTGCAAAAATATACATAATAGAGTGATCTAGCGTTTCTCTACTTGCATTAGGATCCATTTTTTGAGGATCATTAGCGCCTGTTCCTATTACATAATGAGTGTGATGGCTTGTAAAGATATCAATCTTTTTAATCTGACCTAAGTTTGGAATTTTTTTATTTAATTTTTTAGCAATATCTATCAACGCTTGTGATTGGTATTCTGCAGAATATTCTTTAGTATATGTTTCAAGTATAGCTTTTTTAGGCTCATTCTTTTTAGGTAATGGCACATTATATAAAGCTTTCTTACCATCTAAAATTCTAGCAATAACACTATCTTCACCTTCATAAATTGGACTCGGTGCACCTTCACCACGCATGGCCCTATCTACTGCTTCAATTGCAAGTTTGCCTGCGTGAGCAGGAGCGTAAGCTTTCCAACTAGAGATTTCTCCTTTTCTAGATTGCCGAGTTGAAATTGTTGTGTGTAGAGCCTGTTGAACAGCTTGATAAATTGTTTCAGTATTTAATTTTAACATCGTACCAAGTCCTGCTGCAACACTAGGCCCTAAATGTGCAATATGATCAATTTTATGTTTATGCAAACATATACCTTTAACTAAATTAACCTGAACTTCATAACCAGTAATAATCCCTCTTAATAAATCTAAACCACTTTTTTTAGTTTGCTGAGCGACACTTAAAATTGGAGGAATGTTGTCTCCTGGGTGACTATAGTCTGCAGCTAAAAAAGTATCATGAAAATCAAGTTCTCTTACAGCGGTACCATTTGACCATGCAGCCCATTCACAATCAAATTTTAATTTTGTATCTATACCAAATAAATTTGCTCCATTTTTTCTTGGATGTTTTAAGGCCATCTCTCTTGAAGAAATTACTGCCTTTCTATTTAAAGAAGCTATAGCAACTGATGCATTATCAATAATTCTATTGATGACCATTTCAATTGCAGCTTTATCTAATTTTACATTGTCAGAGGCAATTTCAGCAATTTTCCATGCTAATTGATTTTTCTTAGGGAGTTTAATTTTTGATGGATAAACTTTTACTTTATGTGAAATCATTAGAACTCCTAAATTGTCTGCACATATTAATAGTAAGAAAAAAAATTAAATCAATCTTTTAAGTAAGTAGAAACTATTTTTTCAACACCAATAAAGTCTTTTATTAAATGATTATGATAAATTTCATTAGTATTTTTTTCAGTATAACCATTTTCTAATAAAATAACTGGAATTGAAGCAGCTTTTGCAGCATTTGCATCAGTTTCACTATCACCAAACATAAGAGATTTATTTATTTCTCCACCCACAATTTCGATTATATTTGTGACGTGTCTCGGATCAGGTTTGCAATAATCAAAAGTATCTGATCCAGCTACATATTCAAAGTAATCATAAATTCCAATTTTTCTTAAAAGATCTATTGCTAAGTGTTCTTGTTTGTTTGTGCATACTGCCATTGAAATATTCTGAGATTTGCACCATTTCAAAAATTCTATAACACCATTAATAAGTGTGCTTTCATTGATAATATTTTTTCCATAAAAATTTATAAAATCCTTAACCATTTCAACTTTAATCTTTTGATCATCAATTTTGCCAAATTCTTTTTTTGCCTGTCCCCATATAGATCTTCCAATCATAGCACCCGCACCTTGACCAACTAGATTTCTAATTTCTTCAGTAGATTTTGTGGGATAACCATATTTTTTCATTACATGGTTATGAGCATTCATTAAGTCTGGCGCTGTATCAACCAGTGTTCCATCAAGATCAAATATAATTGTGTATTTTTGAGTCATTTATAAAGTATTTTTAAGAAATAAATTGTGAATTAAGATACCTATACACTTAATATAAAAGTATTTCCAGATGAAACAAATAAATTCTAATAGCAACCAAGATGAACTTAGAAAATTTTTTATAAAGTCGGGTGTAAAGATGATTGGACCAGAGACAGTTTTTTTTTCCAAAGATACTAAAATTGGAAAAAATGTAACAATTAATCCTTATGTTGTAATTGGACCAAAAGTTAAAATTGGTAGCAATGTAATTATAAATTCATTTTCTCACTTAGAAGGTTGCAATATAAAAAATAAAGTTGAAGTTGGTCCTTATGCAAGACTTAGACCAGGAACAATTTTAGAAGAAGGATCTAAAATTGGAAACTTTGTAGAAGTTAAGAAAAGTAGAATTGGAAAGAAATCAAAAGTAAATCATTTATCTTATATTGGTGATAGTGAATTGGGAAAAGGTGTAAATATTGGAGCTGGCACAATTACATGTAATTATGATGGTATCAAAAAAAGTAAAACAAAAATTAAAGATAATGTTTTTGTAGGCTCAAACTCATCACTAGTCGCACCAGTAACTTTAGAAAAAAGCAGTATTGTTGGGGCGGGCTCTGTAATTACAAAAAATGTAAAAAAAAACTCATTAGCTTTAACTAGAGCACCTCAAACCTCAGTTAAAAATTATAGAGGAAAAAAATAATATGTGTGGAATTATTGGAATAGCTAGTAATAAACCAGTTTCATCGACAATCATAAATTCACTTAAAAAATTGGAATATAGAGGGTACGACTCAGCTGGAATTGCGACATTGTCAAATGGCATTGTAAGTGAAGCAAAATCTGAAGGTCGAGTTGATATTTTAGAAAAAAACTCAATTGTTAAAAATATGATTGGATCAATTGGTATTGGCCATGTGAGATGGGCAACGCATGGAGTGCCAAACACTCTTAATGCTCACCCACATTCTTCTGAAAATGTATCTGTTGTACATAATGGTATTATAGAAAACTCAACTATTTTAAAAAAATTTTTAGTAGGGAAGGGACATATATTTAAGTCTCAAACTGATACAGAGGTAATAGTTCATCTTATTACTGAGTATTTAAAAGAATTAAATTTAAAAGATGCAATTATTAAAACTCTAAAACAACTTCATGGTAGTTTTGCATTGGGGATTATTTTTAAAGATCAGCCTGACCTTATAGTTGGTGCCAGAAGAGGATCGCCCCTTGCAGTTGGTTATGGTCCTAGTGAGAATTATTTAGGATCAGACTCGTATGCATTAAAATCAATGACTAATAAGATTTCATATTTAAACGATGGAGAGTTTTGCATAATTAAAAAAGACCATGTTGAATTTTTTGATGAAGAAGGATTAAAAGTTAATAAAAAAGTTTTAGAATTATCATCTAAAGAACAGGATTACGACAAAGGTGATTTTAAGCATTTCATGGCCAAAGAAATTGAAGAACAGCCTACAACACTTAAGAATTGTATTAATGAATATGTTGACAAAATTAATAACGATATAAATATTTACAATTTTCCATGGAATATAAGTGATATTTCATCAATTACCTTAATTGGTTGTGGAACAGCTTATCACTCTTGTTTAATGGCAAAATATTGGTTTGAAGAAAATACCTCTCTTGAAGTTGCAGTTGATATTGCTTCTGAGTTTAGATACCGAAAAAATAGATTTAAAAAAGACAACTTATATATATTTGTCTCTCAATCAGGCGAAACAGCAGACACGTACGCTGCATTAGATTTATGTAATCAAAATGATATGAAAACTTGTAGCATTGTAAATGTTGTTGAAAGCTCTATTGCAAGAGACTCTAACTTTGTATTACCTATTCATTGTGGACCAGAAATTGGAGTAGCATCTACTAAAGCATTTATGGGACAGATGTTAGTGCTTTATATTTTAGTATTAAAACTTGGAAGATTAAGAGAGGATTTTGATAAAGAAACATATTTAGATAAAATTAAAGAATTAAAAAAATTACCTAAATTAGTTGAAGATACTTTGTTAACTGAAAATAAAATTCAAGCAGTCTCAGGTTCTTTTACTGATGCCAAGGGTTCAATGTTTTTAGGTAGAGGTTTTTCTTATCCAATAGCATTGGAAGGTGCTTTAAAGTTAAAAGAGTTAGCATATGTGCATGCAGAAGGGTATCCAGCTGGTGAGATGAAGCATGGTCCATTAGCTTTGATTGAAGATGGAATGCCTGTGGTAGTTTTAGCTCCAAGAGATAATTATTATAAAAAAACTATTTCTAATATGCAGGAAGTAATAGCAAGAGGAGCAAAAGTTTTATTAATTACTAATAAAAGTAAAGATGAAGTTTTTTCAGAAAATATTTGGGAAACAATATTAGTTGAAAGTGCAAATGACGATTTACTTCCATTTTTATTAACTGTTCCTTTACAAAAATTAGCTTATTATTCAGCTCTCCTTAAAGGCTATGATATTGATAAACCAAGAAATTTGGCAAAATCAGTCACAGTTGAATAATAAATAAACTCTGATACAACACTCTCAGGTTGAACATGAAAAATTGGAAAATAAATAGCTGGAGAAATTATCCTGTAAAACACATTCCGGAATACCCGGATCAAAAAGAATTAGATGGTGTTTTAAGTAAGATTAAAAGTTTTCCACCATTAGTTTTTGCTGGTGAGACAAGACATTTAAAAGAGCAATTAGCTGATGTTGTTGATGGAAAAGCTTTTTTACTTCAAGGCGGCGATTGCGCTGAAAGTTTTGCTGAATTTCATCCAGACAATATTAGAGATACATTTAAATTAATTTTACAAATGTCATTGGTGCTTACTTACTCTGCATCATTGCCTGTAATTAAACTTGGAAGAATTGCTGGACAATTTTCAAAACCAAGAAGTTCACCTGTTGAAAATATAAATGGTGTTGAGTTACCAAGTTATTTAGGTGACAATATAAATGGAATGGATTTTAGTGAAAAATCAAGAACACCAGATCCAAAAAGATTATTTAAAGCTTACTCTCAGTCAGCATCGACATTAAACCTCATAAGAGCATTCTCTCATGGTGGTTTTGCCGATCTTAAAAAAGTACATACTTGGAATTTAAGTTTTATTAAAAATACTCCAACAGCTAAGAAATTCAAAGAATTAGAGGATAGAATAGCCGATGCTTTAGCCTTTATGGATGCTTGTGGTATTAACTCAGATTTTAATAGAAGATTGAAAACAGTAAATTTTTGGACATCTCATGAAGCTTTACTACTTCCTTTTGAACAAGCAATGACAAGAATAGACTCAACAACTGGTGAACATCACGATACTTCTGCTCATTTTGTTTGGATAGGAGATCGTACAAGACAATTAGATGGAGGACATGTTGAATTTTGTAGAGGAATTGAAAATCCTATCGGTATTAAATGTGGCCCAACTTTAAAACCAGATGATTTAATAAATCTATGTAATAAGATTAATCCAAAAAATGAAAAAGGAAAAATTACTTTAATATCTAGATTTGGACATGAGAATGTTTCTAAATTTTTACCAAAATTAATTAGAGCAATTAAAAAAGAAGGTTTAAATGTTATATGGTCATGTGATCCTTGCCATGGAAATACTATTAAATCGACAACTGGATTTAAAACTAGACCTTTTAATAGTGTTGTTAAAGAAGTGAAAAATGTTTTTGAATGCCATCAAAGTGAAGGAAGTTATGCAGGTGGTTTACACATTGAAATGACTGGTCAAGATGTAACAGAATGCACTGGTGGAGCTCAGAAAATATCTGACCAAGATTTATCACATCGTTACCATACACATTGCGACCCAAGGCTTAATGCAAATCAAGCTTTAGAGTTAGCATTCTTAATCTCTGATGAAATTAAGAAGAATGCTGCCTATTCTAAAAAAAATATTAAAGCGGCATCTTAAGCCATTGTATTAAATACAATTTTGTTTAATTTCTTTAAATGATGAAACCTTTAGAAAAAGCACAATTTATAAGTAATTGGATCAAGGATTACGTAGAAAAAATGCCAAGTAAGGCTCAATCTTTAGTTATTGGAATTTCTGGCGGAATTGACTCTTCAGTGTCAAGCACTTTGAGCGCCATGACAGGTTTAAAAACAATTGTTTTATCAATGCCAATTAAACAAAAAGATGCTCAACATGATTTAAGTCTAAAGCACCAAGAATGGCTTGTTAAAAATTTTAAAAATGTTGAAGCTCATACTATAAATTTAGATAAGCTTTTTGAAACATTTGAAAATACATTGTCTAATTTTGACAATGAACATGGAATGGCTAACTCTAGAGCTAGAATTAGAATGACCACACTTTATCAAGTAGCCGCTGCTAACAAAGGAATAGTAGTTGGTACTGGGAATAAAGTAGAGGATTTTGGTGTAGGTTTTTACACAAAATATGGAGATGGAGGAGTTGATATTTCTCCAATTGCAGATTGTAATAAATCAGATGTTTGGGAAATTGGTAAATCTCTTAATATATTAAATGAAATTATAGAGGCACCACCAACAGATGGTCTATGGGATGATGGTAGAACGGATGAGGGTCAACTTGGTCTTAAATATGAAGAATTAGAAGAAGCAATGAATAACCCTAAATCAATAAATCGAGAAAAATACGAAAAAATAAGAAATATGAACTTGCACAAAATGGAGCCAATCCCAGTTTGCAAGATTCCCAACTAATCTTATAGATTCACAAATCTATAATTAAAGTATAATTCTAAGATAATGAATAAGGATATTTTTTTAACAAACAATCTAAGTAATAAAAAAGAGAAATTTATTCCTCTAGATCAAAACAATGTTGGAATGTATGTTTGTGGTCCAACTGTCTATGATAATCCACACATAGGCAATGCAAGACCTCTTGTAATTTTTGATATTTTATACAAAGTTTTGAAATCCAAATATGGACATGACAAAATTACCTATATTAGAAATATTACAGACATTGATGATAAGATTATAAAATCTTCTAAAGAAAAAAATGTTTCAATAGTAGATTTAACTAACAACATTATTGCTGAATTTAATGATGATTGTAATTATCTAAATTTAGAAAATCCATCTCAACAACCTAAAGCAACAGAACATATTGATCTAATGATAGAAATGATTAATTCTTTAATCAACAAAGGTTTTGCTTATGAAGCAAACAATCATGTTTATTTTGAAGTAAGTAAATTTTCTGATTATGGAAAATTATCTAATAAAAAATTAGAAGATTTGATTGCTGGATCAAGAGTTGAAGTTTCAAAAAATAAAAAAAAATCAGAAGATTTTGTTTTATGGAAACCTTCCATTAATGATGAGCCTTTTTGGGATTCTCCTTGGGGAAAAGGAAGACCTGGTTGGCATTTAGAATGTTCGGCCATGTCAAAGAAATATTTAGGAAATGTATTTGATATTCATGGAGGTGGAATTGATTTAATTTTTCCCCATCATGAAAATGAAATTGCTCAATCAAGATGTGTAAATGATACAAAAGTTTTTGCTAATTATTGGGTTCATAACGCATTTATTACAATGTCTAATGAAAAAATGGCTAAATCCACTGGCAATATTTTAAAGATAAAAGATTTTAAGGACAATATTGATGGCCAAGTTTTAAAGCTTGCTCTTATGAGTGCTCATTATAAGCAACCTCTAGATTGGAATGAAAAACTTTTAGAGGATTGTAAAAATACTATTGATAAATGGTATGAGGTCTACAAAGTTGTAAAAGATAAATCTGTTTTAAATGAAGATATTTTATCTCCACTCTATGATGATTTAAATACACCAGGTTACATAGCAAATTTACACAAACTATATGATAAAGCTTTTAAAGGAAATGATGCTGATAAAAATTTATTTGTTTCAGCTTGTAACTTCATAGGTATTTTAAATAAAACAAAAGAAGAGTGGTTAGAATTTAAAAAGAAAAAATTATCAATAACTGAAGCTGATATTTTAAAAAAAATTGAACTTCGTAATAAAGCTAGAGAAGACAAGGATTATAAACAGGCAGATTTAATTAGAGATGAACTTTTAGACAAAGGGGTTTTAATAGAAGACAAAGATGGTAAAACAGTTTGGAAATTTAAATGAGCAAAGAACAACTTTTTATATTTGATACAACATTAAGAGATGGTGCCCAAACTCAAGGGGTAGATTTTTCTGTAGATGATAAGATTAAAATAGCCAAAGCCTTAGATGCTTTAGGTGTTGATTATATAGAAGGAGGATGGCCTGGAGCAAATCCTACTGATACTGAGTTTTTTCAAAAAAAACATTCGTTTAAAAATGCAAAATTAACTTCATTTGGCATGACCAAAAGAACTGGTCGAAGTTCTGATAATGATCCAGGTTTATCTGCTCTATTAAATGCCAACACACCAGCAGTTTGCATTGTTGGTAAAGCTTGGGATTTTCATGTCGATATTGCTCTTGGTATTAGTAATGAAGAAAATTTAGAAAATATTAGCGAGACTGCAAAACATTTTGTTAAGGAAAATAAAGAGTTTATGTTTGATGCAGAACATTTTTTTGATGGTTACAAAGCTAACCCTAGTTATGCATTGTCTTGTCTTAAAGCTGCGTATGATGCGGGAACAAGATGGATTGTTTTATGTGATACTAATGGAGGAACGTTACCTCATGAAATTAGCAAAATAGTAACAGAAGTTACAAAAACTATACCTGGAAAAAATTTAGGCATTCATGCTCATAATGATACAGGTAATGCAGTTGCTAATTCTTTAGCTGCAGTTTGGGCTGGTGTAAGACAAGTTCAGGGAACAATTAATGGTTTAGGTGAACGATGTGGTAATGCCAACTTAATGTCATTAATTCCAACATTCTTTTTAAAAAATGATTTTAATGAAAAATTTCAATTACAAATTAAGCCCAACAATATCAAAAATTTAACTCAATGTTCTAGATTATTAGATGAAATATTAAATAGAAAACCTAATAAACATTTACCTTATGTTGGTGCTGCTGCATTTTCTCACAAGGGTGGCCTTCACGTATCAGCAGTTCAAAAAGATCCAAAGACTTATGAACATATCGATCCAGAAGAAGTTGGTAATTCTAGAAATATTGTAATTTCAGATCAATCGGGAAAATCTAATATCATCTCAAGATTAAGATCTATTGGTATTGAAATAGAGGAAAGCGATCCTAAGATTAAAAAATTATTAGATGAAGTAAAAGACAGAGAATTTATTGGCTATAGTTACGATGGGGCAGATGCATCGTTTGAATTACTAGCTCGAAGAATTATCAGTAAAATACCAACATATATCTCAATTAAAGAATACGATGTTTCAGTTAAAAAAGATTCTTCTGGAAAAATTATTTCATCTGCAAAAGCAGAACTAGAGGTTGATGGAAAAAAAATTGTTTGTACTGGTGAAGGAAATGGTCCAGTTAATGCATTGGATAATGCTATTAGACAAAATGTTGAGAGATTAAATAAATACTCATCTTATTTGAAAGACCTTAAATTAGTAGATTACAAGGTTAGAATTTTAAATACAGGTACAGAAGCCATCACTAGAGTTTCAATTGAGAGCACTGACTCAAAAGGTAAGAACTGGTTTACTATTGGAGTTTCAGCAAATATAATTGATGCTTCATTTAAAGCATTAGTTGATAGTTTGGATTATAAATTATTCAAAGATAATGCTCCAGCTAGTCTTTAATGTCATTTAATAATATTTCATTTATTTTACACAAACCCCAACTATCTGAAAACATCGGTGCTTGCGCTAGAGCAATTAAAAACTTTAACTTTAAAAAATTAGTTATAGTTAAGCCAAAGCCAATTTTTCCAAACGATAAAATTTTAGCAACCTCTGTAGGTGCAAAAGACTTAATCACTAATGCTAAAGTTCACGAAACCCTAGAGACTGCTGTAAAAAAAGTAGATTATGTTATTGCAACGTCAGCAAGGTTTAGAAATAAGAATATCAAACATTTAAATTTGGAAGATCTTAAAAAAATTGATTTCAGTAAAAAAGTTGCTTTCTTGTTTGGTTCTGAGGCGTCTGGATTATCTAACAATGAGATTAGTTATGCTAATTACACTATGCAAATCCCAACTAATCCAGATTTTAAGTCACTAAACCTATCTCACAGTGTTATTATTATTGCCCATACAGTTGCAAGTATTATTAATTTAAAAGGTGCAAACTACTCTAAATCAAAGAAAGTAACTTTAGCTAGCAAGAAAGATGTGCAGGCTATGACCAACTTATGCATTAACAAACTTGAAGAAAAAGACTTTTTTAAACCTTTAGAAAAGAAACCTATTATGCTTGAAAACTTAAGAAGTATTTTTTCTAAAATGGAGCTTTCAGAGAAGGAAACGCGTATTTTATCAAGTGTATTTGCAAGTCTAGCCAAAAAAGGTTGATTGACAAAATAATGAGTAAGTTTATAAACCCTCCTATCAAATGACAAAAAGAATTAGTTCTAAACACAAAATTGACAGAAGACTTAAAATAAACTTATGGGGTAGACCCAAAAGTCCTTTTAACACTAGAGCCTATGGACCAGGACAACACGGTCAGTCTAGACAAGGTAAGCCATCTGATTATGGAATTCAGCTTCAAGCTAAACAGAAACTAAAAGGTTACTACGGCAACATTAACGAAAGACAATTTAGAAATATTTATAAAAAAGCAACTATGTTAAAAGGAGATACTGGTGAAAATTTAATTGGTTTGCTTGAAAGAAGATTAGACTCAGTTGTATATAGAGCTAAATTTTCAACTACAGTTTTTTCTGCAAGACAACTTATTAACCACGGCCATGTAAGAGTTAATGGCAAGAAAGTTAATATTGGTAGTTATGTTGTTAAAGAAGAGGATGTTATTGAAATTAGAGACAAGTCAAAACAATTAGCTTTTATTGATATTGCTTTAGCAAATAAAGAAAGAGAAACTCCTGAATATATTCAATTAGATGAAAAAAACAAAAAAGTTACTTTTGTTAGAACACCTAAGTTTGAAGAAGTTCCATATCCAGTTGTAATGGAACCTAATCTAGTAATCGAATATTACTCTAGATAATAAAAATTTATTTTTTAAAATTTATTCCTTTATCCTCAAGTACTTTCTTGAGCTCACCGTTTTCATACATTTCTTTAACGATGTCACAGCCACCAATAAATTCACCTTTGATGTAAACTTGTGGAATAGTAGGCCAGTCACTAAATTCTTTTATACCTTCTCTTAGTGCCTGAGATTCTAAAACATTAATTCCTTGATACTTAACTTCTAAAATTTTTAACATGTTTGATACTGCCATAGAAAAACCACACTGAGGAGCATCAGGAGTTCCCTTCATAAATAAACAGACTTCGTTTGTATCAATATGACCTTGAATTAAATTTTTTGTGTTATCATCCATTATTGTTCCTTTGTTTTAATTGCTAATGCGTGCAGTTCATTGCCCATTTTTCCTTTTAAAGAATTATAGACCATTTTGTGTTGTTCAATTTTACTTTTTCCAGAGAATTCTTTAGAGGTCACTGTTGCTGAATAATGATTACCATCACCTGCCAAATCTTCAATCACAACAATTGCATCAGAAATAGCTTCTTTAATTAGTGTCTCAATTTCTTTTAAATCCATTGCCATATTAGTTACTAATGTAGTTAGTTAGCCAAGTTGTATGCGATTTAATCAAATCGTCAATTGATACTTTTGTCTTATCATTTATGATTAAATCACCTTCATTGACCATTCCAAGCTCATCATAATGAACAGAATTATCTTTAAGAATTTTAGTTACATTTTTAAGATCATCTTTACTAATTTCAATAATATATCTTCCTTGATCTTCACCAAATAAATATTCAAATTCATTTATCAAATAATTAGGTTTTTTAAGAGTTGCACCCTTTTTTCCTTTAATACACATTTTTGAAAGAGCGGTAACTATTCCACCAAGAGATACATCATGAGCTGATTTTATAAATTTTTGATCAATTAATCTTAAGATTGTTTCACCATTATTTTTTTCATTAAAAAGATTAATTTCAGGTGGCGGTCCATTTTTTTCACTTAAGATTTCTCTTGCAAATAAGCTTTGATCTAAGTGACCCTCAGTTTTACCAATAACCAAAAGTATATTATCGACTTCTTTTAAATTCATGGTTACCATATTTTTATAATCTTTAATTAAACCAACACCTCCAATAGTGGGAGTAGGTTTAATTCCAACTTCTTTTGTTTGATTATAAAAAGAAACATTTCCTGATACTACTGGGAACTCCAAATATGCACTTGCCTCACCTAATCCTTGAACACATTCAACAAACTCACCCATATTTTCTTCATTTTCAGGACTACCAAAATTTAAGCAATTAGTAATAGCAATTGGTTTAGCACCAACTGAAATTAAATTTCTCCAACTCTCACAAACAATTTGTTTCCCTCCACTTAAAGGGTGAGCCCAGCAATAAACTGCTGAAGAGTCTACAGAGGCTGCAACTGCTTTCTTGGTACCATGAACTCTAACAACACCAGCATCTCCACCAGGTTTTTGAATAGTATCCCCCATAACGGTATGATCATACTGTTGCCAAATCCATTCTTTACTGCAAACATTTGGATTAGATAAAATTTTATTTAAAACATTAACGACTTTAAGACCTTTTAAATCTTCTTTTTGAATCTTAATTTTTTTAGGAAGTTTTGCCTTCTTCCATTTACGGTCATACATAGGAGAGTTTTCAACTAAGGTATTAACAGGAATGTTAGAAACTTTTTTTTCATCAAAATATAATTCTATTCTTTTACTTTTTGTAGTTTTGCCAATTATTGCAAAATCTAAATTCCATTTATCAAATATTTTTTTAGCCAAATCTTCTTTGCCATTTTCTAGAACTATCAACATTCGCTCTTGGCTTTCTGACAACATAATTTCATAAGGTGTCATATTTGCTTCTCGACATGGAACTTTGTTTAAATTAATCTCAATTCCTAAATTTCCTTTTGAAGCCATTTCAATACTTGAAGAAGTTAGTCCAGCAGCTCCCATATCTTGAATTGCTATAATTGAATCTCCTGCCATTAACTCTAAACAAGCTTCTAATAATAGTTTTTCAGTAAAAGGATCACCAACCTGAACTGTTGGTTTTTTTTCTTCAATTTTATCATCGAATGATGCAGAGGCCATACTTGCACCATGGATACCATCTCTACCTGTTTTTGAACCAACATAGATGACAGGCTTTCCTAATCCAGCAGCTTTAGAGTAAAAAATCTTATCTTTTTTAACAAGCCCTAAAGTCATAGCATTTACTAGAATATTTCCATTATAAGACTCATCAAAACTAGTTTGACCAGCAATAGTTGGAACCCCCATACAATTTCCATAGCCACCAATTCCATGAACAACACCACGTAATAAATTCTTTGTTTTTTTATGTTGAGGAGATCCAAAGTGAATTGAATTTAAATTAGCAATAGGTCTAGCTCCCATAGTAAACACATCTCTCATAATTCCACCCACTCCAGTTGCTGCACCTTGATAAGGTTCAATAAAGGATGGGTGATTATGACTTTCTATTTTAAAGACAATTGCATCATTATCTCCTATATCAATAACACCTGCATTTTCTCCAGGACCTTGAATTACATTTTTTCCTTTTGTGGGTAAGTTTTTAAGATGAAATCTTGAAGATTTATAAGAGCAATGTTCATTCCACATTGCAGAAAAAATACCTAATTCAGTAATATTTGGAACTCGTTTTAATAAATCACAGATCTTTTTATACTCATCTTTTTTTAAACCATGATCGATTGCAAGTTTTTCGTTTACTATCATTATCTAAGATTATTAATTAAGTTTTCAAAAAATAAAGAACCATCTTCACCTGATAGAGCAGGGTCTATCATTCTTTCAGGGTGAGGCATCATTCCTAAAACATTTTTTTGTTTATTAAATATTCCAGCTATGTTCTGTAATGAGCCATTAGGATTTGATTGTTCATTAACGTTTCCATTTTCATCAGAATAAAACATGGCAATTTGATTGTTGTCATTAATATCTTTAATTTGATCATTAGAGCAAAAGTAATTTCCTTCATTGTGGGCTATATGAAATTCATAAACTTCTTTTTTGTTATCCTTAAAATAAGAGTTGTCTTGATTATTAACTTTTACAAAAACATTTTTACAAATGAACTCTAAGTATTTATTTCTAAGTAGAACTCCTGGCAACAAACCTGACTCGACTAAAATTTGAAACCCATTACAAACCCCCATAACTTTACCACCCCCTTGAGCAAAATTTAAAACAGATTTCATGATTTTAGATTTTGATGCCATACTTCCACATCTAAGATAATCTCCATATGAAAATCCACCTGGTAAAACCACTAAGTCACTTTTTGGAAGCTCAACATCATCATGCCAAACCATTTTATTTTTAAAGCCAAATTTCTTTAAGGCAACATCCATATCTCTGTCACAATTGGATCCTGGAAAAGTAATTACGGATGAATGCATTATTTATTATTCTGATCCGATAATTTTATAATCTTCTATAACTAAATTCGCTAAAAGCTTTTTACACATATCTTCAACATTTTTTTCAGCTTTTTTTTTATCAGTTTCTTTTGTATCAATTTCAAAGTACTTGCCTTGTCTAACTTCATTAATGCTGTCAAACCCCATACCATCAAGCGTTTGATGAATAACTTTACCTTGAGGGTCCAAAACATCCTTTTTAAGAGTGATGATAACTGATACTTTCATATTATTTTATTTTCTTTATTGAGCTTAATTTTGTCACGTTTACAGCACTCATGTTAGATTGTTCGTGTAAAATTCCTAACCTTTTAGCAACTTCAGTGTAAGCGGGTATTAAATCTCCAAGATCTTTTCTAAATCTATCTTTATCAAGTTTTTTATCAGTAATACTATCCCATAATCTGCAAGTATCAGGGCTAATTTCATCTGCTAAAATAACTTCAGATTTACCGTTTTCTTTAAGTCTGCCAAATTCAAGTTTAAAATCAATTAACTTAATCCCAACTCCTCTGAACATACCAATCATAAAATCATTAATTCTTAGGATCATTTTTTTAACTTTTTCTAATTCAGATTTTGTAGCCCAATCAAATGCAAGAATATGCTCTTCAGCAATAAGTGGATCACCTAATTTATCATCTTTAAGACAATACTCTAACAGAGGCTGCTTTAGAACAGTTCCGTCTTCTATACCTAATCTTTTAGTAATAGAACCAGTAGCAACGTTACGTACAATAAATTCAATAGGTATAATCTCAACTAACTTGATAATTTGCTCTCGCATATTTAGTCTTTTTACTAAATGATTTTTTATTCCGATTTGAGACAGATTTGTTAGAATGTGTTCTGATATTCTATTGTTTAAAACACCTTTGCCTTCAATGGTTGATTTTTTTAAATTATTAAAAGCAGTAGCATCATCTTTGAAATATTGAATAACTAATCTTTTATCAGCAGTTGCATAAATTATTTTTGCTTTACCTTCATATAATTTTTTACCTTTTTTCATTATTTAAATACTCTTCTAAAGATTAAATCTACGTTTTTAAAATGGGATGAATAATTGAATATAGCTTTTAATCTTTTTGATGAAATTTTAGCCATTATAAATTTATCGCCTGATATAACGTCAAATAAATTTAAATTGTCAGCAAAACATTTTTTGGCATAATTTTGCACCATTTTGTAAGATTGTTCTCGGCTCAATCCTGATTTTGTAAGCTCCAGCATTACTTCTTGAGAAAAAATTAAACCTTTAGTGATATTTAAATTTTCAATCATTTTTTTTGGATAAACTATCATTTTATCTAAAATATTACTTAGTCTTACTAAAGCAAAATCTAGAGTAATATTTGCATCAGGGCCAATATTTCTTTCAACACTTGAATGAGAAATATCTCTTTCATGCCATAGTGCAATATTTTCAAGAGCAGGGATTACCGCGCTTCGAACCATTCTAGCGAGCCCTGTTAAATTTTCACTTAAGATTGGATTTTTTTTGTGTGGCATTGCTGATGAACCCTTTTGATCTTTTGAAAAAAATTCTTGAACTTCATAAACTTCAGTTCTTTGTAAATGTCTAATTTCAATTGCAACTCTTTCAACTGAGCCTGCAATAATTCCAAGGACTGAGAAATAAAAAGCATGTCTATCTCTTGGTATTACCTGTGTTGATATAGGCTCAACTTTTAAACCTAGTTTTTTAGCCACATGTTTTTCAACATTAGGGTTAATATTTGCAAATGTTCCAACCGCACCAGATATTGCGCATGTTGAAATTTCATCGATTGCATCAACTAACCTTTTTCTATTTCTCTTAAATTCCTCATAAAATGACGCAAGTTTTAATCCAAAAGTAATAGGCTCGGCATGAATACCGTGACTTCTACCCATACAAGGAGTGTATTTATATTTCTTTGCTTGTTTTTTTAAAACTTTTAAAATTTGATCAATATCAGTAAGTAAAATTCTGCCTGATTGAACTAGTTGTATATTTAAACTTGTATCCAGTACATCAGAAGATGTCATTCCTTGATGAAGGTATCTTGCTTTAATACCAGCTTTTTCAGTAACAGAAGTTAAAAAAGCAATAACATCATGCTTAACCTTAGACTCGATTTGATGAATTCTTTTAACGTTTATCTTGGCTTTTTTTTTAACAACTGATGCTACCCCTTTAGGGATTTGACCAAGTTTTTCCATGGCTTCAGCTGCTGCAACCTCTACATCAAGCCAAATTTGGTATTTATTTTGTTCTGACCATATGTCAGTGAGTTGTTTTCTAGAATATCTTTCAATCATTAATTATAAGTAAGGGGGCTTTGAATAACCTTTAACAGATTCTGTAAAGATTTCATAACCATTTTCAGTAATACCTAATGTATGTTCAAATTGTGCTGATAAAGATTTATCTTTTGTAACAGCTGTCCAACCATCTTTTAGCATTTTTACATCCCATTCACCTGTATTTATCATGGGTTCAATTGTAAACGTCATGCCTGGCCTAAGTTCCATTCCGGTATTTTTTCTTCCATAATGCAATATATTAGGGGGCTCATGAAAGGTAGTGCTTATTCCATGACCACAAAAATCTCTAACAACAGAATAACCTTTTTTTTCAACAAAAGATTGTATTTCATAACCAATGTCACCAAGTTTTAATCCTGGTTTTAATAAATTTATAGCTCTCATCATAGACTCGTGCGTTGCATCAATTAAATTATTTACTTTAACTGAGGTTTTACCAACACAAAACATTCGACTTGTATCACCATAATGCTCATCAACTATCGCGGTTACATCAACATTTAAAGCATCACCTTCTTCTAATACTCTGTCCGAAGGTATTCCATGACAGACAACATGATTTAAAGAAGTACATAATGATTTTTTAAAACCTCTATAATAAAGAGGAGCTGAATATCCACCATGGTCTTTTATAAATTCATAGCTCAACTTATCAATATGATCAGTTGTAATTCCAGGTTTAATATTTTCTGTCAACATATCAAGAGTTCTCGCCGCAAGATTTCCAGCAACTCTCATTTTTTCAAATTTTTCTAAATAATCAGACATCAATAATTTTAATTTTTTTATCTATCTTAATTTCTTTTGCACTTATTTTACATTGATAAGCTAAAAAAGTAACACCAGCTTTTTTTGCTAGTAAATAATTTTCATAATATTCTTTATCAATATCTTTGGCTATTTTAAAATTATTAACTCCTTGGATTTGAATTAAGAACAATAGATAGGATTTATAACCTTTTTTTACAGCTTCAATAAGAGTTTTTAAATGCTTAGACCCTCTAGACGTTACAGCATCAGGAAATTCTGCAGTTTTTTCATCCCTAAATAAAGTAACATTTTTAACCTCTACAAATATTTTTTGCTTGTTCTTTTCAATTAAAAAATCGAATCTGGTTTCTTTATCAAAGAATACCTCAGGTTTAATACTGTCACTATTTGCAACCTCTTTCACTAGATTATTTGATAAGCCATGATAAGCAATTTTATTTGCAAAATGAGTATTTACACCAACCAAATTTTTTTTAGCCTTAATGATCTCAAGCGTATATTTTAGCTTTCTTTTTGGGTCATCATTTTTGGACACAAAAACTTCATTACCCTCATCTAACAAACCCTTCATTGATCCTGTATTAGGGCAATGTGCTGTAACAATTTCCTTACCAATTTTAACATCAGTAAAAAATCTCTTGTAACGTTTGATAAGTTTGCCTTTAATTAAAGCTTTGGTAAATTCCATATATAAAATGTATATTTAATAATGACAGAAAATACAAAATTTAATGCCGCAATTCTTATTATTGGTAATGAAATTCTTTCAGGAAGAACACAAGACACTAATACGGGAACTATTGCCAAGTGGTTAAACTCTATTGGAGTGACAGTTAATGAAGTTAGAGTAATTCCAGATATTGAGAGCACTATTGTTGAAACAGTTAACCATTTAAGAAAAGTTAACAACTACGTATTTACAACTGGAGGTATCGGTCCGACACATGATGATATTACCGCTCAATCTATATCAAAAGCATTTAACCTTGAGTATGAAATTCATCAGGAGGCATTTAAAATATTGGAGGCTTATTATAAAGTTGGAGAATTTAATGAAGGAAGACAGAAAATGGTTTGGATGCCAAAAAATGCTAACTTAATTCTTAACCCAACAAGTGGTGCCCCTGGATTTTGTGTTGAAAATGTTTTTTGTTTACCTGGAGTGCCATCAATTTTAAAGTCAATGTTAGGTGGATTAAAAGATAAAATAGTAGGGGGAAATCCAATAATAAGTCATACAATAAGTTTAAAAACTGTTGAAAGTGAAATTGCAAACTCTTTAACTAACGTTCAAGACAACAATAAAGATGTTGAAATAGGAAGCTACCCTTTTTTTCAGGCAGGTAAATTAGGAGTATCTATAGTTATACGATCAGAAGACCAAAAAAAAATCGATAAATGTAGTACCGAGATATTGAAATTTGTTAATCAAAAAAAAATAGAAGTAGTTATTAGATAATAAGAATGCTGTATTTTGCCTACGGTAGTAATTTAAATCATTTTCAAATGAAAAGAAGATGCAAAGATAGTGTTTTTTTAAAAAAGATTAATCTTAAAGATTTTAAATTAACTTTTAGAAGCAAATACAGAGCGGCTGATATAGAGCCTAAAAAAAATTCATTAGTTCCAGGAGCATTATTTGAAATATCTAAAAGTGATGAAAAAAAATTAGATATTTATGAGGACTACCCAATTTTATATAAGAAATATTATTTTACTTATTATGGTAAGAAAGTAATGACCTATACAATGACAAAAAAAACTTTGTTTGCGTACCCAACAGAACGATATTTAAATACTGTAAAGAAAGGTTATAAAGATTGTAATTTAAATTACCAAATTCTTAAAAGAGCATTAAAAGCTTAATTGAGATATGGTTAAGATTGTTAACAAAAATAAGTTGAGTTATAAATAAAAACAGTTAAACAAATGAAAATAATACGTGCCCTCGTGGTGAAATTGGTAGACACAAAGGACTTAAAATCCTTGCCCTTTTGGGAGTGCCAGTTCGAGTCTGGCCGAGGGCACCACAAATATGATTAAACCAATAATTATTTCTGATTCAAATAAAAAATCATTAAAGATAAAATCTTTTCTAATAAAAAATTTTAAAAAAAAACCAATATTTAATTCAAATTTAGTAATCGTGATTGGTGGAGATGGTTTTATGCTTAAAACACTAAAGAAAAATAAAAATTCATCAAAATTTTTTTATGGAATAAATTCAGGAAATTATGGTTTTCTAATGAACAAATTTTCACCAAAACACACTATAAAAAATTTTTCAAAAGCTAAAATGATTACTATTTCTGCTTTAGAAATGATTGTAAAAAATAAACAAGGATTAATTAAAAAATCTATTGCAATTAATGAAGTTTCAATTTTAAGGCAAAGCAAGCAAGCTGCGTCTTTATCAATTCAAAATGGAGCAAAAATAATTATTAAAAAATTAATTTCAGATGGAGTTTTAGTATCAACACCAGCAGGTAGTACTGCCTACAATTTATCAGTTCATGGTCCTATTCTAAGTTTAAATTCCAAAAAACTTTCTATTTCACCAATAAGCCCTTTTAGACCAAGAAGATGGAAAGGTAAAATTATAAGTGACAAATCAATTATAAAAATAAAAAATTTAAATCCAAAAAAAAGACCAATCAGCGCTGTGGCAGACAATTTAGAATTTAGAAATGCAAAAGATATAATTATTAAAACAAATAAAAAAATAAAATTTAATTTACTTTATGATTCTAATAGAAGTCTCCAAAAGAAAATTAAAATAGAACAAATAAGAAAAGAAACTACTTAGTGGTTTTGCTTTTATTGGAGCTGGAATATATATTTGGTGGGATTTCATTACTTTATTTTTTTAAAATTTTTTTTTTATCATTTGCACATTCTAATTGTCTTACAAATAAATTTTAAATGTACTCCACAATCTTAATAATTTTTTATTAGAACACTTATAATTTTTTCTTAAAGAAAAACAAATCACTTTTATGCTTTATTTAAAAAAAAATTTTTTAAAAACTGTCTAATTCTTCTTGGAAACATCATATAGATTACTCTTGGAAGTTTGTATGGAATATATGGTAAAAGTATTTCTTTAAAAAATATTTTTATAGGCAGTCTTTTAATATTAGTGTTTGGACCAGTTTGAGACTCACATGGCAAACCAAAACCAAAATATTTTAAAGTTTTATTATCTAGTTTATCGAAATATGAAGGATTAAGTAATGATGGTACTGCCGAAGTTAAACTTTCATCAATTTGAATGAACAAACTTTTTCTTACAAAGTTTTTATAACTAATTACTGGTTTCGCTCTATGAATTCCATAAGTATCATAAATTATTAAATCCCCCTTGTACCCTTGAAAAGAAACAACATCGTTTTGAAATTTTTCAAGAATTTGTTTATTAGTGTAAACATTATAGTTATTAACATTTGATTGTTTGTGGGATTTTTTAACAAATTGAAATTCGCCATCTTTGACATCATCTAAATAAATAATAAGAATAATCCCTGGAATTTGTTTCAATATACTTCCAGGTTCATTTTTCTTTGATATTTTATTATCTGTATGCCAATCCATCTTATGTTTAGAATAAGTTTCGTAATACCTAAAAGCTTTTAAGCGATATTCACTTTTAAAAAATTCATCACACATATCAAAAATGCTCGAACTAGATATCAATGAGTAGAAAGATTTTGAACAACCAAGTAAATGATTAACATAATATTGGTGTTCAGTGTAAACACCTGATGCCCAATTTTTATTAACGGAAAATTTATTATTATCTATTTCAGTTAAAAGTGAATCTAAAAAATTAGTATTAACTGCATTCTTAATGTAAAAAACACCCTCATCTCTTAATGTTGAAAGCATTTCTCTATTATTAATATTAAGAAATTCATTATTAAAAATCTCACTATTTTTCATATTATTAAAAATATTATAAGTTTTTTGTATAGACTAATTTATCATAGCCAATATCTAAAATTATACAATCATAATTGTATGTAAACTCTGCAGTTGGTACTAAACTTCTATATCGTTCAATATAAATATAAGATGTATGTGTACCTGGATAAGATATTCCTTCTGCATTAATTGATGTTTGCCTATTATAAGTCCTTATTCAACTTTAATATCAAAATCTTGTTTTATCGTAAGATCATATTTATCTTTTGCTCTTCTTAAAGCTTCATCTCCCCAGCCTATTAGTTTTCCGTTCAATAAAACTAAAGGCGTATAATTTGCTTTTTGCAAAGTTTGAAAACTACAAATTATCATATTAGAGACGTCAGTTTGGGTAAAGTAATATATAATGGGATTAGAAAGTTATAACAAAAGTTTATAGTTTGCTGGTGTTTAACTTGGTGTGTGGTGCCCCCGCACGGAGTCGAACCGCGGACCTATTGATTACAAATCAATTGCTAAAGTTTAAATAAACATTTGTTAGCAACAATAATCATAAAATATTTTTAGTCTGGTCACACTCTGGGCACAGTGGTAGTATTTCTTATGAAAAAAATAATCTTGAGTATAGTTTTCTCATTGGTTTTAATTAATTCTGTATTTGCAGACGTGTATGTTAATCCATACTACAGAAGTGATGGAACTTATGTAGAGGGACACTATAGATCTTCACCGGACTCTTCAGTTTCAAATAATTGGAGTTATTCTGGTAACACTAATCCTTACACGGGAGAAGTTGGGTCTAATAGCTATAACAATGGATCTACTACATTTGGTACGTCAAACTCTCTTGGCGGCAACTGTCCTGCATTATCATTAAGTTGTTAATGAAAAAAATTTTAGGGATCGTGGTTCTGGGTTTATTGATGATGGGTAATGCTAACTCTCACTCCGGAATGACAAATGCTGGAGGTTGTCATATGAATTATACAACAGCACAATATCATTGTCATAAAACAAAACAGACAAACCCATATCAAACTTATTATTATATTAAACACCAAGGTAGATCTTATGGACCATATACAAGTTATAACTCGTGTATGGCAGCAATCAGAAACTCTGGTGTCATGGGTGCTTTTTGTAGTACCTCAAAATACTAAAAAATGTATTGAATTAAAGATTAGGAAAAAGTATTTTCAATCTATGAAATCATTTTATCTATTGTTTGCATTTATTCTTTTAGCAAGCTGTGCAACATCAAGTCAGGTTTACACACCATCAGGCGATAAAGCTTATAAAATAGATTGTTCAGGTTCAGCTTTATCAAAGTCTCTTTGTGAAAAAAAAGCTGGGAGTATTTGCAAAACACGTGGCTATAATGTTTTAGACTACAGAGAAGAGATATCACCTGGAATATCATATGGTGGGATTTCTGTTGGCGGTTTTGTTAGTCGAATAATGACAATTCAGTGTAAATAATAATATTAGAATGTCAGTACTTGAAGTAATTATCATAATCGAAGTAGTTTATTGGACCTACAAAATTTTAGTAGATTAATGACCACTTGATCTTGGCACAATCCTGGTCCAATCCTGGCACAATTAACTTTAAAAGTTGATTAAACTTTAACTTTGTAAAAATAATTATTGTTGATTTTATTGAGTGATGGTGCCCCCGCACGGAGTCGAACCGCGGACCTATTGATTACAAATCAATTGCTCTACCAGCTGAGCTACAAGGGCATAAGCGATTTCTATTAAGAAATCTTAGACTAATCAAGAATTTTTTTTTAAATAACTTAAATGATGAAACACAATTGCAGCACTATTTGAGATATTTAAGCTTTCTACATCCTTATTTATATCAATCTTAACAAAAAAATCTGTGTACTTTCCCGTGTGCTCTCTCATGCCAAATCCCTCAGAACCAAATAAAAGAACATTTTTTCCTTCCCATTTTATATCTGTGAAGTCTTTTTCTCCTCTTGCATCAAAACCATAAACCCAAAAATTTTTTTCCCTCAAGTTTTTTAGTGTGGAATTTATATTTGCCACTTCAAAAATATTGATATGTTCCATACAACCACTTGCAGCTTTATACATAAGCTTACTATCTGATGGAAATTGTCTTTCTTTAACAATTAATCCATCAATATTAAATGATGCTGCACTTCTAATTAATGAACCAATATTTCTTGGGTCTGTTACCTCATCAATACAAACAAATGTTAAGTTGTTTTTTCCTTTTATAAACTCTTTTAAGTCGGGTTGATCAATATGTTCCACTTCAGCAACGTATCCACCGTGCATAATTTGATCTTTAGAAGTATATTTATCTAGTTCTTTTTTTGATTTGAAATAAACTTTAACATCTTCAAGGACATTTTTTTTTGGATTTTTTCTGTGAATATTTTTTTTACTTTCTTCTGTTAAAAATACTTTTAAAACCTTCCTTTTAGGGTTTCTTAATGCTTCAATTACAGCATGTTGACCAACGATTAAAAAAGATGATTTATTCATAAAATTAGTTTGTTTTATACGTTTTTTCCTCCATTTTCACAGTAAATCTCGTGTTGCAATTGCATAATAAAAATATATAAAACGCCTGTTGTTTGAAGCTTTATTGAACAAGGGGACACTTCCCCAAAAAGGAGGGGTTCCAGAGCGGTCAAATGGGGCGGGCTGTAAACCCGTTGACTTCGGTCTTCGAAAGTTCGAATCTTTCCCCCTCCACCATTCAATAAAATTTTTTATAACAATGGAGTGTTATTCTTGATGTTGTGCGGGTGTAGTTCAATGGTAGAACGCTAGCCTTCCAAGCTGGATGTAAGAGTTCGATTCTCTTTACCCGCTCCAAGAAAAAAAGAAATTATTAATAAAACTAAACTGAGGTAAAAAAGTAATGTCAAAAGAAAAATTTGTAAGAAATAAACCACACTGTAACATTGGTACAATTGGTCATGTCGACCATGGTAAAACAACATTAACAGCTGCTATCACAATTACATTAGCAGCAACTGGTGGAGCAAAAGCGGTTGCTTACGATCAGATTGATAAAGCCCCTGAAGAAAAAGAAAGAGGAATTACAATCTCAACTGCTCACGTCGAATATGAGACTGAAAAAAGACATTACGCACACGTTGATTGTCCAGGTCACGCTGACTATGTAAAAAATATGATTACAGGTGCAGCCCAAATGGATGGAGCTATCTTAGTAGTTAATGCTGCTGATGGTCCCATGCCTCAAACAAGGGAGCATATTCTTTTAGGAAGACAAGTTGGTATTCCAGCTATTGTTGTTTACTTAAATAAAGTAGACCAAGTTGATGATAAAGATATGATTGAACTTGTTGAAGAAGAAATTAGAGAACTTCTAACTTCATACAAGTATCCTGGTGACAAGACTCCTATCGTTAAAGGTTCTGCATTAGCTGCTGTTGAAGGTAGAGATGAAGAAATTGGAAAAAATTCTATTTTAGAATTAATGAAAGCTGTTGATGATTTTATTCCACAGCCAGCAAGAGAAGTTGACAAACCTTTCTTGATGCCAGTTGAGGACGTATTCTCAATTTCTGGAAGAGGAACAGTTGTTACTGGAAGAGTAGAGACAGGTGTTGTAAAAACTGGTGAAGAAATTGAAATCGTTGGTATTAGAGACACCAAAAAATCAGTTTGTACTGGAGTTGAAATGTTTAGAAAACTTTTAGATTCAGGTGAAGCAGGTGATAACATCGGTGTGCTTTTAAGAGGTGTTGAAAGAACTGATGTTGAAAGAGGTCAAGTTCTTTGTAAACCTGGTTCAGTTACTCCTCACACTAAATTTGAGGCTCAGGCTTATGTACTTAAAAAAGATGAAGGTGGAAGACACACTCCATTCTTTACTAAATACAGACCTCAGTTTTACTTTAGAACAACAGATGTAACTGGAGAAGTTACATTACCAGCTGGAACTGAAATGGTTATGCCAGGTGATGATGCCAAGTTCACTGTTACATTAATTACTCCAATTGCGATGAGTGAAAAATTAAACTTCGCTATTCGTGAAGGTGGTAGAACAGTTGGAGCTGGAGTAGTAACTAAAATTATAGAGTAAACTCTATAGGAGTGTAGCTCAATTGGTAGAGCGCCGGTCTCCAAAACCGGAGGCTGAGGGTTCGAGTCCCTCCGCTCCTGCCAATAAGTGAACAGTATATTATGAAAAACCCGATAAAATTTATACAGGAAGTAAAGCAAGAAGCCTTTAAGGTTTCTTGGCCAACAGGAAAAGAGACTATGCAAGGTGCTTTAATGGTATTTGCAATGGCTGTTATTATGTCTTTGTTTTTTTTACTTCTTGACCAAGTTCTTAAATTTTTATTGGAAGCTTTACTAAAGGTAAGTATTTAATGAAAAATTGGTATATTGTTCAATCACACTCAAATTTTGAAAATAAGGTTGCCGGACTGATAAAAGAAGAGGCTGAAAAAGCTAAAATCTCAGATAAAATTGAGGAAATTGTTGTACCAACTCATGATGTAACAGAAGTTAAAAGAGGAAAGAGAATTCAAAGAAAAAAGAAATATTTTCCTGGTTACGTACTAATTAAAAGTGAGATGGACAATGATCTATATCATTTAATTAAAAATCTGAAGAGAGTAAGCGGATTTTTAGGTTCAAAAGGCATTCCAGTACCTGTTTCAGATAAAGAAATAGAAAAAATATTAGGACAAATAAAAGATGGTGTAGCACAGCCAAAATCTGGTATAGAGTATGCCATTGGTGAAAAAGTTCAGGTTGTTGACGGTCCTTTTGCATCATTCAGTGGCATGGTTGAAGACATCGATGAAGAAAAATCAAGACTTAAAGTTTCTGTGTCGATATTTGGAAGACCAACACCCGTTGATTTAGAATATAACCAAGTTGAGAAAGTAAGTTAATGGCTAAAGAGATAAGTGGATATATAAAATTGCAAATTATGGGTGGTCAAGCTAACCCAGCTCCACCAGTTGGTCCTGCATTAGGACAACGTGGCATTAACATAATGGAATTCTGTAAAGCATTTAATGATAAGACAAAGGCGTTTGCTGGAAAACCAATCCCAGTTGTCATTACTGTATATAAAGATAAAAAATTTGATTTTGAAATTAAATCACCACCAGCTTCACATTTTATAAAAGAAGCAGCTAAACTTAAAGGTGGATCTAAAGAACCAGGAAGAAGTATAGCTGGTTCAATTACAAAAAAACAAGCAGAAGAAATTGCAACACAAAAAATGAAAGATCTTAATGCGCACGACCTAGACCAAGCTGTAAAGATTATTGCTGGTTCTGCAAGATCTATGGGAATTGAGGTTAAAGACTAATGGCATCAAAAAGATTCAAACAATTACCAAAAGAAACTAAAAATTTGCCAGCTGATGCAATTGAAAGTTTATTATCTATTGTTAAAAAAAATTGTACCACTAAATTTGATGAGTCAATTGATTTAAGTTTTCAAGTTAATAATAAGCAAAAAAAAGGCGAGGTAAATATTAGAACTGTAGTAAATTTACCAGGGGGAACAGGAAAAAAAGTAAAAGTTGCTGTTGTCTGTGAAGATGCAAAAGCTAAAGAAGCTAAAGATGCGGGTGCCGACATAGTTGGTAGCGATGAATTTGTAGAAAAAATTAAATCAGGTGAATTAGATTTTGAAAAACTTATCTGTACGCCAGGGATGATGATTAAGCTCTCAAAGTTAGGTAAAGTTTTAGGACCTAAAGGTTTAATGCCTAATCCAAAATTAGGTTCAGTTTCAGACAACATTAAGCAAGCTGTAACTGATGCAAAATCAGGTCAAGCTGAAATTAGAAATGATAAAGATGGTAATATTGGTGTTAGCATTGGAAAAAAATCTTTTCACGATGATCAGTTATTGAAAAATTATCATGCAATTTTAGACACTTTAGAAAAAGAAAAAGGAAATCTTACTTTAAAAGGTGATTTAATTAAAAATACCTTTGTAACATCAAGTATGGGTGTGTCATACAAAGTCAAATTAGGAAAAGCTATATAGTTATGATGAACAAGGAACAAAAAAAGAATTATATAAGTGAAATGGAAACTCAGTTTCAAAATAATGAAGCGGTTATGGTTACTCATTATCAAGGTTTAACAATGTCTCAATTAGATGAGTTAAGAGCTCAAATGAGAGAACATGGAATAAAATTTAAAATTACTAAAAACAGAATTACTAAGTTGGCAATTGAAAAAACTAAATGTAAAGATCTTGCTAATTTATTTACAGGAGCTACTGCTGTAGCTTTTTCTAACGATGCTATTATCTCGGCTAGAATTTTATCCAAATTTGCGAAAACTAATGAAAATCTAAAACTTTTAGGTGGAATAATGGGCAATGATGTTTTGGACCAAGCTGGAGTTCAAAATGTAGCTAATTTACCAACATTAGATGAAGCTAGAGCAAATATAGTAGGTATTCTAGCAACACCAGCATCAAAATTTGTAAGTATTTTACTTGCACGTTCTGAAAAAATGAGTAGTTTGTCCCCAGAAAATTCTGAAAAATAACCTAAAGAAGTATAAAAATTATGCCTGATCTAAATAAAATTATAGAAGATTTATCAAGTTTAACTGTAGTTGAAGCAGCTGAACTTTCAAAACAACTTGAGGAAAAATGGGGTGTTACAGCTATGGCTGCAGCAGCACCAGCAGCAGCAGCAGCAGGTGGAGCAGCTGAAGAAGCAAAAGATGATTTTACAATTATGTTGGTTTCTGCAGGAGATAAAAAAATTAATGTTATTAAAGAAGTTAGAGCGGCAACATCTTTAGGTCTTAAAGAAGCAAAAGATCTAGTTGAAGGTGCACCGAAAGAAGTTAAATCGGGTGTAAACAAAAAAGATGCTGAAGAGATCAAAGCTAAGTTGGAAGCAGCTGGCGCAAAAGTAGAACTTAAATAATTTAATTAGAAAGAACTTAATTGCTAGTTAATTTAATTAACTAGTAACTGATTATAAATGCAATTATCTTTTACTGAAAAGAAAAATGTAAGAAAAAGCTTTGGTAAGTTAGCTGAGACTTTATCTATTCCAAACTTAATTGAAGTTCAAAAAAATTCATACAAACAATTAACTGACTTTGATTCAGATGCAGGAGATCTGACAAAAGGTTTTGATAGAGTTTTTAAAGGCATTTTTCCAATTGAAGACCTTAATGACAAAGCTACTTTAGAATATGTTTCTTATAGATTAGAAAAACCAAAATTTGATACCGAAGAATGTATACAAAGAGGTTTGTCTTTTAGCTCTGCACTTAAATGTACTTTAAGACTTGTTGTTTATGAAATAGATCAAGAAAATAATACTAAAGATATTTTATCTGCAAAAGAACAAGAAGTTTACATGGGAGAAGTTCCAATGATGACTGATAGTGGTACTTTTATTACTAACGGTGTTCAAAGAGTAGTTGTCAATCAAATGCATAGAAGTCCAGGTGTATTTTTTGATCATGATAAGGGAAAGTCTCATGCAAGTGGTAAACTTCTTTTTAATTGTAGAGTTATACCAAATAGAGGCTCATGGTTAGATCTTGAGTATGATGTAAAAGACTTTTTATATTTTAAAATTGATAGAAAGAAGAAAATTTTTGTATCAACTTTATTAATGGCCCTAGGTTTTACCAAAACTGAAATTGCTGATGAATTTTATGATAAAGAAACTTACACATTTGATCCTAAAACAAATAAATGGAAAACAAAATTTAATCCAGAAAACTATAAAGCTAAAAATTTTTCAGAAGAAGTTATAGATGCAAAAAATGGCAATGTTGTTATTAAACTAGGTGATAAAATTAATTTTTTAACTGCAAAAAAACTTGCTAACGATGGTTTAAAAGACATTTTAGTTTCACAAGAGTCACTTTATGGAAAATATCTTCATAAAGAAATTGTTGTTAGCGACAACGAGGAAGAAGGTACTTTTGGAATTGGAACTGAGCTAAATGATACAATCATTAAACAAATCTTAGAAGCGAACATCAATTCAATTGATATCTCTATAACTAATTCAATTAATAAAGGCCCTTACTTACTAACAACAATTTTAAATGATAAAAATAACAACAAAAATGATGCTATTACTGAAATTTATAAAGTTTTAAGACCAGGTGAACCACCGACAATTGAAATAGCTACTCAAATTTTTAATAACTTATTTTTCAGTTCAGATAGATACGATCTTTCTGATGTAGGCAGAGTAAAAATGAACTCTAGATTAAATTTAGAATGTTCTGACAAAATTACAATTTTAAGAAATGACGATATTATAGCTATAGTTCATAAAATGTTAGATCTTCGTGATGGTAAAGATGAAGTTGATGATATTGACCATCTTGGAAATAGAAGAGTTAGGTCTGTTGGAGAACTTGTAGAAAATCAAGCTCGTATTGGTGTTTACAGAATGGAAAGAGCTATCAAGGAAAAAATGACAACTCTTGATATTGAATCTGCAATGCCTCAAGATTTAATTAATGCTAAACCTCTAACAGTTTCTTTAAAAGATTTTTTTGTTAGTTCTCAACTTTCACAGTTTATGGATCAAACCAATCCTTTATCTGAAATTACTCATAAAAGAAGAGTATCAGCTTTAGGACCTGGTGGTTTAACTAGAGAAAGAGCTGGCTTTGAAGTACGTGACGTACACCCAACGCATTACGGAAGAATTTGCCCAATTGAAACGCCCGAAGGACCAAACATTGGGTTGATTAATAGTTTATCTACTTATGCAAAAATTAATAAATATGGTTTCATTGAAAGCCCGTACAAAAAAGTTAAAAACGGAGTTGTAGAAGATAAAGTGGAATATTTATCTGCAATGGAAGAAACTAAATATACTATTGCTCAAGCAAACACTAAATTAGATAAGAATGGAAAAATTATAGAAGATCTAGTTTCTTGTAGAGAAAACTTAAACTTTATTTTATCAAGACCTGAGAATATTGATTACATAGATGTATCTCCAAAACAACTAGTTTCAGTTGCAGCATCATTAATTCCTTTTTTAGAAAATGATGATGCAAACAGAGCTCTAATGGGATCTAACATGATGAGACAGGCTGTACCTTTATTAAAACCTGAATCACCATTAGTTGGAACCGGTATAGAAAGGGATGTTGCTCTAGACTCAGGAGTAACAATTGTTGCTAAACGAGATGGTACAGTTGATAAAATTGATGGTAAAAGAATTGTTATCAAAGCAACAGAAGAGACTGATTTTACTAAGTCTGGTGTAGATATTTATAATTTACAAAAATTTAAAAGATCAAATCAAAATACATGTATAAACCAAAAACCTTTAGTTAGAGTTGGTGATAAAGTTAAATCTGGCGATATAATTGCTGATGGACCATCTACAAAGCTTGGTGAATTAGCATTAGGTAAAAATGTTACCGTAGCATTTATGCCTTGGCAAGGTTACAATTTTGAAGACTCTATTTTAATTTCAGAAAGATGTGTAACAGACGATGTATTCACATCGGTACATATAGTTGAGTATGAAGTTATGGCTAGAGATACTAAATTAGGTGAAGAAGAAATTACTAGAGATATACCAAATGTGAATGAAGAAGCTTTAAAAAATCTTGATGAATCAGGGATCGTTTATATTGGTGCAGAAGTTAAAGCTGGAGACATTCTTGTTGGTAAAGTTACACCTAAAGGAGACTCAGCTTCAGGTCCAGAAGAGAAATTATTAAGATCAATTTTTGGTGAAAAAGCAATTGATGTTACAGATACCTCTTTAAGAATGTCTAGAGGAAGTAGTGGTACTATTGTTGATGTTAGAGTTTTCAACAGACATGGAATTGAAAAAGATGAAAGATCAATTACAATTGAGAGAGCTGAAATCGAAACTGTTCAACAAGATAAAATTGTCGAAGAAGAAATTCTAGAGAGAAGTATTAAGCAAAGAGCAAATCAAATCTTATCTGGTTCATCTTTAACAAAAAAAATTAAAGATTTAGAAGTTGGAACGAAATTAGATCTTGAGACAATCAACAAAATTAGCATAAATGATATTTTCAAAATAACAGTAGGAAATGTCAATGATGAAGCAAGTCTTGCTCAATTAAAAGATCAATACAATAAAGCAAAACAATCAATTTTAGAAAGATTTGAAGATAAAGTTTTAAAAATTAGAAGTGGTGATGATTTACTACCAAGTGTAATGAAAATGGTAAAAGTTTTTGTTGCTATTAAAAGAAGACTAAGACCTGGAGATAAAATGTCGGGTAGACACGGAAACAAAGGTGTTGTTAGTAAAATTGTTCCAGTTGAAGATATGCCATACAGAGAAGATGGTAGACCAGTTGATATTGTTTTAAATCCATTAGGTGTTCCAAGTCGTATGAATGTTGGTCAAATTTTAGAAACTCACCTAGGTTGGGCATGTAAAGAGTTTGGTGAAGAAGTTAAAAGATTAGTTAATGAAAATAATAAAAAATTTGAAAAAACAGAGAAGATTTCTTCATTTTTAAAGTCTGTTTATGGAAATGATGTTTTTGACGGTGCCATAGACAAATTAAATAAAACGGAATTTAGTGATTTATGTGAAAATCTTCAAAATGGTATAGCTATCTCAACACCGGTTTTTGATGGTGCTAAAGAAAAGGATGTTTCTGAGATGCTTAATTTAGCAAAACTACCAACATCTGGACAAACTAATTTATGGGATGGAAGAACAGGAGAAATGTTTGATAGACCAGTGACTGTTGGAATAATTTATATGTTAAAACTTCATCACTTAGTTGAAGACAAAATACATGCTAGATCTACTGGACCTTACAGTCTTGTTACACAGCAACCTTTAGGTGGTAAAGCACAACTTGGTGGTCAAAGATTTGGTGAGATGGAAGTATGGGCTCTTGAAGCTTATGGAGCATCTTATACTTTACAAGAAATTTTAACTGTTAAGTCAGACGATGTGGCTGGTAGAGTTAAAGTTTACGAAACAATAGTTAAAGGTGAAGAAAATTTTGAATCTGGAATACCAGAGTCATTCAACGTATTAGTAAAAGAAATAAAATCATTAGCACTAAACATTGAGTTAAATTAAGTATGAAAAAAGAATTAACAGATTTATTTAAAAATAGTGAAGTTTCTGAAGCTCAAAATTTTAATAGTATTAAAATTACTTTAGCAAGTCCTGAAAAGATAAAATCATGGACTTACGGTGAAATTAAAAAACCTGAAACAATAAATTATAGAACTTTTAGACCTGAAAAAGATGGTCTTTTTTGTGCTAGAATTTTTGGTCCAATTAAAGATTATGAATGTTTGTGCGGCAAGTACAAAAGAATGAAATTCAGAGGAATAATATGTGAAAAATGTGGTGTTGAAGTAACAAAATCTAATGTTCGTAGAGAGCGAATGGGTCATATCAATTTAGCAACACCTGTTGCACATATATGGTTCTTAAAATCATTACCAAGCAGAATATCACTCGCAGTTGATATGAAGTTAAAAGAAGTTGAGAGAGTTTTGTACTTTGAAAACTTTATTGTAATTGAACCTGGTTTAACTGGTTTACAAAAAAATCAATTGTTAAACGAAGAAGAATTAGCTAAATATCAAGATGAATTTGGTGAAGAGTCATTTGAAGCTGGAATTGGAGCAGAAGCAATTTTAACAATTCTTAAAGCAATGGATTTAGAACTTGAAAGAACTAAATTAATTAACTCAATTAAAGAAACAAAATCTAAAGTTAATGAAGAAAGATCAATTAAAAGACTAAAATTAATTGAGTCATTTATTGAAACTGGTCAAAAACCAGAATGGATGATTTTAACTGTAATTCCAGTTATCCCGCCTGAATTAAGACCTCTAGTACCTTTGGATGGAGGTAGATTTGCTACTTCAGATTTAAATGATCTTTATAGAAGAGTAATCAATAGAAATAATCGTCTAAAGAGATTAATGGATCTTAAGGCTCCAGACATTATTGTTAGAAATGAAAAAAGAATGCTTCAGGAGTCAGTGGATGCACTTTTCGACAATGGAAGAAGAGGTAGAGTAATTACTGGAACAGGCAAAAGGCCTCTTAAATCATTAGCTGAAATGCTTAAAGGTAAGCAGGGTAGGTTTAGACAAAACTTATTAGGTAAAAGAGTAGATTATTCAGGAAGATCTGTAATCGTTGTAGGACCAGACCTTAAACTTCATGAATGTGGTTTACCAAAAAAAATGGCTCTTGAACTATTCAAACCATTTTTATATGCAAGATTAAATAAATTAGGATTAGCATCAACAATCAAACAAGCTAAAAAGTTAGTTGAAAAAGAAACTAATGCAGTTTGGGATGCATTGGAACTTATTGTAAGAGAACACCCAGTTTTATTAAACCGAGCTCCAACTCTTCATAGATTAGGTGTGCAAGCATTTGAACCTAAGTTAATTGAAGGTGATGCCATTGAGTTACACCCGTTATGTTGTGCAGCTTTTAATGCTGACTTTGATGGAGATCAGATGGCAGTTCACGTTCCATTAAGTTTGGAAGCACAGCTAGAAGCAAGAATTTTGATGCTTTCTACTAATAATATTTTAAGTCCATCAAATGGAAAACCTATTATTGTACCGAGTCAGGATATGATTTTAGGTTTATATTATTTGTCTCAAGCTCCTTTTCAAACAGAAAAACCAGATGGCTATTTTATAAATAATGATGAAATTGAACATGCTTTGTCTACAGGTCAAATAAAAGTTCATTCTACTATTGTTTCAAGATTTGAAACTCTTGATGAAAATGGAAATAAGAAAGTTGAAAAACACACTACAACTGCTGGAAGATTTTTATTAGCAAACTTACTACCTAAACATAAAGATATTACATTTTCAATGATTGATAGATTACTACCTAAGAAAACGGTATCTGAAATTATTGATAGCGTATTTAGATTTTGTGGTCAGAAAACTACCGTTATATTCTGTGACCACTTAAAAGATTTAGGTTTCAAACATGCATTTAAAGCAGGTATTTCTTTTGGTAAAGATGACTTAGTTATTCCAGAAAACAAAGGTCAATTAATTGAAGATACCAAAAAACTAATTGCTGATTATGAAAATCAATATTCTGAAGGTTTGATTACTCGAGGTGAAAAATATAACAAAGTAGTTGATGCCTGGTCTAAGTGTACAGATAAAGTTGCTGGTGAAATGATGAGAGGTATCTCTGCTACTGAAAGTACTGCTGATGGAATGAAAATTAATTCTGTATTTATGATGGCAGATAGTGGTGCAAGAGGATCTGCAGCCCAAATGAAACAGTTAGCTGGGATGAGAGGATTAATTGCTAAGCCATCTGGTGAAATTATTGAGACACCTATTATATCAAACTTTAAAGAAGGTCTAACAGCCTTAGAATACTTTAACTCTACCCATGGAGCTAGAAAAGGTCTGGCAGATACTGCATTAAAAACAGCAAGTTCTGGATATCTAACAAGAAGATTATGTGATGTTGCTCAAGATTTAACAATTTCAAAAATTAAATGTGATAATCCAGGTTTTATTGAATTAGCAGAAATTCTTGAAGGTGGAAATGTTGTTGTCAGTTTATCTGAAAGAGCTCTTGGAAGGGTAACAGCATTTGATGTTAAAAATCCTATTACTGGTGAAGTTGTAATTAAAAAAGAAACAATGATCGATGAAGCTGGTTGCGATAAAATTGATGCAGCAGGGGTTAAATTTATTAAAGCATACTCTGTTATGACTTGTAGCTCTAAAAAAGGAGTTTGTGCAACTTGTTATGGACGTGATTTATCTAGAGGAAAAATGGTACATGTGGGTGAAGCAATTGGTATGATCTCAGCTCAATCTATTGGTGAACCAGGCACGCAATTAACAATGAGAACTTTCCACGTTGGTGGAACAGCTTCTGTTAAACAAGAATCGCAAATCATCACTAAATCAGCTGGTACTTTAAAAATAATTAATTCTAACTTATTAGAAGACTCTAAAAAGAATTTGATAGTAATGGGAAGAAATACTCAGCTATCAATTGAAGATGATAATGGTGTTCAAGTTGCTGTTTATAAAGTCGCCTATGGTTCAAAATTATTTTTCCAGAATGGAGATAAAGTTAAAGCAAATGAAAAAATTTGTGAATGGGATCCCTATACAACACCAGTTATTGCTGAAAAAAGTGGTATAGCAGGTTATGTTGATTTAATTGACGGTGTTTCAATTCAAGAAACTACTGATGATGCAACAGGAATTTCATCTAAATCAGTTATTGATTGGAGAGCTCAATCTAAAAATACTGATTTAAAACCAAGAATTACTCTAAGAGATGACAAAGGTAATGTTATTAAAAAAGCTGATGACAATGAAGCCAGATATTATTTAGTTCCAGACTCAATTCTTTCAGTGAAAGATGGTCAAAAAATATTTGCTGGTGACATAATAGCTAGACTTCCAAAAGAAACTACTAAAACAAAAGATATTACAGGAGGTCTACCTCGTGTTGCTGAATTATTTGAAGCTAGAAAAGCAAAAGATAGTGCAATAATTGCAGAGAATGATGGTCAAGTTTTATTTGGTAAAGAAGTAAGAGGAAAACAAAGAATTTCTATTCAACCTGAAAATGGAGAACCTTCAAACTATCTAATTCCAAAAGGCAAACATATTAATTTCAACCAAGGTGAAAAAATTAAAAAAGGTGAGTATCTTTTAGACGGACAGCCATTACCACATGATATTTTAAGAATACTTGGTATAAAAGATTTAACAGAATACTTTGTTAACCAAGTACAAGAAGTTTATAGGTTACAAGGTGTAATTATAAACGACAAACATATTGAAACGATTCTAAGACAAATGCTTAAAAAAGTAGAAGTTAAAGAGTCTGGTGACTCGAGTTATTTACCAGGTGAGATGATAGATAGAATTAAATTTGATAATACAAATGAAAAGCTTGTTGCTGAAGGAAAAAATCCAGCAACTGGAGAAAGAGTTTTAATGGGTATTACTAAAGCATCTTTACAAACAGAGTCTTTTATATCAGCAGCTTCATTCCAAGAAACTACAAGAGTTCTTACAGATGCGGCTATTAAAGGTAAAGTTGACCCGCTTAATGGCTTAAAAGAGAACGTCATTGTTGGTAGATTAGTTCCAGCTGGAACAGGTCACATTAAGAACAAATGGAACAAGAATGCTTTAGAAGCAGATAATAAGTTCTTGGCCGATCAAGATAAAATTGAACCAGCAGAACCCACTGAAACTCAAGCAAACTAAACAAAATAACACTCTTCAAAAGTAGTTTTTAGTTTGACAAACTAGAATTAAATAGTAGTTTGGCGATGTTTTTGGTTGGAATGTAGTACCTACTTTATGGAACTAAACGCTGCCACAAAATAACCTGTCAGTTATTTTCATTCAAAAATATATTAATTAATTATAAAAATTTATGCCAACTATTAACCAGTTGTTAAGAAAAAAAAGAATTAAACCTGTGGCTAGGAACAAAGTTCCAGCTTTGCAGAAGCAGCCTTTAAAAAGAGGTGTCTGTGTAAAAGTTTATACAACAACTCCAAAAAAACCTAACTCAGCATTAAGGAAAGTTGCAAGAGTTAGATTATCAAATGGTTTCGAAGTTACTGCTTACATTGGTGGCGAGGGTCACAATCTACAAGAACACTCTGTTGTATTGATCAGAGGTGGTCGTGTAAAAGATTTACCAGGTGTACGTTATCATATTCTAAGAGGAAATTTAGATACTCAAGGTGTTGCAAATAGAAAGAAGCGTAGATCTTTGTATGGAACTAAAAAAGGTAAATAATAAAAATGTCTAGAAAAAAAACACAACCCAAAAAAGTTGTTACTCCAGACCCGATATTTAACTCTACAATTATTCCAAAACTGATAAACTCGATTATGTATGATGGAAAAAAAGTTGTAGCTGAAAAAATAGTTTATGAAGCAATAGAAAAAATTAAATCAAAAACAAAAGAAGAGCCAATTAATGTTTTTAATGAAGCAATTAATAACATCAAACCAACTGTAGAAGTTAGATCTAGAAGAGTTGGTGGCGCAACATATCAAGTGCCAGTTGAAGTAAAATCAAAAAGAGCACAAGCTCTGGCAATTAGATGGTTAGTTGATGCATCTAGAAAAAGAAAAGATAAACAAATGTCTGATAAAATTTTTAACGAACTGTATGATGCTTATGAAAAAAAAGGTTCTGCAGTTAAAAAAAGAGAAGATGTTCACAAAATGGCTGAGTCAAATAAAGCATTTGCTCATTTCAGGTGGTAAAAAATTATGGCTAGAACACATACTTTAGATAAATACAGAAACATTGGTATCATGGCACACATTGATGCTGGAAAAACTACTACTACAGAGAGAATATTATACTACACTGGTAAAAGTCATAAAATTGGTGAAGTACATGATGGTGCTGCAACAATGGACTGGATGGAACAAGAACAAGAAAGAGGAATAACAATTACCTCTGCCGCTACAACTTGTTTCTGGAACGATCATAGAATTAATATTATTGATACCCCTGGCCACGTAGATTTTACTATCGAAGTTGAAAGATCTCTTAAAGTTTTAGATGGAGCTGTTTGTGTTTTTGATGGTGTAGCAGGTGTAGAACCTCAATCAGAAACTGTTTGGAGACAAGCTGACAAATATAAAGTTCCAAGAATATGTTTTGTTAATAAATTAGATAGAACAGGTGCTGATTTCTATAGATGCGTTGAAATGATTAAAGATAGACTAGGTTGTACACCTCTGCCTATTCAAATTCCTATTGGTATTGAAGCAGATTTAGTGGGTGTTGTAGATTTAGTAAAAATGAAAGCACAAATTTGGAAAAATGAAGCTCTAGGTGCAGAGTGGGAGTACAAAGAAATCCCTGATGATTTAAAAGAAATTTCTCAAAAATATAGAACAGAATTAGTTGAGTTGGCTGTTGAGCAAGATGAGAAATTAATGGAAGCCTATTTAAATGGTGAAGAAATTAAAGAAGAAGATTTAATTAGATGTATAAGAAAAGGTACATTAAATTTCACTTTTGTACCAATAACAACTGGCTCTGCTTTTAAAAATAAAGGTGTACAACCACTTCTTGATGCAACAATAAATTATCTTCCAAGTCCAATTGATATTGGATCAATTAAAGGTACAAAACCTGGAACAGAAGATGAGTTAGATATGAAGTTTGATGATAAAGAGCCATTTTCTGCGTTAGCTTTTAAAGTTGCTAACGATCCATTTGTTGGATCTCTTACATTTATTAGAATTTATTCTGGTACAATTAAAACTGGTACAGCTGTATATAATACATCAAAAGACAAAGAGGAAAGAGTTGGCAGGATGTTATTAATGCATGCAAACTCTAGAGAAGATATCAAAGAAGCTAATACTGGAGATATAGTTGCTTTAGCTGGTCTTAAATATACTATTACAGGTCACACATTATGTGATGAAAGCAATCCAGTGTTACTTGAACCAATGGAATTCCCTGAACCAGTAATAGAGATTGCAGTTGAACCAAAAACAAAAGCTGACCAAGAAAAAATGGGTGAAGCCCTTGGTAGATTAGCAGCAGAAGATCCTTCATTTAGGGTTACCTCTGATGAAGAGTCAGGACAAACTATTATTAAAGGTATGGGAGAGTTACACTTAGATATTATCGTTGATAGAATGAAAAGAGAATTTAAAGTTGAAGCAAATGTAGGAGCTCCTCAAGTTGCTTATAGAGAAACTTTACAAAATCCTTCTGAATTTGAGTACACTCATAAAAAACAAAGTGGTGGTGCTGGACAATTTGCAAAAGTTAAGCTTTTAGTAGAACCACAAGAACCTGGTTCTGGAAGATTAGTTGAAAGTAAAATTAAAGGAGGAGCTATTCCTAAAGAGTTTATTCCAGGTGTTGAAAAAGGAATTGAAACAATTTCTGATGGTGGAATTTTAGCTGGATTTCCAATGATTGATTATAAAGTGACAATACTTGATGGTTTACACCACGATGTCGACTCAAGTGTTTTAGCTTTTGAATTAGCTGGAAGAGCTTGTTTTAAAGAAGCCTGTACAAGAGGAACTTTAAAACTATTAGAACCAGTAATGAGAGTTGAAGTTGTAACTCCTGAAGATTATATGGGTGATGTTATTGGAGACCTAAATAGTAGAAGAGGTCAAATTAGCACTCAAGAGCAAAGAGGAAATGCCACAGTTATTACAGCAATGGTACCTCTAGCTAATATGTTTGGTTATATTAATAGCTTAAGATCAATGTCACAAGGTAGAGCTCAATATTCAATGTTTTTTGACCATTATTCTAAAGTCCCACAAAACGTTCAGGATGAAGTAACTAAAAAGATTGCAGGCTAATCATTATGGAAAAACAAAATATAAGAATTAAATTAAGAGCATACGATAATAAAATTTTAGATGCTTCTACAGAAGAAATTGTAAACACAGTAAAAAGAACAGGTGCTACGATTAAGGGTCCAATACCTTTACCAACTAGAATTGAAAGATATACAGTTTTAAAAGGTCCACATATCGATAAAAAAAGTAGAGAACAATTTGAAACAAGAACGCATAAAAGACTAATAGATATTATAGAGCCAACACCTCAAACTGTTGAGGCTTTAATGAAACTTGATTTAGCATCAGGTGTTGATGTGGAGATTAAAATTTAATTATGAGTGAAATTGCTTTAATTGGAAAAAAAATTGGTATGACTAGGGAGTTCTATAAAACAGGACGACTAGTACCCGTTACAGTCATTAAGATGGAAAAAGCAAGAGTTATTCAAGTAATTAACGAGGATAAACGAGGATACAAGGCTGTGCAGCTTGGTTTCGGTAAAATTAAGGCTTCAAAACTTACCAAGGCAATGAAAGGTTTTTATGCTAAAAAAAATACAGAAGCAAAAAAGAAATTAAAAGAATTTAGAGTAGAAGATACCGAACAGTATAAAGAAGGCAATGAGTTTGGATTAGAAATATTTAATGAAGTAAAATTTGTTGATACCACATCCAAAACTATTGGTAAGGGTTTTGCTGGAGCAATGAAAAGACATAATTTTGGGGGATTAAGAGCCACACATGGTGTTTCAGTCTCTCACAGATCTCATGGTTCAACTGGTCAAAGACAAGATCCAGGTAAAGTTTTTAAAGGAAAAAAAATGGCTGGACATATGGGTGACAGATTAAGAACTATGCAAAATTTAGAAATCGTTAAAACCGATTTAGAAAATGAATTATTATATTTAAAAGGTTCAATTCCTGGATCAAAAAACACTGAAATTTTGGTTAAAAAATCAGTTAAAGTTATTAATAAAATGACTATTAATGAAAAAATTGTTGCTGCAGAAGAAGCTAAAAAAACACCGGATAAAAAGAAAAAATAATGAAAATTGATAAAATAAATTTAGACGGAAAAAAAGTTTCTATTGAAGTTTTAGACAAAGTTTTTGGAGCTAAAATCAATAAGAAATTAGTTGATAATGTTTTATTTAAAACAAATGCAAACTACAAGGGTAGACACGCAAAAACCAAACAACAAAATGAAATTACTGGATCTACCTCTAAAATTTATGCTCAAAAAGGAACTGGTGGTGCTAGACATGCTAGTAGAAAAGCGCCTATTTTCGTAGGTGGTGGTGTCGCACATGGTCCAAAGGGAGAGTTAGCCTACAAAAAAAGAAAATTAAATAAAAGTGAAAAAAAACTAAGTATTGCTTCATTGATAACTGAAAAAAATAAATTAAATAATCTATTAATCTTTAATGATTTTGGAAGTGAGATTAAAAAAACAAAAGAGATGAATTTAATAATCAAGAAATTTGAAATTACAAACTCATTAATTGTTTTAGATAAATTATCTAAAGAAAAAATAGAAAAATCTGTAAGAAATATTCCAAATGTTAAAGTTACAGATATTAATCATTTTAGTGCTTTTGATATAATAAAATTTAAAAAAGTAGTCTTTACTGAAAGTTCAGTTAAAGAGCTAGAAAAGAGATATTCGTAATATGGACAAGATACATCTATACGATAAGATTTTATCACCGATGGTTACTGAAAAAACCACAAATTTATCTGAGCAAAATAAAATTGTGTTTAGGGTGCCTCGTGCTGCAAACAAAACAAACTTAAAAAAAAATATTGAAAAAATTTTTAAAGTGAATGTAACAAAAATAAATATTATCAATAAACAGAATAGATCTAAAGTAACAAGAGGCAAAAAAGTTAATGTCCAAGGTTACAAAAAAGCAATAGTAACACTTAAAAAAGGTCAAAGTATTGACCTAACAACAGGAATTTAAGAAATGGCATTAAAAACTTTTAAACCATATACAAAATCAACTAGAGGAACAATTTTAGTTGATAGAACTGGACTATGGAAGGGAAAACCTTTTAAAGCTTTAGTAGAACCAAAAAGTTCTATGCGTGGAAGAAATAATAATGGTCACATAACTTCTCGTAATATGTCAGGTGGTGGACATAAGCAAATGTATAGAGTTGTAGATTTCTACCGAAAAAAAATTGATATGCCAGGTACTGTAGAAAGAATTGAGTATGATCCAAATAGATCTTGCTACATCATGCTTGTTAAGTTTGATGACGGACAACATTTTTACTATTTAGCTCCTCAAAAAATTCAAGTTGGAGATAAAGTTGAAAATGGTCCTGAAAAAGAAATTAAAGTTGGTAACTGTATGCCACTAAGAGATATTCCAGTAGGTATAAACATTCATAATGTTGAATTAAAGCCCGGAGCAGGTGGAAAAATTGCAAGATCTGCAGGAACTTCAGTTACAATCAGCGGTCTAGATGGAAATTATTCATTAATTAAGATGACCTCTGGAGAAGTTAGAAAAATTGACTCAAGATGTATGGCAACTATTGGGGTACTTTCAAATCCTGATCAAAAAAATATAAAAATAGGTAAAGCTGGTAGATCTAGATGGCTTGGTCGAAGACCTCATACTAGAGGAGTTGTGATGAACCCAGTTGATCACCCTCACGGTGGTGGTGAAGGTAAAACAGCAGGTGGAAGACACCCTGTATCACCTACGGGTCAGTCAGCCAAAGGATTAAAAACAAGAGATAATAAGAGTACTGACAAATTTATTGTAAGAAGAAGAAATAATAGGAAGGATTCTAAAAAATAATGTCTAGATCAGTGTGGAAAGGACCATTTGTTGAAGAAAGCTTGATCAAAAAAGTTGAAAAACAAAAATTAGATCCAAAAAAAATGCCTATTAAAACATGGTCAAGAAAGTCTACAATTATTCCGGAATTTGTTGGAGTAAGCTTTTTAATCTACAATGGTAAAAAATTTATTCCTGTAACGATATCAGAAGATATGGTCGGACATAAACTTGGCGAATTTTCTCCAACAAGAACATTTTTTGGACATACACCAGCTGATAAAAAAGCAAAACCAGCTGAAACGAAAAAATAATTATGAGTAAGACAAAAAAAATTAATAAATTAAAAGAAAACACTGTTAGATCAGTTAATAACAACATCAGATCTAGTGTTAGAAAACTAAATCCAATTTTAAAAGCTATAGTAGGCAAAAAAGTTGATGTTGCAATTCGAGAACTTCAATTTTCTGCTAAAAGAATTACTAAAGAAATCAGAAAAACAGTTTCATCTGCAGTTGCAAATGCAGAAAATAATAATCAATACGATATAGATAAACTAATAGTTAAAGAGGCATATTGTGGAAAAAAAGTTGTTATGAAAAGGTTTAGACCAAGAGCCAAAGGAAGAGCAGCTCCGATTTTGAAACCATATTCAACAGTTACTATAATTTTATCAGAAGCAAAAAAAATGGAGAGTCATGGGACAAAAAGTTAATCCAGTAGGTTTTAGACTTGGTGTGAATAGAGGATGGGACTCTGTTTGGTATGCAAAAAAGAAAGATTTTGGAAATTATTTAATAGAAGATTTTAAAATAAGAGAATATATCAAAAAAAATGTAGTTAATTCTGGTGTTTCAAAAGTTATGATCGAAAGAACATCAAACAAATGTTACGTTACCATTTATACTTCTCGACCAGGTTTTGTGATTGGTAAAAAAGGTAGTGATATTGATAAAATTAAAAATAATTTATCAAAATTTACTAGCAATGAAGTTACTCTAAATATTAAAGAGGTAAAAAAACCTGAAACTAATGCATATTTAGTTGCAGAAAATATTGCTCAGCAACTTGTTAAAAGAATTTCATATAGAAGAGCAATGAAAAGAGCTATGCAATCTTGTCTAAGGTTAGGAGCAAAAGGAATTAAAGTATCTATTAGTGGGAGATTAGGTGGAAATGAAATTGCAAGAACTGAATGGTTAAGAGACGGAAGCATTCCTTCTCACACTTTAAGAGCTGATATTGATTATGCTGAAGCTGAAGCACTAACTACTTTTGGGATTATTGGTATCAAAGTATGGATCTATAAAGGAGAAGTTTTTGCTAAAGAATTTAGCCAAGAAACAAATAAAATAGTACCAAAAGAGGTTAAAGAATAATTATGCTACAGCCAGTTAGAACAAAATACAGAAAAGCGCATAAAGGAAGAATTCATGGTACAGCAACACGTGCAAGTAAAATAAATTATGGATCTTATGCTTTGAAAGCAATGGCCCCAGAAAGAATTATTGGTAAACAAATTGAAGCTGCCAGAGTCGCTTTAACTAGACACATGAAAAGACAAGGCAGAGTTTGGACGAGAATTTTTCCAAATATTCCTGTTTCAAAAAAACCTGTAGAAGTACGTATGGGAAAAGGTAAGGGTGCACCAGAATATTGGGCTTGTAGAGTTAAGCCAGGCAGAATTTTATTTGAAATTGATGGTGTTTCAGAAACTATTGCTAAAGAAGCCCTTTACAAAGCTTCAGCTAAATTACCAATTAAAACTAAATTTATTAAAAGATTTGTATAAAAATGAAAAAACAAGAAATTAAAAAATTATCAAAAGATGAAGTTATCAAGAATATTGATAAATTAAAAAAAGATTTATTTAATTTTAGATTTCAAAAAATTAACTCACAAGTTACAAATCCATCTAAAATAGGACAGACTAAAAAAACTATAGCAAGATTAAAAACTATACTAAAAGGAAAGTTAAATGCCTAAAAAAATATTAACAGGAGTAGTAACTAGCGATAAAGCCAATAAAACTATAACTGTTTCAGTTGAAAGAAAATATTCACATCCTGTATTAAAGAAAGTTGTTAAAGTAAGAAAAAAATATAACGCTCATGATGAAAAAAATAAATATAAAATTGGAGACACAGTTTCAATTATTGAAAGTAAACCTTTTTCAAAAAATAAAAAGTTTCAAGTAATGGATGGATCTAAATGATACAAGTACAAACGGAATTATTAGTAGCTGATAACACTGGTGCAAAAAGAATTGAATGTATCAAAGTTTTAGGTGGTTCTAAACGTAGATATGCAAGTATTGGAGATACCATTGTAATTGCTGTTAAAGAAGCTTTACCAAAAGGTAAGGTAAAAAAAGGATCAGTTCATAAAGCTGTAGTAGTAAGAGTTAAGAAAGGCATTCATAGAGATGATGGGTCTAAAGTTAGATTTGATAACAATGCAGCTGTTCTAGTTGATGATAAAGGTGAACCTGTTGGCACAAGAATTTTTGGTCCTGTAACAAGAGAATTAAGAAATAGAGGTCAAATGAAGATTATTTCATTGGCTCCAGAGGTTTTATAATGATTAAAAAAGGTTTAAAAGTGAGAATTTTAACTGGAAGAGATAGAAAAAAAGAAGGTGAAGTTATAGAAATTGATAGACCTAATAATAGAGCAAAAGTTCAAGGAATTAACATTGTTAAAAAACATGTCAAAACAACAAAAGAAAAAAAAGGTGGAATAATTTCTAAAGAAAGCTTTATTCATTTATCTAATTTAAAACTTGTTGATGACAAATCGAAAGCAAAAAAAATTGAGGCTAAGAAATAATGACACCTAGATTAAAAGAACTTTATTACAAAGAAATCCAGCCACAGTTAAAAGAGCAGCTTGGTTTTAAAAACACTTACATGGGTCCAAAATTACAAAAAGTAGTTATAAATATGGGCCTAGGTTTAGATGGTGCGGATGCAAAAATCATGAAATCTACCGAAGAAGATTTAGGAAAAATTGCTGGCCAAAAACCAGTTGTTACTAAATTTAAAAAATCAGTTGCAAATTTTAAGACAAGAAAAGGCACAAATGCAGGATTAAAAGTTACGTTAAGAGGTAACAAGATGTATGAATTTATAGATAGATTAGTGAATATTGCCTTACCTAGAATTAAAGATTTTAGAGGCTTATCACCTAAGGGTTTTGATAAGTTTGGAAATTATACTTTTGGAATCAAAGAACATATAATTTTTCCTGAAGTTAACTTCGATAGAATTGATAAAATTAGAGGTCTTGATATTGTTGTCGTGATTTCTGCGATAAGTAAAGAGCATAGTTTTGCTCTACTAGAAAAACTTAATTTCCCGTTCATTAAAAAAGGAGATAATTAAAAATGGCAAAAGTAAGCGCAATTAATAAAAACAATAAGAGAATTAAACTTTCTGATAGGCTTTATAAAAAGAGACAAGCTTTAAAGAAGATTGTAATGGATAAGAAAATATCATTAGAAGAAAGATTTAAAGCTCAACAAAAATTATCAAATTTACCACGTAATTCTGCAAAAAATAGAGTTATGAACAGATGTCAAATTACAGGTAGACCGCATGGTGTTTACAGAAAATTAAAAATATCAAGAATAGCCTTAAGAGACTTGGGACTGCATGGATTAATTCCTGGCATGACTAAGTCCAGTTGGTAGAAAGGATAATATGAGTTTAAGTGACCCAATTGGGGATATGATTGCAAGAATAAAGAACGCTCTACTTAGAAACCATAAAAAAGTATCACTGCCTTCTTCTAACTTTAAAGTTAAGATTGCAGATATTTTAAAAAGTGAAGGCTTTATAAAAGATTATAAAATTGAAACAGATGATAAAAAACCAACATTATCTGTTGACCTTAAGTATTACTCAGGAAATCCAGTAATTAGCACTTTTGAAAGAGTGTCTAAACCAGGAAGAAGAATATTTTCTAGTGCTGATAGCTTACCAAAAATTAACGGTGGTCTTGGAATAGCAATTGTATCAACACCAAAAGGTGTAATGACTGATATTGAAGCTAGAAAACAAAAAGTAGGTGGCGAAATTATTTGTAAGGTATTTTAATGTCTAAAATTGGTAAAATAAGTATTTCAATCCCAGAAAAAGTAAAAGCAGTTCTATCTGGCAATGTTTTGAACATAGAGGGGCCATTAGGTAAAAAATCGTTAAACGTTGATTTAGATATGTTTAATGTAGATATTGCTGAAGGCAAAGAAATATCAATTAAACCAAAAAAATTAGATCAAAATTCAAAAAGATTATGGGGCATGAATAGAAGTCTAATAAATAATGCAGTAATTGGTTCAAGTAAAGGCTATGAAAAAACACTTGAGCTTGTAGGAGTTGGTTATAGAGCTGCCCTTAAAGACAAACAGCTAAATTTACAGCTAGGTTACAGTCATGATATAAACTTTGATATCCCTGAAGGTATTAAAATTGCTGTAGAAAAACAAACTATAGTTAAAGTTAGTGGATCAGACAAACAACAAGTGGGAATGGTTGTTTCAAAAATAAAATCTTTTAGAAAGCCAGAACCTTATAAGGGCAAAGGTATAAGAGAAAAAGGACAGTATATTTTAAGAAAAGAAGGAAAGAAAAAATAATGAAATTAAACACAATTCAAAGAAAAAAGTTTAGAGTAACTGGAAAGTTAAAAAAGGTATCTTCTCCAGACAGACTAAGATTGAGTATTTCTAGATCTGCAAATAATATTTCAGCTCAAATTATTGATGATACAAAAAATATAACTGTGGTCTCATGCTCATCTGTAGAAAAAGATATCAGGGCAATGGATAAAACTAACAAAACTGAAATTTCAAAAATTGTAGCTGAAAAATTAGCAAAAAAAGCACAAGAAAAAAAGATAACAAAAATATATTTTGATAGAGGAATATATAAATATCACGGTAGAGTTAAGGCTTTTGCTGATACTTTACGTAAAAATGGAATGGAATTTTAATTATGGATTTTAAAAATAAGAACGATGACGGTATCTTAGAAAAATTAGTTCACATCAATAGAATTACAAAAGTTGTAAAAGGTGGACGTAGGTTTGGTTTTTCAGCACTTGTGGTTGTTGGAAATCAAGCAGGAAAAATTGGTATAGCTCACGCAAAAGCAAAACAAGTACCTGATGCTATAAAGAAAGCTAATGAAACAGCACGTAGAAAATTAATACATATTCCACTTAGAGAAGGAAGAACTATTCACCATGATGTTTATGGTAAAGATGGTGCTGGTAAAATTGTTTTAAGATCAGCTCCTAAAGGAACCGGTATTATTGCTGGTGGACCTGTTAGGTCTGTTTGCGAAGTTTTAGGTATAAAAGATATTGTTGCAAAATCTATGGGAACATCTAACCCACATAATATGATTAGAGCAACAATGAAAGCTTTATCAAAACAAAATTCACCAAAACACATAGCAACGATTAGAAATAAAAAAATTTCTGATGTAATTGAAAAAAGAGGATAATGAGCACACTTAATACAACTGGAAAAGTTACAAAGAAAAAAATTAGAGTAGGTAGAGGTATTGGATCTGGTAAGGGTAAAACATCTGGAAGAGGTGTGAAAGGTCAAAAGTCAAGATCTGGTGTAGCAATAAAAGCTTTTGAAGGTGGACAAATGCCTTTATATAGAAGACTGCCTAAAAGAGGATTTAATGCAATCAAAAGATACCAGGCAGCAATTGCAATTATTAATTTAGAAAAAATTCAATCATTTATTGATGAAAAAACTATCAATTCAAGTGATGTTATTAATATAGCTTTATTAAAAAAATTAAAATTGATTAATAAAAACTCAGATAAATTAAAAATCCTTGGTACAGGAGAGATCAAAGATAAAATAAATATTGAAGCTGATTTAATCTCAAAGTCCGCAGTAGAAAAACTTGAAAAAGCAGGTGGATCAATACAGTTAAAAAAATAATTAAGATATTATGAGTGCATCTTCTCAAACTAATGATCTTAAAAATCGAATAATTTTTACAATATTTATTCTAGCAGTCTACAGATTTGGTACATTTGTACCTCTTCCAGGTATTGACCCAGATCAATTGCAGGTAATGATGGATGGTAATCAAAAAGGGTTGCTAGGCATGTTTAATGTTTTTGCAGGAGGAGCTGTTAGTAGAATGGCTATATTTGCATTAGGTATAATGCCTTATATTTCCTCATCTATTATTGTTCAGTTGTTAACTGGTGTTTCTGATTACTTTAAGCACTTAAAATCTCAAGGTGAAACAGGTAGAGCAAAAATTACTCAAATTACAAGATACGGAACTGTTTTGCTTGCTACAATTCAAGGTTACGGATTATCGATTGGTCTAGAGTCTTCACCAAACTTAGTTATAAACCCAGGTCTATTTTTTAAAATAACTACTGTTTCAACTATTGTTGCTGGCACAATGTTTTTAATGTGGTTAGGTGAGCAAATTACACAAAGAGGGATTGGAAACGGTATCTCGCTAATTATTTTTGCTGGTATAGTTGCTGAAATACCAAGAGCTTTAGTTACTACTTTTGAGTTAGGTAGAACAGGAGCTGTTTCAACATTCATGATTATAGCAATATTTGTTTTATTAATTGCCACAATAATGTTTATCGTTTTTATGGAAAGAGCATTAAGAAAAATTCTTATAAACTATCCAAAAAGACAAATGGGTAACAAAATGTATGGTGGAGAGTCTTCTCATTTACCTTTAAAGATAAACCAAGCTGGAGTTATCCCTGCTATTTTTGCTTCTGCTTTATTGTTATTACCAGTGACTTTTTCAGGATTTAGCTTTTCTGACAATGATACATTTTTAAATATAAGTTCTTATTTTACGCAAGGTCAGCCTCTTTATATGATCTTATATGCTTCAGGAATAATATTTTTTACTTTTTTTTATACATCAATTACTTTTAATCCGACTGAGACTGCAGATAATTTAAGAAAATATGGAGGGTTTGTTCCTGGAATTAGACCTGGTGAAAATACAGCATTATATATTGAAAAAATTATAACAAAACTTACAACAATTGGCGCTCTTTATTTAACATTAGTCTGTTTAATGCCTGAGTTTTTAATTGCAAATTATCCAATACCTTTTTACTTGGGTGGAACATCAATCCTAATTGTTGTTGTTGTAGCAATTGATACCGTAACTCAAATACAAACTAGATTAATGAGCTCTCAATACGAGCAATTAATAAAAAAAACAAAATTCGGTAAGTAAAAATCGTGAATATAATTTTATTTGGACCCCCAGGTGCTGGAAAGGGGACTCAAGCACAGTTCATTGTAAAGAAGCATAATTATTTTCAATTATCAACGGGTAATTTATTAAGAAATGAAGTTAAGCTAAATACTGAACTTGGAAGTAAAATTGAAGAACTTATTTCAAACGGAAAATTTGTTTCAGATGAAATAGTGAATAAATTGCTGAAACAATCAATTACTAATTTAAAATTTAGAGATAGAATTATATTTGATGGCTATCCAAGAAATGTCGAGCAAGCAATTAATTTAGAAATTATATTGAATGAATTTAATCAATCTATAGGTCATACAATATTCTTAAATGTTTCAAGAGATATTATTGAAAAACGTATTATGGGAAGAATGACCTGTGATATATGCAGTATGACTTTAAACGCTTATTTTAACAAAAAAGAAATTGAATTACATCCCTGTGGTGCTGAACATTTAAAAAAAAGAAAAGATGATAATTTAGAAGTGGTCATCGCAAGATACGATACTTATATGACGGCTACAAAACCTGTATTAGATTTTTATATTAAAAATTCAAATTTCACAGAAATTGATGGAGCAGATGAAATTGGTCAAATTACCAATAAAATTAATGATATTCTTAAGGTTTAAGACGTTGACTTTGGAACATCTTCTTATATAAAAGGCTAAATTTATTCTCAAAAATATGGCTCGTATAGCAGGTGTAAATATTCCGCAAAACAAACTTGTTCACATAGGACTTACCTATATCTATGGTATTGGTGATAAGTTTTCTAATCAGATTTGTACATCACTTGAAATTCCCAGAGAAAAAAGAATTAATGAACTTACTGACGAAGATATTCTAAAAATTAGAGAATATATTGACTCAAACTTTAAAGTAGAGGGTGACTTAAGAAGAGATTATTCTTTAACCATAAAAAGATTAATCGATCTTGCTTGTTACAGAGGGTCTCGTCACAGAAAAAAACTTCCTGTTAGAGGGCAAAGAACAAGATGTAATGCAAGAACAAGAAAAGGTAAGGCGATCGCGATTGCAGGAAAAAAATTAACACCACTTAAAAAATAATTTATTTATGGCTAAAGTTGACAAAGTTGAAAATAAGGATGCTGTTGTAGAAAAAAAAGCTGATAAAAAATCTAAAAAAAGCTCATATTCTAAAAAAAAGAAGATAAAGAAAAATATTCTTAATGGTATTGCTTATGTGCAATCAACATTTAATAATACAATAATATCCATCGCAGATACTAATGGTAACGTTATTTCATGGGCTTCGGCAGGACAAAAAGGATTCAAAGGTTCAAGAAAATCAACTCCATATGCTGCACAAATTGCTGCAGACTCTGCCGCATCTAAAGCTTTAGAGTACGGAATGAAAACTTTATCAGTTGAGGTTAAAGGACCTGGTTCAGGAAGAGAAACTGCTTTGAGAGCTTTACAAGCAAGAGGTTTTAAAATTCTTTCAATTAAAGATACTACACCAATGCCACATAACGGCGTAAGACCACCAAAAAAAAGGAGAGTTTAATAAATGGAAAGTTTAAATGTAAATGCAAAAAATTGGAAAGCATTAATTAAACCAGCCCAATTAGATGTAAAAATTAATGATGATAAATCACATGCAAAAATTATAGCAGAACCTTTGGAAAAAGGTTATGGATTAACATTAGGAAATTCACTAAGAAGAATTTTACTTTCATCTATAAGAGGAGCCGCTGTAACTTCTATTCAAATTGATGGTGTGCTACATGAATTTACATCTATAAAAGGTGTTAGAGAAGATGTAACAGATATAGTTCTTAACGTTAAATCTTTAGCATTAAAAAGCTCATCTGAAAGTACTAAAAAACTTATTTTAGACGCTAAAGGTCCTGGTGAAATTAAAGCCTCTGATATAACACCAGTTACTGATATTGAAATTTTAAATCCAGATTTAGTTATCTGTAACCTTGATGAAAATACACATTTTCACATGGAAATGAATGTTGGCACAGGTAAAGGTTATGTTCCTGCTGTAATGAATAAACCTGAGGAACCACCATTAGGTTTAATAGCAATAGACTCTTTATATAGCCCAGTTAAAAAAGTTTCTTTTTCTGTTAGCACAGCTAGAGAAGGAAAAGCTCTTGATTACGATAAGTTAACTATGGAAGTTGAAACAAATGGTTCAATTTCAGCTGAAGATGCAGTTGCTTATTCTGCTAGAATTTTTCAAGATCAACTAAATATGTTTGTTAATTTTGATGAACCAGTTGAAGCTCCTATAAAAGAAGTGTCAACTGAACCAGAATTTAATAAGAACTTATTAAGAAAAGTTGATGAACTTGAATTATCAGTACGTTCTATGAATTGCTTAAAGAATGATAACATAATTTACATTGGTGATTTAGTTCAAAAATCTGAAGGTGAAATGCTTAGAACACCTAATTTTGGTAGAAAGTCATTGAATGAGATTAAAGAAGTATTAACTGGCATGTCTTTATATCTTGGTATGGAAATACCTAACTGGCCACCAGATAATATTGCTGAAATGTCTAAGAAGTTAGAGGAACAGATCTAATGAGACATGGAATGGCCAATAAGAAGTTAAACAGAACTTCTGAACATAGAAAAGCTTTATTGAAGAATATGCTAAATTCTTTAATAAAATATGAACAGATTACAACGACACTCCCAAAGGCTAAATTCCTAAAACCTCAAGCAGACAAGATTATAACACTTGGAAAAAAAGAAACTTTACAAACTACAAAAATGTTAATGTCAAAACTACAAGATATTTCATCAGCAAATAAGGTTAAAAAAACTTTATCTAAAAGATATGCTTCTAGAAATGGTGGTTATACTCGAATAGTTAAGGCAGGTTTTAGATATGGTGACAATGCACCAATGGCAGTAATTGAATTTGTTGATAGAGATGTAGAAGCTAAAAGAGTTGATAGAAAGAAAAAAGACGTTTCAAAAGATAAAACTGAAGAGAAAAAATTAGCTACTGCTTAATTTTTATATAATAATATAACATCATGAAAAAGTCATTCAACGTTGATTCAACGTTTAACGATATGCGTATCGATAGATGGATTCGTAATAATCTTGGCAATTATCCACAAAGCTTAATTGAAAAAAGTTTAAAAAGTGGAAAAATAAAAATAAACACTAAAAAAGTAAAAAGCTCACATAAAGTTAAATCTGGTGATGTGATTAATATTTTTAATTTTGATTTTAAAGAAACTATAGTTCAAAAAACAATTAAATTTGTTCCTACAGAAGAGGTTATTAAGGAAAATGAGGATTTGATTATTGATAACAACGAAGATTTTATTGTTTTAAATAAGAGTGCAGGTATTTCAGTTCAAGGAGGAACTAAGTCTAAAAAAAATCTAGTAGATATTTTTGCTCGAAGTGAGATTTTTCAAAATACTAAACCTTTTTCAGTTCATAGATTAGATAAAGATACCTCAGGTGTTTTTATTATGGCCAAACATAGAGAGTCAGCCCAACTATTAACATCTCTCTTTAGACTAAGAAAAGTTCACAAAACTTATCTTGCCATTTGTCATGGTGAACTAGATAAAGACTCTGGTGAATGGAATAATGATTTAACAAGGTATGATAATGATAAACAAATAGTTGAAAAAGCCAGAACTCTTTATAAGGTTTTAGATAAAAATTCTATATGTAGCTTAATTGAAATGAAACCTATTACGGGACGAAAACACCAATTAAGAAAACAACTTTATGCTGTCGGATGCCCTATTTATGGAGACCAAAAATATAAATTTAGTAATACTGACAAGGCAATTAATAAGAATTTAATGCTACATTCATATCAAATTAAATTTATGATAAAGGATAAGAAGTATACCTACACAGCTTTGTTACCTGATTATTTTAAAAAACTTTTAAAAACTAAAAGACTTAGACTTCCAAATTCTTAGAAAATTTATCAATAACGATATCTTTTAAATTCTCATAATTTTGGTTATTGATCATTTTAAGATTAGTCACACCTTTATCTGAAATACCACAAGGTATTATTTTTTTATAATTATTAAGATCATTATCAATATTGATTGCAAAACCATGATAAGCAATCCACTTACTCACTCTAACTCCAATTGCTGCGACTTTACTAATTTCATCATTATGCTTAATCCAAATTCCTATATTTTTAGGATCTCCAAAAGTTTTGATATTAAATTCTAATAAACTTTGAATAATTGTTTTTTCAATTAATGTAATAAATTTTCTAATATCTTTTTCTCTCTTTTTTAAATCGATAACAAAGTAGCAAATTAGTTGTCCTGGCCCATGATAAGTAATTTTGCCACCACGATTTGTTTTAACTAGATTTATTTCATTATTGAGAACTTCCTCTGATTTATAGCTGGTACCAGCGGTAAATACTTCTTCATGTTCAAGAATCCAAATTAGTTCATTACTTTTACCACTATTTATTTCAATCAGTCTATTTTCTAAGAAATTTATAGCATCTTGGTATTTTACTGGTTTTGTTGACTTTTTTATCTCTATCTTCATTTATAAATTGTATTATTCTTATTATACACTATTAGTGCAAAAATTGATTTATAGGTAAATTTATGTCTTTAATAAAAAAAATAAAAGATAAAAAAGTTAATTTTGAATTTAACAAAGAGTATATAAAAGTAGTTACTTCAAAGATTAGCAATAATGATGCTGAATTTATTACAAATTCTTTTAATGAAATGCATCCAGCTGATGCTGCTGATATTATTGAACACTTAAATCAAAGTGATAGAGAAAGTTTAATCAAACTTAATAAATTTAATATCGATCCTCAAGTTTTTATTGAATTAAATGAAGCAATACAATCTGAAATTATAGCCTATCTATCACCTGAAAGCATTGTTAGACTTTTAAAAAATCTTGAGTCTGACGATGCCATCACAATATTAGAAAATGTAGAAGAAAAAGATAAAAATTCTATATTAAGCTCTTTACCACCTAAAGATCGTTTCGCATTATTGGAAAGTTTAAGTTATCCAGAAGATACAGCAGCGAGAATTATGCAACGAGAATTTACAGCAATTCCAAGCAATTGGTCTGTAGGTCAAACGATAGATTATTTAAGAGATAATAAAGATTTACCTGAAGAATTTTTAGAAATTTTCATAATTGATGAGGATTTTAAACCAATAGGAACCGTTCCTTCTTCTAAAGTTTTAACCACTTCACGAGAAACAAAAATGTTGTCTATTATGTCAGAATCTCAATTATTAATTCCCGTTGATATGGACAAAGAAGAAGTGGGCCATGTTTTTGAAAATTATAATTTAAATTCAGCTGCAGTTGTAGACAAAACTAATAAGTTAGTTGGAATGATTATGTATGATGATATTTTGACAGTCCTTAAAGAAGAAGCAGAAGAAGATGCTTTAAGATTGGCTGGGGTAGGAGATGAGGAAATTACAGATGGTGTTTTTAAAAAGACAAGACGTAGATTTAATTGGCTATTATTAAATTTATTTACTGCTTTTTTAGCAACATGGGTTATTAGTTTATTTGGTGCTACTATAGAACAAATGGTTGTGCTGGCATTTTTAATGCCAATTGTTGCTTCAATGGGTGGTAATGCAGGAATGCAAACTTTAGCTGTAACAGTTAGAACTTTAGCAACTAACGATTTAACTAAAAATAATTTTACACAAAATATTCTCAAAGAATTTAATATAGGTATTTTAAATGGAATTATTTTTGCAGTAATTAGTGCATTAATAGTTCAATTATGGTTTCAGGATAATTTACTTTCATTGATTATTTCTATGTCCATGATTATTACAATGATGGTAGCAGGTTTATTTGGAATTGTTGTACCCATTACTTTAAAAAAGATGAGCATAGACCCAGCAATTGCTTCAAGTGTATTTGTTACAACAATTACAGATGTTATTGGTTTTGTATCTTTTCTAGGAGTAAGTGCGTATTTTCTTTAAAAGTTATCTATAAGTCGAATACCATTTAAATAATAAGCAACAAATAATTTGAAATTATGTTTTTTAATTTTTTTACTCAAATTTATAAGATTTCTACATTCTAAATATTCAATCTTTATATTAAATTTTTTTACAAGATTATGAGAGGCTTTTTTTATTAAGTTTTTATCTTTAATATTTTTTTTGATCAATTTCTTTAATTTGAATAATTCACCAGCAATTGTTCCAGCTATTTTTAGATTATGAGCATTTAATAAAAAATTTCTCGTAGATAAAGCTGCTTTATTAGAGTCTCTGATAGTTTTACAAACATTAACTTTAGTTTTATATTTTTTCTCAATAAAATTACGTACTAAAAAGAATTGTTGATAATCTTTTTCACCCATCCAAATAATTTTTGGTCTTATTATGTTTATTAAACGGTCTAAAACATCAATAACTCCTTCAAAATGACCTTTTCTAAATTTAGCACATAATATTTTTTGTGATTTTTTTAATAAAATTTTGTTCAGTTTTTTTTTACCATAAATCTGATCTACTGAAGGAATAAAAAGATAGTCAATCTTTAATTTCTTAAGAAGCTTAATGTCTTTATTAAGGTTTCTAGGATATGTTTTATAATCTTTTTTGCTGTTAAACTGCGAGGGGTTTACAAAAATACTTACTAGAGTTTTTTCACATCTTTTTTTGGAAATATTTATAAGTGAAACATGGCCTTTATGTAAACCACCCATTGTAGGAACAAATCCCAGTCCTTTCTCTTGGGCTAGTGCCTTATTTAAATCAACTATCTTTCGTATTAATTTCATTTGTAATAATAGTATTAATAAGTAAAACATTTATATGATTAAACAAGCAATTATTCCCCTTGCAGGACTTGGAACAAGACTGCTACCTCTCACAAGTGTTTTTGCTAAAGAACTTTTACCAATTAACGGTAAACCAGGAATAGAATATATTTTAGATGAATGTATTAATGCTGGTATAAAAGAAGTAATTTTTATTATCTCAAAAAAAAAATTAATGATAAAGAATTATTTTTATAACGATAAATTTTATAAAGATATTATTAAAAAGAAAAAAGACCAAAGGATCATTAAAGAGTATAAAAAAATATTAAAATACAAAAAAATGATTAAATTTGTATTCCAAGAAAAACCACTAGGAACAGGTGATGCTGTTTTAAAAACAAAAAAATTTATTAAAGATAAATATTTTTTAATGTTATTACCTGATGATCTAATAATGAAAAGTAATTGCTCAAAGTCTATGATTTCTATTCATAAAAAATATAACTCTTCTGTTATGGCGAGCATGAAGGTTAATAAGAAAGATGTTTCTAGATGGGGTATTTACAATATAAAAAAGAATATTGATAAAAATAATTTTATAATCAAAAATGTTGTAGAAAAGCCTTCAATTAAATCTGCTCCATCAAAAAATGCTGTTATTGGTAGGTATATTTTGCCTAAAACAATTTTTAAAAAGTTATCAAAGTTAAGACCTGGTAGTGGTAAAGAAATTCATATCACTGATGCTATTCAATCTTTGATAGATGAAAATTATAGATTTATTGGACATAACTTTAATGGCAAATATTTAGACTGTGGAACAATGAACGGTTATATTAACTCTACTTTAGAAATTGCGAAGATATGAAACTATGTATGATAGGCACTGGCTATGTAGGTTTAGTAAGCGGTGTTTGCTTTTCTGATTTAGGTAACGACGTCATTTGTGTTGATAAAGATTCAAATAAGATTAACAATCTTAAGCAGGGCATTATTCCTATTTATGAGCCTGGTTTAGAAGAGTTAGTTTTAAAGAATTTTAAAAACAACAGATTAAAATTTACAACTAATTTAAAAGAAGCTGTTTTAAAATCTGATATTATTTTTATATGTGTTGGAACACCTACCAAAAAAAATAGCAGTGCTGCTGATTTAACACAGGTTTATGATGTAGCTAAAGAAATTAGCAGATCTATTTCTAAATTTAAGATTATTATTACTAAATCGACTGTCCCTGTTACTACGGGAGATGAAATTGAAAAAATAGTATCAAAAAAAATATCAAAAAAGTTATTTTCTGTTGTTTCAAATCCAGAATTTTTAAGGGAAGGTGAGGCTATAAGAGACTTCATTTACCCTGACAGAGTTGTAATAGGTACATCAAATAAAAGATCAAATAAAATTTTAAAAAATCTCTATTCTCCACTTATATCTAAAGGTGCAAAATATATTAATACCTCAAGAAGAGCAGCAGAGTTAATCAAGTATGCGTCTAATGCTTTTTTAGCCACAAAGATAACCTTTATTAATGAACTTTCTAATCTATGTGAAAAAATAAATGTGAATATTGAGGATATTTCTATTGGAATGGGTCTTGATAAAAGAATTGGTAGTCGTTTTTTAAGAGCTGGTCCGGCTTATGGTGGATCATGCTTTCCAAAAGACACGAAAGCCATTGTTTCAACTGGTGACAAATTTAAAACAAATTTATCAGTAATCAAAAGTGTAATTAAATCTAATGACAATAGATCATCTTTATTACTTAAAAGAACTTTTGAAATTTTAAACAACAAGATAAAAAATAAGAAAATATGTTTTCTAGGTGTAACATTTAAAGCAAATACAGATGATATGAGAGATTCGTCCAGTTTATCTATGATTCCTTCGTTACATAAAAAAGGTGCAAAAATTAATTACTTTGATCCTACTGGTGAGAAAAATGATTTTAAGAAATTAAAAAATGTAACATTTTCTAATGATATTAAATCTGCAATTTCTAACTCAGATCTAATTATTATTCACACTGAATGGAATGACTTTAAATCAATAAATTTTAACAAACTTGTTAAAAACAAAAATTTTAAAATCTTTGACATGCGAAACATTTATTCAGCAAAAAAAATGACCGAGCAGAAAATTAAATATTTTGCTATTGGATCCTAGTTTAATTCAAATATTGCATCAACTTCTACTGACACGCCTAGAGGTAAACTATTAGTACTAACTGCTGCTCTGGTATGCATTCCAGCTTCACCAAAAACTGATACAATTAAGTCAGAGGCACCATTAATTACTTTTGGTTGTTCAGTAAAATCTTCTGTAGAATTTACAAATCCGGTTAACTTCACACATGATTTAACTTTAGAGAGGTCATCATTGCATGCTTTTTTTACTTGAGAGATAATATTTAGGCCACATCTTTTAGCCGCTTCATACCCATCTTCAGTGCTTAATTCTTTGCCAATTTTACCTTTAATTAGCTCACCATCTACATTAGTAGAAATTTGTCCTGATATAAAAAGCATTTTGCCAATTATTTTTGATGCCACATATGAGCCTACAGGATCTCTTGCTTCTGGTAATTTTAATTTTAATTCGTTAATTTTTTCATCATAATTCATTTTTATTTACCTTTTTTCTTTTTTTTATTTTTTTTATTTCTATCGTATTCTTTTCTTTTCTCAATTAATATTAAAGCTTCTTCCATATTTAACTCCAATGGGTCTTTTTCTTCAGGAATAGTTGCATTTAAAGATTTATACTTAATGTAAGGTCCATATTGACCTTTCATTACTCTAACTGGTTTTTTGTCCTCAGGATGTTCTCCTAGATCTTTAATTATAGATGCTGACATTCTTCCAGGTTTAGCTTCTGCTATTAATGTTATTGCTCTATTTAAGCCTATAGAAAAAATTTCTTCTACATTCTCAATTCTTGCAGATTTATTTTCACATTTTAAATAAGGGCCAAATCTACCAGAATTTAATATAATATCTTTTTGATTTTCAGGATTGATGCCTAAACTTTTAGGTAATGAACATAAGAATTTAGCTCTATCAAGATCTATACTATCTAATGTAATTCCTTTAGGTATAGAGACATTTCTTAAATTATTATCTTCTTTTTCTATTTTCTTTTTTTTTGTTTTCTTTTTCTTTTTTGTTTCAACAATAGCTTCATCTTTTAATTCCTCAATTTTTTCATATTGTAAGTAGGGACCAAATCTTCCATTTTTAAGATACATGTCATTACCATTTTCATGTTTTCCTATAAACTTTGGTTCTGCCAGTTGGGATTGAGCAGCTGCTTTAGCTTTAGATAATGGTCTAGTAAATTTACACTCTGGATAATTTGAACAACCTATAAAAGCACCACCTCTAAAGCTATTTTTTAAACTTAATGATCCCGTATCACAAAGTTTACATTGTCTATTTATATTACCTTCTTTATCTCTTTCAAAAATTAAACTACCAAGACTGTCATTTAAAAGGTCTAAAACTTCTCTAGTTCTTTTTTCTTTAACATCAGACACATTTTGATTGAAATCTTTCCAAAACATTTCAAGAACTCTAATCCATCCTTCTTTGCCTGTAGTTATGTCATCTAATTGATTTTCTAATCCAGCAGTAAAATTATAATCGACGTATTTAGAAAATAATTTTTCAAGAAATGCAGATATTAATTTTCCTCGGTCAGTAGGATGAAATCTTTTATTTATAGTTTCGGCATAACCTCTAGTTGATATGACTGATATTATACTTGCATATGTTGATGGTCTTCCAATTCCTAATTCTTCTAGCTTTTTTACTAAGCTTGCCTCAGAATATCTTGGAGGAGGTTGTGTAAAGTGTTGTTCGTCTAATAAGGCTTCAATATTTATTGGCCCTTTGTTCATTTCTGGAAGAATATCTTCATCTTCTTCTTTCTTATTATCGTTCATAACTTTTAAGAATCCATCAAATTTAATCACCGAACCACTAGCTTTACAAATGGTTCCATTATCATCTGAAGTTATTGTAATAGTATTTCTGTCAAATTGAGCAGGCTGCATTTGAGAAGAAAGGGCTCTACTCCAAATTAAATCATATAATTTATGCTGATCAGGACTTAAATATTTTTTAACAGACCCAGGTGCACGCATAATATCTGTTGGACGGATTGCTTCATGTGCTTCTTGAGCATTTTTTGCTTTTTTGCCAGAATAACTAGCTGCCTGATCAGGCAAATATTCACTTCCAAATTGATCCTTGATATATTTTCTGAAAGTATCTACAGCATCTTTAGATAGATTTGTACCGTCTGTTCTCATATAGGTAATTAAGCCAATAGTTTCTCCCTCAATTTCTATTCCTTGATACAATTTTTGAGCGATTTGCATTGTACGTGATGCTCCAAACCCCAATCTACCTGAAGCAACTTGTTGAAGAGTAGAAGTTGTGAATGGACCAGAAGGATTTCTATTTACAACTTTGCTAGAAATATCACTTATTTGAAATTTTTTAGATTGAACGGTATTTATTGCTTTTTCGATTTCATCTTTATTTTTGAATGAAAATTTTTCAATTTTTTTATTCTCTAGTTGAGTGATGCTAGCGAGAATACTATTTTTATTATTATCATTAAATTTAATACTTAGTGTCCAAAATTCTTCTGGATTAAATAACTCAATTTCATGCTCTCTTTCAGTAATAAGTTTTAAGGCTACTGATTGAACTCGACCTGCAGATTTTGATCCTGGCAATTTTGTCCACAGTATAGGTGATATGTTAAAGCCAACTAAGTAGTCTAGAGCTCTTCTAGCCATATAAGCATCAACAAGTAAAGGTTCAATTTGCCTAGGATTTTCAATGCCGTGAACTACTGCTTTTTTGGTTATTTCATTAAAAACAACTCTTTCAACATATTTATCTTTTATTAATTTTTTTTCATTCAAATATTCTTTTACATGCCATGCTATTGCTTCACCTTCACGATCAGGGTCTGTTGCCAAAATTATTTTTGAAGAAATTTTAGCAGCATCAGTAATTTCCTTAAGATATTTTTTAGAAAAACTATCAACTTCCCATTCCATTTTAAAATTATTTTCTGGATCAACAGATCCATTTTTTGATGGAAGATCTCTAATATGTCCATAGCTTGCTAAAACAATATAGTTATCACCTAAATACTTATTAATAGTTTTAGCTTTAGCGGGACTTTCTACGATGACTAGATTCATTATAAAACAAACTACTCAAAAGCTTTTGATAGTCAAATCAATAAATTTTTGTCTTTGTTTCTTCTTTATTTTTCAGGCGTTTAACGTTTTCTCTGTGAGTATAGAGTATTAAAATAAACATTATCATAAAAAAAATTGAATTATGATTTCCAAAAATGAATAAATAAAGTGGAATAACCAAACTTGCAATTATTGATGATAAAGATGAAAATTTTGAAATGACAAATATAATTCCCCAACTAACAACAAAAACAAAACCTAGAATAATATTTATAGAGAAAAGTATACCAACATAAGTTGCAACACCTTTTCCACCTTTAAATTTTAGCCATACAGGAAATACATGACCCAAAAATGCACATAAAGAAGCTATAAAAACATATTCTGGATAGTTAAATTTTACAAATAAAACTGGAATAACTGCTTTTGCTATATCTAGGGCTAATGTCGTATATCCTAAAGCCTTATTACCAGTTCTTAGGGCATTCGTTGCACCAATATTCCCTGAGCCAATATTTCTAATATCTTTTTTTAAAAATATTTTTGTGAGTATAAAACCAAAAGGTATAGAACCAAGAACATATGATACTAATGCAATTAATAAATATTCCATTATTATAATTTAAATAGTTCTTCACCTTTTACAAATGTATTTGTTACTTTACCTTGGAGTTTTTTATCTTCTATCGAAGTATTTTTAGATTTTGATATCAGTTTTTCTTTTTTTACAATCCACGGTTTATCAATATCAACTATACAAAAATCAGCTTCATTTCCGACTGAAAGATTACCTTTGTTTATCTTTAATATTTTAGCTGGGTTTGATGTAAGTGCTTTAATTATAGTTTCTAATTTTACTGATCCGTTATGATATAATTCTAAGCTTAATGAAAGTAGTGTTTCAATACCTGATGCACCGGTAGCTGCTTGAGCAAATGTTAATCTTTTTTGCTCTTCATCTTCAGGCTTATGATCTGAAACAATTACATCAATAGTACCATCCTTTAACCCTTGTACGAGCCCAATTCTATCTTCTTCTGTTCTTAATGGTGGTGATAATTTTAAGAAGGTTCTGAAATCCCCAATATCATTTTCATTTAATGATAGATTGTTTATAGAAACACCAGTTGTAAATTTAACTTTTTCTTTTCTTTCTTTAATTATTTCAATTGATTTTGCAGCAGATACTTGTGATATATGATATCTACACTTTATATTTTCTAGTAACGTTAGATCTCTCTCTATAATTATTCTTTCAGCCACTGAAGATATTCCTGATAGTCCTAGTTTTGTTGCAATAATTCCTGAATTGATCATTCCATTTTTAGATAACTCATAGTCTTCAGCATGCTGCATAATTAGAGTTCCAAGATCTTTAGCAGAATTCATTATACGAGACATTAATCTAGTATTTTGAATAGTTTTTATACCATCTGTAAATCCAATTATACCTCTGCTTTGAAGTAGACCAAATTCTGTCATTGTAATTCCTTCAATGTTTTTTGTAAGGGCTGCACTAGGAAACACGTTAATTTTAGATTTATCTCTTCCACGTCTTTTTAAAAAATCTACAATTGAAACATTATCTATAATAGGATCTGTGTTTGGCATAGTGACAACTGAAGTTACACCACCAGCAAGAGCTGCATTACTTAAGGTTCTAAAATTTTCCTTGTATTCATAACCTGGCTCACCTGCAAAAACTCGCATATCTACTAATCCTGGAAATATATATTTTCCCTTTAAATCAATAATCTTTTCTCTTGAAGGTATATTGTTCGTGTTTACTTTTTTGCCAATAGCTTCAATAGAACCATCTTCAGCAATAATCATTCCACCATTTTCTTTAATTGAATTATGAGGATCAATTATATTAGCATTTATAAAGTATTGTTTTTTCATTTATTCACAAAATATTTTTAAACAAGCCATTCTTACAGCCACCCCAAGCTCAACTTGTTCTTTAATTACACTCCTGTTGATATCGTCAGCTAACTTTGTATCTATTTCAATACCTCTATTCATTGGCCCTGGATGCATTATTAATGCATCATCTTTTGCATGTAATAGTTTGTCAGGAGTTAAACCATAATATTCATAGTATTCTCTATTTGAAGATAAAAATGAGCTAGTCATTCTTTCATTTTGTAATCTTAACATCATCACAATGTCACAGTCCTTTAATCCTTTTTTCATGTCTGTAAAAGTATTTACTCCAAATTTTTCTATCTCTTTTGGCATTAAATTAGATGGTGCAATAATATTAACTTCTGCTCCTAACATATTGAGCAGATAAATATTTGATCTTGCAACACGTGAATGTTTTATGTCACCACAAATTGCTATCCTTAAACCTTCAATTTTTTCTTTTCTATTTATAATCGTTAAAGCATCTAATAAAGCTTGAGTAGGGTGTTCACGACTTCCATCACCAGCATTAAGTACAGCACAATTTACTTTTTGAGACAAAAGATTACATGCTCCAGAGTCTTGATGTCTAATAACAATAATATCAGGATGCATTGCATTCAAGGTCATTGCTGTGTCTATAAGTGTTTCACCTTTTTTAATTGCAGAATTTGCCATATTCATAGACATGACATCTGCACCAAGTCTTTTACCAGCTAGTTCAAACGAACTTTGTGTTCTCGTAGATGGTTCAAAAAATAAATTGATTTGTGTCTTACCATTTAAAATATTTGTTTTTTTGCTTTTACTTTGATTTAATTTAATAAATGATTTTGCTTCATCTAGAATTAGATTGACATCATTGATGGATAAATCTTGAATACCTAGGAGGTGTTTTTGAGAGATTTTAATAGCTTTATTTGTTTTACTTGCCATTAAAATTAACTCTATAACTATTAATAGGCACTATGGCAAGTATTAATTATTCAAATAATCTATTGCCCCTTGTAAAATAAAGGCAGCAGCATTTTGATCTATAGTTTTTACTCTTTTAGATACATTAACATCCAATAAACTAGAAAGATTAAATGCCCCAACCGTTGAAAGTCTTTCATCCCATAGTATCACTGGCAGATTAATTGATTTAGATATATTTAAAGCTACATCATTAACAGATTGAGATGATCTGCCCATGCTACCGTCCATATTGACAGGGTTCCCAATAATTATCCCTCCAATATTGTTTTCTTTGATAATAATTTTAAGTTGGTCGATTAGTTCATTGGTGTTTGTTTTATTGATAGTTTTAAATGGTGTTGCAATTGATTGCTTCTCATCGCATATGGATACACCAATTCTTTTAGAACCCAAATCTAAACCAATAAATCTGACTTTATTTGCTTGTTTTAATTTGAATTCTTCAATTGTGATCATATTGTATATTTTAAACTTAAGTGATAGTTTGCCGAGATATTTAATTATCACATGACTATTGATCTTAAAACAATAAAGCACATATCAAAATTATCAAGGATTTCTGTAGAAGATAGTAAAGCTAAAAAATTGGCTGGAGACCTGAATTCGATATTTGATTTTATAGAAAAATTAAATGAACTTGACACTGAAAATATTGAACCTTTAACCTCTGTTGCTGAAATAACTTTAAAATTAAGATCTGATGAAGTTAAAAATGAAAATATTAGAGAGCAAATATTGAAAAATTCACCTGATGAAAATGAAGATTTTTTTGTCGTACCAAGAGTTGTTGAATAATGACCAATATTACTTCATTAACATTGTCTGAATTAGTAAAAAATATTAAAGATAAAAAACTATCCTCAGAAGAAACTACAAAAGCTTACATAGAAAGAGGAGAAAAATCTCAAGATTTAAATACATATATCACTGAAGATTTTTCTAATGCTCTTAAAAAGTCAAAAATTTTTGACCAAAAACCAAATTTTAGTTTAAAACTACCTGGGGTCCCCATTGCAGTTAAAGATTTATTTTGTACTAATGGAGTAAAAACAACTGCGGGAAGTAAGATGTTAAGCAATTTCATTCCAACATACGAGTCAACAGTCACTCAGAATATTTGGAACGAAGGTGCCATCTTACTTGGTAAGTTAAATTGTGATGAATTTGCAATGGGATCTTCTAATGAAACAAGTTTTTTTGGAAATGTTCAAAGTCCAATAGATAAAGATCTTGTCCCTGGTGGTTCATCTGGTGGTTCAGCATCAGCTTTAGCTGCTAATTTAACTCCAATTACAATTGGTACTGATACAGGAGGTTCTATTAGACAGCCCGCATCATTTACAGGAACTGTAGGGTTAAAACCAACTTATGGAAGCTGCTCAAGATATGGGATAGTTGCTTTTGCATCTTCTTTAGATCAAGCAGGTCCAATGTCTAAAAATGTAAAAGATTGTGCTTTGCTTCAAGAAGTTATTAGTACCTACGATGAAAAAGACTCAACATCAATAAACTTTAAAAGAAATGAGTACAGCAAGGAGTTAACAAGCAATATTAAAGGTATGAAAATTGGAATTCCTAAAGAATATAGAGTTGATGGCATGCCTAAAGAAATTGAAGATTTATGGTCTAAAGGGATTGAATATATAAAAGATTGTGGTGCAGAAATTATAGAAATTACACTGCCACATACAAACTATGCTTTACCAACTTATTATATTGTAGCTCCGGCAGAAGCGTCTTCAAACTTAGCAAGATACGATGGTGTAAAATATGGTTTTAGGTCTAAGGGTGAAAATCTTATTGATATGTATGAGAGAACTAGATCGGAAGGATTTGGTAGTGAGGTTCAAAGAAGAATAATGATTGGAACTTATGTCTTGTCATCAGGTTACTACGATGCATATTATTTAAAAGCGCAAAAAGTTAGAAAATTAATTAAAAACGATTTTGATGATGCGTATAAAAAGGTTGATGCAATTTTAACCCCCTCAACACCCAGTGCTGCTTTTAAGATTGGGGAAAAAACTAACGATCCAATTTCGATGTATTTAAACGATATATTTACAGTACCAGTTAATCTAGCTGGTTTACCTGCAATTTCCATACCAGCAGGTTTGGATGCTAAGGGTTACCCGTTAGGACTTCAAATTATTGGAAAAGCCTTTGATGAGCAAAAAATATTAAACATTGCTTATGCAATGGAAGAAAAAATTCAATTTAAAAATAATATTACTGATTGGTGGATTAAGTAAATGTCAAAAGATAAATCAGAATATCTAGTTGAAAGAGGAGACAACATCTATGAGGTAGTCATTGGTCTTGAAGTCCATGCGCAAGTAACCTCAAATTCTAAATTATTTTCATCATCATCAACAACTTTTGGAGCTGAACCCAATACACAAGTAAGTTTAGTTGATGCTGCTTTTCCTGGAATGTTACCGGTTATTAATGAATTTTGTGTTCAACAAGCAATTAAAACTGGCATTGGATTAAAAGCTCAAATTAATAAAAGATCAGTTTTTGATCGAAAAAATTATTTTTATGCAGATCTTCCACAAGGGTATCAAATTTCTCAGTTTAAATATCCCATAGTAGGTGAGGGCACTGTAATACTTGATATGCCAGATGGTCAAAAAGAAGTTGGTATAGAAAGACTTCATTTAGAGCAAGACGCTGGAAAAAGTATACATGATATGGATCCACAAAATACATTAGTAGATTTAAATAGATCAGGAGTAGCATTAATGGAAATTGTGAGCAAACCTGATTTAAGATCACCCGATGAGGTGAGTACTTATATTAAAAAGCTAAGATCAATTATGAGGTACTTAGGTACTTGTGATGGAAACATGCAAGAAGGTTCTTTAAGGGCGGATGTAAATGTTTCTGTACGATTAAAAGATTCTAAAGAACTAGGGACACGTTGTGAAATTAAAAATGTCAATTCAATTAAATTTATGCAAATGGCAATAAATTATGAAGCAAATAGACAGGTTGATTTAATTGAAGAAGGAAAATCAATTGATCAAGAAACAAGATTGTTTGACACTAAAAAGAATGAGACTAGATCAATGAGATCAAAAGAAGACGCTCATGATTATAGATATTTTCCAGACCCAGATTTATTACCACTTGAAGTATCAGATGAATTTATTGAAAAACTTAAAAGTAATATTCCAGAACTTCCTGATGATAAGAAAAAAAGATTTATTGATGAATTTAAGATTTCTTCCTATGAAGCGACAATATTAGTTTCTGACATTGATATAGCAAAATATTTTGAGGAAGTTGTTGCCAAAATGGGCAAGAACAAAGATATGAAGCTAGCCGTTAATTGGATTACTGGTGAGTTATTTGCAGTTTTAAATAATAGAAACTTGGAAATTTCAGAAAGTCCAGTAAGTGCAAAAAATTTAGCTAAACTTATCAACTTAATTAAAAATGGAACTATTTCTGGAAAAATAGCCAAGTCAATTTTTGAATTAATGATAGATAATGATAAAGACCCTCAAATTATTGTTGAGGAAAAAGGTTTAAGACAAGAAAGTGATCCAAAAGCTTTAGAAGCATTAATAGATAAAATAATTGATACCAATAGAGAAAAAGCTATTGAATATAAACAGGGTAAAGAAAAACTATTTGGTTTCTTTGTTGGCCAAGCAATGAAGGTTTCTGGTGGTAAGGCTAACCCTCAATTAGTTAATGAAATATTAAAAAGAAAACTCTAATATTGTTCACAATATATTTGACTAGATATAACAAAACTATCTTTTAACTCATTTTTTTGCCGTTTATTAAGAATAATTAATATTTTATAGTTGTTTTTATTATTATTAAATATAAGTAATCAGCTTAATGATGTTTCATTTTAAAAAAATTTCTATCATATTTTTTTTTACTTTTTTTTCTTTAATAACGTCCTTTTATTTTTTTTTTAATGGATCTCCTTTTCTTAGTCTTTATGAAAATGGATTAGACAGTGTTTTACTAAATATCATAAAATCAGAAACACCAGATCGTATTCAAGATTTAATCGTACAATTAGATGAAAATTTCTTTAAAGTGATGACTGGTTTTTTACTTTTTGTTATCATGTGTTTTCTTTTATTGAATTCAAAAAAAATCATTTTTTCCAATAATTTTTATAACACTTTTAAAACTCAAGAGTTTGATTCTAAAAAAATAAAAACTAATATTTATTATTTAATTGCTGTTGCTGCTGGACTTGGCTTATTTATAGAGCTTTCAATTATTAGAATTCATTCATCATATTTTCAATTATTTGCTTATTTTAAAAATCTAAGTCTATTATCATGTTTTCTTGGCTTAGGTATTGGATATTCGTTTTCTAAAATAAAATTTTATTCGTTAAATTGGACTTTTCCAATCATAATTCTTCAAATATCTTTCATGTACTTACTTAAAGACACTCCAGTAACCCAATTTTTTCAAAATCCTATTTCTGAAATTTGGAATATGGGGCAGGCTCCTGCTATCGGTTTTCTTCATATAATTTTAATTTATTTTTTTATTTCAGTAATATTTTTATTAAATGCTGTAGCTTTTGTACCATTGGGACATCTAGTAGCTAAATTAATGTATAATTGTGACACTTTAAAAGCCTATAGTTATGATTTGTTAGGGGCAATTTTTGGTATAGTTTTATTTACAGCACTTTCTTTCACATGGACTGGACCAATTGTGTGGTTAATAATAGCTTTTACATTTTTGATTTATTTCCAGCACAATCTAAATTTTAACATAAAATTTAATTCTTTATTTCTAATATTATTGGTTTTGTGTTTTAATATATTTAGCAATCCCAGTAAAATGGATCTTCATTCACCGTACCAAAACGTTTCAGTTTCATTTACTCAAAATGAAGCCACACCAGTCATAGTACAATCTAATAATCTTTGGTTACAAACACCAATAAATTTATCAAATAAATTTTATCAAGATAAAAATATAACGTGGCACAATCTTTATACTATCCCTTACAATACAACAGGAAAGAATTTTAAAAAAATTTTAATAGTAGGGAGTGGTACGGGAAACGATGTTGCTACAGCTTTAAGAGACACAAATGCAATAATTGATGCTGTAGAGATAGATCCATTAGTAGCTGATTTAGGAATTAAATTTCATCCTGAGCAACCATACTCCAACAAAAGAGTAACTTTAACAATCAATGATGCTAGAAATTTTATTAAGGAAACAAACAAGCAATATGATTTAATAGTCTATAGTCTTCTTGATTCTCATGCTAGTTTATCTTCAAAAGGTGGTGTTCGTTTAGATAGTTATGTTTATACTGTTGAGTCTTTTTTTGAAGCAAAAAAGAAAATTAATGAAGATGGAATGTTGTTTTTAAGCTTTGCTATATCAACGGAAGAAATGGGAAATAAAATTTATAAGATGTTAAAATTGAATTTTGACTTAGATCCTATTATTTTGACAAATAGTAATTCTGCTAAAAAAGATGTTTTTAAAGAAGGCATTTATGCATTTTTAGTTTCAAATAAAAAAGTAAATTTAGATTTGTCTAACACTTCTTATTTTACAACCAATTTATTTAAGGATAAAAAATTTTATGATGATGTGGATATTTCAACAGATGATTGGCCATTTTTTTACATGTCTTATAGAATCTATCCACTTTCTTACACAATTTTAATTACAGTGATATTCATTATTTCTTTAGTTTTTTTAAAGAAACACACTAAAATGAGTTACAAAAAATTTTCATTTACAAGCTTTTTTTTAGGTGTTGGGTTTATGCTGATGGAAACAAAGGGAATAACAGAACTCGCAAAAATTTATGGCAGTACCTGGATAGTTGTTAGCGTTGTAATAACCACAATATTGCTGATGGCATATTTAGCTAATTTATTAATTATTAAAAAGATCAAAATAAGCGTTAATAAGATCTATTTTTTATTAATAGCATCTCTTTTTATAAGTTATTTAGCTACTTTTATTGATTTTTATAATTATCCAACTTTATTACTAAAGTTTGTTGTTCCAATTCTATTAACATTTCCTGTGTTTTTTTCTGGCTTAGCTTTTTCTAAAGAACTATTAGCTTATGGATCTACAGCAAACGCCTTATCTTGTAATGTACTTGGTGCTATAGTTGGAGGTTTATTAGAATACAATTCAATGTACTTTGGTTTTAAATTTTTGTATTTATTGGCTATTATTTTTTATTTGTTTGCATTTTTTGCTTCAAAAAGATCTTGAAAAAAGTGCATATAATATTTTTTTTGTTATAAAATTTTATGCGTACTTGATATGAAAAATCATGAACAAGAACTTAAAAATTACTGAAAAACTTGAAGAATATATAAATAATTTTAGTTTAAAGTTAAATCCCATCCAGCAAGAAATCATCGATTATAATAATACACTTGGAGACGTTAAGAGAATGCAAGTAGCAACATCTCAATGTCATTTTCTTCATTTAATTATAAAAACCTCTAACATTAGAAATGTTCTTGAGATTGGTACTTTTACGGGGTTAAGTGCGCTTTCAATTGCTTTAGCATTACCAGAGAATGGTAAACTAATAGCTCTTGATAAAAATAAAGAGACCAACAAGATTGCAGTAAGTTTTTTTAAAAAAGCTAATCTTAATAATAAAATTCAAACAATTGTTAAGCCTGCATTAGATAGTTTGGAAGAATTAAAGAATAATAAATTCGACATGGTTTTTATTGATGCTGATAAAATGAATTATAAAGAATATTACGAAAGATCTTTAAAACTAGTGAATAAAGGTGGATTGGTTATTGTAGATAATGTTTTGTGGCACGGTGAAGTTGCAGATGAGAATAATTTAGATAAATTCACTGTAAATATAAGAAACTTTAATGATTATGTTACAAACGATAATAGAGTGGAACAAATTATTGTACCTTTAGGTGACGGAATGACTGTTTGCAGAGTGTTGTAATGTTTGATGTATTTGGATTTTACAAATTTAAAAAACTTACCTCATTAAAAAAAAATAAGGTCTTACTTCAGAATTATTTAATAAAAAAAAATATCAGAGGAACAATAATTATAGCGAGTGAAGGTGTAAATGCAACAATCTCAGGAAAAGCTAACGATCTAAAGTCAACTATAACCAAGATTAAAAAGATTTTAAATTTTAAAAAGTTTGACAGTGAAAATATTTCAAAAAGTAAATTTCAACCTTTTCATAAGCCAAAAGTGAAAATTAAAAAAGAAGTAGTTCCCATGGGTCTTTCTTTGTCATCTAAAAATAAGAAAGATAATCATGTAGATCCTAAAAAATGGAATAAGTTAATTTATGATAAAAACACATTAGTTTTAGATTCAAGAAAACCATTTGAATATAATGTAGGTACCTTTAAAAGATCAGTTAATCCTGATGTTGCTAATTTTAGAGAATTTCCAAAATACCTAAATAAGTTAAAAAAAACAAAGCCAATAGCGATGTTTTGTACTGGTGGAATTAGATGTGAGAAAGCTTCAGTATTTTTAGAAAAAAAAGGTTTTAAAAATGTTTATCAATTGAAAGGTGGAATTTTAAATTATTTAAAAAATATTAAAAAAAAAGAAAGTCTATGGAATGGTGAATGCTTTGTTTTTGATAACCGAATTAGTGTTAAACATGGATTAAAGGTTGGCAGTTATTCAATGTGTAGTGGATGTAGAAAACCTGTCTCTCCAAAAGATAAAAAGTCTAAAAAGTATGAAGAAGGTGTTTCTTGCCCAAATTGTCATGATAGTTTGACAATTGTTCAGAAAGAAAGATTTAGAATGAGACAAAGTCAAATAAACCTTGCTAAAAAGGCTGGTTCAAAGCATAAATTCCAAAAAGAATTTAAATAGGAAAATCATTTGTCTAAAGCTATTAACTTAACAAAAGATCCAATTTGGTCACTACTTCAAAAAGTAACGATACCTGCTAGTGTAGGTTCTTTATTTCAAACTTTCTATAATTTAGTTGATACATGGTTTGCAGGAAGAATTTCTGCTGAAGCTATAAGTGCTATAGCTAAATCATTTCCAATATATTTTGTAATTATTGCCGTTGGTGTTGGTATTGGGGCTGCAACAAATTCATGTATTGGTAATCTTTTAGGTCAAAAAAAAATAAATAAAGCTTCATTATTTATTGCTCAATCAATAATTTTTGCATTAGTTACTTCAATCGTTGTAACTTTATTTGGACTAAACGCTGCTGATTTTCTTTTGAGCGTTATGGGATCTGATGTAACAGGTATTGCTTTAACTAGAGAGTATTTAGATATCATTTTTTATGGAACGTTTATTGTGATGATTCAAATCTCTTTAAATGGAGCTTTGAATGCGCAGGGTGATACCAAGAGTTACAGAAATGTACTTATTTTTAGTTTCTTTTTAAACATTTTTTTAAACCCTTTGTTTATTTGGGGATATGGAATTATCCCTGCATTTGGAATAGGGGGACTTGCTATTGCAACTGTCATATCTCAAACAATTGGAACTATTTATTTAGCTTACAAAATCAATTCTTGTAAATTAAAAAAATATTTATCAATAAATTGTTTTATACCTAAGTTTATTCTCCTAAGAGAATTGTTCATGCAAGCTACTCCAATTATGATTAGTATGCTTTTTATTGGTGTGGGTATCTTTAATATATTGTATTTTATTGGACAGTTTGGAGATCTTGCAACTGCTGGTTATGGTGCGGCTTTAAGAGTAGAACAAGTTTTTTTACTTCCTGTAATTGGATTAAATACAGCCGTCCTTTCAATTGGTGGACAAAACTTTGGTGCAAAAAAGTACAATCGTATTCGTGAACTTTATACCAAAGCTTTAACCTTTGGATGTTCTTTTATGGCTGCTGCAGGTGTAATTTTGTTTTTTGGAGCAGAATTCTTTGTTTCTTTATTCACAGAAAACCAAGAAGCCATTTATCATGGAGCCATTTATCTAAAAATTGCTGCTTTAATTGCACCAATTTATCCTGTATTTTTTATTACCACAGCAGTATTTCAGGCTCTTAAAAAACCAATTTTTAGTCTCTATCTTAGTATTTTGAGATTAACAGCTTTTCCGTTTTTATCTTTATGGTATGTAATTAATATTAGAGGTGGTGACTATGCAGACATTTTTTATACAATCATGGCAACAAACTGGTTTATGGGTATTGCAGTAATTATATTTATTGGATATTTTTTAAATAATGTTTTTAAACAAAAGAAAAGCCATTTTACTTATTAGCATAAGTTTAATAATATTTTTTTTAACATACAATCAAGTTAAGTCTCAAATTATTAGAATAGTTGATGGAGATACAATTCATCTTAATGGAGAAAAGATCAGATTTACTGGTATTGATACTCCAGAATTAAAACAAACATGTGTGAAAGCTGGTGTTAGTGACCCCTGTGGAATTACCGCAAGGCAGATACTTATTGATAAAATAGGAAATAATACTGTTGAGTGTATTGTAGAGGGACAAGATCAATACAAAAGAAGCTTGGCTGAATGCTTTGTAAACAAAGAAAGTCTATCTAGTTATCTTGTAAGAAAAGGTTATGCTTTTGCTTATATAAAGTATTCAAAAAAATTTATAGCAGATGAAGACTATGCAAGAATGAATAAAATTGGCATGTGGTCGATGGAGTTTGATTATCCTTGGGATTATAGAAAATCTAAAAAAAATTAAACCTAAAGATTACTTTTTTTAACAGTCTTAATTCTTAATTATTACCATCTCTTTTGAGGCGATTTTCAAACTTTCTTACAAAAAATGAGACAATTAAGATCAAAACTAAATATTCTAAAATTAAGAAGGTATAAATTTCTAATGGTCTATAAGTAGACACAACTAATTCATTAGCCTTTCTTGTTAAATCACCAATACCAATAATTGAAACTAGTGAGGACATCTTTAATACATATACAAATTGATTGCCTAATGCAGGTAAGATATTTTTAATTGCCTGAGGAAGGATGACTAATCTTAACCTTTGATAAAAAGTTAATCCAAGTGTTGACCCTGCTTCCCACTGAGATTTTTTTATTGAGTTTATACCAGCTCTAAATATTTCTGCTTGAAAAGCACTCTCACTTATCGCAAGTGCAATTATTCCAGATACAAAGGGACTAAAACTTATTCCAGTCATTATTGGAAGTCCATAATAAATCCATAAAATTAAAACAAGCAGGGGTATAGCTCTTACAATTTCTACATAGCAAACATTTATGTATGTTAAAAATCTATTTTTAGCTAAAGATGGAATTGCAACAATAAACCCTAATATTGCTGATATGATTATAGATACTACTGAAATATAAATTGTTGTAGTTAAACCACTTAATAAAAATTTAAGATTTGTTAACCCTTCAACATTATTGGGTGAAAGAATAAACCAGCCTAATTCTTGGCCACTACAAGAAGTAAGGGTTATAAATAAAAGTAAAAAAATTAAATTTTTCACTTTTAAATTATAATTGATTAAAGAATATTATCTAATCTTTATAAGCTTTTTAAATTATATTTTGCTAAAAGTTTATCAAAGAAACCAGAGGATTTTTTATCTTTAATCCACTTATTTACATAATCATTCCAAACTTTATCATTTTTATTAACCATCATAGCTAAAAAAGCAGGATTTTTTTCTCCATCAGGAACAATAGCTAGCTCAGGATATGTAATAACTAATTTATTTGCCTCAGTAGAGCTTGTAATATTTCCATCTGCTCTTCCAGCTAAAACTTCTTGAAAATCTCTTGCTGGCGCTTCAACAGATCTTAGGTTTGATTTTGGAAAAAACTCCTTTGCTTTTTCTTCTTGTGAAGTTCCTAGTGTTGTTGCAATAGTAACATTACTGTTGTTCAATGAATCCCATGTCGAATATTTTTTTAAATTCTTTTTAAGCACCAATGGTACAGTTCCATATTTATAATATGTGTCAGTAAATCCAGCTACTTCTGCTCTTTTTGGTGTTTTCGTAACACTTGTAGAAATATCATATCTTCCTGCAGTAATTCCAGAAACTATAGTTTTCCATTCTGTAGGTACAAATTTAATTTTAACACCCATATCTTTAGCTAGTTCGCTCATTACATCAATATCAAAGCCTTTATACTTATTTGTAGCAGGATCTTTCAGAGTCATTGGATCCCAGTCACCTGTAGTTCCAACTTTTAATTCACCAGAAGATAAAATCTGATCAAGTTTAGATTCTGCGTTAAGTGAGAAGGGTAAAAGTGCTAATAGCACCACAAAGAGTATTTTTTTCATAATCTAAATATACATAAAAATTAATGTGTGTAAGGTTATAACCTTGACGCACTATCACTCATCCAGGAGTGTAAATGTTGGGAAAAAGAGCGCCTAATAAACAAATCCACATTATTTATCTCTTTATGGTGAATAACAACATCAATATGAGCTAGAATCGTTTGAACAACCAAACCTTTTTTCGTTTTAAAATTATTAAAGTTAAAAGGCGAGCCTGTTGCTAGTAAATCAAAAACCTTACTACCCTTAATATTTAGCATTACAAACTGATCACTTACATCAGTCACTGCACCCAATTTAACTTTTGATATATTTCTAATTAACTCATCTTCAACTTCATATGTATTATTGTCTTCACTTACAGTTTCATTTGATATTAACATCCATTCATCAGGGCTTAACCAAAAAGCAGTTAACTTTTCAGTTGAAGTAGAAGTATTAGCTTCTGTCGGTAAAAGCATATTGAGATTTTTTCCAATTGCCGTCATAAATTCTTTTGTTTTGCCTCTTATGATTAGTTTCATTATAGGTTTAATTTCTTTTATTTCTAAATCAGAATAAGCGATATCACCTTTAATAGATGTTTTATAGTTAAGCATTTAACCTTTCATTTTCTTTGTCAAAAAAAACAGGGTTAACAATTGTGACGTTAATATTTTTGTTTTCCATTGGAATAAATAATTTTTGACCAAGCATATTTTTTCCACCCCTAACTACAGCTAGTGCAATTGATTTATTTAGATTGGGACTATAATAACTCGAAGTAACATGACCTAACATTTCAACTGGTTTTTGATTTATATTAGCTATTATTTGAGCACCTTCTTCCAATACCTCTGATGGATTATCTGTTAATAGACCAACCAGTTGTTTACGGTCCTCTCTCATAGTGTCTGATCTATACAAAGACCTTTTTCCAATAAAGTCATATTTTTTCTTACTAACAATCCAGTCCATTTGCAGGTCTATAGGCGTCATCGTTGCATCAGTATCTTGACCAACAATAATAAATCCTTTTTCTGCTCTTAATAAGTGCATCGTCTCAGTGCCATAAGGTGTAATGTTGAACTCTTCACCGGCCTCCATACATTTTTTCCATAAAGCTTCACCATAATTTGCCTGAATATTGATTTCATAACTATGTTCACCCGTAAAACTAATACGCATAATTCTACATTTAATATTATCTATTTTGACATTTTTGAACGACATATGAGGAAAATTTTCATCAGAAAGATCAATGTCTGGTGCTAATTTTTTTAAAATCTTTTTACTATTTGGTCCACAAATACTAGCTGTTGCATAATGATCAGTTACCGATGATAGGTAAACATCTAGTTCAGGCCATTCGGTTTGAAGATAATCTTCTAATTTTCCAAGTACATTCGCTGCGCCCCCGGTTGTGGTTGTCATTATATAATGATTTTCATCTAGTCTAGTTGTAACACCATCATCATAAACCATACCATCTTCATTGAGCATTAAACCATAACGACATTTTCCAATAGTAAGTTTTGACCATGCATTTGTGTAAACTCTATTTAAAAATTCAGAAGCGTCTGTTCCTTGAATATCAATTTTACCAAGCGTTGAAGCGTCTAATATGCCTGCACTCTCTCTTGCTGCTTTACTTTCTCTTTGTACGGCTTCATGCATGGTTTCATTATTTTTTGGATAGTACCAAGCTCTTTTCCACTGACCTACGTTTTCAAATTCAGCCTTATTTTCTATATGCCAATCGTTCATAGGCGTTCTTCTAAATGTATCAAAAAATTCACCAACATTTCGTCCAACAATTGTTCCAAATGTTAAAGGGGTGTAGGGAGGCCTAAAAGTTGTAGTTCCAAGTTCACCCATTTTTACACCTGCAGTTTCTGCAATAATACCAAGTGCATGCATATTACCAAGTTTGCCTTGATCGGTACCCATCCCTGTTGTTGTATATCTTTTTACATGCTCAATTGATCTGAAACCCTCTCTTAGAGCAAGTTTAATATCTTTTGCTGTTGCATCATTTTGATAATCAACAAAGGGTTTGGTCTTTCCTAAAATCTTATCAGAAGGAAGCAACCAAATATTTCTAAAATCCTTATCTTTAGGACATTTTATTTCTAAATTGTCATATTCAGTTTCGTTTATATTTAAAAATTCTTTTATAGATTTTACAGAGCTGGTTATTACATCATCAATTTCAAAATCACCATTACAAGATCCGATACTTATTTGATCGGAAGAGTATTTATTTGGTATAAAAACCTGATCTTCATCTCTAAATTTTAATTTACCACCTGATTGAGTAAAAAGATGTACCGCTGGTGTCCATCCTCCCGCAATAGATAAACAATCACAATTCAATATAATTTTGTCAGAACCACTAAATGATTGTCCATCTTTAGATAGTTTCATAATTGTAATTTTATTTATTCTTTTGTAACCCCCTGTATCCACTACTGCATAAGAGTTATATATTTTAACTCCTAGATTTTGAGCTTCTTTTGTAAATTCTGTATTAAATTTTTCTCTAATATCGATTATTGCATCTACATTAATTCCTTTTTTTATCAAAGAAATTGCAGCCTCATAGGCTGTGTCATTATTAGTAAAGAAGATATTTTTTTGACCAGTTGCTACACCATAATAATCAGCATATTTTTTAACAGCCGAAGCAAGCATAATGCCAGGTCTATCATTGTTATTAAATATTAATGGTCTTTCTAATGCTCCTGTTGCAACAATAACTTTTTTAGCTCTTATCTTTAATAATCTTTGTCTTACTTTATTTCTTTTATCTGAAAGAGGAAGATGATCTGTTAAATTTTCTCTTGCTAATAAATAATTATATCCATGATAAGCTGCCACACTAGTTCTTGTTTTAATTTCTAAATTATCAATTTTTTTTAAATCATTAATTTCATTTTCTAACCAGATTGATGAATTTTGATTATTTATCTTAATATGATCTGTATCTTGGTAGATTGTAGTACCACCAAGTTCATTTTTTTCATCAATCAATAATGTTTTTAACTCATTTTTTGCAGCAGTTTTTGCAGCTAAAATTCCTGCAACACCAGCGCCTATTACAAGAACATCACAATGAACATATTTATGCTCATATATATCTGGATCAGGTTCAGTTGGTGACTTCCCCAATCCTGCTGAATGTCTTATTAAAAATTCATATTTTTCCCAAAAATTAGCTGGCCACATAAACGTCTTATAATAAAATCCTGCAGGCAAAAGGGGAGATATAAAATTATTTATACCTCCTATATCAAAGTTGACACTCGGCCAACAATTTTGACTTGTAGCCTCTAAACCATCATAGATTTCAATTTCAGTAGCTCTAACATTTGGTTCTGTAATTGCTGTATTATTATTAACCTGAACAATTGCGCTAGGCTCTTCAGAGCCTGCCGTCATTATTCCTCTTGGTCTGTGGTATTTAAAACTTCTTCCAACTAAGTGAACATCATTTGAAAGGAGGGCTGAAGCTAATGTGTCTCCTTTAAATCCATAGTAAGTTTTATTATTGAACTTAAAAGCAATCTTTGTTGTTTCATCAATAAAATTACTAGTTTTTACTCTTAACTTTTTTTGCATATAAAATTAAATTGACGGTGGTTTTTCACCCATTTTATAAACAGCTTTTATTTCATCATTGGAAGTGTCACGTACCATGTTAAACCATTTTCGACATCCGTGGGCATGGTTCCATCTTTCAAATTGCACACCTTTAATATTTTTTCTCATGAAGAGATATTCTGCCCACTCATCATCACTTAATTCTGTAGGTTGTTTTGGTCTTTCAATATGAGCTTCTCCACCAGCTTTAAACTCGCTTTGCTCTCTTTCTCCACAAAAGGGACAAGTAATTAAAAACATTAATGAGCTACCGCCGCTGCACCATGCTCATCTACAAGATCCCCACTAACAAATCTGTTTAGATTAAATGCAGCATTTAATTTATGAGGCTCATCATTAGCTATCGTATGAGCAAATAGATCACCTGACCCAGGTGTTGCTTTAAATCCACCAGTGCCCCAACCACAGTTAAAATAAAGACCTTTTATAGTAGTCTTACTTATTATAGGACTTGCATCTGGACAAATATCAACAATACCACCCCATTGTCTAAGCATACGCATTCTACTAAAAATGGGATAAAGTTCTAAAATAGCGTTTAAAGTTCCTTCAACAATATCATGACTTCCTTTTTGTGAATACGAAACATAATCGTCTGTACCTGCACCAATTACAAGTTCACCCTTGTCAGATTGGCTAACATAAGCATGTACAGCATTTGACATCACAACTGTATCAATGATTGGTTTAACAGGCTCAGACACTAAAGCTTGAAGAGGTTTGCTCTCTAAGGGCAAACGTAAACCAGCCATATTTGCAAGTACGCTCGAGTGACCTGCAGCAACTACACCAATTTTTTTAGCTTTAATAAATCCTTTTGAAGTTTCTATACCTTCAACTTCATCACCATTTCTTTTAATACCTTTTACTTCACAATTTTGAATTATATCGACACCCATTTCATCTGCACCACGCGCATAACCCCACGCAACAGCATCGTGTCTAGCTGTCCCAGCTCTTCTTTGTAACGTTCCACCTAATACAGGATAACGTATGTCAGGAGAAGTGTTTATGATTGGACAAAATTTTTTAACTTCTTCAGTACTTAAATAAACAGCATCAATTCCATTTAATCTATTTGCATGAGTTCTTCTTTTTAAATCTCTAATATCTTGAAGATTGTGAGCCAGATTCATCACACCTCTTTGACTAAACATTACGTTATAATTTATTTCTTGTGAAAGACCTTCCCATAGTTTTAAAGCATGATCATAAAGGCCAGCACTTGCATCCCATAAATAATTTGATCTTATAATAGTTGTGTTTCTTCCTGTGTTTCCACCACCAATCCATCCTTTTTCAACAACTGCAATATTTTTCATATTATGTTTTTTTGCTAAATAATATGCTGTTGCAAGACCATGACCACCACCTCCAATAATTATTACATCATACTCTTTTTTTGGTGTAGGATCTTTCCATGCCTTTTGCCAATTTTCATGGTAGGAAAAAGCATTTTTAACTAAAGAAAATATTGAATAGTTTTTTTTCATAATAATAAATAATAATTACTTTATAAATATTGAATATTCAATACAATCAGTTATATCCTTAATCTGTGGAAGAGTGGGTGAGAGGCTGAAACCAGTCGTTTGCTAAATGACCGTGCGGGGAAACTTGTACCGAGGGTTCGAATCCCTCCTCTTCCGCCAAAAAAAATTAATTGGAATAAATTTATGTTGGTTGTAATAATAACAGGATCTTCAGGACTTGTAGGATCAGAAGCAGTAAGTTTTTTTGTAAAAAAGGATTTGATTTTGTGGGAATTGACAAGAACTTAAGAATTTATTTTTGGAAAAGCTGGATCAATATTAAATATAAGAAAAAATCTTTTAATGAATAATAAAAAAATTCTAATATAAAAATTCAAAAAAAGATAATAAAGAAAAATAGAATAGGAGATCATATTTGGTATATATTCAAAATAGCAAATTTAAAAAAGACCATCCTAAATGGAAACAAAAATTTAATACAAAGAGAATAATTAAAGAATTAATTAATTCTCATCAATAAATTAAAATTTAGCAATATCACAATAAACCCAAGGCCAATATTTAACTTTTGCATATTTATTAAACCAAAAAGGTGTGTATCTCTCTGTTAAAAAAGAATATATTCTCTGATTATCATAGCCTTTTAAATCAAATCCAAAAATCGCTTCACATTTAAAAAGCCATTCGAATAGGTCTGTATAAAAATTATCAATTAACTTATTATTGTTGGATAAAAAAATACAATGTCCACTTAACATATTATTTTTGGAAATATAATTTACAAAATCCTCTTTATCTTTTAGTGGCATCACATTAATAGCCTTGTGTAGGTTGTCAAACCCGTGAAACATTTCAAAATGTAATTTAATATTTTGCTTCTTCTTGTCTAAAAGTATCAAAGGGTCATTAACTATAGATTTAAATCCTCTTTTAATTAACTTCATCTTACTTCCCACAGCTACACTCCATGGCTCACAAAGAATTACATCATAGCCTTTCCATTCTGGTGAAGGCTCTTTCTGTAGCATTTTTTCTAAATCTTCAAAATTATTAATATTAGGGTAGTAACCTTGTCTTCCGTCTACATTTTTAATTAAATCCTTATATTCAATTTTGACAAAATACCTTCTGTATTGACACATTCCAAACCAATCGTTATTTTTTTTTTGGTTCAAAATATTTTTCCAATACCAATAATGAAAAGATGTTTCTGAATAATTATAGTTTTTATGAGCTATATTATCACCACTATTTTCAATTATGTAATCGTTGGGAAATTTTGCCTTACCAACACCAAATGGTATTAGATTGAGAGACTGAATTCCATTTATAGGTTTATGAGTTATGCAATAGATTTTCATTATTTTTTTTTTAGAATATATTAGAAACTATTAAAATAAAGGCTGATCTTTAAAAAAATCCTTCATTTCTATTGATTTTTTTTCTAAAATGTATCTGTAAACATTATAGTTTTCCATTACACGCTGAACATAATTCCTAGTTTCCTTGAATGGAATTAATTCAACCCAATCAACAAAATCAATCTGTTTCTTTTGTGGATTTTTATTAATTTTTTTCCAGTGTTTAACTCTTTTAGGTCCAGCATTGTAAGCTGCTGTTGCAAACGGGTAAGCTCCATCATAATCAAGTATTAACCCTGCGATATAATGAGATCCTAGATTGATATTATATTCTGGGTCAGAGGTTAACCAAGACTTTGAGTAGGGGAGCTTTGCTTGTTTTGCAACTAGTTTTGCAGTATAAGGCATTAGCTGCATCAACCCTTGAGCACCAACATGACTATTAGCCCTCATATCAAATTCACTTTCTTGTCTTATAAGTGATAGTATAAAAGCAGGTTCAGGAATTTTTCTTCCATTCACGTATTGAGGCACACTTATTATTGGATAGTTGTAAGTATTATGAAATCTCTTCTCATATGAGGCTATCTTTGAAATTTGTATAGCAAAATCATATCTTGAAATATTTGTTGCAAGTTCTGCAGCCAAAACCTCACTTCCATTCTTAATATTATCATTTGCTAGATGTCTTAAGATATTCTTAGTATATTTATCTTTATCTAATTCATCTAAAAGATAACTAATTTTAACAAGTTCTTTTTTTTTAAAATATTTTCTATATTCATCCTCAACAATCTGTTGTTCTTCAAGTTCAAATTTCTTATTGGGACTAATTTTTAAAAAAGCTAATTGACCGTAGTATGTGGTTAGATATTTAGTTGCCTCCTTATACCAATCTTCTGATTGTTTTTTATCAGCAATTTTCTCATAAGCTCTACCAAGCCAATATGCACCTCTAGATAGACTTATAGGATAACTTACATTTTGGTAAAAATTATTGAAGTGATCAATTGCTAAAATTGGATCATCTAAAAAACTTAATGCAATCCATCCACTTATCCATTCAGCTTCAGCAAATTCAGGACCTGGATCAAGAGAATGTTGACTTGCAACTTTGTATGCCGTTTCATATTTATCTTTATAAATTAGAGCTCTTGTCATTATAGCTCTTTCAACCCACCATTTGTCAGGTCTCACAAGATAATCTTTATCATTTTTAATTGAAAATATAATCTCTAGAGAGCTATCAATTCTTCCTCTTTTTCTTCTCCATTTAAGTCGATCATGATTTAAACCAGCATCATTTTTAAATTTTTGTGGAACATTTTTAATTGCATTGTCTACACCGTAAGATTTGCTCATTAAAATTTGTCTAGCTGTATAAAGTAATTGATAATCTTTTGGCAGATAAGGAAGCATTCTTTTTAAATCCCAATATTTATTTTCCCAGGCTAAATAATCAGCCCTTTTTACATAGTCTGTTGAATTAAGATATTTTTTATATTTTTTGTTCAATTTTTTCATTTGAGATCTTGAAAGTTCAGCTGTTATCCAACCTTTTTTTATCAATGAAACTCCTTTTTCAATATTTCCAGTTTGAATATAACTTTCTCCTAATATTAGTTCACCATAACCGCTTAATGGTTCCTTCGAATTAAACCAATCAATGATTTTCTTTGGTGAAATTTTTTCTGTAGTAAGTTTTTTTTCTGCTAAATATCTAATTCTGTTTATTCGAGGATAGTCATCATTATTCTTTAAAAAAACTAAATAATCATAAAAAGTTGCTTGATTTCCTGAAGTTAATAAATGTCTCCATTGAACAAAATTATATATAGATTTGTCTCTTGCTTTTTTAGAAATTGACAAAGCTGATGACCACTGACTTTTTTCCATTGCCTGAATAGATTTTTTTGCTATGGCGAAATCTTTTTGACTATAATATTTAGAAGTATTTTTAACAGAGGGTTTTATCTTTTTTACTATTAAAGGTTTGCTCTTTGGAATTAAATAATTAATCTTTTTATCAACAACTTTTGCAACTTTATCTTTATCTTTATCTTTATTTAATTGAATTTTTGTAGGTTTAGATTTTGGCTTTATTATACTCTGGGAAATTTTTTCATTTTTTGTTTTTTCATCTAATATAGGTTTTTTTAAGGGTAATATTGTAACTTCTGCAGCATAAGAATTGCTTATTATTGACAATAATAATAAAAATAATTTTATAAAAAATAAAGTATTTTTAACCATAAATTTAGTAAATGAATCTTTAAACTATGTTATAAGTATTTATGTTCAAAGGATCAAATGTTGCTTTAATCACCCCGTTTAAAAATAATGAGCTAGATATAGATGCTTATATTAAGCTTATACATTTTCAAATTTCTAATGGCACAAATGGATTGGTACCAGCAGGTACAACGGGTGAATCTCCAACTTTAAGTCATAATGAGCATCAAAAAGTAATCGATTTATGCGTTAAAGAGAGCAATGGTAAAACTATAGTAATAGCTGGAACCGGTTCTAATTCTACAGAAGAAGCAATTTCACTTACAACGCATGCAGAAAAAGCAGGTGCTGATGCGGCATTGGTGGTTACACCTTATTACAATAAACCTACGCAAGAGGGACTATTTCAACACTATAAAGCGATAAATGATAAATGTGGAATACCAATTATAATTTATAATATTCCCGGAAGATCTGTAATCGATATGTCTGTTGATACAATGGCTAGATTGTTTGAATTGAAAAATATTGTTGGCGTTAAAGATGCTACAGGTGATTTAGAAAGAGTTAACCAACAAAAAGATAAGATGGGAAATGATTTTATTCAACTTACAGGTAATGATGATAATGCTTTAGAGTTTAATAACAGAGGTGGTATTGGTTCAATAAGTGTAACTGCAAATATTGCACCTAAGTTATGCTCAGATTTTCAGAAGGCATCAAAGTTAGATAATGCAGAAAGTAAACTTGAAGCTGTTAAATTAGATAAAATTTTACAACCTGTTCATAGCTCAATGTTTGTTGAAAGCAATCCAAGTCCAGTTAAGCATGCAGCTAAACTTTTAGGCTTATGTGAGGACGATGTAAGATTGCCATTGGTTAAAGTTACTGACACAACCAAAAATATTGTAAAAAAAGCTCTAGTATCTGCAAAATTACTCTAATGAATAAGAAAACCAATTCTGGTTTAAAAATTATTTGCTTAAATAGAAAAGCAAGTTTTAATTATTTTTTCGAGGAATTAATTGAAGCTGGAATTGTTCTCAAAGGCTCTGAAATAAAATCAATTAGAGAAGGTAAAATAAATATAGCAGACTCTTATGCTGTTGAAAAAAGTGGAGAAATTGTTTTGATTAATTCACACATCTCAGCATTTAAGCAAGCAAGTTATTCTAATCATAATCCCACAGATGAAAGAAAATTATTATTAAATAGAAAAGAAATTAATAAACTAATTGGTAAAATGCAAAGAGATGGACTAACTCTTGTTCCAACAAAAATGTATTTTAAAAAGGGCAGAGCTAAAATTGAGATAGCTGTTGCAAAAGGTAAAAAGCAATTTGACAAAAGAGCTACTAAAAAAAACAGAGATTGGAATCGTGAAAAAGCCAGACATATTAGAAAATCGAGTTAAACATTCATATTTGGCAATCGGATCAAATCTAGGTAACAAAATTAACAATATTAATTTAGCTAAATTTGAATTAGAAAAAAATAGAATAAAAATAGTTAAAACCTCATCATATTATCTATCTAACTCATGGCCAGATCCACTGTTGCCAAAATATATAAATGTAGTCATTAAGGTTAAAACTACACTAAACCCTCTTGAATTATTGAAATATTGTAAATTAATAGAAAAAAAATTAGGTAGATCAAAAACCAAAAAGAATGCTCCGAGAACATGTGATATTGACATTATTGATTATGACAAAAAAGTATTAAATTTTATTGAAGAAAACCTTTTTATTCCACACCCTAGAATGAAAATGAGAAGTTTTGTTTTATTGCCTTTATTTGAAATAGATAAAAAGTGGAAAGATCCAAAATCTGGTAAAAATATTGTTAATTTAGTCTATAGTTTGTCAGTAAAAAACCTTAGATCTATTAAACAAATATAAATTAGTGTTATAATAACCCATGCTTAATTCTGAAGAACTTATAAATAAAGTCAAAAATTATAATAAGTTTTTAAATCCTGAAAAATTAAATAAAGCATACCAATACGCTGTTAAAGCGCATGAAAATCAAAAACGTGCATCAGGCGATCCCTATTCAAACCATCCAATAGCTGTTGCTTCTATACTTAGCGATTTAGAATTAGATAGCGCTACAATTGTTACTGGATTACTTCATGACACAATTGAAGACACACATGCTACATATGAAAATATCAAGAAAGAGTTTGGACAAGAAATTGCGGATTTAGTTGAGGGTGTAACCAAAATTTCTGTTTTTGAAAATCAAGCAAACTCTAGTTCAAAAGCTGAGAATTTTAGAAAATTAATTTTAGCTACCTCTAAAGACATTAGAGTTTTATTAGTAAAACTTGCAGATCGTTTACATAATATGAGAACGATTGATGCTATTAGCAAAATTGAAAAAAAAGAAAGAATTGCTAAGGAAACTATGGAGATCTATGGACCATTAGCTGATAGAATGGGAATGCACAGAATAAGAGATGAATTGGAAGATTTATCTTTTAAAGTTTTAAATAATAAAGCAAGAGAACTTATCAAAAAAAGATTAGATGAAATTCGTGAAGATAAAGTAAATAACTTTAAATCAATTTCTATACAAATTACAGAACTTTTAAATGACCATGACATTAAAGCTAAGATTTTTGGAAGAGAAAAAACTCCTTTTTCAATTTGGAGAAAAGTACAAAAAAAAAGAATATCCCTTGAGCAAATTACAGATATAATAGGTTTTAGGGTTATATTGCCTAGTGAGCATGATTGTTATCAAGCACTTGGAATATTTCACCAACATTGGAACTGTATACCTGGAAAATTTAAAGATTATATTTCTTCACCAAAAATTAATCACTATAAATCATTACACACAGCTGTAATTGGACCAAATAAAAGACCTATAGAAATTCAAATTAGAACTATGGAAATGCATGAATTTGCTGAAAGAGGTATTGCATCTCACTGGAAATATAAATCTTCTGAAAAATTTAACTCACTTACTTGGAAAGAATATGATTGGTTAGCAGATTTAGTAGAAATTATTGATAAAAATGAAAATCCTGAACATTTCTATGAGTATACTAAACTTCAAATGTTTCAGGAAAATGTTTTTTGCTTCACACCCAAAGGTTCAGTAATAAAATTGCCAAAGGGTGCAACTCCAATTGATTTTGCTTATGCGGTTCACACAAAAATTGGTGATAATGCTATTAGCTGTCAAATAAATGGAAATGATAGTGAACTACAAAGCATTCTTCATAATGGAGATGTAGTTAATATAATAACTTCAAAAAATAAATCACCTTCACTTCACTGGATACCAGTTACCAAAACAGGAAAGGCTAGGGCAGCAATAAGAAGATATTGGCATTCGAAAGGTGAACAAAAAGAAGAAAGAATAAAGAAATATAACACTACATTATGGATATCTTTACCAGATCAACCAGGCAAACTAGGTGAAATTACAACATTACTAGGTTATCACAGATTAAACATATCTAATGTTGAGATGCATGAAAAAACACAATATTATATTAACTTTAAGTTCCATTTGATAATTAGAGACCTGAAAAACTTTACAAATTTTATTAGCGAACTAAAACAAAAGAATATTAAGTTTAAAATCATAAGACATGAGGAAAAAAGAAATGCTTTCACACAAAAAATCTTTAAATATTTTAAAAAAAACTAACGCTTTACTTGAAGGACATTTCGTACTTTCTTCTGGACTGCATTCATCTAAATATATTCAATGTGCGAAACTGTTAAGTTTTCCAAATTTAGCTAATTCTATTTGTAAATCATTGGCCCAAAAGATCAAAAAAAAATTTAAATATATAGATTTAATTTTAGCTCCAGCGATGGGTGGGGTAATTATTGGTTATGAAATAGGTAAAATTTTAAAAAAAGAAACTATATTTTGTGAGAGAGTTAACGGTAAATTTACTTTGAGAAGAGGTTTTAATATTAAAAAAGGTTCTAAAGTATTAATTATTGAAGACGTTATAACAACAGGAAAATCCAGTTTAGAGTGTGTAAATCTAATTACCAGACCAGGAGCAAAACTTGTTGGCTTTGCTACCATTATTGATAGATCAACAAAAAAATCTTTAAAGATAAAAAAAGAAATTATTTCCCATATGAAAATCGATGTTCCAACTTTTAAAAAAAATAAACTTCCTGATTTTCTTAAAAATACACCCATAACAATGCCAGGAAGTAGATTTATAAAATGAAAAAATTGGGTGTAAACATTGATCATGTTGCAACAATTAGAAATGCAAGGGGCTCAAATCATCCAAATCCATTATTAATAGCAAAACATGTTAGCAAATGTGGTGCAGATTCTGTTACAATACATTTAAGAGAAGATAGAAGGCACATAAATGATCAAGATGTCTTACAAATTTGTAAAGATAAAAAAATAATTACCAACCTGGAAATTTCTTTAAATGATGAAATAGTAAAAATAGCATTAAAAAATAAACCCAATTATATTTGCATTGTTCCAGAGAAAAGAAAAGAGATAACTACAGAAGGTGGTTTAAATTTAAATAAAAATAGAACTAAGATTAAAAAAATAATTTCATTATTTAATAAAGCAAATATTAGAACTAGTCTATTTATAGATCCAAATTTAAAAGATATTCAAAGTGCAAAAGAATTAAATACTGATTGTGTTGAAATACATACTGGAAAAATTTCAGATTTAATTAAAAAAAATAAAGACTATAAAAAAGAACTAATAAAAATTCAAAAATGTTCTAAACTTGGTAAGAATTTTGGTCTTGAAATCCATGCGGGTCACGGTCTTGACTATAAAACAACTGCAATATTAACAAAAATTAAAGAAATTACAGAATTTAATATTGGACATTTTATAATTGGTGAATCTGTCACTCATGGTTTAAAAAAAACGATTAAATCTTTTAGAAAAATAATAAGTAAATAACCATGAAAATACTTGGTATAGGTGTTGATATAGTTGATATCACAAGATTTAATAAATTAATAAAAAATAAAGATTTTATTAAAAGAATATTTTCTAACTCAGAAATACTTATTGCTAAAAAAATTAAAAATAAAAAAGCCTATTATGCAAAAAGATTTGCTGCTAAAGAAGCTTTAGCCAAATCAATTGGCACTGGCTTTAGAGACAATCTTAACTTTAAAGATATATCAATTATTAATGATAAATTAGGTAAACCTTCTTTTGTAATTACAAATAAAATAAAAAATATTGTTAAAGATCAATTTAAAATCTCTTCATTTAATTTCTTTCTATCAATTTCAGATGAAAAAAAATATTCTATAGCTTACGTAATTTTACAAAAAAATAAATAATGATAAGTAAAAACTTTATAATTGAAAATGTTAAAACAATTTTTTATGCCTTAATCATTGCGATTATTATTAGATCTTTTTTCATACAACCTTTTTATATACCCTCATCTTCTATGGAACCTACATTATTGGTTGGGGATAGATTATTTGTTACCAAATATTCTTATGGTTATAGCAAACATTCTTTTCCATTTAGTCCACCGATACTCAATAGCAGAATATTTTCACAAAAACCTGAAGTAGGAGATGTTATTGTTTTTAAAACACCTGCTGACAATAGAACAGATTATATCAAAAGATTAATAGGATTACCTGGAGATAATATTCAATTCATAAATGGTGATTTATTTCTTAATAATAATCAAATTTTTAAATCAAGGATTCCAAAGAATGATATAATTTATTGTGGCAATCAAACTATAGATGTTATTAAGTTTGAAGAAAAATTACCAAATGGTGCAATACATAATACCGTTTATTTAAAAAATTATAGTTTTCAAAATTCTGATGTATTTATAGTTCCACCAAAACATTACTTTTTCCTTGGAGACAATCGAGATTGTTCTAAAGATAGTAGATATTTAACAAGCGTTGGATATGTCCATGAAGATAATCTAGTTGGTAAGGCACAATTTATCTTTTTTTCATCAGATTTTAGAATTGCAAGTATCTTTTCTTTTTGGAAATGGCACAAAACTATTAGGTTCGATCGTTTTTTTAAAACTATTAATTAATGAAAATATCTTCATCAATCTTAGAAAAGAAATTAAAGTTAAAATTTTCTGATCCTAAAATTTTAATAAAAAGTCTTACTCATAAAAGCTATGACTCTTTGAATAATAATGAAAAAATTGAATTTTTAGGTGATAGAGTTTTAGGGTTGGTTATTGCAAAAAAATTATTAGAAATTTATCCAGATGAACGTGAGGGAATATTGGATAAAAAATTTGCATCTCTAGTTAATAAAAGAAAATGCTTAGAAATTGCAAAAAAAATTGAATTACAAAAATATATTTTGGTATTTAATCCAAAAAATAAAAAAATTGTAATTGAAGACAAAGTTATAGCTGATTGCTTAGAAGCTTTAATAGGTGCGATTTATTTAGACAAAGGTATTAATTTAGTTGAAAAATTTATTCTAAATTTGTGGAATGAGCATATTAATGCAAGTGTGATAACTGAAATTGATGCCAAAACTAAACTTCAAGAATATTCTTTAAAGATGTTTAAAACTTTACCTATTTATAGATTAATATCAAATACAGGGCCTCGTCATAAGCCACTATTTAAAGTCTCTGTGAAATTAAAGAATACTAGAATTTTTACAGCAGATGGTTCATCTAAAAAAGATGCTGAACAGAATGCTGCAACCATATGTTTTGAGAGTATTTTTAAAAAATGAATTGGGATGATAAAGGATATTTGTTATCTAAAAATCGATACAATGAAAATTCCATTATAGCAGAGGTATTTACTGAAAATTATGGAAAAATTTCTGGTATTATTTTTGGTGGTACTTCAAAAAGAATTAAAAATTATTTACAGATTGGCAATAAGATTCATGTTAATTATAATTCCAAAAGTTTAAATAGAATTGGTTATTTTAAAATAGAAATTGTTAAAGCTACTACACCAATTTATTTTGATAATAGTATAAAACTTTGCTGCATAACTTCTGCTATGCATCTTGTAAAACTTTTAACAGCTGAAGCTCAATCAAATAATGACATTTACATTTTAATAGATGAATTTTTTGATTTATTAACTCATGATAATTGGATTGAAGAATATATTTTTTGGGAATTAAAGTTATTAAAATTACTTGGTTATGATCTTGAACTTAAAAAAATGGTCGAAAAAGAAGTTATAGAAGGAGAAATTAATTATTTTGTAAAATCATCTTCAGAAAAAAAATTTATTCCAAACTTTTTGATAGATCAAAATACAAAAAATATTGATTTAAAAAATTTATTAAAAGGTTTTAAGCTTCTTAGTGATTATCTTGAAAAAAGTATATTGAAACCAAATAATTTAAATTTACCCGTTTCAAGAAGTCATTTTATAAATTTATTAAAATAGCCTTAAAGTATTATTTCATTTATTCTATCAGCATAATAACTGACTATTGCATTTGCGCCAGCTCTCTTAAATGATATCAAGCTTTCTAATATTGAGTTTTTATCTATTAAACGTTTATTAATACTATTTGTGAGTAAGCTATATTCTCCTGAAACTTGATAAGCTAAAACTGGAATTTTGAAATTGTCTTTTACTGATTTTATAATATCAAGGTAGGGCATTCCTGGTTTCACCATTACCATATCTGCTCCTTCCTTTATATCTAGGGCAACCTCTCTTAAGGCTTCATTACTGTTTCGAAAATCCATTTGATAGGTCTTTTTATCTCCTTTTAGAAGTCCTCTTGATCCAACCGCATCTCTGAAAGGTCCATAAAAACTTGATGCATATTTTACTGCATATGAGAGAATTTGAACTAACTGATAACCATTTTTATCCAATGCTTTTCTTATTTTTCCAATCCTACCATCCATCATGTCTGAAGGTGCTAGCACATCACATCCCATTTCGGATTGTAATAAGGATTGATTAATTAAAATTTCATTTGTTTCATCATTTAATATATAGCCAGATTTTATAAGACCATCATGACCATGGGAAGTGTAGGGATCTAAAGCTACATCACACATAATACCAATTTCATTTCTGTATCTTTTTTTAATATATTGGATAGCTCTACAAACTAAATTGTCCTCATTTAACGCTTCGGTACCAATTTCATTTTTTAACTTTGAATTTGTGTATGGAAATAACGCAACCATAGGTATTTTATTCTTAATGGCTTTATCAACAATATGACCAATTTTATCTATAGAATACCTAAAAACTCCAGGCATAGTTTTTATGGATTGTTTCTTATTTTTTCCATCAATAAGAAATATTGGTAAAATAAAGTCACTTGAAGATAGGCTGTTTTCCTGAATAAGTCTTCTAGACCAATCATTCTTTCTACTACGTCTAAGCCTTAGGTTTGGATAGCTTCCTGTTATCATGTTTTTATTATATTTATAAAATGCGACAAATGTATTATACAAATATATTTTAAAAAGAGTAACTAATAAATATTATGACATTAAATTTTAATGATTTTCAAAAACAGGAAATTAAATTTGATATTACTGAACTTCAAAAGGCATATAGTGAAATTTTAAAAATAAAAAAATTTGATGGTCCTGAAGAGATTAGTAACTTTGGAGCAATATCTCTAACTCAAATTCCTGGTGATCCAGACTCTATTAAAGGTCATAAAGCCAGAGGTGTTTTTTGGACTAAACCGGATGCAACAGGCAAGGAAGTTGTTAGAGATGTAACTATCGACGAGTCTGCATATTCAGAATTTATCGATGAATTTAAAGATACTTATTTTAAGGAAGTTTTTGATGTGCTTTCATCTAAGTATAAGCTTGGAAGAGTAAGAGTATTGTTAAAACAACCAAGATCAACATTAAGTTGGCATAGAGACCCTGAGCCTAGATTGCATATACCAATTATTACTAACCCAGGATCAATAATGGTTATTGATAATGTTGCCATGCATTTACCAGCTGATGGTTCTGTTTGGATTACAAATAATACAAAATATCATAATGCATTTAATGGTGGTGAAGAAGATCGTATCCATTTAGTTGCTTGTGTTTTAGATCATAAATTTAATTAGTTTGAAAAAAATATTCATATCATCTGATCATGCTGGGTTTAAATTAAAAGAATTAATCAAAAATTACTTAGATAAAAAAAATATAAAGATAGTTGATTTAGGTCCATTTACCGGTGGTAGGGTAGATTATCCTGATTTTGCTCATAAGGTCGCTAAAAAAGTTAAAATTAGTAACAAACATGTAGGTATTTTAGTTTGTGGGTCTGGTATGGGAATGAATATTGCTGCTAATAGACATAAAAATATTCGTGCTGCACAGTGCTATAATTCAAAATCTACAAAATTATCAAGATTGCATAATAATGCAAATATCATTACATTAGGATCAAGACTTCTTACTAAAAAAAATGCTTTAAATTGCGTTAGCATTTTTTTAAATACAAAGTTTGAAGGTGGAAGACACGCAAAAAGAATTAAAAAGATTTAATTATGTCTAGTGAAAAAAACTATTTAAATAAAAATTATAAAAGCTTTTTTGAAGACAGTTTATCTGAAACTGATCCAGAATTACATAAAGCCATAAGTGATGAGTTAAAAAGACAACAACAACATATAGAACTAATTGCTTCTGAAAATATAGTTTCTCAAGCTGTTTTAGAGGCGCAAGGCTCTGTATTAACAAACAAATATGCAGAAGGGTATCCTGGAAAAAGATACTACAATGGATGTGAGCATGTTGATGTTGCAGAAAATTTAGCCATAGAAAGATTAAAGAAACTTTTTGATTGTAAATTTGCAAATGCCCAACCACATTCTGGGGCTCAAGCAAATGGAGCTGTATTTTTAGCTTTATTAAATCCTGGTGATACGTTTATGGGAATGAGTTTAAATTCTGGTGGACACATTACTCATGGGTTAAAAATTTCAATGTCAGGTAAATGGTTTAATCCAATAGGGTATGATGTTGATAAAGAGTCTGAACTTATTGATTATGATAATGTTGAAAAACTTGCATTAGAACATAAACCAAAACTTATAATTTGTGGTGGTAGCGCTTACTCTAGAGTAATCGATTTTAAAAGATTTAGAGCGATTGCTGACAAAGTAGGAGCATATTTGATGGTGGATATGGCTCATTTTTCAGGTTTAGTTGCCGGCAAAGGATACCCTAACCCATGTGAACACGCGCATGTAGTAACTTCAACAACTCATAAAGTTTTCAGAAGTGCTAGAGGTGGAATTATTTTAACTAATCATGAAGACCTAGCAAAAAAATTTAACACAGCAGTATTCCCTGGTTATCAAGGCGGACCATTGATGCATGTCATTGCTGCAAAGGCTGCTGGTTTTTTAGAAGCATTAAGACCAGATTTCAAAGATTATATCAAATCAGTTTTAGCTAATGCCAAAATTTTATCAGAGACACTTAAGAATAATGGTTTTAAGATTTATTCTGGCGGAACAGATACACACTTAATGTTAGTTGATCTAAGACCTTTCAATGTAAAAGGTAATGCTGCTGCTGAAAGCCTTTCAAATGCTAATATTACCTGTAACAAAAATGGAATACCTTTCGATTCAGAAAAGCCAATGATTACCTCTGGAATAAGACTAGGTACTCAAGCCGCAACAACTAGAGGTTTTGGATTAAAAGAGTTTGAAAAAGTAGGTGAACTAATAACTAAAGTTGTAAAAGGTTTATCTGAAAACCCAGACGATAATAGCAAAATTGAAGAAGAAGTTAGAAATGAAGTAATAGAACTTACATCTAACTTTCCAATATATAAAAATTTAAAATAATGATTTGTTCAATTTGTAAAAAAGGTGAAACCTCAGTAGTAGACTCAAGACCAACTGAAGATGGCACAGCCATAAGAAGAAGAAGGCTTTGTGTGTGTGGAGCTAGATTTACAACTTTTGAAAGAGTGCAATTTAGAGAAATTATGGTTGTTAAAAAAAATGGAAGAAAATCTTCATTTGATAGAGATAAATTATCAAAATCTATTTTTATTGCTCTTAAAAAAAGACCTATTGATACTGAAACAGCAGAAAAATTTATAAGTAAAATTTCTCGATCACTAGAGGAGCTTGGTCAAAGTGAAATTTCATCTACTACTATTGGAACTATGGTTATGGAAGGTTTAAAAGAGCTCGACCCTGTTGCTTACGTAAGATTTGCTTCTGTTTATAGAAATTTTAGAGAAGAAAAAGACTTTGTGCAATTCGTGGACAAATTAGATGTCTACAAAAAAAGATAAATTTTCAATCAAAGATAAAATTTTTATGGAGTTGGCCTTGAGATTGGCAAAAGCTCGTCATGGACTAAGTGGAATCAATCCTTCTGTAGGTTGTGTAATCGTTAAAAATAATGAAATACTTTCAATTGGTCAAACAGGTTTTAAAGGTACACCTCACGCCGAATTTAATGCCATTAAAAATTCACATGAAAATTTGGAAGGCTCAAAAATGTATGTGACCCTTGAACCTTGTAGTCATTATGGAAAAACTCCTCCGTGCACAAATATTATAATTAAAAATAAAATTAAAGAAGTTGTGTATGGAGTTGAAGATATTGATAAAAAAGTTAAAGGTAAAACTTTAAAAATTCTTAAGTCAAAAAATGTTTTAGTAAAAAAAAATTTACTCAAAAAAGAAATTAATAAATTTTATATACCTTATTTCTTTAATAGAAAAAAAAACCTTCCTTATGTTACTGGTAAAATTGCAATTTCTAGAAATAATTTGATATATAGCAAAGATACAAAAAGAATTTCAGATATTCATACTGATAAATTTACACATTATCTTAGATATAAAAATGATTCGTTAATGATTTCGTCCAAAACTTTAAATAAAGATAACCCAAAACTTAATTGCAGACTAGAAGGTTTGAATAAATTTTCACCTAAAAGAATAATTTTAGATAAAAATTTAGAAATTAAAAAAAATTCATACATTTTTAAAACAGCTAATAAAAAAAATACTATAATTTTTTATCATAACGCGAAATCTGAGATGAAATTAATGTTAAAAAAAAGAGGCATAACTTTAATCAAAAGTAAATTGGATAAAGATAACTTTGATATTAAATCAATTTTAATGAAACTCTATGTCCTTGGCTGCAGAAATTTATTAGTTGAAGGGGGAAATGATCTTTCTAAGCACATTATTAAAAAAAAATTATTTAATGAATTTTATTTATACAAATGTGCTAAAACTTTATCAAAGTTAGTTAACCATAAAGAGCTTAGTTTTCTTAATGAATTAAAGAAAAATTATAAAAATAAATTGAAAATTAAAAAAAAATTAGGCAAAGATGTAATTACACTTTACAAATAATATTATGTTTAATGGAATAATTTTTAATCAAGGTATAATTACTAGATTTGAAAAAAGATCAAAAGGTATTAATATTTTTGTAAAAGCTGATTTAAAGCTAACACGTAAAGATCTAGGTGTATCAGTTGCTTGTGATGGTGTTTGCTTAACATTAATTAATATTAAAAATAAAATAATGGAATTTTATCTTTCTGATGAAACCATACAAAGATCAAAATTTAAATTCTTAAAAATAAACGATAAAATTAATCTTGAAATTCCTTTAAGATTTGGTCAAAAAATATCAGGACATATTTGCCAAGGCCACATTGATGCAGTAGGTAAAATACAGAGTATTAAAAAAATTGATAAATCGTATTTATTTGATTTTGAAATTGTTAAAAAAGAAAGAGCAAATCTAATTGATAAAGCCTCTATATGTATAAATGGAATTTCTTTAACAATTTCCAAGGTAACCAAAAAAGGTTTTCAAGTTTGGGTTATTCCACACACCTTTAAACTAACCAATTTATCTTCATTAAAAAAGAGCAGCTTAGTTAATATAGAGATAGATATCCTATCTAAATACGTTAGAAATTATTTTAATGAAAAAAAATAATTATGCATCCATTGAAAGTATAATTAATATTGCTAAGAAGGGAGGTATGTTCATCTTAGTTGATGATGAGAAAAGAGAAAATGAAGGAGACTTAATAATATCAACCAGTGACTCAAGTGCTAAAAATATAAATTTTATGGCCAAATATGGTCGTGGATTAATTTGTCTAGCACTAGATAGTATACAAGCAAAACGGTTAAATTTATCTTTGATGTCCCCAATAAATCAATCAAGGAACAAAACTGCCTTTACAATTTCTATTGAAGCAAAAAATGGAATAACAACTGGAATCTCAGCAAAAGATAGAGCAAAGACAATTAAAATTGCTTCAAAGAAAAATGCAAATAAGAAAGACATTGTTTCACCAGGACATATTTTTCCAATCATTGCTAAAGATGGGGGCGTTCTAGTAAGAGCTGGTCATACAGAAGCCTCTGTTGATATATCAAAACTTGCTAAAAAAAATAACTCCGCAGTTATTTGTGAAATAATGAATGAAGATGGCACAATGGCTAAAGGCCAAGATTTATTTGATTTTGCAAAAAAACATAATTTAAAGATAGGTAAAATTGAAGACCTTATTGCTTATCGTCTTAAAAAAGAAAAACTAATTAAACTTAAAAAACAATCTGATATTAAAATTAAAAATCAAAAATATAAAATTAGAATTTATGAAAATCTTTTAGATGGATCTGAACACTTTGCTCTAATTAAAGGTAATATTAAAAAAGGGATAATACCAAGAGTTAGAGTAATTTCATCTAACGTAATTCAAAATTATTTAATCAATCAACAATTGCCAAATTCATTTGATAAAACGTTAAATTATTTTAAGAAATTCAATAACTGTGTTTTAGTTTTTATAAAAGATACAAATTTAAAATCTGTTACACAAACACTCAAGGATTATAAGAACAAAGATTTTTATAAAAAGGGAAATGATAAACTTATAAGGAATTATGGTATTGGAGCTCAAATAATTAAGGATTTAAAGATTAAAAATATGATATTAATAACTAAATCTCTTAAAAAAGTTATTGGTTTAGAGGGTTATGATATAAAAATTATTAAACAGGAAATCATTTAATGAAAAAAAAATATTTAATAGTTAATGCAGATTATTATAAAGATATATCAAAAGGTTTATTAAGTAGTGCGAAGAACGCACTGCCCAAATCTAGTTTAATAAAAGTTATCAATGTCCCAGGTGTCTTTGAAATACCAGTTACCATTTCAAAGAATATTAAGAAGTATGATGCTTTTTTAGCTCTTGGGTGTGTGATTAAAGGACAAACTCCTCATTTTGACTTTATTTCTCATTCTTCAACTGATGCAATAATGAAACTATCTGTAGAAAACAAAAAACCCATTGGCAATGGAATTATTACTTGTCTCAATATGCGTCAAGCTATAGCTAGGAAAAAAAAGGGAAGAGAAGCAGCTCTAGCTGTAACATCTGTCCTTTCCCAATAAGGATGAGAACTCCATATAACCCAAATCAAAATCCTAGAGTTATAATTATTCAAAAACTCTATGGTAAATTTTTTAATGATGATGAAGATATAACTTTTTCAAAACACAGATTTAAAAAATCTATTAAAGATGTGGTGCTTGGTACAATTGAAAGAGATGATGTAATTAAAGAAGAGGTCAGAAATTATTTAAGTGAAGATCTTGAATTGTCAAATATGGATAAAGTTTTTCAGGTCATTGTTAAGGCAGCTATATTTGAATTTCTTTATAAGCCTAAAATCTCTAAAAAAATTATAATCAAGGAATATTTAGATGCTTCAAATTTTTTTTTAGAGGACTCCCAAACTAAATATTTGAATGCAATATTAGATAAAATTGCTAAAAAAATAAGAAATACTAATGCATGAATTTGATTTAATTAAAAATTATTTTCAAAAACTTTCTAAAAAGACAATTGGTTCTTTGAACCTTAATGATGATGTTTTTTTTGATAAAAAACATGAGTTAGTAGTATCAATAGACACATATATTCAAGGAAATCATTTTATAGATTTTAAAAAACCAGATTTAGTAATAAAAAAGATCATAAGGTCATCAATATCTGATTTAATTTGTAAAGGCGTAAGTCCAAAATACTATTTTGTTTCAGGCTCAGGTAATAAAAAAACTTTTTCAAAAAATAACTTAAAAAAAATATCTAAATCACTTAACGATGAACAAAAAAAGTATAAAATCTATCTTTGTGGTGGAGATACAGTTTTTTCTAACAAATTAAGTTTTACAATAACCTCCATTGGTTTTTCAAAAAAAATTATTGAAAGAAATAAAGCTAAAATTAATGATGATATTTATGTTACAGGAAATTTAGGCGATAGTTATTTAGGTTTATTAGTTTTAAAAAATAAATTTAAAATAAATAAAATTCATAAAGATTATTTTATTAACCAATATTATAAACCTAATATTCAAATTGATTTATCTAAACACTTAAATAAATTTGCAAATACTTCAATTGATATTTCGGACGGTTTATTAACAGACCTTGAAAAATTGATTAATAGTCAAAAACTATCTTATAAAGTAAGTTTAGATGATATACCGGTTTCTAATTCCTTGAATAAACTCATATCAAAAAAAAATTTCTTGAAAGAGCATTTTATTTCAAAAGGTGATGATTATCAGGTTCTATTTACTGCCTCGAAAGATAAAAGAAGAATCATAAAAAAAATTTCAAATGAATTAAGAGTTAAAATTTCAAAAATAGGAATAATTCAAAATTCAAATAATAAACCCATATTAATTGATAAAAAAAGAGGAATAATTAGCCTTAAAAATAAGGGTTATTTTCATCATTTTTAAAAAGTTAAATATTGCCTTTTATGGTTTTTTTTGTATTGTCCGGACTTTAAACGTTTAATTTAACAACCAAACAACCAAAAGGCAAAATGAACTCAATCGTCGAAACAATATTACTTTATACTATAGCTGCAGGATTTCTTTCAATTGTATATGGATACTTTACTGGAAAAAACATATTAAGCTCAAGTACTGGAAATGCTAAAATGCAAGAAATTGCATCTGCTATTCAAATTGGTGCAAAAGCTTATTTAGCAAGACAATACAAAACAATTGCTGTGGTTGGAGTTGTTGTTTTGGTTGTTATATGCATTGTATTTAGTCCTCTTGTTGGTTTAGGTTATTTTATAGGAGCTGCTTTATCTGGTATAGCTGGTTATGTTGGAATGTTAGTTTCAGTTCAGGCTAACGTTAGAACTGCTGAAGCATCTAGAAAAGGTTTAGCAAGTGGTTTAGCTGTAGCATTTAAATCAGGTGCTGTAACAGGTATGTTGGTTGCTGGTTTGGCTTTGTTAGCAATAGCTGTTTATTATTATTTTTTATTAAAAGCGGGAGTTGATGAAAGGGAAATTGTTAACGCTCTTGTTGCCCTAGGTTTTGGTGCTTCTTTAATTTCAATTTTTGCAAGATTAGGTGGCGGAATTTTTACCAAAGGTGCTGATGTTGGTGCTGATTTAGTTGGAAAAGTTGAGGCAGGTATTCCTGAAGATGACCCTAGAAACCCAGCTGTAATTGCAGACAACGTTGGAGACAATGTTGGTGATTGTGCTGGAATGGCTGCAGATTTATTCGAAACTTATGCTGTAACAATTGTTGCAACAATGGTTCTTTCTTCTATATTTTTTTATGGTGATATTAATATGATGATATACCCATTAACCATTGGTGGTGCTTGTATTTTAACATCAATATTAGGAACTTTTTTTGTAAAACTTGGAAAAAGTAAAAATGTAATGAATGCATTATACAAGGGATTTGTTGTTTCTGCAGTTTCATCATTATTAATTCTATATCCAGTAACTGATTATGTTATTGGCTTTGCTAATGAGTATTCTGTAAATGGAAAAACTTTTACTGGTATGAGTCTTTATTACTGTGGTGTAATTGGCTTAGTTATTACCGGTTTATTAATTTGGATTACTGAATATTATACTGGAACAGATTATAGACCTGTAAGAAGTATCGCAAAATCATCAACAACAGGACATGGCACAAACGTTATTCAAGGATTAGCTGTTTCTATGGAGGCAACTGCAATTCCTGCTCTAATAATTGTTGCGGGTATTCTTGCTACCAACTCTATTGCTGGTCTTTATGGAATTGCTATTTCTGTAACAACTATGCTAGCTTTGGCTGGAATGGTCGTCGCACTTGATGCGTATGGTCCAGTTACAGATAATGCGGGTGGTATTGCAGAAATGTCAAATTTACCAAAAAGTGTAAGAAAAACTACTGATGCGTTGGATGCAGTTGGTAACACTACAAAAGCTGTTACTAAAGGTTATGCTATTGGATCAGCAGGGTTAGGTGCACTTGTTTTATTTGCCGCTTATGTTGAAGATATCAAACACTTTTCTGGTGTCGCTGGATCAAAGTTAGAAGGAATAGTTGTAACATTTGATTTATCTAATCCATACGTTGTAGTTGGATTATTAATAGGTGGAATGCTTCCATATTTATTTGGATCAATGGGAATGCAAGCCGTAGGAAGAGCAGGTGGGGCTGTTGTTATAGAAGTTAGAAGGCAATTTAAAAAATACCCAGGTATTATGAAACGTAAACAAAAACCTGATTACGCTAAACTTGTTGATTTATTAACATTAGCTGCAATTAGAGAAATGATTTTACCTTCATTATTACCAGTTCTGTCTCCGATTGTTTTATACTTTGTGATATTTCAAATTGGTGGGCAAGTTGCTGCTTTAGCTGCTGTCGGCGCAATGTTATTAGGTGTCATAATCACTGGATTATTTGTTGCAGTTTCAATGACAGCTGGTGGTGGTGCTTGGGATAACGCTAAGAAATATATTGAAGATGGTAATTATGGTGGAAAAGGTTCAGAAGCTCATAAAGCAGCTGTTACAGGTGATACTGTTGGTGACCCATATAAAGATACTGCTGGTCCTGCTGTAAACCCGATGATAAAGATTACAAATATTGTTGCTTTATTATTGTTAGCGGTGATTGCGGGCTAGATTATTTTATTTTTCTTTTTCCGAGTGGATCGTTGATTTTTTGTCTTACAGAATACAAGAATTCATAGATAAAACTATTTTTAGAATAATTCATTTGAGTTGTATCTTCTGAGAATTTTATTTCATTCATTTTATCTTTATCAAAGAAAATACTTTTTGACAGAATACCTTTGTTGTCGATATCTAGAAGTAAGATGTTATTTTTTAGTAATTCTTTTTTCCCTAATCTTGATATTTTTGTTGAGCTTGTTTGAATTTCCATATAAATCCATAATTCCTCGTCAAAAGAACCCTTTGTAGATGGAGGACCCAAAAGTTCAAAGATATCATTTTTATTAGTTTTGCCAATTACAAGTTTTTCACTTTTTTTTTCTAAAAAATGCACACCATGATGCTTTATAACTTTATTTAATGTACAACTTGAAATAAATAAAAAAAGAATAATTAGATTAAAAATTTTTTTCATGAATAAAAACTATATTAATATTTACAATAATTTAGTTAAATTAACTAGAAATAAAGAATTGTATAAAGACTTTAAAAATCAAGACACATTTTCAGACAGAATGATCTTTTTTCTATTACATTTTGCTTTTTTTTTAAAAATTTACAAAAAAGATAACAATAAAGAAATACTCCAAGAAATTTATGATTATGTCTTCAGGCAATTGGAGCTAAGTGTCCGAGAGATTGGTTATGGAGACCAATCGATAAATAAAAAAATGAAAGATTATCTCAATTTATTTTATGGAATGATTGATAAAATTCATAATTGGGATCATTTAAATAATGAGTCAAAAAAAGAGCAATTAACAATATTTTTAGATAATGCTCAAAATAGCGATTATTTGGTAAAATATTTTGATAAATATATTGAATTTTTGATAAATAACACTTTAAATTCACATATAAAAGGTGTAGTTAAACATTAATTTTATTATGGCTGTACCAAAACGCAAACAATCACCGTCAAGAACTGGGATGAGAAGAGCTCAGAATATGAAATTCTCATCTAAAAATATAGTTGAAGATAAGAAATCTGGTGAGTATAGACTCCCTCATCATCTAGATCTTAAAACTGGTATGTATCGTGGTAGACAAGTTTTGGACCCTAAAGAGTAAATTATTTTTTCAATTAAAGAAATAGAATGAGCAAAAAAATCAAAATTGCTATTGATGCAATGGGTGGCGATGGTTCACCAAAAAAAATTATTGAAGGTATTAATCATCATTTCAAAAACAATAAAAATACCTTTTATCAAATTTTTGGTGATAAAGGTCAAATTGAAAAGTTTATTACTGATGAATTGCCTAGTGAAAACTTTGAAATAGTTCATACAGAAGATGTTGTTAAAGGAACCGATAGTCCATTGGAAGGTGCAAAAAGAGGAAAAAAAACTAGTATGTGGTTAGCGATACAGAGTGTTAAAGAAAAAAAATCTGATGTAGTAATTTCAGCAGGGAATACTGGTGCATTATTAGTTATTTCAAAGTTAAATCTTAAAATGATAAACAATATAGATAAACCAGCACTTTCAGCCTTATGGCCAAATAAAAAGAATATGAGTGTTGTTTTAGACTTAGGTGCAAATATTGAATGTAGTCCAAAAAATTTAATTGATTTTTCGATAATGGGTTCCTCTTTATTTAATTCATTATATCCGAACGATGAAGCAAAAGTCGCACTATTAAATATTGGCTCTGAAGAACTTAAAGGAAATGAAATTATAAAAGAAACTTATCAACAATTGAATAAAAGAACTAATAACGATTTTGAGTTTAAAGGTTATATTGAAGGGAATCAATTAATGAACGGTGATGTTAACGTTATAGTAGCAGATGGTTTTACTGGCAATGTTGCATTAAAGACTGCTGAAGGCACTGCTAATTTTATCACAAGTGAATTAAAAAAAGCAATGACTGGTAATTTGATTGGAAAAATGTCTTCACTACTTAATATTTCAAATTTAAAAAAATTTAAAAAAAGACTTGATCCAAGATTATATAATGGTGCAATTTTTATTGGTTTAGACTCCCCAGTAATTAAAAGTCATGGTGGAACAGATTATATAGGTTTTTCAAATTCTTTAAGTGTTTGTTCTAAAACGGTAACTGGAAATTTGATTGAAAAAATAAATAATAATATTAATTAATGACAAGAACCAACCTTATCAAAAAAGATCTAATCAACTCAATTTATATGCAGATCGGTTTTTCTAAAAATATTTCTGAAAATTTAATTGATGATTTTTTTTCTACAATCTTAGAAAATTTAAAAATTGAAAAAAAACTCAAACTTTCGAAATTTGGCACGTTTTCTATAAGACAAAAAAAAAGTAGAGTTGGTAGAAATCCTAAAACTAAAGAAGAAGTGGCTATATCTGATAGAAATGTTGTTTTATTTAGAGCTTCTAAAGACTTTAAAGATTTAGTAAATTCTAAAAATGATCAATAAAAATTTAGATGCTTACAAATCAATAGGTGAGGTTGCTAAAATTCTAGATTTAGTAAATGCCAAAAAGGGTACTTTAAATACTCATACCATAAGGTTTTGGGAAAAAGAATTTAAACAGATCAAACCAAAAATTCTCAATGGTAATAGAAGATATTATAATAATCAGACTATAGAAGTTCTTAAAAAAGTTAAATTTTTACTTAAAGAACAAGGAATGACAATTAATGGAGTTAAAAAAGTTCTCAATTCTGACAAATCTTTAAACCTTGACGAATTATCAAATAATTCTATAAGTGCTAATTATAATTTCAGAAATAAATTAAAAAATATTTCTAACTTAGTAAAACAAATTAAAAAGCTTAAATAGTATGGCAAAAAAAACACACGTTAAAGTAAGATTGGTCCCTGAAGCTAAACCTGATAGTCCTTTTTTCTATTATGTAAAAAAGCCAGCAGGTGGAGAAAAAGCTAAAGTAAAATTGTCTGCTAAAAAATACAATCCATCTACTAGAAAACATGAAATGTTTGTGGAGAAAAAACTACCACCACACAGTAAATAGTTTATTTCTTTTTAAAGTTTCTCTTCTCGTAATCAATAAAAGACCAAATCATATTTTTCCAAATTCTGTTTGTAATTTTTGGATCAATTTTTGTCTTGATTGATTTTTTTTTAATTTTTTTAAGTATATAGCTTATTCTTGTTTTATCGATTATCTCTTTTTTATAAATTTTTACTTTTAAAACTTCATTTACTAAAAGCGATCTTTTTTTGATTAGTTTAAGCAGATCATTATCTAATTTATCAAGTTTTATTCTTAATTGGGTAAGTTTTTTTTTATTAGTAGGCGACATTTAATCAATTGGTTATTAAAATAATTATTATAAGTATAATTTATGTTTGTAAATAGCGACAACTATATAAAATATTTAAAGATATGGTTAATAGGACTATTTTTGCTAATTGTTCTTATGGTTGCTGTAGGTGGCTTAACTAGATTAACTGACTCAGGCTTATCCATTACAGCATGGGAGCTTTTTTCAGGTATATTGCCACCACTTAATTCAAATGATTGGAATATGTATTTTGAAGAATATAAAAAAATTCCAGAGTATAAAAATATTAACTATGGAATGTCTTTAAACGAATTTAAAGTAATTTTTTATTGGGAGTATGCACATAGATTATTAGCACGTATTGTTGGCTTGTTTACATTAATCCCTTTAATTATTTTATGGATTAAATATAGAGATTCTAATTTTTATTCTAATAAATATTTTTTTATATTTTTTCTTATATGTTTGCAGGGATTTTTAGGCTGGTTTATGGTTACTAGTGGATTAACACAAAATAATGATGTTAGTCATTTTAGATTAGCAATTCATTTATCACTTGCACTTTTTATCTTATGTTTAATTTTTTGGTATATTTTGGATTTTTTTGATATTCAAAAAATAGATTATAAAATTCCACAATCATTATTGTTATTTATTTTTTTATTAATTATTATTCAAATTATATTGGGCGCTTTTCTTTCAGGTTTAAATGGAGGTTTAATTTATAATACTTGGCCAGATATGAATGGTACTTTTTTTCCAAATGATGTTTTATTTTTAGATCTTTTTACCTCTGAGTCATTTTATAATACTTCTATTATTCAATTTTTACATAGATCAACAGCCTATCTGCTTGTGATCCTTGTTATGATTATTAACTATTTATTTATTAAAGAAGGAGTTGCCATAAAGAATGTAATTCTTTTTGACATAGCTTTACTTATTCAAATATTATTAGGAATCATTACATTAATATCTGGTGTAGAGATAAAGTATGCATCACTACACCAGTTAGGTTCTATTTTTGTATTAACAACCTATATTTTACTCATTTATAAAAACTCAAGCGGTTTTTTAAAATGATAAAGAATTGTTATGAAGCACTAAGTGCTTGATCAAGATCATCTATTATATCGTCAATATGTTCTAATCCTATACACAGTCTTATATATCCAGGAGTAACTCCTGCAGCACTTAATTCTTGCTCCGTGAGTTGGCTATGAGTTGTCGTTGCCGGATGTATAGCTAAGCTTCTAGCATCTCCTATATTTGCTACATGATAAAACATTTTTAAAGCTTCTATAAATTTCTTACCAGACTCAATGCCACCTTTTAGTTCTATTCCTATTAAAGCACCATTTCCTCCATCAAGATATTTTTTTGCTCTTTTACCAATATCTCCTTCATATTTGGTTGGGTAAATCACTCTAGAAACTTTTTTATGATTAGATAAATGATCCACTGTTTTTTCCGCATTAGAGCAATGTTGTTTCATCCTCAAGGCTACTGTCTCAAGTCCTTGAATTATTCCAAAAGCATTATCAGGAGCTAATGCAGCTCCAAGATCTCTCAAAAGAGTAACTCTTGCTCTAACAGCAAAGGATACATTGGCGCCAGTTAATTCAGGAACTGCCTTACCCCATACTACGCCACCATAACTTGCATCAGGTTCATTAAACAAGGGTTGTCTTTTTGGATTGGCTGTCCAATCAAAATTTCCACCATCAATTAGTGCTCCACCCACAACTGTACCATGTCCACCTATATATTTTGTAAGTGAGTAAACCACTATTGCAGCTCCATGCTCTATTGGCTTACAGATGATAGGGGCGGCGGTGTTATCAACTATTAATGGAATATTATATTTTTTTCCAATATCAGAAACTTCCTTAATAGGAAATACTCTTAAATAAGGATTGGGCAATGTTTCCCCATAAAAAGCTCTAGTTTTATCATCTATTGCTTTTTCAAAGTTGTTAGGATCTGCTGGATCAGCATATCTAACTTCAATACCAAGCTTACTCAATGTATGAGTAAACAATGAAACAGTTCCACCATAAAGATCTGTAGAACTAACAATGTTATCCCCAGCCTGAGCAACATTTAAGATAGCAAAGGTTGAAGCTGTTTGCCCAGAAGAGACAGTTAAACTTGCTAATCCACCATCTAAGGCAGCCAGTCTTTTTTCAAGAACATCATTGGTTGGATTCATAATTCTTGTGTAGATATTTCCAAACTCTTTTAGACCAAATAAATTGGCCGCATGCTCAGTGCTATCAAATAGATATGAAGTTGTTCTATAAATTGGGACAGCTACAGCTTTTGTAGTTGGATCACTTCTATAATCACCACCATGCAATGCGATAGTTTCTGGGTTTTGTCTTTTTGTACTCATCTTAATACTCCTTTTTTAGTATTTTTGCTTTATGCAAGGCATACAATACAGTTCAAATGCGCCTACCGAAAATGTGGGTAAAAAATCCTTTTTAGCAATTATTAGCCTGCAATAGGAACAAATCGGCAAACAAAAATTACCATTAAATGGCTATATTGCAAGAGAAATATAAAATTGACTTTATAATTATTAATAGTATTAATCCACGCTCTATGACTAAATTTTTAAAAAGTAGCGAATTAACAAGTAATTGGTTTGAAATTGATGCTAAAGGAGCAGTTGTTGGAAGACTAGCATCTATAATAGCAATGATTGTTAGAGGAAAAAACAAAACTACTTATACACCTCACATGGATGATGGTGACTTTGTAGTTGTTAAAAATATAGAACATGCAAAATTTACTGGAAAAAAATTTAAAGACAAAAAATACTATAGACATACGGGCCACCCTGGTGGAATTAAAGAAATAACTCCTGAAAAACTATTAGAAAAGAATAAACCAGGTGAGACTTTAAAATTAGCGGTTAAGAGAATGTTACCAGGAGGTGTTCTTGGTAGAAAACAACTAACTAAAGTTAAAATTTATGCTGGTGAAGAGCATCCTCATGCAGCTCAAAATCCAAAACTTTTAGATTTAGGAAAATTAAATAGCAAAAATTTAATTAGAAATTAATATGGAACAAACAGCACAAATAATATCAAAAAAACCTAAGATCAAGTTAGATTTTAAAGATAGCAAATACGCTACTGGCAGAAGAAAAAAATCAATTGCTAAAATTTGGTTAAAAAAAGGGACCGGTAAAATTTATGTTAATGGTCGAACAATGGATGAATACTTCACTAGTGGTAGTCATAAAATGCAAATTACTAGACCTTTTGAAATTATTAATCAAGCAACAGCTTATGATGTTAGATGTAGTGTCGCTGGAGGCGGTCACACTGGACAGGCAGGAGCAATGGTTCACGGTATTGCAAAAGCCTTAATATTATTTGACTCAGAACTAAGAAGTACACTAAAAACAGAGAAACTTAACACCAGAGACTCAAGATCTGTTGAAAGAAAAAAACCTGGTCGTAAAAAAGCTAGAAGAAGCTTCCAATTCTCGAAAAGATAATTCTTTTTTATTTCAAAATAGTTATAATAAACAATGCCTAAGCTTAATGTTTTAGTTGCTGGTTCAACTGGTTATATTGGTGTTCAATTAATAAAGTTATTAGTTAAACACAAAAATATTAATATAAAATATTTGTGTGGTAGCTCATCTGTGGGTAAGAAAATTACTAGTTATGAAAAATCATTAAAATCAAAAAATTTACCCAAGATTACTAAATTTAATAAATCATTTTTAAAAGAAGTTGATTTGGTATTTACCGCATTACCAAATGGTGAAGCTCAATCTATATCAAATAGTTTATTAAAACATAATGTGTTGATTGATTTGGCAGCAGATTTTAGACTTAATAATGCATCCTTATATCTAAAATGGTATAAACAAAAACACAGATCAATTTCAAATATTAAAAAATCTATATATTCATTACCTGAAATTACAGGTGAAAAAGTTAAAAATTTTAATATTATTGCTTGCCCGGGTTGTTATCCAACATCAATATTGTTACCGTTAATTCCATTGATTAAAAAAAATTTAATTAAAGTTAATAATATAATTATAGACTCTAAATCGGGATATTCCGGAGCTGGAAGAGGAGTACATGACAAATATAAAAATAAAAACCTTTATGAATCTTTAAGTGCCTACGGCGTTGGTTCTCATCGTCACAATTCTGAAATACAACAAGAGTTTAATTTTTTTACAAAAAAGAAAGTAAATTTTACTTTTACACCACATTTAACCCCAATGTTTAGAGGAATATTAAGCACTATTTATGTAGAGCTAAATAAAGGATCTACAATTAAAAAATTAGAAAAAGTGTTGATTAATCATTATCCCAATAATGAATTTGTAAAAATTCTAAAAACTAACTCTTTAATAAGTACAAATGATATAATTAATACAAATAACTGCCATATATCAATTTCTAAAACTAGGTATAAAGATAAAGTGATTATCTTGTCATCAATAGACAATCTAATTAAAGGTGGCGCAGGACAAGCTATACAAAATATGAACATTAGATTTGGATTTAAAAAGACTGAGGGCTTAATATGAAATATTTCTTAGTATTTTTATTTCTATTTTTATTGTCTTGTTCTTTAGATAAGGATTCTGCTTACTGGAACAAAGATTCTATCAAAAAAAATATTGAAAAAAAAAAATATACTAAAATGTTAGAAAAAAATGGAGATTTTAAACTAATGTCATTTGATGAATTTGATTTATTTCTTAAAGAATATTCAAAAAACTCAGACTATCCTGATATAAACAAGTAAATGAAAATGAATTTAAATATTGCTGTAGTTGGATTGGGTCAAGTAGGTAATTATTTACTAAATGAATTAAATACAAAAAAAAAAGAAATTGAATTAATTACAGGTAAAAGAATTAATATTGTAGCTGTTTCTGCAAAAAACATAAAAAAGAAGAGAAAATTTAAAGTTAATAAAGATATCTTTTTTAAAAATCCTTTAGATATTTTTAAATTAAATAAAGTTGATATTTTATTTGAAGCAATAGGAATGTCTGATGGTATTTCTAAAAAAGTAGTTGAAACTGCTTTAAGAAATGAAATTCACGTTATTACACCAAATAAAGCCCTAATATCAAAACATGGAGATTATCTTGCTAAATTAGCTGAAGATAATAATGTTAATCTTGAATTTGAAGCATCTGTTGCTGGTGGTATTCCAATATTAAGAACTATTAAAGAGGGTCTAGCAACTAACAAAATTACTAAAGTTTATGGAATTTTGAATGGAACTTCCAATTATATTCTATCAGAAATGAGAAATTCTAAAGATAGTTTTGCCAATGTTTTAAAAAAGGCTCAAAAATTAGGATATGCTGAACCAGGTAACCCTAAATTAGATCTTAATGGTTTTGATGCTTTTGCTAAAGTAAGAATTTTGTCTGCTCTTGCATTTAATACTAAGATTTCAAAATATAAATGTTTAATGGAAGGAATTGAAAAAATTGAATTAAAAGATATTGAAATAGCTAGCCAATTAAATTTACGTATTAAGTTACTTGGTATTTCTGAAATTATTAATGGTTGTTTATTTGAAACTGTCCACCCATGTCTTGTAAGTAAAAATTCTTATATTGGTAATGTTTCTGGTGTGATGAATGCCGTCATACTTGAGGGTAAACCTGTTGGTGAAAGTATATTACAAGGAGAGGGTGCTGGTCCTGGACCTACGTCTTCATCATTACTATCTGATTTACTTTCAATTTTGAAAGGGGATATTAAAAAACCCTTTGGTATGCCTAACAACAAGCGTAAGTCCATAAAATGTTATAATGTCAATAATTATACTAATTCTTTATATTTGAGATTTGAAGTTAAAGATAAACCTGGTGTTCTGTCAAGAATTACTAACAGGTTAGCTCAATACAAAATTTCTGTAAAAAGAATGATTCAAACACCAGATAAAAAAAATAATAAAGCTACTGTTGTTATTATTACTCACAAAACAAGTGAACTTAATTCAAATAACTGTCTTGCAAAATTTAAAAAAGATAAAGATATTCTTAAATATCCTACATTAATTAGAATTTATAATTAATGGAATTATATTCCAAAATTTTTGAAGTCTTATTTCCTGTTTTTTTTGTTATCGGTATTGGTTATTACTTGGGGAATAAAAATCCAAAAATAGATACTAATTTCATAACTAATTTTGCAGGTAATATAGGAACGCCTGCAATGATTTTTTATACTGTAACTACCACAGGTATAACTTTAGCAGTTTTTACCTCCTACTTCTTCTATGCTTTAGTTATGATTGGAGGCTTTTCCATAGTTGGTTTAATACTTCTTTTTATTTTAAAAAGAGATCTAAGTATGGAGCTACCGCCGATGATTTTACCAAATACTGGTAATATGGGTATACCAATTTGTCTTTTTGCTTACGGCACTGAAGGGCTTGGTGTAGCTTCTGCTATAGCCTCTGTTATAATTTTGTTTCATTTTACGTTGGGTGTTTTTCTTGCTAAAAAAAAATTTTCTTTTGATGTGGTTCTTAAAAGTCCTCCTGTTTATGCAATAATAATATCAATATTATTTCTTTATTTTAACTTAGATGTCCCAGTATTTCTTGAAAACACCACTTTTCTTTTAACATATGCAACAATATTTTTAGTTTTAATGTCCCTTGGTATAGCCTTAACAAGGTTTAAGTTTTCTTTAAAAGATTCAATTATATTAGCCTTAGGACGTGTTATTTTGGGTCCACTCATATGTATTCTTATAATAAATAAACTCGATTTGAATGGTTTTGCAGCTGGTGTCTTATTAATACAAAGTGCAATGCCAAGTGCTGTGTTAAATTATCTTGTTGGATCGATGTATTCACCTAAAAAAATTGTTGATAGTATCGCTAGTACAATTGTAACATCAACATTGATGTCTTTTATTACTATTCCAATAGTAGTATTCTTTGCTTTAAAGTACTTCAATTAAACTGTATCTATTGGCTTATGAAAGCCATTATTTTTAGCTTATTAGGTTGGATGTTTCTTCCAGTAATGGATGGATTTGCAAAATATTTAAGTACAGATTTACCAGTACTACAAATAACTTGGGCTAGGTATTTTTTCACAGTTGTATTTACTCTTCCAATAATGTTTTTCTTTTATAAAAAACACTTAGTCTGGTCTGATAAACCAAAACTACAAATACTTAGAGGTTTGATTTTACTTTCTGCGAATGTATGTTTTTTTTATTCAATATCTGTAATCTCATTAGCTAAAGCTTTAACATTAGCTTTTATTGCTCCATTAATCGTTACAGCATTTTCACCCATTTTATTAGGTGAGAAGGTGGGTTTAAGAAGATGGACAGCTGTAATAATTGGATTTGTAGGTTCCTTAGTAGTAATTAGGCCAGGTTTTTTAGAATTAAATCTAGCAAGTTTTGCTGCCCTAGGAACAGGTGTTATGTATGGTTTTTATTTGATTATTACAAGAAAGCTAAGTACTTCAGACAATCCATTATTAACGCTTTTATTAACAGGTTTAGTAGGGGCGATCATAATATCTATGATAATTCCTTTTATTTGGGTTAAACCTACTCTTAATCAGTGGTCTATTATGGCTGGAATAGGGGTCTTTGCATGCATTGGCCACTTATTCCTTATACTGTCGCTTAAATATGCTGATGCATCTAAATTAGCTCCTTTAGGCTATACTGAGATAATTCCTAATGTGATTATTGGCTACTATTTCTTTGGTGATTTCCCTGATAATTGGACATTTTTAGGTCTCTTTATAATTGTGCTAAGTGGTATTTATATTTCTAGAAGAGAAGTAGTGGTTAAAAGAATTTAATATAAGTAACTTATATTTACTAATACTTAATATAATACATTAAGTTTACAATTTATACTACTGTAATCATTAGATTTTATTATAATTAATAATTATCAAAATAAGAATAAATAGCATATTTGTAGTTAAAAATTTATAAATACTTTTTTAAATTAAAGGTATGATATTTAATTAAAGCTAAATTTTTTAAAAATTATTCAAATCAATAAAAAAGCATTGTATATCAACGTTTATATCCAATCCTAGGTCTATAAAATATAATGATATGTTACCCAGATATGAAGTGGGGGTCAAAAACCCTTTAAAATTGAGCTTTTTTGGACAACTAAAAAACTGTTGGTATTGTTGAAAACTAGAGCAATGCACTATCAGAATATGCCATTTAAACGCCCATAGAGCACCTTAATTTTAGCATGATCTCATATCTGGTACAACTAAAGGGTGCATTACAACATTTTTAGTTATTGTTATAAAAAAGCTCTATAAATATTGATTTTATTGACTTTTAGATGCTTTTAATAGGTTAAAATCTCTATTTGATGAAGACCTTCTCAGACCTTAATAATTGACGTTTTAGCTTAATTCCACCTTTTCCTGAGTAGCCACCAAGACTTCCGTCTGATCTTATCACCCTATGACAGGGTATTTTGGGTGGATAAGGGTTTTTACCCACTGCATTAGCAACAGCTCTGAATGCCTTAGGTTTTCCAATAGCTTTAGCAACTTCCAAGTAGGTCTTAACTTTGCCCTTGGGTATTTTCTTTAAGTAATTCCAGACTTTTAGCTGAAACTTAGTCCCCTTTAAGTTCATATAGTTCAAAACCTGTGTTATTGGCTATTTTATCGTATAATTTCTTTGCATTTTCATTGGAAGAGTGAGTGATCCAACGAATTCCTTGCCAATTATTGGCCTTAGATAAGGATTTTAGATGACTAATAAGTTTTTGAGCTATTTTTTGACCTCTAAATTCTGGCTCTACGAACAAATCGTCTAAAAACCCGATATATTGACCCTTAATTGGTCTTGGCATTGTTCTATAATGAGCAATACCAACGATTTTACCTTCTAATTCAAAGCAAATGCCATTAACAGTATGATTCTCATCATTAATCCACTCCCAAAGAGTTTCTAAAATATCCATATTCATTGGAACATTATAAAAACTTGCATATGCTTGATATAAATTTGACCATCTTTTGAAATCATCTTTATTAAATTTTCTAATCATTTTTTTAAATTAAACTATTGACTTATAAAATCACTTGATATATTACTAACGATAATTAATGGTTATCAATAGTAATATATATGAATGAAATAATAACAGATATAAAAGCATTACAGGAAGAAACTTTATTAAACCTTCAAAATTCAAAAGCAATCAATACTGTTAGAGCTTATAAATCTGATTTTAATGACTTTGGATTGTTCTGTGCTCAAAATGGATTTAAATCTCTTCCATCAGAACCAAAAATAGTTTCATTATATTTGACACATTTATCAACTAAAAACGTTAAAATGAGCACTTTAAAGAGAAGATTAGTATCAATAGGTGTCATACATAAAATTAAAGGTCATTATTTAGATACTAAACATCCTTCAATTATTGAAAATATTATGGGTATTAAGAGAAGAAAAGGAAGCATTCAAAGAGGTAAAAAACCATTATTAATCAATAATTTAAAACAAATTATTAATGTAATAGATAATCAAAAGAAAGAGGAAATAAAGAAATTAAGAGATAGGTCTATTATCCTAATTGGATTTTCTGGAGGTTTTAGAAGAAATGAGATTGTTTCATTAGACTTTGAAGATCTAGATTTTGTGCAAGAAGGTCTCAAGATTAACCTTAGAAGATCTAAAACGGACCAATTTGGTGAAGGATCAGTAAAAGGACTACCCTACTTTGAAAAAGCACAATATTGCCCAGTTATTTCAATTCAAAAATGGATTGAAACATCAAAGATAAAATCTGGAGCGTTATTTAGAAGGTTTGTTAAGGGATCAAAAATATCAGAAAATAGATTAACTGACCAAACAGTTGCTTTACTAATAAAAGAGTATTTAAAATTAGCAGGTATAGATAGCAGAAATTACTCTGGACATAGTTTAAGATCAGGTTTTGCGACATCAGCTGCAGAGTCTGGAGCAGAAGAGAGAAGTATAATGGCTATGACAGGACATAAATCAACAGAAATGGTTAGAAGGTACATTAAAGAAGCAAATTTATTTAAAAATAACGCATTGAATAAAATTAAGTTATGATAAATTTCTGTGTATCCTTAACAACACTACCGTCAAGAATAGAAAATATTAAAAGAACTATCGAGTCAATAGATTCCCAAACACTTAAAGCAAATGGTGTTTTTTTAAATCTACCTTATAAATTTAAAAGATTTAAAGATTATGCGTTTACAGAAAAACAATTAAAAGATTTGGACAAGTATAATCTTAATATAAATCGATGTAACGATTATGGACCCTCCACAAAACTGATGGGTTCTTTAAGACACATCAAAAAATATGATTGTGTAATAATTTTAGATGATGATCATATTTATCATGAGAAAATGTTTGAAATATTAATTAATGGGTTCATAAAAAATAAAAAAAATTACAGCTATTACGTTCAAAAAGTTTTTAAATTAAATATGGGACAAGGTGCGGATGGTATACTAATAAATACAAAAGATTTAGACAAAATTGATAAATTTTACCAAAAATATGTTTCGAATAATAAAAATTTATTTTTAAACGATGATTTATGGATTTCACTGTATTTGCAATTTATTAAAAATAACAAAATTGAAGATTTGAGTGAGGAATTTAAAATTAAAACTAATAGAAATATAGTTTACAGTATACATTCAGATGTTGATTCTTTAAAAAACGAATTATCTGAAGGATTTCTAAATAGAAGAAAAATAGCTAAGTTAGAATATTTTAAATTTCGAATATTCAACTATTTCAACAACTTAATCCAGTGATTAATAATTTTGTCTAAAGTATATTTTTTTGAATAATTATATGAATTTTTGATATATCGCTTTCTAATAGTAAAATTTGAATTCAAAAATTTATTTAAACGCAATGCAAGTTGACTAAAATCGTTTGAAATAATACCATTATTATTATCATGAATTAATTCATTTAAAGCTGTTTTTCCAAAAGTGAAAATAGGCAATCCACAAGAATTACCTTCAAGTGCATTTAAACAAAAAGTTTCATCATAACCTAAGCAAATCATGCCGATTGAATTAGAATAGATATTTCTCAGTTTAATTTTAGAAACTCTGCCAAAAAAAAAAATATTATGATTTTTGTAAAAACTTATTTTTTGTGAATAATTATTTTTATTAACCCCAAAAACATAAAACATTGCATCTTTATTTGTTGGATAAACAGATTTAATCCACATATCTAATGTCTCTTGAAGACCCCTCTTTCTTTGAACAGACCAAATAATTATCTTTTTTCGTTTATAATTAATTCTGACTTTATTGAATTCTTTAGATAAAAAATTAGGTATAACTATCTTATTGTTAAATAGATAAATTTTAGAAGTAACATTCTTTAGATATTTACTAACAAATACAGCAGTAATTTTATTTCTTATTAATGTTAATAATTTTTTTTTTCTAATAGCTTTTTCAATAGCCAATGTATTATGCATCCAAAAAATTTTTTTTGAGAATTTATAAAAATCAAATATTTGTGTATCATTTGAAGAAATAATATAATCAAACTTGATTTTGTTATTTTTTGTTAAAACTTTATCTATAGGTAAGTTTGTTAAGTTTTTTCTTTTTATTATTTTCTTGCAATTGGTTGATAAAAAAATTTTATATCCTTTATCAGCAAGCAATCTGGATAAGCCTAAGTTTAATGTTTCGATACCACCAAGATGGTTTAAGGATTTTGATTTTAAGTCAAAATTAAAAGGACAATAAAATAAAATATTCATTTAGCTAAATAGTTTGATGTAAAATAGTGTTAATTTAACTTTTAATAAATCTAAATAATAATTTATGTTTTTGCTTGGTTCTTTTAACAAACCCTCAAACTTAGTGTCAGATCTTAAATAGTGTTTTTTAAAAAATCTAATACTTATCCCCCACTTTTTTAAAAAGATTTTGTTTCCTTTATTTCCAGTATCAGTGATTGAAAAAAAATTTTTTTCTTTTTGACGTGTAACAACTGAACCAAAATGATAAACTCTAGATTTACTAACACCCTTAAATATTCTAACTCCTAGCTTCCATAATTTCATATTTAAATCAGGATCCGAACCAGTGCCAGGTGAAAATTCAACGCTAAAGCCTCCTACTTTATTCCAAACCTCTTTATGAATAAGATGTGGTGCCCAAGTAGAACCTTGGAAATCATCACAATTAAGACTCATATAATTTTTCAATAATCTTAACTCATCAAAGGTTTTAGCAGTTTCACCAGCATAGAAATTTAAATGACCATTAAGTTTTGGATCACCATTGATCATCGTTCCTGACAAATAAAAAAGTTTAGTATTTAACTTGTTAACTTCATCAATCAGATATTGATCCCAATTAGGACAAAAATACATATCATCATGAGCATAAAGTATTAAATCATAAATACTAATTGATGCAGCTTTATTGCAACCTACGCAGATACCATCATTGATTTTGGAATAAGAAAATTTATAGTTATTCTTTTTTACATAATCAAGAGTCCCATCATTTCCCTCATTAACATGTAGAATTATTTCATTTGTTAATTTTGAATTTTTTTGAATACTTTCTATAGCAAGTTTTAGATAATCTAAATTATTAAAAGTAGGAATTATTATAGATATCATTATTAATTTGTACTGTTTGGTACAAAAACCAAATCGTCATGAACCCAGTTAATTAATTTATAATTGTGTTTTGTCATAAAATTATAAATTTCTGAAGATATAATGTTATCAATTTTATTCATGTAATATTCTTTAATTTTAATATCTATAAATTCTAAAACAACTAATTCAGGTTTATATTTATTTATGTCGAAACCATTTAATACATTCATTTCATGACCCTCCACATCTATACTTAAATAGTTTATCTTTTGATTTCTGTATGGGCTATTTTCAATAATATCATTTAATGTACGAGTTCTTATTTTTCTAATTTCTTTAGCTTTTGCCCCAGTTTCTTTTGATAAAGTATTAATAGCTGATCTATTATGAAAAAAATATAAATCTGTATCCTCATTTTTATCTGAAATTGCAGCATTTACATTAAAATCTTTTTTTCTAAAAAAATTAAATAAATCAATACTATTAAAATCTAAATCAATATTAATTCCAGTCCAACCTCTTTTATAAAGTCTATAAGTATTATTATTTAATAAAGGTTGGTGACAGCCAATATCAATATATACGCCATACTCTTTTTTTTTGAAAAAATCATCAGCCAACATATCTAGGCCCCAATTCGAATAAAAAGTATTTTGTTTAAGAATTTTTCTAGTTTTAAAATATTGATAGATAAAATAAAATATTTTAAAAAAATTAAATCCTTTTTTATACAAATACTTTTCTTTAAGACGTTCTTCTATCTTCATTAATTATTTTTAATTTTAGTAATAAAATTCTTAAAAGATAAACCATTAGCATCTTTATTTGATAGAATAGGTTTTATTTTAGGCCACTTGATACCAATATCAACATCGTTCCAATTTAAGGTTATTTCAGATTTTGCATTTCTATAGTTCGTGCAGTTGTAAGAGATTATATTTTCTTTTTCTAAAGCAAGAAAACCGTGTGCAAAGCCTTCAGGAATATAAATGCTTTTACAGTTTTTATTGCTAAGTATTAAAGAATAATATTGTCCAAATGTTTTTGATTTAACTCTTAAGTCAACCATAACATCAAAAATTTTACCTTTTATTACAGATAGGTATTTTCCTTGAGAATTTATAGTTTGAATATGTAGACCTCTTAAAACATTTTTTTTAGATTTGGAAATAATTTGAAATCTAAATTTTTTCTTTATAATTTTTTCTAAATAAAGTTCTCGTAAATATCCCCTTTTATCTTTATGTAATTCACCTTCTATAACGAGCAAATCTTTAAATCTATTTTTAATAACCTTCATTAAATTATTATCTTTCCCATACAAAACTATTTTTACTTTTTATATCTAATGTTTTAGATAAAATAAAATCAGCAACTAAAGTTGAATTTATATATGTTAAATAAAAATCCCTACCATTTTTTGCTATTTTTTTTCTTTCTTTGTCGTTTTTCTTATATTTATTAATTTTAAAACTAAGGTCATCAATGTCTTGGTAATTTATAAAGGTATTTTTTGGTAAAAAATCATCAAATTGAGTTATTTTATTAACAAATGTAAGTAGTCCATTACCAAATAGTTGCGCCACACGATCACTACTATAATATTTAGCAGCCGGCCCTCTGCTTAAATTAAGCCCCATTGAAGAATTGGATATTCTTGATAAAAATTCGTCTCCCCAGACTGGCTGCACATTGTTCATGCCATATAAATCAAATTTGATAAGTTTGTTTTTATTAATAAGTTTATTTATAAAGAATTCCCTATCATCATTCTTGCCTATTTTTAACGAACCTCGATGTACTCCATGACTCATTGCAAAGAAAATATCGTTATTACAATTTTTTTCATAATTTTTTAATGTTTCAAAAGAATGATCTGAAGGATTTGGAATGAAAAAAGAATTTTTAATTTTATTTCTTAATATTTTTGGGTCAGATGTCAAAAATGTTGCATCTAAATATTTTACTTTATTATTAATTCTTTCATTATTTTTAATATAATCTGGTCCATTTTTTACTACAGGGTCTAAAAACCATTGGCATATTTTTAAGTTTTTATTTGAATCTTTTAATTCTTGTAAGGTATTATTTTCAACAGAGTCTGCGTGACCTAAAATAATACAATCAGCTTTAAAATTTTTATATGTTTTAATAATTGAATTTTGTAAACTTTTTTTTCCACTAATATCTTGTAAAGATTTATTTTTATTAATTATATCTCTATCACTTATAGCTAAAACATTATGACCCAATCTAACAAATCCATTTTGCAATCTTTTTCCTGTATTGTAATGTAAACGACCATTAAAACGTTGGTTGAAATTTGTTATATGAATAATTTTTAGTGGATATTTTTTTTTGATATAAAAATTTTTTATTTCTTTAGATATGAAAACTTTTCTTAAGTTATCAATAATATCAGAAACATATTTGTGAGTGTAAATAAAATTATTGTAATTTTCTTTTTGAGTTTTTAACAATTTTTTTTTATTTTTAATAAGACTATCAATACTATTAAATAAACTAATGTGATTTAATTTTTTTAAAATTATTGCTGAATTACTTGTTTCAGGTAAGCCTCCTCTTCCACTAATTATAACGGCTGAACCTCTGCTAGCAGCTTCTAAGCTTGTTCTGCCAAAAGGTTCCTCCCACCTAGAACACACCACAGAAATACTAATTTCTTTTAGATTATCTAATATATATTCATTATTCTTAAAACCTAATATTTTTAAATTTTTGTGTTTAAATGATAATTTCTCTCTCGGTTCATCTCCAAAAACTTTAGCAGACCAATTAGGATATTTATTTAATATTCTAATTATAGCCTGACCAAATATATCATATCCCTTAGCTTTATTTAATTTTCCAACAAAAGATATAATATTTTTTTTATTTTTAAAATTAATCTTAGTTTTTGATGATGACTGAAAACAAACAGATGTTTTATTAAGTAAATTTTTTTGGCTTGATAAACCAATAAAAAAACGTTTTTGTGACCATTTACTATTAAATATAATCTTATCTAAATTATTTAATAAATAGATACGCTCATTAATTAATTTCGAACCATTCATTGATAGAGGATCATTGTGAAAATATAAAAACAATTTATTTATATATTTTTGTTTAATCATTTTTATATAATTTGGCCTATTGTGAACCTCTATAAGTTCTGTATTTAATTTCTTTTGTGCTTCAAGAAAAGTTTCAACATAAATTTTACTAGTACTTTTAAATATTTTTCTATTTAACTCTAAGTTTACATAATTTTTGGATAATTTATTTTTTGATTGGGTGTTACCAAAAATAAGAATATCTTTGTTAAAAGAACTGATTTTTGTAATATCGTTTACAAATAATGATACAGCACCTGCATATTGAGGTGAAAAATTTTCTTTATAAGGTAATAATACAGAAATTGTCATTTGTTATATTTTTCTAAAATCTCTTTTCTTAATACTTTATTGTGTTTTAGTTTATATTCAAATGACATTGCTTCATTTTTACTTTTAAATTTTTTTTTATAAATTAATTTCCACTTGTAACCTTTAGTAGATTTTGCGCCTTTGTTGGAATTGTGTTTATTTAATCTTTTATCAATATCTATAGTATATCCAACATAACTCTTTTTAGTCCCTGGAGTGATAGATTTAAGCATATATGTAAAATAATACATAAGGATTATGGCGGTCCCTGGGGGAATCGAACCCCCCTTTGCAGGATGAAAACCAGCTGTCCTAACCGATAGACGAAGGGACCACGTTGTGATCTTTTATTTTAAAAGTCATTATTTATCAAGCGCAATAAACTATAGCACAATGTCTCTTATAGTTAATTGTAGAGTTTTTTTATTATTCCATATGCTTTCACTTATTTGTCCTATAACATTAATATTTTTTTTATACCCTATTAAAAAATCAGCCATTTTAGTATTAATAGAATTAAAGGATATACATTTAATAGAAAATCCTGTTTTTGACTTTAATATCAATGATATGTGGCTGTTATTCAATATTTTGGATTTTAGAATTGTTAAATCTTTTATTAAAAATGTCGGTAACGTGTTTCCAGTTCCAAAAGGTTCTATTTTTTTTAAATTTTCATAAAATTCTTTCTTTAAAGAATGAGATGAAATTTCTGAGTCGTAATAAAAAGTATTATTTCTCAAATTTATATTTTTTTGAAAATCTTCCAATATATAATCAGTAAATATTTTAAGATTTTCTTTACTCAAAGTAAATCCAGCGGCCATATTATGACCTCCTCCTCCAATTATTATATTTTCATCTAACAAATTCTTAATAACTCGTCCAATATTATAATTATAAACAGATCTTGCAGATCCTTTTAATAAATCATTTGATGAAGTGATAACAATAGATGGTTTGTTAAAAAATTCTTTCAATCTTGCTGCAATAATTCCAATCAAACCCTCATTAATATTTGGACTATAGTAGATGATTACATCTTTGTTATTCTCTTCGATTTTTTTAAAATTAATCTCATTTAATATCAAACCTTCAATATGTTTTCTTTTTTCATTCAATTTTATTAAATCTATACACTTATCATTTATGATTTTATCATTCGGTGATGATAGTACCTCCGTAGCATATTCAGATTTGCCCAATCTTCCACCAGCATTCAATATTGGTCCAATTAAATAGCCAAGATCATTAATACTAATTTTGTTTTTCTTATTATTTAATTCAAATAATGTTTTAATTAGAAGATTTTTTTCAATATCAAAATTATTAAGCGCATTTATTGCAATCAATCTATTGAGTTTTCTTATAGGCATTACATCACATACTGTAGCTAATAAAACATAAATCAAATAATCTTTAATTATAGTGTTACACTTGATTTCCTTAATTAATAGATCTAGGAAAAAATAAGAAAGTGTTGTTGCACATAAATAATCATATTCATTATAACCATTATTTTTTTTTGGATTTATAATTGAGTTAGCATCAGGAAACGGTTTATTAATTTCATGGTGATCAATTATTAGAGACTTTATTTTTTTTTCATTTAAAAAATCAATAGCCTCATTAGATGTTGAGCCACAGTCAACCATGATAACTAGTTTTGGATTTCTCAATATTAATTTTTGAAAAAGTTTTTTAGTTGCACCGTAGCCATCTTTTTGTCTGTCGGGTATATAATAAAAATATGGGTGTTTTATATCATCAAGAAATTTAACAAATAATGATGTTGCAGCCGACCCATCTACATCGTAGTCTCCTAAAATGCATATTTTTTCTTTTTTTTTATAGACTCTAAAACTAGTTGAACTGATCTTTTAAAATCATCTGTATTAAGAAAAACATTATTAAGATTAAGATTGTTATTTATTGAAGCGATTTCTTCTTCATTAAATTTTCTTGAAATAATTAATCTGGATAAAGTATCATTAAAACCATAATCTTGTTTTAACTTATCTACTGAATTTTGATTAATTTTTATTTCTTCCCAGTTTTTACCCGAAACTGAAATCATTCTTCAAGAATATTGGATCTTTTTAATATTTCCCTAAAATTAGTATTTTTATGTGTAACTAAAGTTTCTGAATTATACCTATTACCTTGTATGTGAATACCGGATAATACCTCGCTAGAAGTTATTCCTGTTGCACAGAAAATCGAATCTCCCTTAACAATTTCCTTTAATTCATATTTTTTATCTAAATCTTTAATGCCCATTATTTTTGCTTCATTAATATCTTTGTCATTATCAAAAATAAATCTTCCTTGAAAATGACAATTAAAAGCATCAAGAGCAGAAGCTGCCAGGACGCCTTCTGGACCACCACCAATACCTAAAAATATATCCACATTATATTTGGGATTTGAAACATATAAAGCACCTAAAACATCTCCATCAGTAATAAGTTTAATTTTAACATTAAGCTGTTTTAGTTCTTCAATAATTTTTTTATGTCTTGGCCTATCCATTACACAAGCTGTAATAGATGAAATGTCTTTATTTAAAAATTCTGCTAAATTAGAAATATTTTTCTTTATTGAAAAATCAAGATCAATTAAACCCTTTTCTATATTACCGGTAGCAATTTTATCCATATATGTTTCTGGTGCATTAAAAAGATTTCCCTTTTCAGAAACAGCAATAACAGATATCGCACCAGGTAAATTATTTGCTGCAAAATTTGTTCCTTCGAGGGGATCTACCGCAATATCAAACTCGGGTCCTTTTTTGTTTCCTAATTTTTCTCCTGTATATAAAAGTGGTGCCTCATCTAATGCTCCTTCACCTATAACAATAGTGCCATTCATATCTATTTTATTAAGCTCAATTCTCATAGCATCCACAGCGGCTTGATCAGCTGCAATCTTATCTTTTTTTCCAACTAAATAAGATGAAGCCAATGCTGCTCTAGATGAAACATTTACAAAGTGTTCAATATACTTTTTGTCTAATGACATTAAAATTTTTCTTCAACTGTTTTTGATAAATTAATTTTAGTTTCAAATTCTCTCAACCTTTTATAAACACTTGCTAATTCTATAATAGTTGGCCATGCTTTTATAAGGTACTGCATTGAACCTTCAACTCTACCAAAGGCTCTAATAATCTGCTGCATAACTCCTAGTGTTACTACACCTGCAACAATAGCTGGGGCTAAAAAAACATAAGCAGACAATACATTAGCCTGCAAATAAGCCATTCTCCCAATATTAAAATAAAGATAACGTAAATATTTTAAATAATGGATTGAACGAACATCTTCAAATAATTCATTAATTGTTTTTGGTCTTATGCTGCCATCATCTTCGGCTATTACTAATATTTTTCTATATGCAGCTTCTTTTTTTTGTACATCATATTCGACACCAACAAGTCTTAATAGCCAGCCTAAACCTATTAAAAATATAGTCCCACCAATAGTCCACAAAAGAGCACCCGTAATTAATCCATATTGCCAATCCCCAAAAAAGAAAATTGGTATACCAATTGATAACCCTAATAATATTGGAATAAATTGGATTAAAAGCATTACTGACTCTATAAATGAAGTGCCAAGATCTTCCATATAACGAGTAAATTTAATTGTGTCTTCTTGTACTCTCTGTGATGCACCTTCAATTTTACCAGCTTTGTCGTAGACCGTATGGTACCACTCAACCATTGAAGCTCTCCATCTAAATAAAAAGTGCGAAGTAAAAAAAATAATGACAACATAAAGAGCAATATAAATACCTGCGAGTGAAATAAACGATACTAAAGTAGCCCAATATTCTTCAATAGTTATTGCATTAGGTGTAGCAAGAGCTTTTTGAATCATGTCGTAAAAAACACCAAACCACTCATTAATTTTTACATCAATTATAACTTGTACCCATAATGATAATAAAATTGTAAATGACCCAACCCACGACCACAAAAACCATTTTCTTAATTTAAAAAATCTAAACATATTTTATTTTAAAAAATTATCTGCGTATGACTTTTTAATAGTTTTTCTTTTTTGAGGTTCGATAATTTCAAAATCTATTTTATTTTTTTTTGCATATTCAATGGCTAACTCTTTTGTAGAAAATTCTAAATTTAATTCTGATAATGTATCTGAACTAGATTCCCATCCCATTAAAGGATTTAATCCCGAGTCATTTGTTTCAAATCTAATAAGCCATTTATCAGATTTACCAAGTCCAGACTGCATTGAGTTTTTTGTTGGAATATAAATTATTGCTTTTTTCATAAAATGGTCGGGGCGGCAGGATTTGAACCTGCGACCCTCTGGTCCCAAACCAGATGCGCTACCAGGCTGCGCTACGCCCCGATTGAGGTACTAATACATTAGATATTCATAATTTCAAAGAATAAAGAACATCAAAAATAAGGCTTTTTAAGAAGAATCGTATATACAGACTATATGATCGTTCAATGTAACAATTGTCATAAAAAGTTTAATTTAGACGCCAATCTAATTCCAGAAGAAGGTCGTCTGTTACAGTGTAGTGCTTGTAACAATACATGGTTTTTCAAAAAAAAAATAGAGACACCTCAAGAATTAACTAAACTTGAAATTCAAAATAATAAAGAAGAAGAGACTATATCTCCAAAAGAGGATCATGTAAATTCTTCTGAAAAATCCTCAAATGATGAAATAAAAAATGTTAAAGAAGAAAGAATTATTGAACCCCTGCCTGATAAAAAAAATTATAGAATATTAAATATATTAGTTGTCTCAATAATATCTTTTGCTGCTTTTATTATTATTATAGATACTTTTAAAACACCTTTAGGAAAAATTGTCCCAGATACTGAACTTTTACTTTATAATTTGTATGAAACATTTAGGGATATAGGTCTATTTATTCGTGATTTATTCTAATTTATGATCAAAACTTTATCAAAGCCCTTTAAATGGTTTTTTCAATTGGAGGCAGCAAGTGGATTAGTTTTATTGATTGCTGCAATAATCGCTCTTGTAATAAGTAATTCAAATCTAAGTGAATTATATTTTAATACGCTTGAACAATATTTATTTATTGGTGTAAATAATTTTGGCCTAAAACTTTCTGTTCATCATTGGATTAACGACTTGCTAATGGCTGTTTTTTTCTTTTTCGTTACTTTAGAAATTAAAAGAGAATTTATACAAGGTGAGCTTTCTAATTTAAAAAAAGCACTACTTCCAATCATAGGTGCGGTTGGAGGGATGGTAATTCCTGCGCTAGTTTATGTTTCAATAAATCTTGGTAATTCAGAAACATTAAATGGTTGGGCTATACCCTCAGCAACAGATATTGCTTTCTCTTTAGGTATATTATCTTTATTAGGATCAAGAGTTCCAATTTCATTAAAGATTTTTTTAACTGCTCTGGCAATTATTGATGATCTTGGTGCTATATTAATTATTGCTTTTTTCTATTCAGGAGATCTAAGTATTAGTTATTTAAGTTTAATTTTGATTTCTTATATTTTGTTACTAATATTAAATAAGTTTGGCATTAAGAAATTTATTCCTTATTTGATAATTGGATCCTTTATGTGGTTTTTTACTTACAAATCTGGCATTCATGCAACTATTGCAGGTGTTTTACTTGCATCAACAATACCTCATAGAGCTAAAGAAAAAGACTTTTCTTTATTAATTAAACTTGAGCACGCAATAAGCCCTTATGTAGCCTTCATCATTATGCCTATATTTGCTTTTGCAAATGCTGGTGTGAATTTAACAGGATTATCATTTTCTAGTTTGTTGGCCCCCGTTCCATTGGGTATATTATTAGGATTATTTGTTGGTAAGCAAGTTGGCGTGATGGTTATATCATATCTTGCAGTAAAATTAGGAGCAGCACAAATGCCCGATAAGTCTAACTGGTTAAGTTTATATGGTGTTTCAATATTAACTGGTATTGGTTTTACTATGAGTTTGTTTGTTGGAAATTTAGCATTTGTTGAAAATACTCAGTATATGGATGGTGTAAAAATTGGTGTTCTTTCTGGTTCTCTTTTATCAACTATATTTGGCTATTTTATTTTATTATATGCCTCTAAAAAATAGATCATGTATAATAGTAAATATTTCATAATTATATTAACAATATTAATGTTCTCTTTTTTTAACAAGGTCGATGCAAAATATGAAAAAATATTTTTTGATCATACTATCAAAAATATAAACAATGAAGTTATTGATTTAAATCAATACAAAGGAAAAACTATTTTACTAGTAAACGTAGCTAGTAAGTGTGGTTTTACAAAACAATATACTGGACTACAGGAACTATTCGAAAAATATAGAGATAAAGGTTTTTATGTTATAGGAGTGCCATCAAATCAATTTGGAGGTCAAGAACCAGGATCTAATGCAGAAATTAAAGATTTTTGTGAAACTAATTTTAATATTACTTTTCCATTGACAGATAAGTTTGATGTTAAAGGAGACAATGCTCACGAAATATATAAATGGGCAAAGAAAAATTATGGTACCTCTACAGTTCCAAAATGGAATTTTCATAAAATATTGATTAATAAACAGGGTAAAATAGAAGACACTTTTAATTCTTTTGTAACACCCATGTCAGGAAAAATTATTAATAAGATAGAGTCGGTATTATAAATTTACTGTAAGTCCATCAAAACCAGGAATAATTTTTTTTGGTAATTTTTCTTTTAACTTATCATAATCAAGATCACTGTGCATATTTGTCAAAATTGTTTTTTTTGGTGAAAGATCTCTAACCAGTTCTAAGACTTGATCAAGATTAAAATGAGCAGAATGATCTCTATACCACAAGCAATCTATAATTAAGTAATCAATTTTTTTTAATTTTGTATAATCTTTTTTAAAAAATAAACTTATATCACTAGCATATGCCAATTTTTTATTAATTATATAACAAACACTTTTAATTTTACCATGTTCAACTGGTATAGATTCAATTAAAATTTTTTTATTCTTATTAATGAACATATGCTTATTCTTAAGAGGGTTAATCTTTAGTGTTGATGGATATCCATGTGAAGATTTAAAACAATAACCGAAAGTTGATAGCAAATATTTAGTTGTAAGATTATCTGCATATACAGGAATTTGTTTTTTATTAATCAGAAAAAAAGGTCTTAAATCATTAATACCATGAGTTTGATCGGCATGTAGATGTGTATAAAAAACTCTGCTAATTTTTTTAATTTTATTTTGTAAAAGTTGTGTTCTTAAATCAGGAGAGGTATCAATTAAGATGTTTTGATTATCAAATTTAATCAAGGCGGAACATCGTGTTCTAAAGTTTTTTTTATTTCTTAGATCGCAATTACCAGAGTAACCATCAGCTCTAGGTACTCCCATTGAACTCCCACTACCGAGTATGACAAATTTAACTGACATTAAAAACCAAAAAGTCTATTAAAATTATCAGTTGTCAAATTTGACATATCTTTAATAGTTTGATTTTTAATTAAAGATAATTTTTCGAGTGTATATTTAACAAAGCTAGGTTCATTTTTTTTTCCTCTCATAGGTATAGGAGCTAAGAAAGGACTATCAGTTTCTACAAGAAGTCTATTTAATGGAATAGTTTTAAATGTATCTTGTAATTCAAGGCTATTCTTAAATGTGATTATTCCACTTGCAGAAAAAAATGCATCTAAATCTAATAATTTATTGGCAAAAGTTGCAGAGCCCGTAAAACAATGCATTAAAATTTTTAATCCTTGTGATTTGTAAGATTTTAGAATTTGGTAAGTTTCCTCTTCAGCCTCTCTTGAATGAATAATAATGGGCTTATCTAGGGCTATTGCAGCATCAATATGTGCCTTAAAACAACTTATTTGCTTTTTTCTATCACTATGGTCATAAAAAAAATCTAATCCTGTTTCTCCCACTCCAATTATCTTGTCATTTTGGTTAACTTCTTTGATTATGAAATTTTTATCTACTGATAAATTTTCGTTAGTTTCATGAGGATGGATTCCAAATGTTCCATATATAATTGGATCTTTTTTTATAATTTCTTTAATTCTATTAAAACTATCTAATGTAGTGCATATTGTTAATAATTTAGTTATGCCCACATCTTTAGACCTTTTAATAACTTCGTCTAAATTTTCTAAAAGCGGTTCATGATCTAAGTGACAATGTGAATCAATCATTTTTTTCAATCTTTTTAAACAAAATATCAATTTTATTAATTATCTCTCCCGACTTAAGAAAATTATTTTCTCCTATAGAATTAAAGTCAATGTCTTCTTCTTTAAGACCAAATATATTTAGAGCTTTGATGGCTGACTCTGGAATAATAGGATAAAGCATGAAAGTAATTTTTCTAATCATTTCAAGAGATGTATATATTATTGTAGCAAGTCTTTGTGGGTCATCTTTTTTTTTCCAAGGTTCTTGATCATTAAAGTATTTATTTGCTTCAAATAGTGCATTAATAATAAAGTTAATATAGTAATTTATGTTCTGATTATCAATTTCTTTACGTATTAAAGGCATATTATCTGAAAATTTATTTAACATTAATAAATCCTCCTCAATAAAATTTTTGATATCAGGAACTTTGGATTGACAATTTTTTTCAGCAAATGCTGTAACTCTTTGGCATAAATTGCCATAATTATTTGCAAGATCACTATTAATACAGTCTTCTAACCTGTCTTGAGAAATATTACCATCATTACCAAAAGAAACCTCTTTAATTAAATAATATCTCAAGGGGTCAAGGCCATAAGTTTCAATAATATCAAGAGGGTCAAGTATATTACCTTTTGATTTTGACATTTTTTCGTCGCCAGACAAAATCCAACCATGACCATAAACTTTATTTGGTAATGTAATTTTTGCTGCCATTAAAAAAGCTGGCCAATAAACAGCATGAAATCTTAATATATCTTTGCCTATTAAGTGAACTGAGGCAGGCCAAAAATTTTTAAACAAATCATCATCTGTATTTGGATAATTTAAAGCACTAATATAGTTAGTTAATGCATCTAACCAAACATAGATAACATGTTTTGGGTTATTTGGAACTTTAATCCCCCAAGAAAAAGCTTTACGACTTATTGATAAATCCTTTAAACCACTTTTTACAAAACTGATGACTTCATTTTTTCTAGATTTTGGTGAAATAAAATCTGGGTTATCTTTATAATATTCAAGCAACTTATCCTGCCATTTAGATAAACGAAAAAAATAAGATTCTTCTTCAATCCATTCAACAGGGGATCCAGATGAAGTAGCTATCTTAATATTTTCTTTTTCGGAAATCTCTTCTTCTGTATAAAAAGCTTCGTCTGAAACAGAATACCAACCTGAATATTTAGATAAGTAGATATCATCATTTTTCTCAAGTTGAGCCCATAAATATTGAACTGTTTTTTTATGCCTATCTTCAGTAGTTCTAATAAAATCAGTATTTGATAAGTTTAATGTATTAGACAAATTTCTAAAAGTTTGACTTATCTCATCACAAAAAATTTGAGGATCTATATTTTTACTTTCAGCTGCTCTTTGAATCTTTAAGCCATGTTCGTCTGTACCAGTTAAAAAATGTACTTTAAAACCATCAATACGTTTAAATCTAGCAAAAAAATCAGCTGTTATACTTGAGTATGCGTGCCCCATATGTGGCTTTGCTGAAGGATAATAAATTGGTGTAGTGATATAAAAATTTTTATTCATTTATAATATTTTTGATTTAAATTCTAAAAATAAACTCTCTTCATCAAGGTTGAATTTTTCAGTATTATTAATTTTTTGAATAAAACTTTGATAAAAATTTAGTAAAAAATTTTTATTATTTGATGTTTTATATCTTTTTAATAAAAATAATTCGATAAAATTAATTAACAAATTTTTAATAAATATATTTTTTTTATAATATGTATTTTCAATAATTAAACTTATTATAGAAGAGACATCATGGTCCTTAAGATTAATTTGTTTTTCTTCTGCAAATTGAACCAATTTAATAATTTCACCAGGGGTACAATAATAATTAATCAAATCATGATTTAAATCATTTAAAATATTTTGATTAAGTATTTGATTGCATATATTGACAGTTTCATCAAAAGAAAAATGAATTTTAAATGTTATACATCTAGATTTTAGAGTGGGTAACATATTTTTTTCACTATTATTTATTAAGATAAAATAAATATTTTCATTAGGCTCTTCTATGATTTTAAGTAAAGCATTAATAGAATTTTTGTTAAGATACTCAACATTATCAATCATTATAAATCGATCTTGATTATTAAAAGTAGATTTATTTGTATAAGAGATCATTCCTCTTATCTGAGCAACATCTATATTTTTTTTCTCAGCCAGTAAATCAATCAAATAAAAATTTGGATGAGAGTTATTCTGTAATAACTTGAAAGATTTATTTTCAGAATTAATCTTATTTTCAATTAAATCATATTTTAATTCTTCATCTTTTGATAAAAAAAAATTGACTAAATGATAAGCAAAAGTGGATTTACCTGAACCTTTTTTGCCCGATAATAAAATCTTATTAGGCATTTTTCTATTATTATAAAGTTGAATAATTTCATTAAAAAAATATTTATAGCCATAAATTGATGTATTTTCTGAAGGTTCTAAATTCATATCCTTAAATTAAACTTTTGATTTTATCCAATATAATCTTTTCATTAATCTTTATATTCATATTAGAATTAATCTTAATATATTTTTTTGGTTTTAATTTTAATAGTTTTATAAAGCCATTTTGAACTTTATTATAAAATTTAGTATCGAACTTATCGTATCTATTAAGTCTCTTTCTCTGGCCAAGTCTTTTTTTCATATTATAATTATTGACTATATTTAAAAAAGTAAAATCAATTTTTATATCTTTTAGTAAATGATTATTAATATTTTCTATTAATTTACGATTTACACCCATCCCATAATGCTGATATGCAATTGTAGAATCAGAGAAACGATCTATTAATATAATTTTTTTACCTTTATTTTTTTTAATAAGTTCAATATTTTCACTTCTTGCAGATAAATATAAAAGCAGATCAGTTTCTTTATTAAAGTTAGATTTATTATCTAAAATAAGTTTTCTAATTCTTTCTGAATTAACACTTCCACCAGGTTCTCTGATTTTTATAAAAGCAATATTTTTTTTTTTAAAAAAAAAGAAACTTTTTTGATATGATGAGATTTGCCAGTCCCTTCTATACCCTCAAAGACAATAATTGGTTTTTTAGACATCGCCCCATATTAAAAAATTAATAGATTTCATTAATCTAGAGAAAATATTTAATTTTTTAACATCTTCGAATGCTAATAAGTCATATTCTTCAATAAATTCACCTTTATAACTTAGGTTTAATTTACCAATTACATCATCTTTCTTAATAGGAGCATGTATTGGACCATTATACTTTAATGTAACTTTTAATAAACTTTTTCTTCCTTTGTTAATTACTTTATAAATATCTTTATTAACATAGGTCTTTACAGTGTTTTTTTTACCCAGCCATACTTCAACATCTTCAATAGGAGTGTCACTTTGTGTAACTTTAACCAAATCAAAATTCGTCAATCCCCATTTTATAAGTTTAGAGCTTTCACGAGATCTATCACTTTTTGTATCAAAACCACTTCCAACTGCAATTAACCTTCTACCATTTCTATCAACAGAAGAGGCTAAAGAATATTTTTCGACCGCCAGGTAACCAGTTTTAATACCGTCTGCACCAATTGAGGAATATAATAGTGGATTTCTATTTCCTTGTGTTATTGGGTCACCTCCAGTTCTATCCCAAGTAAATTCTTTTTCAGCAAAAATTTTATATTCTTCAGGAAAATTTTTTATAAGGTAGTTTGACATAATCATTATGTCTCTTACAGTAGATACATTTTTTGTGTTATTTATTCCTGACGAATTAGCAAAATTAGTATTTTCCATACCAATTTCTTTTGCTTTGGCAGTCATCATGATTGCAAATTCATCTTCTGTACCAGCAATGCCCTCGGCTAGAGCTACACAAGCATCATTACCAGAAGCAACTATTATCCCTTTGAGCAAATTTTCTACAGTAACTTCGTCTCCAACCATAATAAACATTGATGAATAACCAGCTGATGATAATCGCCATGCATTTTCAGATACTGTAAATTTTTCATCTAGACTTAAGTCACCTTTTTTTATCAAATCAAAAGCAATTATAGCAGTCATGATTTTTGTCATAGAAGCAGGATAAATTGATTTATCAGGTTCTTTTTCAAATAAAATTTCACCAGACAGGTAGTCTTGTAGGATAGCTGTTCTTGCCTTAATATCAAATGAAGCTTTTACACTAAATGTAAATGATAAAAGTGTAAATAGTACTAAGAAAAATTTTGTTTTAATCATTTTATAATTTCAATGTTTTCAAATTCTAATATGTTTATATCATTAAAGGATTTTTGTAGAGCATTAATGTTGTAGAATGGACCTAAGTAAACTCTATATTTATTTTTCATAATTTTCTCAATTTTAACGTCTGTAACATTTGTTTCATTGCTGATTCTATTAGTTAATAGCAAAGCTGTATCTTTAAAGTAGAAATCAGCTATTTTAATTTTATATAAAAATTTATTTGTAGTTTTAGTTAAACTTTCAATTTTTGTATTATTTAAATCACTAATACTAATATCGTTAACTGGTGCTTTAGTGACAACTTCTTTTTCTTCTTCAAAAGTTTTAGCTCTTTTTGCAACAAAAACTGAGTTTTCTAGGATTTCTAAAATCTCTACATATGGCTCTTCTTTATCTAAATTTATTTCATCTGCTATACGAATTGATAAAACAGAATTATTAAAAGAGGGATAGTTAGCTTTATTTCCAACAGTTGCTATTATTGATTTTTCATTTTTTATATTAGTAATTTTAACTTTTGTATTTTTTTTTAAATTTTTTTGAAAAATTATAAGACTCCTTTCGTCTATTTTTCTAGAAATTATTTTTTCCTTTAAAAGATTTTCATTATATATAAGTGCAAACCCTTTGTTAATAAAAGGATCTTCTAAAAATTGAGACGACTTAATTTTTGTTTGATTGATGCTAGCACAGTTACTTATAAATATTATAAATAAAAAAAGAAATATCTTTTTATAGAGCATTTTCAAATTTTTCTTTTAAAGTACAAACAGCTAGAGCAAAACGTAATGATCTATTCCATTGGAGAATTTTTTCATAATTTTCAAAAACAATATAAGCAGGTTCTAAATTTTGTGCTTCAGGAATAATATCTTTATCTGGGGTAATAATTGAGGCTATCATATTGTTGTCAATATTTGTAAAATTATCATTTTTAATTATATATTTTTTTAAAGTCTTAAATTTTTGCTTGCTGTGCAAATTTCTTGCTGATGTATTTAATATATTTTGGGGTACATTTTTATCTAATTTTACTCTAATAAAACAAGGTTGATTTTTTTTCCAACCTATTTTGTTTATATAGTTTGCAGCTGAAGCAAAAGCATCTTTTGTTGACTTTAATTCAATAATATTATTCTGATCAAAATCAATAGCATAACGCTCCATAGTAGAAGGCATAAATTGAAAATATCCAAAAGCCCCTGCCCAAGAACCATATAGGATGTCATGATTAATTTTTTTACTATCTATCAATTTAAGTATTGTAATAAGTTCTTTTGTGAAAAACTCAGATCTTCTTTCATCAAAACTCAATGTTGCAAGAGATGATAAAATATCCATCTTGCCGACATAAGTTCCAAAATTAGTTTCAATACCCATTAGTGCTAAAAGCAATTCTTTTTCAACAGAAAATTTATCATCAATGAGATTTATAAAATCTTTATTCGACCTATAAATATCACTCCCCTTCTTTAATTTCTGATCTGAAGTTCTTTTGGATATGTATAATTTTGTATCCTCATAAAATTCAGGCTGAAAACGGTCATACTTTATTACCTTTGGTAAAAACACAACATCAGACATTGCAAGGTCAAAAGTTCTTTCAGAAACACCTTGTTTTAAAGCATAAATTTTAAAATTTTTTAACCATTTAGAAAAATCATTTTCATCTGCCATTAAGTTGCTGGCAAAAAATATAAAAAATATTATCGATAAATATCTAATTATTTTCATATAAATCTTTTAAATAAATAATTACAGCAATCCAAATTAAAATGAAACTTAATGATTTATCGAGAGAAAAAGTTTCATTATAGTAAAAAAAACCCAGTAAAAACTGAAATGTAGGAGTTATATAAAAAATCATTCCAGTTGGTCCTAATCCTGACAGTTCAACACCTCTTACATATAAAAATAAAGGAATCACTGTCATTGGACCAGCCAACATTAATATAAACATTAATGGTATATTGTTAAAACTGAAATAATTTTGACCATTTTGATATAAAAGATAAAATCCTAACAAGGCAAATGGTAAAATAAATAAGCTTTCTATTAATAGACCAATATCTGTATCTACATTAACCTTTTTTCTTATCAGATTATAAAGCCCCCAGCTTACACCTACAATTATTCCCACCCAAGGTATTGAGTCAAAGTTTTTAAACAATAAGAAAATTATTGAAATCAATACCAAAATAATTGACAGACCTCTTTTTTGATTTATTTTTTCATCATAAAAAATATATCCTAAAAAAACACTCAAAATTGGCATAATAAAATAACCAAAACTAGCATCTATAATTTTTTCATTTCCTACAGCATAGATCCAGGTCGCCCAATTGAGAAATATTAATACACTTGAAAAAAATAATAGTGTTATATTTCTAATACTAGATATTATTTCAAAAAAAATACTCCATTTTGAAAAATAAAAAGTAGTTATTATCAGCATTACCGCTGTCCATACGCATCTATGAATTACCACTTCTATAGATCCAGTGTAGGAAATAAACTTAAAATAGATTATACCAATTACTCCCCACCAAAAAGATCCTAGGGCTGTTAAAATAATACCTTTATTGAATTTATTATTTTTCATTATAAATATTTCAAATATTAGCTCATTATTTATTCAATTTATCTATTTTATTGTTGAATTAAAAAATTATGATAATAAAACGTTGTTACGGAGAGATGGCAGAGTGGTTGAATGCACCGGTCTTGAAAACCGGCAAAGGGGCAACTCTTTCCTGAGTTCGAATCTCAGTCTCTCCGCCATTAATCTGATCTGTATTCATAATTTTTAAATAATTCAATAACTTTGTTATTTTCAAAAAATTTGTCTGTTTGTATATTGTGATTTAGCTTATAGAGATCTTCATCATCGTTATCCAATAGATTGCTTAAAAGTATGAGATCATTTTCATTAAGTTTATTTATATATTTTTTAGTAAAAGAAGTTAAAAGTTTATCCATTTCCTTTGTACCTCTATAAGTAGCACGGTAAATTATTTTATTTTTTAAATCCTTTATATTAATCATTGTAATTACTATTATATTCTATCTATCATGAAAAATAAGAATAATTACGATTATTTATTATCAGATCTTACAAAACTAAATGGTGTTGGAAAAAAAACCATGGATATTTTGAAGAAAAAAAAAGTTAATACAATTTTTGATTTATTGTGGAGGCTACCGAAATCTTATACAGATAGATCATTAGTCACTAAAATTTCTGACCTTCAAATTAATAAAGTTCAAACAATTAGAATAATACCGGCAAAATATCAATTTCCTAGAGTAAGAAACTTACCAAATAGAGTGAATTGCTCAGATGAGACTGGCAAAATTGATTGTATTTTTTTTCATAGTTATGAAGGATATGTAAGAAAAATTTTGCCACTTAATCAAGAAGTTACTATTAGTGGTAAAATCACATCTTTTAAGGGCAAATATCAAATAACAAATCCAACATATGTTTCACAGGACAGTTCATTAATAGAGACGGTTCATAATAAATATTCTCTTACCGAAGGTATTACTGAAAAAAATTATAATAAAATTATTAAACAAATATTAGAAAATTTACCTATTTTAAATGAATGGCATGACAAAGAAATATTAGAAAGATTTAAAAATGAAAGTTGGAATGAGTCAATTATCAAATTACATGACCCAGAAAATATCCAAAATTACAAAGCAAACTTTTATCAAAGGCTAGCTTACGATGAAATATTTGCATCATTTCTTGTAAATTCAGAAATTCGAAAAAAAATTAAGAAAATTAAAAAGACTTCAAAAAAAATTACAGATAACTCATATAACCAAATAATTAATAAACTTAATTTTAAATTAACAAATGATCAAAAAAAATCATTATCCGAAATCAATAAAGACTTAAGCTCAAACAGTAAAATGTTTAGACTTTTACAAGGTGACGTAGGTAGTGGAAAAACTATTGTAGCATTAGTTTCTGCATTAAGTGTTATAAATTCAAATTTCCAAGTAGCTCTAATGGCGCCCACAGAAATATTAGCTAGACAACATTACTCCTTAGCTAAAAAACTATTTCCTGAAAATATATCTATAGAATTGCTTTCAAGTAAAAGTGAAAACATGGATAAGAAAAGAATTATCAAAGAATTAAAAAATAATAAAATTAAAATGATTTTTGGAACCCATGCAATATTTCAAAAGAAAATATTATTTAATAAATTGGGCTATATAATTATTGATGAGCAACATAAATTTGGTGTTAGGCAAAGAAAATTATTATCTGACAAAGGTGGAGATAATTGTGATGTACTTTTGATGTCTGCAACGCCTATACCAAGAACTTTAACTATGTCTGTTTATGGTGACATGGATGTATCAATAATTAGAGAAAAACCTAATAATCGTAAAGAAGTTAAAACCTATAGTAAACTAGAGACTAAAATGGACGATGTTATCAAATTTGTTAAAAGAGAAATTACAGGAGGCAATCAAGTTTTCTGGGTATGTCCTTTAATTGAAGAGTCTAAAAAATTAGATCATCAATCCTCTGTAAATAAATATGAGTATTTAAATAAAATCTTTCCAAATAAAGTAGCCTTAATTCATGGGAAAATTGAAAATGATGAAAAGGAGGAAATTCTTTATAAGTTTCTTAATAAAAAATATTCAATATTGGTTTCAACAACAATAATTGAAGTTGGGATAGATTTTCCGAATGCCAATGTAATTATAATTGAAAATGCTAATAAATTTGGATTGTCACAACTCCATCAATTAAGAGGTCGCGTTGGTAGAGGCAACAAACAAGCAAGCTGTATTCTAATGTTTAAATCTAATTTAAGTGTCAATGCAAAAAAAAGGATTAATATATTGAAAAATTCTAGTGATGGCTTTGAAATATCAGAAGAAGATATGAGGCTTAGAGGATTTGGCGACTTATTAGGATTTAAACAAAGTGGTGCTAAAAATTTTAGGTTAGCTGATCCTATACAAAATGAAGATTTATTTATCTTGGCAGAAAAACAAATTCAAAAAATTGAACAAGAAAATATTAATATAGAAAAGTATAGACCTTTACTAAAATTATATGATCAAGCTGATATTATTAATGATATAGTTTAATTTTTTGGATTTGAGGTTCCTGCAGAAACAATAAATTTTGATGCTTCTTCAAATGTCATGTCCAGATAAACTAGCTCTTCTTTAGGTATCATCAGTAAAAAACCACTTGTTGGGTTTGGTGTTGTTGGAACAAAAACGTTTACAAGATTTAATTTAGTTTTAGTTTTAATTTCGCCAGTATTTTCTTTGGTAGCAAAACCAACCGCCCATGAGCCTTTTCTTGGATACTCAACCAAAACAACACTTTTTTTATTTCCTTCCTGCTCTCTAAATGAATCTGTCATCTGACCTATAGCCGAATATATTGTTCTCAAAATAGGTATTCTCTTAAAAAGATCATCAACTAATTGTAAAAATTTTTTCCCAATAAAAGATAATGAGAGACCCCCTACGATTGTAATAAATATAATTGTCAAAATTATTTCAATTCCAGGAATTGAATAAGGAAGATAAGTATTTGGATTTAGTCCAGCTGGAACTAATTTTGTTGAAAAATTAATTAAAAATTTACTTAAATAAAGTGTAAATCCAATTGGAACAAGTACAATTACCCCAGTGAAAAAATAATTTCTTAATTTCAAGGTTAATGATTTTTTCTTTTTTGACATTTTGTATTAATTGTAGCTAGAATAAATTACAAATGAAATCGTAATAATGAAAAGAACTAATAATATTTTGTTGTTTAAATTCATATATGATAATGATTATATAATTATCAAATTTTATAAAAAATGAATAGAAGAAAATTTTTAAATGTAATGGGATGTGGATGTTCAGGTCTACTGATTAATGCTTGCTCTACAACGCCTATTACAGATCGTAGACAATTCAAAATTATACCTGAGGCTAAATTAAACGCTCAGGCAGCTCAAATTTATGAAAAAGTAAAAGAAAAAGAAAAAATGAGTGATGATAAAAAAACACTTAATGAAATTAAAGATATTGGAAAACGGATGGAAGATTCAATATCGGAATATTTTTATAGAGCAGGACTAGATGACCCAACAGTAAATTTTGATTGGGAGTATATATTAATTGATAACAAAAAGATCAAAAATGCCTGGTGTATGCCGGGTGGTAAAATTGCTGTCTATACAGGAATTCTTGAGGTTACCAAGAATACTAATGGTTTAGCTTCAGTGATGGGTCATGAGATAGCCCATGCTGTTGCAAAGCATTCTGTTGAAAGAGCTAGTAGAAGTGTTTTATTAAATACAAGTACTCAACTTATTGATATTTTTTCAGGAGGTAAATTATCACAAGTTAATAGAGTAACTGGTATGAATACTGTTGGTTTGTTATCTCAAATAGGAATAATGAATCCCTTCTCTAGAACTCAAGAAAGTGAAGCTGATTATTTAGGAATGATTTTTGCTTCATTATCTGGATTTGATATTAGAGAAACAAAAAAATTGTGGGAACGAATGAAAGAGTCCAATAAAGGGAAAGAACCACCTCAGTTTATGAGCACCCATCCCTCTTCTTCTAAGAGAATAAAAGATCTTTCAGAATGGGAAAACAGTGTGATACTTGACTATCCACCAATTAATATCAGTTAATTTTATTTTATTGGTGAGCCCTGATGGACTCGAACCATCGACCCATTCCTTAAAAGGGAATTGCTCTACCAACTGAGCTAAGGGCCCACATAAAATTTAAAAAAGTTGAGATTATGTTTTTTTTTATCATATTTTAAAAAAAAACTTTTGGTGAAGCCTTCTTTAAAATTTTTAAATTTCTTTACACTTAAAAATTTAAACAATAAAAAAATATCTAAACTTAAATAAATTTTATTACCAAAAAACAATTATTTATTCGATAACTTGTTAAATTGCAAATATTTTTATTACAACCTACCAATGTATTCATCGTGAAACTTGTTAAATGTACCATTTTTAATATTATCTCTTATGGCAGACATTAATTCTTGATAAAAGTTGATATTATGTAGAGTTAAAAGAGTAGAGCCTAAAATTTCATTTGTATTAAATAAATGGTTTAAATAATTTTTAGAATATTTATTAAGACTTAAATTAGAACAATTAATATCTAATGGCTCATTGTCATTTTTATATTTATTATTTTTAATGTTCAAACGTCCATTCCAAGTAAAAGCTAGACCTGTCCTTCCTGCTCTTGTTGGCATAACGCAATCAAACATATCAACACCTCTTTTAACAGCACCAAGAATATCTGTAGGTGTTCCAACGCCCATTAAATAGCGAGGTTTATCACTCAGCATATGTTCTTTGATATCATCTAAAACATTAAACATTTCTTTTTGCGTCTCACCTACTGCAAGTCCTCCAATTGCATAACCATCAAAGTCAATTTTAGTTAAGGCATTAAGCGACTTTAATCTAAGATCCTTGAATAATCCTCCTTGAACAATACCAAAAAGAGCTTTATGGGGATTTGAGCCAAATGCTATTTTTGATCTCTCGGCCCAATAAATTGAAAGTTCCATTGATTTATTAATGATGTTGTAATCACTAGTTTTTTTTGGACATTCGTCCATGATCATTACAATGTCTGAGTCTAATCCTTTTTGAATACGGATACTTTCTTCAGGGCTTAAAATAAATTTTTTTCCATCAACATGTGAATTAAAAATCGCACCTTTTTCTCTATCTACTTTATTTAGTTTGGATAAAGACATTACTTGAAATCCTCCAGAGTCTGTAAGAATAGGAAGTTTGCAATTCATAAATTTATGAAGACCACCAGCACTAATAATTCTTTCAACTCCAGGTCTAATCATTAAATGATAAGTGTTACAAAGAATAATTTCTGAACCTGTTTTTATAACATCATCAATTAAGCAGGCCTTAACAGTTGCCTGTGTTCCAACTGGCATGAAAGCTGGAGTTTGAATATTTCCTCTATGAGTTTCAATTACACCGGCTCTGGCAAAGTTATCATTTCCCAAGACATTAAAATTAAATTTTTTTAACGTCATTAATTGTTTTAAATGATTATTTAAAACTAATAATCTTATCTGGATTAGTTACTGAGCCGTTATTATTTTGGTCACCTCTTTTAATCTTATCTACAAATTCCATTCCTTCAATAACTTTACCAAAGACCGTATATTGTCTATCTAAAAATGAAGCCTCTTTGAAACAGATAAAAAATTGACTATTAGCACTATTTGGATCTTGTGAACGAGCCATTGATAGCGTTCCTCTTTCATGAGGTAAATTACTGAACTCCTCCTTAAGATCTGGAAGATCTGAACCACCCATACCAGCTCGTCTTAGATCAAACTCGTCACTTGTAGAACTTCCAAACTTAACATCACCAGTTTGTGCCATGAAACCATCAATTACTCTGTGAAAAACTACACCATCATATTTACCTTCTTCAGCGAGTTGTTTTATCCTTTTTACATGATTAGGTGCCACGTCCTCAAAAAGTTCTATTTTTACATCACCATCTTTAAGTTTTAAAATCATTATGTTCTCCTCTGCAGTTGCATTATTAGTTGTTAAAAAGATTAAAAGTAAAATTTTGATTATAAATTTATTCATATTTTTCTTTTAAAGACTTTATTGTGCTTTTTGTAGTAAATTTTCTAATATCACCTTTTAATTTGATAATTTCTTTTACAAATCTAGAAGAAATAATCTGGTTTTCTACATCTGACATTAAAAAAATCGTTTCAATATTGTTATTTAATTTTCTATTCATGCCCGCTAATTGAAATTCATATTCGAAATCAGAAACAGCCCTAAGGCCTCTTAAAATTATGTTTGATTTATATTTTTTACAAATATCAGTAGTTAATGACTGAAACGAAATGATCTCAATTTTACTCTTATTTAATTTTTGGTCTTTGAAAAGTGCCTTTTTAATGATTTCTATTCTCTCATCAGAATTAAACAAGTAATTTTTATTTGCACCATCTGAAACTGCAATGACAATTCTTTCAAATAATTTTAAGGATTTTTTAATAACATCTATGTGGCCATATGTAATAGGATCAAACGTACCTGGATACACAGCAACTTTTTTCATTACACTAAGTTATCATCAATTTTTATTGCTGAAACTACTTTTTCATCACCCGATAATTTAATAATACGTACTCCTTGAGTATTTCTTCCCGCTGTTCTAATTTCTTTTACAGCAACTCTAATAACTCTACCTTTATTTGTCGAGATCATAACTTCATCACCCTCTAAAACTGGAAAGCTCGAGGATATATTTCCATTTCTTGGAGAATTAACAATCCCTATAATTCCCTTTCCACCTCTATTTGTTACCCTGTAATCATTATGCAATGTTTTTTTACCATAACCATTTTCAGTTATAGATAAAATAAATCTCTCTTCTGTTTTTGAGTCTTTTTTATTCTTTACGTGATCAATAATAGATAATGAAACAATTTCATCATTCGGTGCTAATTCTAAACCTTTTATTCCTTTAGAAGATCTTCCTTTAAAAATTCTTAATTTTTTCGACTCGAATCTTATACATTTTCCATTTTTTGTACTTAGCATTATATTTTGATCATCTTTACAGATTTCAACCCCAACAATTTTATCATTTGGATCAAGTTTCATTGCAATTTTTCCAGCTGAATTAATAGATGAAAAATCTTCAAGACTGTTTTTTCTAATCTTACCTTTGGCAGTTGCAAAAACTATTTGCAAATTTTTCCAATCATTTTCAGGAAATGGCATTATAGAGCTAATTGATTGGTGACTTTTTAAAGGTAAAATATTGAATAATGATTTTCCTTTAGATGCAGTTGATCCTTCGGGAATTTTCCAAGCTTTAATTTTATAAACAAGACCTTCAGTTGAAAAAAAGAGTAATGATGTGTGCGTATTAACAGATAATGTTTTAACAACAGAGTCTTCATCTCTTGTAACAATACCAGATTTTCCTTTACCACCTCTTTTTTGCTGTTTAACGTTACTTAATGCACCACGTTTAATATAACCTTGTAAAGTAACTGTTATGATTACTGACTCTTTTTGAATAGTTTCTTCAATATCGTAATTCAAAATTGCATCAATAATTTTAGTTCTTCTTGGTACAGCAAATTTTTCTTTGATAGTTTTAAGCTCTTCACTAATTACCTTTAAAAGCTCTTTTTTTGAATTAATTATCTTTTTATATCCTTTTATTAAATCTGCTAATTTTTTAATCTCTACTTCAATTTCATTGATGCCTAAAGCGGTTAACTTTTGTAGTCTCAATTCTAAAATTGCAATTACTTGGGGTTCTGAAAGAGAATAAAGATTTTTACTCTTTTTATCCACTATTAAGGATATTAATTTTAAAGATTTATTTATTTTCCATTTAGTATTTAATAAAGATTTTTTTGCATCATCTGGTGTTTTTGATGAACGAATAATCTTAATAATCTTATCTAGGTTTTCTACAGAAACAGAAAGGCCAATTAATATGTGTGCTCTATCTTCAGCTTTTTTTAAATCAAATTTAGTCTTCTTAATTACAACATCTTCTCTAAATGATAAGAAATGAGATAAAAACTCTTTAAGGTTACATATTTTTGGTTTTCCATCAACTATAGCTAAAGTATTAAAACCAAAAGAACTTTCTATAGATGTATTTTTATAAAGTTGTCTCTTAATCGTCTCAGGCTCAACACCATTTCTTAAATCAATAGCAACTCTTATGCCTTCTCTATTTGACTCATCTCTAATATCTTTAATACCTTCAATTTTTTTTTCTCTAACAAGCTGTGCAATACGTTCGTTTAGTACTGATTTGTTCACTTGATAAGGTACTGAGGTAATAACAAGTCTTTCTCTTCCATTTTTTTGTGCTTCAACAGATATTTCACCTCTTATTTTAAAAGATCCACGTCCAATATTGTATCCATCTTTAATAATTGACTTACCAATGATCACGCCCCCAGTTGGAAAATCTGGACCTGGTATATGTTTCATTAAATCTTTAATCTTAATGTCTTTATTTTCAATTAAAGCTAATGTTCCATCAATTATTTCACCAAGATTATGTGGTGGTATACTTGTAGCCATACCAACCGCTATACCACCAGCTCCATTAACTAGCAGATTTGGATATTGCGCGGGCAAAACCGAAGGTTCTTTTTCAGTTTCATCATAATTGCTTTTATATTCAATAGTATTTTTTTCAATATCATCAATTAAATACTGTGAAACTTTAGCCAATCTTGTCTCGGTGTACCTCATAGCTGCTGCCGGATCTCCGTCTATAGAACCAAAGTTACCTTGGCCTTCAACTAAAGGTAAGCTCATAGAAAAATCTTGAACCATTCTAACTAAAGCGTCATAAACAGATTGATCGCCATGTGGGTGATATTTACCAATTACATCTCCAACTATTCTTGCAGATTTTCTAAATTGTTTAGACCAATCATAGCCACCTTTATACATTGCAAATAATATTCTTCTATGAACAGGTTTTAAGCCATCTCTTACATCTGGGAGTGCCCTACTTACAATTACACTCATCGCATAAGATAGATAAGACGAGCTCATCTCGTCATGCATCGAAATTAACTTGATATTTTTATCTTTAGGAATTTCTGTGTTAGGCATAAAAAACTAAAATGGAATTTCGTCATCCATATCGTTTGATGTTTGTGGCGAGTCTTCAAAATTATTATTTGATACTTGATTATTATCATTTTGAATTCCACCACCTGTGTTGCCGCCACCAAGCATTGTAAGAGAAGAATTGTACCCTTGTATTACAATTTCAGTTGAATATTTATCTTGTCCAGACTGCTCATCTTTCCATTTTCTTGTTACAATTTGACCTTCAACATAAATTTGAGCACCTTTTTTTAGATATTGCTGCACTACATTTACTAAACCATCATTAAATACAACTATACGGTGCCATTCAGTCTTTTCTTTTTTTTCACCAGAAGTTTTGTCTTTCCAGGTTTGGCTTGTTGCTAAACTTAATCTTGCAACACTTTTTCCATTTACCATTTGTTTAATCTCAGGGTCTGCGCCTAAACGCCCAATTAATAATACTTTATTTAAACTTCCAGCCATAATATTTTAAAATGTTTATTTATTTATTTAGTTTTTATATCACAATATAACCTGAATATTAATTTTATTAATTTAAAGCAACTAAAATTATGATCAAAAAGATAGTTATCAAGGGTGCAAAAGAACATAATTTAAAGAATGTTTCAGTTGAAATTCCTAAAGATCAATTTGTAGTCATTACTGGACTTTCAGGTTCAGGAAAGTCCTCTCTTGCTTTCGATACAATTTATGCTGAGGGTCAAAGACGTTATGTTGAAAGTTTATCTGCCTATGCACGTCAATTTTTAGATAAAATGAAAAAACCAAATGTTGATCTTATTGAAGGTTTAAGTCCTGCTATAGCTATAGAACAAAAAAATACTTCAAAAAATCCAAGATCAACAGTTGCTACTGTAACAGAAATATATGACTACATGAGAGTACTTTATGCAAGAGCTGGAATACCATTCTCTCCATTTACTGGCAAACCTATAACATCACAAACAATTACTCAAATTGTAGATTTAATAAAAAAATTACCAAAAAAATCTACAATTTATATTTACGCTCCAGTAGTAAGAGGTCGTAAGGGTGAATATAAAAAAGACATTCTTAGTTATAAAAGAAGAGGTTTTAGAAAAATTAAGATAGATGAAGTTTTATATGATATTGAAAAAGCTCCTGATTTAGATAAAAAAATCAAACACGATATATCGGTTCTTGTAGATAGAATTGTTATTAATTCATCTCTTGGAAATAGGTTGGCTGAAAGTATAGAAGCGGCTGTAAATCTATCAAATGGCTTGGTTTTTGTTGAATATGAAGATGAAACCTTACCTCAAAAGTTTAGAAAAATTGAAAAATTAATTTACTCAACTAAATTTGCATGTCCTGAGAGTGGATTTACTATTGAAGAGATTGAACCAAGACTATTTTCTTTTAATAGTCCGTACGGTGCCTGTGCAGAATGTGAGGGTATTGGCATAAAACTAAATGTAGATCCAAATTTAGTAATACCCGATGATAGAAAAAGTATCGCTGATGGAGCAATTGAACCATGGGCCAAATCTACAACGCTATATTATGCACAAACACTAGCTTCAATAGCAAAACATTACGGATTCTCATTGGATGAAAAGTGGAAAAAATTACCAAAAAAAATTAAGGATGTAATTTTATTTGGTTCAAATGAAGAAGAAATAAAATTTAATTATGATGATGGATATGAAAAATATTCACACAAGAAAACTTTTGAGGGTGTTATCAATAATTTAGAAAGAAGATTTTTGGAATCTGATAGTGAATGGAAGAGAGAGGCAATAGCCGAGTATCAATCAGATTCAGCCTGTGAAGGATGTAATGGAAACAGACTTAAAGAAGAGGCTTTATGTGTAAAGATAGATAATCTAAACATAAGCGAAGTTACAAAAAAATCAATTTTAGATGCCTCTAAGTGGTTTAAAGAATTAGAAGTTAAATTAGATAAAAGACAATTTAAAATAGCTGAACATATTTTAAAAGAAATTAATGAAAGATTAAATTTTCTTTTAAATGTTGGTTTGGATTATCTAACTCTCTCTCGTGAGTCTGGAACTTTATCAGGTGGAGAGGCTCAACGAATAAGATTAGCGTCTCAGATTGGCTCTGGATTAACTGGAGTTCTTTATGTTCTAGATGAGCCATCTATTGGATTACATCAAAAAGACAATGTTAAACTAATTGATGCACTCAAAAGACTTAGAGATTTAGGAAACACTGTAATAGTTGTTGAGCATGATACAGAAACTATGGAAAATGCAGATCATATAATTGATTTGGGTCCTGAAGCTGGAACTAAGGGTGGAGAAATTATAGCTCAGGGAACTTATAATGAAATCTTAAAAAACAAAAATAGCATAACCGGACAATACTTATCTCACAAAAAATATATCGAAATACCAAAAATAAGAAGGCTTGCTAAAAATGGTAGATTTGTAGAAATTAATGGTGCATGTGGAAATAATTTAAATAATGTAAATCTAAAAATACCAATTGGTAGTTTTACTTGTGTAACAGGAGTTTCTGGAAGTGGTAAGTCCACGTTGATACTGCAGACCTTATATCATGCGCTTAATTTAACCTTAAATAATAAGGCTCGAAAAGTACCAAAAGCATTTAAAGGATATAAGGGAGTTGAACTTATTGATAAAATTATAGATATCGACCAGTCTCCAATTGGAAGAACACCTAGATCAAATCCAGCTACTTATACTGGTGCTTTTGGTCCTATTAGAGATTGGTTTACAGCGCTTCCTGAGTCAAAAACTCGTGGTTATAAACCTGGAAGATTTTCATTTAATGTTAAAGGTGGTCGTTGCGAAGCATGCGAGGGGGATGGTGTAATTACTTATGAAATGCATTTCTTGCCTGATGTTTATATACAATGTGATGAATGTAAAGGAACTAGGTATAACAGAGAAACCTTAGAGATTAAATTTAAAGGAAAAAGTATTGCAGATGTTTTAGACATGTCTGTAGATGAAGGGTGTGAATATTTTGAAAATATTTCAAATATTAAAACTAAATTATTAACATTAAAGAAGGTAGGTCTTGGTTATATAAAAATTGGACAACAAGCTACAACTCTATCTGGTGGTGAGGCTCAACGTATTAAATTAGCTAAGGAACTTTCAAAAAGATCTACAGGAAGAACTATGTACATATTAGATGAGCCTACAACAGGTCTTCATCAACATGATATTAAAAAACTATTAGAAATATTGCACACATTTGTAGCTCTAGGAAATACAGTTGTTGTTATTGAACATAATCTAGATGTAATTAAAACAGCAGACTATATTGTCGATATGGGACCTGAAGGTGGTGTCAAAGGTGGAAATATTATCGCAGAGGGCAAACCTGAGGATATTATCAAAATAAAAGGTAGTTATACTGGTGAATTCTTAAAACCCATGCTCGAAGAAAAATTTAAAAAGGGGTTAAAGATTTAAAAATTTAGTGTATAATTGATTCTAATTATGGGTAATTTACTATCATCACTTCCAAAAACTATTCACGCATCATTAGCTTTAGCTGTAATTTTTTTTCTAGTGTTATTTTATGGTAATGGTGGTTTTGATTTTGATACAATTTTTTGGAGTTGGTTAACAAGATTTATTCATGTAACGGTTGCTATAATGTGGATTGGGCTTCTTTGGTATTTTAACTTTGTACAAATTCCAAATATGCCAAAGATCCCTGATGAACAAAAGCCCGCTATAGGCAAAGTTATTGCTCCAGCCGCATTATTTTATTTTAGATACGCTGCATTACTAACAGTTCTATCTGGATTAATTTTAGCTTATTTAAATGGTTATTTACACGATGCTATGACTTTAGGTGGTGGAGGAAAATATACAGCTATAGGTATTGGTATGTGGCTTGGTTTATATATGGCATTTAATGTTTGGTTTATAATTTGGCCAAATCAAAAAAGAGCTTTAGGCATGGTTGAGTGTGAACCTGATGTTAAAGCAAAATCAGCAAGAACAGCTATGCTGTTTTCAAGAACAAATACACTTCTTTCTCTACCAATGTTACTTTCAATGGTAGCGGCACAAAATTTATATTAATTTTTTTCTGCTTCTTCTTTTATAATAGTTTTTTGTGATACTCTTAATTTAACTAATATTGGATTGGCAATATAGATTGAAGAATAAGTTCCAAAAATAACCCCAAATATCATAGCGAGTGAAAAACCTTTAAGTATCTCTCCACCGAATAAATATATTGAAACTAAAGCAAGTAATGTGGTTATTGAGGTAATTAGAGTTCTAGATAGAGTTTCATTTATCGACTTATTAGTTAGGTCAAAGATTTTAATATCAGAATATTTTCTGAGATTTTCTCTTACACGATCAAAAATTACAACAGTATCATTCATCGAATAGCCAACTATTGTTAAAACTGCGGCTACTATCGATAAATTAATTTCTAAATTTAATAGAGAGAATAAACCAAGTGTTATTAGAACATCATGAAACAAAGCTATAATTGCACCTAAACTAAACTGCCATTCAAATCTTATCCAAATATAAAATAACATTGCTGCTAACGACAAAAGTATTGCAGTTATACCAGACTTTAAGAGTTCAGAACTTACCTTGGGGCCAACATTTTCAACTCTTCTAAAGGTAAAATTTTCTCCAATTGAATTGGTAAGATCTTCTTTAATTAATTCAATAATATTTGAACTTGTGTCTTTTTTTTCAATTTTAATCAAATAATCACTATCTTGACCAAATTTTTTGATATTAACATCCCCTAAATTCATTTTACTGAATACACCACGAAGAGTTGCTACATTAGTTTGGTTATATTGTGTTCTTAATTCAATTAATGTGCCCCCTTTAAAGTCAATACCAAAATTTAGACCTTTAAAAGATAAAAGTATAATTGAAATAGCAACTAACAATGTTGAGACTATACTGAATGATTTATAAAATTTATTAAAATTTATCATCTAAATAAGTTTAGGTTTTTCTTTATTTTTGACCACATAAAAACTTGTTAATAATCTTGCAATAAAATAAACCGAAAATAATGTTGTAAATATTCCTACAGCTAATGTTACAGAAAACCCTTTAACTGGTCCTGAACCCATAAAAAATAATATAATTGCTGCAATTAAAGTTGTTACATTGGCATCAATGATTGCTGTTTTGGATTTAACATAACCTGAGTCGAATGCTATAATATTATTTTTTTCTTCTCTTAATTCTTCTTTAATTCTCTCAAAAATTAAAACATTTGCGTCAACAGCCATACCAACAGTTAATATTATTCCAGCAATTCCAGGTAACGTTAAAGTTGCTCCAAATAATGTCAGTATACCAATCAGAAAAAATAAATTTACAATCAAAGTGATATTTGCAATGAAACCAAATACTTTATACTTATAAATCATAAAAATTATAACCAAAGCAAATCCAATACATAGTGAAATTATACCAGCATTTATCGAATCTTGTCCAAGATCTGGCCCAACTGTACGCTCTTCTATTATGTTAAGTGGGGCTGGCAATGCTCCAGATCTAAGAAGTAAAGCTAGATCAGTAGCTGATTGAAATGTAAAGTTTCCACTAATTTGTCCAGATCCACTTACTATGGCATCTCTTATTACAGGTGCACTAACAATTTTACCATCAAGAACTATAGCTAGTTGTTTGCCAATTCCTTCTGTAGTAGCTTTACCAAATCTTTTAGCACCTACTCTATCAAGATTGAAAGACACAACTGTTTCGTTGGTTTGAGTATTCATATTAGGTTGTGCATCAAGTAGGTTTTCACCACTCAAAATTATTCTTTTACTTACCAAGGCTTCGTTTATTTCATCATCGTACTTAAGAATTTCTGCACCAAAAGTATCATTGTCATTTTGTGTTATAAAACGAAAACTTAAATTGGCAGTTTTTCCTAATAAAGATTTTATCCTCATAGGATCATCTAAACCTGGTAATTCAACTAAAATTCTATCATTTCCTCTTTTTAGAATATTTGGTTCATTTGTACCTACTTCATCAACTCTTCTTCTAACTATTTCAATTGCCTGATCCTGTGATGATGTTTTAATTTCAACTAACCCATAATCTGAAAGCTTTAGTTGAAATTCATTATTTGAAAATATTAAGTCAAACTGGTGAGATTTGTATTGCGGATAATAAGGATTTATCTCACTATCTTTATCCATAAAAAAAGACTCTATCTTTTCTTTTAAGGTTGGATCTACATTAAAAATTATAGATTTATTGGATATTCTTAAATCTATAAATTTAATATTTTCCTTGTTTAGAAAATTTCTAATATCGGTTGCTGTGTTCTGTAATTTTTGAAGTTCCACAGGATCATTATCAATTTCGAGTAAAAGATAAGATCCACCCTGTAGATCTAAACCAAGATTTATTTTGTTTGAAAAAAATTTATCTTCAGTATTTAAAAAATTTGATAACGATATAAATAAAAAAAATATAGTTATTATAGATATTATAATAATTCTTAATTTTGAAAAATATAACACTTCAACTTGATATTATTTTTTAACTTCAGGTGTATTTAGTAAACCTTGAATACCTGTAGATTTAATAATCTCAACTTTAACATTTTCAGAAATTAAAACCTCAACTTTTTCGTTATCAATAACTCTTTCAATGGTTCCAATAATTCCAGCAGAGGTAACAACTTTGTCTCCTCTTGTTAAGTTCTCAACCATGGCTTTATGCTCTTTAACTTTCTTTTGTTGAGGTCTTATTAAAAAAAAGTAAAAAATAACAAAAATTAAAATTAATGGTATAAATTGACCTATTCCTTGATCCATATTTCTCCTAGATTAAAATGAATACTTATAACAAATGAGTGATTAAAACAACTTTAAATCTTATTGATTTTATCAATATTATTCATGTATGGTTTTAAAGCCTCTGGAATAAGAATTGAACCATCCTCTTGTTGATAATTTTCAAGTATTGCTACTATTGTTCTGCCAACAGCCAAACCACTTCCATTAAGAGTTCCAACAAATACTGTCTCTTTTTTACTATTTTTATATCTAGCTTTCATTCTTCTGGCTTGAAAAGAACCACAAGAGGAACAGCTTGAAATTTCTCTATATTTATTTTCAGATGGTAACCAAACTTCAATATCAAAAGTTTTTTCTGCACTAAAACCCATATCACCTGAGCATAATATAATCTTTCTGTAAGGTAGTTTTAACAAGTCTAGAATTTTTGTTGCACAGTTAGTCATTCTATCTAATTCAGCTAAACATTGGTTTGGCTCTACAATACTAACCATTTCAACTTTGTAGAACTGATGTTGCCTAATCATTCCCTTAGTGTCCTTTCCATAGCTGCCAGCTTCTTTTCTAAAGCATGGTGTTGATGCAACCATTCTTATTGGAAGAATTTCTTTATCAATAATCTGATCTTTAACCATATTGGTTAATATCACCTCAGCAGTTGGTATTAAAAACTTTCTATCATTTGAATCATCAAGTTTGAGTTCAAACTGATCATTATCAAATTTTGGTAATTGACCTGTTCCAAACATTGTAGAGTCGGTTGCAATTAATGGAGGTGATACTTCTTTATAACCATTTAAATTAATATGAGTATCAAGCATAAAATTAGAAATCGCTCTTTCTAGTAAAGCAAGTTTATCTTTAACAAAGACAAATCTAGATCCTGTGGTTTTTGTCGCAAGATCAAAATCAAGCATATTTAGATTTTCACCTAGCTCATAATGAGACTTGGGCTTGAAAGTAAAATTTGGTATTTTTCCTGATTTTAAAATTTCAATATTAGAGTTTTCATCTTTACCTATCGGAACATCATTATACGGTAAATTCGGTAATGATGCTAAAATATTGTCTAATTCATTTTTTATTTTACTTTGAGATGATGCAATTTCTTCAATTTTTTTTGAAATTTCTTTTGATTTTTCAAATAAAGATTTATCTTTTGATTTAGATATTTCTTTTTTTTCTTTTTCTAAATTTTCTTTTTCTTGTATAAATTTTCTATTATTTTCATCTAATAATAAAATTTTTTCAAAATCGACATCAATAAATCTTTTTTTAAGACCATCTTTAAATAATGAAATATCACTTCTAATATCTTTAATATTATGCATCTAATTTATTCTTTTTTTCAATAATATTTACTGAAAATATAGATAATTCATATAAAATCAATAAAGGTATGGCTAAACCAATTTGTGTTATTGGATCTGGTGGTGTCAATAATGCAGCAGCAGCAAAAATTATTACAACAACATACTTTCTTCTTTCTCTTAGAAATTGAGCATCAACAATTCCTACTCTAGCAAGTAAACTTAAGACAACTGGTAACTGAAAACTAATCCCAAATGCAAAAATTAACTTCATTACTAAGGATAAATATTCATTTACTTTAGCCTCTAGCTGAATAGGTAAACCAGTTGCGGCTCCTGAGCTTTCAAATGATAAAAAAAATTTAATTGCAAGAGGCATTATCAGATAATAAACAAGCATTCCTCCTAAAAAAAATAATATAGGTGTTAAAACTAAGTATGGAATTATTGCAACTTTTTCATGCTTATACAATCCAGGAGCGATAAATTTCCAGATTTGCATTAATATATATGGACAGGTTACAAAGAAAGCAGCAAAAAAAGAAACTTTTAAATAAGTTAAAAAAGTTTCTTGTAGTGCAGTAAAAATCAATCTTCTATCTGTACCAGTTTCTTTTACTGCTTTAGCAAAAGGTTCTACCAAAAAACCATATAAACTCTCAGAAAAAAAATAACATCCTATAAAAAATATGAATAAAAAAATAAATGAATGGATTAATCTTTTTCTTAATTCAGCTAAGTGACTTATGAAGCCTCCGTCATTATCAGATTTTGTCATTATCTTTATCTTTATTTTTATTCTCTTCTTTTGATTTTTTTATTTCATTAGCTTCAATATCTAAATCTGCAACTTCACTTTGAATATTGTTAATATATCTCTTTGTTGTACCAATCCATGAACCTACTTTTTTTAACATAAATGGAAAATCTTTAGGGCCAATTACAATAATAGCTACTGCTACTATTAATAAAATCTCAAACCAGCCTATAGTGGGCATTTGACTTACTCTTTGTCTTTACTGTCTTGATTATCTTCAGAAATATTTTTTGGCTCTGGTTCATCGGTAATGTCTGAAGCCATTCCTTTTTTAAAACTTTTAATACCCTTGGCTACATCACCCATTAGACTAGAAATCTTACCTCTACCAAATAGTAGGACAACTAAAATTACAACGATTGCTATTTGCCAAATTCCAATGCTCATAAGGTTTTATACATCTTTTAAATAGTATTTTAAAGAAACTTTTTATTTGTCTTCATTGGAATTCAATGTGCTGCTTAACATCTCATCTATATTTTCATAGATATCTTCCTTTTTTTCTTCCTGTTTCTCCTTGTAAAACTTACCAGTACCAAAAATTGCATTATCAATATTTGAACTATCAATTAAACCAGCAGATCCCAATTCATCAACTGTAGGTAAGTCAGACAATTTTTGAAGACTGAAATGACTTAAAAAGTCATCAGTAGTTGCATATTGAATTGGTTTACCAGGAACATCTTTTCTTCCTTGGGGTTTGACCCAGTTTAACTCCATAAGTATTTCCAATGTATTTGTACCAAATGCTACACCTCTAATTTCCTCAATTTCAGCTCTAGTTACTGGCTGGTGATAAACAATAATTGCCAATGTTTCTATTGCAGCTCTTGAAAGTTTTTTTTCAACTGTTTTTTCCTGTGACATTAAATTTGATAAAGTTTCAGAAGTTCTAAATGACCATTTGTTAGAAATACAAACTAAATTAATGCCTCTTGACGAATAATCTGTTTGAAGTTTTTCTAAAGTTTTTAAAACATTAATTTTTTTTGAAATTTTTGACTCAATTGTTTCAATATCCAAAGGTTCTGCTGCTGCAAAAACTATAGCTTCAACTTCTTTTTCTCCAACATTTATTTTTTTTGGAAATTCAAAAATATTATTTTTCAAATTCTTTTTAACCTTGTTCATTTAATTTCCTTAACATAAATTTCATCAAATAAATTATCTTGTTTGATTGTAAGATTGCCTTCTTTAACAAGTTCAAGGGATCCAGCGAAAATTCCTGCTTTTCCAGTACGTTTATATTTAAGACCACTCTTAAACGTACTGGGTATCAAGTCATTTATATTTTTCCAATCTATGAGTTTACCAAAAAATTCTTTAATTCTTTTAATGCCATCTTCTGTGGTGAAAACAGGTAGTTTGGGGATATTCATTCTTTGAAAATCTTTTGTCATAATAATAGATGAATAAGATTTAAGTAATTCGTATAAGTTTAATTTATATTCCGTGCTATAAATTGATCTTATATTACCTTTGATTCCTCTAAGTCTAATTTCTCTACCTAATCTTTTTCTTTTTAACATTTGATCAGAAAGTAAACGAATTAATTCCAATTTTTTTAATTGTAATTTTAATTTTTCAGCAACTTCTAAAACTTTAAATTCTTCTTCAGGATTACCGGGTAATAATAATTTAGATTTTAAATATGTAAGCCAAGTTGCCATTAATAAATATTCTGAGGCAACTTCTAAATTCAAATTAGATTGACTTTTTATATAATTATGAAATTGGTCGGCTAATAAAGTTATTGAAATATCTTCGAGATTAACCTTTTGAGCTTTTGCTAAATCTAATAATATATCAAGAGGTCCTTGATAATTATCAAGATCAACATTGAAGTTTTTAGAATCATTAATCGACATTCTAAATATTAGCTTATAATTTTGTAAAATTGTGATGTTTTTTTAATTATAAATTTGTTTAAAAATGGAGAATTAATAGCCACAGCTTTCATTTCCTTAAGATTTCCATTGCAGTGTAAAACCAAATCACATCCAGCACTGAATGCTTTTATCGTATTATCTTTTATACTAAATTTTAAACTTTTCATCGAAATATCATCTGACAACAAAATATTTTGAAATTTAATTTTTTTACGAATTATATCTATTACTTTTTTTGAATGAGTGGCTGTATAAACTTTATCAATATGAGAATAGACAATATGTGCCGTCATCCCAAAAAGACATCTCTTGTTCTTAAATGGTATAAAATCCTTTTTTGACAAATATTTAAGATTTTGTTTGATTGTAGGTGTTAATTTATGGCTATCTACTTTTGCTAAACCATGCCCTGGAATATGCTTCATAATGGTTCCTATTTTATTTTTATGAAAATTTTCTATGCAAATATCACCAATTCTTGAAACTACTTTGGGATCATGGGAAAAAGATCTATCACCTATGATGGAGCTTGAACCTTTTAATCTTAAATCAAGAACAGGGACAGTATTGAGATTTACACCTATTAACTTAAGATGATTAGCTGTTTCTGTAATAAATTCATTATATTTAACATTAAAAATTTTTCTATCTTTAGAATATAAATTTCCAAAAAATTCACTAGTTGATAAATCATTATTTAGAAAATTTGTAAGCCTGTTAACTCTACCTCCTTCTTGATCTAATAAAATAGGGTATTTTGTATCATTGAATATCTTTTTAATGTGATTGGTTAATTTTTTTGTTTGTTTAATTGTCTTAATATTGCGCTTAAAAAGAATTATTCCCCAGGGTTTATATTTTTTTAAAAAGAATATTTCTTTTTTATTCAATATTGTTGATTTAATTCCTATTATAAAACTTCTTCTATTAATCATCACTGTTTATCAATTTCCAAAAACTATGACTTTTTTTTTTATTATCTAAATTTTTTTCAACATATTTTACAACATTATCGGTGTCGTTATTTAACAAAATTAGTTTTTCTGAATAAGAAATAATCATTTCATTAATTTCTTGTACTGCTCTGTAGGATTTCTTTTTATTATTATCTGAAAAATAATAATCAACAGCCAAAAAAATTGTTAATATTATAAATAATATAAAAAAAAGATATTTTAACTCTTTAAACATTACATTTTTTCAGGAGTGCTAACTCCTACAATAGACATACCACTTTTAATTACATTAGATATTATTTTTAAAAAAACTAATTTATCATTAGGAATTTTTTTATTGTCATTTATGAATCTTTTGCTCTTATCTTCTTTGCCCATATTCCAGTATGAATGAAATTCAGATGAAAGTTCATAAAGGTAAATAGGTATTCTATGAGGCTCAAGCCTTGAACTTGCAGTTTCTATGCATTTTGGCCATTCAGCAATTTTTTTTAATATATTTATTTCATCTTTAGAATAATTAAAGTTATATTCTTTCATTTTTAAATCCTTATTAATATCTAATCCCACATGTCTAAAGACAGATGAAATTCTAGCAAAACAGTATTGAACATAATAAAGAGGATTTTCTTTAGATTTTTCTTTGACTTTGCTAAAATCAAAATCAAGCTCAACATCACTACTTCTATTTAACATAATAAATCTTGTAGCATCCTTTCCAACTTCAGAAATTAAGTCTTCAACAGTTATATAGTCTCCTTTTCTTTTAGACATTTTAAAAGGTTTCCCTTCTTTAATAAGTTTTACAAGTTGGCTAACTTTACAAACTAACTTATTCTTAGATCCTGATAACGCTTCAACAACCGAGGTAATTCTTTTAATATAGCCGGCATGATCTGCGCCCAAAATATTAATTAAAACATCATAATTTCTCTCTAATTTGTTATGATGGTAAGCAACATCGCTTGCAAAATATGTCCATGTTTTGTCTGATTTTTGTAAAGCTCTATCTTTATCATCACCAAAATCTGTAGATCTAAATAAAAGCTGCTCTCTTTCTATCCATCCTCTATCATTATCTCCTTTAGGAGCTTTGATTTTTCCCTGATAGATCAATTTTTTTTGTCTAAGATTTTCAATTACTTTTTCAACTTCATTATTTTGGACAATAGTAGTTTCACTAGTAAACTTATCGTGAATTATTCCAAGATTTGCTAAATTTCCCTTAATCAATTTTAAAGATTCGGAAACAGAAAGAAGTGTTAATTCTTTAGCTATATGCTCAAAATTGTCAAATTTATAATCATTTTTGATCTTTATAATATTGTTAGCTATATCTATTAAATAGTCACCTGGATAAAGATCTGTATTATCTTTTGGAAAGTTTTCATTATAAATTATTTCTCTAATTCGATAATAAACAGACTTAGTAAAATTTATAATTTGATTACCGTAATCATTTACATAATATTCTTTTGAAACATCATGTTTATTAAATATCAATAGATTAGATATAACATCACCCAAAATTGCCCCCCTACAATGACCCACATGTAACGGACCTGTGGGGTTGGCGGATACAAATTCAATTAAATATTTTTTTTTCTTTTCTTTAATATTGGTTCCATAATTTATGTGATTGTCATTTACATTCTTTATAAAATTATTCCAATATTCTGATTTAAATTTAATGTTGATAAAACCTGGTTTTACTACATTTATTGAGTCAATTAACACATCTTGTTTCTTTATTTCTTTAATTAAAAAATTAGCTAAGTCAATTGGGGATTGTTTGTTAATTTTTGATAAGAACATTGCTACATTTGTTGAAATATCACAATCAAAGTTAGCAGGTGGAATATCAACATTAATTCCATTTAAAGATTCTGGCAAAACAATTAATTTATCTTTATTTAGTTTTTTAATTAATATTAATATCTTGTCTAAGTATAAATCAAAAATGTTCATTAAATAATTTTATTTAAATTAATTGCATACCTGTCAGTCATACCAGAAATAAAATCAGCTATTGCTCTATTAGAGTCTGCTTTTAATTGGTCCTTCGATATATACTTCGATGGGTTTTTTTTTATCTTAAAAAATAATTTACTGATAATTTTCTTACCTTGATTATTTTTTAATAATACATTTTTATTATTATACATTTTAGTTCTTAAAAAAAGTCTAATTTCTTTTTCAATTGATAAAAACTTATTTGAAAAGCAAACAATACTATTATCAAAATTATAAACATCTTTTATAGTTTCAATTTTATTAATCTTTAAATTGTACTTTGTATTAGCAATCAAATCTCTAACCATTAAATCAATCGAGTCTCTTATAATTTGATATATCAAAATATCTTTGTTATTTTTTTTAATATTTTTTTTATGTGATTTATAAATATCTCTAAAAAAATTAATTTCAATTAAGTCATTTAAATCAAATAATTTAGCTTTTATTCCATCTTGAATATCATGATTGTTATAAGCAATATCATCAGAAATTGTTGAAATTTGTGCTTCAAGTGATCCTGAATTCTTATATTTCATTTTTTTATTAAAATTTTTTAATCCAATTAATCTGTTAACAGTAGATAGGTCATTAACAGGACCATTATGCTTTAACAATCCATCTAGTGTTTCTATTGTTAAATTTAGTCCTTTAAATTTTAGATACTTGTGTTCTAAAAACATAACAATTCTTAAAGTTTGAAGGTTATGATCAAATCCTCCGTAATTTATCATGCAATCATTAAGAGCATCTTCACCTGCATGACCAAATGGAGTGTGACCCAGATCATGAGCAAGGCTTAAAGTTTCTGAAAGATCATCATTCAAACCTAAATATTTAGCAATAGATCTGGCTATTTGTGCAACTTCTATTGAATGAGTAATTCTAGTTCTGTAATGATCACCCTCTGTATTAACGAAAACTTGTGTTTTATGTTTAAGTCTTCTAAAGGAAGCACTATGTATAATTCTATCTCTATCTCTTTGAAAAGACGTTCTATAAACTGAACTGTTTTCTTTATGTAAACGACCTATACTTTTAGAAAGAGCTAAATGAGAGTAATTATTCATGCTTTAAATTCAATAAATTGATATTATAATAGTAATATCAGTGTTGTGTTATGTTTAAAGAAATTAAATTTACAGATAAAGCTATAAAACAGATTAATAATTTGCTCTCCAAAAAATCTCCTGGTTCTTTTTTTAGAATCGCTATTAAAGGTGGTGGATGTTCTGGTTTTCAATATGAATTTACTTTTGATAATGAGATATCTAATGATGATCTAAATTATGAAAAAATTCTAATAGATAAAACTTCAGCTGATTTATTAAAAGGATCTGAAGTAGACTATGTTTCAGAACTAATTGGTGATCAATTTAAAATTTCTAACCCACAAAGCAAATCTTCTTGCGGTTGTGGTGTTTCATTTTCTATATAATGGTTATCACATCTTGGAATGTTAATTCTGTTAGAGCAAGAATTGAAAATATTAAAGAATACCTTCAAAAATTTTCTCCTGATGTTGTTATGATGCAAGAAATTAAAACACAAGATGAGACTTTTCCCTATGATGATTTTTCAGCATTAGATTATGAAAGTTTTGTATTTGGTCAAAAAAGTTATAACGGTGTTGCTATTATATCTAAGCATAAACTAGAAAATGTTAGAATAGATTTGATTAAAGACAAATTGAAACAATCTAGAATTATTTCAGCAGAATTAAAATATAAGAAAAAAAATATACAAATAATTAATATTTATACGCCAAATGGCAATCCAGTTGATACAGAAAAATATTCTTATAAAAAAATGTGGTTAGATAGTTTGATTAAACAACTAAAGTCTCTTTCAAAAAAAAATGAAAATATTATTTTAGCAGGTGATTTTAATATTCTTCCTTCAGCAGAAGATGCTTATAATATTAAAGGGTTTGAAGATGATGCTTTATACCGACTTGAGATAAGAAAAAAATTTAGAGAAATAATTAATTTAGGATTTCATGATGCTTACCGTCATATTCATGGTGGAACAGAAGGATATACTTATTGGGATTATATGAGAGGTGCTTGGCAAAAAAATAATGGATTAAGAATTGATCACTTCTTAGTATCAAATTCTTTATTAAATATAGTTAAGAATGTTAATATTAACAAAGACCCCAGAGGAAAAGAAAAACCTTCAGATCACACCCCTATTGAAATTGAATTAGCTTAAAGATTTAATTTTATTAACAAGTTCTTCATTAATATTTCTTGGTCCTTTATCTAATCTATTTTTATGCCTTCTTTCACCTGGAAGTCTAACCCCATCCATAGCTGACATTTTACTAAAAAATTTATCAGCATGTTTATCCCAACCTTTATCGGAAATTTTATCTGGTGAGATTGCTATAATAAATTCACCACCACTTGGCGGACCACCATCGTTATTATCTTTAGCAGCAGTTTCAAAACTAAAATTTTCTCCAATTAATGCTCCAGCTAATAACTCAACCATCATTGCTATACTAGACCCTTTATAACCACCAAATGGAAGTATAACTCCACCATCGGCAATTTCTCCAGGATCAGTTGTTTCTTTGCCTTCTTTAGTTAAGCCTGTTCCAAGGGGAACTTTGTGTCCTTCTCTTTTTGCAATCTGAACTTCACCCATTGCCATTGAGGCAGTGGCCATATCATAGACAACTGGAGTTTTACCTGGTCTAGGCCAAGCAAAAGAAATTGGGTTTGTGCCATATAAAGGTTTCGTAGCACCAGCTGGAGCAACAGCAGGCTTATAAGACGTACAAGCGATACCGACTAGGCCAGCTTCGGCAATAGCTTCAGTTTCAGGCCAAAGGGCTGCCATGTGATGTGAATTTTTTATAGCTAGAACTGCTACGCCATTTTTTTTTGCTAATTCAATAACAGCGGGTAGTCCTAAACTTAAAACCATAGGAGCAACTGCATTATTACCTAATACTTTAATAATACTTGGAGCAACATTTTCTAATTCAGGTCTTGCTTTACCATTAATCTTTTTACTTTTTAAGCCCGCAACATAAGCAGGTAATCTAAACAAACCATGAGACACAGAGCCGTCTCTTTCAGCTCTCATAATTGTGTCAGCTAAAATACTAGCATTCTCTTCATCACAACCATTAGCTAATAATGTTTTTTTTGCTAAATCAAAAATTTCATTTAATGTAAGGGAAACTGTACTCATTTCCCTATTAGATATTTTATTTATGCTTGGTTTTCAAATCTTTTTTTAGATCTTCATGATCACCTACAACAGTGTGATACTGACTTTTTGTTACATATTTTTCTAAAAAAGGTACGGATAAAAGAGGTAAAAAACCTCCAAGCACAATACCAATAGCTGCACTTTTTAAATCAGGATCAAGTAAGGCCGCTATAAAGTCTGCTATAATATGAGCTAAAACTATTCCAATTATTCCAGCAATTGCACCATTAGAAATTAATTTTAAAAAACGGTTTATACTCCAACCTGAATAAAAACCAATTAATGGAATTAAAGTATGCACAAAACCAAATATAAATCCTCTTAATATTTCGTATTCTTCTATAAGTTCTTCTAAAAAATGAAGAAATTCTGGTAATTCGTGCGCGTGTTCCATTAGTTACATCTCCTACATATTGTTGAAACTTCAAGCTGAAAATTACTGAAGTCATAATTTTTAATTGGGTTTTTTTTAAATATTGTTTCAAATAATTCTGATTTAAGCTCTTCTGTGTCTCCACAATCTCTACAAATAGCTATAGATGGATTATGTTTAACATGCTCATGACTGCACAATACATACGTTTTATTCTGATTGGATTTATGTATCTTGTCTTCTTCAATTAGTTTTTTTAAAGATCTGTAAACAGCCATTGGTTGTATCTTTTTAAATTTTTGAAATTTATCTAGTATTTCATAGGCAGTTAAATGCTTCTTCGATTTCTTAATTATATCAAAAACTATATCATTATTATTCACTATGTGATGTTATAACATAACATTTTTTTTTGTCAATACCCTGCTAATAAAGATTTTTGTATCTGTTATAATTGTAATAAAATTCTCATAAAACTTACATATAGAGGAGATTATGTTTATTAAAAAATACCTTAAATGGATCAGTACTGCTTTAGTGTTAACTGGAATATTATTAACTAATTTAAATATCTATCCTATCAATATTTACTTTCATGGTTTAGGTGTGGTTGGGTGGACTGTTGCAGGATTTTTATCAAAAGATAGAGCAATACTAACTAATTTTGGTTTACAAATACCACTATTCTTAATTGGAATTTATAAAATTATTTTATAAAGAAAAATATCTTATTCGTTTGTACAGGTAACATAGCTAGAAGCATAATAGCTGAAAGTATTATTTAATACGGCCGTATATATCTTGATATCTAACAATATCTGTTTCTTTAAGAATTGATCCTATTTGTGCTTCCATAATTTTGACTGGTTTCTTTCCAGGGTTTTGAATTCTATGAATAGCCTGCAATGGAATAAATACATGTTCATTAGGCTTTTTTATGAACTTATTTTTATTTAAAGTTATTTTTGGATTTCCTTGTGTAACTAACCAATGTTCGGATCTATGATGATGTTTTTGAAGGCTTAAAATACCTTTAGGTTTAACGAATAATTCTTTAATTAAGAATTCTTTTCCTTCAAACAAATTAGTATACCTACCCCAGGGTCGATAATAAACATTTTTTTTCTTAGCATATTTATTTTTGTTTTTGTCATACATTTTTAAAATCTCTTTCCAACTTCCAAGATCAGACCAAGGTATATCTAATTTAATACCATTAATTTTTTTTGTTTTTTCTAAAATTGCATAATCAAAAGATTTAGCAGTTGCTTTAATAAATGACGCTTTATTTAAATAATAAGTATTATTTTTAAGTTTTGCTTTTTTAATAGAGTTAACACAATTTTTATAAATAATTGGCTGGTGTTTTTTAAAATTATTTATTATTGAATCTTTTCTAAGGAAAAACATTCCTGAATTCCAATAACCTTTTTGTTTTATAACCTGTTTAGCTTTAGCTTCTTTTGGTTTTTCAATAAATTTAATTACTTTATTAACATTTCCTTTAATTTTTTTAGTTACAAAATATCCATATTCACTTGATGGAGATGTTGGTTTTATTCCAAATATAAAAATATTTTGATCAGTTAAATTTGATTTATTTCTATTAATTGCTTTATTAAAAATACTCATCTTTTCAATCAAATGATCGGCTGTAAAAAACATTAACGGTTGATCATCAGGAATATCTTTAATTAGAGCTGTGCTTAAAATAGCTGGAGCTGTATTTCTTTTTGCTGGTTCTAATACAATTTTAAATTTCTTAATCTTATTTTTTTTAAGATGTTGTTTAACTTGTTTTAAATATTTTTTATTAGTGCTTATAATTGGTGAGTCATAAATGGACGCTTTAGTTCTTTCTAAAGTTTTGCCTAATAAAGTCCAATTACCAAAATCAATAAATTGTTTTGCTTGATGACTTTTTGAGTTAGGCCAAAGTCGAGTTCCAGCACCACCACATAAAATGACTGGACGAATTTTCATTAAATTTCTGAATAATCCTTAACTTCTTTTTTCTTACCAGGATGAGTTGGAGCACCTAAATAAGCGGGTCCTACTGTTTGCGCATATTTCCACAGTGTGCCAGAACCAAAATCTGATTTTCTTGGTTTCCATTTTCTTTTTCTTGAAGCTAATTCTTTTTTAGATAGTCTGACATTAATTGAACCTTTTTTAGCATCAATATCAATTATGTCTCCATTACGTAGTAGTGCTAAAGGGCCTCCTAGAGCCGCCTCAGGGCCTACATGACCAACACAAAACCCTCTCGTAGCTCCTGAGAACCTTCCATCAGTTATAAGGGCAACTTTCTCACCCATGCCTTGACCGTAAATTGCACCAGTAGTTGATAGCATCTCTCTCATACCTGGGCCTCCAACAGGACCTTCATAACGAATGATGATAACATCCCCTTCTTTGTACTTTCTGTTTTGAACAGCTGACATTGCATCTTCTTCATTATCAAAACATCTAGCTTTACCAGTAAATTGTAATTTTTTAAGTCCAGCAATTTTAACAATACCGCCATCCGGTGCTAAATTTCCTTTTAAACCAACTACACCACCATCTGGAGATAATGGATTATCATATTTTCTTAAAACTTTTTGCTTAGGATTAAATTTAATATTTTTTAAATTTTCCTTCATAGTTTTTCCAGTAACCGTCAAACAATCACCATGAATAAAACCTCCATCATGCAGTGTCTTTAACAACATAGGAACACCACCTGCTAACCACATATCTTTTGCAACATATCTTCCTCCTGGTTTTAAATCAGCAAGGTAAGGAGTTTTTTTAAATATTTTAGCAACATCCATTAAATCAAATTTAATTCCAGCTTCATTAGCAATTGCTGGTAAATGTAATGCAGCATTAGTGGATCCACCAGTTGCAGCAACTATGGTTGCAGCATTTTCTAAAGCTTTTTTTGTTACAATATTTCTAGGTTTAATTTTTTTCTTTAAAAGATTCATGACAGTTTTACCACTAGCTTTGGCATACTTATCTCTTTCCTCATATGGAGCAGGAGTTCCTGCAGAATATGGTAAAGCAAGTCCTATAGCTTCAGATACACATGCCATAGTATTTGCAGTAAATTGCCCTCCACATGCTCCAGCACTTGGACATGCAACTAATTCTAATTTTCTAAGTTCTGCTGATGACATTTGACCAGATGAATGTTTTCCAACAGCCTCAAATACATCAACAACTGTTACATCTTTTCCTTTGTATCTTCCTGGAAGAATTGAGCCTCCATATATAAACACACTTGGTACATTTAATCTAACCATTGACATCATCAATGCTGGTAAAGATTTATCACATCCAGCGATACCAACTAATGCATCATAACAATGGCCTCTTACAGTAAGTTCGGCAGAATCTGCTATTACCTCTCTTGAAATTAAAGAAGATTTCATTCCTTCATGACCCATTGCAATTCCATCTGTAACAGTAATTGTACAAAATTCTCTAGGTGTACCACCATTAGCTCTAACACCTTTTTTAACAGATTGAGCTTGTCTCATTAGGGCAATATTACAAGGCGCCGCTTCATTCCATGTAGAGACAACTCCTACAAATGGTTTTGCTACATCTTTTTCAGTTTCACCCATTGCATAATAAAATGATCTATGAGGAGCCCTATCTGCACCTAAAGATGTATGTCTACTTGGAAGTTTCTTTTTGTTAAATTTTGCCATTATATACCCTTAATTGTTACTGATATTTTATCAATATCATTCTTTAAATTATTATAATTAGTTTTTTCCTGTTCAACAATCTCTTTTGGTGCTCTATCTACAAAACTTTTATTTTCTAATCTTTGAGATATCTTGTTCATTTCGTCTTGAATTCTATTTTGTTTGCTAGTTAAATTTTCTTTTATAAGTTTTAAATCAACATCTTTGTCAAAATAAATTTTAAATAAATCGCCTAAAACGACCAAAGTTGCAGCTGGTTTATCCAAATCATCACTAAGAATATTATTTATTCTTCCTAATTTTTTAAGGATAATTTCATTATTATTAATAAAATCTTTTTGATCGTCATTAATATTATTTATGGACATATCTATAAATGAACCAGGGCTTACATTTAGCTCATTTTTAAATGATCTAATTTCAGATATGATGTTTATAATATTCTCAACTTGTTCAGTATTATTGTCTTTATTGATCTTTCCAGTTGGCCAATTAGCATGCATTAAAAAATTTTTACTAGAATTATCAAACTTATTTTTAAGCCAAATTTCTTCAGTAATAAAAGGAATGAAGGGATGCAATAAAATCAAAATTTGCCTGAATACATAACTTGAAACTTTTTTAACTTCAGATTTTGCCCCTTCATTATCTGAAAACAGTATTGTCTTTGATAATTCTAAATACCAGTCACAATAAGAGTGCCAAGCAAATTGATAAGCATTTTTTGCTGCCTCATCAAATCTGTAGTCTTTTAAATTTTTCTCAATTTTTGACTTTGCTTCAATAAGTTCTGCATAAATCCATTTGTTAATATTAACTGATAAATTTGGAATTTTATCGATATTGGTAAAATCACATTTATTTGTTATTAAAAAATTATTAGCATTCCAAAGTTTATTAAGGAAATTTCTATATCCTTTAACCCTATCTTCAGAAAGTTTTACATCTGTGCCTGGAGATGCCATTGAAAGTAGAGTAAATCTTAATGCATCAGCACTATATTTTTCAATTAAATCTAAAGGATCAATTACATTTCCTTTTGATTTTGACATTTTTTGTCCCTTCTCATCTCTTACTAATGCATGAACATAAATATCTTTAAAAGGTTCTTTATTTAAAAATTCTGTGCCAAACATAATCATTCTTGCAACCCAAAAAAAGATAATATCAAAACCTGTAACTAGAACAGATGTTGGGTAAAATTTTTCAACATAATTTTTATCCTCAGGCCAGCCTAAAGTTGCAAATGGCCAAAGACCAGATGAAAACCAAGTATCCAAAACATCTGCATCTCTTATTAACTCAACATCTTTACCATAATGATTATAAGCTAATTTTTTTGCTCCTTCTTCATTGTAAGCTACAAAGATTTTTTTATCTGGACTGTACCAAGCTGGTATTTGGTGACCCCACCAAAGTTGTCTTGAGATACACCATGGCTCAATATTGTTCATCCATTGAAAATAAGTCTTTGACCAATTTTCAGGAAAGAAATTTGTCTTTTTTGAGCTAACAACTTCTTTAGCTTTAACAGATAATTTTTCTGCATCTACAAACCATTGTTCGGTTAAAAATGGTTCTATTATTGAATTTGATCTATCCCCATATGGAACTTTATTCTTAATATTTTCTTCTTTTACAAAAAATTCTTTTTCTTTAAGTTCTTTTAAAATTCTCTTTCTTGCCTCAAATCTATCTAATCCAATATATTCTTTGGGAGCATTTTCATTAATTTTACCAGCTTCTGTAAAAATATTAATAATCTCAAGATTGTTTCTTTGTCCAACATCATAGTCATTAAAATCATGAGCTGGAGTAATCTTTAACGCTCCTGTTCCCTGTTCAGGATCTGCATAATCATCTTCTATAATCTTAATCTTTCTGCCAACAATTGGTATCGTTACTACTTTGCCAATAAAATCTTTAAATCTTTCATCTTTTGGATTTACAGCAATCGCAGTATCTCCCAACATTGTCTCAGGTCTAGTAGTTGCTATTGTTATAAACTCATCAGTCCCGTCTATTGGGTATCTAATGTAATAAATTTTAGAATTAACCTCTCTTTGATCAACTTCAAGATCAGAAATTGCAGTTTTTAAAACAGTGTCCCAGTTCACTAGTTTCTTATCTTTGTAAATTAAATCTTTATTATAAAGATCCACAAAAACCTTAATTACCGATTTAGATAGATTTTCATCCATTGTGAAGGCATTACGTGACCAATCACAAGAACATCCAAGTTTTTTTAATTGATTAATAATAATGTCACCATATTGTTCTTTCCATTCCCAAACTTTTTCAATAAATTTTTCTCTACCAATTTCATTTTTATCAATCTTTTCAGCTGTTAGTTTTCTCTCAACTAAAGCTTGAGTGGCAATACCAGCATGATCTGTTCCTGGCTGCCATAAAGTTTCATAATTATTCATGCGGTGATATCTAACTAAAAGATCTTGAATAGAATTATTCAAAGCATGACCCATGTGGAGGCTGCCTGTTACATTTGGTGGAGGTATAACAACAGAGAATTGTTTTTTATGTTTTACTGGTTTAAATAAATTATTTTTTTCCCAATAAGAATAAATTTTGTCTTCAACGTCAGTATGTATGTATTTATCGTTACTCATAGATGATTATAAGTTTATAATTTAATAATATGAATTAACAATAATCATTTTTGAAGGCTTATTTGGTAGACTAATTTTATATATTTAATATATAAAAGGTTCTGTTTTGCTTAAAATATAGATACGATGGCAACGTGGCGGAATGGTTACGCAGAGGATTGCAAATCCTTGTATCCCAGTTCGATTCTGGGCGTTGCCTCCAAAAAAAATCTTGTTTTACTTTGAAAAAAAAGTAAGTTGAGTTTTTAATATTCCTCGGTAGCTCAGTTGGTAGAGCAGTTGACTGTTAATCAATTGGTCGCAGGTTCGAGTCCTGCCCGAGGAGCCAATTCAATAAAAATTTTATTTATAGATCTGTTTTAGGGTCTTGTATTATTTATTTATCCAACTTTGGAAATACCTGCGTTAGAAGCCTGTAAAGATTTACTAAACTTTAATTTTTGATCATTATTTAATTCTGAATAAAGCTTAACTAAAAAATTATAATTTACAGTCATATGGTTTTCATTAGATCTTTCAAGATTGATCAAATATTCTGAAAAATCTTCAAAAAAATAATTAACAGGAACTTTTAGATAATTTGCTAATTGAAGTAACCTTATAGAGCTAACTCCATTAGTTCCTTTTTCATATTTTTGAATTTGTTGAAATGTAACGTTGATTGCTTTTGCCACCTTAGTTTGAGTTAAACCTAAAGCTAATCTTCTAAGCTTTAGTTTGTTACCCAAATGTTTGTTAAAATTATCTTCCATTAAGACCCCTCTTAAATTTGTTTTATAAATTTATATTGAACAGATTTTTACTAAATAGCGCAATAAAAAAATTTATTATTTTGTATAAATTTAAGTGATATATGGAATGAGTGTCAAGAATATAAAAAATGAATTTATCAAAATTCTTGTTGATAATTAGACAAAAATTGAGCTATAAAATTTGACTTAAAAATAATTTTGTTCGTTCGCTTTTTGGATTTGCAAAAAAATCTTTAGTGGATGCTTTTTCTACAATCATTCCCTCATCCATAAAAATCATTTGGTCAGCAACTTCTTTAGCAAAACCCATTTCATGCGTAACAACTATCATTGTCATACCTTGTTTAGCTAAATTAACCATTACATCTAATACTTCTTTAATCATTTCAGGATCTAAAGCTGAAGTTGGTTCGTCAAACAACATAATTTTAGGCTCCATACAAAGTGCTCTAGCAATTGCTACTCTTTGTTGTTGACCACCAGAAAGTTGTCCTGGAAATTTTTGAGCTTGATCTAAAATTTGAACTCTTTCTAAGTGCTTTAATGCTAACTCTTCAGCCTCTTTTTTGGGCATTTTTTTTACCCAAATGGGAGCAAGTGTGCAATTATCTAAAATTGATAAATGAGGAAAAAGATTAAATTGCTGGAATACCATTCCAACTTCAGCTCTTACCTGTTCAATATTCTTAGTGTCTTCAGAAATTTCAGTTCCATCTACAATGATTGATCCTTTTTGATGTTCTTCTAATCTATTAATACATCTGATTAATGTAGATTTTCCAGAGCCAGATGGACCACAAACAACAATTTTTTGTTTTGGTTTTACTTCAAGATTTATATCTTTTAAGACTTGAAAATCACCAAACCACTTATTTACATTTGTAATTTGAATAATTGAATCTGACATAATTTATCTATCTGTTTTATATTTTAATTCTAATTTTTGACTATATTTACTCATACTATAACAAATAATCCAGAATATTATTCCAGCAAATACATATCCTTCCATTGAAAATCCTAGCCATTTTGGATTTGTTTTAGCTAAATTCAACATGCCAACAACCTCTAAAAGACCTACTACAAAAATTAGTGGTGTATCTTTTACAAGTGCTAAGAATGTATTGGCTATTCCTGGGATTACTAATTTTAATGCTTGTGGAAGAATAACAAATATATGAAGTTTCCAATAACCCATACCAAGTGACTTAGCAGCATCATACTGGCCTCTTGGAAGTGCTTGTAGACCACCCCTAATAACTTCTGCTGTATAAGCTGCTTCAAATAAAGTAATCGCTACAACTACTCTAATAAGTTTATCTACATATGTTCCATCAGGCAAAAACATTGGAAACATTACAGCTGACATAAATAAAACTGTTATTAAAGGTACGCCCCTCCAAAATTCAATGAATGAAAGAGATGAATATTTAACAATGGGTAAATCAGATCTTCTACCAAGAGCCAACATCATCCCTATTGGGAAGCAAAAAATTAAAGAGAAGAAAGAAACAATAAAGGTTAAAGATAAGCCACCCCACGCACCTGTTTCAACCCACTCAAGTCCAAAAGAACCTCCAGAAATTAAATAATAAATTAGGATAAAGGAAATAATTGGTAATATAAGGGTGTAATAAAGAGAAAGATAATTTCTAAATTTAGCAGGTACAAAAAATCCAGCTGCCATAAAAGCTAATACAGCAACAAATGTTGCATTAATTCTCCATTGTTCAGCATTAGGATACATTCCATACATAAATCTATTAAACCAAACTTTAATATAAACCCAGCAAGCGCCACCGCCTGTACACGCTTCTTTTGTGTCCCCTGAAATATTAGCATCAAAAATGAACCAATTTAATAATGGAGGAAGTGAAAATATTATAAGAAAAATAATACACAAACTCAAGGCAGCATTGAAATTACTTGGGTTAATATTCTTATTTAGGCTATCTAAAACTTTAATACCTGAAAATTCAATTCTAATAAAATGAAGACCAATGACCCCAAAGATTAAAGGGGTAAAAAAATTAATAAACCTGGGTAAGAAAGAGGTAATATTTGTACCTAAGAAATTATTTAAACAAAAATCAAAAATACCTAAGAAAAAAAATAAAGCTCCAACAATTAGAGATGTGTTTCTACTTAATTGGATTTTAGATTTTGGTAAATCAATATTTTTTGAATTCATTATTTTTCCTTAATCGCTATTCTTTGGTTGTACCAATTCATTAATAATGAAATTGCTATACTAATAGTTAAATATGTGGCCATTGTAATACCAACAATTTCAATTGCTTTTCCTGTTTGCATCATCGCAGTACCCGCAAAAACCAAAACTAGATCTGGATATGCAATTGCAGCAGCTAAAGAAGAATTTTTAGTTAAATTTAAGTATTGATTAGTAGTTGGAGGTATAATTATTCTTAATGCTTGAGGCATAATTACTAATTTCAAAACTTGACTTGGTGTTAAGCCAATTGATGCAGCAGCTTCTTTTTGCCCTTTACCAATACCTTGAATACCTGCTCTAACATTTTCTGCTATAAATGTTGCCGTATAGAGTGTTAAAGCTAAAGTTAATGCAATTAGCTCTGGTGGTATACCCATACCCCCATCAAATGTATAAGAAGATTGAGACATTTTTCTTAGCTCTGGAAAGCTGAAAGATAAATCAACACCACCAACTAAAAATGTTAAAAGCGGCAGTCCTATAAAAATAAGTAATGAAATTATTAAAACTGGTAACTGCTTACCTTCTTGTTCTTGTTTCTTTTTTGCAAATTTTACAAAAAAGAATACTAAAAAAAGCGCAACAACTAATGTTGTTAAAAAAACATCAAAATTTGTCCATATTGGTGCTGGTGTATATAAACCTTTGATGCTCATGAAAGAGGACCCTAATATCATTGTTGCATCTTGAGGCATTGGCAGTGCTCTTAGAGCGGCAAAATACCAAAAGAAAATCTGTAATAATAATGGAACATTTCTAAAAAATTCTATGTAAAAAGAAGAAGTTTTTCTAATCAAATAATTTGGCGACAATCTAGCAACCCCAACAATTATACCTAGTATTGTCGCAAGAATAATTCCGATGAAGGCAACTAATAAAGTGTTAAGCAAACCAACAAGATATGCTCTAGCATAAGAATGTGATCCATCATAATCAATTAAAGAAAATTGTATATCAAATGAAGCTTCTTGAGTTAAAAAACCAAAACCAAATTCGATACCTCTTGTGTCCATGTTCTCTTGGGCATTCATGGTAAAGAAACCAAATACTAAAACTATAAATAATAACGTTAATAGTTGAGGTAAGAATTTTTTTAATTTCATTTGAAGGGTATTATAAAAAAAGGGCTAGATAAATCTAGCCCTTTATGTGTTTTATTAGATATTAATTATCTTGCTGGTGGTACGTATAATATTCCACCTTTAGTCCATAATTGGTTTGGACCTCTATCAGGTAAAATACCAGTATCAGCGATATTTCTCTTGTAGCTTTCACCGTAATTACCAACTTGTTTGATAATTCTTAAGCTCCAATCGTTATCTAAACCAAATGCTGCACCCATTTCACCTTCAGAACCAACAAGTCTTTTGATTTGTGGGTTATCAGAAGTTTTCATCATGTCAGCGTTTGAAGATGTAATACCGTATTCTTCAGCTTCGATCATTACGTTTAGAGACCATCTTACGATGTCTTCCCAAACTGCATCACCTTGACGTACAACAGGTCCTAGAGGCTCTTTAGAAATAGTCTCTGGTAACACGATGTGATCATCAGGGTTAGTCATTTTTGTTCTTTGTGCTGCTAAACCAGACTTGTCAGTTGTGTAAGTATCACATCTTCCTGAGTCATAAGCTGCAACAACTTCATCAGCTTTTTCGAAAGCTACTGGCTCATATGAAATTCCTTTTGAATTAAAGAAGTCTCTCATATTAAGTTCAGTTGTAGTTCCGATGTTAGTACATGCTGAGATTCCATTTTTGAATTGGCTCGTAGAAGTAATTCCAGAGTCTTTTCTTACCATGAAACCTTGGCCATCGTAGAAGTTTACTCCAACAAATGTTAGACCAATGTCAGCATCTCTAGAAAGTGTCCAAGTTGTGTTTCTTGATAAGATATCAATCTCACCAGAAGTTAGAGCTGTAAATCTTTCTTTAGCACTTAGTGGAGTGAACTTAACTTTGTTCGCGTCACCTAATACTGCAGCAGCAACCGCTCTACATACGTCAACGTCAACACCAGTCCAATTTCCAGCTGCATCAGCATTTGAAAATCCTGGTAGACCTTGAGATACACCACATCTTACAAAACCTTTTTTCTGAGTGTTTTTAAGAGTTTTCGATTTCTTAGCTGCCATTGTTTCAGTTGAAAAAGCAACTAGAACAGCAAATACGGCAACCAAAGAAGTTAATTGTTTTACATATTTAAACATTATTATTCCTCTGTTTTATTTATTTGTTAACAAATAATTCAATAAAATTGAATTGATGCAATTAACCATTTGGTACAACAAATAACAACCCCTATATCTGGTATTATAAAAAATAAATGTTCAACTAATTGTGGATAAAAGTAGCTTATGGTGCGCCCTGCACGACTCGAACGTGCGACCCTCGGTTTAGAAAACCGATGCTCTATCCAGCTGAGCTAAGGGCGCAAAAATACTCTAATAAACATACTTATAATACGAATTTAATTTTTAAAAAGGAATTTTTTACAAATTATCAATAAAGTTAATAACTCTAATCTACCAATAACCATGAAAAATATTAGATAATATTTGGTTAAAAAATGAAGATCATAAAAGCTGAAATCAGCTAAACCATACATCGAAGAGTTAACAGTATTCATTAATGTTAATATTGATAACTTAAAAGAATTTTCAAATTCAATATTGCTTGCAGCTAATAAAAAAGTCAAAAATAATAAAGACAAAATAAAGATTATAATTGACAAAAAGTATTTATAAATCTCATCTAGTTGAAAAAACTCTTTAGAAAATAAATGCTTATTTATATAAATATTTTTTGGTCTACTGTAGGAAAGAATTTCGTTGATAGAATATTTAAATAATGAATAAATTTTCAAAAATCTAATTCCTGAACTTGTTGAAAAAAAAGAACCCCCAATAATAACTAAAATTAAAAATAAAAATGATAAGTTTGATGAATTATTATCAAAAGAAAGACCTATATTTGAAACGCTACTGGTTAAAGAAAGAAATAATTCAATAAAATTATTTTCAAAATTTAAAAAAACAAAAAATATTGTTGTTAATATTCCAAAATAAAAAAATAAATGAATATCTTCATTAAAAAAGTTCATATTATGATTTTTTGTAAAAGTTAGATTATAAATTAAAAAGATACTAAAAAATGAAGTTAGCATTAAAATTGATGTTATAATTATTTGAAAATCATTAAGCAAAATACTTGATAGGTAAGTAGTAGGTAGAAAACCACCAGATGAAATAATTGTCATTGCTAAGTTTAATGAATTAAATAACCTAACTCCAGATAAATTAAGAATAACAAATATCATCAAAGTGATTAGTGAATATAATAGAAAAATTTTTAAAGATTGTTTTAATGTTTCTGCTTTATTAAAAGATAGAAAATTAGTTAATGTCTTTTTAAAACTATGATCAAAAATATCTATTAAAAGTATAATAGAAAATAAGAAGTACAAACCTCCTACCCATTGTGAAGAAGATCGCCATAAAATTAGCCCTTGGTCAATATGTTTAATATTATCAAAAATTGTAAAACCAGTAGAAGTAAAACCAGAAATTGACTCAAAATAAGAATCAATGAATGTTAAGTTATAATTGCTAAAATAAAATGGAATAGAAATAATTAATGGTAATAAAAAATATCCAAAGATTATTGTTATTATTTTAGAGTAAATTGTTATTTTATTTTCATTATTTTTATCAATTAAAGAAAAAATTATTGCCAAGAAACCTGATATTATAAAAGTGTAAACATAGGTGTTTAAATTAAGATAAAGATTCAAATAATAAGAATAAATTATATTAAAAAAAGAAAGGATTGCTATTAGTCCACAAAAGACACTCAAATAAATGAGTTTAATATAATTCATTTGGTTAAATAGAGCTTATACGAAACATGTTTTCAACAACATGTAAAAAATCTTTTTTTGCTAGCAATACGATTATATCTTCTTTTTTAAATACAAAATTGGATCTTGGTATAATTACTTCTTTTTCTCTTAAGACTGCTCCAATTCTTATTTCATCAGGCAAATTAGCGTTTTTTAATTCTTTATTAACTAACTCTGAACTTTCAATAATTTCTGCCTCTATAACTTCATATTCACCATTTAAGATACTGTAGGCATTTTCAACAGTTCCTTTATGAACATGTTTTAATATGCTTGAAACTGTATTCATTCGTGGATCTATAAAATCATCTATTTTTAAAGAAGATTGTAATAAAGCATAATTAGGTTTGTTAATTAATGCCATTGTTCTTTTTTCATTAATATCACTTTTATCATTAGTAAATTTTTCAACTAATACACTAACCATTAAATTATCTTCATCATCATTTGTAAGAGCCAAAACGGTCTGCACCTCTTCTAAATTAGCCTCCATTAGAACTTCTTCATCTAAAGCATCACCATTTATGACAATTGTATTATTGAGTTCACTTGCAATAAATTCTGCTCTTTCTTTATTTTTCTCAATAATTTTTACTCTTGCTGAATCAAAGCTTTCCTCAAGGTTTTTGGCAAGATTAAATCCAATATTTCCACCTCCAATGATTAATATTTTATTTGATATTTTTTCATTATGACCAAACGCTATAAGTGTTTCTTTCATTTGAGATGCGTTTATTACCACGTAAGCTTTATCACCTTTGATTATTTTGTCTGTTTTCTTAAGAATAATAAATTTATCATCTCTAACAACCCCCATAATATTAGCATCTAATTTTGGAAATTTTTTTGTAAGATCATTAAGTTTGATATTAATAATTGGGCATTTGTCGTTAATCAAAATTTCTAGTAACCTAATTTTATTATCTGCAAAAGGCACATTGTCCAATGCTCCCGGGGCCTCAAGTTTTCTTTGTATAGATTTTGCAATTTCAATTTCTGGTGAAATGATAACATCGATTGGTAAATTTTCTTTATTATAAACTCTGGTAAACTTTGGATTTAAATAATCTTGAGATCTAATTCTTGCAATTTTTTTTTGTACATTAAAAATAGAAAAAGCAATCTGACATATCAACATGTTTATTTCATCATTACGCGTTACAGCTATGATCATGTCAGCTTCTGATGCATTCGCTTTTTCTAAAATCGATGGGTATGTTCCTTTTCCAACTATAGATTTTACATCTAACAAATCATCAATTTTTTGGATATCTTCACTAGACTGATCTATGATCGTTATTGAGTGACCTTGCTCACTTAAAATTTTTGCTATGGTAAAGCCTACTCTACCAGCTCCACAAATTATAATATTCATTTAGTTTAATTCCTTGATCCCCAAGCCTTTAAGTTTTCTATGCAGGGCAGATCTTTCCATTCCAATAAAATCGGCGGTTTTTGATATATTGCCATTAAATTTTTTTAATTGTGTAGTTAAATACTCTTTTTCAAAATTTTCTCTAGCTTCTTTTAATGGTATAGATAAAGAGTTTTCTGATGGTACATTCTTAATATCAGGTGTTTTTAAGGATTCTTTTATGATATTTGAAATTTTATCAGTACTATCTGGTGAAAGTATTGCTATTCTCTCTATTAAATTTCTTAATTCTCTGACATTCCCTGGCCAATCATAATTAAGTAAATAGTTATTATTCGTATCAATACTTAGTTTTTTTAAATTATAATTTGTTGAGATTTTTTCAGAGAAATACTCAACCAACAAAGGTATGTCGGAAACTCTGTCTTTTAAAGAATCGATATTAATTTCAAATACATTTAGTCGATGATATAAATCTTCTCTAAAATTACCATTTTGTATTTCTTTTTTTATATCTTTGCTCGATGAGCATATAATTCTCACATCTACATTAATATCATGATTGCCATTAATTCTCTTAAATTTTTGATCTATTAAAACTCTTAAAATTTTAGATTGAGTATCAAGTGGGATTTCAGAAATTTCATCTATTAAAAGTATACCCTTTGATGATTTCTCTAAAGCACCATAAGTTATAGAACCATTATCTTTTTCTTCGCCAAATAATTCTAATTCATATTTTTTAATATCAAGTAATGCTCCATTCAGAATAACGAAAGGACCCTTCTGTCTTTTGGATTCTTTATGTATTTTTCTTGCAATCAACTCTTTACCAGAGCCAGTAGGTCCATTAATGAAAATTCTACTTTCAGAAACTGATATTTTATTTATTTGATCTTTTATTTTTTTAATATTGTTGCTAACACCAATTAATTCATAGGAATAAAAAAGTTTACTTTCAAATTCTTTATTCTTATTTCTAAGATTTAAATTTTCAACAGCTCTATTAATAAAATTTAATAATCTATCTTGATTAAAAGGTTTTTCAATAAATTCAAAAGCACCTGCTTTTAAAGCTTTGATCGCCATTTCAACATTTGCATGCCCTGTAATTATTATAACTGGAATATTTTTATCCTTCGTTTTAATATGTGATAAAAGTTCTAAACCATCATTATCACCCTTATCTAACTTAACATCTATAATTGCAACATCTGGGAGTTTTTTATCAATCTCATTTAATGCTTGATTATAGTTTGCAGCCAATCTTGTTTTATAACCAGCTTCTATAATTAGATCATTAATAATGTTTCTAATATCCGCATTATCATCAATAATTAATATTTCAGTACTCATTATTTTTTAAATATAATTTCAATTTTTGCACCATTTTCAAGTGATATAAAATTTATTTTGCCATTATGATCATTTATTATTTTATTAACAATAGACAAACCTAAGCCAGTACCTTTTTTCTTTGTTGTAAAGTAAGGATTTAAAATATCATTTATATTGTTTGCAAACATTCCAAACCCTAATCCATTATCAATAATACTAAAATTAATTTTTTCTGAATTATCATTTAAAAAAATGTCAATTTTTCCAATCAAATTAATATTATTAACCTTTTTTTCCTGAATACTTTCTATAGAGTTTTTAATCAAATTAAAGAATACTCTACTTAATTGTTCATTATCAGAATTTAATAATATATCAGATTTGCTTGCCTTAAAATCTATAATAATTTTGTCATCCAATTCATTTATTAGTTTGATATTATCTTTTATCAAAGACACTAGGTTGTTATCTTTAAGAATTGGTTTTGGCATTCTTGCAAAATCTGAAAATTCATTAACTAAATTTTCTATTTGATTAATTTGTTTTACAATAATCAATAAACTTTTAGAAAAATCTTCTTTTTCATGATCAGCTACTTTTTCTGAATATTTACTTTTTAATCTATCAATGGTTAATTGAATAGGTGTAAGAGGGTTTTTAATTTCATGAGCCAATTTTCTAGCTAGGTTTTCCCAAGCTTCATGTCTTTCTTTAATTATAAGTTTTTCTTGTTGTGATTTTAATTGATCTATCATTAAATTAAAATTTTGATTTAATAATTCCATGTCTTTATCAGTTTTAATTTCTGGTACTTTAATATCAAGATTACCTTTTCCGATATTAGAAGATGCAATAATCAAATTATTAATAGATCTAAAGAATCTTGATGAAAATCTTATAGCAATTGATATTGATAAAAATAATAATAATGAGACTATAACAAGATAAATAAATACAAATGATATCTTAATTCCTGTTTGTTTGTTTAAAACTGTGTAATAAAAATTAAGAGCTTCTTGAGATTCAAGTAAATATTGAGAAATTTTTTTATCTAAATATTTAACTATATACAAATACTTTCCATCAAAGTTTTCAAGTTTTATAATGGATGCTGTTTGATTTTTAAAAGCATTAATAATCTTAAGTGGTCTTTTATCATTTTGGACCATTTCTAAAGCATCATTTAAAGGTGGTGAATACAAAGTGTTATCTTCTAAAGTTGATAGATATAAGTTTCCATTACCGTCAATAATATGAACCTCATCCATATCTCTAATTAATTTTTGAGTATTTAGAAAACTTTTAAATTGATTAATATTTGTGTTTAAAAAATTAATACTCTTGTTTAAATCAAATGCTATTAAAATTATCTCTGATTGAGTTTTAGTTCTAACTTCCTCTGTATAACTTTTTGCAATTTCATAAGAGTTATTAACTGCTGTTGTAATTTTCTTATCCAAATATTTGTCAAGAGCAAAAGAAAGCAGGAATAATGAAAATAAAGAAATTAAAATTGAAGGAATTAAAGTAAATAATGCAAAAAATGTTATATATTTTCTGTTGGCTTTAGAGCCACTTACATCAACATCTATCTTTAAAGAATTTTTTACTTCTGAAAAAATCATAAAGAAAAGAAGTATTAACAATATAATATTTCCAATTAATAATAGCTGGAGATTATCATCAGATAATTTTAAAAAACTTTTATCAATAAACGTTAAAAAGGTTACAAAACCTACAAATAAAGTTATTAAAAATATCACAATGATAAATATATTTTTTTTTATAAAATCAATCATTGTGAACAAAATAATGTGTTATATATTTTTATCATGAATACTTGCTTTATAATACTTGCTGGAGGCGAAAGTAAAAGATTTAATTCAAATATTCCAAAACCATACGTAGATTATAAAGGTAAGCCTTTATTATTGCATTCAATTGATAAAGCTAAAGTATTTAATAAGTTTAATAAAATTATTCTTGTAATAAATAAAAAACATAAAAATTATATCAAAAAACTTAATATCAAAAATATCAAAATTATTAATGGTGGTAAAACTAGAGCAGAGTCTGCTTATATGGCCTTAAAAAATATTAAAAAAAATAATTTTAAACACGTAATAATTCATGATGCAGCAAGACCAAATTTTTCTCTAAAACTTTTAAAGAAACTAATAGATGAATTAAAAAAAAATGATTGCGTAATTCCTGCTATTCAAACAACAGATTCGATTAAGGAAAAAACTTCAAATATTGTTAAAAACTTAAAAAGAGAGGATATTTATTTAATACAAACCCCTCAAGCATTTAACTACAAAAAACTTTTTGAACTTCAAAATAATAAAAGTGAGGAAGTTACTGATGATGCCAACTTATTTGTAAGAGCTGGTAAAAAAATAAAGATTATTAAAGGCGAGCTTACCAATAATAAAATTACAATAAACAAAGATATTAAATTAAACAATTTAGTAAAATTTGGACTTGGTTTTGATGTTCACAGATTAGTTCCTAATAAAAAACTTTACTTAGGTGGAATTAAAATACCCTCATCTGTTGGTACATTAGGTCATTCAGATGGAGATCCTGTGTTACATGCAATAACTGATGCAATTCTTGGTGCTTGTTCTATGGGTGATATCGGTGAAAAATTTTCAGATAAGAATAAGAAATTTAAAAATATTAGATCTACCATTCTATTAAGTGAAATAATTAAGCAAACTGTAAAAAAAGGCTACCTAATCAATAATCTTGATATAAATATAATTACTCAAAAACCTAAAATTCAAAAATATAAAAAACAAATACTAAACTGTATTTCAAAAATTTGTAATATCTCCCGTAGTCAAATTAATATAAAAGGTAAAACAACTGAAAAGTTAGGTGTAATTGGTAAAGAAAAAGCTATAGCTTGTGAAGTAATAGCTTCTGTTATTAAAAATGATTAAATCTTTCAACTCATTATTCGTTACTATTTTTGGTCTTGGTAAAATTAGATATATGCCAGGAACATTTGGGTCACTGGCGACTGTAATTATTCTTTATTATTTATTCCACACTCTAAATATTTCACCAAATATAATTTTATTTGGATTGATAATAATATTTATTTACTCATTTTATGCTGTTTCAAGTCATATAGAAAATAGTGAAAATAAGGATCCAGGTGAAATTATTATTGATGAATTTTTAGGTCAATCAATTCCTATATACCTTTATGAGATATCACATGGAACAACAAAAGATGGTGGAGAAGCTATCGTTTATTATACTCTATTTTTTATTCTTTTTAGATATTTTGATGTCATGAAACCATTTCCCGTAAGCTTTTTTGATAAAAACTTTAAGAATAGTTTTGGTGTAATTATGGATGATGTTTGTGCTGGATTTTATGTTGTATTAACACTTGTGTGTTTTATGATTATTAAAAGTTATGTTTTGTAATGAAAAATTTGGTAAAAATATTAACTAAAAAAAAATTAAAGATTGCTTTAGCTGAGTCTTGTACGGGTGGAATGCTTGCATCAGAGATAACATCCATAAGTGGAGCCTCGAAAGTATTTGGTTTAGGTCTTGTCACTTATTCAAATCAAGCAAAAATAACTGTTTTAAAAGTAAATAAAAGCATTATTCAAAAATATGGAGCTGTTAGCCCTCAATGTTGTGAGGCTATGGTTAAAAATTTATCAAAAATTTCTAAAGCACAAATTAATGTTTCAATTACAGGAATTGCAGGTCCAAATGGTGGTACTAAGAAAAAACCTGTTGGACTAGTTTATATTGGAGTAAAAAAAAATAATAAAATATTTATTACTAAAAATGTATTTAAAGAAAAAAGTAGAAAAGCAATCCAAAAATCTACAATTAAGAAAACTTTTAAGATTATAAAATCACTGATTTAGAGATTTTCTGCCTTTTTTTGAAATGCATCAGCTATTTTGTTTAAGCCAAATTGGAAAGATTTTTCCATAATTAAATTTAAAAACTTATTCTTTATTTCAAAATCAACATCAAATTGAACTTCAGTGTAGTTTTCTTTTTGTATAAATTTCCAGTTATTTTCAAGATGATTTAAAGGACCACCAATATTAGTTACATGTATTGAATCATTTTTTTTGTCATAACGAACATCACTTTTATAAGTATCTACAAAAGGTTTTCTACCAATAGTAAGATCTGCAATAATTAATACCTCGTCTTGTTTATCTTCTTTTTCATATACTTTTGAATCTATACAAAAAGGTATAAACTCTGGATATTTTTCAATGTCTAAAACAAAATCAATTAATTTTTGTTTTTCGCGAGCTATCTGCCTGGTTACTGAGGCTTTAGGCATTAATGTTTGTTTAATCTATTTTGTTGAAGTTTAGCAAAGTCTTCATCAGCATGATAAGAAGATCGTGTTAGTGGTGAAGAAGAGACTAATAAAAAACCTTTAGACTTTGCAATATTTTCTAAATCCTTAAATTCATCAGGATGATAATATCTCTCAAGCGGATGATGTTTAACAGAAGGTTGTAAATATTGCCCAATTGTTAAAAAGTCTACATCAGCAGACCTTAAGTCATCCATTACCTGAATTAATTCATCTTTGCTCTCTCCTAAACCAACCATTAAACCTGATTTAGTAAAAATTTTTTTATTAATCTTTTTTACATTCTTTAAAAGTTCCAATGATCCAAAATATCTAGCACCTGGTCTAACTTTTAAATAAAGTCTTGGAACTGTTTCAATGTTATGATTGAAAACATCTAAGTCTGCTTCTAAAATTTTTTTATAAGCATCCCCTTTTCTTAAAAAATCTGGGGTTAAAACTTCAATTGAAGTATTTGGATTTTTTTTTCTTATAGCTGTAATTACATCAAAAAAATGATTGGAACCTCCATCCTCTAAATCGTCTCTATCAACAGAAGTTATTACAACATGCTTAAGATTAAGTTTGTGGACTGCATTTGAAATTTTGTAAGCCTCAAATGGATCTAAGTTTTCCGGCTTTCCTGTTTTAACATCACAGAAAGCACAAGCTCGAGTGCAAGTATCACCCATAATCATAAATGTAGCATGACGCTTACTCCAACATTCTGTAATATTTGGACAATTAGCTTCCTGACAAACTGTTACTAAATTATTTTGATTAACAATAGTCTTGGTTAAGAAGAATTCTTTGCTGTTAGTTAATTTAGACCTTATCCAATCAGGTTTTTTTTTAATTGGATTTACTGGTTTGTTAACTTTTTCTGGGTGTCTTGGTTTAATTGTCATTCTTTTTAATTATATAGAGTGTCTCACCTTCTTTTCCAAATAAAAACTTTTCACGTAATAGTGTTTCAACATAATCTAAATCAAGATTTTCACTTAATAAAGAATTCTTGAACTCTAAATCTTTAATTTTATTTCTTAAATCTGCTTCTTCCTTTGTTAAATTTAATAAAATTTCTTTTTTTTTAAAGTATGAAAAAAGACCTCTTTCACCATCGAGTAAGTTAAAAAAGAAATAAAGTATTAAGAAAGTAGAGATTAATAAAAAATAATTTTTTTTAATTTTACTCAACATTAATGAATCTTATTCATTTTTACTTTTTTACCAAGCTGTTCTTCTATACGTAATAGTTGGTTATATTTTGCAACTCTTTCAGATCTTGCAAGAGAACCAGTTTTAATTTGATTGGAATTGGTTCCAACAGCAAGGTCGGCTATAAAAGTATCTTCACTATCTCCAGATCGATGAGATATAATTGTTTTGTAGCCAATGATTTGAGCAAATTTTATAACCTCGAGTGTTTCAGAAACTGTGCCAATTTGGTTTAACTTAATAAGAATTGAATTTGATGAATTATTTAAAAAACCTTTTTTAAGTCTCTCTAAATTTGTAACATAAAGATCATCACCTACAATTTGAACATTTTTTGTAGATTTCATTAAATTGCTCCATGAAGTCCAATCATTTTCAGCGAAAGGATCTTCAATTGATTTTATCTTATATTTATTTATAATTTTTAGATATTTATTAATTGTTTGATCTACTGAAACTAATTTTTTTGAATGAATTGAATATTTTTTACTTTTAAATAGCTCATTAGCCGCAACATCTAAACAAATTGAAACATCTTTACCATTTTTAAAGCCTGCAGCTTTTATTGCTGATACAATTAAGTCTAAAGCTTTTTCATTACTATCAATCATAGGTGCAAAACCACCTTCATCGCCAACAGATGTTGACAGCTTCTTTTTTTTAATAAGTTTTCTTAAACTGCTTATTACTAAAAAACAAATTCTCATTGCTTCAGAAAAATTTTTGGCTTTATCTGGTCTGATCATAAATTCTTGGATTCTCAAACCATTGTTTGCATGAGCCCCACCATTAATAATATTCATTAGTGGATAAGGTAAACTAAAATTATTCTTAACTAAAAAAGTTTTAAATAAAGGTTTTTTTTTAATTTTTGCTGATAGTTTTTTTGCAGCCATTGATACAGCAAGTATAGCGTTAGCTCCTAAATTTGTTTTTTGTCTTGTGCCATCAAGATTAATTAATATTGTATCTATACGAATTTGATCATGAATATTAATACCTTTTAGCTTTTTAGAAATTTTAGTATTAATTATATCAATTGCATTAAAAACACTTTTACCAAGATATCTTTTGTTATTTTTGTCTCTTTTTTCAAATGCTTCATACGTTCCAGTAGAGGCACCTGAAGGACAAATAGCTGATGCACTTTGATTCTTAGAATAAACTTCAGCTTCAATAGTAGGATTACCACGACTGTCAAATACTTGACGAGCTCTTATCTTTAAAATCTTACTCATCTATTTTTTAATTAAATTATCAATTTCAAATAGTTGGGATAATAGATTTTCTAATTTATCTAAAGGTACCATATTTGGTCCGTCAGACGGTGCGTTGTCTGGATCTTGATGAGTTTCAATAAATACTCCAGCAACACCTACTGCAACTGCAGCCCTTGCAAGATATTCAACAAATTCTCTTTGACCACCACTAGTTTCTCCTAACCCTCCAGGTTGTTGCACTGAATGTGTAGCATCAAAAATAACTGGATAACCATTTTTTGCCATTATAGGTAAAGATCTCATATCAGAAACAAGTGTGTTGTATCCAAAACTCGCACCTCTTTCAGTTACCAGAATATTTTCATTTCCTGAGTCTGATATTTTTTTGGTTACATTAACCATGTCCCAGGGTGCAAGAAATTGACCTTTTTTAACATTTATAATCTTTCCGGTTTTTGCTGCGGCAACCAACAAATCCGTTTGTCTGCATAAAAAAGCTGGAATTTGCAATATATCCGCATGGCTTGCAACAACTGAACATTGTTCAATATTATGAATATCAGTTAAAATTGGTACATCTAATTCTTTTTTAATTTTGTCAAAAATTGGTAAAGATTGTTCAAGACCCGCTCCTCTCTTTCCTTTTAAGCTTGTTCTATTTGCTTTATCAAAAGAGGTTTTATAAATAAAACCCATCTTAAATTTAGAGGTAATCTCTTTAATTTTTCCAGCCATATCCATGGCATGTTGCTCTGTCTCAAGTTGGCAAGGTCCAGCTATAATACAAATCTTATTATTATTAGCAATTTCAATATTTCCACAATTAACTTTTATATTTTTCATTTATATTTTTTTGCAGCTCTAATAAATGAAGAGAATAAAGGATGAGGATCTAAAGGTCTAGATTTAAATTCAGGATGAAACTGAACTCCTATAAACCAAGGGTGATTTTTGAGTTCGATAATCTCTGGAAGCTTTTTATCTGGGGATAAACCTGAAAATATTAACCCTTTCTTCTCAAATTTTTCTTTATATGAAATATCCACTTCGTATCTATGTCTATGTCTTTCTTTGATTAATCTAGATTTATAGATATCTCTAATTTTAGATTTCTCTTTTAAAATTGCATCGTAAGAACCAAGCCTCATAGTTCCACCAAGATCTTTATCTGTGCCTTTAACTTTTCCTCCACTTTTTTCCCACTCATGCATTAAGCCAATTAAGTGAACTCCTTTTTTGTCAAATTCAGAAGAGGTTGCTTTTTTAATCTTTAATTGATTCCTTGCAAACTCTATAATTGCCATTTGCATGCCATAACAAATTCCAAGAAAAGGAATTTTATTTATCCTTGCATATTTAATGGCCTCAATTTTTCCCTCTGTTCCTCTTTTACCAAAACCTCCTGGAATTAAAATTCCTGAAACATCTTTTAGTTTATCTTTAATTTGTGAAACTTTTAGTTTTTCAGAATCAATTCTTACTAAATTAACTTTAAGATTATTAGTAATACCTCCATGAGTAAGTGCTTCATCTAAAGATTTATAAGCATCTTTTAATTCAACATATTTTCCAATAATTGCAATATCAACTTGTCTCTTTGTATTTAGGGTAACTTTGGTTATTTTTTTCCATGGTACTAAGTTATTAGATCTTTTAGATTTTAGTTTAAAATGATTTAAAACCTGAACATCTAATTTTTCTTTTGCAAAACTAATTGGTGCTTCATAAATTGTTTTTACATCAACGGTTTCAATTACATTTCTAATATCAACATTACAGAACAAGGATATCTTTTTTCTGTGTTCTAAAGGGATAGGTCTTTCTGATCTGCAAATTATAATATCAGGTTGAATACCAATACTTCTTAGTTCTTTGACAGAGTGTTGAGTTGGTTTTGTTTTAATTTCGTCTGATGCTTTTAAATAAGGTACTAGTGTTAAATGAATAAATAATGAATTTTTCTTTCCAACATCGTTAGAAAATTGTCTTATAGCTTCTACAAATGGAAGGCTTTCAATATCACCTACTATGCCTCCTATTTCGCAAATTACAAAATCTTCTTTGGTAGTGTCATATTTAATAAACTCTTTAATTCTATCAGTGATGTGGGGAATAACCTGAACAGTTTTTCCAAGATACTGTCCTTTTCTTTCCTTTTTAAGAACATCGCTATAAATTTTTCCAGTTGTAATATTGTCTGTTTTCTTTGCAGTTACTCCAGAAAATCTCTCATAATGACCTAAATCTAAATCAGTTTCAGCACCATCATCTGTTACAAACACTTCCCCATGTTGAAACGGACTCATTGTTCCTGGATCTACATTTAGATATGGGTCTAATTTTCTTAAACGAACTTTGTAACCTCTAGATTGTAATAAATAAGCAAGAGATGCAGAAGAGAGACCTTTACCAAGAGAGGAAACCACGCCGCCAGTGACAAATATAAATCGCGCCATGGAATTATCTTATAGCGATTATTTGATTAATTGAAAAGACTTAATTGTTATTTTCTGGAATCGACGGTGTATCGTCAGATTTTTCCTCAATTACATCTAGTACAGAAGAAGTTGGAGTAAGCTCACTCCGAGATATAATAGTAAGTAAGAGGCTACAAACTATAAAAAGAGTCGCAACAATTGCTGTTGCTTTGCTCATGAAATTACCTGCAGATCTTGAAAGCATAAAATTATCTTGAGACATTCCAATACCTAAAGCTCCACCCTCTGATTTTTGAGTAAGTATTAAAAGAACCAAAATAAAAGCTAGTATAAGATTTACTACTAGAAGAATATTTTCCATTGCATTTAACTATACATTTTTTTAACTATATCAATAAATTTTTTAGCACTTTGTGATGCTCCACCAACTAAAAAACCATCAAGATTATTAACTTTTTTAAGATTAATAATATTCTTAGGATTTACAGAGCCTCCATATAAAACTCTTTGGGGCTTATCTCTAAATTTATTCTTAATAAACTTAATTGTCTCAAAAAGATCCTTGTGAGTTGGAATGACTCCACTTCCTATAGACCAAATGGGTTCATAAGCAATAAATATGTTTGATTTGTTTTTAATATTTTTTAATCCAAAATGAATTTGTTTAGATAAAGTTGATTTTGTTTTTTTTTGTTTTTTTTCATTTAAAGTTTCACCAATACAAAAAATGACTTTTAATTTTGATTTAAGAGCACTTTTAATTTTAACATTAATAACTTTATCAGTCTCACCCTCAGCTCTATTTTCGGAATGACCAATGATTACAAATTGTGCACCAATATTTTTTAACATACGTGAATTGATAGAGCCTGTATAAGGTCCATAATCATCATCTTCATGACAATTTTGACCGCCAATACCTATTTGACAATTTTTGAATTTTTTTGAAAATGCGTCAATCAAAGTAAATGGAGGACAATAAATCAATCTACCTTTCTTGATGTCTTTTGATTTTGAAAATTTAATAACTTTATTCAATGAATTTAGCGAAGATAGGCTTCCATACATTTTCCAGTTTGCTACAAAATACATATATTTATTTGTCATAATGAAAGAATTAATCTATAGATTTATTTTAGTTCAATAAATATATAAAGCAATGATTAGTACTTTTAAAAATCTTACAAAGAAAAAAATTGGTGGCTTAGTATTAATAATTGTCATTATTATTGCATTTGGCTTTGGAGGATTTGGTGGTGGTTTTAACACCAGCAATCAAAATAATATTGCTAAGATTAATAGTACTAAAATTTCTACACAAAACTATGTTGATTATTTAAACCAATCTGGATTAAGCAATCAAGTAATAAAAAACAATATTGATAACGGTATTATTGAGGAACTTTTGTCCACATTGGTCTCAACTACATTATTGGATCTAGAGATAAATGATTTGAGTCTTTCTGTCTCCAAACAGATCATTGTAGAAAAAATTAAATCCAACAAAAATTTTATGGATGATGATGGTAATTTTCAAAGAACCTTATATGAAAAATTTTTACTAACAAACAATTCATCTGCTCCAGCTTTTGAAAGCAAATTAAAAAATAATGAATTACAAAAACAACTTTTTACTTATATTAGTGGAGGCACCAAGACACCTAATTTTTTAATAGATAAATTTTATAAAGAACAAAATAGTAAATTAGAGATTGATTTTATCGATTTAAATTTATTTTATAAAAAAAAAGATGCATTTACTGATATTGATATAAATGATTTTATTACTGAAAACTCAGATAAGCTTTTACAAGATTACATTAATTTTGAGTATGTGGATCTAAATCCTAAAAATTTGACTGGATTAAGTGAATTCAATCAAGCTTTTTTTGATAAAATTGATGCCATTGAAAATCAAGTTTCAAAAAATATTAATTTTTCACAAATTATAAAAGAGTTTAATTTAAAAGCTAATAACGTGGTTGACTATATTAATTTAGATAACAAAGAGGATATAAAAAATCTAATTTATAATTCAAGAAAAAATAAAATAGATATTATTGAATATAATGATAATTACACATTATATAATATATCTGAATTAAATTCAAAATTACCAGACAACAAAGATGAAAAATTTAGAAAACAAATCACAAATCTTTTATTTGAAAAAGAAAAATATGAATTCAATAAAAATATTTTAGATAAAATTAACAAAAAAGAATTTGATCAAAATTCCTTTTTAAAATTAGGTTCTAATAAGATTGAAAAAATTAAATTAAATTCAATAAAAGATGATAAAAAATTTGAAATCAATTCAATTAAAGTTTTATATTCTTTGCCGCTTAAAACTTTTACTTTAGTTGCAGACAGCAAAAACAATATATATTTAGCTCAAACACTAGGTTTCGATATAAACAATGTTGATTTCAAGTCAAAAGAGTTTGCCAATGCATCTATTGAAGAAAGTGCTCAAAACAAAAATAGTATCTTAAAATCATATGATTTCTTTTTAAATACTAAATATGATGTTGTTGTAAATGACTCAGCTGTTGACCGAGTTAAAAATTATTTTAAATAATGCTCAATAAAAGCCTTTCTGAATTTAAGCGCCAGCACCAAAAAAAAATAAATCAAGTACTTTTTGTCTCTAGAAAGATAAATGATGACACTGAAATTTTAAATTTAATTGAAAATTTTCTTGTTGAAAAAAATAGCTTTATTTTTGAGTCAGTTGAAAAAGGAAAAATAAAAGGAAGATATACAATATTTGGTAAAAATCCTGATAAAATTTGGGAATTTAATAATGATAGATCTTATCTAATTGAAGATAAATCTAAAAAAAGAATTAAAGGTTCGCCAGATAAAATAATAGAAAAAATAATTGAAAGTTTTAATTTTAAAACACCCACCAGCCTTCCTCCTATTTGTTCTTTAATTTCTGGTTATTTTTCTTATGACTCAATTAGATATATAGAAAAAATACCTAACAAATGTAAGGATGATTTAAAATTGCCAGATGTTAGATTGTTAAGGCCTCAAACTGTAATTATTCATGATAATCTAAAAAAAAAGATTTTCTACATAGTGAATGTCTTTAAAGATAAAAAAATATCAAACTATAAAAAAGTATATTTAAGGATTAAAGAAGATATTGAAAGATTATTAATGGAGTCTTCCTTTAAAAAGACTTCACCACAAAGAACATCATTTTCTAATTTTAAAGTTAAATCTAATACTTCAAAAAACAAGTTTCTAGCCATGATTACAAGGGCTAAGAAGTATATTAAGCTTGGAGATATATTTCAGGTTGTCTTAAGTCAAAGATTTGAGGCAAAATTATCTAAAAGTCCATTAGATATTTATAAAAAATTAAGAAATACAAACCCTTCTCCATTTATGTATTTTTTTAATTTTACAGATTTTCAAATAGTTGGTGCGAGTCCTGAAATCTTGGTTAGACTTAGAGATAATAAGATAACTGTCAGACCAATAGCTGGCACTAGACCAAGAGGCAAAGATGTAAAAGAAGATAACTTTTTAGCAAAAGATTTATTAAATGATAAAAAGGAACTTTCAGAACATCTAATGTTATTAGATCTTGGAAGAAATGATGCGGGTAAAGTCTCTAAAATTAATTCAATTAAAGTTACAGAAAGTTTTATAATTGAAAAATATTCCCACGTTATGCATATAGTTTCAAATGTAATTGGAATATATAATAAAAAATTCAGTAAATTTAAAACCTTACTTGCTGGTTTTCCAGCTGGTACTGTTTCTGGAGCGCCTAAAATAAGAGCAATGGAAATTATTGATGAATTAGAAACATCAAAACGAAAAGTTTATGCTGGAGGCATCGGCTACTTTTCTTCGAATGGGGAATTTGACACCTGCATTGCTCTTCGAACAGCTATAGCAAAGAATGATAAATTTTATGTGCAAGCTGGTGCTGGTATAGTTGCTGATAGTAATCCAATAAAAGAATATGAAGAAACTATAAACAAAGCGAAAGCATTACTAAGCGCATTAAGATAATGAAACTTTTACTAATAGATAACTATGATAGCTTTACATTTAATCTCTATCATTATCTTTCATCATTAAAGGTAAATGTTGATGTTGTTAGAAATGATAAAATTAATGTTAAAGAAATTATCAAAAAAAAATATGATAGGATTGTAATTTCTCCTGGACCAGGTAACCCAAATCAATCTGGTAATTGTATTAATATTGTTAAATCACTTTATAAACAAGTACCAATTTTGGGTGTGTGTTTGGGACATCAAATAATTGGCCAAGTCTTTGGTTCAAAAATAATTCAAGCAAAAAAAGTAATGCATGGCAAAACTAGTAGAATAAAATCCAATCAAATTGGAATTTTAAAAAACCTACCCTTAAATTTTGAGGCGACTAGATATCATAGTTTAATTATTGATAAAAAAACTCTATCTAATCAACTTAAAATCACTGCTGAAACTAATGATGGGATTATTATGGCTATTATGCATAAAGAATACAACATTCATGGTGTTCAATTTCATCCAGAAAGTATTAAAACTAAATTAGGAATAAAAATATTAAAAAACTTTATTAATTATTAATCTATGAAACAAATTCTAGAGAAATTAAGAAAAAAACAAGATTTAACTTTTTCAGAAAGTAAATCTGCCTTTGAATTATTAATGACTGGAAAAGCTAATGAAGAAGAGATTTATAACTTTTTAACCCTGCTCTCTGAAAAAGGTGAAGTTTCAGATGAAATAGCAGGAGGTGTTTATGTCCTTAGAGAAAAATCAAAAAGAGTAAACGTTGCCGATTGTGTTGATACCTGTGGAACTGGTGGAGACGGCATGAATACTCTAAATATTTCAACTGCTTCTGCTTTACTGTTGGCCAGTATGGGTACAAAAGTAGCTAAACACGGTAATAAAGCCGTATCATCAAAATGTGGTTCTGGTGATGTTTTAGAGGCTCTTAAAATTAAAATAGATCTTGAGCCAAATGATATAGAAAAAGAGATCAATAATAATAACTTTGGTTTTATGTTTGCTCCCAATTATCACAGTGCAATGAGATTTGTTGGTCCTGTAAGAAAGAAAATTGGCAAAAGAACTATTTTTAATATGATCGGTCCATTAAGCAACCCAGCTTTAGTTGATAGACAAGTTGTTGGTGTTTTTGATAAAAAATTACTAAAGATATTTGCAGAAGGACTTCGAAATTTGAATATTAAATTTGCATGGATTGTAAACAGTGAAGATGGTTTGGATGAGATATCCCCTTATGCAAATACAAATGTAATTCAATTAAAAAATGGGGAGATATCTGAAATTACAATTGATCCAAAGGCTCTTAATGTTAATGCAGATAAATTCGATAATTTAATTGGTGATGATGCTAATTTTAATGCTAATAAAATGATTGAAATTTTTAAAGGTAAAGATAATGATTTTTCAAAAGCTGTTTGTTTAAATGCAGCTGCTGGATTAATAGTTAGTGAAAAATTTACAAACTTCCTAGATGCTTATAATTTTTCAAGAGAATTTATTTTATCTGGCAAACCCTACTCTCATTTAGAAAAAATTCGAAATGTCTGAAAATGTATTGAATAATATAATTAAAAAAAAAATAGAAAGAATAGATTTATTAAAAAAATCAACTAGCTTAGATTCTTTAAATGAAATTATAGATAAAAATAACTCTTATATTAATTTTAAAGAAAAAATTGAAAATAATACAATATGTGACAAAATTTCAATAATAGCTGAAATTAAAAAAGCTAGCCCATCTGCAGGTGTAATTATAAATGATTACAATCCAGTTGAAATTGCAAAAATTTATTATGAAAATAAAGTAACTTGCTTATCAGTTCTTACAGAAGAAGATTTTTTTTTAGGAAATTTAATTCATATTAGTAAAATTAAACAACAATTTAATTTACCAATTTTATGTAAAGATTTTTTTATTGATAAATTTCAAATACCATTGGCTAAAAGTTATGGGGCTGATGCAATTTTAATTATTCTTGCAGGTGTATCAGATGATTTGGCTCATGAATTATATGAAGAAGCATTAAAATATAATATGTCAGTTATTGTTGAAGTGCACACTGTAGAAGAAGCTGAAAAATCTTTGAATTTTAAAAATGCTTTAATTGGAATTAATAATAGAAACTTAAAAACGCTAAAGACTGATATTAATACAACCTACGATATTTATAATGTACTTGCTAAACACCAAGGACCTTTAATTTCTGAAAGTGGAATTAAAACAAAAGATGAACTTTTAGATTTGAAAAATAAAACCTCTATTAAAACTTTTTTAATTGGAGAATCACTTTTAAAAAATTTGTCAGAAAATTCTATATTTTCAGTTTTAAAGTCAAATTAACCCTTATTTTACTTACTTATTAAGCTATTGTTAATTAATAAGAACTTTTATAGAACATTGTTTGTACGATATTTGTTCTTATGCTTACAAAAAAACAAAAAAACTTGCTTTTATTTATCAACAAAAAGTTGAGAGCTTCGGGCGTATCACCTTCATACGAGGAGATGAAAGATTCTTTAAATTTAAAATCTAAGTCAGGAATTCATAGATTAATAAGTGCTTTAGAGGAAAGAGGTTTTATTAGAAGGTTAGCTCACAAAGCAAGAGCTCTGGAGGTTATAAAGCTACCTGAGACAGCTTCAGCAAATGATATTTACAATAGCTTTTCACCTAGTGTTATTAAGGGTGGATTAGACAATGATATAAGTAATGGAGATGAAATTGAAATACCTGTTCTAGGCAAGATTGCTGCTGGAACTCCAGTAGAAGCAATTCAAAATGAGGTTGCTAGAATACCGCTTCCAAGTAATTTAGAAAAGAATGGCCAATATTTTGGACTTAAAGTTCAAGGAGACTCTATGATCGAAGCAGGTATCAATGAAGGAGACACAGTAATCATAAAAAGAACTGATACAGCTGATAATGGAAAAATTGTTGTGGCTTTAATAGATGAACATGAGGCAATGCTTAAAAGAATTAGAAGAAAAGGTAAAACTGTAGCACTTGAGAGTGCAAATAGAAATTATGAAACCAAAATATTTGGCCCAGATAGAGTAAAAGTTCAGGGTGTTTTAGTATCTTTATATAGAAACTTCTAATAAAATAGTTTAAAAATCCCTAATGTCAAAAGTAGCAACAAGATTTGCTCCCTCACCTACTGGAGCGCTTCATATTGGTGGAGTTAGAACAGCTTTATTTAATTGGCTATTTTCTAAAAACCAAAAAGGAAAATTTCATCTTAGAATTGAAGATACTGATAAAGAAAGATCTAAAGATGAACATAAAGTTCAAATTATCAAATCTTTAAAATGGATTGGTATAGAGCACGATGGTGAAGAATATATACAATCAACTAAAATTGATGATCATATAAAAGTTGCTAATGATCTGCTTAAAAGTGGTAATGCATATAAATGCTACTGTTCAAGTGAAGAGATTGAAGAACAAAAAAAAAGAGCCAGACAAAAAAAGCTTCCTTATATCTATAATAGAAAATGTAGAGATCTATCACAAACAGATTCTCCTAAAGATATTAAACCTGTAATTCGATTTAAAAGTAAAATTGAAGGATCTACTGTACTAAAAGATTTAGTTCAAGGTGATGTAGAAATTGACAATAATACAATTGAAGATTTTATAATTTTAAGAAATGATGGAACGCCAACATATAATTTATCTGCAACCGTTGATGATCATCAAATGAATATGACCCATATCATTAGAGGCGATGATCATAAGATTAATACATTCAAACAAATGCAAATTTACTCAGCAATGAAATGGGAAGTTCCTCAATTTGCACATATACCTCTTATTCATACAATAGAAGGTAAAAAATTATCAAAAAGAGATAATGCATCAACTTTAGATGACTACTCTAAAATAGGAATAATGCCTGATGCATTAAGGAATTATTTACTGAGATTGGGTTGGTCTTTTGAAGATAAAGAAATATTTACTCTAGATGAGAGTATTAAGTACTTTAACTTAGAAGGTATAGGAAAATCACCATCTAAACTAGATATGAGCAGAATTCTATCAATGAACGAGCATTATATTAAAAATATTGATGAAAATGATTTATTTAATCAACTAATAGAATACTGCAAATTATATAAAAATGAAATTAAGTCAGATAAAAAAGATAAGATCAAAAAATCTTTAACTTTCTTAAAAAATAAAGCAAAGACATTAGAAGATATATTTAATAATGGTCAATATATTATTGTAAATGAAGTAAATTTTAATCAGGATGACATTAAGATCATTGATGATAAAGCAAAAAAAATCATTTCTGCTTTCAGTGAACAATTTGCTACCATTGATAAGCTTAGCAAAGAAACGTTAGAGCCAATAGTAAATGAACTAATTAAATCAAATAATACAAATTTTAAAGGAGTTGGTCAGCCTTTAAGAATAGTTTTAACAGGTTCAAAATTTGGACCTGGCATATATGATATAATTATTTCACTTGGAAAAGAGGAAGTTATAAAAAGATTAACTAATAAGAAACTTAGTTAACACGGAAGAAGCTTCATCAGAAGATGAGGTTTTTGATCTAATTTTAGTTAAAGTTTCATCACACTCATTGATTTGTTTTTTCATTAATTCTGGGTTTTTTAAAAAATAAACAACAGAATTGTAAATCTCTTTAGCATTACATTCTTTTTGTATTAATTCAGGAATTATCTCTTTGTTGTTAATAATATTGATGATATTAGCAAATTTTGTTTTCACCAACATTTTAACAATTAAAAAATTCAAAAAATTCATTTTATAAATAATTATAGAAGGAACTCTTGCATTGCAAATTTCAAGAGAAACAGTTCCAGATTTAGAAACTGCGAAAATAGATTTATTTAAAATTTGTTTTTTAATATTTTCTTCAGAAATAACTTCAACATTTTTTAAATTTATATTTTGAATTTTTTCACTAATTAAATTTTTATTATCCTCAGTAGTATGAAAAATAAAAGTAAAATTATTAAATTTTCTATTCATCATATTAATAAAATCTATCAAGATAGGCAAAAGTAAATTCACTTCAGATGATCTACTTCCAGAAAAAAGAGAAATAATTTTTTTATCATTGGATATAATGTTAGTTAGATCTATTTTGTTTTTTGACTCTTCTTCAAGCAACGGATGACCGACAAAAGTATTTGGAATATTTTCTTTATCAAAGTATTTTTTTTCAAAATCAAATAATAATAAAACATGATCTAAAAACTTTTTAAATTTTTTTACTCTGCCCTCTCGCCATACCCATACTTGTGGTGCTACATAATGAATAGTTTTTATATCATTATTTAATTTTTTAACTTTTTCTGCAACTCTTAATGTAAAATCAGGACTATCTACACTAAACAAAATATCTGGATTAAATCTTATTATCTCTTCTACTGTTCTATTTATTTTATTCTTTATTTTAAAAATATTTAATAAAACACTTGTAAAGCCGATGTGAGTAATTTCTTTTAGGTTAAAAATAGATTTTATCCCTAGCGAATTTAAATGTGTTCCACCGACACAAGCATATTGAATATTAGGATTATTTTTTTGGACTTTAGATATAACTTTAGAAGCAAGTTTATCTCCAGAAGGTTCACCAGTTAATATAAAGATTTTTTTCATTTTACCGAGATAAACATCTTATTTCTATTTGCAAATTTTATGCATTTGATTTTATCTAAAAAAACATGTTGTTTGCTTTTTATAACAATACCCTTTAATCCAGCAGTCTTACTTTGTTTGATAGTTTTTAATCCTATCGTTGGCAGATCTACTCTTAAGTCTTGTTTTTTTTTGGGAAACTTAACTAATACTCCGTGATTTCTAAATATTTTGCTTTTGCTTTTTTCAAGCATTTTTTTAGTCCCACCTTTTCCTTCTATAGAAATCACTTTTTTGTTTCTAACTACAACAGCTTGGCTAAAATTATATTGTCTTAAATTATTTAATGTTTTAATTGCTTTTTTAATATCTAATTGATCTTGTTTGTTTGGTTTTATCTTTGAATAATTGCCTTTCGTTAAGGATAATTCGGGATTAAATTTAAGTGAATTTTCTGTTTTTATCTTGTTTTGTGCCAATATCTTAATAATTTCTTTAAGTATCGCTGCATCTCCAAGCTTTGAAGCTTTGATTATTCTAGGGATATAATAAATTCCTTTTAAATCTAATTTCAATTTAGAAAAGTTTGGTTTATTTACTTTTCCAGCAAATAAGACTTTTTTACAGTTATTTTCCCTAAGAATATTAATAATTTTACCGAATTGACCCATAGATACAGCAAAAGAATTTTTATCTTTTTTAAATTTCTTTGATTTTGATAAATCAATTATCAAATATTTTATTTTATTTTTTTTAATTGTTTTTAGAATTTCCTTTGGAAAATCAGTATCACCAAAAATTAATCCTATCATCTTATGAAAATGGTGTGCAAATAGATCTTTTTTTATCTTTTGTTATAAATTTGATTACATCTTTGACTAACGGATTTTCTTGAAAAGAGCCATTCAATTTACTTATATTTTCATTAATGTTTTTTGTAGCAAAAATTTCTTTATAAGCATCACTTAAGCCTAAGATATCCTTATTTTCATACTTAGCTCTTCTCAACCCTATTAAGTTCAATCCTTGTAATGAATTTCTATTTCCGGTAGACAATCCATAAGGTATTACATCATGTAATACACCAGTCATTCCACCAATCATTGCCATTTTTCCAATCCTAGTGAATTGTTGAACAGCGGAATTGCCACCAATAACAACATTGTCCTCAATAATTGCATGACCACCTAAAGGTACATTATTTGCAATTATTACATTATTACCAACATAACAGTCATGAGCAATATGTGATGAAATCATAAATAAACAATTATTTCCAATAACTGTTTTGCCCCCACCACTAACTGTACCAGGGTTTATTGTTACATACTCTCTAATTTTGTTATTATCACCAATTATTAAATTTGTAAGTTCACCATTGTATTTCAAGTCCTGTGGATCATTAATTGAAACAAAAGGATAAATCTTATTTCCCTTTCCAATTTTAGCACTTACAGAAATATTTACATGAGAATGAATGATGGTATTTTCACCAATTTCTACATTTGGACCAATTACACAATATGGACCAATCTCAACATTTGAAGCTATTTTTGCTTTAGGATCTATTATTGCTGTTTTATGGATCATTTATTATCTTTGATAAATTTTTTTAAATCTTTAGCAGGGTAACCCATTTGTTTACTATTATCAGGAATATTCTTTATAACACCAGATCCACCTCCTATTTGTACATTGTTACCAATTTTTAAGTGTCCAGATATACCTGCTTGACCACCAATCATCACATTATTTCCAATTATAGAACTACCAGCAAAACCTACTTGTCCTGCAATGATACAATTTTCTCCTATCTTATTATTGTGAGCAATATGAACTTGATTATCAATAAAGGTATTTTTGCCAATTACAGTATTAGACAAAGAGCCTCTGTCTATTGTAGATCCACAACCTATTTCACAATTATCTTCAATTATAACAATGCCAATATGTGGATATCTAATATTTCCTTCATTATTTGGAAAAAAACCAAAGCCTTTTTTTCCAATTACACACCCATCTAAAATAGAAATATTATTTTTAATTAATGTGTTTCTAATAATCACATTAGATCCTATTGAACAATTATCTCCAATTGTAACATTACTTTCAATTATCGAGTTATGTCCTATTGAGCAATTTTTTCCAATTTTTACATTTTTTCCTATTAATACGTTATTACCATGTCTTAATTTTTTATAAAAAGGTGTCTTTTCAATATTCAATGTTAATGGATCAAAGTCATCTGTAATAGCATTTGGATAGAAAAGTTTAGTAATCATTGCCGTAGAAATCAAAACATTTTCAACAACAATAGGTTTGCAATTATTAGGTAAAATATTTGATAATTGTTTAGTAGTTAAACAATAAGATGCTTTTGTTAATGCTGCTACAGTCTCATATTTTTTTGAATGAAAAAAAGTAATATCTTTATCAGTCGCAGAACTGATATCTTTTATATCAAAGATTTTTGTATCTTTATAATTAGAATTATTAATAACATTTATAGAGGTTAAAATATCATCAATTTTTATAGGACCTCTATTTTCAAAAAATGGATTAATCATTAATAAACTTTACTACCAAAATTTTAAAGATTTGTTTATCAATAATTATTACTAATTATTTTCTATCAACAATTGTTGCTGACCATATAGCATCAGCCATTTTTTTACCCTCTACAAAGGCCTCACCTTTATATTTCCAAACTCTTCCATGGGATCTTATTGCTTCAATATTAAGTTCTAGTTTGCAGTCTGGTATAACGGGATTTCTAAATCTTGCTTTTTCAATTCCCATAAGAAAAACTAATTTATTTTCATATGTCTCTTTATCTATGCCATGGGCAGTAAGAGCTGCTGCAGCTTGACCAAAAGCTTCAACTATCAAAACACCAGGCATAACTGGGTTACCAGGAAAATGTCCCTGTACAAAAAAACTTTCTTTTGTCACGTTAACAATGGCTGTTGCAGAAAAAAGTTTCTTTATATTGATCAATTCATCAATGAGAAGCATTGGCTCTCTATGGGGTAATAAATCAATTATTTGTTTTTTATTTAAACTTATAGACATATCTATTGTAATTTTATCTTTTTAATTTTTGAATTTAAAATTTCAATGATAGTTTTTGTAAGATCTAGCTCAGATTTACCAATTATAATACTTTGTTTTGGAATTATATATGAGATAGAATTTTTTTGTGAGTATTCAGCTAGTATGGGTGTTAGTGCCTCTATAAGTTTTTTTTGAGAATTATTTTTCATTTTAGAAATATCATTAATTTTTTTATTTCTTGATAACTTGTAATCTTCAACTTTTTTTTTAAATAATTCAGCTTCTTTTAAATATTCTTGTTCACTTAAAATATTCTTTTTTGAAATTATTTTTTTTTCTTCATCTAGAAGGTTTTTTTCAATTTTTTTAAATTTATTTTGACTAGATTTATTTATTTCACCAAGTTCTTTAATGATTAATTTTCCAGCTAAAGAATTATTCATTACAAAATCAATATCTATGAAATAAATATTATTATTTGATAGGGCCATATTTGGATACAGCATTGGGATTATTATCAAAAAATATCTTAAGTATTTTATAAATTTCATTAAAATGTAGTACCTAGATTAAATCTAAAGCTTTCAGTCTTATCGGTAGAGTTTTTTGTAATAGGTTGAGATAATGAAAAATTAAGTGGTCCTATTGGTGTTAATATATCCATAGCCACACCGGTTGAGCTTCTAATTTTGTTATTATCATCAATTGCACTATCATAATCAACACCCCATACATTTGCAGCATCAACAAATATTGAAAAGTCCATATTTTGAAATGATGGCAACAATGTAGGCAACGTAGCACTAAAGTTTAAAGCAGAAATATAATTACCACCTACATAGTCATTATTATCGATCGGTCCAATTTTTCCTGCCTCAAAACCCCTAAGTTTACTGCTAGGCATAAACAATCTTTTGGAAATTCTCACATCTTCATTACTTAATGCGTTTACAGCTTTACCATAAAAACTAACTTTAGTAACCATTTCTGATATTTTTTGATATCTAGTAGTCTCAAACGAGTTAACTATTTCATAATTATCAGATACTAATGGTAATTCTTGTCTAAATATATTTCTAAATCCTTCATCTGGACGAAATCTTTTGTTTCTCAAATCGTAATCTAAAGAGTAATTAAAGTAATTATCAAAATAATCACCTTCTTGTTTTTTAAGGGATGCTGAAGCTGCACTAGTGGTTTCTAGTTTTTCATAAGAAACATCAAATTCAGGTCTAAAATATAAGTTTTCAAACTGTTCAAAGGCAGTACCTAGGGATAGACCTAGATCAGATGTCTTATAACCAAAGTCCTTTATATTATCCGTAGATGTACTTCTTATAGAGGTAAATAGAGAATTATCTGAATAATTAAAATTAGGTTTTTCATATATAAATTGTCCCTTTATAGCATTGTCTGAAATTTGTAAATTTGAATTTAACTTAATACCCCTACCTAAAAAATTATTTTCTTTTATTCCGCCTCCTATTTGTCCTCCAGATGTTCCAACACCAGCACCTAAAGAAATTTCACCAGTAGGTTTTTCTTCAACAGTTAGATTTACGACTTTAAGTCCTTCACTAGATCCAGAAACAATTTCTGCTTCTACTTTAGAAAAAATATTTTTTGCTTTAATGTTGTTTACAGATTTATTAAATAAAATTTCATTATAAGGGTCACCCTCATCTACTATTAGAGCATTTCTGATAACTTCTTCAATAGTATAACTGTTTCCTTGTATATTGATCTTTTCAACATAAAATTTTTCATTATCTTTAAGTGTAAAGGAAATATCTAATTTATTGTTATCAACTATAGTTTCTTCTAGTGATGCATCAATAAATTGGTATTGTTTTGTAAGAGCTATTTTATCTACCTCCCTTAAGATTTTTTCTACTTTATCTAGTGAATATTCTGTATCCTTTAATTTTACTAAAAATTCATTAATTTTGGTAAAATATTTAGGATCATAATCATCAGCTAACTTTAAAGATAAATCATTGAATTTGAATTTTTCACCTGCCTCAATGTTAAAAATCAATTTAAAAGAATTATTATTATTAAATTCCACAAAAGAATTTGTTATTCTTACATTGTAATAACCATTATTTTTATAAAAGTTAGATAATAATCTTTTATCTAATTCTATTCTTTCATAATTAAGATAAACAGATTGGGAGATAAACTTCCAAAATTTTCTTTCTTCAGATGTAATGATATTTTTTAATTTTCTATTTTTTATTTTTTTATCTCCAATAAATTGAATTTCTTCAATTTTGGCTCTTTTACCAAGATTGACTTCATAAATTAATCTTAATGAATTCTGTTCTTCATTTAAAGAAGAGGTGGTTTTAATTTCTGTAAAATAGTATCCACTACTTTTTAAAATATTTTTAATCAAATTTAAATCAGATAAAAATAAAGATTCCACATATGAGCTTCTATTTTTTAATTTAATCTTATCAAATAACAGCTCAGTTAAATTTTTACTTTTAATGCCATTAATTTGAACATCTTCAATTATGGGGTTTTCAATGACGGAAATTTCTAAAATTGAATTATTAATCTTTAATTTAATTTCTTTAAAAAAATTAGTATCATAGATGTTTTTAAGTACTGTATTTAAATCTTCATCATTATAATCTTTATCAAAATCAATATCGCCAAAAACTATTATAGATTCTTTAGAAATTCTTTTATTTCCATCGACTTTAATATCTTTAAAACTTTGCGCAAAAGTAAGAGAAGAAATAAAGAATAAAATAAAATTAATTTTTAGAACTGCTTTAAACATAAGGATTTATATAGTTAAATTCTCAATTTTCAAACTTACATAATCGTTCAATTTGATGATTTCATCAATGTTTTTTGCCTTTAATTTCTTAAATTTTGAAAATTCTTTCATTTTGATTATTTTGAATAAAAGGGTTGAGATTTGATTGAAGGTTATTTTTTTATTTAGAAATAAATCGACTAACTTATCATTTGCACTTACTAGAACTGTTTCAAATAAAGAGTCCTTATTAGGCATTTTCTTTAGAATATTTACAACTGGAAATTTAATCAAGTCTACATTGGAAAAATTAAGATTATTTAATATATCAAAATCAATATTTTTTGTTGATATTTTTTTTTCATAATTCCTATAAAAAGAATTAAATATAGGTATTCTCATATTAGTATCGTGCATCAACATTTTAATTAAACCATTGTTGAATTTAACAATTGCATGAACATATGAATTTGGATGAATAAGAATTTTTAATTGACTATATTTATAATTAAAAATTTTTTTAGCTTCTATAATTTCAAAAACTTTATTCATCAATGTGGCTGAGTCTATAGATATTTTTTTTCCCATTTTCCAATTAGGGTGTTTTAGAGCTTTCTTTATAGTAATTTCATTAAATTTATTTAATGGAAATCTATTAAATGGACCACCTGAAGCTGTGATAAATACTTTTTCTACATCTGTATTTTTCGCATTATCAATTAAAGACCATATGGAAAAATGCTCAGAATCTACAGGTATAAATTTAACTTTAAATTTTTTTAACTCCTTTTGAATTAATGTCCAGCCACAAATAATAGATTCCTTATTTGCAATGGCTATATTTTTTGTAAACTTAATAGTTTTTAAAGTGGGATTTAAACCTTCTAAACCAGAAATTGCATTTAGAATATAGTCAGCTTTTTGCTTCTTAAAAATTTTATTTAATAAATCATAATTATTATAAATATTAATTTTTTTATTTTTAAGTTTTTTTTTTATTTCTAAATAACTTTTCTTGTTTGTAACAATGATATTTTTAACTGTAAAAATTTTTAATTGTTTAAGTAATTCTTTAATATTACTATTAACTGATAATAATAAAATTTCACAATTATTAGCATCTTTTTTTAAAATATTTAAAAATGATTTACCAATAGAACCAGTTGAGCCTAAAAGTGCAATTTTTTTTTTCATTTTAGTTTAAAAGATTTAATAAAAAAACACCTAATGGTGCAGCAAAAATTATACCATCTACTCTATCAAGTAAACCACCGTGGCCAGGTAAAAGATCGCTCGTATCTTTAACTTTCGCTTTTCTTTTTAAATAAGAAATAAATAAATCACCTAATTGAGAAGTTAGAGAAATTGCAATTGTTAATATTAATAAAGTTAGAAAATCGTATATAATTAAATTATTGTAGAATATTGGTATTAAAAAAATTGATAATACAAAAGATCCAATTGAGCCCGATATCGTTTTATTAGGACTTATTTTAGTTAGTTTTTTACCCTTAAAGGTTTTTCCAAATATAAGTCCTCCAATGTCTGACGAAATAGCTATTAAAACTGAATATAATAAATATATTTTTAAATCCGTTAAGTGAGATTCAATAAGAAATACAAAATAAACGAATAATGATAAATATAATAAGGAACCTGACTTAAGCATAAATCTTAACAATCTATCTTTGAATTTATTTTTTTTTATAATTTTAGAAACCATTGCATAGAATTCAATCCATACAATTATTGCCATAATTAATAATGAGCCAATCATTATAAATGAGTAAAGATACATTGCAGAAAGTAATGAGAATAACAAAATAGATGTTAGTATTCTTTTTTTTAATTCAGAAGACATTATATTGAACCATAATTTCTTTTTATAATTTTAAATCTATTTAATATTTTTTTAAAATCACTAACGTTAAAATCTGGCCATAATTTTTTTTCAAAAAAAATTTCTGTATACGCTAACTGCCAAAGCATAAAATTACTTAACCTTTGTGTGTTTCCGGTTCTGATTAAGATATCTGGATCGATTATATTCTTTGTAAATAAATTTTTATCTATGTTTTCTTTATTAATAATGATTCTTTTTTTTTAATATTCTTTATAGATTGAACAATTTCATTTTTTGAACCATAGTTTAAGGCAACATTAACCTGTAAAGATAGATTTTTAGATGTCTTGAATTCAGATTTCTTTATAAGTGCTTTTAATTTTTTTGGTAATTTATTGATTTCACCAATGAATTTTAATTTGATGTTTTTTTTTATTAAATTATCAATTTTGTTAGTAAGAAAATTTTCTAATAAATTAAATAAAAAATTTATTTCTTTTTTTGGTCTTTTCCAATTTTCAGTAGAGAAAGTGTAAAGTGTTAAGTATTTAATGTTTATTTTTAAACATTCGTTAATAATATTTTCTACACTGTTTAAGCCAGCTCTATGACCAGCATTTCTAGAGTTTTTGTGTTTAATGCCCCATCTACCGTTTCCATCCATAATAATGGCAACATGTTTAATTGGGTTCATATAGTCATGATTTCTTTTTCTTTAATCTCAACTTTTTGATCAATCGTTTTAATATGATTGTCAGTAAACGTTTGTACTATCTTTTCATATTTCTTTTCATCATCTTCACTAATTTCTTTAGATTTAAGTAAATTCTTTAACTCATCATTAGCTTCTCTTCTAATGTTTCGAATTGATACTTTGCACTTTTCACCCATTGATTTAATAACTTTTTTAATCTCCACTCTTCTTTCTTCACTTAAATCTGGAACAGGTAATCTTATTAATTGACCATCTATCTGAGGATTTAAACCCAATTCAGATTTTTTTATAGCTGAATCTACTAATGAAACATTGTTGGCATCCCAAACTTGAATATTTATCATTCTTGGTTCAGGTGTTGTAATACTAGCAACTTGATTTATTGGCATAGCTTGGCCGTACACATCAACTTTAACAAGATCTAGCATTGCAGCATTTGCACGACCTGTTCTTAAAGATGTTAGTTCTTTAGAAAAAACCTCAATGGTTTTATCCATTTTTTGATTATATGTTTTGTCGTTAAACATTTATTCACCAATTTTTAATCTATAAAAATCATTAATCTTTAAACCAGAAATATTAAGTTCTTTAACAATATCTTGAACTTTCTTTTTTGGTTCCATAACCCAAGCTTGAGTTAATAATGCATTTTCCTCTTTAAATTTATTCATTCTACCTAAACTAATTTTTTGAACAATTTCATCTGGTTTGCCTGAGCTTTTAAGTTCTTCTGTGACTAATTCTAGTTCTTTTTGTATAAGATCTTTGTCAATTGAGTCTGCATTTAAAGACAAGGGACTAGACGCTGCAATGTGCATTGCCAATTGTTTTCCAAAAGTTTTGACTTGATCTGAAACATCTTTAACTTCAAGCGACACAATAACAGAAAGTTTAGACAAATTATCTTTAACAACTGTATGTAGGTAGTTGAAATTTTTAGAACCTGAGTAATTAAAAGTTTTTGCTCTACCTATTGTTATTTTTTCACCCATTTTAGCTATAAGTGCAACTAAACTATCTTTAACAGTTTCGCCATTTGACATTTTAGTTTCGCTTAGCTTTTCAATATTAGATTCTGCTTGATTATTAAGTTCACTCAATTCTTTAGCAAATAATACAAAATCATCGTTTTTGGCAACAAAATCTGTTTCACAGTTAACTTCAATAATAGAAATTTTATTTTCATCACCAGAAGTTGCAATTACACCTTCTTTAGCATCTCTTGACATTTTCTTAGAAGCTTTAGATATGCCTTTAACTCTTAAAATCTCAACAGCTTTATCTAAATCTCCACCAGACTCTTTAATTGCAAGATTACAATCTTTAAAACCAGCACCAGTTGCTTCACGTAATTGTTTAACTTTTTCTATATCACTCATTAGTTTAATTTTTTTTTATCCTTTTTAGCAAATTTGGCATCAAGTTTTTCTCTATCAATTTCTTGAACTGTTTTAGTAGATGCTTTTTTTGATTTGACTTCATCTGCTTCTGGTTTGTCATCTACTTTTGCTGGAGCAGCTTTTTTTGCGTTTTCGATAGTTTCTTTTACTAAATTACAATAAAGATCAATTGCTCTTCTAGCATCATCATTTCCCGGTATTGGAAAATCTATTCCATCAGGGTTTGAATTACTATCCAAAATAGCACAAATTGGAATGCCCAATTTAGATGCCTCAGCTATTGCTAAAGATTCATAATTAGTATCAATTATAAAAACTAAATCTGGAACTTTTTTCATCTCAGCAATTCCTCCTAGAGCTCGTTCCAATTTGTCTTTTTTGACACTCATTTTTAATAATTCTTTTTTTGTGAAACCTCTATTTTCAGCAACAAGATCTGCCTCATATTTTTTCATTTTCTTAATTGAACCTGAGATAGTTCCCCAGTTAGTTAGCATTCCACCTAACCATCTATAATTTACAAAGTATTGGCCAGTTTCTTTAGCAACTTCAGCTATAGCTTCTGATGCTTGCTTTTTTGTTGATACAAAAAGTATTTTTCCGTTATTAGCAATTGTATTGTAAACTTTTTCTAAAGCTACATTGGTAAGTTCTAGTGTTTGAGTTAAATCAATAATATGTATTGAGTCTCTTTTTCCAAAAATGTACTTTTTCATTTTTGGGTTCCATCTTAGAGTCTTGTGACCTAAGTGTACTCCTGCTTCTAATAGTTGTTGGATAGTTAAACTTGGTATTTTCATATTTATTCCCGGTTAAGCCACCACAGTAATTTCCATTTAAGGACCGGAGGTATAAAACCACAAACTGTGTGCGTGTTAATTTAATTTACCAGGTATTTACAAATATTTAATGAAACAAACAAGTCTTTTTTATTGTATTATTACTGAAATATCGTCTTTTCTTAGTAAATTTATAGCTTTTCTATCGATTAAACGTCTGTTCTTAAGTTTAAAACTAATATTGTTGTCGTTAGTCTCTAAATTAATTTTTACCTCTGTTGTCCCCTCTTCATTTAATAATTTGGATATTTTTTCAATATCATCAACAGTCTTAATATTAAAAGCAATTTCACTAACTGGTTTATTAAATAAGTCTTTAAGAGAGGCAATTTTTTGAACATTTATTCTTTTTAATTTATTTTCATCATTTGAAATTGTTTTAATTAAAGTAATAATTAATGAATTTCCCTCAATTAAAATTTCTCTATTAAGCTCAAGAATGTCCGAAAAGATAAAAAGTTCAAATACACTAGTTAAGTCTGTAAATTTAATAACTCCATAAGAGTTTCCTTTGGCTGTTTTACGTTCAGAAATTTTTAATAAAGTAGCTGCTATGTTTGCATCTTTAATATTATCATCAGAATTAAACTTTATATAATCTACAATTTTATAATCATCAAAAATTTCTTTAAACTGATTTAAAGGATGGTCCGATATAAAAAAACCAACAGCTTCAAATTCTCTTGAAAGTCTATCCTCAAATTTCCAATCCTCCATATTAAGAATAATTTCATTATCCTGTTCTTCATCAACACCAAACAAGTCTATTTGATTAGCTGCTTTGTTTTCATGAATGTTTTTAGTTTTGAGAATGAAGTTTGGAATTGAATTAAACAATGCTTGTCTATTCTTTTCAATATTGTCAAAGGCTCCTGCTTTAACTAACCCTTCTAATTGAAGTTTATTAATATCCTTTGGATTTACTCTATTTAAAAAATCATTAATGGATTTAAATTCACCATTTGTTAGTCTTTCTTTAACTACATTAGATATGGCGTCAAACCCAACACTTTTAATTCCACCCAAAGCATAATAAAAGTTTTCTTCATCAAATTTAAAATCAGCATAACATTTATTAATATCTGGTCTTACAACATTAATATTTATTCTTTTAAGTTCCTCATGAAATTCACTTAATTTATTTTGATTTGAAATATCCATTGTCATTGATGCAGCAAAAAACTCTTTTGGATAATAAGTTTTCAAAAATGCTGTTTGATAAGAAATTATTGCATATGCTGCAGCATGACTTTTGTTAAAACCGTACTCTGCAAATGGTTCAATCTTTAAAAAAATACTTGCCGCAACATCTTTGCTAATACCATTTTTTAGCGCTCCAGCGATAAATCCTTGTTTTTGCTTTTCGAGTTCAGCTCTTTTCTTTTTACCCATTGCCCTTCTTAAAATATCAGCTTCACCTGCCGTAAAACCTGATAATTTTTGAGCTATTTGCATTACTTGTTCTTGATAGATTATGACACCATATGTTGGTTTGAGGATATCTTCTAAAAGAGGGTGTAAATAATCAGGCGTTTGTCTTCCATGCTTACAATCGTTATATACAGGAATATTACTCATAGGTCCTGGTCTATATAAAGCAACTAATGCAATAATATCTTCAATATGATTTGGTTTCATTTGCATTAATGCTTCACGCATTCCAGCACTCTCCACCTGAAATAAACCAACTGTATTGCCCGATGAAAGTAATTCAAAAACTTTTTGATCTTCAAAATTTATGTCTTCGATATTAAAATCTTTATTTTTCTTTTTAATTAGTTTTTGAGTTCTATTAATGACTGTTAAAGTTTTTAGACCTAAAAAATCAAATTTTATTAAACCCGCATTTTCAGCAGAATACATATCAAATTGAGTTGATGGTAATAAAAGATCTGCAGAGGCGTCTTTATATAAAGGAACTATTTCAGTTAATTTTCTGTCGGCTATAACAACACCAGCAGCATGAGTTGCAACATTCCGATTTAGTCCCTCTAACTTTAGTGATAAATCAGTAAGTTTTTTAACTCGAGGATCTTCATTTACTAATTTTTGAAGTCTTGGCTCACTATTTATGCATTCAATTAAACTTTGTGGACGTGAAGGATCAAATGGTATCATCTTAGAAATGCTATCTACAAAACCATATGGTAAACCTAAAACTCTACCAACATCTCTTATAACCATTCTTGCTTTTAATTTTCCAAAAGTAATTATATGAGCAACGCTGTCTTTGTATTTTGTAGTTAAATATTCAAATACAAGATCTCTTTTTTCTTCACAAAAATCTATATCAAAGTCAGGCATAGATATTCTATCTGGGTTTAAAAATCTTTCAAAAATTAGATTGAACTTTATTGGGTCAACATCAGTAATTGACAAACACCATGCTACTAAGGAACCAGCACCAGAACCTCTACCGGGTCCTACTGGAATATCATTTTTCTTAGCCCATTTAATATAATCAGAAACTATTAAAAAATAACTTGGATATTTCATTTCAATTATAATTCTTAATTCATGATCTAAACGATCCTTATAAAATAAAAATTTTTCGTCATTAATGAGGTTTTTTTCTTCAATTTTAAAAACTTTAAAAAACTTTTCTTTCAATCCATTTAATGATTCCTTTTTCAATATCTCATCAGCACTTCCATCTTTTTCTGTGCTTATATTAGGAAGAACAGGTTTGGAAAACTGAGGTCTAAAACTACACCTGAATGGTAAATTAAAATTATTTTCTAAAGCTTCGGGTAAATCAGAAAATAGAGCACACATTTCTTCTGAAGACTTAAAATAGTGTTGATCGCTATATTTAATTCTATTTTTATCATTAAGATATGTTTTTTCACCAATGCAAGTAAGAGCATCATGGGCTTCATGCATGTCTTTGGTTAAATAATAGACTTCATTTGATGCAATAATTGGAATTTTTAATTTAAAAGATTGTTCTAAATTAAACTTTTCAAAGGATATTTCATTTTGATCACCATGTCTTTGAATTTCTAAATAAAAATTATCTTTAAAATTTTTTAGTAAATCTTTGTAGATTTTTTGTATTTCATCAAATCTTCCTTTTTCAAATAACTTGCCAAATAAGCCATTATTTGTCCCTGATAAAAGAATAACATCACTAATGTTATCTAATAATTCTTTGATATCCAAATGTGGTTTTGATAAAACGTCATTTTCTAAATATGATTTTGAAGATAATTCAATAATTTTTTTGTAACCATTTTCATTGAGAGCGATTAAGGGAAGTAAACCTGTTGTGTCTTCATATTTAAAATTAATTTGAGTTCCAATAATAGGTTGAGTGCCTACTTTAGAGATATTTTCAGAAAATTCTAATGCACCACATAAATTTTCGGTGTCACAAATTCCAACAGAAACTAATTTATTTTCTTTACAAAAATCTTTTAAACTCTCAATTTTGATAGCACCTTCACAAATGGAGTACTGAGTATGAACTTTGAAGTGATTAAAATGTTTATTGTTTGAATTTTGCATTGATAGTTTTTATATTACCATCAATCATTTCTAATTTGCAATCTGCCATATTGGCAAAATATCTATTATGAGTTGCATATATAATTAATCTATTCTTGTCCTTTAATTTATAAAGAATATCAAAAATTTCTTTAGCGGTACTTTGATCTAAACTTCCAGTTGGTTCGTCTGCTAATATTACATCAGGTTCATTAATCAGTGCTCTAGCAATTGCTATTCTCTGCATTTCACCACCAGATAATTCAGATGGATAATGATCTTCTCTAGATTTTAAACCCATTTTTTTTAAAATTATTTGAGCCTTATGTTTTGCCTCTATTTTATTATTAGTTAAAGCTAAATGGGCCATGTAAACATTTTCTAAAGCGGTAAAGTCAGTCAATAAATTATTTTGTTGATAAATAATGCCAATTTTTTCTGATCTTATTTTATCATTGTCTAAAGTTTCAGAAAAATTCACCACTTTATTACTGATAGATAAATTTCCACTAGTCGGCCTATCAATCATTGATAAAATATTAAGCAAAGTTGATTTCCCAGAACCAGATGGTCCTACTAAAGAGTAAATTTTACCCTTCGTAAATGAATAATTTATTTTTTTTAATACTGAAATTTTTTTATTATTATAAAATGATTTAGAGATATTCTTTAAATTTATAAGATTATTCATATTTCAAACCTTTTACTGGATCAAGCTTAGAGGCTTTTATAGCAGGATATATTGAAACAATTATAGTTATTAAAATCGAACAAACGGAGATTATCAATATAGAAACAAGGTTTATTTCTGTTGGCATTTTACTTAAAAAATAAATTTCTTCAGGAAACAAACTTATATTAAAAGTATAACTCAAAAACTGTCTAATATTTTCAATATAAAGTGAAAATAATACACCTAATAAAATACCAAATATTGTAGCTGTCGTCCCAATTGTAACTCCTACTAAGAAAAAAATTTTAGTAATTGATTTATTTAAAACACCTATTGATTTAAGAATTGCAATATCTCTAGTTTTATTTTTCACTAATATTGTAAGACCTGAAATTATATTAAATGCTGCTACTAATATTATTAAAGACAAAATTATAAACATTACATTTCTCTCAACTTTTAATGCTGAAAATAACGAGCTATTCATATCAGCCCATGTATAAATAAATTCATCTTTAAATATTTCTTTAACTTTATTTTTTGCAATAACTATGTCTGAAGGATTTTTAAGATAAATTTCTAAATTTCTATTATCTTTATTAAAATCAAAAAAATTGTCTAATGTATCTATATTTATAAAAGCTATATTTCTATCAAAGTCAGCTAATCCACTTTCAAAGATTGAGCTAACCGTAAAAACTTCTTGTTTGGGTAAATTACCAATAATAGTTTCTATCCCAGATGGAGAAATAATTGATAATTTATCTCCGATCTTAAGTTCTAAATCAAAACTTAATTCCTTACCGATTGAAATATTGTTTTTATAAAGTTTCTTCGAATTGCCAGAAAATCGACCTTTATTTACCACGTTAAGCTTTGAGAAATCTTTTTGACTGTACCCTCTTAAAACAATACCTTTGGTAAAATCTTGACTAATAATAATTGCTTCACCCGAATTACTATATAGCAATTCTTCAGAAATCTTTTTTAACTCTTTATTTTTAAGTTTATCTACAGAGATAGAATTTTCGTAAGGCTTAATAGTAATATGAGGATTAAAACCAACAATTTTGTTTATAAGTTCTGTTCTAAAACCATTCATTACCGACATAACGATAATTAAAACAGCAACACCCAGACTTATTCCAATAAAAGAAAATATTGAAATTATATTTAAAAAACCATCTTTTTTTCTAGTTTTTAGATATCTAAATGTAATCTCTTTTTCTAAAGTAGAAATCAATTTTTTTCTTTTTGTTTAATTAAAATTTTTAATATTTGATCTAAAGTTAAATTTTGAGGATCTTTGCCGATTTCTTTAAATTCTAGCAAATCACCATCTGACTTTTTTCCAATAATAATTTGAAAAGGAACGCCAATTAAATTAAATTTTTTAATTTTAGCTGATAGGTTTTCATCCATATCATCAATTATTGCATCAATACCATTGACATTAAAAAATTCAAAAATTTTATTTGCTTTTTCTAAAGTTGAATTATCATTTTTGTTCATCATTGGTAATATTGCTAGTTCAAATGGAGCAATAGCAAATGGCCATTTCATGATTTCTTCTTTATCATCATACTTAGCTTCAATAATTGCACCGACTAACCTGGACACACCGATTCCATAAGATCCCATTTTAACAAAATCCTTCTTACCCTCAGGTAAATCTACTGATGCATTTAATGGTTTAGAGTACTTATCTCCAAAATAAAATATATGCCCAACTTCAATTCCTTTTGTTATCAATCTATTTTCAACAGAAACTTCTTTTTCAAATTCTTCTTTTTTAAATTTTTCATCTGTAACAGAATAATATTGTTCAAATTTTTTTCTTAAATTTTCTAAAGAATTTTTTTCTATTATTGAACCATCGCTATTCAAGTCAAAAATTCTTTTGTCTGTAAAAATTTTACTTTCACCTGTGTCAGCAAGAATAATAAATTCATGTGAAAGATTTCCTCCAATTGGACCTGTATCGGCAGCCATAGGAATTGCAGTTAACTCAAGTCTTTTAAAAGTTTTTAAATACGATAAGAAGAATTTATTGTAAGAAAATACAGCCTCTTCATCATTCACATCAAACGAGTAAGCATCTTTCATATAGAATTCTCTACATCTCATTATTCCAAATCTTGGTCTTACTTCGTCTCTAAATTTCCATTGAATATGATATAATAATTGTGGCAATGATTTATATGATTTAATACTAGATCTAAATATATCAGTGACTAACTCCTCATTTGTTGGACCATATAACATTTCTCTATTCTGGCGATCATTTATCCTTAACATTTCTTCTCCGTAATCGTCATAGCGTCCACTTTCTTTCCAAATTTCACTAGATTGAATAGTAGGCATTAAAATTTCTTGAGCACCAATTTTGTTTTGTTCTTCTCTTACAATTTGTTCAATTTTTTTCATCACCTTAAATCCTAAAGGTAACCAAGAGTAAATACCCGCCGAGGATTGTTTTATCATACCGACCCTTAACATCAATTGGTGTGATTTTATTTTAGCTTCAGAAGGGTTATTTTTTAATATGGGTATAAATGATTTTGATATATGCATATTTAACTAATTATATTTCTTAAATTTAAGTATTCATATTTAATTAAAATATAAATTATCATAAAAATTAAGGATGTAATACCAGTACAATAAAAAAATTTTTTTAACATCTTTGGATTTTCAGGAGATCCCGCATCCTCACCTTCAATCTTAATAGTCTTATTTCTATTAACATCTATTGGTAAAATTGCAAAAAACACTATCCACCATATTATGATATAAATAATTGCTAGTCCTGTTGCGCTCATCTAAATTTTTACTAAATTGATATTTGTAAAAGGTTTTTTTCCTGTCATTTCTTTAGTATATTTTTTACAAGTGATCTTTAATGCATCGATTAAGTTATACTCTTGTTTTTTATTACCTAAAGAAAAGGTTTTTATTGTACCTTCAATAGCTTCCTCTAATCCATAAATAAATTCATCTACATCATAAACTGGAATACCTCTAAAAGTTAATACTGGTCTTTTATGTATATTTCCTTTTTGAGAAATTAAAATTGTAACTTCCATATATCCATTTGCACTTAAATTTTTTCTATCTTTTATCGACTGTGAGTCTTCTTCAACACTCATATTTCCATCAAGATAAAGTCTACCACTAGGTGCTTTATCAAATACATGAGGTTTTCCTGGAAATAATTTTACAATATCACCATTTTGTACTTGTACTGGATGTGGCACCTTCATTTCATGAGCAAATTTCATATGTTCAATCATATGACGATGCTCTCCATGCACTGGTATTACACAATTAGGCTTCACCCAATCATACATTTCTCTTAAGTCGTCTCGATTAGGGTGACCAGAAACATGTACAAATTCACTTTCTTCTGAAATAACTTCGATGCCATCTTTGACTAATTGATTTTGCAATTTAAACAATTTTTTTTCATTTCCTGGAATAATTTTAGATGAAAAAATAACTGTATCATCTTTCTCAATAAAAACATCAGGATGTGTGTAGCTGGCAATTCGCATCAAAGCTGCCATTGGCTCACCCTGACTACCTGTGCATAAATAAACAATTTTTTCTCTAGATATTTTTTTTGCTTCTCTAGCATCTATTGGTTCAATTACATTTTTTAAATAACCACATTGTCTAGCAGCTTTAAAAATTCTATGCATTGATCGACCAACTAAAGAAATTTGTCTGCCAGTTTTTTCTGCACAATAAAAAGCTGTCTCCATTCGTGCAACATTTGATGCAAAAGATGCCATGACAATTCTTTTTTTTAGACTACCCATAATATTTAATAGGCTCTTTCTAACATCTAACTCTGAGCCTGCTTTACCCATGCTGAATACGTTTGTTGAGTCACATATCATTGCCAGAACACCTTCTTTACCAACTTCTTTTAGTCTGTTTGAATTAGTTTTTTCACCAATTAAAGGTTCTGGATCGATCTTCCAATCTCCAGTATGTAAAATTATACCAGCCGGTGTTTCAATTCTTAGTCCATTAGGTTCAAGTATAGAGTGGGTTAATGTTATATATTCTATCTTAAATGGTTCTAGATTTACTGTACCATTAAGTTGAACAATCTTTAAATAATTAGTTATATCTATATTTTTTTCTTTAAATTTTTCTTTAATTAAAACAGCAGTAAATGGTGTTGCAAAAATTTTACACTTAAGCTGTGGCCATAGCAAAGCTATTGCACCAATATGATCTTCGTGCGCATGTGTTAAAATAATTCCTAGCAGATCTTCTTTTTTATCAACAATAAAACCTGGATCTGGATATATTAGATCAACACCTGGAATGGTATCGTCAGCAAATGTTACACCAATATCTACCATAATCCATTTATGTTCACCCGGTTTTCCATAAGCAAACAAATTCATATTCATTCCAATTTCACCAGAGCCACCTAAAGGGCAAAATAATAATTCATCTTTCATATTTATTTAATTAGAATTGAGGCTTTGATTAAGCCATTAATAGTAATATCTTTATTTAATGTAACTTTCGCTTTGATTGATTTTTTAAACAAATTAGAAAATCCTCCAGTAATTATTATTACAAAGGACTTCTTTGTCTCTTTCTTAATTAAATTAACAATATTGTCAATTAAACCTGCATATCCCCAAAAAAAACCAGACCTAACTGCATTTATGGTATTTTGGCCAATAACTTTTTTTGGCTTTTTTAGGTTTATATTGGGTATTAAACTAGCTCTATCAGATAATGTTTTTAAAGACAGTTTAACACCGGGGGCTATTACACCACCATAATAATTTTTTTTAACTAATACATCAAAAGTTGTTGCTGTACCAAAATCTAAAATAATATAATTCTTTTTTTCACCAATAACACTTAAAGCATTAGCCAATCTATCAGATCCAATTTGTTTATAATTAACCTTGATATTAATCATTTTTTTTAGATCTAAATCTTTAAGTTCGTAAATTTTAATCTTAAGATTTTGATAAAAAATTTTTTTAATTTGATTAAAAGCTTTAGGTACAACGCTACAAAATAAAACTTTTTTAATATTTATTTTGCTCAACTTTAATTTAGTCAATAGCAATGATAGAGAATTATTATTAATATCTTTAGTTTTGATTATTATTTTTTTAATAATCTTGTTTGATTTGTCAATTAAACAAACCTTTGTCTCTGTGTTTCCTATATCTCCAACTATTATCATTTCAAAATACTATATATTTTTTTAATATTATTTTTTTGTATCATCGGAATATATTTTTCATAAATTTTTATTAAGTTTCTTCGAACATTATTAACTGTTATTTTGCTATTTGTTAAATCTAAAAGATTGGCGGTAGGATAATTTGTTAAATTTGGATTTTTAATCAAATTTATACCTATTCCAATAATTATGAATTTTTGATCAAGTTTTAATAGAGTTTCTTGTAATATTCCTGAGACTTTTTTATTATCAATTAGTAAATCATTTGGTTTTTTAATTTTTATAGTTCCTTTATAGAATGAAGAGATTGTTTTTTTAACTAATAAACAATTTATGAAAGTAAATTTCTTTAAATCAAAGTGTTTATTGTCTATTGGAAAAAAAATACTTACATACAGATTGCCTTTTGGAGATACCCAAGTTTTACCATATTGCCCTCTACCTTTAACTTGCTTTTCTGCTGAAACAATCCCAAACTTATTTTTTGAGTGTAGTATTATTTTATGCGCTAAATTATTTGTGCTATTTACTATTTTAAAATTGAATTTTTTTAGCTTCATCAAAGAATATTAATTCTTGAGACTACCTCAACTATTTGACCTGGAAAGATAAAATATAAAAGAATTAACAATGTTGATAAAGTTAGTGATGCTTTTAACCAAATATTATGATCATCATCATATTTGTCTTTTTCATGATCAAAATAAATAACTTTAATTATTTTAAGATAATAGAACGCCGCTATTACAGTAGATAACAATCCAACGATTGCTAAAAAATACATTGATTGTTCTATTACAGCTTTAAATATATAAAATTTTGCAAAAAAGCCTGCCAATGGCGGAATGCCTGCTAATGAAAATAATATGATAAGTAAAGATAATGATAAGATTGGATGATTTTTTGATAAACCAGATAAATCATCAATGGTTTCAAAATATTCATCGTTTCGCTTAAGCATTAATAGACAGCTAAAAAATGCTAAATTCATAACTAAATAAATACTTATATAAACAATTGAACTTTGAATTCCTTCGTTAGAACCTACTGATAATCCTGCAAGAGCATATCCCATATGACCAATTGAACTATAGGCAATAAGCCTTTTAAGATTACTTTGACCTATCGCTGCAATGGCTCCAAAAATCATAGAGGCAATAGATAAAAAAATTAATATAGGTTGCCATTGTTCAATCATGCTTACAAAAGGTACATATAAAAATCTTATAAATACTGTAAGTGCAGCAACTTTTGGTACTAGTGCAAAAAATAATGTTACTGCTGTAGGAGAACCTTCATACACATCAGGAGCCCACATATGGAATGGGACTGCTGATATCTTAAAAGCTAACCCAACTAAAATAAAAACAATTCCAAAAGTTAATCCATAATTATCTGAGTTCATTGAGTTATTTATAATTTCAAAATTTGTAGACCCTGAGAAGCCATAAATTAGAGAGCATCCATAAAGCAATAAACCTGATGATAAGGCACTTAGAACAAAGTATTTAAGTCCAGACTCTGATGATTTTAATTGATCTCTATTGAATGAAGCTAAAACATATAAAGCTAATGACTGAAGTTCTAGACCAATATAAAACACCATAAGATCATTAGAACTAATCATCACCATCATTCCTAGTACTGAGGATAGTATTAAAATTGGGTATTCTATTAAAAAAATCTTAAATATTTTTAGATATCTAGTTGATATAGATAAAACAAATGCTGTGGCAATAATTGTAAGAATTTTCATATATGATGAAAGTTTATCGACAACATAACTGTCATTAAACAACATAATATTTTGATTTAATGACTCATTAAAAATCAACACACCAGTAATTAATAAAGAAGCTAAAGCACAATAATGTACAATAATTGAACTATTCTTTTTAAATACTCCAAGAAGAAGTAAAAACATTATTGAAAGTGAAATAAAAATTTCTGGTAAAATGGAAGCTATATTGTTCATTAATTATTTACCGCTGCAATATTATTATTTAAATTAAAATTATACATCTCAATTAAATCTTTTACTGAAACTTCTATTGTATTGATAATTGGCTCTGGATAAAACCCAAAGAACAATACTGGAATTGCTAAAGACCATAATATTAGCTTTTCTGAATTATCAAGGTCAGTCATTTTTAAAAGATCTTTGTTTACAATTGTACCAAAAACAACCCTTCTATATAACCAGAGCATATAGGCTGCACCAAAAATAACACCCAAGCTAGCTATAACTGCAACTAAAAAATTGTCTTTAAAGGCTCCCATTAGTATTAAGAACTCTCCAATAAAACCACTTGTACCAGGCAAACCTAAAGCTGCTAAAGTAAAAAGCATAAATAATATTGAATACTTTGGTATAACAGATACTAATCCACCATAAGTTGCTATTAATCTTGAATGCATACGGTCATAAATAATTCCGACACATAAAAATAATGCTGCAGAAACTAGTCCATGACTAATCATTTGAAATATACTTCCTTCGATACCTTGCTGAGTAATTGTAAATATACCTAAAGTAACAAAACCCATATGAGCAACAGAAGAATATGCTATTAATTTCTTCATATCTTCTTGCATTAATGCAACTAAAGATGTGTAGACAATAGCAATTAAACTTAAAATATAAACTAGAGGTGTAAATAATTCAGAAGCTATAGGAAAAAGTCCTAAAGAAAATCTTATAAAACCATATCCAGCCATTTTTAGTAATATAGCAGCAAGTAAAACAGATCCTGCTGTTGGAGCTTCTACGTGGGCATCTGGTAGCCAAGTATGTACTGGCCACATTGGTGTTTTAACAGCAAATGAACAAAAGAAGGCAAGCCATAATAAATTTTGATATTTGCTATCTATTCCAAGTTCATAAAGTTGAGTAATATCAGTTGTTCCAGATATCCAGTAAATTGAAATTATAGCTATTAACATTAATACAGAACCAAGAAGTGTGTATAAGAAAAATTTGAATGCTGAATAAACTCTTCTTGTGCCACCCCAAATTCCAATTATTAAAAACATAGGGATTAAACCAGCTTCAAAAAATAAATAAAATATTACTAGATCTAATGAACAAAAAACACCAATCATTAAACTTTCCATCACCAAAATTGCAATCAAAAAATCTCTTAATCTATATTTAACAGAATTGTTGACTGATATAATGCAAAGAGGAGTTATGAATGAAGTTAAAACAACAAACAATATAGATATACCATCAACACCTATTTTATAATTAATGAAACCTTTTAACCACTCTCTATCTTCGACAAATTGAAAGCTCGATGTAGTTGGATCAAATTGATACCAAAGATAAATTGAAATTAAAAAATTAACAAAAGATGTAAATAAAGCAACATACTTTCCTGTATTTGAATTTTTATCTTTTGAAAAAAGTAAAAACAAAGAACCAATTACTGGAAGTAAAATTAACGATGATAGAATTGGAAAATTCATTAGTTTAAAATTAAAAAAGTTAATAATGCAGAAAATCCTAACAATATGATGAAAGCATACTGATAAATAAATCCACTTTGAAATTTACTAGCTCGTAATGATAAATTTTTAATCAATAAAGAAACTCCATCTGGACCAAATTTATCGATCACCTTAACATCAATTATTTTCCAAAAAAATAAACCAATTTTTTTTGAAGATTGAATAAACAAAACATTATAAAGCTCATCAAAATACCATTTATTTATTAAAAAATTATATAGGGGTTTATTGGATTGAACGATACGATTTGGTATATCTTTATTCTTAACAAACAAGTAATAAGCAAGTGGTATAGATATCAATACTAAAATTGGGGTGGTTAAAAGAAACCATAAAGGTGGATGCTCTATGCTCAAAGGATTTAAAAATTTTATCGAATTTCCCCAAAAAACATTTTGCTCACCATTACCAATGAATAAATCTTTAAACAAAAAACCAGCAAATATTGCACCAATTGCAAGCACAAATAAAGGTATAAGCATTACCAAAGGTGACTCGTGCATTTCATTAATATCAATTTTTCTATTATTGTATTCACCATGAAATGTTTTAAAAATTAATCTCCAAGAATAAATTGAGGTTAAAACAGCAGTAAAAATACCAATTCCAGCTGCATAATATCCTGTCGTGTTACCTTTAAGATATGCAAATTCTATAATTGCATCTTTTGAGTAAAAGCCTGACAAAAAAGGAAATCCTGTAAGTGCTAAAGTGCCAATAATCATAAAGATATATGTGTAAGGTAACTTTTTATATACAGCACCCATTTGGTTGATATCTTGTTCATCTTGGAATGAATGAATAACTGAGCCTGAACCTAAAAAAAGTAATGCTTTAAAAAAGGCATGAGTGAAAAGGTGAAACATTGCAACATTATATGCGCCCACACCAGCAGCAAAAAACATATAGCCTAATTGACTACACGTAGAGTAAGCAATGATTTTTTTAATATCAGTTTGAACTAAAGCAATAGTTGCAGCAAAAAATGCTGTAGTCATTCCCACTACTGTAATTATATTAAGTGTTAAAGGTGAATATTCAAAAATTGGAGAACATCTAACTACTAAAAAAACTCCAGCTGTAACCATAGTTGCAGCATGTATTAAAGCTGATACAGGCGTCGGTCCCTCCATCGCATCAGGCAACCATGTATGTAGAAATATTTGTGCTGACTTACCCATTGCACCAATAAATAAAAGAATACAAATAAGATCAACAGCGTCTATATTCATACCCAAAAAAAATAATTCTTTATCCACAACTTGGGGAATTTGATTAAATACTTCATTATAATTTACCGTGCCAAATAAATAGAAAATCAAAAATATTCCTAAAGCGAAACCAAAATCACCTACTCTATTTACAACAAAAGCTTTGATTGCTGCCGAATTAGCAGAGTCTTTTTTAAACCAAAAACCAATTAAAAAATAAGAGCAAAGACCTACTCCCTCCCAACCAAAAAATAGCTGAAGAAAATTATCTGAAGTAACCAACGTAAGCATTGAAAAAGTAAATAGTGATAAGTATGCCATAAATCTAGGTTTGTGTGGATCATGAGACATATATCCTATCGAATAAATATGCACCAAAGCAGAAACTAAAGTCACAACAACTAACATTACGGAAGATAAAGCATCTACTTTTATGGACCAGTTAACATCTAAACTTCCAGAGTTAATCCATGTGACAACGACAACGTTATTTTCATAGTCATTAACAATGACATTATAAAATATCAGTAAAGCGATTATTGCAGAAATTGAAACAAAAACACTTGTGATAATTTCAGAATTCCTGTCACCCAAATATTTACCAAAAAAACCTGAAATAATTGATGCTAGTAAAGGAAGAAGTAATAATGCAATTTCCATTTTATCCTTTTAGGCTATCAATATTTTCAACATCTATAGTTGAAGAGTTTCGATAATAAACAACAATTATTGCCAAACCTATTGCTGCTTCAGCAGCTGCTACTGTTAAAATAAATAATGTAAAAATTTGTCCAGATATGTCATTTAAAAATATAGAAAATGAAACAAGGTTTATATTTACTGATAGCAATATCAGCTCAATACTCATCAATATTACAATAATATTTTTTCTATTTAAAAATAATCCAACTATGCCAATGGTAAATATTATTGCAGCCAAGGTTAAATAATGACCCAATCCAATACTAATCATCTGCCTTTACTCCTTCATTTATTTTGACATCAATTATCTCAACACTATCTGATCTTTCTCTAGTAATTTGATTAAAATATCCTTGCCTTTTAACACCAGATCTTCTTCTATAAGTTAAAACTATTGCACCAATCATTGCTACAAGCAAAATCATGCCACTAAGTTGAAATATATGTATATAGTCAGTATAAAGTACATAACCTATAGAGTGTGTATTGCTGATATCTTGATCTATAGGTAAGGACATTGCAGAAACAACATCTGGTTTATACTTCCAGCCACCTATAACTATAATTAATTCAAAAAATATAATGACACTTACTATCAACCCTATTGGGATATGTTTTGAGCTTTCTTTAGCAGAAAACCATTGATTTTTTTGTTGAGCAACATTGAGCATCATAACAACAAATAAAAATAGAACAGCAACGGCACCAACATAAACAATTAGCATAATCATGCCTAAAAATTCTGCACCTATCATGATAAATAAACATGAAATACTTATAAAATCTAAAATTAGAAAAAAAACAGAATGAACAGTATTCTTAGAAACGGTTACCATGATGGCCGAAACTATTGCTATAAATGCAAATATATAAAAAAAAATTGCGTGCGCTAACATAATTATCTATAGGGATTATCAGCCTTAATATTTGCTGCTAAAATATTCTCCCACCTGTCTCCATTATCTAATAATTTTTCTTTGTTGTAATAAAGTTCTTCTCTTGTTTCTGTAGAAAATTCAAAGTTTGGGCCTTGAACGATTGCATCTACAGGACAAGACTCTTCACAAAGACCACAATAAATACATTTCATCATATCAATGTCATATCGAGTAGTTTTTCTGCTACCATCTTCTCTTTCAGAAGATTCGATCGTAATAGCTTGAGCAGGACAAACAGCCTCGCATAATTTACAAGCTATACATCTTTCTTCACCATTGGGATATCTTCTTAAAGCGTGCTCACCTCTATAACGAGGAGAAATTTTTCCTTTTTCAAAAGGATAATTAATTGTTTTTTTTGATTTAAAAATTTCTTTTAAAGCAATTTTTAACCCTCCTAAGAAGTCTAATAAAAAAATTGTTTTAAATATTCTAGATATTTTCATAATTAGTTTATTGGTAATAAATTGAAGTAAAATAAATAGCTAGCAGTTAAAACCACCCAAGTTAGTGACATTGGAAGAAATACTTTCCATCCTAAACGCATTAATTGATCATATCTATATCTAGGCACAATAGCTTTTACCAATGCAAATAAAATAAATAGTAACAAAATTTTTATTATCAACCAAATTGCACCTGGAATTAAGTTAAATGGATAAAGCTCAATTGGAGACAGCCATCCTCCTAAAAAAAGAATAGAACCCATAGCACACATTAAAAGAATATTTGCGTACTCTCCAAGCCAAAACATTGCATACATCATTCCCGAGTATTCTGTTTGATATCCGGCAACCAATTCTGCTTCTGCCTCAGGTAAGTCAAAAGGTGGTCTATTTGTTTCTGCTAATGCTGAAATAAAGAAAATTACAAACATTGGAAACAAAGGTATTACAAACCATAGATTTTCTTGAGCTATTACAATATCGTTTAAGTTTAACGAGCCAACACATAACAAAACATTTATAATAATAACACCAATAGAAACCTCGTATGAAACCATTTGTGCTGCTGATCTAATCGCTCCCAAAAAAGGATATTTTGAATTAGAAGCCCATCCTCCCATAATAATTCCATAGACACCTAAAGATGAAACAGCAAAGAGATATAAAATTCCAACATTGATATCTGCTAAAACTTGTGTTGCACTAAAAGGTATAACAGCCCATGAAATTAATGCTAATGTCATAGTTACGATCGGGGCTAAAATAAAAATTACTTTATTAGAGCTTGAAGGAATAATAACTTCTTTAAAAATGTACTTTAACGCATCAGCTAAAGACTGTAATAAACCAAAAGGTCCCACAACATTTGGTCCTTGTCTTTTTTGAACAAAAGCCCATATACGACGATCTAACCAAACTATCATAGCTACAGAAACTAAGACCGGAACTAATAAAAATAATATTTTATAAGTTTCAGAAAGAATTATATTTAAATATTCCATGTTTATCCTTCTGTTCCTGTAGATCTGAAATTAGTTTTAGCAGATTTGCATTCAAACATGGTCTTGGATGCTCTAGCTATAACATTAGAATAATAGTAGTCTTCATTAGCAATCTTTAAAATTTCATTTTCAAATATTAAATCTTTAAATTCAGTTGAAACAACTAAATTATCTTTTTCCATGTAAAGATTTAGATAATTAAGCATGCTACTATCAAGTTCATCTTTATCATTGAATAATTTTCTATGATTCATAGCTTCAGCTAACTCATTAATTATTAACCAATCTTCTTTTGCTTCTTCAGGTGGATAAGAGGCCTTATAGGCTTTTTGTAGTTTTCCCTCTAAGTTTGTAAAATAACCATTTTGCTCTGTATAAGCGGCACCTGGCAGTATAATATCAGCAATTTCTGCACCTTTGTCACCATGACTACCTTGATAAATAATAAACTCATTTTTTTTTTTAAATTGAAAACTATCTAGACCTAATAAATAAACAATTTCAAATTTATTGTTATTTAGATCTTCTAAAACTTTGTTTGAACCATCAGTAGTTTTATATAATCCTAAATCTAAACTTCCAACTGTTGAGGCATTATCCGAAATAACATTAAGCGAATTCCATTCATCAGAAATCTTATTATTCTTATTTAAAAAATTCTTCATAGTCTCGAATATATATTTTGCAGATTTTGATTTAAAAGCAGATTGGCCAAATACAATTAAAGGTTTTTTAGCTTCTTTTATTAACTTTGAAACTTTATGACTATCCTCTGATATTTCTTTAATATTATTAATTTTACCATCAAGAAACTCGTAAGGGTATGTAAGATCTCCAACATTATTTAAAGAAATAATTTTTGTTTTATTTTGGACATAAGATTTTCTTATACGTGCATTTAGAATGGTAGCTTCATATCTAGGATTAGTTCCAATCAGAAAAATAAAATCTGATTCCTCTATCCCATTTATTGATGAATTGAATAAATAATTTTCTCTTTTCTCTACATTTAAATAAGTATAGTCATTTCTAGACTCAACATTTTGTGAACCAAGTGTCTTATTAAAGAACTCTTTAAATATATATAGTGTTTCCATATTTACTAAATCACCTGTTAAGCCACAAATTTTATTTTTATCTGTATTATTAAATTTTGATTTAATTATATTAAAAACTTCATCCCAAGATGCTTTTTCAAATTTATTATTATACTTTACATAAGGTGTATCTAAGCGCTGATTTAATAAACCATCACAAGCATATCTACTTTTATCAGATATCCACTCTTCATTAATGTTTTCATTAATTCTTGGAAGAATTCTTTTTACTTCCCATCCATAAGTATCAACTCTAATATTGGAGCCAATTGCATCCATTACATCTATGGACTCTGTTTTCTTTAATTCCCAAGGACGAGCTTCAAAAACATAGGGTTTTGATGTAAGTGCACCAACAGGACATAAATCAACAACATTAGCTGACAGCTCAGATTGCATAGATTTTTCGAGATAGGTTGTAATTTGCATATCTTCTCCTCTGCCTATTGCTCCTAATTCTGGTACTCCTGCAATTTCAGTTGCAAATCGAACACATCTAGTGCAATGAATACATCTAGTCATTTGTGTCTTGATTAATGGTCCCATATTTTTTTCTGGAACTTGTCTTTTATTTTCGTTAAATCTTGACTTGTCTACTCCGTAGAACATTGATTGATCTTGAAGATCGCATTCTCCACCTTGATCACAAACTGGACAATCTAAAGGATGGTTAGCTAATAAAAACTCCATAACACCTTTTCTAGCTTTTTCTACAAAAGCGGTGTTGGTTTTAATATTCATTCCTTCTGCTGCTGGCATTGCGCAAGACGCAACTGGTTTAGGTGATTTTTCCATTTCAACAAGACACATTCTGCAATTTCCAGCGATTGATAATTTTTCGTGATAACAAAATCTTGGAATTTCAACTCCAGCTTTCTCACAAGCCTGTAAAACTGTTAAACCTTCTTCAACCTCAACATCAATATTATTAACTTTTAATTTAAGCATTTTTTTTATCCATTAAATGTTGATCTACCAAATATGGAATATCTTTTTTCTTTTTAATTGAGGGATCAAAATTATTTCTTTGCTCTATTTCTTTTTTAAAATGTCGCAATAATCCTTGCACTGGCCATGAAGAACCCTCACCAAAAGCACATATTGTGTGACCTGCTATTTGGTTAGTAACATCTCCCAACATATCAACCTCTTCTCTTGAAGCTTCACCAATTGCCATTCTTTCAAGCATTCTCCACATCCATCCAGAACCTTCTCTGCAAGGTGTACATTGACCACAGCTTTCATGTTTATAAAATCTAGCAATTCTTGCCATGCATTTAATGATATCTTGATCTTTATTTATAACAACTATACCAGCAGTACCTAAGCCGCTTTTTTCAGCAACTAAAGAGTCAAAATCCATTGTTAAAGTTTCACAAGTTTTTTGAGGTATCAATGGCATTGAAGATCCACCAGGTATTACTGCTAATAAATTATCCCATCCTCCAACTACTCCTCCTGCATGAACTTCGATTAATTCTTTTAGAGGGATACTCATTTCCTCTTCTACATTACATGGTTTATTAACATTACCTGAAATACAAAAAATTTTAGTTCCTGTATTTTTAGCTTTGCCTAGAGATGAAAACCATTTTCCTCCTCTTTTTAAAATTGTTGGAACAACTGCTATTGTTTCAACATTATTAATTATTGTCGGACAACCATATAGACCTATAAGAGCTGGAAAAGGTGGTTTCAATCTTGGTTGGCCCTTTTTACCTTCAATACTCTCAAGTAATGCAGTTTCTTCACCACAAATGTAAGCACCAGCTCCGTAGTGAATATAAATGTCCAAATCCCAACCAGTACCAGCTGCATTTTTGCCAATTAAATTTTTTTCATAAGCTTCATTAATTGCTATTTGAAGTTTTTGACCATCTACAAAATACTCGCCTCTAATATAAATATAACAAACGTGTGCCTGGACAGCATATGCTGCAATCAAGCAACCCTCTATTAACTTGTGAGGTTCAAATCTTAAAATATCTCTATCTTTGCACGTACCTGGTTCAGACTCGTCACCATTAATTACCAAATAATGTGGTCTGGAACCTAACTCTTTTGGAGCAAAAGACCACTTTAAACCAGTTGGAAATCCAGCGCCTCCTCTTCCTCTCAGTTCTGAAGTTTTAACTTCATTAATAATCCATTCTCTTCCTTTTTTTATTAAATCTGCAGTACCTACCCAATCACCTCTTTTTTTTGAAGAATCGTAATCAGATCCTCTATCGTTATATAAATTCTGAAATATTCTATCTTCGTCTTTAAGCATTTTTTAAATCTAAAAGTGTTTTTCTATTATTTTCTGGTTCATTATTAATTCTACCTCTATAAGAACCTGGTTTTGGTGTTTTGTCATTTAATATATCATCCAGAATTTTTAAGGTTTTTTCTTTATCAAGATCTTCATAATAATCATCATTAATTTGCATCATTGGTGCGTTAACACAAGCTCCCAAACATTCAACTTCCATCCAAGAACACATTTTATTTTGAGACAATTCATTTTCATTTTCAGAGATTTTTTCCTTACAAGCTTCAACTAATTTATATGCTCCTCTAATCATACATGGTGTTGTAGTGCAAACTTGTACAAAATGTTTACCTACAGGAGAAAGATTATACATTGTATAAAATGTAGCAACTTCATAAACCTTTATATAAGGCATGTCTAAAAATTTACCTATATATTTCATAGCAGCTAATGGAATCCAATTTTCATTTTGTTTTTGAGCAATATATAATAATGCCATTACTGCACTTTGCTGCTTACCATCGGGATAGTTAGAAATAATTTCTTTTGCAGCAGCTAAGCTATCTTGATTGAATTCAAAACTCTCTGGTTGATCTTTAGCAGGTTTTCTTAAACTCATTATCTGTCTACCTCACCAAAAACTATATCTAAAGAGCCTAATACTGCTGGTACATCAGCTAACATATGACCTTTAATTAAATAATCCATCGCTTGTAAATGAGAAAAACCAGGGGCTCTAATTTTGCATTTATAAGGTTTACTTGAACCGTCAGAAATTAAATAAACACCAAATTCTCCTTTTGGTGCTTCAACTGCAGTATAAATTTCATCATTTGTTACACGATAACCCTCTGTAAAAAGTTTAAAGTGATGAATTAAAGCCTCCATGGATTCTTTTATATCTTTTTTTGGTGGAGGACTAATTTTTCCATCTAAGGATTTAATTGCTCCTCTTGTCATTTTTGCTAAACATTGTTTTATTATAGATACACTTTCTCTCATCTCTTCAATTCTACATAGATACCTATCATAACAATCGCCATTTTTTCCAACTGGTATTTTAAATTCAATTTGATCATAACAATCGTAAGGTTGTGATTTCCTTAAATCCCACGGCACACCAGATCCTCTTATCATCACACCACTAAAAGAATAATCTAACGCGTCTTCTTTAGTAACAATTCCTATGTCTACATTTCTTTGTTTAAATATTCTATTATCAGTTAATAGAGTTTCAAGATCATCAATTATTTTTGGAAAGGTTTCACAAAATTTTGCAATATCGTCTTCAAGTCCCATTGGTAGATCTTGATGAACACCGCCTGCTCTAAAATAATTAGCATGCAACCTTGATCCAGATGCTCTTTCATAAAAAGTCATAAGTGTTTCACGTTCTTCAAATCCCCACAACGATGGTGTTAATGCCCCTACATCTAAAGCTTGTGTAGTTACATTTAATATATGACTTAAAATTCTTCCAATTTCACAAAACATTACTCTTATAAATTGAGCCCTAATTGGAACATCAATACTTAAGATTTTTTCAATTGCCAAAGCAAATGCGTGTTCTTGATTCATAGGGGCGACATAATCCAACCTATCAAAATAAGGTACAGCTTGCATATAAGTCTTGTTTTCTATTAATTTTTCTGTTCCACGATGTAATAATCCAATGTGAGGATCTGCTTTCTCAACCACTTCGCCATCTAATTCCAAAATTAACCTTAAGACACCATGAGCAGCAGGATGCTGAGGACCAAAGTTAAGATTTAATGTTTTAGTTTTTTTTGTCATTTTCTTGATCCGTCTGTTTCTTAATATACTTTGTTCCTTCCCATGGACTCTCATAATCAAAATTTCTATAGTTTTGTTCTAATTTAACTGGTTCACTAATAACTTTTTTTTGATCTTCACTATATCTAACCTCTGTATGCCCAGTCAGAGGAAAATCTTTTCTAAGCGGATGACCTTCAAACCCATAATCTGTAAGAATTCTTCTTAGATCTGGATGATCTTTAAACTTAACACCATACATGTCAAAAACTTCACGCTCCATCCAGTTTGCAGCAGGAAATATTGATGTTAATGAAGGAATCACTTCATTTTCATTAATTAAATAACTTAATATAATTCTTTGATTAAACTCATGACTTAAAAATAAATAAACAACTTTAAAACGTTGAGAGTTTTCTGGATAGTCAACAACCGTTAAATCTATTAATTGTCGGAATTTAGTATTTTCATTATTTTTTATAAATAAAGCTACATTTAATAAATCTTCACTTTCAATATTTATATAAAGTTGATCGTGTCTAATTTCAGTTTTTTTTATTTTAGTGGTAAGTTCTGAATTAATTTTTTTTTCTAGATCTATACAGCTTTTCATAAATATTATCTTTCGAAAGAGCCTTTGTTTCTAATTTTTTTCTGTAATTGCATAATTCCATATAATAATGCCTCTGCAGATGGTGGGCATCCTGGAACATAAATATCAACAGGTACAATTTTATCACAACCTCTAACTACAGAATAAGAATAATGATAGTAACCTCCTCCATTTGCGCAGCTTCCCATTGATATAACATATCTTGGTTCTGGCATTTGATCATAAACCTTTCTTAACGCTGGTGCCATTTTGTTTGTTAATGTACCAGCTACAATCATGACGTCAGATTGTCTTGGTGATCCTCTTGGTGCTGCACCAAATCTTTCTAAATCATATCTAGGCATGGCTGTTTGCATCATTTCGACCGCACAACATGCTAGACCAAAAGTCATCCAATGTAATGATCCAGCTCTTGACCAATTGATAAGATTATCTAGAGATGTGGTTATAAAACCATTTTTACTAAAATCCTCAGAGAGCTTTTTAAACTCTTCAGGAATTTCATTATTTTTTTTACTTAAATCCATAATCTAAATTATTATTCCCAATCTAACGCACCTTTTTTCCATTCATAAATAAATCCAACTGTTAAAATGAATAAGAAGATCATCATGGAAGTAAAACCCAAGCCCCCAATAGCCCCAAGACTAATTGCCCATGGGAAAAGAAAAGCGATTTCTAAGTCAAAAATAATAAATAAAATTGCAACTAAATAAAATCTAACATCAAATTTCATTCTTGAGTCTTCAAAGGGTTCAAAACCACATTCGTAAGCCGATAACTTTTCAGGGTCTGGATGTTTTGGAGAAAGTATCAAATTAACAACTACAAAAGCCCCACTTAGACCAAGTGCAATAACCAGAAATATTATAATAGGCAGATAATCTTTTAAAAACTCTGAAAGCATGAAATCTATATAGCAGTTTTTTTAACTTCTTGAAGTGTACATAAGGAGCAATTTTGACACTATTAACAGTCAATATCAAGAAAAGTGGCGGGAGTGAAGGGACTCGAACCCTCGACCTATCGCGTGACAGGCGATCGCTCTAACCAACTGAGCTACACCCCCACTTTAGTTGTTTTGGTGGGCAGTAAAGGACTCGAACCTTTGACCCCCTCGGTGTAAACGAGATGCTCTACCAACTGAGCTAACCGCCCAAAACAAGCGCTACTAATACATCAACGAATAGATAATGTAAATTGGTAATTATTGAATACTGGCTTGAGATTTATCGTCAGATTTAGAAATTTGTTCAACTTCAACCCACTCAACTCTTTTCAATTCTTTAGTTAAAGCTATTTTTAATACCTCATCTGCATATTCCACTGGAATAATTTTTATATCATCAATAATCTTCTTTGGCATATCTACTAAATCTTTTTCATTCTCTTTAGGAATAACGACTTGTTTGATTCCAGCTCTATGAGCAGCTAATAGTTTTTCTTTAAGTCCACCGATAGGTAAAACTTGTCCTGTTAAAGTAACTTCTCCAGTCATTGCAACATCTCTTCTAACAGGAATTTTTGTAATTGCTGAAACAATTGAAGTAACCATACCTATACCTGCAGAAGGGCCATCTTTAGGAGTTGCTCCTTCAGGAACGTGAATATGAAAATCTTTTTTTTCAAATAATGGAGGAATAATTCCATAATCTAAACTCTTAGATCTTATAAATGATTTAGCAGCTTTGATTGACTCTTGCATTACATCTCCTAGTTTTCCAGTAATTTGCATTCTACCCTTTCCAGGCATAACAACAGTTTCAATCTTAAGTATCTCTCCACCATATTCAGTCCAAGCTAAACCTGTTACAACACCAATTTTATCTTTGTACTCAAGCTCACCGAATTTAAATTTTTGTATTCCAAGGAAATCATGAAGATTTTTTAAATCTACTTTAACCTGCTTTTCTTCACCAGAAACAACTTTTTTTACAACCTTACGTGCAACTTTTGAAATTTCTCTTTCTAAGTTTCTAACACCCGACTCTTTGGTATAACTTCTGATAATTTCTTTAATTATATCATCAGATAAGGTCATTTCATTTTCTTTAACACCATTGTCTTTTATCTGTTTTGGTAAAAGGTAATTGTTTGCTATATTAATTTTTTCATCTTCTGTGTATCCAGCCAACCTTATAACTTCCATTCTATCTAGTAATGGCGGTAATATATTTAGTGTGTTTGCTGTTGTAACAAACATTACATCAGATAAATCATAATCAACTTCTAAATAATGATCATTAAATGTTGAGTTTTGTTCAGGGTCCAATGCTTCTAATAATGCTGATGAAGGGTCGCCTCTATAGTCATTACCAATTTTATCAATTTCATCTAAAAGAATTAAAGGGTTTTTAGTTCCTGCCTTCTTCATCATTTGAATAATTTTTCCGGGTAAAGAACCAATATAAGTTCTTCTATGCCCTCTAATTTCAGCCTCATCACGCATTCCTCCAACAGATACTCTTACAAATTCTCTATTAGTTGCTTTTGCAATTGATTTTCCTAAAGAAGTTTTTCCAACACCTGGAGGCCCAACTAAACATAATATAGGTCCTTTAATTTTATCCATTCTTTTTTGGACTGCTAAGAACTCTATAATTCTTTCTTTTACTTTTTCTAGACCAAAGTGATCAGCATCCAATACTGATAATGCTTTTTTAAGATCAATATCAACTTCACTTTTTTTATACCATGGAAGCTCTATCATCCAATCAAGATAATTTCTAATAACGGTTGCTTCAGCAGACATCGGGCTCATATTTTTTAATTTTTTTAACTCTGCCAAACATTTTTTTTCTACATCTTTAGGCATTTTTGCCTTAATAATAGATTTGTTCAGACTAGATGTTTCATCTTTACCATCTTCAATTTCACCTAACTCTTTTTGAATTGCCTTAAGTTGCTCATTCAAATAATATTCTCTTTGAGTTTTCTCCATTTGAGTTTTAACTCTACCTCTAATTCTCTTTTCAACTCCTATAATACTAGTTTCATTTTCCATAATTTTGATAATGGAATTTAATCTCTTCTTGACATCTGCAGTCTCAAAAATTTGTTGTTTTTCTAAAATGGTAGCTGTTAAGTGTGAGGCAATGTTGTCAGCAATATGAGATGCATCAGTTAATTTTTTTATATTATTGATTGTCTCTGTTGAAACCTTTTTATTAATTGAAGTAAGTTTTTCCAATCTTCTTACTGCAGTCATAGCTAAAGGTATCAAATCTTCATCTTTAGATGCTACATCATGCTGATGAGCGTACTCACAAATTATGAATTTTTCATTATCTTTAAAATCTAATATCTTAACTCTTTTACTTCCCTCAACTAAAACTTTAACTGTTCCATCGGGTAATTTTAATAATTGAAGTATATTACCTTCACAGCCATGCATAAATACGTCTGTCTTCTTAGGATCATCTATTTCTGAATTTTTTTGAGTAACAAGGATAATCTTTTTATCCTTTTTCATCACTTCATTTAGGGCTGCAATTGATTTGTCTCTTCCAACAAATAAAGGGATTACCATATTTGGAAACACCACTATATCTCTTAGAGGTAACAAAGGTCGTTCTATTTTAACATCCATTATCTAAATATGGATATTAAAAATAAATTTGCAATAGCTATTTATTAGTTATTAACGTTGAATTAAGCGGCAGACGTTTTGTCCGTCTTTGTTTTCGTATTATTTTTTGAATGAACAATGATGGGTTGCGATAGACCTTTAGCCGCACTAGCATCTACTATCACTTCTTCGACATTATCCTGACTTGGCAAATCATACATAGTCTTTAATAAAATATTTTCTAATATCGATCTTAGTCCTCTGGCACCAGTTTTTTTTGTGATTGCTTTTTGTGCAATTTCTTTCACTGCATTTTCTTTAAAATTTAATTTGGCACCATCTAATTTAAATAATTCTTGATATTGTTTGATTAAAGAATTTTTTGGTTCTTGTAATATTTTGATTAAAGATTTCTCATCTAAATCTTCTAGTGTAGCTATCATTGGTAATCTTCCAATAAACTCTGGTATCAAACCATATTTCAATAAATCTTCAGGTTCTAAGGTTTTCATCCACTCACCAGTTTTTTTATCATCAGTTTTTTTAACATTTGCACCAAAACCAATAGAAGTTCCCTTGTCTCTTTGTGAAATAATTTTATCTAAACCAGCAAATGCACCACCACAAATAAATAGTATATTTGTAGTATCAACTTGTAAAAATTCTTGTTGAGGGTGCTTTCTTCCTCCTTGAGGTGGAACACTCGCAACTGTTCCTTCCATAATCTTCAAAAGAGCTTGTTGAACACCTTCACCAGAAACATCTCTTGTAATTGAAGGGTTCTCAGATTTTCTGCTAATCTTATCTACTTCATCAATGTAGACAATTCCACGTTGTGCTTTTTCTACATTATAATCAGCTGCTTGTAATAATTTTAAAATAATGTTTTCAACATCTTCACCAACATAACCAGCTTCTGTAAGAGTGGTTGCATCAGCCATTGTGAAAGGAACATCAAGTATTCTAGCCAAAGTTTGTGCTAATAAAGTTTTACCACAACCTGTAGGACCAACTAGTAGAATGTTGGATTTTGAAAGTTCAACAGTTTTACTAGTCTTGCTTTCATAGTTTAATCTTTTGTAGTGATTATGCACCGCTACAGACAAAACTTTTTTTGCATGAGGCTGTCCAATTACATAATCATCTAATACTGCACAAATTTCTTTTGGCGATGGTAATCCATCTTGATGTTTTACAAATGAGTCTTTGCTTTCTTCTTTTATAATATCCATACAAAGTTCAACACACTCATCACAGATAAAAACTGTTGGACCAGCAATTAATTTTCTAACTTCATGTTGGCTCTTGCCACAGAAAGAACAGTAAAGAATATTTTTATTATTTGTGCTCATAATTTATAAACGAATCAATGTTGTTACTTTAATATAGATGACTCATACTAATCAAGTATGTACTTAATAATTTTCAAGATATTGTGGTTTAAGATCTGTTCTCTACTACTTCATCTATTAAACCAAAGTCTTTAGCAATATCAGAGGTCATAAAATTATCTCTTTCAAGAGCTTTTTTAATATCATCTACTGATTTGCCAGTGTGCTTTGAGTAAATTTCATTAAGTCTTTTTTTAAGTGCCAAGACTTCATTTGCATGAATTTCAATATCTGTAGCTTGACCTTGAAAACCAGCAGATGGTTGGTGAACCATAATTCTAGAATTAGGTAGAGAAAACCTTTTACCTTTTTTTCCAGCAGCTAAAAGAAAAGATCCCATTGAGGCAGCCTGCCCAATGCATAAAGTTGAAACATCTGGTTTGATGTATTGCATAGTATCATAAATACCTAGGCCAGCAGTTACAAGACCACCTGGACTATTAATATATAAATTAATTTCTTTTTTTGGATCCTCAGATTCTAAAAATAAAAGTTGCGCAGTAACAAGAGACGCTACGTTATCGTTAATTGGTCCAACTAAAAAAATTATTCTTTCTTTTAAAAGTCTAGAATAAATATCATAAGCTCTTTCACCCTTGTTAGATTGTTCCACAACCATAGGGACTAATGTATTCATTTGATCAGAAAAATTTGTTGTCATAAGTTGATTCTTATCAGTTATACAACTTGTGATTACTTTTTGCTAACTTTTTTTGGTGCAGCTTTTTTTGTTTTTGTGGGCTTAGTTGCTGCTTTTTTTGGTGCAGCTTTTTTGAGTGCAGCTTTTTTGGGTGCTGCTTTTTTTTGTGAGTCTTCCTGATCATGATCGTGATTATGATCATGCTCTTGTTTTTGATGTTCTTTTAGTATTTTTTCAGCTTCATCTTTGCTTATTTCTTTTTTATTAGGTTTTGCTTTTGATTTAATTACATCAATTATTTTTTCTTCATATACTGTTCCTCTTAAGCTAGCCAAAGCTGATGGATTTTTTTGATAAAATTCCATAACCATTTTTTCTTGACCTGGCATCATTCTAAGTTGTTTTTGTACCTCGGCTTGTATTTCTTGCTCTGTAACTTTAATTTTGTTTTGTTCACCAAACTCATTCAAGATTAATCCAACTTTAATTCTTTTTTTAGCTATTTCTTCAAATTTTTTTCTACTTTTTTTAGAGTCTTCCTCATTCATGCCTTGTGATAAGATTTTAACCTCTTCTTCTAAAAGATTTTCAGGAATTTCGTCGACTTTAAAATTTTCAATTTCTTTAAGAATTTGTGTTTTAGCCAACCTACCTAAAGAATTTTTATATTCATCATTAATTTGCTTAGATACTAAAATTTTTAAATCAGCTAAGTCTTTAGCTCCTAAATTTTTTGCAAATTCGTCATTTATTTTTACCTCTTCAGATTTTCTTACAGTTATAATCTTGCATGTAAAACTAGCTTTTTTATTAGCAAATTCTTTATGAGGGTAATTTTCAGGTAGTGTAGCCTCTACAACTTTTTCGTCGTTTTTTTTGACACCAATTAATTGGTCATCAAATCCTTTAATAAATAAATCTTTTCCAAGTATTAATTGAGTATTTTTACCTTCACCACCAGTAAATTCTTTACCGTCAATTGTTGCTTTATAATCAAAAATAACCAAATTTTCTTTTAAAGCTTTTGCTTCATCAGCAACATCTTTAAAGTTATTCTGACTTTTGGCGATTTCATTAATTCTCTTATCTGTTTCTGAATTATCAATTTTAACTGAATATTCATCAAATTTTATATTTTCAACAGACTTAAGTTCAACTTTTGGAAGTTCTGTTACAGAAATCACATATTCTAAATCCTTATCTTCTCCATAGGTTTTTAAATCAAGTTTTGGTTGGCCTGCTGGTTTTATTTTATTATCCTCTAATGCCTTGGTGGATGTTTCTTTTAAAACCTTGTCTAAAACCTCACTAAAAATTGCTTGGCCAAATTGTCTTTTAAGAATTTCTTTGGGAACTTTTCCTGGTCTAAAGCCTTTTAAATTAACAGTCCCTTTGATTTCTTCATACTTTGCGTCCATATAAGTGCTCATAGTTTTTTTATCTATGAAAACTTTAATGTCCTTATTTAAACCTTTTATATTCTCTACTGTTACTTTCATAATTTTATAACTTTTTGGTAGGCGAAAAAGGACTCGAACCTTCACATCTTGCGATACTGGTTCCTAAGACCAGCGCGTCTACCAATTCCGCCATTCGCCCACAATCTTGTGGGGTTTTATATATTATTGATATCATTTGTCCAATGACAATAATTATAAAATATATTAATAATCATGTGATTTAGTAATAATTTATAAAAATGATAATTTCACCCTGCATTAGTATATGCAAAACCGATCCCCAAACAGGGTATTGTTACGGTTGCGGTAGAAACAACGAAGAAAAAAAAATGTGGAAATTAGACAGTACTACTAATCAATGGAAACAAGATAATTTAATTAACATTGAACAAAGACTTAACGGTTGGCAGCTTGAGAGCTTTAAAGATTCATACAAGCATAAAATAGAGAATGGTATTTCTTTATATAAAAAGGTTTTAAATAATGAGTAAATCAACATTAGCTATTATAATTTATATAGCAGGACTTATATTTGGTGCTTTAGTGCTAGATTTATGGAGTGCGGAAACAGGACCCAAAGCTTTCATTGGTATTGGTTGGACAGCTATTCTGCTTGTTGCTCTACTCCATGCTGATAAGTATGAAAAAAAATAGTTTACAAACTAAAATAATTTATTTTTTATTTTTTTTTATTGGCATTCAATCAGTATCTATTTCAGAAATAATGCATTTGACTGGTTGCAAAAACCTAAAAGATGGATTTATTAAAAATGAATATATTTTAAACTTTGAAAAATCATTAATGATTAGAAATTATATATATGACAATAAGACATTTAAAAAATATAAGTCTACTGATCTAAGTGTAAAACAAGAAGGTTCAGTAGAAAGATTTATTTATGAAGAATCAGATCTAATTTATACTGATAAAGTTGGCTATCCACAGTTCTACACTCAACTTATGTTTAAAAAAGATAGTCCAATAATAAATATCAAAACAGTAATTAACGGAGAAGAAGGTATATCAAAAATATCTACTTGCAAAAAAGTTGAGGTATTTGTTAAAGAAAGTTAAGATTTTTTATTTTTTTTATTTAACTTACTTATAAAATTAGTTTTTTTTGGAATGGGTCTATTGCTTGTAATATTACTTCTATGTTTAGCAAATGCTTGTTTTTGAGCTAACTTCATTGCTTTTTTTGATGACATTATTTTATTCTATATTTATTCCTAATAAAATAAACTTTAATTAATCGAAATTTTTTGTCTTTGTAAAACGTTAAAATTTTTATCAGTAATTACCATTTCACCAGATGAAACGGCAGTATTCGTAACTTCTAAGATTGTAACATAATGGGTAATTAAAACTAAATTTTTACTACTATTCCATTCATTAACATATTCTTTTAGTTCTTTGATTTGTTTGGTTTTATTTTTTGAAAATTTTTCACTAAAAAAAGAATTTAAAAAGCTTTTTGTTTCAAATTTTTTAAAAGCATATTCAGCTGTTTGTTTGCATCTACACCATTCACTAGATAAAACTTTATCAACCTTTATTTGATTTTTTGTAAAAAAAATTCCTAAATTTATAGATTGAACGATGCCCTCTTTATTTAAATTCCGTTGGGTGGAACAATCGGTTACATCAAAATTGCTAGGATCTCCTCCTCCAGGGGCATAAGCATGTCTCACAAATATTAATTTTCCCCCATCCTTTAAAATATTTTCAATGTTTGTGTTAGAATAAGTTTTAAATGGTAGATTGAAAGATATAAGTAAAAATATTAAAATTTTAATAAGTTTCATGAATGACTATTAAGTTCGAAAAAATAAATAATTCAATAATTAAATGTAAAAAATGTCCTCGCTTAATTAGTTATAGTAAAAAAATTTCAAAAGACAAAAGAAAGCAAAATATTAATGAAATTTATTGGGGAAAACCTGTGCCCGGGTTTGGTGACATTAATGGCAAATTAATGATTATTGGACTTGCTCCTGCAGCACATGGAGGAACAAGAACAGGTAGGGCTTTTACTGGGGATAAGTCGGGTGATTTTTTATTTAATTGTCTCTATAAAGTTCAAATTTCAAATCAACCTAAATCTACAAACATCAATGATGGTTTAAAATTAAAAAATACTTACATCACAAACATACTTAAGTGTGTTCCCCCAGAAGATAAGCCCTTAAAAAGTGAGTTGGATAATTGTTCAAGTTATTTTGATTATGAAATTAAAAATTTAAAAAAATTGAAGGTAATTTTAACTCTAGGAAAGATAGCTTTTGATAATTGCATTAAATTTTATAATAAAAGTTATAAATTTGAAAAAAAATTAAAATTCAAGCATGGAGCAAAATATAAGCTGCCAGATGGGAGGACTTTAATTGCAAGCTATCATCCGAGTCCAAGAAATGTAAATACTAAAGTTATTAATACAAAAAAAATGATTTCATTATTAAGAAAAGCTAAAAAATTATTTAAACTTTAATACTGTCACAAAAATAAGGTTTTAAATCTTCAAATAAACTTCCTGGAATTTTCATAGGTTTTCCTTCTTCATTAACAAAGACCAAATGAACTTTAGCTTTTGTTATCAAATCTTCATCCCTACTAATAAATTGATTCATAAAAAACGAGGTTTTTGTAACTGACTTTATAAAAGATCTCACTTTAAGTTGATCCTCAAGATATGAGGGTTTTATGTATTCTATATTGCATGACTTTACTATTATTAAAGCTCCAAATTTTTCTTTTATCTTTTTATTACTGAAACCAAGTTCGACTAAGGCTTCAGTTCTAGCTCTTTCAAGAAATTTTAGATAATTTGCATAATAAACTACACCCCCCGCATCTGTGTCTTCATAATAAACTTTTAAATCATAAAAAAAATTTTCATGCATGTAATTATACTAACAAAAAAAATGATTTTTAACATCAAAGTAAGATATAATAATGATAATGAAAGTTTATATAATTTGGCTAACTGCCGTTATAGCTTGGAATTTCATGGTGCCAGGAGCAACACCATTAGAAGATGTGGTTGTTGCTGTACTTTTGTCGTTAATGAGTATGTTTCTTAAAAAAAAACTTTAAATCAAATTTATTTATCTGAAAAATAAATATTTTGATAATACGATATTGCTTTTAGTTTTGAATTATCGGTATCAGTCATTATTGCTACACCTGAAATATTATCAACATCTAAACCATGTAACTTCATAAAATCTTCTTTAACATTGGCTTTAACTGTAACCCATGTATTAGGTTTATCGATTGTAGTTGACAAAACATAGTCAATAGATTTTTTTGTGTACGGACTAGGCCAATTTTGATCAATTATATTATTGCTTGAAAATACGTAGTTAATTGCTCTATTTGACAGGGGTGTTGCTCCTGTTTTTTTAATTACAAAAACACGTGCTGCATAATCATGACCTTTTTTACTGTTTTCAATTATCCCTGAAAGATCTTTTTCAACTTTCCAAGTAATATTAATAAATGGTGTTTTATTTAAATCTATTTCTATTTCCTTACCAAGTCCTGAGCCTACCCCTTCAGCTTCAGCTTTGATATAAGCACCATTCTCATTAGACCCAAGTGTCCATTTGGTTTCTCCTTTGACCTTTTTTACTTGTAGATTCTTGAACTCTTCATCCGTAAATTCAAATACCCTAATATTTTCAGCAACAGTACTGGTTGAAAATAGAATTAATGTTAGAAATAAAATTAAAAAATTTTTTATCATTGCAGTCTATATAGCTATTGTATTTCAAAAAACAATATTTGAACAAAATTTAAACATTTAAAAATCAACTTTAGGTATTAATTCTAATGATATGAAAATAATTTCTATATTTTTCCTTTTAGTCTATTGGTCGGTAATACTGCTGGCACCTGTCATTTCTAAAGAACAAAAAATTTACAAGACTGAGACCAAAATAACCCTAAATAAGCTTAATAAGTAGATCTACCACCACTAATATCAAATACTGCTGCTGTAGAAAATGAATTTTCTTCAGAGGATAACCAGCAAACTAATGAAGTAAACTCTTCAATTTCTAGAAATCTACCTCTTGGAACTTTTGATAACATCCTAGCAACGTGTTCCTTTGACATTTGGTCTAAGATTCTAGTTTTTGCACCAGCTGGCGTTATTGCATTAACAGCAATATTTTTATCAGCTAATTCTTTGCCTAGTGATTTAGTTAGACCAATAGCCCCTGCTTTTGCTGAACTATAAGCGCTCGCATTTGCATTCCCATCTTTGCCAGCAACTGAAGCAACGTTAACAATCCTTCCATAGTTATTCTTGATCATATTGGGAACAATGCATTTGCAGCAATTAAAAGTGCCCATTAAATTAATCTGAACTATCTTATTCCATTCATCAACATCGTAGTCCCACAGAGATGAGGTTGAGCCAGTAATACCAGCATTATTAATTAAAATGTCAATATTAGATATTTTTGTTATTTGGTCTACGGTATTTTTAACATTACTAAAATTAGATACATCCACTACATTATATGCAAGGTTTGGATTGTTTATTTCTTTTACAGCTTTTTGTAATTCTTTTTCATCAATATCCCAGATTATAGTTTTTACGCCAGAATTTAAAAATCTCTTTGCAATATCTAGACCGAAACCTTGGGCGCCACCAGTAATTATTGCAGTTCTATTTTTAAGATCAAATTGATGCATTAAGATTTTTTACTAGCGATAAGATAATAAGTTAAAGAAGAGATAAAAGTGCCAATTATCCAAGAATAAGAATGAAAGATCATTAAGCTTTCATTCCAAATTGTAGAAGCAGAAAAGATAAAGCCTAAAAACAAAGAATAAAGACCTCTTAAATTCCAACCATTTGAATAAAAATATAGCCCATCGGTATTTGATGAAAAAATTTGTCTATTGTCTAAATTAGTTTCTTTAACAAAGTAATAGTCAATAATTATAAGTCCAAATATTGGTCCAAAAAAAGAGCTTAGAGTATCAATAAATGCTAAAATGCCAATCTGACTTAATAAAGGTAACCAAAAAATACCAATTATAAAACCAATGCAACCAATTATGATTGCTGAACTTCTTAAATTTAGAACACTTGGAATAAAATTTATTAGTGAATTTTGAGTTGGAATATAATTTGCAATTAAATTAGTTGAAGCAGATGAAAAAATAATAAAAAATAAAACAATCACAGTTAATTGTATATTATCGATCTTACCCACTATATCAGTTGGGTTTGTTAAAATTCTTTCCATAAGTTCCAAATTTTTATTTAGAAAAATATCTACCCCAATGACAATAAAAACTGTAAAAAAAGAAAATAATAATAAATTTAATAATAGGCTTAAGTTGCCTTTTTTTAATTCCTTTTCGTCTTTAACATATCTGCTAAAGTCTCCATAATTTACAATTATAACAGAAAAATATGCAAAAACTGTTCCAACCACAGCAATTAATGGAGCTATATTGGTTTTATCAAATAGATTATTTATAGAAAAAATATCAACAAAAGCTGAACTTATAACTTTAACGTCATAGAGCAATACAACTAAAAAAAATATTAACATCCCACTATAAACAGTAATTGCTGAAAATTTTATTATACTTCTATTAAATTGATGGCTTTTGCTAAATAAAAAAAGCTGCAAACTAATTGTAAAAATAAAAGCAATCCAATCGATTAAATTTAATCCTAAAATAAAAATTAAAAAAATATCTTCATCAAGAAAAGAGCTATCAATAGAAAAAATTGAAATCCTAATCAGGTAACTAAAAAGTTTTGATAAAAAATAAGTTTGAATGCCGAACATAAAGATGCCAACAATTCCTCTTATTAAAGCAAAATATTTAGCTCCATTAATTCCAAGAGCGCTTCTTAAAATTACTGGAAACGGTAATCCATATTTTTGGGAGGGTTTACCGATTAAATTTGCAAAAAAATAAACAATTATAGATGCAATTAAACTACCAAATAAAACTACAAATATATTAAGTTCATAAACTAAATAAAGAGAAGCAATTAAAGAAAAAGCAATTACACTTTGAATATTACATCCCCAAAAATAAAATAACTCTTTCCAAGTCCAATTTTTGTCATTGGGATTAACACTAACTAACTCCCAGTTTATTAAAGCATTGTTTGATTTGATTTGATTCACTAGTTTTATAATAAACTAATAAATACTACTGTCCATATAGATAGGTTGGTAGCCATAAAGCAATTTGTGGAAATACTATTATTAAAATAAGTCCAATAACTTGAATCACCATAAATTGCATCATTCCATAATAAATATCTTTAAGATCCCATTCTGGAACTACACCTTTTAAGAAATAAGCAGATAGAGCTACAGGTGGTGAGAGCCATGCGGTCTGTAGATTAACTGCAACAAGTATTGCAAACCAAGTTAAATTAAATCCTAGAGCTTCAACTAATGGTATAATTATTGGAACTATAATCATTACTATTGGTACCCATTCTAAAGGCCAACCTAATAAGAAAATTATAACCATAATCATACCAAGGATTAAATATCTATTCATTTCTAAACTTAGTAAAAATTCAGTTAAAAGCATCGGTGTTCCTAATCTAGAAAACACTGCTCCAAAAAAATTTGATGCTGCAACCAATACCATTATCAAAGCTGAAATTTCTAGAGTTTTAACTAAAGCCTCTTGTAACTTTTTAAAAGTTAATTTTCTATAAGCGACCGCTAAAAGCAAGGATCCCATTGCACCACAGCCTGCAGCTTCAGTTGGAGTTGCAAAACCAAATAAAATACTTCCTAGCGCAGCGAAGACTAAGGCAGCTGGTGGAACTAGTCCTAGAAAGAATTCTATCCAAACTGCTTTCATGCTAGTAGCTCTCAACTCAACTGGTAAAACCGGTCCAAGACTTGGGTCAATCCAACATCTAATTGTTGTGTAAGCCGCATATAAGGTTGCTAATAATATTCCAGGAATAATTGCTGCAGCAAAGAGGTCTGTTACTGGAATTTCCATTATTGGACCCATCACAACTAACATAATGCTTGGTGGTATTAGAATACCCAGTGTACCACCAGCTGTAATTGTTCCAGCGGCCAATCTCACATTATAACCTGATTTATTCATAGATTTGGCTGCCATTATTCCAAGTATAGTTACAGATGCACCAACAATTCCTGTGGCAGCTGCAAAAACAACTGATACAAAAAGAACAGCATAATATAAAGAGCCTCTTACTTTAGAAAGCATTAGCTGAAATGCTGAAAATAATCTCTCCATCAAACCAGCCTGCTCCATCATAATTCCCATAAAAACAAAGAGGGGAACAGCAGCCAAAGTTTGCTCTGTCATGACCATAGAAAACTGCAGGGTCATTAAATAAAATACTAATTTACCAAATCCAAGGTATCCAAAAACAAATCCAAGGAATATTAAAGTAAATGAAATTGGAAAACCTACAAAAATAGAGAACAACATTACTCCTATTAAAATGAAACCTAAGACAGCTGGATCCATAAATTCAGCTAACATTATTTTTGTTCTCCTGGCCACTTACCTTTAGTTGCGGCCCAATAGCTTTTTAATAATTCAGATACACCTTGAACTAATAAAAATATAATTCCTAAAAATAAACATGCTTTAATTGGCCACATATATGGCATCCAAGCAGTGTCCATCCCTTTTTCACCTCTCATTATAGATTCTTGTAAAAACCCAGTCGACATATACAAAAATACGCTTAATCCAGGAAAATAAAATATAAGGTATAACCAGAAATCTATTCTACCTTGGTTTTTAGTTTTAAAATTTCTGTATAAAAAATCAGCTCTTATATGAACACCTTTTGATAAAGCATAACCAGCACCAAGCATGAATAGAGCTCCATACATAAATCTACTCATGTCATACGCCCACATTGTAGGAGCATTAAAAAGTTTTCTTGCTAAAACCTCATAAACCATCGCAAATATTAAAGGGATGGTGATCCAACAAACCACATTACCAATCCACTTACTTGCTAAATCAATTTTTGTAATAGTTAATGCCATCCATTTTGGCATATCGTCAGGCATTGATCCTGAACCACCTCGCCTTTCAGCTATCATTTCATCAGATATATCTAATTTGGTAGGTTCGTTTGCCATAATAAATTCTCTAAAAAAAAACTAAAGCGGATCGTTAAATCCGCTTTAGTTATATTTATTTTTTTTTAAATACTACTTTAATGTTTCAGCGTGAGCCATTCCTAGCTTAGCGTTAGACATTTGAGATCCAGACCAGAAAGGCACTGCAATATCAGCAAATGCTTTTTGAGAGTCCCAAACTTTTTTAAAGAATTTGTTCTCATTAGCATTTTTTTCTAAACTTGCTTTTGCAGCAGCCATATATGCTGGGAAATAATCAGCTGGGGTATCATGTAAAATCACACCGTGTTTTCCAGTCAACTCAGCTAGAGCTTTTCCGTTTTCATATATTCTGTAACTCATTGATTTTGATAAAGATGCATTCGCAGCAACTTCTAAAGCTTTTTTCTCTAAAGCAGACATCTTTTTGTATTTAGAGCCTGTAATATAGAAGTCAGCATTTACTACTACTTGGTGAAGACCTTGTAGGTAGTAATGTTTTAGAACTTTCTGGAAACCGAATGTCATGTCAGGTTTTGGACAACACCATTCAGCAGCATCAATTGTTCCTGCTTCAAGAGCTGGAAGAATATCTCCACCACCCATTGCAACAGAAGCTACACCGATATCTTTATAAGTTTGTCCTGGAATTCCCGGAGGAGTTCTGAACTTATACTTTCTAAAGTCAGCCATGCTATTAATTGGCTCTTTGAACCAACCTAAAGCTTCAGGGCCTACTGGTTGTAACATAAATCCTTTGATGTCTCTTCCCATCTCAGACCATAGTTGGTCGTAAAGTTCTTTACCACCACCGTATTGGAACCAAGATAAAAATGCGATGTTATCGATACCAACACCTGCACCTGCTACTGGCGAACCAAATAACATAGCTGCTGGGTGATCACCTGACCAGTAGTGAGTCCAAGCAAAACCACAATCGATTAATCCTTTATCAACTGCATCTAAAGTTTCTTTTACACCTACTACAGCGCCTGCTGGCATAATTTCGAACTTAAGTGATCCACCAGTTAATTCTGTTACTGTGTCAGTGAAATCTTTTAACATTACCACTTCATCAGCTTTTGAACTAATTACTGTTTGACACTTAAGAGTTTGTGCGGATGCACCTGTTACTGTCATTACAGTAAGTAGAAGTGATCCAACGAACAAAGATATTATTTTTTTCATATTAATATTTCCTTCTTATTGTGTTTTTTTATGTACGGGACCTTCTCAAAAAATTTAATTAGAAACAAGTGCTAATATAAAAAAAAACTAAGTTATTTTCATTGCTAACGCTAGTATTTTATTTTTTTAGATATTATAAGACCTAAGTCATGGACAAATTCGATTTTATCATACTTGGAGCTGGTTCAGCAGGTTGTGTACTAGCAAACAGATTGTCTGAAAATCCTCATCATAAAGTTCTTTTAATTGAAGCTGGTGGCAAAGATAATTATCCATGGATTCATATACCAGTTGGTTATTTTAAAACTATGCACAATCCAAATGTGGATTGGTGTTACAACACTGAGCCGGATGAAACTATGAACAATAGATCTATTAGATATCCAAGAGGTAAAACTTTGGGTGGCAGTTCATCTATTAATGGTTTGCTTTATATAAGAGGACAGCACAGAGATTATGATATTTGGAGACAGTTAGGAAATAAGGGTTGGAGTTGGAATGATGTTTTGCCTTATTTTATTAAAGCTGAAAATCAAGAAAGAGGTAAAAATGAATATCATGGTGTTGGGGGACCTCTTTCAATTTCAAATCAAAGAATGAGTTTACCTTTATTAAATGAATTTAGAAATGCAGCAGAAGAGTTTGGAATTCCAAAAACAGATGATTTTAATACAGGCAACAATCATGGTTGTGGTTATTATCAAGTTACAGAAAAAGATGGATTTAGATGTAGTACAGCCGTTGGATATTTAAATCCAATTAAAAAAAGATCTAATTTAAAAATAATTATAAATGCACATATAAAAAAAATAAATTTTGAAAATAAAATTGCTAAAGAAGTTGAGTACTGGGTTGATAATAAGTTATTTACTGTCGGTGCTGATAAAGAAATTATCTTATCATCAGGGGCAATTGGATCTCCACAACTTTTACAAGTTTCTGGTATTGGAGACTCAAATAAACTTAAAAAATTAGGTATTGAAATAGTTCATGAATTGAAGGGTGTTGGTGAAAATTTACAGGATCATTTAATGTTTAGACCTATTTATAAAATTCAAAATTTAAAATCTCTTAATAAAAAGATTAATAGTCTTTTTGGAAATTTATTAATTGGGTTAGAATATGTTTTTAATAGAAGCGGTCCAATGACTATAGGAGCCAGTCAACTTGGGATGTTTGCTAAAAGTGATCCTTCAATAGAATTACCTGATTTGCAATGGCATGTTCAACCTATGAGCATGGATACTTTAGGTGCAACTAAAAATCACGATTTCCATGCATTCACTCCTACTGTTTCCAATATAAGACCAACTAGTAGAGGACATATAAGTATTGTAGATAAAGACTCTCGAACTTACGCAAAAATAAAAATGAACTATCTATCAACTGATGAAGACAGAAGGATTGCAGCAGCTGGTCTTAAATTGACTAGAAAAATTGTTTTAGAATCAGAAACATTTAAAAAATATCACCCAGAAGAATATAGGCCTGGAATTCATTTAAATGAGGATGAAGAAATTTTAAAAGCTGCAGCAGACTATGCACAAACAATATTTCACCCAGTTGGTACTTGTAAAATGGGAAATGATGATAGTGCAGTAGTTACAGATCAATTAAAGGTTCATGGTATTAATAATTTAAGAGTAATTGATGCTTCAATCATGCCCAACATTACTTCTGGAAATACTAACGCACCTACAATAATGATTGCAGAAAAAGGTGCCGATATGATACTAAACAATTGATGTTTGCTGAATTGATAAGTCCAGAACAGCTAGTTATTTTAACTCAAATTATTTTTATTGATTTAGTTTTAGCAGGAGACAATGCCATTATTATTGGAATGGTTGCTTCTAAATTTCCACCCGAACAAAGAAAAAAAGTAATTTTTTGGGGAATAGGTGGTGCGGTAATTTTAAGAATAATCTTAACCATGTTAACAGCTTATTTATTGCAAATAACAGGATTAAGATTGATAGGAGGATTACTTCTTCTTTACATAGTCTACAAACTCTACACAGACGTAATCAAAGGTCAGTCAAGTGATGAAGATATTAAAGTAGATAATTCAAGCTTTATGAAAGCTATATGGACTGTTTTACTTGCTGATTTTACAATGAGTTTGGATAATGTTTTAGGTGTAGCTGGTGCTGCAGGTGATCACTATGTATTATTAGTATTTGGTTTAGCTTTATCAATAATTCTTATGGCAACAGCTGCCACTGTAATTTCAAGATGGATTAATGAATATAAATGGATAGCCTGGATTGGTTTAATTGCTATACTGGTTGTTGCAATCGAATTAATTTATACTGATTTAAAATTATTTATTTAAATGTACTTACAAAAAATAAACCTTAAAAACAAATATGCATTAGTTACAGGTGCTGGTAAAGGATTGGGAAGAGCCTGCTCTATCGCTCTTGCTGAAGCTGGAGCTACAATAATTGCATTAAGCAGAACACAATCGGATCTTGATAAGCTTGAAAAAGAAATAAAAAAGTTAAAAGGTAAAGTTATCAAAGTTAATTGTGACGTAATGAATTACAAAGAATTAAAAGAAAATCTAGATAAAATTAAAATCATAGATGTTTTGGTTAATAATGCTGGGACAAATATTCCAGAACCTTTTGAAAAAATTAAACAAGAAAGCATGCATTACTTAGTAGATTTAAATCTAAAAGCTGCTTTTAATGTTGCTCAATTAGTTGTTAAAAAAATGCTAAAGAATAAAAAAAGAGGTGGGTCAATTATTAATATGTCCTCTCAACTTGGTCATGTTGGAATGGCTGGTAGAAATATTTATAATATGACAAAATTTGGTATTGAGGGTTTAACTAAAGGGATGGGTGTTGAGCTTGCAAAAAATAATATTAGAGTAAATACGGTGGCCCCTACTTTTGTAGAAACACCAATGGTTAAAAGATTTTTTAAAAATAAAGCATTTAAAAAACTTGCTTTAGGAAATATCCCAATAGGCAGAGCAGCAACAGAAAGTGATATTGCAACAAGTGTTTGTTTTTTAGCTTCATCTGCTTCATCTATGATTACAGGAACATCTATAATAATAGATGGTGGTTGGACTGCTCAATAATGTCTAGATTGCTAATATTAATAGCAATTTTTTTTACAACCCAATCTTTTGCGTTAGAATTTCAGGGAAAATTCATTCAAGGACATTACATTATTGGAAAAACTGAACCTGGTACTTTAATTTTAGTAGATAAGAAAAAAGTTAAAGTCTCAAAAGATGGTTATTTTGCATTTGGAATTGAAAAAGATAGAAAATTTGACATCATAATTACTGAAAACAATAAAGATATCATAAAAAAGATTCAAAAGAGGAAATATAATATTCAAAAAATAGAAGGTCTGCCTAAAAAAAAAGTTACTCCTCCTAAAGAATTCTATGAAAGAATAAAAAGAGAAAATAAATTAATTGCTGATGCAAGAGAAATAGAAAGTGACTTACAGTTTTTTAAGGAAAAATTTATTATTCCAGTTGATGATGCAATAATTACCGGTGTTTATGGTAGTCAAAGAATTTTAAATGGTATACCCAAATGGCCACACTATGGTTTAGATTTTGCTCAAAAAAAAGGTACTCCTATTAAAGCAATGAATAACGGTATAGTTACTTTGGCTGAAAAAGACTTGTTTTATACTGGTGCTACTTTAATTTTTGATCACGGCCATGGTGTTTCAACTCTCTACATGCATATGGATGAAATTTTTGTAAATGTAGGTGATCACGTTAAAAAAGGAGACATCATCGCAACTGTTGGTTCCTCTGGTAGATCAACTGGACCTCATCTCGATGTAAGACTTAATTGGTTTGGTACTAGACTAGATCCTGCAACTATATTAAACATTCAATAATGAAAAAAACCTTATTAGAAAAATCAGCAGATAAATTAGTTAATGCCTTTGTAAACAATAAAATAATTGCTCCTCTTCCAGCAAAATTTACAAAAAAATTAGGTGAAGCTCAAAAACTAAGAAAATTATGTGAGAGTAAAATTAAAGATCCAATAATTGGATTTAAAGCTGCGGGTACTGGAATACCTGTAATGAAAAAACTTAAAGAAAAGAAACCTTTCTACGCTGCAATCTTTAAAAAGAATTTTATCAAAAGTGGAAAAAAAGTGAAAATTAACAAATCTACTTTAGGTATAGAGCTTGAGGTTTGCTACTTAATTAAAAAAAATTTTTTCTCATCTAAGAGATCAATTACTATGAAAAACGTAACAAAGTACATTTCATATATGGCTCCTTGTATTGAGGTTATAGGTTATAGACAAAAGAAAAAAGGCATAACTAGCTTTGGTGATTTATGTAGTGATTTTGGTGCTAACGTTAAATTTTTGATTGGTCAAAAGAAGAAATACAAAAGAATAAAAATTGGAAACTTAAAGACAAATATTACTAATAAAAAAATTGGGCAAAGTGTTAATGGAAATACAAATACTGTTTATATAAATCCACTTAATTCACTTAGATTTGTTTTGAATGAATTAAAAAAAGATAAAGTAAATCTTGATAAAGATTTTTATGTATTCACTGGATCAACTGTTGGGGTTGTGCCAATTTTAGGTAAAGGTCTTTACACTGGAAAAGTAGATCAACTTGGATCTGCCAAAGCAATTATTCATTAATTTTTAAAAAATTTATTAATGGCGTTACACTTTAGTAAACAAGAATTTGAAAAAAGAAAACTAGCAACATTAAAGTCTATGAAAGAGCAAAATCTTGATGCTCTTTTAATGTTCAGACAAGAATCTATGTTTTGGCTCACAGGTTATGACACCTTTGGCTATGTTTTTTTTCAAACTTTAATATTAGACCATAAAGGAAATATTATTCTTTTAACAAGAGCTCCAGATTTAAGACAGGCTCAAAACACTTCGAATATTGAAGATATAAGAATTTGGATAGATAAAGACCAGTCTAATCCAACAGATGATCTTAAAATCATCTTAAATGAACTAAATTTAAAAGATAAAAAAATTGGTATTGAGTATGAAGCTTACGGTATGACAGGTCGTAATGCTTTAAGACTTAATAAGTCACTGAAAGGTTATTGTGAAGTAGAAGATCAATCAGAATTAATTACCAAACATAGGGTTGTTAAATCTCAAGAGGAGATTGTTTATGTAAAAAAAGCTGCAGAACTTGCTGATCAAGCACTTGATGAAGCATGGAAGTATACAAAAGCTGGTGCTAGTGAAGCAAAGATTTTAGCTGAAATGCAAAGAGTAGTTTTAGAGGGTGGCGGTGACTACCCAGCAAATGAATATATAATTGGATCAGGACACAACGCATTGTTATGCAGATATCAATCTGAGAAAAGAATTTTATCTGATACTGATCAGTTAACTATTGAATGGGCTGGAACTTATAAACATTATCACTCTGCTATGTTTAGAACCATTCCGATTGGTAAAGCTGACCTCAAACATATTAAAATGCACGAAGCTTGTATTGAGGCTTTAACTAATTGTGCAAAGACTTTAATACCAGGAAAAACTGCTGGAGATGTATTTGATATACACGCTAAAACTTTTGATGATCTTGGATACAATAAAGCCAGAATGAATGCTTGTGGTTATTCATTAGGGACAACCTTCTCACCAAATTGGATGGACTGGCCAATGTTATATACAGGTAATCCATATATCATCACACCAGGCAACGTTTTCTTTATGCATATGATCTTAATGGACTCAGAAAATAAACTTGCTATGAATTTAGGGGAAACTTATTTAGTGACCGAGAATGGTAACGAAAGATTAGGAAAACAAAAGTTGGATTTAGTAGTACTATAGGTATTCAGATTCTAGTTAGGTTCAAACTCTAAAGGAAGTTAAAAGAAGACTTCTTAATAGTAATCATATTTAAATATCAGATCGAGATCTAAATCTCTCAAATATCAATCTTGTTTTAACTCCTATATTTAAAAATGGTTGTGGTGGAAGCCATGTAGGCTTACTTCTAGATTCTATTATATTAATTTCATCACTATTTTCATTACTTGCTTTAATTGCTATCTGTTCACCAAATAAAGTTCCAACTCCAATACCAGAACCATTATAGCAACCTGCTACAAAAACATTATCTTCTATTTTTTCAAAAATTTGTGAACTATTTCTAGTTCTGGATACAACCCCAGACCAACTAGATACAATAATGTCATCTGTTAAACTTGGAAATCTTTTTTTTATTCCAAGTTTTTGATTTAAAGATCTTTTATCCAGCTCTGATTTAGACATTTTAAAAGGATTATGAACTTCTGCAGTATTTCTAATTAAGATCCTTTTATCTTTTGTCATTCTAATAGTTGCACCCATTGGTCTTACAGGTAATACTCCCCACTCCCTGGGCTCACCAATGGACTTATACTCTGTATCAGTTAATGGTCTTGTCATACTTGCGGTCAAAGTTAATGGGAAATTATAATTATTTTTTATACCAAGTGATTTTAAAAAACCATTAGTACAAAAAATAATTTTTTTAGTAATTATTTTATGATTATTAAATTTACAAATAATAGTATCAATATGTTTTGACCATTCATCTAATTGAGTATTTTCTAATAGCTCAACATTATCTGGTAAAGTGTCAATCATAGCTCTGACTAATTTTCCAGGATGTAGTAAAATTCCTCCCTTAGTATAAAGTGCTAAATTATAAAAATTCGTACCCAATCTTTTACTTAAATCATCTTTATCTAAAATATCATGCTCAAAATTTAATTTTAATAAAGTTTTACTAAAATTTTCTAATATCTTTCTGTCTTTTTCATTTGATGAGGCAAAATACTTTCCACTTTCATTCCAATCACAATCTACCTGATGCTCTTTGATAAACTTTTTTACAACATCAATTCCTAATTTATAAATGTCTGTTTTCTTTTTATAATTAGAAAGTTCTTTATTTGAAGTAAAACCATCGTTAAGGGTTGTATCGACTAAATATCCTGAGTTTCTTCCACTTGCACCTTCACCTGCTAATTGGGCATCAACAATAATAATTTTTTGATTTGGGTGTAGTTCTGATAATTTTCTAGCAGCAGACAAGCCTGTATAACCAGCACCTACTATTAACCAATCACAGGATTTATCTTTATCTAAAACTTTTATATTAGACCTTCTAGCAAGATCATTAATCCAACTACAACCAGTATCATTAACTACATTCATGCAGTTAGATTATGACAGATAAGATATTTTTAAAAGATCTTAAGATACCAATGATGGTTGCTTGATCATGTCTTCTTTTTTGATCCCTGCAACTTTAACTGGTTTTTTCATAGCATCTCTTCTGAAAGGCTCTCCCAGTTCTTGGTTAAGAATTACTTCAATAAATGTTGTAATCCCTTTCTTTTGATCTTCACATGATTGTTTAAGAGCAACTGTAGTCTCTTCCATTGTACGGACTGTAACACCTTTTAAACCACAAGCATCAGCTACTTTTGCATAACTTAATTCTGGATCAAGTTCAGTGCCAACAAAATTATCATCAAACCATAAAGTAGTATTTCTTTTTTCAGCACCCCATTGGTAATTTCTAAAAATCACCATCGTAATTGCTGGCCATTCTTTTCTAGCACATGAACTCATCTCATTCATACTAATACCAAACGCACCATCACCTGCAAAACCAATTACTGGTGTATCAGGGCATCCAATTTTTGCTCCAAGAATTGCTGGAAAACCATATCCACATGGACCAAATAATCCTGGCGCTAAATATTTTCTTGGTTTTTCAAATGTAGGGTATGCATTTCCAATAGCACAATTGTTTCCAATGTCGCTTGAAATAATTACATCATCAGGCATACCTGCTTGAATTGCTCTCCATGCTTGTCTAGGAGACATTCTATCAGAGTCTCTTTTCCTAGCTTCAGCATTCCAAACTGTTCCTTTATCATCGTCTTCATGATCTAAGCTTGATAGCTCTTGCAACCAAGCAGATTTAGTTTGGTGGATTATGTTTTTTCTCTCTTCTCTATTAGTATCTCCTGCTGTTGGAGAAAGTTGAGCTAAAATTTGTTGTGATACTAATTTTGCATCTCCACAAATACCAACTGTAACTTTTTTAGTTAAACCAATTCTATCTGAATTCATATCAACTTGGATAATACTTGCATCTTTAGGCCAGTAATCCATTCCATAACCTGGCAAAGTTGAGAAAGGATTTAATCTTGTACCAAGTGCAAGAACTACATCAGCTTTTTTAATTAATTCCATTCCAGCTTTTGATCCATTATAACCTAACGGTCCTGCAGCTAATGGGTGGCTTCCTGGAAAACTATCATTATGTTGATACCCTGAACAAACTGGAGCATCTAATTTCTCAGCTAATTTTTTACAATCTTCAATCGCTCCACCAATTACAACACCTGCACCAGATAGTATTACTGGAAACTTTGCGTTTGATAATAAGTCAGCTGCTTTTTTAATTGCATCAACTCCACCTGCTTGTCTTTCAAGTCTAACAATTGGAGGAAGATCAATATCAATAACTTGTGTCCAATAATCTCTTGGTACATTTATTTGTGCAGGAGCTGATCCTCTGATCGCTTTTTCAATTACTCTATTTAATACTTCTGCCATTCTTGAAGGGTCTCTAACTTCTTCTTGATAACAAACCATATCTTTAAATAAATTCATTTGTTCTACTTCTTGGAAACCACCTTGGCCCATAGTTTTATTGGCAGCTTGAGGTGTTACCAATAATAATGGTGTGTGGTTCCAGTATGCAGTTTTAATAGGAGTAACAAGACCGGTAATTCCAGGACCATTTTGAGCAATAACCATTGACATTTTGCCAGTAGATCTTGTGTAACCATCAGCAATTAATCCACCGTTTGTTTCATGAGCAACATCCCAAAAAGTAATTCCAGCATCAGGAAAAATATCTGAAATAGGCATAAATGCAGAACCAATAATTCCGAATGCGTGTTCAATACCATGCATTTGTAAAACCTTTACAAAAGCTTCTTCAGTTGTCATTTTAGTCATAATAATTAGGCCTTCCTGCTTAAGTTTGTTAAAAAAATCTATAAATAATTTGTTAATTTTTAAGATTAATATATAAGAATTTAAAAATTTCAAACAAACAAATCGACCCAATTATGGCCACAGATATTATAATACATGATGAGAAAGACAACGTAGGAGTAGTTGTTATTGATAAAATCACTCCAAAACAAGATTGTGCATGCTGGATTATGGAGAATGATAAAACAGTTCAAATTCAATCTGTTGACGAAATTCAATTAGGACATAAAATTGCAATGGTTGATCTTAACGAAGGTGACACTATTTTGAAATATGGTCATGATATTGGAAAAGTAGTTAAATCAATCAAAAAAGGTGAGCATGTTCATGTTCATAATGTAAAAACTAAGAAGTGGTAAAAAATATGGAAATTCCAAAAAGTTTTTTAGGTTATAAAAGAGAAAATGGCAGAGTTGGTACTAGAAACCATGTGATCATCTTGCCTGTGGATGATATTTCAAACGCTTGTGCTGAAGCTGTAGCAAACAACATTAAAGGAACAATTGCCCTTCCTCACTCTTATGGAAGACTTCAATTTGGTGCTGATTTAGATTTACACTTTAGAACAATGATTGGGACTGGAAAAAACCCTAACGTTGCTGCTGTAATTGTTATTGGAATTGAACCTAAGTGGACAAAAAGAATCGTTGATGAAATTGCTAAAACTGGAAAACCTGTTGAAGGATTTCATATTGAAAGAACTGGTGATATTGGAACAATTATGAAAGCTTCTAAAAAAGCTCAAGAATTTGCAATGTGGGCTTCTGAAAAACAAAGAGAAGAATGTCCTTTAAGCGATTTATGGATTTCGGTTAAATGTGGTGAATCTGATACAACATCAGGTCTTGCTGCTAACCCAACTGTTGGAAACTTGATGGACAAATTAGAGCCATTAGGAGTTCATTTATGTTTTGGTGAAACATCAGAGTTAACTGGTGCTGAAAAAGTTTGCGCTACACGTGGTGCAACTCCAGAAGCTTCAAAAAAATTCATGAAAACGTGGAGTGATTACAACGATTTTATTTTAAAAGAAGCAACAGATGACCTTTCTGAAAGTCAACCAACTGCAGGAAATATTGCAGGTGGATTAACTACAATTGAAGAAAAAGCGTTTGGAAATTTCCAAAAAATTGGAAATTGTAAGTTTATCGATGTTTTAGAGCCAGCTGAAGAACCTACTAAAGGAAAAGGATTATACTTTATGGATACTTCATCTGCTGCAGCAGAGTGTATTACCCTTCAAGCAGCTGCTGGATTTAACATTCATTTATTCCCAACAGGTCAAGGTAATATTGTAGGTAACCCTATTGAACCAGTTGTAAAATTAACTGCCAACCCATTAACTGTAAAAGGCATGGGTGAACATATTGATTGTGATGTATCAAAAATATTATCACGTGAGATGAACATGTCTGAAGCAGGTGATGAATTAATTAAATCGATGATTAGAGTTGCTAATGGCAGATTGACTTGCGCAGAAGCTTTAGGTCATAAAGAGTTTGTTATGACTAAACTTTACAGAAGTGCTTAATAATAAAATCTAATAAATATTCATGATATTTAAAAAATACCTGGTCGTTGTACCAGGTATTATTTTAGCATTTGTTCTCTACAGTTTATCTCAGGGTTTTAATAATATCATTGGAATTGAAATGTTAGGCTATGAAAAAAGTCCAATATCTACAGCAATGATTGCTATTTTACTTGGAATGGTTTTTGGAAACATATATCAAATGAGAAACAACTTCGTAAGAGGTTTAGAATTTACTCAGTCATATATACTCAAACTTGGAATAATTTGTTTGGGAATTCAGTTAAAACCTTTTGAGTTTTTGGAATTTGGTGCAATAGCAATACCTTTAATCATAATTTGTATTGCAACTGTACTGATAGTTATAAAGTTATTAATTAAAAAACTCAAAATCCCTACTAGAATGGCCTATTTGATTTCTATTGGCAGCACCGTATGTGGGACAACAGCAATTATGGCGACTGCTCCTGTAATAGGTGCAAAAAAAAATGAAGTATCTTATGCAATCGCTAACATCACATTGTTTGGAATTTTATCAATGCTCTTATACCCTTATTTTGCAAACCATTATTTTGATGCTGAGCCAATGTTTGTTGGTTTATTTTTGGGGACATCAATTCATGAAACATCTCAAGTAGCTGCTGCTGGACTTATTTATGATCAACAATTTAATAGTCCCGAAACACTGAATGTTGCAACGGTAACAAAATTAATAAGAAATACATTTCTGGTAATAATGATTCCTCTATTTGCATTTCTTTATAATAGAAATAATGTTGTTAAAAAAAACTATTCAATAATTGCAATTTTTCCTTATTTTGTAATAGGTTTTGTAGCTATGATAATTTTAAGAAATGTTGGAGATCTATTTTTCTTAACGCCTTATAATGAATTATGGCTAGATACAGTCAAAATAATTAAATCATCATCAAAAGTTTTTTTAACAATGGCGATGGCGGCTATTGGTTTATCAACTAACCTCAAAGATCTTAAGAGTATGGGTTACAAGCCTTTTGTCGTGGGATTTATAGGGATGGCCACTGTAGGTTTGGTTAGTATTTTGACTATAGAATTTTATATTAATTTTTTAAACTAAGACTTTTTTAGTAACATCTTTTTTTTGAAATTAGAAATAACACGCCTAATAAGTGCAGCACCTACCCCTAAAGTAATTGCAAACATAATTGAAAATAGTCCATAGAAAAATGGCATATCTTCAGAAAATTCTAAGATAAATAATGAGAAAAAATTTAAATCTGAAACTAACACTTGTATTGTTTCTTTATCTACTTGCTCAGCAAAAAATGTTTCATAAGCAATAGCTATTCCAACTACTAGTAATAAAATTGCTAATAATGCTTTTAACCCAGAGCTATCAATTTTTTCACCAAGTTTTTGTCCTATTTGAACTCCTATGATTGATCCAACAACTAACATTGTAACCAACATCAAGTCTATTGATCCAAAATTAAATGAATGTAAAAAAGTAACTATGACACTGACAAAGATTGTCACAAACAAAGAAGTTCCTGGAACTAATTTTGTGGGCATTTTAATTATATAAATCATTGCAGGTACTAATATAAAAGCACCACCTATCCCCATGATTGCAGCAATAAACCCTACGAGCAAACCAATTATAATTGGAGTAAATATACTTTCATATAATTTTGATTTTGGAAATCTCATTCTTAATGGAAGACCGTGTATCCAATAATGTACATGTAGTTTTTTTTTAACTACAAGGTTTCTTTTTGCTCTATCTATTTCTTTAAGACTTTCGACTAACATCAATGTACCAATTATTGCGAGTATATACATGTAAGCTAAAGAAATAACTGTATCAATTTTTCCAATACCTTTAAAATATGTAAAAGTGTAAATACCTAAAGCAGTTCCAATTGTTCCACCAATCACAATCATAAAACCCATCTTATAATCTAAAGTATTCTTTAAATAATGAGTTGTTGACCCTGATACCGATGTTGCAAGAATATTGTTAGCTTCATTTGCAACTGCATATGCAGGAGGTACACCTAAAAAAATTAAAAATGGTGTCATTAAAAAACCACCCCCAACACCAAATAAACCTGAGAGCACTCCAACGATTGCACTTAATAAAAGTATTTCAATGGGGTTAACAAATACTTGTGCTATTGGTAAAAATACATCCATAAAAAATTAATAGTTGTTAAAAAACAACCTAATTAAATGTGATAAAAGTTCCAATTAAAATAACACCCCAATAAGCAGCTAGACTAACGAGGATCCCTGTTTTTATTAAAGTTGCTTTAAAATTTGAAAGTTTATTTATTATTTTTATGTTGAAAATTGACATTACAACCGTCAATACACCCAGTTAATTATTTGTCAAATAAATAGTTTATCTAAAATGATTTTTTTTATTAGTAGATGGTCGCTCCAAAAACTTTGACTTCATCCCCTTCAACACCAAGCACCAGTCTTCCAAGGAACTCACCTTCAATTTCTTTACTCTTCTGTTTGAATAAAACTGTAATGTTTTGGCCTCGTCTTAGACAACCAAATGCCTGGTAGTCTTCTTTTAAGCTTGTTAAAAGCTTATTATTAGCCCACTGCTTTCCAAGCTCAACTTCATTCGCACCAAACAACATTTGAGTACCAAAATCTTTAGTGAAACCACCATAATCTTTCATATTTGAAGTTTTAACAAGATTGTCCCAAATAGGATTAGCAATTGCTATAATCTCATCATCAGATTTCTCTAATAAATTCATAATTTAAGTTTTACTATTTTAAGAAGCTTTTTTCTTCTCGTTCTCGTCAACTATGTGATAAACTGGAACTTTCTCAAGTGAAAATTTACCAGTTTTAGGATCACGTCTAGAAACTGTTAAACAATGCCAATTATCATCGTCAAGTTTCATGTGATCACCTCTGTAATAGTAACCAGGCCAACGTGTTTCCTCACGAAACATAGTATGTTCTGTAACACACTGTGAAGTTAAAGCTCTATGCTTTAATTCCCAAGCTCTCATCAGTTCGTGGTAATCTTTAGCACCAACGTTTTCTAAATCTTCCTCTAACCAAGCCAATAATTCTAAGCCTCTTTTAAGCATATTACCATTGGTCATATAGTTAGTTGCAATTCCTCCGACATATTCGTCCATAATTCTTTGTAGACGTTGTAGTCCTTGAATAGGTGAAATGTAGCTTGGTGAAACGGTTCCACCAGTAATTTCGTTTTGACCTACAGTGTAGTTTTCCAGAGGTTTATAAACTGTAGATTTAAAATCTTCACATTGTTTATCAGAAACTTTAATTCCTTCAGCTTTTTTATCTTCAATATATTTTACAGCAGCTTTTGCAGCTAAACGTCCTTCTGTGAAAGATCCAGATGAAAATTTATGCGCACTTCCACCAACTGTATCTCCAGCACCAAAAAGTCCATCAATAGTTAACATTCTGTTGTATCCCCAAAAGTATTCTGGTGGAGATAAGTCTTCTGGTCCGCTTACCCAAGCTCCTGAACAAGTTGCATGAGAACCCATAACGTAAGGCTCAGATGTTGTTAGTTCTGGATTTGTGTACTTAGGGTCAATATTTTGTGATGCCCAAACAACAGCTTGACCAACTGTCATACCAAGGAAATTTTCCCAGCCAACAGTCTCTAAATGTGGATCTTGGAATGCTTCAGTAGTAACCATATGAATTGGTCCACCACCTGCCATTGTCTCTTGAATAAATGCATGATTTCTTAAACATGTTGGAGTTGGATGATGGTCAATGTATTCACCAACTAATTCTTTAGTTTGGTCGTACCATTTCTTCTCGTAGTTTTCTCCATTCGCATTTTGAGTATAAGTTTTAAGATGTAAAAAATATGCTCCAACTGGACCATAACCATCTTTAAATCTACATAACACAATTCTATTTTCCATTTGTGTCATTTTAGCACCAGCTGCAATTGGTAATGCATAAGCAGAACCATTACTCCATGGTGCATACCAGGTTCTTCCCATTCCTTCGCCAACAGCTCTTGGTTTGAAAATATGAGAGGCTCCACCTGCCGCAACGATTACAGTCTTTGATCTAAATACATGAAAATCACCAGTTCTCATGTTGAATCCTACAGCACCACCTACTCTATTTTCTTGAGTCTCATCCATTAAAAGATGAGTAATCATTATTCTATTATAAATTTTATCAGCAGATTTTTTGGCAGCTTCAGCAACAATTGGCTTGTAGCTTTCTCCATGAATCATGATCTGCCATTTACCTTCTCTAAGGTAACGGCCAGTTTTTTCATTCTTCATCATTGGCAATCCCCACTCATCAAACATATGAACAGTTGAATCTACGTGACGAGCCATATCATATCCTAAATCTTCTCTAACCATTCCCATTAAATCATTTCGAGCATATCGTACATGATCTTCAGGTTGGTTTTCTCCCCACTGCATACCCATATAACAGTTGATAGCATAAAGACCTTGAGCAACCGCTCCACTTCTATCAATATTAGCTTTTTCAACACAGATAATTTTCATATCTCTGCCCCAGTGTCTAGCTTCAAATGTAGCTCCTGTTCCAGCCATACCTCCACCAACTACTAAAACATCACAATCTTCAAAATGTGTCTTATGCTTAGCCATTAGTAGTAAACTCCTTTTTTAAATGAGTCTTTTGGAACTGACGGTAAATCTCCATCAATATTTAAACCTTTTGGTTCAGTGTAAAGTCTTTGTGAATTAATTTCACCTTGATTAGGTTTATCAATTTCAGCTAATTTTGGTATAAATTTTCCCCAAGGCTTTGTTGTAATTGGAGACACAAAATCCTTTGTAGTTCCATTTCTAAATTTAATTTTCCAAGATATGGTTCCTTTTTCTTCTTCACGTCTAACTCTAACACTGTGACCCATTGGTGCAAAGTCTGCATAACCACGAACATCTATTGCATGATTAGGGCACGCTTTTACACATGAATAACATTCCCAACAAAAGTTAGGTTCAATATTTACTGCTCTTCTAATATTTTCATCAATGTGCATGATATCTGAAGGACAAATATCTACGCAGTGACCACATCCATCACATCTCGTCATGTATACAAAAGTTGACATATTATTTTACCTCTCTCTATTAATAGTGCTTTGGTTGTTCTCTTTTAATGCCTAATCCAAATTGTTTTGGTGCATCTGCAAGTGGAGGAAGATTATCTCTTGAACCATCTGCTTCAGCTAAGTTTTTTTGGATAGCTGCACCAGGTTTATAAAACATGTGTGCAAATTTTGACCAATAAACTCCCCCAAATAAAACAATGTTTGAGGTAATAAATAAAATTAAAAATAAATAACTAAGTCCCATTGAATTTGATGATTGAAAATAAGACCATGCAAGTCCAGTAGTTGCACACGCTAATAATGCTAAAACAAATAAGTCTGCTTTAATAATTCTATACCAAGGATGAGCTTCGGCTAATACATCAACTCTTAAAAATAACCAAAACCAATATCCACCCACACAAGTCATAATTGCTCCAATATGCCAAATCATTGGCCATATTGTAGGTGTCATTATTTCTTTCCCAGTATAACAAAAAACCATTACAACTGAGGCTACCCAAAATAAAATAGTGCCGTACATACCTAGTACATGCGCAACTCTTCTTTTTCCAGCTCCAAGTTCTGCTGTTGTTGCAATGTCATGTACTACAGTTTTTAAAATTACTGATGTTTTTTCAGCTGCACCCAATTCTCTATCAGCTGACAATTTTGCTTTTTTTGCGTTATTAAAAAAATAAGTAACATTTTTATGATGGATCATCTGAATAATTGTTCCAATAATAATAAGAGCAATCATTGCTAATACAAAAAATTGTATTGCTGCTGGAGATATAGTTTCAGCCAAAACTGAAAAAGGGTTAATTGACATCATAATTAGTAGTACCTTAATTTAGATTCTATATTGCTTGTGATTTTTTAGTACAGTTGAAATAATAGATCAACCGTTTTATATGGGTTATTTTATCATATAAGGTTTTACACCTTGCGCTTGTAGTGTTGTTGCTTTGGTATAACCGACCGAACTCCTCCTTGTGGGTTATCAACATCACCTTCTCTACGAGGAATTAAATGAATATGACAATGCAAGATGGACTGTCCAGCAACAGCTCCAGCATTTGTTCCAATATTAAACCCTTTAACTGCAGGATCTTTTAACATTATTTCTTCTTTAATTTGCTTGATTAAATTATTGCAAGCAATCACCTCATCATCATTTAAATCAAAATAATCCCTAACATGACGTTTTGGAATAATTAAACAATGAAATTCAGACACGGGATATGTGTCATAACTAGCATAAGCAAACTCATTTTCTGCGGCCAAACCACTTTGTTTAGAATTGCAGAATAGACAGGGATTGTTTGGGTCAAACATAAATATTATTTATAGATAGAACATTTGTTAACTTCACTTTTGTAAAAACTAGAAAATATTTTATAAAATTTTAAACTTTTTCTCTTCCAATTAATTTCATTAATGTTTTTAATTGATGCAACACCTTTGCCAGAGCCAATAAGAAGGATTTCATCATACTCAGATAAATTTTTAATCGAAATATCTTTACTAATAATTTTTCCTAATTTTTTTTTAAAAAACCTATAAGTTATACCTTTGTAAATATTATTAAGTGGAGAATACACTTTATCATTTTTAATAAATAGCATATTTGAAGTTCCGCTTTCTAAGATAGTATTTTTGTAACAAAGTCCCACATCCGAGGTGGTATTATTCATTTTTGATAAATGCTTAAGTATAAACTTATATTTAAGATTTTTATATTTAGGATCAAATCTTTTATGATTTATGAGTTTTAAATTAAAATTTAATTTGGGTGTTTTTCTTTTTCTTAATGAAATTGATATCATCTTTTTATTTACAGCAACCCTAAGAAGATGATTATAAGATTTTTTTCTATTAATATTTAATTTTATTAATTTAAGAATATTTTTTTCAAGATTAGGAGTATTTAATTTATAAACCTTTAAAGATTTAATTAAATTTTTAATATGTTTTTTAAAAAAAAGTATCTTTGCTGGTTTTCCAAAAATCCACATTGTTGTAAACACACCCTTGTCCCCCCAAAGATCATTAAAATTAATTTCTTGGTTGGTTTTAAGCTGATAAGATTTTTTTAATAAGTAAGTTACCATTTTCAGTTAAAAAAGATTCAGGGTGAAATTGAAAGCCATATATTTTCTCTTTATTATTTTCTATTGTCATTGCTGTATTTGAAATAGCACACCTCATTGTAATTTCAAAATTTTTGGCAGTAAACGGCTCTTTTAATTTTAGAGAGTGATATCTACCTACAGTGAATTGACTATTTCTTTTAAATAATGAGTTTTTGCTAGTTACTTTTATTTTAGATTGGAAACCATGGTAAATCTTTTTTTGTTCAATTATTTTTCCATTTTCACAATGAAGAATTTGTTGAAACCCAAGACAAATTCCAATAATTTTTTTTTTACCTTTAAATTTTTTATAAATCTCAGAACTAATTGGATAGTTTTTTGGAGCACCTGGACCTGGTGAAAAGACAATAATATCTGCTTTTTTTAATTTACTTTGATTTATTTTATTAAAATTAGTGCAAACCACTTCATCAAAATTTTGAAATTGATGTACTACGTTTTGAGTAAAAGAGTCATGATGATCGATAATGTATATCATTTGTAAAGATCCATTAATGATTTTGCCTTAATATAGTTTTCATTAAATTCATGAGCTGCATTGCTGTCAATTACCACTCCTGAAGCCACAGAAATTTCTGATTTACCTTTGAAATTTAATATTGATCTAATAATGATATTAAATCTCATATCACCATTGAACTTTAAGTAACCAAAACTACCTGTATAAATATTTCTACTTTGTTTTTCCTGTTTGTTTAACAAATTTAATGTACTAATTTTAGGACATCCTATTACAGAACCCCCTGGCATCATTGCTTTTATAATCTCTAATGAGGTAACTTTATTTTTTAGTTGCCCTCCAATTAAACTCACATAATGATAAAGATCCTTATATTCTTCAACTATCTTCTTCTTTAAAATTTTTACTGAGCCTGGTTTACAAATTTTAGATAAGTCGTTTCTTTCCATATCAACAATCATATTGTGTTCTTTGGATTCTTTTAAGTTTTTTCTAAAAAAAGAAAGGGCTTTATTTTTATTTAATTTTTTAGTTTTCTTTAAGGTGCCTGCTATAGGCTTTGTTGTTATAAAATTATTTTTTTTTGTTATCAAATTTTCAGGTGAACAGCTTATTATTGAATAATTTTTATCCTTAATCATAAAAGCTTCGGGCGCCATATTACTTTTTACAAGTCTACAAAAGAAGTCTAAAGCATCAATTTCTGATTTATTACTATATTTAGTACAAATTTTAATCTGGTATGTTTCTCCAGATTTTATCTTTTTTTTAAATTTATCAAATATTTTTTTATAGGATTCTTTATTAATATTTATCTTAAATAAATCATTAGCATTTAATGATCTTGCTTTGTTATACTCAAGATTGTTTGAAAGTTTTATTTTTGTTTCAGGTTTGTAAAATATTCCTTTAGGGAAATTTATTGTTTTTTGGTTTTTAATTTTCACCTCAATTAAATTATTTAATATTTCATAACCAAAAAAACCAATAAACAGATCTGTTTCTTTATGGGGGGATCTTAATCTATTATTTTTGTTAATAAATTTTTCAATATTATTATTGTTTAAAATGATTTTTTTCGAAAAGTCTGTATAAAGATCAAACCCTTTATCTGATTTATAGATTATAAAGGGTTTCTTTGAATTATTTAAATCCAGTAAGTAGTTTTTCTTATTCAATTTCTATTCTGTTTTTAGTCTTAGAACTGCTTCTTCTTTAATTGGTAAATGTATTATTGCTGCAAAAACAGATAAAGCAATTGCTAAATACCAAGCATAATCATAAGAGCCATATAAATCATGAAATAGTCCTCCAAGAAATGCTCCAAAAAATGAGCCTACTTGATGACTTAAAAAAACTATTCCATAAAGAATACCAAGATATTTTGTTCCAAAAATATGAGCAACTATTCCACTTGTAGCAGGAACTGTTGAAAGCCATAAAAAACCAAAACTTGCACCAAAGATAAATGCATTAATGTTGCTTGCGGGTAAAAATATGAATAATATAATTGAAATTCCTCTCAATGCATAAATAGAACTTAAGATAATTTTTTTACTAATTTTTGTAGATAGATATCCACTTAATAAAGAACCAAATATATTAAATAATCCAATTAATGACAATATTGCAGCAGCCGTCCAGCTTTCTAGACCTCTATCTATTACGTATTTTGGGACGTGTGTTCCAACTAAAGTTATATGAAAACCACATACAAAAAACCCTGAGACTAAAAGTATATAACTTTTGTTTTTGAAAGCTTCCTTTAATGCCTCTATGGCGCTTTGATTGTTTGGTTTTTCAATGGATTGAGCTAAAGAAGGAGATCTAACAAAGAAAGCCACTATAAGTCCAATAAATAAGAATATCGTGAATACAAAAAGTGTGTCCAACCATCCATTTTTAATTAACGAATAACTCGTATAAAGCGGAGAGATAAAATATCCTAAAGAACCAACGGCTGTCACTATACTCATTGCTATAGTTCTGTTTGATAGTGGAAAATGTTTACCAACAATGGACATTGGAATACTAATTGCAGTTCCTCCCAAACCAATACCAACTAGAAGTCCTAAATCTATTTGAAAAAAAATTCCAGTATTTGGACCAGCATATAAAAAATAAATTCCTAAAATATAAAAAACAAAAGCTAAACAAATCGCTTTATGTCCACCATATTTATCTGCAATAGCTCCAAATATAGGACCAGTTAAACCCCACATTAACATTTGAATGCCAATTGCTAATCCAGATTGAGTTATTGAAATATCCAGATCATTTTTAAAATCCATAAAAAACAAACCAAAAGTTTGTCTAACTCCAAGAGAAATTAAAACTACAATACATGCTGCAATCAGCGTTATTAAAGCTGTTCTATTTTGAATAAATTTTTCTGAACTCATTTAACGTGTTTAATAGATCTTTTTAAATCATCAATGAGATCTTTTGGATCCTCTAAACCAATATGTAATCTAACTAAATGTTCATCTTTTGCTAATTTTAAATATTTTCTATTGCCCTGTTCTCTTTTGTCTTGATATAAAGCCAAACTTTCAAACCCACCCCAACTATAACCATAGCCAAATAACTTAAGAGAATTTACAAATTTGATCACAGAATTCTTATTTTTAGATTTTATTTTAAGACCCATTAATCCTGAGGCACCAGAATAATATTTTTTCCACATTCTAAAATTAAATGAATCTTTTTTGTGGGGATATAAAAGTTTTATATTTTTGTAATTAGACAAAAATTCTGCAACTAATTTTGCATTTTTTTGATGTCTGTCTAACCTAACATCTAAAGTCCTAAGACCCCTTGTTATTAAATACGCATCATCTGGTCCAAGTCTTAGACCAGTAATTTTATTTGTTTTTTCAACTTGTTTAAAAACTTTTTTATTAACAGCTAAAGTTCCACCCATTACATCTGAGTGTCCTGAATAATATTTAGTAGCTGATACTATAGACATATCAAATCCTAAGTTCATAGGTTTTAAAAAATATGGGGTTGCCCAAGTATTATCAATTGCAGTTAAAACTTTATTCTTTTTTGCAATTGAAACTATTTTACCTAAATCTTGAAAATCAAATGTGTTACTTCCTGGATTTTCAACAAAAATTAATTTAGTTTTTTTTGTAATTGCTTTTTCTAAAGTTTTCAGATCATGAGGGTTATAAAAAATTGATTTTATATTAAACTCACTTAAAAAATTTTCTGTTAAAATTCTTGTTGGTGAATATGTGGGATCAGCCACAATAATTTCATCACCCGGTCGGGTAACACTAAAGATTGACAAAAAAACTGCACCAAATCCTGTTGGTGTTAAAAAAACATGATAAGCCTCTTCAATTTCTTTAAGAATTTGTGATAAAATATGTGTTGTTGATGTACCTTGTCTTCCATAATCAAAATGTCCACCTGTTGGATCTTTTTTGCTTTTCTCTTGCATTTTTCTAATATCTTGCATGGATTTGAAGATAATAGTTGATGCTCGAACAATTGGAGGGTTGACTGACTGATTATGGTAATCTTTAGCTGTATGTTTAATGAATGTCTTAAAAGATTTAGTCATAAAAAATTTGATAAGTTCATAGGAGAATGCTATATCCCTCGAATTACGTCAATAAAATTAATTATAGGATAGTATGGGTTACCCAAAAAAACATAGAGGTCGAAGAAAACAGGGTTCTAAAAAAAGAAGAGCCAAAAGAAAAAATAAAAAAAAATAGTTTACAATGGAGCAGATCAACAAGGTTAAGTCCATAAGTATATGGATTTTTATCGTACCGTTTGTTGCAGTAAATACTTGCTTAATACTAATAACACAATTTCAAGAATTATTTCCTAATCAAGAGGATATCATCCACAATACAATACCTTATTTTGATGGAGGAGCTTCCATCAGCAGAACTGCAAGACCTTATCCGTCGTGGCTTGTTTTTAAACCAGCAATGTTTTTAACCTCATTCCTATTAATTAAATATTGGCTATTCAATAAAGCTATTGCATCCTCATTTGAAAAAAATCATAAATATATTAATAAATTTGTTTATTTTGGGATAGCTTCGGCAATAGCCTTAACTGTTCACTCAATTTTCCTAGGAATAAAATTTGATAATGATTTTTATAAATTATTCAGACGTGTTGTTATGCTTATGTTTATAATTTTTGAAATTGTTGCCCAAGCATATCTAGTTGCAACTTTATACTCTTTTAAAGATAAACTATCTAAGTATATTAATAAAACTTATCTAACTTTAAAATTATATCTTGTAAGCATTTTAATTGTTGTAGCAGTAATAAGTGTCCCTATAATTAGTTTACCAGGTAATAATTTTTTAGGTTTTAGTGTAAAATTTTTTAAACATGGTTTAGAGTGGAATTATTTTATAGGCGTAATAACATTTTATCTATTAACTTATTTGATGTGGAAAAAAAAAATTAATTAGTTATCCACCCACCCCCAAGAACTTTATACCCATTATTATTTTTTGAATAAAAAACACACGCTTGACCTGGAGCAATACCATGCTCCTCTTCTAATAAAAGAACATTAGCTGTAGTGCTGTTTATATCAATTTTAGCTTTTATTAGTCTTCCAGTGGATCTAACTTTGACTAATAATTCTTTTTCGAAATCTTTATGATTATTAGTAATAATATTTAAATCTTTTAAATTTATTTCTGTTTTAACAAGATGCTCTTTAGAGCCAACGATTATTTCATTTTTATTAGCAATTATTTTTATTACATACAAAGGATTTTTATCGGAAACACCAATTCCTTTTCTTTGGCCAATTGTATAGTTAATTATGCCATCATGTACTCCTATTACATCACCATCAATATTCTTGATGTTCCCTTTGCTAAAAGAATTAGGTCTAAATTTTTCTATAACAGAAGCATAATCACCATTTGGAACAAAACAAATATCCTGACTGTCAGGTTTATCTGCAACATTAAGATCTAAATCTCTTGCTATTTTTCTAGTTTCATCTTTTAGTAAGTTTCCAAGTGGAAATCTTAGAAAATTTAATTGATCTTTTGTCGTATTGAATAGAAAATAACTTTGATCTCTATTTGAGTCAATTCCACAGTACATATCAGTATTATCAAAGTCTGTTATACTTTTTACGTAGTGTCCTGTAACTAGTGCATCAGCTTTTAATCTTTTTGCTTCTTTAAACAAATCTGTAAACTTAACTGTTTTATTACATTGAACACAAGGAATGGGTGTTTCTCCATTTAGATAGCTATCAATGAAGTTATCAATAACTCCCTCTTTAAATTTATTTTGATAATATAAAATTTTATGTTCAATTTTTAATTTATCAGCTACCCTTTTTGCATCCATAATATCTTGTCCGGCACAGCATTGTTTTGAAGATGCGGTTTCTTTATTATCATTGTAGAGCTTTAGTGTTATTCCAATAACGTTATAGCCCTCGTTTTTCATCATCGCTGCAACTGTAGAGGAGTCAACTCCTCCAGACATAGCAACAACAACTAACGTATCTTTTGGATCTTTGGCTATTCCAATTGAATTCAATTTTGTCATATTTAATAATATTTATTAGTATATTATCTATAAGTAAATTAATGATTTTAGATTTTGAACCTGGTGACAAAGTAACTAATCCTGACAACAAAGAATGGGGTATTGGACAAGTTCAATCAATAATTAATGGTAAAGTTACAGTAAATTTTGAAAATGTAGGAAAAAAAGTAATCAACTCTAAACTAATAGAATTAAAAAAATTATATAAATGAATTTAGAAGAAAAAAAGAAAATAACCCTTTCGTTATTAGATACTTTTAATAACGCAGGAAAAGTAGCTTTAGATCTTAGAGAAGCAGGATTAACAAAAGAAACTAAGTCGGACAATACGCTTGTAAGCAATGGAGATATTGAGGTTAATAAACTTCTTACTAATAAAATAAAAGAGATTACACCTAATATTATAGTTGTTTCAGAAGAGAGTGCAAATCACAAGCAGGATATTGATTTAAATAATTTTTGGTTAATAGATCCAATAGATGGAACTAGGGATTACATAAATAATAGAAATGAATTTACTCTAAATGCATCATTAATCTTAGATAAAAAACCAGCAATAGGAATTATAACTGCTCCTGCAAAAAATAGAGTTTTTTACTCATATGGATTATCACATAGTTATGAGTTGATTAACACTCAAGAAATTCAATTAATAAATAAAAAAAAAAATCATAATACAATAACAGCTGTAAGTTACTCTAATGAATTAAAACCAGAAATTTTAGAAATACATAAAAAAAATAATATTACGTCATATCAAAAAATGAAAAGCTCCTTGAAATTTTGTGTAATTGCTGCTGGTGAATTTGATATGTATGTTGCTGAGCCTAGAGCTTGTGAGTGGGACATTGCTGCAGGGCACGCAATACTTGAACATGCAGGAGGTAAAATAACAGATTTTAATGGTCGTGAAATACTTTATGGTAAACCAAGTTTTAAAAACCCAAGTTTAATTTTAAAAAGTAAAAATATACTGTAATGGATGAACAATTAAGAATAATATTGATTATAATAGTTTCAGTTTCAATATTTGGTCTTGTAACTTTTGTATTTGTAAGAAACTATATCAAAAATATTATCAACCAATTAGTTAAGGAAGATAAAAAAAAATCAAAGTAGTTTAATTATCTTTAAATAGTCAGCTTGATCAATATCCATTATTCTTTTTGATGTTTCAAAGTCAAAACCATTTCTAGCAAGTAAAGAAATATCTTTTTTGTAGAATAAAGGTCTATTGTCTTCTGCTCTAGCAGGTCCAATTCTTTTTTTTTTACATATCTTTATACCTGAGAAAAAATCTTGATCAGAATTATCCTCTTTAATCTTATCAATAGTTTCTTTGATGTAGGTGTCATCAATGCCCTTTACCATTAAGTAGTTTCTAATTTTATTAATTGAGCTACCTCTTTGAATAAGGCTTCTTGATTTACTTTCTGAATAAAATTTATCACTAATAAATTTACTTTTTTCAAGATCTACTAAAACAATATCTATCAAATCAGTAATATCTTGTTTTTTAACATTAGGGACATTTGCTTTTAAATATTTTTTTAATAAGTAGGTTCGTAGTTGTTGTTTTGAAGGAGCATATTTCTCTATGTAAGCGAATGAAAAATTTCTCATTTCTTCCATGGTAACTTCTAGTGTTTTTTTTCTATTTCTTATGGGAATCATGCTATCTTGTAATATAATACACTAAAAAATGATTGATCAAATTTATACATATTTTACTATTGAGATGATTTTTCTATGGTTGAATTTAGGTGTTTTGCCATTCTGGCTAGTGTTAATAATTTTTCCACAATCACAAATATGTAAGGTTTTTATAACGTCAATCTTTCCTATTTCTATAATAAGCTTGGTTTATTCATATTTGTTATATTCATTGTTTAATGATGGGTATGATTTTCTAAGAAATTTTGAGCTTTATTTAGGGTTAAACTCAATTTTAAATCTATTTTCAGATAGATCTTTTTTAATTTTATTTTGGTGTCATTTTTTAGCTATAAATTTATTTTGTGGTGGATGGATTGTTAAAGACTCTCAAAAATTTGGTATCAATAAGATATTGATAACTTTACCTCTCATATTAACTTATTTTATTGGACCAATAGGAATTACTATTTATTGGTTTATAAGAATTTTTTATTCAAAAAAAATAAGTCTATATGACTAAGGAATTAGAATTCTATTTTGACTTTATAAGTCCATATGCATACCTAGCTCATAAAAAAATCCAGTCACTTCCAAGCAGTATCAGAGCAAGTTATAAGCCTATATTATTAGGTGGTCTTCACAATTTAGAGGGAATAACAGCTCCCGCGTTTATAAAATCAAAATTAAAAAATATGATTAATGATTGCAATCTTGTTGCAAAAAAATTTAATTTTAATTTTAAGTGGAATGATAAATTTCCCCTAAACTCATTAAATATCATGCGTGGTTATTTTTCAGTGAATTCAAGCATTAAAGACCAGTATGTAAATACAATGTTTGATGCATATTGGAAAAACAATTTAGATATTACTGATGAAAAGATATTAATTACTCTTCTTAAAAATTGCAAAATTGATCCTGATCAATTTTTTGAAACAATTAAAGAACAAATGATTAAAGATAAATTAAAAGAGGCTACTAAAGATGCTCACGAAAAAGGAATATTTGGTGCACCAACTTTTATGATTAATAATCAAATATTTTGGGGTCAAGATCGATTAGAGTATGCATTAGATGAATACAATAGTTAGGTTAGACTATTTCAAAATCACTTTGACTAATTGCAGCAAATCCACCATCAATATGTGAAACCTTTTCAAAGCCCATTTCTTTTAAAGATTTTGCAGCAAGAGCAGATCTTAAGCCACCCGCACAAAATAAAACCATTTCTTTATTCATGTCCAGCTTACCATCTTTGAAATAAGCACTATTTGGATCTAACCAAAATTCTAACATTCCTCTAGGAATATGGTTAGAGTTTTCAACTCTACCCATTTTATCCAATTCACCTTTTTCTCTAATATCAATTAAATTACATTTTCCTTCATTGGACAGCTTTAAAGCCTCTGCAGGAGTAATAGTTTTAATTTCTTTAAGTGCCTCAGAAACAAGAGTTTGTGATGATTTAATAGTCATAATACTGTAAAATATAATCATAAACAATTATATGAAAAAGACCATCCTTAAAAAATTATTTATTAAAATTTCAAAATTTTTAGGATATCAGATTATTGATCAGGCAAATTTTTACTCCCCCACTCTTGATAAGGAATTAAGTAATGATCTCTCTTCAATTAACAAAAAATCTATTGTTTTGCCACTAGGCGAAGTTCCAATTACTAAAAAAGTAAAATCTGTACTGTTAATTTTTAGAACTAATACGGATATTGAGATTTGGGATCAAAATAAAAGAAGATTATTTGAAAAGCCAAAAATTGAATATTCATTAAGATCTTTAAATTCACTTATTAAATCAATTAAATTTTCTAAAAACAAATATACTAATATAAATTTCAAAATGATAATTGTAGATGACAAGTCTAAAAAAGAAAACTTTGAAAAAATAGAAAAATTAGTAAATGAAAGCAATCTAGATATTAATATTATTTCAGTAGATCATGAAAAATATAAAAATAAAATTAAGCCACAAAAAACTCATCAAACTTTTTCAAATTTGGCAAGCTTGCTTCAATGTTTTGAATTAGGAAAAAAATATGGTGAAGATTTAATTTACTTTGTAGAGGATGATTATTTGCATTTTGAGTCAATGCTAGAAGAAATGATTGCATCTTATGAAAGAATTGCTTCCCAAGTTAATAGAGATATTTTTATGTGTCCTGCTGATTATCCCTATCTTTATATGAATAATCAAAAGAGTAATATTATAATTGGTAATAAGCGACATTGGCGTACAATTAATCAGACCTTGTGTACTTTTCTTACAACTAAAAATTTACTTAATAAATATTGGGAAAACTTTAATAAAACTTGTTTAGATAGACATGATCCTTTTGAAAAATATTTAAATGATATTTATAAAGATGAATTTTGTATATCACCTTTAAAGAGTTTATCTTTGCATTTAACCAACATAAACTCCAGTTATGGTCTATCCCCTTTTATAGATTATAAAAAACTATGGGATGCAAATGAAGTAGTTGATGCTTAAGATAAATTCTAAAGCTCCTAATTTTAATTTAGTTTCTACTAATGGTTCGTATTCATTAAAAAATTCTATTGGAAAATATGTAGTTCTATATTTTTATCCAAAAGATGATACTCCGGGATGCACTTTTGAGACTAATGACTTTAATAAATTATTATCTAAATTTAAAAAACTTAATTGTGAGGTATTTGGCATTTCAAAAGATAACCTTAAAAGTCATCATAAATTTAAGGAAAAATATAATATTAAATTTGATCTTTTAGTAGATGAAGAAATTAAAATTGTAAAAAGTTATAAAGTTTGGGCTAAAAAAAATTTATGGGTAAAGAGTTTATGGGTGTAGTTAGAAGTACATTTTTGATTGATCCTAAGGGTAAAATTGTAAAAATTTGGGACAATGTAAAAGTTAAAGATCATGCACAAGAAGTCTTGAGTACCCTAAAAGACCTTTAGAAATAAAAAAGGCCCCAATTAGGGGCCCCTTTTCAACTATAAGAGAGCAATAGTTATTTTTTAATCTCTAATTGCGTAAGCAATTACACCTGTTTCTGAAACGTCTGTACCTTTTGTTTCAGCTTCTTTACTTAATCTAAGACCAACAGTTGCCTTCATAATCGACCACACAATGTAAGCAATAACGAAGATAAATATATTAACTGCTAGTACTCCAATTAACTGAGCGCTAAAAGAAGCATCAGGGTTAGTTGCTGGTACAATTAATGTTCCCCAGATACCTGCAAACAAGTGAGCTGGGATAGCTCCTACAACATCATCAATTTGTAAAGCAAATAATAATTTAGTACCGTAGACAACAATTACACCCCCTACACCACCAATTAAGATAGCAGCTAATGGAGATGGCATTAATGGTTCAGCTGTGATTGCAACTAATCCACCAATACATCCATTAAGCATCTGTACAACATCAGTTTTTCCAAATCCTAATCTTGTAACTGTTGCAGCAGCCATTACACCACCAGCTCCAGCTAAGAACGTATTAATAAAGATTGTTGACACAGCAATTGCATCAGCAGCAGTTCCCATAGCTAGTTGTGAACCACCATTGAAACCAAACCAACCTAACCATAAAATAAATACACCAACTGTAACTAAAGGAATTGATGAAGCAGCAAATGGCTTAATAGGAGCTGGCGCACCTGACTTTGTAAATCTTCCAAGTCTTGGTCCAATTATTATTGCACCTGCTAAAGCTGCAGCACCACCAGTTGAGTGCACAAGAGTTGAACCAGCAAAATCAGAAAAACCTAATTCTGCTAACCAGCCTCCGCCCCACTGCCAACCCATTACGATTGGATATAAAATTCCAGCTAAAATTGCTGCAAATAAAAAGAATGGCCATAATTTAATTCTTTCCGCCATTGCACCTGATACAATAGATACTGCGGTTGCACAAAATACCATCTGGAAATACCAATCAGATCCATCTGAATAACCTGTTTCAATTGCACTACTATCAGACCAAGGAATAATAGTTCCTATATATCCACCTTCTGGTATGCCGTAAGCTAAATTATAACCTACTAACCAGAACATTATTCCAGCTATTGAAAATAAACCGATATTTTTTGCACAAATTACTGATACACTTTTTGAAGTTACCATCCCAGATTCTAGCATTGCAAAACCCGCCGCCATGAACATGACAAGGAAACCACAAATTAAAAATAATAGAGTATTAAAAATAAACCCTACTTCTGCTGAAACTGTTGTCTCAGCATGTCCGATACTTGTTAAGCCCATTAATATTACTAATGAATATAAAGGTGCTGTTATTAGTTTAATCATTTTAGTCATAAGACCTCCCGTTTAATGAAGAGACTTATAATTTAGTGACTTACAAAAACTAACGCTGATTAGGTAAAATAGCTATGCAGTATTCGCATATAGAAACGGCCTAATTGCTTATGCTTAGAACATTTAGGCCGTTTAAAAAAAAAGTGTTATTTATTGAATACTTCTTTTAATGCTTTTGCTGGTAAGAATTTAACTTTTTGAGAAGCTCCGATTTGAATTTGCTCTCCAGTTCTTGGATTTCTTCCAACTCTAGCTTTTCTTTTTGCTACTTTATAAGTACCAAATCCAGCGATCTTAACTGAATCATCGCCTTTTAAAGCATCTAGAATAGTGTTTGTTATCGTATCAAAAGTACGCTCTGCATCAGCTTTACTTAGGTTTAAAGAACCTGAAAGTTTAGCGATTAGTTGTTTTTTGTTCATTTATTTAGCTCCGGTTTTATTGGTTATTTTCACATAATTTACATTAAACCTTATAAATCAAGCTTTTTATTAGTGTCTCTTAAAATAAAAACCCCAACATGTTGTGATTAATTAAATAAACGTTGATTTTAAAGGGTTATTTAAGAAATTTAATTGTTAAAAAACTTAAATAAACCAACATCTTTTAGGTCATTAAATGTGGTGAAAAACATCAATGATAACAATAAAAACATACCGATTCGAAAGAAACCTTCTTGTGTTTTTTGTGATAAAGGACGACCTAATATTTTTTCAATTCCATAAAACATTAAATGTCCACCATCAAGCATTGGAATTGGAAACAAATTGATTAGCCCTAAACTTATAGAAATATAAGCCATTAAACTAATAAAAGGTAAAATACCAAATTCTGCAACCTGTCCACTTATTTTTGCAATTCTTATGGGGCCACCTAATTGTGAGCTATCACCATTTCCAGCGATCATACTACCTAAGTATTTAAGTGATGAGGTAGTCACATAATAAACCTCATTAACAGCATAATATATAGCTTTAGAGGGACCAAGTTTTACATGGTTTACTTCATTATTGTAAGCTCCAAGTTTTATGCCAATCATTCTTTTATTGATTTTATTACCAAGATTGTCTTCGCTGTTAACTAAATTGGGCTTAACTCTAAAAATTAGTTCTTGATCAAATCTTTTTATAGTAAAGCTTATAAATTCATCAGTAGACATGGTGATAAATTTAGAGACATCCATTATGCTCTTTACCTCATTGCCATCAATTGAAATCACAATATCATTATCTTTTAGACCTGCTGCCATTGCAGGACTATCTTTTTGAACTTCATTAATCACAGCAGGAGTAAAGTCTTTGCCAGCAAATGTATATATTGAAAAAAATATCAAAATTGCTAATAAAAAATTAGCTAAAGGGCCACCAAATACAATTAAAGCTCGTTGATATAAAGGCTTTAGTACAAATAATTTATCCTGATCTTCTTTACTATATTCTTTTATAATTTTGTCATTATCAGCTTGGCTATAAACGTTTCTATCACCAAAAAACTTAACATACCCCCCAAGAGGGATGACACAAACCTTCCAACGAGTTCCCGATTTATCATTCCAACCAAACATTTCTTTACCAAAACCAATTGAAAAATCAGTAACTCCTACACCGTATCGTTTAGCGAAATAATAATGTCCATATTCATGGATAAATACCACCACAACAATTAAAGCAATGAAAGGCAATATATAAGATAGCATAATAATTATATTCTAACTGACTTTAAGGTTATTCTCAATAGTCAATTCATTTCAAAAAATTAACAAACTAATGACAAATAAAAAAAATTTTTGTATTTTAATTTTATTAATTAATTTTTATGCAAAAAAAATATAAAGCAATGGTTCTTTCTTGTATGGATCCAAGGTTCCAATCGCTAGTATATAAATTTACCAAAAAAAAAAACTTAACTGGAAAGTATAGCTCATTTACTATTGCAGGTGGAGCCATCGGGGTTACTCATAATAAATTTAAAAAATGGCATCAAACTTTTATTGATAATTTATCAGCTTCAATTGAGCTTCACAAAATAAGCAAACTCATTGTTATAAATCATGAAGACTGTGGGGCGATTAAAATTGCCGAAGGTAAAAAAGATTTAGATGAGGATGAAATTCACAAAACTTCCTATCAAAAACTAAAACAACTATTAAATAAAAAATTTCCTAAACTTAGATTAGAATTTTATATCATGAAATTAAATCAAAAAATTATAAAATTTTAATAGTTATTAATCTTAAAATGAAAGCGAGTTAACTTTTAATATTATAGCCTTTTTTAAGTAAGATGGACACAAGGGTAATACAAACCATTAAAAAGAAAACCATCGAGCTAATACTAATCCAAATATCAAAATCAGAAACGCCGTAGAAAGAAAATCTTAAGCCATCAATTAGATAAACTACTGGATTAAAATATGAAATTGTTTGCCAAAATGGTGGCAGCATATCAAGAGAGTATAAACTTCCTCCTAAAAATACCATTGGAGTAATGACTAATGATGGAATAATCGACATCTGCTCAAAGTTTTTACTAACCACTCCAATTAAAAATCCAAATAAAGCAAAAGTAAAAGAAACTAATACTAATAAAAATATCATTAACATTGGATGCATAACACTCACATCAGCAAAAAAAGAAGCGGTTGCATAAATTACAGCCCCAACGACTAAAGTTTTAGTGGCTCCTGCCCCTACAAAAGCTAGAACGGTTTCAAGTGTTGAAATGGGTGCTGCTAAAATTTCATTAATAGTTCCATTAAATTTTGGAAAAAAGATTCCAAACGAAGTGTTACTTATTGATTGAGTAAGGAGTGTTAACATTAATAAACCTGGTACAATGTAAGACCCATAACTAACCCCATCAATTTTTTGAATATAATTTCCAATAACTGAACCAAAAACAACAAAGTATAATGATGTAGATATTACAGGTGAGAGAAGAGACTGACCTATAGTTCTTATAAATCTATTCATCTCATGAACATAAATAGCTTTAAAGCCGTAATAGTTAAATTTCATTATTCTCCTTTACTAAATCAACAAATATTTTCTCTAATGTACTTTGTTCTGTTTTTAAATCTTTTAATTTTAAGCCAGTATCTTTTATATCCTGCAATAAATCAGTAATACCCGTTTTTTCAGCCTGAACATTATAAGTATAAATTAATGACATCTGCTCTTCACTTATTTCAAGATTATACTTAGATAAATCTTCTGGAATTTCTGTAATTTTTTTCTGCAATTCAATGGTTAGTTTTTTGTGTCCCATTTTCTTAATTAATTCTTTTTTATCCTCAACTACAATAATTTCACCTTGATTAATTACAGCTACACGGTCCGCTATAGCCTCAGCCTCCTCAATGTAATGAGTAGTTAAAATAATTGTGACCCCTTTTTTTCTAAGGTCATCAACAACCATCCACATATCTCTTCTAAGTTCAACATCAACTCCGGCTGTTGGTTCATCAAGAAATAATATTTTAGGTTCATGAGATAAAGCTTTTGCAATTAAAACTCTTCTTTTCATTCCGCCTGATAATTGTCTTAATCTTTGATCTTTTTTATCCCACAAACTTAAATCTTTTAAAACTTTTTCAATATGTTTTGGGTTAGGTGATTTTCCATACAGTCCTCTAGAATAAGAAACAGTATCAAAAACTGTTTCAAAAGATTCTAAATTTAATTCTTGAGGAACCAGTCCTATTCTTGATCTTGTCTCTCTATAATCTTTTATAATATCATAATTATCAATTGTGACAGTTCCTGAAGTAGGTTTAACAATTCCACAAATAATACTGATTAAACTAGTTTTGCCTGCACCATTTGGTCCAAGCATTGCAAGAATTTCACCTTGTTTTACTTTAAGGCTAACATTATTAAGGGCTTTAAAGCCGTTATCGTAAACTTTTGATAAGTTGTTAATGGATATTTGAATCTCAGACATTTGTTAGGGTGTATATAGTTACTTATACACCTTTTACAAATTATTAGGTCTAATTTTTAAATCCTTTTATTTTCCAAAATATTACGGGCAAAAAAGTTGCGATTATAAAAGATAAAAACAACAATGATTGAGAGACAAAAGCTGGAAAAGTATCTGCTGGTAAAATTATACCAACTAACAAACTCTTTGAAAAATCAGGAGCTGGGAATAAAAGAAACCCTCCAATTAATCCAATAATAATTGAGATGTATGCTGTTTTTTCATTCAACTTCTTATTATAGAAACTATAAAAAACAGTAAGTACAAACGCACAACAAAATAAATCGGCAAGCAAAAATAAGTATAAAACACTAAATCCTTTGGAAGCGATTGCAAAAGCTATAATTGAAAGCACTACTATAAAATATTTTGAAAGAGTTAAATAATTAGTTTTTTTATTTAAATTTAAAGTCGCTTTACCATCAACCACTATTAAGCTTGATATTGCATTGACCAATGTATCAACAGTACTAATTGTCAATGATAAACCAAGAATTACAATTATTAATGATAAAAATTCTGTCTGTTCACTTAATAATAAAGAAAAGAAACCAAGATCAGGAATAACTTTTGGATTAGCTGATACTGCAACTAAACCACTAAAGCCCATAAAAAAAACAATTGGAATAATTACAATAAATGCAACAATTAAACTTTTCTTTAAGATTTCATTGTTTTTTGCAGCATAAACTCTTTGCCAATTTCCTTGATGAAAAAGATTGGTTGCAGCAACTGCAATAAAGAAAGTTAATCCTGCGGTATAGTTTGGAATATAACTCGCACTTAATAAGTGAGGACTTTTTTCTTTAATAAATGAGAAAGAAAACTGGTCTCCTGTAAATGAAGTTAGATAAAATACTGAAATTAATAATAAAGCTACAATTACTATCATTTGAATATTATCTGTAAAAATTGAAGCTCTTAATCCACCATATAAAGTGTAAGCAAGCGTTGCGATTAGAATAATTAAAGAGGTGACCCAAAGTTCAGTTCCTGAAATATAATTTATCAATATTGCAACTGCAGTAACTTCAGCACATAAAAAAACAAACATATAAAATATTGTCATAAGCAAAATAAGTTTAAATAAACTCTTACCAAATCTTTTTCTTAAAAATTCAATTAACGTTGAACCTTTTGGAAAGTCAGTTCGTATTTTTTTTCCAAGTGAAATTAAAAAGATCATTGGAAAAGCGGTACCTAATGCATAACCAATCACAGCTCCAATTCCACCCCATGTTGCAGCAGATGCTGGACCAAATAAAATCCAAGCCCCAAGTGCTGATGCAATTAGACTTGTAGTTAGTGAAAAGAAACCAATGTTTCTATTCGCAGTTAGATAATTGTTAATCCCTTGATATTTTTTAGAGTAAATTAATCCAACTATTGTAAAGATTAAGCTTATAGTTATGACGAGTGTTAATGATGTTGATTGACTTATAAAATATGTATTATCCATTGTTCTCCCTTTCTGAATTACCGGACAGGTTATTAGGGTTTATTCTCAGTCAGTTACGACACCCCTTAAGATTTTTATAAACTATAATTCAAATTTTTAAAGATAAACTTAGTTTATCTTGTCTAAAATTTCTAAAGGTAATGGTGCTTCTGGATACTTCTCTTTACACAGTTTTTCATAGTTTTTACAAAGTGTGCTTACAGTATCATGAGCCTCTTCTTTAGATGTTAAAAATTTAATTAAACTATCTCTCTCTAATTCAATTTCTTTAATATCTGTTCCTCTTAAATATTCACCAGTTTCAATCTCCCAATAAGTATCTTTTAATTCATCTGAATCTAAAGACTTAAGTTTATTTTGAAGTTCGATTATAATTTTATCATCTGTTTTACTATCTTTCATTGGTGAATTAACTAATTTTCCTAGACACTTGTCCTTAAGATCCTCTAAAAAAGTATTGTAAGGTTTGCCTTGAGCAAGTCCTGCAAAATGATTGCTTTCAAAATATTTTTCTATTGCAGCTTTCGTTGAAACTTTGTTTTTACCTTTGGCTAAGGCAACTTGAACATAGACTTCTTGGCTTATATATTCAGTTAAATACGCTTTAATTTTATCCGATAGCATTTTTTAAGTTATAATTTTAATTAATGCTCAGCTCTAAATTTAGAATGACAAGCTTTACAACTACCCCACATATATTTTCCAAGGGTTGCTTTCACATCTTCTGCTCCAGCAATAACAGACGTTAACTCAATCATATTGCTTGATGCTTTTGTCATTAATAAATTGAATTCATTTTTATTTTCCCAAATAGCAGGCAAAGCTTCTGTTTTAAATCCTGTTTTTGAATTTTCAGGAAAAAGATCTAATAATCTTTTATAATTGTCACTCATTTCAATCATTAGTTTTTTTGCTTCATCTAAATTTCCATTAGATGCAAGACCTTGGACTCTTTTGGCAGTTTTGTAATTTTTACTAAAAATAGATTTTCTTTCATTAATAATCTCTTCAACAGTTTGTTCGGAAAAAGCATTAAAACTATAAAATAATATAAAGATAAAAAATAAAGTATTTTTAATTATTGTCATAATATGTTTAATTTAATCATGTCTTTATTAAATAATAAATCAAATTATGGATTACTCAGCAAATTATTCCATTGGCTAACTGCCGCAGGATTAGTAGTTCAAATACCACTAGGCTTTTATTTAGTAGATTTAGACTTTGATCAAACTAGAGTTGATATAGAAAATTATCATATATTATTTGGATTAATTATTTTTTATACAACTCTGATAAGACTGACCTTTAAACTATTATCACCTTCACCAAATTTTAATGATAATGCTTTTCCTGGTCAAAAAATTTTAGCAAACTTAAACCACTTTTTTTTATACTTAGCTTTATTAACAATAACCATATCAGGTATCTTAAAAAAACTATTTAATGGTGAGGGCTTAGTTATTTTTTTTAAAGAAATAAATTTAACTTATAATTATGAGCTTTCTGAGCAGTTTTATTCAATTCATATATTGGCAAACTACATTCTAATTGGATTAATAAGTCTTCATATTTTAGCAGTATTGTTTCATAAGTTTTTTTTAAGAGAAAATATTTTAAAGAGAATTCTTTAAACTTTTGAAAATATTATACATTTGAGTTTATCGTTAAATGAAATATTTTTTTTATATTTAAGATCAACTTCCTTAATGCCATTAGAAATTTGAAATGAGCTAAACTTTAATAAAGTTGATATATAACGTTGTTTTATCATCTTTAAGTAAATACTTTTTTTAATATTAACCTTAAAATTAAATTTGGTGATCTTTTTTTTAATATCAAGTTGAAGTAGTTTTTTCCAAATAAGATTATCTCTTTTAAACGATTGCTTAAGTTTTTGTTTCATTAAAAAAAATGAAGGTATTTCATTATTTTTTGTATCTAAAGTTAAAATCACAATAATCCCTGCAACTTTTAAACTAGAGTATGAGTAAGTTAAAACTTTCTTAATATCCTTAAAATTAAAAAAATGAATAGTTTGTTTAATTAATATTAAATCAAATTTCTTTTTACTATTTTTAAGGTATTTAATTGCATTTGTTTTTTTAAAAGTAATTCTTTTGTCAAAATCTTTGTGATTTTCAATATCAAGTCCAATGGGCTTGTTTATTAATTTGAGTTTAGAGGACAATGAGCCCGTTATCTTACCCCGGCCACAACCAATATCTAGAATTTTTGAGTGTTTAGTTAGTTTCTTTTGTTTTAATAAAAAATTAATAAAGGATTGAATATATTTAGCTGATGAAATCCAAGTTTTGTTGTCCCAATTTTTAATCCTTAACATCATTCAATTTAAAACATTTTAACTTTTATTTAAATAAAGTATTAGTTACGGATGATTAAAAAGTTACATATATTTCTTGGCGCAACTGTCGCAGATGCAGCATCACGACCTTTGCATTGGGTATATGATGAAAAAAAACTGAAATCTTATATTAAAGGAAAAAAAAATATTGCCTTCTTTAAGCAAAATAGATCTCCATTCTATTCTATTAAAACTGGAGAAGTTTCTGGTTACAACGATGTAGGTCAAGTAATGTTTAGAACATTAACAAAAACTACTAATCACAAAGAGGTCATTAAACTTTTTAAGAAGAATATTGTCAAAAATTTTGGGCCAGGCTCAAGATATTGGAAAAATTTATCCATAAGAAAAAAATATAAAAAGATTAAATGGAAAACAGCCATGAAAGGTCCATGGATCCATCAAAATATTTTAGAAACTATCAAAAATATTAAACTAAAAAAAACAATCACGGGTGGGACTAAAGTTAACGAGTCAGATGGATATTGCGCAAGTCTACCCTTTTATTTTTCAAACAATTCTGACCAAAAAACAAAACAAATTATAAGAACAGTTGCTAATGGCAAAATCAGTGAGCAATTTGCTTTAGCAAAACTTAAGATTATTGATTTAGCTGATAAAGGAGACAGGGATCCAGTTAATAGTTTTTTAAGAAAAAATAAAAAAAATAAATATTTTAAAAATGTTATTGAAAACATCAAAAAAGTTAAAAGAATTAAGTCAAAACCGCACAATTTTGTTGTAAAGAAATTTGGTAAAGCATGTAGTTATCCAGGCACTTTTAATGGTTCAATACATGCAATTATTACTTCTAAAAATTTTAAAACTGCAGTGATAAAAACAATTAAAGCTGGTGGATGTAATTGTTCTCGTGCCAATTTCGTTGGTGCTTATTTTGCAGCTTACAAAGGCTTAAAAGGTATTCCTCAAGATTGGATTAAAAAAACAAATCCTGTCAAATCTATACTAAAATTTATTGCTTAGATGCAAAACCCCTCAATTAAATACATTTTAAAGTTATCTATTCCAATTTTTTTTGCAAACTTGGCTATTCCACTTGTTGGCATTATTGATACTGGTTTAATGGGTAATCTTGGTAACTTGTCATATTTATCAGCAACTTCAGTAGCTGCTAATTTATTTTCGATGATTTTTTGGAGCTTCGGTTTTTTAAGAATGGGAACTGTTGGTTTAGTTTCACAAGCTTATGGTAAAGAAGATTACTCAGAAATATTTAATATTGTTGTTCGAAATTTAGTTTTTGTTTTACTTATTTCATTGATCTTAATTTTATTACAAAGCTATATATTCAATCTAAGTGTAGGTATTTTTAATTTATCAGACACTACTAAACAATTTTATCAGGATTACTTTCAAATAAGAATTTATTCAGCACCTGGTGAATTAACACTTTACATTATAACTGGTCTATTTGTTGGATTACAAAAGACTAAAACCTCGAGTTTAGCTGTTGGTCTTTTTTCAATTCTAAATATAATTTTAAGTATTATTTTAGTTTCAGCATTTGATTTAAATATCAAAGGGGTTGCTTATGGGACTTTATTTTCAGCACTTTTAATATCTACAACTTTTCTAGGTTATACATTTTGGTATCTAAATAAAATGTCTAAAATTAATGTTAACATTAATAAATTAATAGATCTTAATAAACTTAAAAATATTTTTAACATTAATCTAAACATATTTATTAGAACTATATTGTTAACCTTTTCATTTTTTTGGTTCACTTATCTTGGCAGTCAAATTGGTGAAGACTATATTGCCGCAAATGCCATCTTGATTAACCTAGTCTTTTTGTCTGCTTTCATTCTTGATGCTTACGCATTTTCAACTGAAGGTATGGTTGGATATTCTTTGGGTAAAAAAGATATAAGCTTATTTAAAAAAATTGTTAAAAACTCTTTTATTTTAAGTACACTTACTGGATTAATTATTTCGATAATTTATTTTTTTATTAACAATTATGTCATTACATTAATGTCTGATATTGAAAGTATTAGAAATCTAAGTTCATCTTATGCTGTATGGCTAATACTTATGCCTTTAATTTCTTCATTTTGTTATCAGTTTGATGGAATATTTATTGGTGCTTCACAAACAAAAGAGCTGAGAAATGCTATGATTTTCTCTGTATTTTCTTATTTATTGATGTCTTTATATTTAACAAAGTTAATGGGCAATACCGGTATCTGGATATCTTTAAGTTTATTCATGGTGTTAAGGGCCTTATCTTTGTTTTATTATCTAGACAAAATTTATTTAAGATTTCGTACTGGGAAATAAATTCAACTAGCTTCAATAAAATGCTATTATAAATCAATGTTATTTAGACAACTATTTGATAAAGCCTCTAGCACATTTACGTATCTGATAGCTTCTGCAAAAGGAAGAGAGTCACTTATTATTGATCCCGTACTAGAAAATGTTGAACAATACATTAAACTGCTTAATGAACTCGATTTAAAGTTAGTAAAAGTTATCGATACCCACATCCATGCTGACCATATCTCAGGCATTGCAGAACTAAGAGATAAAACAAATTGTGTTACCGTAATGGGCGACAAAACTCCTGCTGATGTTGTTGCAATGCAGGTAGCTGATGAAGAAAAAATTCAAATAGATGGTTTGGAATTACAAGCTATTTACACACCTGGCCACACAATTGAAAGTTTTAGCTTCTTAATGGATGACAGAGTCTTTACTGGTGATGCTTTATTAATTAGGGGCACAGGTAGAACTGATTTTCAAAATGGTAATCCAAGAGATTCTTACAATTCAATTTTCAATAAGCTTTTAAAACTTCCAGATGAAACATTAGTTTATCCAGCTCATGATTATAAAGGAGAAATGGTCAGCACTATAATCGAAGAAAAGAAGTTCAATCCAAGACTGCAAGTAAGTTCTGCTGATCAATATATTGAGATTATGAATAATTTAAATTTACCTAATCCTAGTATGATGGATGTGGCAGTTCCCAGTAATTTAGAATTAGGAATAAATTTTAATAAACAAAAAGTAAACAATGGTATTGAACCTGAAAAATTTAATGAAATAAAAAAAGATGAACAGTCCGTTCTAATTGATCTTAGAGAGCAAAATGAAATTGATAAAGAAGGTATGATTAAAAATAGTTTAGTAGTTCGCTTTCCAGAAATAAATGAATACCTTCATAAGAATAAAGATATACTCAAGAATAAAAGAATTTTATTTTATTGTGCTCATGGCCACAGATCTACACTAGCTGTTCAACTATCTAAATCTTATCAATTTACTAATTGCTTTCACTTAATAGGTGGGCTTAAAAATTGGAAAAAAGAGGGTTTGGAATTATAAAATTATTATTAATAACTCAACTTCAAATTTAATCTTTTAAATTTATTTCGAAAACTAAAAAATAATTTATTATGATTACCAGTATCTTTTTTTATCGTTTGTTGCCACAAATGAACCATTTCATGAGATAAAGTATTTAGAAATTCCATTTTATTTTTATACTTAGGCATCATCTCAAGTACAAAAAAATTTGTCCCTTTTCTGTATGAAATATATTCAACACATTGACCTGAGCCTCTTACTATTCTTTTAATCTTTACATCATTAAAGGGGTTTAATTCATTTTTGAACAATGATTTATTGAAAATTTTAAAGTAATTTCTAATATCTTTAAAATTTGTAATATATTTTTTTTGACAGTCAGCAGTATCCTTTAGAATTCTTTTCTTTGTTCTAATGATATAATTATCCTTAGTTGTTTTTTTCTTCATATTTTTTAATGTAAATTAACCTTAAACACAGGCTATTGTTCGCATATCTATTCCTAAAATAGGAATTTACAAGATAATAAAATGATTAAAAATTGAGTATTTTTTGTAAGCTATTATGAGTTGCTTGCAGATTTTATAGCAAGGTAGATCTTTTCCTTGCTTGTCTGTCCGATGCTACGGTAGATTTCTTTGTTGTTTTGATAGATCACAATTGTAGTCCAATAATCAATACCAAGCTGTTTAGCTATAGCTTTATCTTTTTCTTGCTCAAAACTTAAAAAAATAATGTTCTTAAATTCTTTTTCAGCTTCATCTAATATTTTTATTTGAGCTTTACAAGTAGTACAAAATTCATTCCAAGAATTAACAACTACAATCTTTCCCTCCAATTGTGCTTTTTGAAAAATATCATTGTTAAATGTTGTGTTGTTATCAACCGCAAAACTTTTTAATGATATTAAGGTAAAAATTATTATTAATACTTTTTTCATATTTGTAATATATATCTTGCAAAGTTGATTAACAAGATTTGTTTTATTTAATAGCTCCAATTTGTTTTTGTCTAGTAATTATAATTAAACCACTTACTATTATTATGAATGCTCCAATATAGCTATTTGAAGATGGAATTTCATCAAATAAAAAATATCCATAAATTATGCCCCATATAATCACTGAGTATCTAAAAGTTGATGTAACAGATACAAGTGCAACTTTAATTGTAGCTATTGAAAAAATATATCCCATTGCTAAAAAAAAAGCAGAAATAAATAATATAAAAACATCTTTTAAAGTAAAATCATAAAATTTATAAATACTTAAAAGACCAAAAAAAATTGTAACAACAAAACAAGTCATGAAAGCAGTTTGTAGACTATGATAATCTTTCTTAAATTGTTTAGTATACATGTCACGTATAGAAAGCATTACTGCAGCTAGTATTGGAAAAATAAAATAGTATCCAAATTCTAATTTCCCAGGATTTATAACAATAACAACGCCAATAAAACCTAAGATGACTGCACTCCATCTCTTCCATCTAACTCTTTCATTTAAAAAAATAGCACCAAATGCTGTAAGTAAAATTGGTGCCATACTTAATAAAATATAAACTTTAGCAAATGGTAATAAAGCAACTCCAATAAAAAAAAATAATGCTGCAAAGGCCTCTAGTAAACCTCTTATCGTTAATTCTTTAGAGCTAAAAATTAGACCTAAATTCAGTTGCTTCTTTAAATAAAGAAATAACAGAATAAAAAGCAATGTAAAAATTCCCCTAATAAAAATAATTTGATTTAAAACAAATATTTCATCGTAGTGTTCATAAATATTCTTAACAAAAGCATCATTAGTTGCGAAAGAAAATTGGCATAAAAGCATATAAAATATGCCTAATAATTCATTATTCATTTTGATTTTTGAGAACATTAAGCGCTAGTTATATGCTTTTTTATTGGTAATAAACAAAAATCAAGAACCAATAAAAGGCAAGCCCAACTAGAATGGTTGCAATAATACTTTTACTAAAATATCCAATAATTATCGCAATTATAGCTGCCAGTATCTTAGGATTACTATCAATATCTATAGATCCTGTGGCATCAAGAAATATAGGAGGAAATATTATTGCTGGAAAAATGGCTGATGGAACGTAAGTTAAAACTTTTTTTGTCTTTTCATTTAAGATGTCTTTCTTTAAGAAAAAAATCATAGAAAATCTTGTTAAGTAAGTCAAAATTCCACAATAAATAATTGTTGTCCAATGCATTATTTTTTCTTCTGTCCAATTAATGTTATTATGGTGGCAACCGATAAGGCTGATAGTGTTGCTACAATAATATAAGCTTGAAATGGTATTGTATTGTACCCAATAGTTGCAACAATTCCTGACACTAACATTACAATTATATTTTTATACTTTCTAAAATCATTAATTAACAAAGCCAAAAATGTTAAAGAAATAGTAAAACTTAAACCTAACTCTTCAGGTACTACTGATCCAAGAACTATACCTAAAATTGTTGATATCTGCCAAATAGTCCAACAGGTAAAACCAGCTCCTAATAAATGGTAGTGTTTAAATTTATTTTCTTTATTTTTTTTAAAATAAATGTTTGAGACAGCAAATGCTTGATCAATTAATACATAGGATAGTATAATTTTCCATCTAAGTTTTAAGTGAAAAAGGTATTCAGAAAAAACCGCACCATATAGTAAATGTCTAGAGTTTACTGCAGTAACTGATGTGATTGTAACGAATGATGATGCACCGCCAGAAAATAATTGTAATAAAACAATTTGAGAAGCTCCACCAAAAATTATAATAGACATACCGAATGTCATATACGCACTCAAACCCAACTCCATACCAATAACACCGTATATAATTCCAAATGGAACCACGGGTATCATTAAAGGACTTACATCGATAATCCCCTTAGATAATGTTTTAAATCTATTATTCATTTTAATTTAGGATTTTGTATTAGAAACAGACTATATGATCAATATGTATAGGTTTTTTAATACCAAATTTTTCTTCAATTTCGTGTTGGTGAATATGGTGGGAATGAACAAATACAGAAATTAACTTATCACTGCTAGTTTTAAGTGTGTAAATAAAGTTTGTTCCTCTAAATTTTCTATCAACAACTTTTAATTTTAAATCACTTGCGTCATCGTGCTCAAGATCCTCAGGTTGTAATAAAAGTTTAACATTAGAACCTTTTGGATAATGTTTTATAAAATCACCAGTAATTTTTCCTAAATCATTACTTTCTAAACTATTTTCTCCTGTAACTTTTGCTTCAATCAAAGTTCCTCTATTTAAAAAATTAACAACTTCAATTGAATTGGGAAAATGGTAAATATTATAAGGATCATCATATTGCTTTAAATGACCATCTAATATAATTCCACACTTATTTCCCAAATAAAAAGCCTCGTAAGAGTCGTGTGTTACAATGATTGTAGTAATTTTTTGTTCTGTGAGAATTTGTTTTAACCTAACTTGAATTTCTTCTTTAAAGTTTTGATCGATATTTGAAAGTGGTTCATCTAGAAGTAATAGGTCGGGATTTGACAATAACGATCGAGCAAGCGAAGCTCTTTGTGCTTCGCCAGAACTAATTTGATGAGGATACTTATCCTTTATATTTTCAATATGAAGTAGCTTAATAATATCGTTGATTTCTAAACCTTTTTTCTTGTTTTTATTTCTCTCTGCACCAAATTTTATATTATCAAAAACATTATAATGAGGAAAAAGTGAATTATCCTGAAATGCCATTGCTATATTTCTATCTTCTGGTTCAACTTGGATTTCCTTCGAGGAAAGAATTCTGTCCTTAAGAGTAATTGTGCCAGAATTATTTTTTTCAAGACCTGCAATAGTTCTAAGTATTGTTGTTTTTCCAATACCTGATGGACCAAGTAAACAAACAATGTCTCCTTGATTTTCAATTGTTAACGAAACATTATTAATTTTATTTTGAGAACTTGCAGAAAAAGTCACATTATTAATTTCTAAAAAATTTTTTTTCATATTTTTATTCTTTAAGAATATACCTAGATGTAATTAAAATAAAAAAACTTGCAATAATTATCAGTATTAAAGAAGGTGCAGCTGCAGCCTCCAATAAATCTTGGGAAGCAAAAAGATAGGCTTTAGTTGCAAAAGTTTCAAAGTTAAATGGTCTTAAAATAAGTGTAATTGGTAATTCTTTAATAATTTCAATAGTAAGTAAAATTGAAACCAAAAAAATTGAGTTCTTTAAATAGGGTACATGAATATTTTTAAATGTTTTAAATTTCGAATATCCTAATAAATAAGCTCCCTCATCAATAGAATAATTTATCTTAGCATAACCAGATTTAATTCCATTATTTGCTAAAGAATAAAATCTAATAAAATAAACTAAAACTAATCCTAAAGTAGATCCAATAAAAAAGGATTTAATTGAACCCATTTCAAAATAATTAATAATGTTGTTATCCATCCATGAAATAAAAGTGATAAAGGCTACTGCCAGTATAATTCCTGGGATTGCATATCCAGATATAGATATAGTATTTAAAATTTGAAGTAATTTACTTTTAGAAACTCTATTTCCATAGTTAGATATAAAAGCTAGTATAATTAAAAAAAAACTAGATATAATTACTAAATTAATAGTGTTTAAAAATAGTTTAAAGACATCTAGATTTTCAAGATGTTGTGGAAAAATAATTGTCCAATAAAGCATTTGAGTGACTGGAAATAAAAAACTGATTAAAAAAATAGTAAAACAAAAAATAAATGCCAAGAAGGATTTATAACCATTAAGCTTTATTAATGTTTTTGTTCTATGGCCACCTTTCGATGATGTATGAAATTGTGCTTTTTTTCTCGATAGATTTTCTAAAATAAATAAACCAATAATAAAAATTAACAAATAAGACGAAAGTCTATTTGCTAAAGTTAAATCATCAAATGATATCCATGCGCTATAAATTCCAGTCGTTAAAGTTGAGACACCAAAATAAGAAACTGAACCAAAATCTGATAAAGTTTCCATTGCAACTAATGATAATCCAGCAACAATTGCTGGTCTGGCAGAGGGTAGTATAATATTAAAAAAAGATTTTTTTTTAGAAAAGCCCAAATTTTTACCAAGCTCTACTAAATTTTGAGATTGATAATGAAATGATGCTCTGGTTAAAACATAAACATATCCAAATAAAGAGAATGAAATAGCAATAATTGCACCTAAAAGTCCATCAAATTTAGGAATATAAACGTTGTAATTACCCTCTCCAAATAGATTGTTTAATATTGCAAAAACCGTTCCATAGTTTTCAAAAAAAGCTGTTAGTGAATAAGCATAAATATAAGCCGGTACTGCAAAAGATAGGATTAAAGCCCATTTAAAAAAGTTAACAGCAGGAAAAATATAAAAAGATACTAAATAAGCACAACCAACTCCTATAACAAACGTTATAAACAACACTCCTATTAATAGAAATAAAGAATTAGTTAAATAATCAATTAAAAAAGTTTTTTTTAAAATATTATAATAATCACTAATTGGCTCAAAAAAACTTCCAAGTACTGTAATAATTGGGATAGCAACTAGCACTGATATTAATAATGAACTGATAAACCAAAAATTAATTTTATTTCCCATAAGTTTTATTAATCTCTAATTTGATTTTTATTTAAGTTAAGAATTAGCACTTATTTCCATTTTGCATTCAACATAATCTCTAATGCATCACTTTGATTTTTACCGTAACTTGCTATATCTGTTTCTAAATCTTGCTTAAAATCTAAGCCCATATTTTTTATTAATTCATGAGGTTCCACACCATCAATAATAGAATATTCAAATGTGTTGTTAATTAAATGTTGTTGAGCTTCCTTTGTTAATAAAAATTCTATTAACTTAATGGCGTTATCTTTATTAGGGGCATATTTTAATATTCCTCCACCACTTATATTCATATGTGCTCCTCTATTATTTTGATTTGGAAAAAATGGTAAAACTTTTTTTGCTGCTAATTTTTGTTCTGCGCCTTTATTACCGGAAAGCATCAACGCATAATAATATGTATTAGCTATAGCTATATCAGCTTCCCCAGCTGCAACTGCTAATATCTGAGCCCTATCGTTTCCTTTGGGTGCTCTAGACATATTATTAACAACACCTTTTGCCCATTTACTTGTTTCTTCTTCACCATTATTAAAAATTAAGGAAGCAACTAGTGATTGATTATATATATTATTAGATTGTCTTATAACTATTCTACCCTGCCATTTTGAATTTGCTAAATCTTCATAACTTAAATTAATAAGATCATCTCTTGTTACCCTATCTGGTGAATAAAATAATATTCTTGCCCTTTTAGTTATACTTACCCAATTTTTGCCTCTAAAATTTGAAGGTACTAATTTTTCAATTATTGGTGACATAGAATTTTGAAACATTCCTTTATTATCAAAAGTGACAATATTTCCAGCATCTGATGTAATATAAAGATCAGCTTTAGAATATTTTCCTTCTTCTAATATTCTTTTTTGTAAAGCCTCATCTTTTCCTGAGATAACATTTACTTTAATTCCAGTTTGATCTGTAAATTTTTTATATAACTTAATGTCAGACTCATAGTGTCTTGAGCTAAATACATTTACCTCATTAGCAAAACATGCACTTAAAAGTGAGGTCATTAAAAATCCAATAATTATAATTTTCTTCATTGCTTTATTTATTTGTCCTTATTAATTTGTTGAGAATAAATGAATTATTACCACTATTGCGAATGATTATCAATCGCAATAAGTGTCACAGTTGTATGCTTTTCTAAGTTAAAATGAGGATAAGCAGGTTGCTTAAAAACGCCATTGATACGTAAAATCCAAGGAAAAAATTAAAATACATAATTGATACAATTCGATTTCTAATTCTTCTTTTTCTAACAAATGGTTTATCGTCTAGATCAGAAACATCTCTTTCTCCAATAACCTGATAATCATATGACCAACGCCATACAGAACTACCAAAACGTTCATCTGTACTATTGTAGAATATTATCCAAGCAACAATATATCTGTGAGAAATATAAAGAATAACTAAAAGTAAAATACTTATGAGCATCTAAATATATAATCATATTTAGAAAGCTTATTAAAGACTAATTAAAATTGCTCAGATTCTGTTGATCCTGCCATAGCTGTTGTAGAGCTTTTTCCACTACTTATAGTATTTGAAACTGCATCAAAATAAGATGTTCCAACTTCTCTTTGATGTTTAACACTTGTGTAACCATCTTTTTCTCTAGCAAATTCAAGCTCTTGGATTTTAGAATAAGCAGTCATTCCTTCTGTTTTATATTTTTCAGCAAGTTCAAAAATTGCAATATTTTGAGTATGAAATCCTGCAAGAGTTATAAACTGGAATTTATATCCCATCTCACTAATTTTTTGCTGAAATGTTGCAATCTCAGCATCTGATAAATGTTTTTTCCAATTGAACGAGGGAGAGCAGTTGTAAGCCAACAATTTACCAGGAAACTTTTCATGAATTGCATCCGCAAACTTTTTTGCTTCTTCTAAGTTTGGTGTTGCAGTTTCACACCAGATTAAATCTGAATAAGGAGCATAAGCTAAACCCCTTGAGATTGCTTGATCAATTCCATGTTTAACATAATAAAAGCCTTCTGGTGACCTTTCACCAGTTAAAAATGGTTTATCATTTTCATCAAAATCATTAGTGATTAATTTTGCAGCATTTGCATCTGTTCTTGCTAAAATTATTAATGGTACATCTGCAATATCCGCCGCTAGTCTTGCAGCTTTTAAATTTTTAATCATAGTACCAGTTGGAACTAAAACTTTTCCGCCCATATGGCCACATTTTTTTTCACTAGCTAATTGATCTTCAAAGTGAACACCAGCTGCACCTGCTTTAATGAATTTTTTTGTTAACTCAAAAACATTTAATGGACCACCAAATCCTGCTTCACCATCTGCAATAATTGGTAGCATATAATCTGTTCTATCTTTTGATTTCATGTCACCATCTTGTAATTCCATATGTTGAATTTGGTCTGCTCTTATTAGAGCATTGTTCATCGACTCAACTAATTTTGGTGCACTATCATATGGGTATAAAGACTGATCAGGATACATTTCACCAGCTGTATTTGCATCAGCTGCTACTTGCCATCCACTTAAATAAATTGCTTTTAATCCAGCTTTAGCGTGTTGGACAGCATGATTTCCAGAGAGTGAACCCAATGTATTAATATAATTTTCTGAATTCAATAAATCCCATAATTTTTTAGATTGGTGTTTGCACATAGAATATTCAATTTTAATTGAACCTCTTAATCTCTCAACTTCTTCTGGGGTGTAGTCTCTTTTTATTCCTAAAAATCTTTTTAAATCGTATGAAACTTTAGCTTCTGAGCTCATAGGTAAGTCTTTCTAAATTATGTATTAAGAAAATTAAATTGTGTCTAAATTAACAGTAATAGGATTTACTTTTTTTCACTAAATTCTTGAGTGAATTCATTCATCCCACTAGAACCCCAATCACAATGATCGTCTCTTAGGTAAACACCTGATTGACTAAACTGATTCTGATTGTTGTTTTCGTTAATTTCTCTTTGATTTTCTTGTTTTTTATTTGTGTTTTTATTGTTCATGTAAACTTTATAATTTACAAAATTTACAAAATCTAATTAAATCGTTAAAAACCTTGTAAAACAAAGAAATTTATTGTAAATTAAAATTTACAAAATTTACAAATAGAAATTATGAGTCAAATTGATTTAAAAATTGGTCCTAAAATAAAGGCTTTTAGACGACAGTTAGGACTACAAGCTAATAAACTTTCGGAAGATCTGGGTATTTCTCCAAGTTATTTAAATTTAATTGAAAGTGGAAAAAGAAAAATAGATGGAGATTTGCTACTTAAGGTTTGTGAAAAATTAAATATTCAGCTCTCAGACTTAACATCAAAATCAGATGTTAACTTAGAAAATACTATTTCAGAAATTTTAGATGATAAATTGTTTGAAGACCTAGATATTCTTGGTCCTGAAGTTAAAGACCTTGTTGGAACAAATCCTAAGATTGGTAGAGCTCTTGTGAGATTAGGAGATATTCTTAAAAAGAAAGATCATGAGCTAATTAATAAAATAGAAAAAATATCAGGTAAGATAGTTGATAATAGAAAAAACTCTTTTCCAGGGGAGGTAATATCTGATTTCCTTCAAGAACATAAAAACTATTTTCCAAAATTAGAAGAGTTTGCAAATAAAGTTTTTGATAAAATTCAAAAAAATAACAGAACTCGATATATTTCCTTATGTGAATATTTAAATAAAGAATATTCAATTACAGTTAAAGATATTTTACCAGAAGAGGGAAAGCCTTTTTCTAAAATTTATAATAAAAATAAAAAAGAACTCTTATTAAGTGATTATAGTTCTTTGGAAACAAAAAAACTTCATGCAGCAGCTCAGATTGCGCAAGAAGGTGCAATGAAAGATATTGATAATTATCTATCTAAATTTTCTTTTCCTTCAAAAGAATCAAAAGAATTGACTAAAGTTGCTTTATTAAATTATTGTGGTGCAGCAATTTTAATGCCTTACAAACCTTTTCATACTGAATGTAAAAAATTGAAATATGATTTAGAGCTATTACAAAATACATTTGCAACTTCTTTTGAACAAGTTGCTCACCGTGTAACATGCTTACAAGATCCAAAATTGCCTGGAATTCCTTTTCACATGCTTAGAGTTGACATGGCAGGAAATATCTCAAAAAGATTTTCATTATCAGGAATTGATATACCAAGATATGGTGGTGCATGTCCTAGATGGAATGTTTATTCTGCATTTACTCGACCTGGTGTAATTCAAGCAGCTGTTAGTAAAATGACTAATGGTGAAAAATATGTTTGTATCGCAAGAACTGTAGAAAAAGGTGTTGGAAGATTTGGTCGATCAAAAAGTATATTATCAATTGGTCTTGGCTGTGATGCAAAGTATGCAAAAGACTTTGTGTACACTGAAAATATTAATGTTAGTGATAAAACTACTGAAATTCCTATCGGTGTATCTTGCAGAACTTGTGATAGATTGGATTGTTCACAAAGAGCCTTTCCACCGTTACATAAAAAATTTGATGTAGATATTAATTCTAGAGGCGTCTCTGTATATGTAAACGATAAGTCTAGTTAATTAAGACTTCCAATCACCAATTTTACTGAACAGAAAATTTCTAAATGCTGTAATTCTTGCTGTATTTTTAAGTGATTGCGGATAAACAAAATGTGCTTCGGTAATTGGACCTTCAGAGCTAGGAAGAACTTTAATAACATTTGTCGAATTTGTAACTAAGTATTCTGGTAAAGCTGCTAGTCCAACTCCAGTTTCGACAGCAAGTAATAGACCCATAACACTATTTACTTTCATTATAGATTTCCTTTTTTTTCCATCTTTAATACCAAGTTTTAATGCCCAATCAGGATTATATACTGGTGATGGAGCACCTTTTCCAAACGAAATAAATCTATGTTTGTTTAAATCATTAATTGTTTTAGGCATCCCATGTTTTTCTAAATATTTATAAGAACCATAGATATAATACTTAATATCAACTAATTTTTTTTGAATATAATTAAGCTGCTTAGGTCTTCTCATAAAAATTCCAATATCAGCTTGTCTAGTACTTAGATCAAGTTCCTTATCATCAAAGATTAATTCAATTTCAATTTCTGGATTTAAAGTCATAAATTCTTGAATTCTTGGAGTTAGCCAGTGAGTCCCGAAGCTTCTAACAGTTGTAATTGTTAGTTTACCAGTTGGTTTATTTTTTTGATCACCTAACGTAGATTCAACTTCTTTTAGTTTACTAATTACATCATGAGCTGTTTTAAAAACATACTCACCATTTTCTGTAAGAGTTAATCCTCTTGCATGTCTTTCAAAGAGCTGTACTTTTAGATCCTGTTCTAAAGATTGAATTTGTCTACTTATTGCAGACTGACTAAGATTTAAGTTTATTGTTGCGTTAGTAAAGCTTCCAGCTTCTGCAACTGCATGAAAAATTTTTAATTTATCCCAGTCCATTATTTATTTACATCAACAATATATCTTCCGGATGTTTCACCTTTTAACATTTTTGGATATATGTCTATTAAATCCACCAAACTTATTGTCTTTATTGATTTTTCTAATTGTTTAAAATCAATAATATTTTTAACTTCGTTCCAAACAAATTCTCTTCTCTTTATTGATGCTGTAACAGAGTTTATTCCCCAAAGTTTAACGCCTCTTATAATAAAAGGCATAACTGTAGTATTTAATTTATAATCAGACGCATTTCCACAAGCTGCAACAATTCCATTATCTCTAGTTTGTGCTAATGCATTAGCAAGTATTTTACCACCAACGGTATCAACAACACCGTCCCATAAACCTTTGTCTAATGGCCTTGGATCTTTATCTAGATCTGCTTTGTTTATTATATTTTTTGCACCTAACGTTCTTAAGTATTCTTCATTTTCAGATTTTCCGGTAACAGCTGTAACATCATAACCAAATTTATTTAAAATCATTACCGCAATACTTCCAACGCCTCCAGATGCACCAGTTACTAGAACATCTTTCACTTTTTCTCCCAATAAAAGTTCTTCTCTAGCTTTGATTGCAAAAGAACATAATAAAGCTGTAAGACCTGCTGTGCCTAAAATCATTGCTTGTTTAGATGTTACATCTTTTGGTTTTTTAACCAAATAATCACCGTTAACTTTTGCAAGCTGAGAATAGCCACCAAAATAAATTTCTCCTACTCTCCAACCTGTTAGAATTACCTCATCTCCTTTTACAAACTTTGAGTTATCACTTTCTATAACAGTACCTGCAAAATCAATACCGGGAATATGCGGAAACTCTTTTACTAATTTTGCACCATTATTTAAAATAAGCGCATCTTTATAATTTAAATCTGAGTAATCAACTTGAACAAGTACATCTCCGTGTTTTAAAAATGATTTCTCAATTGACTTTACTTCTCTAGTTAAATTTTCACCTTCTTGATTGAGAATTAATGCTTTGAAATTGTCTGACATACTTTTCCTCCTTTGGGAAAGTTACTTACTAATAAATCTTAGATATCTATTTTGAATACTTAAATCTTTTTTAAATTCCCCTAAAAAATAATTTGTAACAGTTGTTGCATTTTCTTTTTTAATACCCCTCATTGTCATACATTGATGTGCAGCGTCAATTGTTACTGCAACTCCTTTTGCATCTAATGAAGTCATTAAAGCTTGTGCAACTTGCATTGTAAGTCTCTCTTGAGTTTGCAATCTTTTTGAAAAGACTTCTACAACTCTTGCAAGTTTACTTAATCCTACAACTCTTTCATTTGGAATATAGGCAACATGTGCTGTTCCAACTATTGGTGCCATATGATGTTCACAGTGACTAGTTACTGAAATATTTTTTTCAACAACCATGTCGTCATAACCCTCAACATCACCAAAGGTTTTTTCTAATATCTTATTTGCATCCTCGGCATATCCACCAAAATATTCTTTAAATGCTTTAACAACTCTTTTGGGTGTTTCAAGTAAACCTTCTCTAGAAGGATCTTCACCCATCCAAGTTAAAATAGTTTTAAAAGCTTCTTCAGCTTCCTTATCAGAAACTTTCTTGGTATCTAAAACTTTATTATTTATGTCTTCAACTAATTTCACAACGCAAGTTTATACAGTAAATCATTGTTTTTAAAATATTTAATATATTGAGCAATATGCTACATAATAACCTAATTATGTTTAAAAAAAGAGAAAATATCCTGGAAATTGAAGAAGGCAAATATCTATCTCCCAAGTTCGATAATGATGGATTAATACCAGTTATTACAATGTGTTCAAAAACTAGAGATATCTTAATGCATGGATATATGAATGTTGAAGCTTTAAAGAAGACTATAGAAACAAAAGAAGCTCATTATTTTAGTAGATCAAGACAGCAAATTTGGCACAAAGGCAAAACTAGTGGGTATACCCAAAAAATAACAGAAATCAGAATTGATGATGATCAAGACTCAGTTTGGATTACAGTTGATATTGGTGATGGTGCTAGTTGTCATGTTGGTTATAGATCATGTTTTTATAGATCAATTCCACTAGGTCCGATCGACAATGGTAGAGAAATTGAGATGAAGTTTGAAGAAAAAGAAAAATCTTTTGACCCTGAGATTGTCTATAAAGGTCAACCTAACCCTACAAAAATTTAAATGGCTGACAAACAAAAAAATGTTCTAGGTGAAGATCTAGAGGAATGTTCTAACAGCCCATTAACAGGATGGTATAGAGATGGTTGCTGCAATACTGATGAAAATGATCATGGTGTTCATACTGTTTGTGCAAAAGTTACAACTGAATTTTTAGAATGGTGCAAAGAAGCTGGTAATGATTTAATAACACCACATCCTGAATTTGGTTTTCCAGGACTTAAAGATGGAGATGGTTGGTGTGTTTGTGCCAGTTGGTATGCAAGAGCTGTTGATGCTGGAAAAAGTTGTCCTGTATATTTAAAAAGAACACATGAAAAAACTTTAAAGCTTGTTTCTATGGAAGCTTTAAAGAAGAATGCTATTGATTTATCTTAATAAATTTTAAATTTATAATCATTTACTTGCTAAACCCATTTTGAACTAATAAGTTTTAAAGATGGAAATTGTCACAAAAATTGCTCCGTTAGGTTTAGCTATAATAATGTTGGGACTTGGAATGAGTCTAACAATTAAGGATTTTACAAGAGTAGTTAAGTTTCCAAAAGATTTTTTAGTTGGTTTAATTTGTCAGATGCTTGTTCTTCCAATTATTGCATTCGCTCTTATTAAATTATTAAACACTCCGCTTGAGCTTGCATTGGGAGTAATGATAATTGCAGCTGCTCCTGGGGGTGTAACATCAAATGTACTCACTAAATTTGCAGATGGAGACGTCGCTTTATCAATAACGCTAACAGCAATTATTAGCTTAGTTAGTATTATATCTTTTCCTTTTATTATTTTTCTTTCAATTGATTTATTAAATATCAATTATATTACAAAAGAATTTTCTATGGTTGGTATTTCCTTAAAAATGTTTTTTGTTGTTACTATCCCAGTTTTAATAGGAATGATTATTCGTCATTTTGCTGAGAATTTAATTTTAAATAATGTTTTATTAATTCAGAGAATTTCAATAGCTTTATTTGTCTTGGTATTTATCGCGATCTATATTGAAGAATGGGATAATATTGCAAGCTTTATAAAGCAGGCTGGTTTGATTGCATTAATACTTAATATTGTAATGATGATTGTAGGTTTTTGTGTTGCAAAATTTTTTACATCAGGTGTTGCGCAACAAAGATGTATATCTCTAGAGTGTGGTTTACAAAATGGAACATTGGCTGTATTTGTTTCAACCCAATTATTTGATGAGATGGTTTATATCGTACCTACAGCAGCTTACGCATTAGTGATGATGGCAACTTCTTTGTTTTTTGTCTATATTGTAAAAAAGAGCAGCTAAAATTTAATCATTTTTCGTTAAGCATAAATTATAAACACGTGCAGTAAATTTAGATAAATGATCTAAGGTTATTTTATGTACCTCTAATAATTTTTGTGCATGATGACCAGTTGAACTATAATGTTTTTTGTTATCAACTTTTAAAAATTTTTCTTTTAGTAGTTTATTTAATTTTCTAATAACTGTAGCTCTTGGTATCCCTGTTATATCTGAAATAGACATTGCGTTAACACCTGTTTCACTTCTTTGGTCACCCCACATATACTTTTCTAAGTAAAATTCTTTACTCATTTCACTATTATCATGTTTTTTTGAGTGTAAAGCTTGATTGATTATACAAACGCCATTAACATGAAAACTTTCCAAGTCACCAAAAACTTTTTTAGAACCTAATAACATAGGGAATTGCATTTCATAATAAAGTATCCAAACAAATGAAAAATATTCCTTACATATTTTTGTTAAAATTTCATTGCTGAACGGTTCAGATATTTTCTTTTCAGCAACACATATTTTTGAAAGAGTGGATAAAAATCTTGTTATTCTTTCTATCGTATCATTAGGTTTAATATTTGGCCAAGTATTTCTGTCAATTATAATCTTTTTATTTATTTTTTTTATTACACCCATTTTTTCTAATTCATTAATTTTTCTTCTAGTTGTTTCTTTTGCTATATTTAGGGATTTAGATATTTCCATTACATTAATTTTTTCTATTTCAAACTCAAATTGATTAAAATACTCAACATAACTTAACGTCGTAAGATTTTTGGCGTGAGTTTCAAATGTGGTCTTCAATAAATACATGACGATCATATATTTTTCATAATCATGAAAAGTCCTATAAACACTATTAACCCATGTTAATTGTAATGGTGCCCAAACAGGAATAATCGAAGCATAGTTTTTTTCTATTACTTCTCGTATGACCTCACTATGAATTTGTTTTGATAGTTCAGGTAAAAATTTAGACATAAATTATATTTTAACCCAAAATGAACATAATTAACTCTAAAGTCAACCCAAAATGAACAAGTGCAAAATTGTTTAGATTTACCAACTATGATTTATTAAAGTCATGAGTTCTGAAAAAAAAATTAGCTCTGGGGAAAGTGAACTTCCTTATTTTACGACCCCTATTCAAAATGAGGAAGTTTCATCGAAGCGAGTTGATATAAATGTACTTTTAAATAGAGCAAGAAAAGTTCAAGAAAAAGAAACAAGAACTAACTTAGTGTTAGCCGGACTTGGACTTAGTTTAGTTTTTGTTGTTGGGTTAATTTTATCTTTCTAATTACATATTTCCATACTTTGGACCACCACTTCCTTCAGGCGTCACCCAAGTAATATTTTGGGAAGGCTCTTTGATATCACAGGTTTTACAATGAATACAATTTTGTGAATTTATCACAAATTTATTTATCCCATTTTCATTTTGAACTTCATAAACACCTGCTGGACAATATCGTTGTGCAGGTTCATCAAATTTTTCTAAAGTATAATTTATTGGTAAATTAGGATCTTTTAATTGTAAGTGCACTGGTTGATTGTCAGCATGATTAGTTCCTGTTAAATAAACAGAACTTGTTTTGTCAAAAGTAATTACATTGTCTGGTTTTGGATAATCAATTTTTGGCATTTCATTTGCTGGCTTTAATGTTTCGTGGTCAGCATGTTTATGCTTTAAGGTAAAAGGTAATTTTCCTCTAAACAATATTTGATCGATTCCAGTGAATATTATTCCAAGAATTAAGCCCCAGCTAAAACTTGGTTTAACATTACGAGCCGCATGTAATTCTTGATAGACCCAGCTTTTTTTGAACTTATCTTCATATATGGATAAACCTTTATTTTCTTTTAAATGCTCATTGATAGTTTCAGCTGCAATCATTCCACTCTTCATTGCCGTATGTGACCCTTTAATTTTTGGCATATTTAAAGTTCCCGCATCACAACCAATAAGCAAAGCTCCTGGCATAAACATTTTTGGTAAACTTTGTAGTCCACCCTCAATTAAAGCACGAGCACCATAAGAAATACGTTTTCCACCTTCAATTATTTTTTTAATTGCAGGATGAGTTTTAAATCTTTGAAATTCATCAAACGGGGAAAGATATGGGTTTTTATAATCAAGACCAATTACATAACCTAAAAAAACTTGTTTATTTTCTGCATGATACATAAAGCTTCCACCATAAGTATTGTTATCTAGTGGCCAACCCGCAGTATGCATGACCATTCCCTCTTGATGATTTTTTTCAGTTATTTCCCAAATTTCTTTAAATCCAATTCCATATTGTTGAGGGTCTTTACCTTCAGATAAATTAAATTTTTCAATTAATTGTTTTCCAAGATGTCCTCTACATCCTTCAGCAAAAACAGTAACTTTTCCTAAAAGTTCTATGCCAGGTTCAAAACTATCTTTTTTGTTTCCTTCTTTATCAACTCCCATATCTTGAGTTGCAACTCCTTTGACTGATCCATCTTCATTATATAAAATTTCACTTGCTGGAAAGCCTGGAAATATTTCAACTCCTAAACCTTCCGCTTGTTCTGCTAACCATCTACATAAATTAGCTAAACTAATTATGTAATTGTTATGATTTTGTTGAACCGATGGTAACAACCAAGTAGGCCAACTTATTGATTTGGATTTTCCTAAAAATAAAAATTTTTCCTTAGAAACCTTGGTTTTAATAGGTGAATTTAGTTCTTTCCAATTTGGCAATAACTCCTCTAAGGCCCTGGTTTCAAAAACATTACCACTTAAAATATGAGCACCGATCTCAGATGCTTTTTCTAATAGACAAACATTTAATTCTGGATTTATTTGTTTTAATTTAATTGCAGTTGATAATCCTGAGGGACCACCTCCAACAATCACCACATCATATTCCATTGCTTCTCTAGGCATATGGTATTTTTTTATATTATTTGCTATTTTTGTATAGTGTTTAATTTATTCAATTCTTCTAGAAATTGTGGAAGAGCTTCAAACAAGTCAGCTTCTAAACCGTAATCTGCAACACTAAAAATAGGTGCTTCCCCATCTTTATTTATTGCAACAATAATTTTACTTTCTTTCATGCCAGCCAAATGTTGAATTGCGCCAGAGATTCCAACCGCAATATATAAATCTGGTACAACAACTTTACCTGTTTGACCAACTTGATGTTCATTGCTTATATACCCAGCATCCACTGCTGCACGTGAGGCTCCTATTGCTGCATTTAATTTATCAGCTATATCTGTAATCAATTTAAAATTATCTCCACTTTGCATACCTCTTCCACCTGAAATCACAACTCTTGCAGTTCCAAGCTCTGGTCTGTCTGATTTAACTTCTTCTCTTTTAATAAATTTTGATACAGTAACTTCATCTGCAGCATCCATTTTTTCAACTGTTGCAGATCCTCCTGACGTTTCACATGGTTCAAATGAGGTTGGTCTTATAGTTATGCATTTTTTTGTATCATTGCTTTTAACAGTTGCAAATGCATTGCCTGCATAAATAGGTCTTATAAATGTATCTGGAGAAATCACTTTTATTATATCGCTTACTTGTGAAGTATCTAGCAACGCTGCTATTCTTGGCATTAAATTTTTACCAAATGTATTTGCAGAGCTAACTACATGTGAATAACTTTCAGAAGCCTTAACAACTAATGGTGCAAAATTTTCAGGCAAAAAATTTTCATAATGAGAAGCTTCAGCTTGTATTACTTTTTTAACCAAAGGTATTTCTGATAAAGATTTTGCAACTTCAGAGCAATTATTTCCTATTAATAATGCATGAACATCACTATCAATTTGTGATGCTGCAGTAATTGCATTAAGAGTAAATGGTCTTAATTCTTTATTATTATGTTCAGCAATTAATAAAATAGACATTATATAACCTTCGCTTCATTTTTAAGTTTTTGTACTAATTCAGCTACACTTGACACTTTTATTCCAGCTTTTCTTTTTGGTGGCTCTTCAACTTTAATTTGTTGAAATCTTGGTGCTGCATCAACACCTAAATCTGCTGCTGATAGTTCATCGATTGGTTTTTTTTTAGCTTTCATAATATTTGGTAATGAAGCATATCGAGGTTCATTTAATCTTAAATCACAAGTAACCACTGCTGGAACATTAACTTCAATTGTCTCCAAACCTTCATCAATTTCTCTTATGATTTCTAATTTATTATCTTTAATGTCTATCTTTGATGCAAAAGTTGCCTGAGGCCAGTTTAATAATGCACTAAGCATTTGCCCAGTTTGATTACAATCATCATCAATTGCTTGTTTTCCCATAAACACTAAATCTGGTTTTTCTTTATCTACAATTTTTTGCAATATTTTAGCGACAGCTAAAGGCTCAACAATTCCATCTATTTTAACATGAATTCCTCTGTCTGCACCAACTGCTAATGCTTTGCGAACTGTTTCTTGTGCCTTTTCTTCTCCAATAGTTACTGCTACTATTTCCGTGGCTTTTCCAGCTTCTTTAATTTTTACAGCTTCTTCTATTGCATTATCATCAGGTGGATTTGTTGACATTTTAACGTTGTCTGTGACGACACCAGTGCCATCCTCCTTAACTCTTATTTGGACGTTGTAATCAATAACTCTTTTTACGGCGACTAATATTTTCATTATGCTCTTAGTAAATTGTTTTCTGGGTCATAAGGACTTTCCTCTAAAATTGTACAATCATACATTTTACCAAGAATATCAATTTTCAATTTTTGCCCTGGTGTCGCAATCTCTGGCTTAACCATTCCTAATGCTATTGATTTACCTAGTCTAAAACCAAAATCTCCACCAGTTGCACGTCCAATTACTTTTCCATTATCATAAATTGGATTATTTCCTAAAACATCTGCATCTTCTATGTTGTGAACTTCTAAGGTAACCAATTGATTTGAAAATCCTTTTTCTCTCCATTTATTCAAAGCCTCTAATCCAATAAATTTTCCTTTATTTGGGTGAATAAATCTATCTAACCCAGATTCATAAGGTGAGTATTCGATTGATAATTCTGTACCAACAAGTTTATAAGATTTTTCAAGTCTTAAACTATTCATTGCTCTAATTCCGTAAGGCTTAAGACCTAAATCTTTTCCAGCTTCCATTAATTTATCGAAAATATGATTTTGGTATTCAATTGGGTGATGAAGTTCCCAACCTAGTTCCCCTACAAAGTTTACTCTCATAGCATTAACCTCTGCATTTCCAACATCAACAGTTTTTGCACTTAACCATTTAAAGTTTTCATTTGAAAAATCATCTCTTGATACTCTAGTCATTAACTCTCTAGCTTTAGGACCAGAGACAACTAGAACACCAATACTATTTGTTAAGTTTTCAAATTGAACACTACCATCGGTTGGCATCCATTTTTGAATCCAGTCATGGTCTAATCTTTGATTTGCTCCCGCAGAAACTAAATAATAACTTCCCTCTGCCTCTTTCATGATTGTAAATTCAGAATGCACTCCACCCTTAGTATTAAGAGCATGACACAGCCCAATTCTGCCAATTTTTTTTGGGAGTTTGTTTGCAACTAAATAATCTAAAAACTCTTCAGCACCAGATCCTTTAATTCTACATTTCGCAAATGCCGTCATATCCAGAAGACCAACATTTTCTTTTACATTTTTACATTCTTTTTCTATCGCCTTAAACCATTTAGATCTTCTAAAAGACCAGTCATCTTTTTGTTCCATTCCATCAACTGCAAAGAAATTAGGTCTCTCCCATCCAAATTTTTGACCAAAAACTGCACCAAGGGCTTTCATTCTATCATAACAAGGTGATGTTCTTAATTCCCTAGCAGCCTCTCTTTCTTCGTCAGGATAATGAACTTTAAATACATGATTGTATGCTTCTTCATTTTTTTCTTTTAAATATGATTTTGAAACATAATCACCAAACCTTCTTGGTTCGACACCAAGCATATCTATTGTTGGTTCACCATCAACTATCCATTCTGCAAGTTGCCATCCAGCTCCACCTGCTGCCGTTATTCCAAAACTATGTCCTTCGTTAATCCAAAAATTCTTTAATCCCCATGCGGGTCCAACAATCGGGTTTCCATCAGGTGTATAACAAATTGCACCATTATAAACTTTCTTAACTCCTACTTCTCCAAAAGCAGGTACTCGGTGAATAGCTCCTTCAATATGTGGTGCTAATCTATCTAAGTCTTCTTGAAATAATTCATATTCAGAATCTTTTGATGGACCATCTACATAGCATGCCGGTGCTCCATCTTCATATGGGCCTAATATTAATCCACCTGCTTCCTCTCTCATATACCATCTACTATCACTATCTCTTAAAACTCCCATTTCAGGTAAACCATCTTTTTTTCTTTTTACAATATCTGGATGAGGCTCTGTTACGATATATTGATGTTCAACTGGTATTACTGGAATATCTAAACCAACCATTTTTCCAGTTTGTCTTGCAAAATTTCCAGAGCAAGAAATTACATGCTCACACTCTATTGCACCTTTATCTGTTTCAACAATCCAGCCATCTTTAGTTTGTTTCATTCCAACTACAGCTGTATTTCTATAAATTTCTGCACCTAAATTTCTAGCCCCCGTTGCCATTGCTTGTGTTAAGTCAGCGGGCTGAATATAACCATCTTCTGGGTGTTGGATTGCACCAATTAAATCTTCTGTATTACACAAAGGCCAAATTTCTTTTACCTGATCGGGCGTTAAAAATTTTACGTCAACACCAATTGTTTGGGCAACACCTGCATACTGATGATACTCATCCATTCTATCTTTAGTACTTGCTAAACGAATATTTGATACAACACTAAAACCTACATTTTTTCCAGTTTCTTCCTCTAATTTTTTATAAAGATTAACAGCATATTTGTGAAGTTGACCAACTGAATAACTCATATTAAACAAAGGTAGTAATCCTGCAGCATGCCAAGTGGAACCAGAAGTTAATTCTTTTCTCTCAATTAAAACAACATCCGACCAACCTTTTTTTGCAAGGTGATAAAGGGCGCTAACTCCTACTACGCCGCCACCAACTACAACAACTTTAGCTTTAGATTTCATTAAAACGATTCCTACTAAATTTTCATTACGAACGAAACAAAATTCGTTTACTCTCTAAATTAAATTGAAGATCCTAAGGGCATTGGAGCGGACACCATTGTAGTCAACCAGCAGTCTTTAAAGGGACCATCTTTTTTATATTTTTCAACCTGCCATTTAAATTTGTAGTAGGATTTGTCTTTTCCAAGAACACTAACTTCATACAAAGCTACTGTATTGGTAAGGTTTTCTTGAACAATTTCATGATCTAAATGATCTAATAATATTTTATATGATTTGCCTTTCAGCATGGTCTTAAATCTATCCAAAGGTCCTGTGCTTTTTCTATTACTAGGATGGGCAAACTCCCATGTTTGTTCAATACCATTATCTATAGTCGGAGAATTGTTTTTTTGTAAACTTTTTAACTGAATTTCTACAACCTGGTATGGCTCAATATTGCTATTGGGCTTTATTAAGTCTGCTTGTAAAATTGTAAAACTTAGAAAGTAAATTAATAAGGTCTTATATATTATTTGCCGTCTTTTTAACGTCTTCAAGAAATTTTTTTCGTTTTTCATCAGTTACAAACGGTACTGCAAAATATCTTCTGTATACAATATTATAAATGCCACACATATGAAACACACCTCTTTTTAACCTTCTAATAGGCAGGTTTAAAAAAAATGTTGTAATAGCTAATCTTGGAGACCCATAAGTACAAAAGATTATAGCCTTTTTATCTTTTAAGTTTCCCATTGGATAACCGTAATTTCCAACTAATTTTTTAAATGTGAAAGCCCATGGTGGTGACAAAACTTTATCTATCCAACCTTCTACAATAGCTGGCATTCTAAAATTCCAAATAGGAGCAATTAAAACAATAGTATCACATTTTTCAATACGTCTTCTGTGATCTAATACATCCTCTCCTGCTTGTTCACCTGCAAAAACTGGATTAAATTTTTCTTTGTACAAATCTACACAATCGACTGTATTACCATTTGCTTCAGCAGTTTCTATAAATGTATCTCTAATAGCCGCATTAAAAGACTTTTCATTGTAATGACCATATAAAAGAAATATTCTTTTCATAATTTAGATGGTATAGACCAGAAAAATTTAAAATCTATGAAAAATTTTTACGTTATTGTTGGTATCCATAAAGACCCAAATAAAATTGAAACAATCATTAAAGAAACAGAGAAAAGATTTGGACCCTTCGAAGAAACCCAAGCAAATAATTTTGCCAAGAGTTTAATTCAAAAAAATATAGATGATTTTTATCATCGTGCTTGGGTAGTTAAATCTAATAATTTAACCAAATAAAACCCAGCAAACATAAAGATTACAAAACTTACAGAATTTAAGTTTAGTAGAGCTAATGATGCTATTGCAGGTCCTGGACATAAGCCTACTAATCCCCAGCCCGCACCAAAAAGTGATGAACCTATAATTAATTTTTTATTTAACTCTTTATTATTTGAATAAGAAAATTTCTCAGCAAAAATTGGTTTCTTATTATTCTTAAATAAATGAAAAAAAGGTGAGGATATTACTAAAGCTCCAATCATAACAAACGCTAATGATGGGTCCCAGTCTCCAAAAATATTTAAAAATCCTAAAACTTTTTCAGGATTTATCATCTGTGAAACAGTAAGACCTATTCCAAATATCATTCCACAAATTAAAGATATAATTTTATTCATATTAAATTTTTTACTAAAACTGTTAAAATTCCAACAATCATAAACGTTACTGTTGCTACAATTGATCTTAAAGAAAATCTTCCAATGCCACTGATGCCATGTCCACTAGTGCAGCCACCACCTATTCTTGTACCAGCTCCAACCAATAAACCTGCAAATGCTAACAAATAAAATGAGTTTGAAATTGAAATATTAATCTCTTCCTGACTAAATATTTTATAAACAATAGGTCCAATAATTAATCCAATTAAAAATAAAAGATTATCAAACCTATTATCTTTGGAGGTTAAAAAATTACTAGCGATACCACTTATTCCAATTAATCGGCCATTAAATACAAAAAAAATAATAACTGCTAAACCAATTAAAGATCCTCCCAGAAATGCAGAAATTGGAGTAAAATTAATTATATTCACTTAATTTTGTAACACTGGAAATGCTGGATTAATATTTAGAAAAATTTTTTGGTATTCCATTTTTGTACAACGATTTTCAATATATTGGATTTGATTGTTTTCAACAAGAGTTTTTGCTTCTTCACATCTTATACCCAATTGTAACCATAAAACTTTTGCATCAATTTTCACAGCATCTCTTGCAAAATTAATTGCTTCCTTTGAGGGTCTAAACACATTAACAATTTCTATAGGTATTTTTATATCTTCAAGTTTTCCATAAACTTGTTCCCCTAAAATTTTTTCATCTTTTGCTTTTGGGTTAACAGGAATAACTTTAAAACCATATTTTTGCATATACTTCATCACTATGGTTGATGGTTTCTTTTCATCTTTGCTGACACCCACCATTGCTATAGTTTTATAGTTTGAAAGAATTTCTTTAATTTTGTCTTTCACTACTTATGTTTCCACTTGGGTTTTCTTTTTTGCAAAAATGCTGAGATCCCTTCTTTTGCATCCATTGCCATCATATTTTTAGTCATCATTTTACTCGTATATGCATAAGCTTTTCTTAATGGCATTTCTAATTGATTATAAAAAGTTTGTTTTCCAATTTTAATTGTAAGGCTTGATTTTGAAGCAATAGTTTTTGCAATTTTTAATACTTCATTATTTAATTTTGCTTTAGCAAAATGATTATTAATTAGTCCAATTTCTTTTGCATAATTTGCTTTAATAGGTTCACCAGTTAATAACATTTGCATCATTTTTTTTCTATTAACTTTTCTACTAACTGCAACCATAGGTGTACTACAAAATAAACCAATATTTACTCCTGGTGTTGCAAAAATTGCATCATTAGTACTGTAAGCAAGATCACAGCTTGCAACCAACTGACAACCTGCTGCAAATGCTGCGCCATGAACTTTTGCAATAACTGGTTTTTTTCCTTCAACTATTTGAAGCATTAATTTTGAGCAAAGATTAAAAAGTTTTTGATACTTTTCTCTTTTTTTTAATCCACTCACTTCTTTTAAGTTATGACCTGCGCTAAAACCTTTGCCAGCACCTTCAATAATAATTACTTTAACATCGTTATTATTATCTAACCTTTTAAAAACTTTGATTAGGTCGTTTAAATTTTTAAATGAAAGTGCGTTATATGTTTTTGGTTCATTAATGATGATTGAGGCAATATCTTTATTTGAAAATTTTACTTTAATGTTACTTAAGTTTGCCATCTTCTCTCATTTTAGCTCTAATTTTAGTTGCCGATATTTGTTGAATTTCCTCTGACAAAACTATTTCTTCAATTTTATAACCAACTCCTCTACCGTAACAAATGTTTGTAATATTTGGCACTAATATCACCTTAAATCTACCTTCAAACTCTGGGTTTAATCTTTCTTCAATATTCTTTTTCACTGTGTCAAAATCAAATGGGTTATCATCAACTCCTTGAACGTCTCTAATTTGAATACAAACTTGTCCAGTTTTTTTAATAATTTCCTGAAATAAAGCATAATGACCATCATGAAATGGTTGCCACCTTCCTAACATTTGTGCAGTTGGTTTTTTATTGTCCCATTTGTAAGTCACTATTTTATCTCCTTTAATATTATTGGTGCCCAGTATTTAGCATCTTGAGTTGTGACCTGACAATCAAATTTTTCAGGCTTTACAAACATTTTGTTAGTATCGTCAAAACGTCCTTCTTTTATTGTGTTTACCCAAATAATATAATCAGCTGGAAATAAGTTTCTAGCCTCAGGAGTTGGGCAAACAAAATCTGCCACAACATAATTTCCCTCATCTTTCAATTTTTTTGCAAAATCTGCCATTCGCTTTGATTGTCTTATTCTTCCTTCTTCTGAAAAATCCCAATCATTAGCTTCTTTTCTAACCTCATCCGCATTCAATCTTTTAGCATTTAACATTGGTGCTATTTCATTTGCTAAAGTTGTCTTGCCTGAGCCCGGTAGACCCATTATTAAAATTATTTTCATTTTATATTAAATTTTCTGCTACCCATTTATGAAATTGATGGGTTGGATTATCCATTATTGGAGAAAAATTTCCACCATTATAAGTAGGAGAATTTCTTCCTTCTTGCATACCTTCAATAGCTTTTATATCTTCTTTCATTACTTCTTTCCAAAATTCAGAATTTTTTTTTCTCATTTCAGCTAATTTGCTTCCATTTGCACTTTCATCACCTATATAATACATAAATAAGTGCTCTCTTGTTTCACTAATAGATTTTGGCTCCAACCAAAAAATATAAAAATGATCAATATGCAAACCAATCATAACATTAGGAAATAGAGCGATGTATTCAGCTTTTTTTTTTAAATCTTCTGGCCAATTTGGAAAATTATTAAAACTTTTTTCACCTTTAACCGGTTGATCATATTTATTTGTTCCTTGCCCAGCAAATCTATTGGGTAGACCTTGTATGTGGTAATGATCAGTTATATTTGAAACTTTGTTGAGTTCTGGATGTATCCAGGGCAAGTGGTAACTTTCACAGTAGTTTTCTATAGCGAATTTCCAATTACATTTAACATCAAGATTAAAATACCCATGATCTTTCGAATATTTAATCAAATTTTGGTCTTCTTTAGATATAAATTTTGACCATCTTTCTTCAAGAGGCTTTATATATTCCTCAAACTCTAGCTCATTATTATTTATATTAACAAAAATTATATCCATCCATACTTCAGTTCTAACTTCTTTTAAATTACTAGAAGATTTGTCAAAATTCTCTATTTCATGAATGTCCAGACCTCCAATATGAGGTGTTGCAACTAATTTTCCATCAAAATCATAAGCCCATGAGTGATAGGGGCATCTCAATACATTTTTTAATGAACAAGGCTCATCTATAAGCTTAAATCCTCTATGGCTACAAACATTATGAAATACTCTTATTTTTTTTTCCTTATCTCTAAGAATAATAAGAGGAATGCCTAACAAACTATAGGGTTGAGCATCTCCTGAATTGGGTACTGAGCTTGCCACTCCAATTACTGACCATTTATTCATGAAAATAGCCTCTCTCTCAAATGATAAATAGTCCTTACTTATATAGCACTCGTTGGGTAAGCCATGAGCTGTTTCAATAGGGTTTCCAACAACCCTGATTTTGTCCAAATCTAAAATCTCTGAAAGTTTAAAATATTTGGTATTTTTGGACATAAAAAAAATTATCACTGAGATTTATTTTGGCAACAAATATCTTTGTCCACAAGATGAATTTCTTTGACAGCTTTTACAAAAAAGATAAAGATCAAAAAAAAATGAATTTTTCTCTTGAGGTTGGACCTCACACTGATCTTGAAACATTGCCACCAGTTAAAGATGTTTATGTGACTATGCTACCAGGTGGAGACTATAAAGAAACCGCAGCAAAATCTGGTGATTTAGTTAAAAAAGGTTTCAATCCAGTTCCCCATTTTCCAGCAAGATCAATTTTAGATGAGCAGCAGTTAAAAGATTTTATCACAAGATGTAAAGATGTTGGTACAAAACAAGCTTTAGTAATAGGTGGTAGTAGAGATCCAATTGGAAAATTTGATAGTTCAATACAAATTTTAGAAACAGGATTTTTTGAAGGAATTAAAATAGGAATAGCAGGGCATCCGGAAGGTAGTCCTGATATTTCTGATAAAGAATTAGAAAAAGCTATGATGGATAAAAAACCTTACGCCGATTATATAGTGACTCAATGGTTACTAGATAGTCAACCCATTGTAGATTTCATTTCTAAGCAGTCAGTACCAGTGCATGTGGGAATTACTGGGCCAATGAAAATATCCAGCTTAATTAAGTTTGCTAATATAGTTGGGGCGAAAAATTCCATAAATTTTCTTAGATCTAATTTTAGTAAGGCATTAGATTTATTGAAACCTAAAGACCCTAATGATTTAATTGGGAAAGTGAAAGAGTTTACAGGTAACTTCCACATTTATACATTCGGCGGCTTGAAGGAAACTAACAAGTGGTTGAAGGAGAATGGTTATGTCTAATGAATTTGACTATACTAAACTAAAACATGTAACTTCAGTTGATCAATCAGATCGTGAAGTACCATATAACTTAAGACAAAGTGGTCCTACAAAAGTTGAGATGTTAATTTCAACAAGAGTAAGAAAATCTCCATACTGGCATTTATCTATGCAAGCTGGTTGTTGGAGAGCAACTGTATACAATCGTATTTATCACCCAAGAGGTTATGTAAAACCTGAAGATGGTGGAGCGATGGTTGAATATGAAGCAATTAAAAATCACGTTACAATGTGGAACGTTGCTGTTGAAAGACAAATTAGAGTTAAAGGTCCAGATGCAGAAAAGTTTACTGACTACGTTATAACTAGAGATGCAACTAAAATCTCACCCATGAGAGCAAGATATGTAATTTTATGTAATGCTTATGGTGGTGTTTTAAATGATCCTATTCTTCTTAGAATTTCTAAAGATGAATTTTGGTTCTCATTATCAGACTCTGATATTGGAATGTATCTTCAAGGTGTCAATGCTGATGGAAGGTTTAATTGTACTATTGATGAGATTGATGTTTGTCCGGTACAAATTCAAGGACCTAAATCAAAAGCTTTAATGAAAGACCTTTGTGGAGATCAAGTTGATTTTGACAATATGCCTTTCTATGGTTTAGCTGAAGCAAAAATTGGTGGCAGAAGTTGTGTAATTTCACAATCTGGTTTCTCAGGTGAAGCTGGATATGAAATTTATTTAAGAGATGCCACTAAATATGCTGACGATATGTGGAATGCTGTTCTTGCTGCAGGTAAAAAACATAGCCTGATGGTTATCGCTCCTGCTCACCACAGAAGAATTCAAGCTGGAATTCTTTCTTGGGGACAAGATATGGATCAACAACATAACCCTTACCAGTGTAACCTTGGTTATCAAGTGTCACTTTCAGGTAAAGGTGAGTGGAATAAAAAAGCTGACTATGTTGGAAAAGCTGCTTTAGAGAAAATGGGTGCAGAACTTAAGGCTGGTAAAAAACCTTACAAACTTCAGTTAGTAGGTCTTGAGTTGGGTGGAAAACCAATTGAAGAATATGCTCCTGACTTTTGGTTAGTGTCACCTGAAAGCGGTGGAGATCCTGTAGGATTTATCACATCTCCTTGGTATCACCCTGAAAAAGGTCAAAATATAGCAATGGGATATGTGCCATTTGATGGAACATTAAATGCTAATGGTTTCCCTAAGGGTAAAGTTGGAACTAAGTACAAAGTTCATTTACCTGCTAAATATTCTGACGCACCAGGAACACCAGTTGATGCTGTGGTAGTGGATATTCCATTTACAGAATCTTATAACGCAAACACTAGAGAAGTCGTTAAAGGTTAAATTAATTATTTGGGGGAGACTTATTCTCCCCCACTAATAATGACAAAAACATTCCTAATCGTAGTTTGCATAATAATTGTAATTGCTTTAATACTCTTTCCACTATTTGTTTCTTACAAAGCTCAGAAAAATAGTAAAAAAAATAAATAATGTTTGGTCAATTTTTAAATATTGTTGTCAGGTCTATTAAATTAGATAAATCTCTCTACAAAGATAATAAAAACTTTGGTGAGGCAGCAGTATACTTTGCTGGTCTTATCATGATATTGGATGGTTTAGCTGGGGCAGTTGCTGCAAACACTGTTATTAAAACTGCTGTTGCAATGTCTGGCTTAACTGCCATTCTTACTTGGTTTGTATGGGGATTATTTATTTATGTGATCGGTGTAAAATTATTTCCAGATAAGGAGACAAAAGTTTCATTTAAAAAAGTATTAACAGCAGTTGGCTATGCTCATGCACCAGGGCTTTTAAGATTTTTTGCAGTAACTCCAGATTTAATGATCCCAATAATATTTCTAACTCAGTTTTGGATATTTGCAGGATTAATCATTTCAACAAAACAAGTTTTAAATCTTAAGTCCAATTTTAAATCATTTGGAATAGTATTTTTAGCATTTTTAATAATTGCTTTTCTTTCAATATCTTTTGTTATGAGTAAAATGAATAGTTTACCTATAAGCAATATCAGTTAAATTGGAAATATTGTTTTAGAAGTTTTACAAGAACTGCAAATTTTAAATCCTGTTAAAATTAAATTTTGAGAAACACTTTCGTCTTCTTTTTTACATTCTTCACAAAAATTATCAATTTCTTCAAAGTCTTCTTCTACTTTACCTTTATCATCTTTATTCATGATTTATTTAATCCTGCTTTTTTTACAAAATAAAGTCCTACTAGTACTGCAAATAATGATACTAAAACTTTATCGGTAATTAATTCATCTAAAAATATGTAGCTTAAAATAATTCCAAAAATAGGTATCAAATAAGAGACTTGGGATTGAAATATTAATCCATTATTTTTTAAAATTTTAAATCTTAACAACCAAGCAGCTCCTGTTGAAACCATTCCTAAATAAACTACTGATATTGTGGACTCTATACTGGGTACTGAGTTCCAAGGCTTTTCAAAAAAATAAACTAAAGGTAGTAAAATTAAAACAGCCCAAATTAATATAGATCCTGTTACGTTTTCATTTTTCTTTTTACTAATTTTAAGGGTTAGAACGCCGCCAACAACATAACATGTTGATCCAAGTAAGATTAATAATGCAGAAATAAAATTGTTATCATTAATCAGTATGTCGTCAGAAAATAAATAAATAATTCCTGCGAAACCAATTAAAATTCCAAAAGTTTTAAGTGCATTAAATTTTTCATTTTTTGTGTAAAAATGACCTAATACAGTTGAGCTTAATGGTGTTGTAGACATTAATATTGCTGCCAAGTTACTTTGTACTGATTTAACACCGTAAGCTATTAGAAAAAAAGGTAAAACTAAATTTACAAAACCTATTATAGCAAACCAATACCAATCTTTAGAGAATGCCTCCACTCTTATCTTTTTGTAAAAACATAACAATAGTACTGGAATAGATCCAAAAAAAACTCTTAGAAAAGCAATTGTAACAGGGCCAAAAGACTCTGTTGCAATTTTAATATTAAAAAAAGCTGAAGCCCAAATTAAAGCTAGAATTACTAACAGTATATAATCAATTAATTTAGGTTGTCTCATTCAATTATATTTTCAACTTTTCCATTAGTGATTTTTTGAATATTGGTAAAATTTATTTTAAATACACAATTTGGATGTCCTGCTGCTGCAAATAGCTCTTTAAACCTTTCTAGGGAATTGTCTATAATAATTTCGATTTGCTTTAAATGACCAATGGGTGATACACCACCAATTGTATATCCTGTTTGAGATTTTACGTCCTCTGGATTTGCCATTGAAACATCTTTTTTGTTAATTATTTTTTTTATTTTATTCAAAGAGGCTCTCTTATCACCTGCAACCAAACAAAGTATAAAACTATCATTTGTTTTAAATAATAAACTTTTAACAATTGCTCCAACATTACAACCTAATGCTGTTGCCGCATCTTGAGCTGTTCTTGCTGATTTATCTAAAACAATAACCTCTAAGGATTGATCAAAATTCTTCAGAGATTTCTCGGCTCTTTTAACTGGCTCTTTGTCTAATAAACTCATAATTCAACTAACAATTGATTGATAATTTAACAAATAATGATGTAATTCATATGTAAAAAACGCATAGGTGTTATTAATTAATCAAGCAATATAATTAAGATATTTTTTGATAATTTAATTTAACAAAATTTAAAAAGGAGAGATCATGAGTGCCAAAAATGTACTAAAATTCATTAAAGAAAAAGAAGCAGAGTTTGTTGATTTAAGATTTACTGATCCAAGAGGAAAACTTCAACATTTAACTATGGATTCTACAATTGTAGATGAAGATATGTTAAATGATGGTGTGTTTTTTGATGGGTCATCTATAGCCGGATGGAAAGCTATCAATGAGTCAGACATGATTTTAAAACCTGATACTTCAAGAATGATTATGGATCCATTTACATCTCATAATACGTTAGTACTTTTTTGTGACATCCTCGATGCAGTAAAGAGATCTCCTTATGACAGAGATCCAAGAGGAACAGCTAAAAAAGCTGAAGAGTATTTAAAGAAATCTGGTATTGGTGATAAAGCTTTTTTTGGTCCTGAGCCTGAATTTTTTGTTTTTGATGATGTAAGAATTAACAATGATCCAAACAATACTGGTTTTAAAATAGACAGTAAAGAAGGCCCTTATAATTCAGGGACAGAATATGCAAATGGAAATATGGGACATAGACCTCCAGTAAAAGGTGGCTACTTTCCTGTTCCTCCAGTAGATAGTGAACAAGATATGAGAAGCGAATATCTAAAAAGTCTAAAAGAAGTTGGGATTAAAGTTGAAAAACATCACCACGAAGTAGCTCCAAGTCAACATGAACTTGGAATGTATTTTGGTACTCTGGTTGATCAAGCTGATAATGTTCAGTTGTATAAATATGTAGTTCAAATGGTTACTCATTCTTTTGGAAAAACTGCAACATTCATGCCAAAACCAATTGCAGGTGATAACGGTTCTGGAATGCACATTCACCAATCAATATGGAAAAATGATAAACCAGTTTTCTCTGGAGATGCATACGCTGGATTATCAGAAACTGCACTTCATTACATTGGTGGAATTTTAAAACATGCTAAAGCAATAAATGCATTTTCTAATTCTACTACTAATAGCTATAAAAGATTGATACCTGGCTTTGAAGCTCCAGTGCTACTTGCTTATTCTGCAAGAAACAGATCTGCTTCTTGTCGTATACCAATTTCATTAAGCAAAAATGGAGCAAGATGTGAAATAAGATTTCCTGATGCCTCAGGTAATCCTTATCTTACTTTTGCTGCAATGCTTATGGCTGGACTTGATGGAATTAAAAATAAGATACATCCAGGTGAGTCGTTTGATCAAGATCTATATGATTTACCTCCTGAAGAAGTTAAAAATATTCCAACTGTTTGTGGTTCATTAAGAGAAGCAATGGAAAATCTAGATAAAGATAGAGAGTTTTTAACTGAAGGTGGAGTATTTACTGACGATCAAATTGATGCTTACATTGCATTAAAATTTGAAGAGATACATAAATTTGAACATGCACCTCATCCTGTTGAGTTTGAGATGTATTACAGTAGTTAAATATAATTACTGTCTAGTTGTTGCTATTGTATCTTTGTTAATTCCTTTTTTAACAACATAATCCTGTGTGCCATTAGCACCAGTATTTACCTCTGTTCTAAGAGTTTTAAAAAAAGTTCTTTCTTTTAAAGACTTCTCCAGTGATTTAACAAGATTTTTAAATTCAAATTTATTCATATCCAATTAATACACTAGATATGTGTTATTTGCAATACAGATATGCGTATAATTAATATCAAATTTTAAAAGACTCTCCACAACCACAACGTTCAGACTCATTGGGGTTATTAAAGACAAAAGAGGATGAAAATTCCTCCTTTTTATAGTCCATTTCTGTGCCCAATAAATACATTACAGCTGCCGCATCAACAAAAACTTTAACACCCTTATCTTCTATAATTTCGTCTGTAGGATTAATTTCTTTTGCATACTCCATAACATAAGACATTCCAGCACAACCTCCAGATTTAACTGCAACTCTTACACCAATAGAATTTGATTCTTTATCTGACATTATTTCTTTAATTCTATTAGCCGCATTATCGCTTAATCTAATTATAGGATTCATTATAAATTTAACTCCAGTTTAGCAGCTTCTGACATCATTGATTTGTCCCATGGTGGCTCAAACACTAAATCAAGATCTACTTCTTCTATACCCTCTACTTGCATAGCGCTGTCTTTAACTTCTTTAGGTAAGCTTTCAGCAACTGGACAGTTTGGAGTGGTCAATGTCATTATAATTTTAGCCTTATCATCTTTTACTTTAACATCATAAATTAGACCTAATTCATAAATATTAACTGGTATTTCAGGATCATATATTTTTCTAATTTCAGCTATTACTTGTTCTCTTAAGTCCATAATTTAATCTAATCTTTCAGTATTAATTTCTTCTTTAGTATTGTCAATTGCAGAAACTAAAGTATGCCATGATAAAGTTGCACATTTAACTCTCATTGGATATTTTTTTACTCCAGATAAGCACATTAATTTGGTTTTTTCATCCTCTTTTAAATTTTCTGAATTTAATTCAGGGTTTTCTTTTATCATTCCTAAAAAATCTTCAACAATTTCTTTAGCTTCATGTTCATTCTTACCTTTAATTAAGTCTGTCATAATTGAGGCTGACGCCATTGAGATAGCACAACCACTACCTTCAAAAGAAATATCTTCTACTATTTTTTGTCCATTAAGTTTTAAATAAACATGTACATTATCACCACATAAAGGATTATGTCCTTTAGCATCTTTATTAAAATTTTCAGTTTTTCTAAGATTGCGTGGATTTTTACCATGCTCTAGTATTATTTCTTGATATAATTCTTTTAAGTTCATTTTTGGTTAAATATTTTTTTACAATTATTTATTGCATCATTAAGTATATCTAAATCTTCTCTTGTATTATAAATTCCAACAGATGCTCGCGAACTTGCAGGTATATTTAATTTATCATGTAGAATTTGACAGCAATGATGACCCGCTCGAATTGCAACTCCATCTCCATCTAAGATAGTTGCTACATCATGTGGGTGAATACCCTCAATAGTAAAAGATAAAACCCCACCTTTATTTTTAGGATTACCAATTAATCTAACTGAATTATTTTTTTGTAATAGTTCCTGCCCATATTCAACTAAGTCAGCTTCATGTTTCACCACATTATCTATACCAACTCTTTCTAAAAATTTAATAGACTGATCAAATGCAATCACTTGAGCTGTAGCCATAGTTCCTGCCTCAAATTTATTAGGAAGATCGCCATAAGAAATTCTATCTTTTTTAACCTCATTGATCATTCCACCACCACCTTGATATGGAGGCAATTCTTCTAACCATTTTTTTTTACCATACAAAACACCTAAACCAGTAGGGCCATACATTTTATGACAAGAAATAGCATAAAAATCACAATCAAGATCTTGCATATCTAATCTTAAATGAGGAGCACCCTGACAACCATCAACTACAACAATTATACCTTTTGAATGAGCAAGCTCTGTTATTTCTTTAATTGGTAAAATAGCACCTGTAACATTTGATAAATGTGTAATTGAAATTACTTTTGTTCTAGAAGTAATTCTTTTTTCAATTTCTTCTAATGTTACTTCACCATCATCATTAATTTCAGCAAAATTAATTTTTATATTTTTGGATTTTCTTAGAAAATGCCAAGGTACATAATTAGAATGGTGCTCCAATTCAGTGATAAGCACTTCATCACCATCTTGTAAATAATTTTGACCCAATATATTTGCAACTAGATTAAGTGCTTCTGTTGCACCTTTGGTAAAAACAATTTCATTTTTATCCTTAGCATTAATAAACTTTTGAACTGAAGTTCTTGTGTTCTCATATAAATTAGTGGCAGCAACAGCAAGATAATGAACACTTCTGCCTACATTAGAAAATTCTTTACTATAAAATTCATTAATTCTATCTATTACAACTTTTGGTTTTTGAGAAGAATTTGCACTATCTAGATATACTAAATCATTATTTTGAATTTTTTCATCAAAAATAGGAAACTCTTTTTTTATCTTGTCTATATTCATTCTTTAAGTCCAATCATATTTTTTATTAAATTTTTTATTTCAGAGTCAGTTATTTTTTCTATTACATCTAGTAAAAAACCATTAATTAAAAGTTCTCTAGATTGTTGATAATCTAACCCCCTAGACATTATATAAAATATAGAGTCCTCATCTAAACTACCTGATGCTGAACCATGTGAACATTTAACATCATCTGCATAAATTTCTAATTCTGGTTTTGCATTAAATTCAGATTCTTCATTTAATAAAATTGCTTTACTTAGTTGATATCCATCTGTTTTTTGTGCTTCTGAATTAACAAATATTTTTCCCTGATATACAGCTTTTGAACTATCGTTTAAGACACTTTTAATTAATTGATAGCTTTTAGTATTTTCTGTTAGGTGATTTATGGTAGTTCTAACTTCATGGTGTCTATTATTAGAAAGTGAAAAAATACCATTTATAAATGCTGATGAATATTTTCCATTTAAATTACAATTAATCTCATTCTTAAAGAAATGTGATCCAGATGATAAAATAAACGTTTCTGATAAACTGTTAGCAGCTTGTTCAATATTATTAAAAGAATATTTTACATTCGTATTTTCTATTTTATCAATTTTATAATTTTTTAAAATTGCATTTTGTTTTAAATCAAAATTATAAAAAATATTTAAAAAATTTTTTTCTGAATTATCATTAAATAAATCTATTAATCTCAAGGAGCTATTTTCTTCTAGTTGAAAATCTAAGCTTAAATTTATGTTTTTGGACTTAATCTTATCATTCGTTAAATGATAAATTATTAAAGGTTTTTCTAGTTGATAATCTTTTTTAATTAAGATTTTATAAGATTTATTGGTAAAAGCCTTATTTAAATCAATTAAAGAGTTAAAGTTATTTGACCTGTTGTCAATTTCTGGCTCATCAATTATTTTTATCTTATCTTTTTTTTCATAATCAAAATCAATTTTTTCAATTCTGCCATTTACAAAAACGATCTTGTTATGTTCTAGCCCATCAATAAATACTGATGCATCAATCTTATTTGATAATGAATAATCATTATAAAAGCTTAGATCACCAATATTTTTTTTAATTATTTGATTTAAATCAGAAAATTTCCAATTTTCATCTCTTCTATTTGGAAAACCTGTTTTTATAAATTCATTTAAAGAGTTTTGTTTAAGTTCAATATCTCTTTTGGTAAAACTTGAAGTTTTTATAATATTATCAAAATCTATTTGAAGTTGTTCTTTCATTAAATTAAAAACTTTCATATCCTTTTTTTCTAGTTCTAAAGCTAATTCTGCTCCACCAGATTTAATAATCTTTCCATCTTTCAATACATGCACAAAATCAGGTTTAATATAATCTAGTAGCCTCTGGTAATGGGTAATTATTAGAAAAGAATTTTTCTTATCCCTTAAAGTATTCACCCCATCAGCAACAATTTTTAAAGCATCAATATCTAATCCAGAGTCGGTTTCATCTAAGATTGATAACTTTGGTGCTAACAATGACATTTGCAAAATTTCATTTTTCTTTTTTTCTCCACCAGAAAAACCAACATTTAATTGTCTATTTAGTTTTTCTTCATCAAACTTAAGTTCTTTTGCTTTTTCTTTTACTAATTTTAAAAACTCGATGGCATCAAGCTCCTTTTCACCTCTTGCTTTTTTTACTGCATTTAATGAAGTTTTTAAAAATATATTTGTATTAACTCCAGGAATTTCTAAAGGATACTGAAATGCTAAAAAGATACCCTTGTGTGCTCTTTCCTCTGTTTCTAAATCAAATAAATTTTTATTTTCAAAAAGAACCTCTCCTGAAACTTCATATCCCTTTTTACCTGATAAAATATTTGATAATGTACTTTTTCCAGATCCATTTGGACCCATTATAGCATGAACTTCTCCTGGGTTTATTTCAAGAGAAAGTCCTTTTAAAATTTCTTTACTATCTATCTTTGCATTTAATTTATTTATCTTTAACATTACCCAACACTTCCTTCCAAACTAATGCCAACTAACTTTTGGGCTTCAACAGCAAATTCCATCGGTAACTGTTGCAATACCTCTTTACAAAATCCATTCACTATTAATCCAATTGCTTCTTCTTGACTCAAACCTCTTTGCTGACAATAATGAAGTTGTTCTTCACTTATTTTTGAAGTTGTTGCCTCATGAGCAATATTTGATTCTGAGTTTTTGTTTTTGATATACGGAACTGTATGTGCTCCACACTTATTACCCATTAACAATGAGTCACATTGAGTATAATTACTAGAATTTGATGCTTTAGAGGAAATATCAACTAGACCTCTGTAAGTCATATCTGAAAATCCTGCGCTTATTCCTTTTGAAATAATTTTACTCTTTGTATTTTTACCTAAATGGATCATTTTTGTACCCGTGTCAGCTTTTTGATGGTTATTTGTAATCGCAATTGAATAAAACTCTCCAATTGAATTGTCCCCTTTTAAAATACAACTTGGATATTTCCAGGTAATAGCAGATCCTGTTTCTACTTGTGTCCATGAAATTTTAGAATTTTTACCTTTGCACAATCCTCGTTTAGTAACAAAATTATATATTCCACCTTTTCCATCTTTATCACCAGGATACCAGTTTTGAACTGTAGAATATTTTATTTCAGCATCATCTAGTGCTATCAACTCTACATTTGCAGCATGCAATTGATTTTCATCTCTCATAGGAGCTGTGCAACCTTCTAAATAACTTACATAACTTCCTTTATCTGCAACAATTAAGGTTCTTTCAAACTGACCTGTATTTGAGGCATTAATTCTAAAGTAAGTAGATAGTTCCATCGGACATCTTACGCCTTCAGGTATATATGCAAATGAACCATCGGTAAAAACAGCAGAATTAAGAGTTGCAAAAAAGTGATCAGTTGTAGGAATTACAGATCCTAGATATTTCTTAACTAGTTCAGGATGATTTTGAATAGCCTCCGATATAGGACAAAATATAATTCCTAGCTTAGACAGTTCTTCTCTAAAAGTTGTGGCAACTGAGACCGAGTCAAATACTGCATCAACTGCAATACCATTTAATCTTGCCTGTTCTTGAAGTGGGATCCCAAGTTTTTTATATGTTTCTAAAAGTTTTGGATCTAATTCGTCTAAACTTTTAGGTTTATCATCCATACTTTTTGGTGCTGAATAATAATATAAATCTTGATAATCAATTTTTGGATACTTGGGTTTTTGCCAATCTGGTTCTTTTAATTGTTTAAATCTTTCAAATGCTTTTAATCTAAAATCAAGCATCCATTTAGGTTCTTTTTTAATATTTGAAATAAATTTAATTACTTCTTCATTTAAGCCTTTGGGCGCTGTTATACTTTCAATGTCAGTTGAAAATCCATATTTATAATCTTTTAATTTTTCTATTTCTTTTTCTCTAGCGTCCATTTTAATTTCTACTTTCTGATGAGTTGCTTATAAGGTCTTTTAAATTTTTTTGTTCAAAAAAATGATTGATATGGATTTCAAGTTCGTCCCATAAATTATGAGTGATGCATTTTGTGGTCTTACTATTGCATCCCTTTTTAGACTCCTTCTTGCATTGAACAGTTTTAACTTCTTCATCTACAGCACTAAGTATGTTTGCTAATTTAATTTCTTCTGGTTCTTTGTTTAAGATATAACCTCCATTAGTCCCTCTAATGCTTTTTACGATATTATATTTTTTTAACTTAGAAAAAATTTGCTCTAAAAAATCCAAAGAAATTCCTTGTCTTAACGATATATCTCTCAAAGGTACTGGATTAACGCTATTGAACTTAGCAAGGTCAGCTAAAGCCATTACCGCATATCTACCTTTCGATGTTAATTTCATATTTACCCTTATTTAAGAAGGTTTTTTATATAAACCTGACCAAATTAGTCAAGTATCCAATATGAAAAAAAGATAACATATTGTCGCTTAGTTATGATAAGTGTATTTTTTTTTGAGAATAATAATCAATATCATTTATGGATAACAAAATAGTAGAAGTTTTCATACCTGGGCCTGCTGGAAGATTAGAAGCAAAATATTATAAAAGTAATAAAAGCACTTCACCAATAGCGTTGGTGCTTCAGCCACATCCTCAATATGGTGGAACAATGAACAATAAAGTTGTTGTTGATACATTTCATACATTCATGGAAAATGAATTTTCAGTTTGCAGAGTTAACTTTAGAGGTGTTGGTAAAAGTGATGGTGAATTTGATAATGGCCAAGGAGAATTAGCTGACGCAGCAGCCGCACTAGATTGGCTTGAGAGAGAAAACTTTGATAATTCTCAATGTTGGATTTCTGGATTTTCTTTTGGTTCATTAATTGCAATGCAATTATTAATGAGGAGACCTGAAATAAATAGATTTATTGCAATATCTCCTCAGCCAAATGTGTATGATTTTTCTTTTTTATCTCCTTGTCCAACTTCTGGATTAATGATCTATGGAAAAAAAGATGAACTAGTTCCAGTTGAACATATTACTGAACTTGATAAAAGATTAAGTGCTCAAAAAGGAATTAAAGTTGACTTTCAAGTTATAAGTGATGCTAATCATTTTTTTTCAAAGACTGAAGATATTTTAATGAAACATTTAGATAAATATATTAAAAAAGAGTCTGCTTTATTTTAAAGTTAATAATTCTTAACTAAAATTCCACCAGTGCAAGATTTTTTAACGTTTGTTGTTTTAACAAATGAAATTTCCTTTTTAAGTAATGATCTTATTGCAAGATATGCAAAAGCCTGCGATTCTATAAAATCGCCATTAATATTATAATCGTCAATTAAATCTAAATTAATATTATTTGGTAGTTTGTTTCTGATATTTTCAATTAGTGTTAAGTTTCTTCTTCCACCACCACAAACTAATAAATTAATCTTATTAGTTTTATCTTTTTTTGCGTTTTTAATTATTGAGTCACAAATAATTTCACTGGTAAATTTTGTCAAGGTTGAGAGTCCATCTTCATAAGATAAACCTCTAACAAAACTTAAATCAAAATCTTTTATATCAAATGAGAGATTTTTATTTTTGTTTATATTTTCAAAATTTTCAGTAGCTTGGTTCAAGATGATTTCATCTATTTTTCCAATACTTGCTACCCTGCCATTTAAATCATATCTATAACTAGTATGCTTTCTAACCCATTCATCTAATAAACAATTACCAGGCCCTATATCATAACTTATCAGATCATCATTTTTATTTGATGTTATGATAGTAATATTTGCTATGCCTCCAATATTTAGAATAAAAACTGGTAACTCAATTCTATTTTTATTTATTATTAAATTATGAAAAATTGGTGCTAGTGGGGCTCCTTGACCGCCATTCGCTATATCATTAGCCCTAAAATTATAAATTACATCTTTTTTTAAAAGATTAGATAATAATGACCCATCACCTAATTGTTTTGAAATTTTTTGGCTTGCATCATGAAATATGGTTTGACCATGAAAACCAATTAAATCCACCTCATGATCACTTTTATTAATAATCTTATTGCAAATTTCTGCATGATATAAAGTGATTTTTCTCTCAATTTCAGTTATTAATTCAGAATTAACAATTATATCATCAGCAGAATTAATCTTGTTTCTTAGATTTATTAAATCTTTATATAAAGCCTGATCATATTCAAAGAATTCATCAAAAGTTGACTCATATTCATTTTCCCCATCCGATCTAATAATTGAAGCATCAATCCCATCCATTGAAGTTCCACTCATTAAACCTAAAGAGGTGTAAAATTTTTCCATTCTTAATTTTTAAATAAATATTGTATATTCTTGATAGCATATTTATGAATATTTTTTTAAAAGAATTTAAAGAAAGAGGTTTTTTTTACCAATGTACCGGAGAAGAAAATCTATCTCAATTACTTGATAAAGAAAAAATTAATGCTTACATTGGTTTTGATTGTACAGCTGAAAGTCTTCATGTTGGAAGCTTGCTTCAAATTATGTGTCTTAGATTGCTGCAAAAACATGGTCATCGACCTATAGTGTTACTGGGTGGAGGGACAACTAGAATTGGAGATCCATCAGGAAAAGATAAAACTAGAACTATTTTATCAGAAGAAGAAATTGAAAAAAATATTAAGAATATTAAAAAAATATTAAAAAATTTTTTAACTGATACTAACCCAAAAACAAAACCTATATTCGTAAATAATTATTCTTGGCTAAAAAACTTAAATTACATTTCTTTTTTAAGAGATATTGGAAAACATTTTACAATAAATAAGATGTTAAGTTTTGATAGTGTTAAAACTAGATTGGAAAGAGAGCAATCTTTGAGTTACATGGAATTTAATTATATGATTTTACAAGCATATGATTTTCTTGAACTAAATAAAAAAGAAAATTGTATGTTGCAAATTGGTGGTTCTGATCAATGGGGAAATATTGTCAATGGTGTTGAATTAATTAAACGATATTCAAATAAACATGTTTATGGCCTCACTACACCTTTAATAACTCTAGCCTCTGGAGCAAAGATGGGAAAAACAGAATCTGGTGCTGTTTGGTTAGATAAAAGATTTCTTTCTGGTTATGATTATTGGCAATTTTGGAGAAATATTGATGATCGTGATGTTTTAAAGTTTTTAAAAATTTTTACAGATATTACATTGGAAGAAATTGAAACTGTTAAAGATAAAAATATAAATGAACTAAAAATTTTATTAGCAAATAAAACTACTGCTATGCTACATGGTGATGAAGAAGCAAAAAGATCTGAAGAAACAGCAAAACAAACGTTTGAGGGTAGAGTGCTGGGAGACAATTTACCAACTATTCAAATTATGAAAAAAAAATTAGGCAATCAACTTAACATCATAGATCTAATAGTTATGTCGAAGTTAGAGAATTCCAAAAGTGAAATTAGAAGATTAATTAAAGGAAATGGCGTTAAAATTAATAATCAAACTATCTCTGATGAAAAAATGCTTATCTCTAAAACTTTGTTTAAGGATAATTTAATAAAGCTCTCTTTAGGTAAAAAAAAACATATAAAAGTAGAATTAATTTAGTTCTTTTTTAATTTTTCTAGAGTTCTTGTAATAAATCTTGGTGTTAAAGTTTTAACAGGATTAACAGTAGTTGATAAGTCTTCTGGTGGTCCTTTAATTTTAAAGCTAACGCCAAATACTCCCTCTCCAACCTTATCTCCAATTAATAAATCACCTACAAATGGTATCGAAGCAATGGATCTATTTACTGTTGTTGCTGGCACTAACGTTCCTCGTAGACTAACTAATTTTTTACTTTCTATATAACCATCCATTAATATCGATACAGCTGGCCCTATGGCATACATTTCATCAATATTAGTAAGGCCTTTTTTATTAGAAAATCTCATTTCGAGGTCAGTAAATCTTATTCCTTCACCAGTAAGAATATCTGCTATTCCCTGAAGTGAAGCTAAGCTTAAAAGTTTAGCAAAAATAGGAACTTTTTGAACTTTAAAGTCATCAATAATTAACACTGAGTTCGATACACCATCCTTTTTAATGGATTTAAAATTTAAATTTCCTTCTTCAAATCCTTTTATAAATTTATATCTCTTAATTAATGGTTTTGGGTAATCTGTAATTAGACTTGTGGTAGTTTCCTTTGCATCATTAATTAACACTGTAAGTGAAATCTTTTTATCATTTGGAAAGTCTGCATCAAGTATTAGATTGTTAATCTTATTATTTTTTAAAATTACATATCCTGATAAATTATTGAGATGATTAATTTCATCAATATAAGTTTTTTTAATATTTATATCGACTCTACTGTTAAGATTTTCAAAAATAGAAGAATTTTCATCATCGCTGTCCATGATATTATCAATTAGCTTTGATAAATCTAGGTTATCTCCCTCAACAATAAAATTGGAACTATCTTTTCTTAAATTGATTTTATTAAGAATTTTATTTTTATTTTTATAATTGATATTAGCTTTTTCTATATCTAAAACTTTAAAATTTTTATCTAGCTTTAAATTGTTAATCAAAATTTTATTTTTGTTTTCTTCTAAAGAGATAGTTTTAAATTTAAGTAAGTTTCCTTTTTTGAAGTCCCCATTTATTATAATTATAGAGTTTACATCTTCTTTTTTTTCATAATTTAGAGGAGCAATTTGGAAGGAATTATTTTTAATATTAAATTTAGTATTAAATGAAAATTGATCATTATTCTTAATAATCTCATAAGTTATTTGTTCAGATTTATCAGTAAAAAAAATACTACCAGTTCCTTTCACTTTCAGTTTGTCTTTTTTGTAATTAATTTGAATTTTATTTTTTTCAAATAATATTTCTTCTTTTGTGTTTTTTAAATACGCACTTAAATCAATAAATTTTTTAGAAAAAATTAACTTATCTAAGTCAAGTGTAGTTTCAATATCAAGTTTATTAATCTTAAATTTCTTATTAATTTCAAATGAAAGTTTGTTGTTAGAGCTAAATTCAATTTCATTTATATCTTTAAGATTAATTAAACCTTTGGATATAAAATTTAAATCATCACCATCTAATTTTTGATTTTTTGTTAAAAATATTCCATCTATTAAATATAAATCTTTTTTTTTTTAATTTCAATCAGCGGTGAATTAAATTTAATTTCATTAAAAGAAGTTTTAATTTTACTTAATGAATATTGATTTTTATTTAAATTAAATAAAAAGTTTAAATCGTTAATGGTTGACTGATTTAATAAATCCAATCTTGCATTTTTAATAGATCCTTTGATCTGATAGTCATTTTTAATTTTACCATTAGTATCAAAGTTTATACTAGCATCAACTTCAATTGAACCATCCTTAATAATTTTACTTAAAATAAATAATTGAGGAGAATTGTGAACTTCTCTAGTAAAGAATAATAAGTCTTTAATCTTTATTTCAGCAGTTGAGATTTCTAAATCATTAATTAAATATTGATTGTTGATAAAAGATTTTATTGAAATATTTGTTTTAACATTCTTTATATCAATCAGTTTATCATCAATTGATAATTTGGAATTGTTTGTCGAAATATTTATACTTAAATCTTTTAGATTTAATAAATATTTAACATCATTTATTTGAAAATTAATTTTACTGTTAACTTCTGAAATGCTTTTTTTAATCTGATTATTAAATTTTTCTGTTTTTAAACCAAATATGCTTAGATATAATATTCCTAGGATTAAGACTAAAATAACAGTTAATAGAGTTTTAATTATTCCTTTAATCATTTTACTTTATATAGGGAACTCTCTAAAAAGTCGTCAATTTCTCCATCTAGCACTTTATCAGGATTAGAGCTTTCAAAATTGGTTCTGTTATCTTTTACCATTCTATATGGGTGTAAGACATAAGATCTAATTTGGTGACCCCATCCTATTTCTGATTTTGAAGACTCTAAATTTTGACTATCTTTTTCTTTTTTCTTCATTTCAAAATCATAAAGTCTCGCTTTAAGCATATTCATACAGGTTTCTTTATTTTTATGTTGAGATCTTTCATTTTGACACTGAACAACTATTTTAGTTGGTAGGTGCGTAATTCTAACAGCGCTGTCTGTTGTATTAACATGTTGTCCTCCTGCACCACTAGATCTGTAAGTATCTATTCTTAAATCTTTTTCAATAATTTCAATATCAATATTTTCGTCTACTATAGGATACATCCATACGCTAGCAAAGCTAGTATGTCTTCTTGCTCCTGAGTCAAATGGAGAAATTCTAACCAATCTATGAATACCTGACTCAGACTTTAGCCAACCAAAAACATAGTCACCTTCAATTTTAATTGTTGAAGATTTTATTCCTGCTTCGTCTCCTTTATGCTCACTAATTAATTCTGAGTTAAAACCTTTTATGTCAGACCATTTTAAATACATTCTTCTTAGCATTTCTGCCCAATCTTGACTTTCTGTGCCTCCTGCGCCCGCATGTATTTCTACATAGCAATCTAAACTATCGGTTTCATTAGACAGGAAACATTTTGTTTCATTCTCTTTGGCTGTCTTTTTTAATTTTATAATACTTTCTAAAACTTCTTTAATTATTGATTGATTTTTTTCTTCTGTGGCTAAATTATTTAATTCATCTAAATCGGTAAGAGATACAGAAGTATTCTCATATGAATTTATTAAGTCTTCATATAGCTTTTTTTCTTTAATTATTTTTTGTGAGATAGATTTATTCTGCCAGAAATTACTTTCTAACATCTTTGTATTATTTTTTTCTAATTTTTGACGAATATCATTTTTTTCAAAGATACTCCTTAACTCTGTGGTTAATTTTTTCGATTTCTAATTTGTGATTTATGTATTCGTTATCCATTAATAAAACCTTAATATATTATTGTTTTTTAATCTATTGTTAATATCTTGATTTGCTAAATTATCATCAGGTAAATTTTTATATGCCTCAATTATGGTTGATTTAGTTGATGAGCTTGGTTTTTTTCCAGTGATTGGATCTATTACCTTCATGATAATATTATCTGCAACTTTGAATGGTCTAGCTTCTTCTTTTTTAACTGCGTTTTTTACAAAATTTTTAAAAATTGGTAATGCTGTTTTTGCCCCAGTTTCATATTTTCCTAACGATTTGGGATTATCAAACCCAACATAGGCACCAATTACAAGTTTTGAAGTAAAGCCTATGAACCATGTATCGGTATTGCTATTAGTGGTACCAGTTTTTCCACCAATATCTAAGTTTAAATCTTTTAAATTTTTTCCTGTACCATTTTGAACGGTACCTTCTAGTATTGATGTCATTTGATAAGCAGTTTCAGAAGAAAAAATTTGTAAAAATTCGTCTCTAATATTTGGGTAATTTTCACTTAAATAAGAAATCTGATCACAGTTAATACACTTTCGTTTCTCATTATTGAATATCGTATTTCCTTCACTATCTTGAATTCTGTCAATCATTATGGGCATTATAAGCTTTCCTCCGTTAACAAAAGATGAGTAAGCTGATGTTAATTTTAATAGTGTTGTTTCAGCTGAACCAAGTGAGATTGATAATAGTTCACTTGGATCTTCGTAAATTTTTAGTTGTTTTGAAAAATTAACTATCTTCTTAAGACCTAGATCTTGGGCTATTCTTACAGTCATCAAATTTCTAGATTTTTCTAATCCCATTCGTAAAGTTGAAGGACCATAGAATTTTTTTCCATAATTTTCTGGTTTCCACATCTTAAGATCTGATCCCTGCTCTAAAACGAGAGGAGCATCTAATATTAAAGTTGATGGCGTATATCCATTCTCAAGTGCCAACGCATATATGAATGGTTTAAATGCTGATCCAGGTTGTCTTAATGCTTGAGTTGCTCTATTAAACTCACTTTTTTTAAAACTAAAACCACCACTTAGTGCTAGCACTCTTCCTGTAAATGGATCCATAACAACTATTCCCCCATTAACTTCGGGTAGCTGTCTTAAAGCAAAAGTATTACCTTTTAATTTTTCAACATAAATTATATCACCAACTTTTAGTATTTGATCAAACTCTTTTTTTACCCAAGAAATATTTTCATATTTTATGATGCCATTTTCTTTATTTTCTGTTTCAACATCTACAAAAAACTTATCAATCTTTATTACTATAGCAATCTCCCAGTTAATTGATTTTTCTAATCTAAATTTATCTAAATTAATATCTTTGTTCCAATTATCTAATTTTTTACTATTAATTATTGGACCTCTCCACCCTCTTCTTTTATCATAACTTATTAGTCCTTCTCTTAAAGATTTTATTGCAATTTTTTGTAAATCTAAATTAATTGGGGTGCTTATATTCAATCCTTGTTTATAGACTTTATCAAACCCTAATTTCTCAACAACATCTTTTCTAATATCTTCTACGTAATAACTGGTATCTTCTGTAAAAGTTTTTTTTCTTTTTTTTAAACTGATTTTATTATTAGTGAATTTCTTGTAATCGCTTTCATTTATGTAGCCATTTTCTAAAAGATTTTTTAACACTAGGTCTCTTCTAAACTTTGCTAATTTAATATTTTTATATGGATTATATCTGCTAGGAGCTTTGGGTAATGCCGCCAACATAGCTGCTTCTTCATAGTTTAATTCACTAATTGGCTTATCAAAATACTCAAGACTTGCAGATGCTACACCATAAGTTCCTTCTCCAAGATAAATTTGATTTAAATAAAGTTCTAATATTCTTTCTTTTGAAAGTGCTCTCTCAATTCTAAATGCGAGAATTGCTTCTTTTATTTTTCTATTTAAACTAACTTCATTTGTTAATAAAAAATTTTTAGCTACTTGTTGTGTTATAGTTGATGCACCTTCTAGTCTTCTTGATGCAATAATATTAGATATATTATTGACCACAGCTCTAAGTACCCCTTTTGCATCTACACCAGGATGATAAAAAAAATTTTTATCTTCAGCTGATAGAAAAGAATTTATAACTTTTTCAGATATTGCTTTATAGGGAACAAAAATTCTTTTTTCTGAAGAGAAATCATTTACTAATTCACCATCTCCTGAGTAAACTTTGCTTGAAACAGCAGGTTTATAGTTCTTTAGAAATTTATAATCAGGCAAATTATTAGAAAAAGCCCATAAAACTGCTATTATTGATAATGCAGACAATAGACCAAAGCTTAAAATTAGTATAAATATATTTTTAATTAATCGATGCATTAACTTTAATATATATATGAATTTGTTAAAGATAAGGCATCAAAGTTAAAACAAAATTTAAAATTATTTAAATATAATGAAACAATTAATCAAAAATATATGGGAAAAAATTTATACATTGATGCTTCGCATCCAAACGAAACTAGAGTTGTTCTTAAATCTGGCGATAATATCGAAGACTACGAATACGAAGGTTTAAAAAATAATCTAATTAAAAACAATATCTATCTTGGTAAAGTCAGTAGAGTTGAGCCCTCTCTGCAGGCTGCATTTATAGATTTTGGCAGAGAAAGACATGGATTTTTATCATTCAACGACATTCAATCTGACTACTATCAAATTCCTCAGAGTGATTTAATTAAGATCAAAGAAGAGGAAGAAAGAGAAAGAGAAGAGCTTTTAAAGGAAAGTGAAAAAGAAGAGCAAAAAAATATTAATGAGGGTAATTTAGATATAAACGACCCAGTTGAGGCTCAACCTGTATTGGATTTAGAATTAAATACATCTGAAGAATTAGTTGCATCAGAAGAAGCCATTATAGATGGAGGCGTTAAAGAAATACCTGAAATCGAAAATGTTAAAAAACCACAATCAAGATTTAGAGCCAAGAGATATAAAATCCAAGAAGTTATCAAACCAAATCAAGTAATTTTGGTTCAAGTCTTAAAAGATGAAAGAGGACAAAAAGGTGCTGCCTTAAGCACTTTTATTTCAATTGCTGGTAAATATATTGTGTTAATGCCTAATACTCCAAAAGGAGGTGGAATATCTCGTAAAATATTTAATCCAGGGGAAAGAAAAAAAATTAGAACAATTTTGAATGAGATAGTTATACCAAAAGAAATGGGTCTTATAGTTAGAACAGCAGGATCTAATAAAACTAAAAACGATATAGATCATGATCTACAAACATTAATTAAAACATGGAATGAAATAAAAGAAACAGCTCTAAATTCAATTGCACCTTCTTTAATTCATCAAGAAAGTGATATTATAAAAAGAACTTTAAGAGATATATATGACGAAGATACTAACAGTATTGTTATAGAGGGAAATGAAGCATATAAAAAAGCGCAAGGGTTTATGAAATTAATGATGCCCTCACATGTAAAAAAAATAAAAAAATATCGAGAGAAAACTCCTCTTTTTTTTAAAGAAAATATTGAAGAAAAGTTAAATCAAATTTATGACACAGAAATAAAATTAAAATCTGGTGGTTATTTGGTTATCAATCCAACAGAAGCTTTAGTTTCTATTGATATAAACTCTGGAAGTTCGATAAAACAAAAAAATGTTGAAAGTACAGCTTTAGATACAAATTTAGAAGCAGCTGATGAAATATCAAGACAAATAAAGATTAGAGATTTATCTGGCTTAATAATTATAGATTTTATTGACATGTTAAGCTTTGGTAATAGAAGATTGGTCGAAAGAAGACTGAAAGAAAAATGTAGAACTGATAGAGCAAGAATACAAATAGGTAGAATTAGTACATTTGGTCTACTAGAAATGTCAAGGCAGAGATTGCGAGAAAGTGCTATAAAATGGAAAGTAACGCTAACTGATGAGTCATTTTCACTTAAAATACTTAAAATGGTAGAAGTAAAAGCTGTTTTAACTAAAGCGAAGTTTGTTGAATTAAAGATTTGTCAAAAAATTTCTGATTTTATGAAAGAAAATTTCATAGAAGATTTAAAATTTTTTGAAGAAAAAAACCTTATAAAGATAGATATTATTGCAGATAACACTTTAATAATTCCTGAATATATAATTAATTTACAAAATAAGAGTAAAAAAACTATTGAGATTGTAGAGCACTTTGAAAAATTAAAAAATCTAGAGGATCAAAAAAAAGAAGCTAAAACTTATGAAATTTCTAATAAAAAAAAACCATTAAAGAAAAAGCCTTTTTTTAAAAAGAAATTTTATAAAAATCCAGCTGCTTAAATAATTCCAGTAGTTGGCGAAGAAGCACTGCCATAAATAGTTTTTTCTATTCTACCAGCTAAGTATGATTGTCTCCCAGCTATAACTGCATCTTTAAAGGCTAAAGACATTAAAAAAGGTTTTTTAGCTTTTGCAATAGCAGTGTTAGCCAAAACACCATCGCAACCCAACTCCATAGCAATAGTTGCATCTGAAGCCTGTCCTAATCCTGCGTCAACTATTACTGGAAGTTTTGTCTGACTTCTTATTATCTTTATATTTGTTGGATTCAAAATACCAAGGCCTGAGCCAATAGGAGCTGCCAATGGCATTATTGCACTCGCTCCCACATTTTCTAATCTTTTAGCCATCAATGGGTCATCATTACAGTAAACCATAACCTTAAAACCTTCCTTGGTTAGAACTTCAGTTGATCTTAAAGTTTCTATCATATCAGGGAATAAATTTTTTTTATCACCTAGAACCTCTAACTTGACCAATTTCCATCCTCCAATTTCTCTTGCTAATCTTAAGGTTCTAAGAGCTTCCTTTGAAGTGAAGCAGCCAGCTGTGTTGGGTAAATAGGTAATTTTTTTTGGGTCAATATAATCCATCAATAATGGTTTTTTTTTATCAGAAATATTTACTCTTCGTACCGCAACAGTAACAATATCTGCACCAGATAATTTAATTGCTTTTGCACATTCAGACATCGTTTTATACTTTCCAGTGCCAACAATTAATCTGGAATTAAATTTTTTTTTTGCAATAATTAATTTATCGTTTATCAATTTTAACCACCTCCAATAAAGTGAACAATCTCTATCTTGTCGTCTTTTTTTAATTTGATATTATTTAGTTTTTTTTTATCTACTATTTCGTGATTTAATTCAATTGCAACTTTTTTTAAAGGAATTTTAAGCTGATTCAGTAAGGTAAAAAGACTTAAATTTTCATTTATTGTCGAAAATTTACCATTAACTTTAATTTTTATTTTTTTTATTTTTTTCATACTATATAAGTCTCTGATGAGTAATAATATTATAGTTATTAACGGCCCCAATCTTAATCTATTGGGTAAAAGAGAACAATCACAATATGGTACTATAACTTTTGAACAACTAAAAGAAAACTGCCAAGCTAAAGCTAAAGAATTAAATATTAATTTAGAATTTTATCAATCAAATATTGAAGGTGAAATTGTTACTCGTATACAAAAATCAAAAAATGAACATGACGGTATAATCATTAACGCTGCCGGTTTTACACACACTTCTGTTGCTATAAGAGATGCTTTAGATATCTTTAAAAAACCAATCATTGAACTTCATATTTCAAATATATATAAAAGAGAAGAATTTAGACAAAAATCTCTAATTAGCGATATTGTTACTGGAGGTATTTTTGGCCTTGGAGATTTTGGATATATTTTAGCCATAATTTCTATGCAAGACATGTTAGAAAAATGAAAATAGATAAAAATATTATCAAAGAATTAACTGATTATCTTAATGAGTTTAATTTAACTGAAATTGAGTACACAGAAAAAGATACAAAAATAAAAGTATCAAAATCAACCAATACTGTTTCTACAAATTCGAGTGTTGCAACTCAGCTCACTCCTTCATTAAATAAAGAAACAGCCAAACCTGCTATTACTGGAACTGAAGTAAAATCTCCTATTATTGGAACTGCCTACCATGCTCCGGAACCTGGAGCTAAAAAGTTCATTGAAGTGGGAAAAAAAATTAAAAAAGGTGAAACAGTTATGATTGTTGAAGCAATGAAAACTATGAACCACATACCATCTACAGCTGAAGGAATAGTAAAAGAGATTTGTGTAGAAGATGGCCAACCTGTTGAGTATGGTCAAACGATTATCATCGTAGAGTAATGTTTAAAAAAATTTTAATTGCAAATAGAGGTGAAATTGCAGTTAGAGTTATAAGGGCCTGTAAAGAATGGGGAATTGCTACAGTTGCGGTGCACTCTGACGTTGACAGAGATAGTATGCATGTAAGATTAGCAGACGAAAGTGTTTGTATAGGCTCACATCAACCTGCAAATAGTTATTTAAATATTCCAGCATTAATGTCAGCTATTGAACTTACAAAAGCTGAAGCTGTTCATCCAGGCTACGGTTTTTTATCTGAAAATGCTAACTTTGCTAGAGTACTAGAAGAGAATAATATTAAGTTTATTGGAGCGTCATCCAAACTTATAGAAATGATGGGTGATAAAATTCAAGCAAAAAGAATTGCAAAAGAACATGGTTTGCCTGTTATTGAAGGATCCGAAGGTGGTGTAAAAGATATTAAACAAGCAAAAGAACTATGTAAAAAAATTGGCTTCCCTGTTTTAATTAAAGCTTCTGGTGGCGGTGGTGGTAAAGGAATGAAGATAGTTCATAAAGAAGAAGAATTTGAAAATTCTTTTTCAACAGCCAAGTCTGAAGCACAAAAATACTTTGGCAATGATGAAGTATATATAGAAAAATTTTTTCAAAATCCAAGACATATAGAAGTTCAAGTTTTATCTGGTAAAAATAGAACAGTTCATTTGCATGAAAGAGATTGTTCTGTACAAAGACGACATCAAAAATTAATCGAAGAAACTCCAAGCCCTGTTTTAACTGATCAAATAAGAAAAGATCTTTTTGAAAGAACAGTCAATATGGTAAGTAAAATTGGTTATGAAGGTGCTGGAACTGTAGAATTTATTTATGAAGATGGAAAATTTTATTTTCTTGAAATGAATACACGTGTTCAAGTTGAACACCCAGTTACTGAAATGGTAACTGGTATTGATATTATTAAAGAACAAATTTGGATTGCTTTCACTGGAGATACTGCTTTAAAACAAAGTGATATAAACCCTAGGGGGCATGCTATAGAATGCAGAATAAACGCTGAGGATGCTAGTAAAAATTTTCAGCCCTCTCCCGGTACAATTGGTATGTGCCACCAGCCTTCAGGTTTTAGAACTAGAGTGGATGGTGCTATATTCCAAGGTTACAAAGTTACTCCTTATTATGACAGTATGGTATGTAAAGTGATTACTCATGGAAGAAATAGAACTGAAGCCATTCAACGTATGAATAGATCTCTTGATGAATTTGTTATTGAAGGCATCACAACAACAATACCTCTTCATAAAATTCTTCTTAATCATAAAAAATTTATAGAGTCTGATTTTAATGTTAGTTGGTTAGATAACGAAAAAGTATTTTAATAACATTTTGTTAACCAAATATCATATACAGGGTGATCGAATGGATTGATTGCAGGACTAGAAGAGAACGTCCAACCATTAAATACAAAGACTTCATTATTATCTCGGTTAGTTAAATCTTGAACTTGAATGTATGCAGTAATTTCTGGATTATCATCAAACTCTGAATTTTTACATTTAAGGCTTTTTATTAAAAGATTTTGAAATTTAACTTCTTCACCAATATTTAATTTTAAAGAGTTGGTTTTAGAACTTACTTTATCTAAAATTTTTAACTCAATAAAACTATTTGGAATACTTTCTAAAGCAGACAATGAAGATGACAAAATTATAAAAAATATTAGTAATGAAAAAGATATAAAACTAACTTTTCCAGGTAGTATACTTTTTTTTAATATCTTCATTATTTTTATTTGGGTGATAAGCGTTAGATGTGCCGGTTTGATTAGATTGATGAGGTTTTTGCCAATCATATTTTTTTAAATCATGATTATTTTCTATTTTATTTTTTGTAAAATGAATCCACGAGTACCATTCGTTAGGTATTTTTGATGCATCAATTTCATCACTATAAATAACCCATCTTTTACCACCTTTACTTTCGTAATATTTGTTTCCTGTCGAATCAGTCCCAACAAGTTTTCCAAAAAATAAAGTCTTTAGTTTTGTTCCAAGTGTTTCCTGATTCCACCAAACAAAAATTTTTTTAAAAAGTGTCAACATATAATTTAATTCTTTCTTCAATCTAAAATTGTATAATTTAAATTAGACTAAAGTAAGGATTTGTATATAAATTAATTATCTTAAGATTCAAAATAAAAATTAATTAAAGGAAAAATGGCAAAATATTTAGTTGAAACATATTATACATGTAGCTTTAAAGTTAATCATTACTTAGATGACATCAATGAAAAAGAATTGGCTAATCTAGAAAAAAGAGACGATGGAAAATTCGAAGTTTTAGATGTAAAGCTTGATACTAGAAAAACAAAGAGTTTAGACTCGAACAATAAAGTAACTGAAACAAAAAAATTAGATATTATTTCAGAACAAAGTCAGCCAAAAACAATATCAAAAGAAAATAATACTACTTTTGTCAAAAAAATTAATGAAGGTGTAAGTAAACGTTTCAGTATGCCTGATAGAAGAAAAGGCTATATTCAAAAAGCAACTATTGGAGATCATAAAGTTTATCTTCACACTGGAGAATATGAAGATGGTAAAATTGGAGAAATCTTTATTGATACGAGTAAAGAAGGAGAGCTGGTGAAAGCTTTAATGAATAATTTTGCAATAGCTATTTCACTAGGCTTACAATACGGCGTTCCTTTAGATGAATTTATTAGTGCTTATGTTGATACAAAGTTTGAACCATCAGGAAAAGTTTATGGAAATGATAGAATTATGAGTGCTTCGTCTATACTTGATTATATATTTAGGGAGCTCGCTATCTCTTATCAAAATAGAGAGGATCTAGCTCATACTCCTGCAATCGGAGGATCTGATCGATCATCACCTGAAGAAGAAAATACTGAAGATCAAAATCAATTACTTAAAATTGTTAAAGACATTACCAGCAAAGGATTTGTAAGAAACAATTATAAGAAAAATTTGGTTGATTTATCTGATGTTAAGATCAGTTTAAAGGGTAAAAAGTAAATTACTTTTTCAACTTTATTGCTAAACCAAGTTCTTTAAGTTGATTTTCACTAACATCAGAAGGGGCATTCATCATTAGATCTTGAGCATTCTGATTCATTGGAAACATTGTAACTTCTCTAATATTTTTTTCATTAGCTAAGAGCATTACAATTCTATCAATACCAGGTGCAATTCCACCGTGTGGAGGAGCACCATAACTTAGAGCATTAATCATTCCACTAAATTTTTCATCAACATGCTTTTTTTGATATCCTGCAATTGAAAATAGTTTATACATTAATTCAGGCACATGGTTTCTTATTGCACCAGAAGATAGTTCTATTCCATTACAAACAATATCATACTGATAAGCTTTAATCTTTAACGGATTACCAAAATCTATATCTTTAATATCTCCTTGAGGCATTGAAAATGGATTGTGGCTAAACTCAATTTTATTAGTTATCTCATTTTTTTCAAACATGGGGTAATCAACAATCCAACAGAAAGCAAAAATATTCTCATCTATTAAGTCTAAGTCCCTTGCAATCCTATCTCTTGCAAGAGCAGTAATCTTTTCAACTTCATTAATTTTACCACAAGCAAAAAATACACTGTCTCCTATGTCAGCACCAGTTATTTTCATTATTTCTTTAAGTGATTCTTCTGAGAAAAATTTACCCACAGGTCCTTTAGCAGAAACATTATCATCTTTTTCAATTGTAAAATAAGCTAACCCAGATGCTCCCTGCTCTTTAGCCCATTTGTCAATGTTATCAAAAAAACTTCTAGGTTTATCCTTTGTATTTTTTGTGACAATACATCTTACTTTTGATCCAGATTTTACAAGTTTTTTAAATATTTCAAAAGTTACATCCTTTCTTGAAAATATTTCTGTTAAATCTGATATTACTAATGGATTTCTTAAATCAGGTTTATCAGAACCATATTTAAGCATAGATTCTTCATAAGAAATTCTTGGAAAGCTTTCATGCATTAATTTCTTGGATGAAAATTCTTTAAAAACATTTACTATTAATTGCTCAACCACTCTAAAGACATCTTCCTGTTCTACAAAAGACATTTCAAGGTCAAGCTGATAAAATTCTCCTGGACTTCTGTCTGCTCTAGCATCCTCATCTCTAAAGCAAGGTGCAATTTGAAAGTATTTATCAAATCCAGAGACCATTATTAATTGTTTAAATTGTTGAGGCGCTTGGGGTAAGGCATAAAATTTTCCAGGATTTAGTCTACTTGGAACCAAAAAGTCTCTAGCTCCCTCAGGACTCGAAGAAGTTAAAATTGGAGTTTGAAACTCTAAGAAACCCAATTTAAACATTTCGTTTCTTATGAAAGAAATAACTTTTGATCTTAAAAGAATATTATCATGAATTTTTTTTCTTCTAAGATCTAAAAATCTATATTTAAGTCTTATTTCTTCAGCATATTCCTGATCACTAAAAACAGGCATTGGGAGTTCTTTGCATGAACCCAGCACTTCAAAAGAGTTTATATTGACTTCAATTTCACCAGACTGCAAATCTGAATTAATAGTTTCATTACTCCTTTTTATTACTTTGCCATTAACTTTTATTACACTTTCCAACTGTATTTTTTCAAGAGATTTAAAACTTTCATTACTTTTATCTATAATACATTGTGTAATTCCATAATTATCGCGCAAATCAATAAATAACAAATTACCATGATCTCTTTTTTTGTTGATCCATCCGGATAATATAATCTCTTCTCCATTGTTGGATATTGATAATTCGTTACAATTATGTGTTCTATACTTATTCACTTAATTTTCTAAAGCCTCATTAATAATTTTAAAATCGATTGATTTTTTCTTTTTTAAACTAATTTCATCAATTTTATATATGAATTCAAATATTTTGCTATACGATCTGTCTATTCTTTTAATAATATAATCAATCAACTTTTTATCTAATGTAATTTGTCTATCTGATAAATTTTTCAGTATTATAGCAAACATTAACTCATCATCTGGATTTTCAATTTTTGCTAAAAGACAATTTTTTGTTCTAGATCTTAGATCTTGTAACTTAAAATCAATTTCTACAATCGGTTTATTTGATGTAACAATTAAAAATTTATTATCCTGGTCAATTATATTGAAAAGTGTGTAAATGAGGTTTTCATCAATTTCTAAGGTCAAATCCTCTAATACAATACATTGAAAGGATTTAATGGTTTTAAGATCTTCATTATTTAATAAGTTTGACTCAATCTTAATTCCATTAAATTTTTTTAAAAAAATATTAACAAGATGAGTTTTGCCAGAGAACTTTTCACCACTTATATTTAAAATATTTTTTTCCCATTTTGGCCATTTATTTATAATTTCAAAAGTGTAATAGTTGCTTTTTCCAACATAAAAATCATCATCTTTAAAATTTTGCTCATAATTAAAATCTAGTAATAATTGGTTCAGACTTTTCATTTAACTACCCATACATTGTCAGTCATGACTAAATCAAAATTTTGTTTCCTCATATCGCTTAAAAATAGTTTTGGAGAGCCATTATAAACTATTCTAATTTGAAAATTTTGATTATCAAATTTTAATGTATAAAATTCTGATATAAGGTCCATATTTGCTAAAACATTTTTTATTTTAGAAATTTTTTTATAATCTTTTGAATCTAAAGAAATGGTAATTGGAAGTTTAATTGATGTATTAATTTCATTATTTTTTTTCCATTGATTTTCATAGTCATTTTTTAAATCTATAATTAATTTTTCTATATTGGTTTCATTTTGTAAATTAATTTCACTATATGTTTTATTTACAAGTTTAGTTGAATTGTCTAAATTTATTTTAGATAAAATTTTTACTTTATTTTTTGTTTTATAAATTATTAATATTATATGATCTTTGATGTCATATTTTTTTACCAATCTATTAAAATCATATACTTCAATATTGTTAATTTCTTCTTGGATATTATTTAGATCATCTAAATCTTCACTTGGTAAGAAATATTCTAATAATTGAAAGTTATTTTTTTCATTATTCCACTTATTATAAAACGGGTTATCATCGTAAAGATCGACTCTTTCTTTTTCAGTGTCGAATAAAACAGGTATCAATAAAACTTTATTTTTTATAGGTGCTGATGGAAAAATATTTTTATTTTCAAGAAACTTTAAAACTTTTTTTTTATTAAAAGTTGTTTCAAGAGTAGCAAAGTACTCATTGGCGACAAATTTCTCCTTGGAGATTGTAAATGAATCTATCATTTCTTTAATTTTAATAATTGGAGTATTTTTAATCTTTTTTTTATCGGTAGTAGTTGTGATCATTGACAAAAGATTAATGAAAGAAGTTTTAAAACCATCATCAATTACAGTATTTTTTTGGAAATTTAACTCAAATGATGAAGAAATTTCAATATTTGATACTTTAAATGCATTGGCATGCAAATAGCTTGTGGAAAAAATTATTAAAAATAGAACGATATAGCTAAAAATTATATATAGTTTTGAAAATCTTAAAAATTTATTAAAAATTTGCATATTTTATACTAATGAAAAAAGAAAAATTTACCTATGAAAAAAGTGGAGTGAACATAAATGCTGCAGATAACTTTGTTAAATTTATATCTTCAATTTCAACAAAGAATAAAGGCAAAAAAAAGTTTCAAAATATTGGTGGTTTTGGATCAATATCTAGCATTCCAAAAGATATAAAAAAACCAAAAATTGTAGCCTGCACTGATGGTGTGGGTACGAAAGTTGAAATAGCTAATACACTCAATAAATTTGATACAATTGGTATTGATTTAGTTGCAATGAGCGTAAATGACTTAATCGTTCAAGGAGCAAAACCTTTATTATTTCTAGATTATATCTCTATTAATAAAATTGATTTAAAGAAATTGAAATCAATCCTTAAGGGCATTGTAAAAGGATGTAAGATTTCAAATTGTGAACTTGTTGGGGGAGAAACTGCTGAAATGCCAGGTACTTATGCAAAAGGTAAATTTGATATTGCTGGATTTGCAGTGGGCATAGTTGATGGCAATAAAGTTTTAGATAAAAGAAACATTAAAAAAGATGATTTAATTTTAGCAGTCCCCTCAAATGGTATACATTCAAATGGATATTCATTAGTACGATATGTCTTAAAAAAAAATAATATAAATTTTAAAAATAATAAATTTTTAAAAAAAGAACTTATCAAACCAACCAAAATTTATGTTAATGAGATTTTAAATTTGATTAAAAGTAAACTCTTAAATTCATGTGCCAATATTACTGGAGGTGGCCTTGAGGATAATATTAAAAGAGTTATACCAGATGGTTTTTCTGCTGATATTGATTTGGATAAAGTAAAAACTAAAAAAATTTTTAAATGGCTAAAACAAAATAATATTAATGATAAAGAGATGTTAAAGACATTTAATTGTGGTGTTGGTTTTTGTTTAATAATAAAACCACAAAACTTAAAAAAAATTAATAAGTTTTTTAGCAAAGAATTTAAACCTTACGTTATTGGCAAAATAACTTCAGGGAAAAATAAAGTTAAACTTAATGGCAAAATTGATTGGTCTTAATAAAATAAAAACTGCGGTTTTTATTTCAGGGACTGGTAGCAATCTTAAAAACTTAATTAATTTTTCAAAAACTAAAAAAAGTCCAATTTCTATAGATTTGATAATTTCAAATATAATTAAAGCAAAAGGTTTGAGATATGGTAATCAATATAAAATCAAAAAGAAAATATTGAATTTCAAAAATATCAAAATAGCTGAAAAAAAATTATTAAATTTATTAAAACAAAATAAAATACAATTTATTTGTTTAGCTGGATTTATGAAAATTCTATCTAGTAAATTTATTAAACAATTTAATGGCAAAATAATTAATATTCACCCTTCTCTACTCCCTAGATATAAAGGTTTAAATACTCATAGTAGAGCAATTCAAAATAAAGATAAATTTACAGGCTGTAGTGTACATTATGTTACAGAAAAACTGGACTCTGGAAAAATTATAATGCAAAAAAAAATTAAAATTTTAAAAAAAGATACACCAAAGTCTCTTGCTAAAAAAGTTCTTAAGCAAGAACACAAACTTTATCCTAAAGCAATTTTAAAAATTTTTAATTAGTCTTTGAAAAAGAAATTAATTTCTATTTTTGCATTTTCAACACTGTCTGAACCATGTACAGAATTTTTATCAATTGAAATTCCATATTTTTTTCTAATGGTGCCCTCTTCAGCATCTTTTGGGTTTGTGGCTCCCATTAACTCTCTATTACCTAATACTGCATTTTCTTTTTCAAGAACCATAACAACTATTGGACCAGATGAAAGATATGTGCATAAATCATTGTAAAATGGCTTTGTTTCATGAACTTTATAAAACTGCTCTGCTTCACTTTTTGTTATTTGAATTTTTTTGTCTTTTACAATTTTAAAACCTTTATGTTGAAACATCTCCTTAATTTCTGTCTCTAAATTTCTTTCTACGGCATCTGGTTTAATTATTGATAATGTTTGCTCTAAACTACTCATAATGATCCTCTATTAGTTGGTTTAATAATCTTACCCCATATCCTGTTGCTCCACCTGAATTTAAAGCACCACCATATTTTGAAAAAGCCATACCTGCTATATCTAAATGAGCCCAGGGTGTTTTGTTTAAAATAAATCTTTGTAAAAATTGTGCAGCTGTTGTTGATCCAGCACCACCAACATAGTTAATATTTTGCATATCTGCATTTTTTGAATCAATTAATTTATCAAAATTTTTATGAAGAGGCATTCTCCATAATTTTTCATCAACTTTTTCACCAGCTTCTAATAACTGTTTTGATAATTTATCATCATTTGAAAATAGCCCTGCAAATTCAGATCCTAAAGAAACTATTATAGCACCTGTTAAGGTTGCTAAATCAATCATAAATTTTGGTTTAAATTTTTTTTCTGTAAAAGTTAGAGCATCAGCTAAAACTAATCTTCCTTCAGCATCTGTATTTAATATTTCAATTGTTTTACCACTATAAGATTTGACTATATCCCCTGGTCTTTGAGCGTTTCCACCAGGCATATTTTCAACAAGTCCTACAACACCAACAGCATTAACTTTTGCTTTTCTTAAAGCTAAATTTTTCATTAAACCCACAACTGTAGCTGAACCAGCCATATCATAAGTCATGTCCTCCATAAATTTTGCAGGTTTTAAAGAAATACCCCCAGTATCAAAACAAACCCCTTTACCAACAAATGCCACCGGTTTAGAGTTATCTTTTAAACCATTCCATTCCATTGTTACTAAATAGGATCCTCTAATGCTGCCTTGTCCAACACCAAGTAGTGCATTCATACCTAATTTCTTTAATTTTGTTTCGTCATAAATATTTATTTTTAAACCATCCTTTTTAAGTCTACTTATTCTTTTTGCATACTCATCAGGGTGCAAAATATTTCCAGGTTCTGAGACAAGATCTCTTGCAAAAAAAGTTCCTTCTTCTAGAGCTTTAAAGCGTTTTTGTTGTTGTGAAGAAATCTTTTTTTTATTGTCAATCACATTAATAGAAATTGATTTTCTATTCTTTTTGGATTTGTAAAAATTAAACTCATATGATTTTAATTTTAATCCGTGCAGGAAGTAAGCTGCGAGATTTTCAGTTTTACTATTGATAGTATCTACATTTATAAAATAATTATCACTTTTATCATAATTAATATGACTATGAAATTTAGCACCTAAGCTTTCTATATCAGATGTTTTCAAATCTTTCTTGACAGACACCAAATATATTGTTTTTTTTGAATTAATATTAAATACAAGAATATCTTTTTTTAAATCACTATTTTTTAATAGATCAGATATGTAAGAATAATCACAAATTGAAATATTCTTTTTAAGTTGAATAATATTAAATTTTTCATCCACAAATAAAACAAGATTTGAAGATGTTTTATTTACAAATTTAGTAGAGTAATTAATTGCAATAGACATAAATTTTTAAATACAATCTGAGATAGATGAGTGCTATATATGAATAAATTTATTATATTACAATGAAAAAATTATTATTTGCTCATTTTTTAAAGGATACCTTCTTTTTTTTTATATTAATGACTTTAACTCTTGGTTTGATTGTGTGGGTCATTCAAGCAGTTAACTATCTAGACTTTATCACAGAAGATGGTCATGGTTTTTTTGTATATTTTTCTTATACCTTCTTCAATTTTCCTAAAGTTATTCATAGAATTTTACCTTTCATATTTTTTGTCTCGCTTTTTTACCAAATTAATAGGTATGAATTAAAGAATGAATTGATTGTTTATTGGACTGCTGGTGTAAGTAAATTACAATTCATTAAAGTAATTTTAAGCTTCTCGTTATTTTTTATGATTTTTCAAATAATCATGGGCTCATATATTTCACCAAAAGGTCAGGATAAAGCTAGAAATTTCATTAGGAATTCTAATGTAGATTTTTTTCCATCATTATTTCAAGAAGGTAAATTTATTGATGTGGTTGAAAACTTAACTATTTTTATTGAGTCTGAAAAACCAAGTGGAACTTATAATAATATTTATTTGAAAGAAACGAATAAGGGTTTAGATACTTCTTCTAGAGTTATTTATGCAAAGAAAGGTTATTTAAAAAATTCAAATGAGAAAAAATATCTAGAGTTGTTTAATGGAGATATAGTTAATGTAAATAGCAATAAAACTAATAATTTTTCATTTGATAAAATTAATTTTGATTTAAGTGAATATACTTCTAAAAGTACAACATTTCCAAAAATACAAGAATTAAATAGTAAACTTTTAATAAAATGTTTGACTTATAATGCCAAAGGCAAAGCTAAAGATTTAAAGAGTGAAATCTTTAGTTGTGACAAAAGAACAATTAAGAATGTGAAAGAAGAAGTTTTTAAAAGATTTTACAAGCCTGTATATTTGCTATTACTTTCAATGATTGCTTGTTTGTTATTTTTTAACTCAAAAGAAAACAAAAAATTTAGTTTATATAAATATATAATATTTTTTTTTGGTATTGTTGTCATTATCTTATCTGAACTTTCATTAAGATATGCCTCAAATAATATTATCGGATTTTATTTTTTTATAACTTTTCCATTATTTTCAATTTTAAGCTTATATATTTTTTCATTTATCAAATCAAAAACAAATTTTTAATGATTAAAACTTTTGAATTTTATCTTGTTACACTTTTTTTAAAAAAAATTTTAAATATTTTTTTAATTTTTTTTGCATTAATTTTTATACTTAATTTACTTGAAGAGATAAATTTTTTTAAGGATTTAGAAATTAGTCCTTTTTTTACAGTAATGCTTAGTGTATTAAATTCACCTGCAACTATTTTTGAAATTTTACCTTTCATTTTTTTAATTAGTACTCAATTTTTTTTTCTAGATATAATTGATAAAAATGAGCTAGAGCTTTTAAAGGTTAATGGATTAAGTAATCTTAGAATTTTACGTACCTTATTTTTAACCTCATTTATTTGTGGATTTATATTAGTGACTTTATTTTATACCTTCTCATCTAAATTAAGATTTATTTACTTTGACTTAAAAAACTCTTATTCGAATGATAATAAATATTTAGCAGTTATTAAAGAAAGTGGTTTATGGATTAAAGATGAAATAGATAATAAAATATTGATTATTAATTCAGAAAAAATTGATAAAAATTTTTTAACCAATGTTTCAATTCATGAGTTTGATAATAATTTTCAATTAATAAATTTAATTCAATCTAAAAAAGTTGATATTTCTAAACATGAATGGATTGTAGCTGAACCATTAATTTTTAATAACAACAGTTCAGTTAAATCAGATAAGGAATACTTAATAGAAACACATTTTAATATTGAAAAAATTAATAGTTTATTTAGAAATTTGTCATCATTAGATTATTTTCAACTAATCAAATTAAAAAATGACTATGCTTCATTAGGAAATTCAACTCGAGAAGTTGTTATTCATTTAAACAAGCTTTATTCTTTTCCATTATTCTTATCTATTATGACGGTTTTGGCTGCAATTCTAATGTTTAATAATAAACGCAATACTTCTAAGATTTTTCACCTACTTATTGGAATATTATCATCCGTAATTATCTATTACTTAACGTTTGTATTTTCTTTAATGGGTGAAAATGGAAAAATACCAATTTTATTTTCAATATATCTTCCGTTTATGATATTCATACTGATTATATCAATTGGAATAGTTAGGTTAAATGAAAAATAATTTAAGTTATATAATTTGTTTATTTCTTTTTGTTATTCTATTTTTTCACAATAAAATTAACGCTAATGAAATTTCTTTTAGTACATCAGAAATACTGATTACTGACAATGGCAATATAACTAATACTGGATCAGGCTCTGCTTACTCTGAGGTTGACAATATAAAGATTGATGGTGAAAGTTTTAAATTTGATAAAAATAATTCTATATTGATTGCTAACAATGCAAGAACTATTTTATTTGAAAAAAATATAGAACTTATTGCTGACAAATTAATTTATGATCAAAAAGTCTCTACCATTAAAGCATTGGGAAATGTTGAGATTAATGATTTATTAAATAACATTAAATTTAAATCTGAAGAAGCTATTTATAACAAAAATAAAAGAACCATCATATCAAATACTAAATCTTCTTTGTCTGATAAGCCTGGTAATAATTTTATTACTGAGCAATTCATTTATACATTTGATGATAATTTAATAAAAATATTTAAATCAAAAATTACAGATATACAAAATAATGTTTATCATATTGAAAATGCTTTTTTAAACCCAATAACAAATAGATTAATTGGTAAAGATATATTAATTGATTTTAATAGCTTGGCCGAAAATAATGAGCCAAGAATGTCTGGTAAAACTATTAGTAGTGACAAAGACAAAACTATAATAGAAAAAGGTGTTTTTACAACTTGTAAAAGAAACGACGACTGTCCTCCTTGGGAATTTTTAGCAAAAAAAATTACCCACGATAAGAAAAAAAAAACTATTAATTATGAAAACGCTTGGTTAAAAATTTATGATAAACCTGTTTTTTATTTTCCAAAATTTTTTCACCCTGATCCGACTGTAAAAAGACAATCTGGTTTTTTAATGCCCACTTTTGCAAGCTCTAATTCAGCTGGTTCAGCTTTTACATTGCCTTATTTTCACGTAATTTCTACTAACAAAGATTTAACTTTAAGTCCTAGACTTTATTCAAAAAATAAAATTCTAGCGCAATCTGAATACAGGTCTGTTAATGAAAAATCAAAACATATAGTAGACTTTAGTTTATTGAATGAAAAAAATCATTCATCCAAAAATCATTTTTTTTCAAATAGCCAAAAGGAACTTAATACAAACTATTTTGATGATGCTAAAATGTCTCTTGATTTGCAGTATTCTTCCAGTGACACTTATTTAAAGCAATATAAATTACAGTCTCCTCTAATAAATAATGATACTGGAACATTAACTTCCACATTAAGTTTTAATGCTTTAAAAGAAGATTTAAGCCTAGAGACAGAATTCATAATGTATGAAAAATTAAGTGATATTCCAGATTCAGATAAATATGAATATGTTTATCCTTCATATAATCTTAAAAAAGATTTATATACTGATTTATTAACTTCTGGCAGTTTGAGTCTTAGCTCGAATGGCCATTTCAAAAATTATGACACAAATGTTTTTGAAAAAGTTGTTATAAATGACTTTTTATATAGATCTTATCCAAAATTTACTGACAAAGGTTTAAAAAATAATTTTAATTTACTGTTTAAAAATATAAATACTGATAGTGAAAATTCAAAAAACTATAAAGAAAAATTAGATACAAAAATAGCTTCTCTAATTGAATATAGTTCATCTTTTCCATTAGAAAAAAAAACAGACAGCTACGTAAATATAATTAAACCAATTATATCAGCAAGGTATAGTCCCAATAATTCAAAAAAAGCCAGGGATGATGATAGAAGAGTTAATGTTAATAATGTGTTTAGTCTAAATCGACTCGGGTCAAATGACTCTGTAGAAGGAGGTGGCTCATTAAGTTTTGGAACTGAATACAATAAAACTGATTTAACTGGTAGAGATGTTTTTACTGGTAAAATTGCTAATGTTTTTAAATATGAAGAAGATAAAAATTTACCTATCAACAGTTCACTTGGAAATAAAACCTCTGATATAATGGGATATTTAAATTACAACCCAAATAATTTTTACGATATTGAGTATGAATTTTCACAAGATGAAAATTTAAAAGATACAAATTATCAATTATTAAAAAATGAATTTAAAGTTAATAACTTTGTTACTACCATTGAATACCTTAATCAAAATAATAGTCTGAATAAGGAAAGTTATCTTTCAAACAAAACTACCTATAATTTTGATCAATCAAATAGCTTTTCATTTGAAGCAAGGGAAAATAAGGAAACTAACGCAACTGAATTTTATAATCTAATGTATCAATATAGAAATGATTGTCTGGTTGCATCGATAAAATATAATAAAGATTATTATACTGATAGAGATTTAAAACCAAATGAAAGCATTTATTTAAGCTTAACTATAATTCCTTTTGGTCAAACAAAATCACCCAATCTTAATAAATAAAAAATGAATAAAATAAAGTTTATTTATATTCTAATTATTTTGTCTCTAATAATGCTTAACACAAAATTATTTTCTGATGAAAGTGTATATATTGTCTACAAAGTTAATAATCAAATTATTACAAATAAAGATGTAGAAAAAGAACAGCGGTATCTAATTTCATTAAATAACCGATTGAAAGAGCTTGATGAAGCTAGAATGCTAGAGGTATCAAAAGAGTCTGCTTTAAGAGAAAAGATTAAAAAAATAGAACTAGAAAAATATTTTAACTTTGAGACATTAGAACTTAATGTCGATATTTATTTAGAGAATTTTTATAAAACCTTAAATATTAATAATAAGAATGAATTTGAGCAGTATTTAAAAAAAAACAATGTATCGTTAAATTATATTAAAGATAAGATTCAAATTGAAGTTTTATGGAATCAATTAGTATATGACCAGTATATTTCACTAATTAATATCGATAAAAATGAATTAAAAAAAAAATTACAAGAAACATATAATAATTTAGATCTAAAAGTATACTCTCTTTCGGAAATTTTGTTTGAAAATGAAATCAGTACAGATTTTGATAAAAAACTTAAAGACATAACTCAGAGTATTAACGAAGTAGGTTTTAACAATACTGCAAATCTATATAGTGTTTCAGATAGTGCAAAATTTGGTGGTAAAATAGGATGGGTTGAAGAACAAAAATTATCAAAAAAAATTATAGAAGAATTACAAACACTTGAGGCAGGTCAATACACAGGCCCCATTCAAACCGGTGGCTTATTTTTGATTTTAAAAATTGAGGAAATTAAGTATGAAAAAGTTAAGATTAATGAAGAAGAAGAATTAAATAAAATGCTACAATTTGAGACTAGTAAACAATTAGATCAATTTTCAAAAATATTTTACAAAAAAATTAAGATAAATAATACTATTGATGAGTTGTAAGCCTATAATAATTGTAGCTGGAGAACCCAATAGTATTTTTTTAGAAATTTTTTTCAAAAGTCTAAAATTTAAAAAATATAAAAGTCCACTAATAATTGTTTGTTCAAAAAAACTACTTCAAGAACAAATGAAAAAATTAAGATTTAATTTTAAGATTAATACCGTTGATAAAGATATTACTAAGTTAGATACTTTAAACAACAAACAAATAAACCTAGTTGATGTTAATTATAATTTTAAAAGATGTTTTGAAAAAATTTCAAATAAATCAAATGATTATATAAAGAATTGTTTTGATATTGCCTTAGAGATTTTAAAAAGAAATAAACTTACAAAATTTATTAATGGACCAATTTCAAAAAAACATTTTTTAAAAGGTAAAACTCTTGGTATCACAGAATATTTAGCCAAAAAAACTAATAAAGATCATAAGGTAGCAATGCTTATACATAATAAGAACCTATCTGTGAGTCCGCTAACCACTCATCTTGCACTAAAAGATGTTCCCCGAAAAATCTCAAAAAAGAAATTACAAATTCATGTAAAACTTATTAATGATTTTTATAAAACTAACTTTAATAAAAAACCAAAAATAGCAATTACTGGTTTAAACCCTCATTGTGAAAGTAATTTTAATAATTCTGAAGAAGATAAGATCATAATCCCTGCTATTAAGATACTAAAACAAAGAAAATTTAATGTTGATGGACCCTATCCTGCTGACACTATATTTATTAAAGACTATATAAAAAAGTACGATGTAATTATTGGGATGTACCATGATCAAGTACTTACTCCTATGAAAACTTTATTTAATTTTGATGCAATTAATATTTCCTTAGGTTTGCCATTTATTCGAGTGTCTCCAGATCATGGACCAAACACTTCAATGTTAGGCAAAAACAAATCTAACCCTCAAAGTTTAATTGAAGCATTAAAATTCTTAGATAATTAAGTGCATATTAGAGCTAAAAAAAGTCTTGGTCAAAATTTTCTAATAGATAGAGAGGTGCTTGAAAAAATTGTCTCTACAGTCGAAATCGCTAATAAAGAAATTTTAGAGATAGGACCTGGAAGTGGAAATTTAACAAGTTATATTTTAAAAAATAATCCTAAGAAAGTTTTTGTTGTAGAAAAAGATGACAAGCTCTCTTTGGTTTTAAAAGAAAAGTTTAATAATCAGATAGAAATTATTAATGAAGATGTTCTAAAAGTTTCAGAAAATGAAATTTCAGAACAAAAATTAGTAGTATTTGGTAATCTGCCTTACAACATTTCTACAGAGATACTTTCTAAGTGGATAGTAAATATTCATAAAGAGTTTTGGTTTGAAAGCTTGGTGCTTATGTTTCAAAAAGAAGTAGCTGATAGAATTGTTGCTGGGTCTAATAATTCAAAATATGGACGTCTTTCGATTCTAACTAATTGGAAACTAAATGTTAAAAAAATAATAGATATAAAACCTCAAAGTTTTTCTCCTCGTCCAAAAATAGATAGCTCTCTTTTATTGTTTACTCCCAAAGAAAATTCTTTTGAATTAAAAGATGCTAAAAATCTTGAAATGATTACTAGAGTTTTTTTTAGTCAAAGAAGAAAAATGTTAAAAAAACCTTTTAACCAAATATTTAATAATGCTAAGGAAGTTGCTAGTAAATTCAATATTGATCTTAATCTAAGACCTCAAAACCTTGAGCCTGAAATCTACTTTAAGCTGACAAAAGAATATGAGGATCTAAAATGTTAATTTTTCTACGTGTTTTCTAATGTACTCTTTATCGTAATCTTTTGAGCCATTGTTAATTTCAGCGTCAATTAAATTACTGATTTTTGAATAACATTCTTCAAGATTATCATTGATGATCACATAATCATAATTAATCCAATGTAAAACGTCTCTAGTAAACTCCTTCATTCTTTCTTCTACAATTAATTTATCTTGGGTGTGCCTATTAGATAGTCTTTCAAATAAAACCTCCTTGCTAGGAGGTAAAATAAAGAAGGTAATTAATTTATAGTTTAGCTTTTTATTCTTAATTTGATCAGCACCCTGCCAATCAATATCAAATATTACATTTTCACTTTTTTCTAACTTTTCAATTACAGGTGTTCTTGTGGTCCCGTAAAGGTGATTGAATACTTTTGCGTATTCTAAGAATTCTTCATTTTTAATTAAGGTTTCAAACTTTTCATAATTAACGAAATAATAATCTTTATCTGCAATTTCATTAGTTCTTGGTTTTCTAGTGGTATGAGATACCGATATATGAAAGTTTTTATTTTGAGAGAGAAGTTTTACTAATGTGGTTTTGCCTGCCCCAGATGGGGATGATAAAATCACCATTATCCCATCTTTTTTTTTGGACATTTAAATTTTTAGTTAGCTTTGCCTTCAATAAATTTAACAGCATCACCAACAGTTAGAATTTTTTCAGCTTCACTATCTGAAATTTCTGAACCAAATTCTTCTTCGAAAGCCATAACTAATTCAACTGTATCTAAGCTATCAGCTCCAAGGTCATCGATAAAGCTGGAGTCGTCTTGAACTTTTGCTTCATCTATTCCTAAATGGTCTGCCACAATTTTTTTAACTTTGCTTGAAATATCTTCTGACATATTGATCCTTTTTGTTATATTTCGTTAATAGTTTAAAAAGGGATTTTGTCAACCCAAATACATGCCCCCGTTTACATGTATAGTTTCTCCATTAATATAGTCAGATTGATCTGAACTTAAGAATATTACAGCATTAGCAATATCTTCGGGCTTACCTAGTTTATTTGATGGAATTTTAGCAATAATTGCTTCTTTATGTTTCTCATCTATCTGATCTGTCATGGCAGTGCTTATAAAGCCAGGAGAGATACAATTAATATTAATATTTTTTTTAGCATACTCAATTGCTAAGCTTTTAGACATTGCAACAATTCCTGCTTTAGATGCTGTGTAATTAGCCTGACCTACGTTTCCTGTGTGACCCACAACAGATGTTATGTTAACAATTTTTCCAGACTTATTCTTAAGCATTTTTTTAATAGAATATTTGCACATTAAAAAAGTAGAAGTTAAATTTATATCTATTACTTTTGTCCACTCTTCCAAGCTCATTCTTATTGTTAAATTATCTTTTGTAATTCCAGCATTATTTATAATACCATCAAGTGAACCACCTAATTTTTCAGTAGCTTCATTAATAAATTCTTCAATTTTTTCGTGTTGAGAAATATCAAACTTGAGAGTTTTAATGCCATTAAATTTTTTTGCAAGTTCTTCTAATTTTTCAATTCTTGTTCCTGTTGCTAAAACATTTGCACCTTGTTCATGTAGTTTTTCAGCAATGGAATTTCCTATTCCACCTGAGGCACCTGTGACTATAAAATTTTTATCTTTTAAACTACTCATTTATATTTATTAACTTTATATCTTCTTCACTATTTATTGCACTAACTTTAACATTTTTATCAATTCTTTTTACTAAACCTGACAAAACTTTACCTGGGCCTATCTCTATAAATTGAGTAACTCCTTTTTCAATCATCAATAAAACACTTTCACGCCATCTAACTCTACTTTCAATTTGTTTTACCAATAAATCTTTTAATTCAATAGAATCTGAAATTTCTTTACCAGTTACATTTGAAATCAGTTTATTTTCTGGTTCTTTAAAATTCAATTTTGCTATTTCCTCATTCATTACCAAAGTTGCTTTGCTCATTAATTTACAATGAAATGGGGCACTAACTGGAAGTTTTATATTTTTTATATTTGCAGCTTTTAAATCACCCATTATTTTTTCTAAATCATCTATCTTACCACTTAGTACTATCTGCCCCATAGAATTGTCATTTGCTATGTAACACTCATACTTATCTTTGTTATCTGTAATAATTTTTTCTATTGTCTCAATTTCAGAGCCTAAAACTGCAACCATTCCGCCCACACCTTTTGGTACAGAGCCTTGCATAGCATTTCCTCTGATCTTTAATATTCTTAATGTGTCTGAAAATGATAATGATCCAGCAGAAGTTAAGGCTGAATACTCTCCTAATGAATGTCCTGCAAAAAAACTTGCTTTATTTAAGTCTATTTTAAATTCTTCCTTAATAAGTTTAAATATAGAATAGCTAACAAGAAATATTGCTGGTTGAGTATTCTCTGTTAGATCCAAATCTTCCTTTGGACCCTCTAAAACAAGTTTTGATATGGAAAATCCAAGGGTGTCATCTGCTTCTTTAAATAAATCTTGAACTAGACTATGCTTATTATGTAAGTCTTTGCCCATTCCTACTAATTGAGAGCCTTGGCCTGGAAATATAACAGAAAACATTTAAATATCTAAAGTTTATTATGGTTTTAAGTGTTGTAATTCAATAATTATAATAGTATATCCTCACTTTTTATTAAAGAACAAATATGAATTTATACGAACACACTATAGTAGCAAGACAAGACACTAGCCCTGCTCAAGTTAAGTCATTAACTGAGAAATACTCTAAAATAATTGAAAAAAATGAGGGTGAGATTGTACAAACTGAAGATTGGGGATTGCTAAACCTAGCATATGAGATCAAAAAAAATAAAAAAGGTATCTACATGCACTTTAAAATTAAAGGTGCTGGTAAAATTATAGAAGAATTAGAGAAGAATGAAGCAATTGATAAAAACCTTTTAAGATATATGACAGTTAAAGTTAAAAAATTTGACTTAGAAGCTAAATATTTCTCAAAAAAAGATGAATACGAAAAAAAAGAATACAAAAAAGATTTTAATAAGAACTAATTATGCCATCAAAAAAAAGAGCTGGAAATAAAAAAAAAGGAAGTCAAAGTAACTTTGCAAAACTAAGTATTTTTCAGCCAAACAAATATAAATTTAAAAAATCTTGCCCACTATCGGTAAAAGGTGCTCCAGTGGTTGATTATAAGAACATAAGGTTATTAAAAAAATACATGTCTGAAAATGGCAAAATTTTACCATCAAGAATTACCAACGTTTCTCAAAAAAAACAGAGAGAGCTTTCACTGTCTATCAAGAGAGCTAGAAATTTAGCGTTAATTTAGATGAAAGTTATTCTTTTAGAAAATCTTAGAAGAATTGGATCTATTGGTGAAATCATAGATGTTAAAAGAGGTTTTGCTAGAAATTTTCTTATCTCAAATAAAAAAGCTTTATACGCTTCAAAAGAAAACATTGCTGAAGTTGAAAAAATTAAAACTGAGCTAGGTAAAAAAGATACTGAGAAAAAGAAAGAAGCTCAAAAAATTTCAGAACAAATAAATGGTAAAGAGTATGAAATTAAGAAATTGAGTACAGAAAACAAAGAGCTTTATGGTTCAGTTAAACCAACTGAAATTTCTAAAATATTATTAGAGAGCGACAAATTAGATATTAAACCATCAATGATACAACCCGTAACTGAAATTAAATCACTTGGTAAATTTAAGGTGAAAATTATTTTGCACTCACAAGTGGATTCTGAAATTACAATTAATGTAGTTACAGCAGAAAATATTCAGTAATTATACAATTTTTTCCCCAGCATATATTTGTTATTTGTTAAAATCGTTTTTCAGATAAGATTTATCCATGGAAAATAATCTAAGCATCGTCAAAGATACCTTCAAAGAGCTACCAAACAACATCGAAGCTGAGCAATCAGTTATCGGATCTATTTTGGTGTCGAATGAAATATTTGATGAAATTAATACAGTAGTTTCAAGTATTAATTTTTATGATCCAATGCATCATAAAATATTTTCTGCAATCGAAAGCCTTATTTACAAAGGGATGCTCGCAAACCCTATCACCTTAAAGAATTATTTTGAAAATGAAAAAGATGAAATTAATGTACCTGAATACTTAGTTAAAGTTACAAAATTTTCAACATCATCAAGACAAGCGATTGAGTATTCAAGAATTATTTATGACATGTTCGTCAGGCGTGAATTAATTAAAATTTCTGAAAATACAATTGATGCTGCAAAAATAAATGACCTTAATACTAATGGTCAAAACATAATTGAAAACTCAGAAAGATTATTGTTTGATTTAGCTGAAAAAGGTTCGTTCAACTCATCTTTAATTAAATTTGATGAAGCAATGAAACAAACCATTGAAATGGCCTCTGCTGCTTATAAAAATGATGAAGGAATTGTTGGAGTGCCAACAGGTCTTCGAGATTTAGATGATAGATTGGGTGGATTACATAATTCTGATTTAATTATTATTGCTGGAAGACCTTCAATGGGTAAAACTGCACTTGCAACCAATATAGCTTTCAATGCTGCTCAAAAATTGCAAGAAGCTGGAAAAAAATCATCAGTAGCATTTTTTTCTCTAGAGATGTCTTCAGAACAATTATCAACTAGAATTCTAGCAGAGCAATCAAGAATCAAATCAAATGATATAAGACGTGGAAGAATATCAGATGAACAGTTTGATAAATTTATTGAAACATCAAAAAACATAGCTGAGTTACCTCTTTATATAGATGAAACTCCAGCAATTAGTATTGCTGCAATGAGTAATAGAGCAAGACGAATTAAAAGATTATTTGGTCTAGATTTAATTGTAGTCGATTACATACAGTTAATGAGAGGATCTTCTGGAAATAGAGACGGTAGAGTTCAAGAGATTTCTGAAATTACCCAAGGGCTTAAGGCAATGGCAAAAGAACTTAAACTTCCAGTTATTGCCCTATCACAGCTTTCAAGAGCTGTTGAACAAAGAGACGATCACAAACCTCAATTGTCAGATTTAAGAGAATCAGGATCAATTGAACAAGATGCAGATGTCGTAATGTTTGTCTATAGAGAAGCTTATTATCTAGAAAGAAAAGAGCCAAGACCAGCAACCGTTGAGCATGCAGAATGGCAAGCTAAAATGAATGAAGTATCAAATTTAGCTGAACTTATTATTGGAAAACAAAGACACGGGCCCACAGGTAATATCATGGTAGAATTTGAGGCAATGTTTACTAAATTTAAAGATACTCAAAGTAACTAATATCAAATATATTAGTCTTAAATGCTATCTCATTTATACCAAAACACTATATTAAAGAATCCAAAATCAATTTTTGTATTGCTTATAATAACGTTGCTAAGTTTTGGTTATTTTTCAAAAGATTTTAGATTAGATGCTTCATCTGAAACCCTTTTAATTGAAGGAGATCCTGATCTTAAATATTTACAAGAAATTACTGAACGATATGGCTCTAAAGAATTTTTAGTTCTAACCTACTCTCCTAATGAAGGAATGGTTGCAGAGTCTTCAATTAATAATCTTTTAAGTCTTAAATATAAAATTCAAAGCCTAGACTGGGTACATAGTGTAGTAACCTTACTAGATATTCCTTTATTAAATAATTCAGAAGCACCTCTACAAGAAAGATTAGAAAGTTTTACAACCCTAAAAGATGAGGGTGTTGATACTGAGCGGGGATTTAAAGAAATATTAAACAGCCCTGTCTTTAGAAATTTTGTTATCAGTGAAGATGGTAATACTAGTGGAATAATTGTTTATATTAAAAAGAATGATTTAAAAGATTTAGAAAATAAAACTGATGAAGAAATAGAAATTTATAAAGATACTTTAAAGAAGAAAAATCATGAAAACATTACTGAAATAAGAGAGATTATCAAAAGCTATGAAGATATAGGTAAGATCTACTTAGGTGGTATCCCTATGATTGCCGATGACATGATGTCATTTATCAAAAGTGATATTATTGTATTTGGCCTAGGAGTTCTATTGTTTATCATCGCAACACTCTGGTTTGTTTTTAGAAAATTAATTTGGATCATTGTTCCAATTAGTAGCTGTTTCTTTTCTGTATTAATTATGACTGGATTGCTCGGTCTACTTGGTTGGAAAGTAACTGTTATATCATCAAACTTTATTGCACTGATGTTGATCTTAACTATGGCAATGAATATTCATATGAGTACTCGTTTTCTACAGCTAAAGAATGATTTTCCAAATTTAGATAATTTTAAGATTATCTCAATGACCACTGGCAAAATGTTTTGGCCAATTATCTATACCGTATTAACTACAATATGTGCTTTCCTTTCATTAATATTTAGTGGCATAAAACCTATTATAGATTTTGGATGGATGATGACCTTTGGTTTGATCACTTCATTTATTATAACCTTTACGTTGCTGCCAACACTTCTTAACTTCATGTCTGATAATAATATTAGTATTAAAGAAGATGAAGGTTCAAAAATTACTGCCTTTCTTGGAAAAATATCTATTAATAATAAAAGTATTATTTTTGTAATTACTGGTTTTATTTTAATTGCAAGTGTCCTTGGTATAAGCCGTCTTGAGGTTGAAAATAGTTTTATAAATTATTTTAATAAGAACACTGAAATTTATAAGGGCATGAAACTAATTGATGAAAAATTAGGTGGCACCACACCCTTGGAGGTAATCTTAAAATTTCCTAAACCACTAGAAGAAAATTCAAGTGAGGATGATGAATTTGAAAGTTGGGACGATGAAGAAAGTCAAGATGATGAAAAATATTGGTTTACTAAAGATAAAATCGATAAAATTCAGTCTGTTCATAATTATTTAGATAATTTACCCGCAATCGGTAAGGTTTTGTCTTTTAGTTCCATTATCGAAGTTGCAACCCAGCTTAATAATAATAAACCATTAGGAACTTTAGAGATGGGTGTTTTATATTCTAAGATCCCAGAAGGTATTAAAAAAGAGATTATAGATCCATATATTTCAATTAAAGATAATGAAGCAAGAATAAGCTTAAGAATTATCGACTCTCAAGAAGGATTAAGACGAAATGATTTAATAAATAAAATTAATTATGATTTAGAAAATGAATTAAAATTAAGTAAAGAGGAATTTAAACTAGGTGGTGTGTTAATTTTATTTAACAATTTATTACAAAGTTTATTTAAATCTCAAATACTAACTCTGGGATTGGTAATGACTGGAATTTTTATAATGTTTTTAATCTTGTTTAAAAATGTTAAATTATCTTTAATTGGAGTTGTGCCAAACTTTATTGCAGCTTTTTTTATCTTAGGAATTATAGGGTTGCTTGGAATACCTCTTGATATGATGACTATCACTATCGCAGCCATTACCATAGGCATTGCAGTCGATAATAGTATTCATTATATCTACAGATTTAAGGAAGAGTTTACTAAAACTAACGATTACAATAAAACACTTAAAACTTGTCACTCAACTGTCGGCGTTGCAATACTCAATACTTCAATTACAATAGTATTTGGTTTTTCAATTTTAGTTTTCTCTAAATTTATACCTACAATTTATTTTGGTGTATTCACTGGCATAGCCATGTTGCTAGCAATGATTTCTGTTTTAACCCTACTTCCTTCTCTTCTGCTAATTAGTAAACCTTTCGGAAAATAAAACAGTTATGGTGGATTTTTTAAAAGATTTTTATGAAGCAATCTCTTTAATTGATCTCATCTATTTGATTATAACAATAATGTCTGTCATCAAATGTTACGGTAAGGGTTTTGTTTTAAGTTTGTTGTCAGCTTCAAAATGGTTATTGGCTTATGTGGTCACTTTAATCTTATTTCCAAGAATTAAACCCTATTTTAAAAACATAATTGATAGTGAGTATGTGCTTGATGTAGCCCTTGGAGTTGTTATTTTTGTTTTGGTTATATTTATTATCTTAATTGCCAATAGAGCAATCAGTAAATCTATTAAGTTTGTTGGACTAGGAAGACTCGATTCTATTTTTGGTTTATTTTTTGGTTTTATTAGAAGCTATATAATCTGTGTTTGCTTATTCACAGCGATAGATATTGTTTATAATTATAACAAATGGCCAATTAACATCGATAAATCATACACCTTTCCATACATTGAAAAAGGTAGTAATTATCTAGTAAAAGAATTTCCAAATGAAAAAAGTTACCAAAATTCTAAAGAAAAAATTGAAGATATATAATCCAAAATTAAAAGAAGAGTGTGGAGTTTTTGGTGTTAGCAATAGTGAAGATTCCGCTGCACTTACTGCCTTAGGCTTACATGCTCTACAGCACAGAGGTCAAGAAGGTTGTGGAATTGTAACTTTTGATGGCAAAAAATATCATTCTGAAAAAAGATTTGGTTTGGTGGGTGATAATTTCAATAAAGAAAAAGTATTAAATAGTCTACCGGGTAACTATGCTATTGGTCATAATCGATACAGTACAACTGGTGAAAACACTTTAAGAAATATTCAGCCTTTCTTTGCTGACACTAATGCAGGAGGCATAGGTGTTGCGCATAATGGAAATTTAACCAACTCCATTACCCTAAGAAATAAATTGGTTGAAGATGGTGCAATTTTCCATACGACATCTGATACTGAAACTATTGTTCAACTCATTGCAAAATCAAAGCGCAATAAAACTATTGATAAAATTATTGACGCAATTTTTCAAATTCAAGGTGGTTATGCTTTAGTTATGCTTACCCAAAATATTTTAATTGGTGTTAGGGATCCTCATGGAATAAGACCATTAGTGATTGGTAAAATTAAGAATAGTTTTGTATTTGCATCTGAAACTTGTGCGCTAGATATTATAGGCGCAAAATATATTAGAGATGTTGAAAATGGTGAAGTGGTTTATGTTGAAGAAAACGAATTAAAAAGTATTAAGCCTTTTCCTCCTAGAAAAGTTCGCCCTTGTGTTTTTGAATATATTTATTTTGCAAGGCCAGATAGTTTACTAAATGGTAAATCGGCTTATGAGTATAGAAAAAAGTTTGGTATTGAACTTGCAAAAGAAAATAAAATTGAAGCAGATATAGTGGTGCCTGTTCCAGATTCTGGAAATTCAGCAGCTCTTGGGTTTGCTCAACATTTAGGGATAAATTTTGAATTAGGCTTAATTAGAAATCATTATGTTGGTAGAACTTTTATTGAACCTAGTCAAAAAATTAGAAGTCTTGGGGTTAAATTAAAATTAAATGCTAATCAATCTACGATTAAAGACAAAAGAATTATTTTAATAGACGACTCGTTAGTAAGAGGAACGACCTCTCACAAAATTGTTAAGATGTTATATGATGCAGGAGCTAAAGAAGTTCATGTAAAAATTGCTTGCCCAGAAATTAAATATCCTGATTTTTATGGGGTCGATACCCCAACTAAAAAAGAATTATTAGCGGCTAATAAAACCAATGATGAAATTTGTGAATTCATTGGTGCTAAATCTTTAGACTTTTTATCAATTGAAGGTTTGTATAGAGCAATGGGATTTGAAAAAAGAGACAAAATTTATCCACAACTTACAGATCATTATTTTACAGGTGAATATCCTGTTAAACCAATTGATATCTTAGGTGATGATAAAATTACACAACTATCTCTTTTAAGCACAGCATCAAATAATTAAATTTCTATATATAAAATATGATCACTCATAAAGAAAATATCATTAATTATTTCAAGTCCGGTATTAAAGAGGTTAAGAACTTTAAAATCGGAATTGAACATGAGAAATTTTTATTTGATCAAAAAAAAAATAAACGTATCGACTACCCCACTATACTTAAAATGTTTTCAGCTTTAACTGAATTTGGCTGGCAGCCTATTATGGAAAAGCAAAATATTATTGGACTTCAAAAACAAGGAAAAAGTATTACTCTTGAGCCTGGAAATCAAATTGAGCTATCAGGTGATAAACTTAATAATATTCATGAGGCTTGTGCAGAATCTCATGACTATTTATTTGAATTACAACAGGTTACTAAAAAATTTGATTTAAAAATTGTAAGCTCAGGTTTTGATCCAATATCAACACGAGCAGAAGTGCCAAACAATCCAAAACAAAGATATATAGTAATGACTAATGATATGCCAAATGGTGGGCCCTTAAGTTTAGATATGATGTATAGAACTTGTGGTACTCAGTTAAATCTAGATTATGATTCAGAAAAAGATTTTATTAAAAAATTTAAGGTTATAAATTCAATAGTTCCTATATCTATTGCCCTTTTTGCAAACTCATCCATTGTTGAAAAAAAAAATAGTGGTTACATGTCTTATAGATCAAAAGTTTGGCAAGAGACCTCTAGAGGTGGATTGCCTAAAGTTTTTTTTGATAACATGGACTTTGAAAAATATGCTGACTTTGCAATAAATTTTCCTCTTCTATTTATTCAAGACAATAAAGAGTACTTATCTGGAAATAATTATTCCTTTCAAGATTTTATGGATGGTAAAATTAAAGAGATCAATAACAGGGTTCCTACTGAAGATGATCTAACAACACACTTGAGTACAATCTTTACTGAAAATAGATTAAAAAAATACATTGAATTAAGATCAATGGATACTTGTGGGTGGGACTGCTTATGTTCAGGTCCAGCTTTTAACACTGGAATTCTGTATGGTAATTTAGATGAAGCATATGATTTAATTTCTAAGTGGGATAAAAACAAAATTATTAATGCCTACCTTGAGGCTCCAAAAAAAGGTTTTAATACTGAATTAATGGGTAAAAATTTACTTTACTGGTCTTCAATTTTACTTGGGATTTCTAAAAAAGGTCTTAAAACAAGAGATGTTTTAAGTAAATCTGGAGAAAGTGAGGTAAAATTTTTAAATCACCTAGATAAATTAATTGATAATAAGACAACAAACGCAGATCATATGATAAATAAATTTTCTAAAAATGAAAATTTAAATGACTTATATGACAAGTAAAATAGTTGGTATTCAAGCTAACCATCCTTCAAAATTAAATCCAAAAAGTGATACAAGTGTATTTTTAGCGGTAGAGGCCCAAAGATTAAATTATAAAATATTTCATTATGACCCTAAGGATCTATCTATTATCAATGATAAAGTTTTAGCTAAGGGTTTTTTTATAAAATTTAATTATACAAATAAAAATTTTTTTAAAATTAAAAGTAAACAAACTTTAGATCTTTCAAAATGTAAATATATCTTAATACGTCAAGATCCTCCTTTTAATTTGGAATACATCTCTACAACCTACATCTTGGATAAAATAAAAAATAAAGTTAAGGTTATTAATAATCCAACGTCAGTTAGAAATGTTTCTGAAAAATTATATTCAGCAAAATTTCAAAAATTTATGCCAGCAACTATTTTTACTAGAGATCTTCAGAAAGTTTATAAATTTTTTAAAAAATATAAAGAAATGATTATCAAACCCATACATAGTTTTAGTGGAAATGATATTCATCTTATCAAGGGTAAGCTTAATAAAAAATTGGTTGAAAATTTTATAAAAAAACACGGGCATATTATGTGTCAAAAATTTTTATCTAAAATTAAGTTTGGTGACAAAAGAGTTTTTATTATCAATGGTAAAATTTCTGGTGCCATTTCTAGAGTTCCTAAAAAAGGCTCGTTCTTGAGTAATATGAGCAAAGGTGCAGTTCCTATTCCAATTAAACTAACACAGATTGAAAAGAAAATTTCAACTATAATTGCAAAAGACCTTAAGAAAAATAATGTCTATTTTTCTGGTATTGATTTTATCGATCAAAAATTAAATGGAGATATTAATATAACTTCTCCGACAGGTTTAAAAACTTATTATGACCTGACCAATATAAATCTTGCTAAAGTTTTTTGGAAAGGATTAAAAGCTTGAAAAGTTTAACCGATCAACAAAAAGGTTCACTACTTGCGTTTGTTGCAGTAATGTTTATCACCCCCGATAGCCTATTTATTCGGCTTTCTAATGTTGATACTTGGGGCTTAGTATTTTATCGAGGTTTAATTCCTTTTGTTACTGTTTTTTTAGGAATGTTAATAATTTATAGAATTAACTTTTTTAAAATGCTTTTTGCTAGTGGTTATTATGGTTTACTTTACATAGCGACATTCTCCGTTACCAATATTACTTTTGTGGTCTCTATACAAAATACTAATGTTGCTAACACTTTAGTCATGATTGCAATGGCACCGATGTTATCTGCAGTCTTAGGAGGTATTTTTTTAAAAGAAATGCCTGATCGTAAAACTTGGATTGCAATTTTTGTAACCTTTATGGCTGCAATTTATATATTTTACGACTCTATTCAGTTGGGTAATATTTTTGGCGATATTTTAGGTCTTATAACTGCTCTTGGATTGGCTGTTGGCGCAGTTACTATTAGAGCTGCAAAAGATAAAAATTTAATACCTGCGGCAGTAGTTGGTAAGTTAATTGTGGCTTTATTTGCTCTAATGTTTATCGAAACCTTTGCTCTAGTTGGCAATGATCAAATTATAGTACCTTTAATGTGTATTTTATGTGTGGCAATCCCTTTTGTGCTGGTTACGATTGCTCCAAGATTTATACCTGCGGCTGAGGTTAATTTATTTTTCTTACTTGAGACCATTATAGGCCCTATTTGGGTATGGCTGATTATTAAAGAGCAACCAAGCCTTGAGACGATCCAAGGTGGAGTTGTGATCATAACAGCCATAGCTATTCACTCATTTATCAAGCTAAAAAACTCATAATAAAATCACATTTAAGACTTGATTTAAAAGTACATGGGAAATATGTACGGTCAAATTTATGAATAAAGTATTAAAGAATTCTTGGGCACTTTTTACGGGCATGGGTTTTCTAATGATGGCCTATGGGTTTCAAGGCTCTCTGCTAGGCGTTAGAGCGGTTGCGGAAGAATTTAGTTTAATGGCAACTGGCTTTATGATGTCAGGCTATTTTGTTGGATATTTCATTGGTGCAAAAATTATACCTAATATTGTAGCAAGCGTAGGACACATTAGAGTATTTGCAGCATTTGCATCTATTGCATCACTTATTGTTTTAATGCATTCAATTTTTGTTAATCCCTATATCTGGTTTATTTTAAGAGTACTCACTGGAATAAGCATGGTCTCAATTTATACTGTAACTGAAAGTTGGTTAAACGATAGAGCGACTAATAAAAATAGAGGTAGTATTCTCTCTATCTATATGGTTATTTTATATGGTGCCATGGGAATTGGTATGTTTCTTTTAAATTTTAGTGATCCAATTAAATTTGAGCCATTTATTTTAATTTCTGTACTTACATCAGCTGCACTGGTACCAATTTTACTAACTAAAAAGAAGCCACCCACCTTTAAAAAAGTTAAAGGAATGAGTTTAAAAGATGTTTATGCTGCATCTCCCTTTGGAATGGTTAGTTCATTTTTTTATGGAACCATTCAATCAGCTTTATTTACATTACTTGCAGTGTACGCAGCATCAATGAATTTTACAATTTTTCAAATTTCTGTTGTAACTTTTTTATTAGCTATTTCTGGTGCCGTATCTCAATGGCCCATAGGTAAAATTTCTGACATGTTTGATAGAAGAAAGGTAATCATCTATTCAACTTTTGGAGCAGCTTTTTTTGCGCTTTGTGCAATTCTAGCTTCAAGACAAATGTATTTACCTGGAGAATTAGCGACTAATAAAACTTGGTTTTATTTATCCTTAATTTTATTTTCATTTTGTAGTTTGCCAATGTTTTCTTTAATTCTCGCTCACACCAATGACTTTATCCCTAAAGAACAATTTGTTGCAGCGGGTGCTAGTTTACAATTTACGTTTGGTATGGGCGCTATGAGTGGTCCGTTTTTATGTTCAATTTTTATGAATATTGTTGGATTAAATGGATTTTTTGTTTTTATAATATTTTTTCATATACTTATTGGTTTATTTGGCTTGTATAGAAACACAATAAGAAAAGTTATTGAGAATCCTGACTCTCAGTTCGTTGCAATGCCATCAACTATTACACCAGTTGGAATAGAATTAAGTCCTAGTACAGAAGATATAGATGAACCTAAAAAAACTGAAGATACACAAGTTACTAATTTTTAAATAAGATTATTTAGGCGTATTGCCCAGCAACAAATCCAGATGACCAAGCCCATTGAAAATTATAACCTCCTAAATGACCAGTAACATCAACCACTTCTCCAATAAAGAATAAACCTGAATGTTTCTTAACCATCATTGTCTTTGAAGATAATTCATTAGTATTTACACCTCCCAAGGTAACTTCTGCTGTTCTGTATCCTTCTGAACCAGTGGGATTAATTGCCCATGAATTTATAGCATCACTTAATTGTTTAATTTTTTTTGAAGACAATTCACAAATATTACCACTAACTTCATTCTCTTTACATATTATTTGTGCAAGACGTTTTGGTAAAATTTCAGAAATGATTAAATTTATATCTTTTTTTGGTTCCAATTTTTTCTTGCTCTCTAATGATTGAAATAGATTTAGTTTTGGGGCTAAATTTATATTAATATTATCTCCTAATTTCCAATATGAAGAGATTTGCAATACAGAGGGTCCACTTAAACCTCTATGAGTAAATAACATGCCCTCTTCAAAAAATGTCTTTTTAAACGAAACCACAGCTTCAACTGATAAGCCTGCAAGCTCTTTACATTTAGCAAGAATTTTTTCACTGAACGTTAAAGGAACTAGCGCTGGTAATGTCTCAACAATATCTAGATCAAATTTCTTAGCCACTTTATAACCAAAGTTACTAGCACCAATCTTGGGGATAGATAAACCGCCCGTTGCTATGATCAAGGAATTTGCAATGTATTGATTGGAGTTTGTAGTTATAAAATACCCTTCATCTTTTTTTCCAACATCGTCAACAATTACTTCTTTTTTAAGTACTACATTCGCTTTTTCACATTCTAACAACAGCATATCAATAATTTGCTGTGCACTTTCATCGCAAAACAATTGTCCTAATTTCTTTTCATGAAATTTTATATTGTGTTTTTTAATTAAATTGATGAAATCATTTTGTGTATATTGATTTAATGCCGATATGACAAACTTTGGATTTTGAGAAATAAATTTATTAGGCTTTGTATGAATGTTGGTAAAATTACATCGCCCTCCTCCTGATATTCTAATTTTTTCTCCTATTTTCTTTGAGTGATCCACTAAAAGAACTTTTCGACCTCTTTTACCAGCCTCTATAGCACTCATCATGCCAGCAGCGCCTGCACCAACTATAATTACGTCATAGGCTTCTGTATTCATTATTTTTTCAATTAGTAATGAGGAGGTTTTTTATTATCAGTGATAATATTTGCCTCTGATCCGTCATTAAGCTCATTAATTCTTTTATTTAAATTTAAGATTTCCTGTTTTAAAGTTTTAATTTCTTTTTGCTGGGAGTATAGCTCCTCACTCATTTGTGATATTTCGTGTTGAAGAAAGCTAATTTGTTCTTCTAATTTTTTAACTAAATTTTCCATATAATTTTAATTTATGTGACTTTTGAGATAAAACAAGAATTGGATCTTTTTTGATTGATATAATTTGTCTTTCATTAAAATAGAGCTAATTGAGATTGCCCTAATTAAAAAATACATTATTGTATAAGCAATTAAAAAGTTATGCCTTCATTTGATGTAATCAGTAAAATTAATCACCAGGAATTTGATAATGCTTTAGCAAATTGCTTGAGAGAAATTGGTAATCGGTTTGATTTTAAAGGGCTTAATATCTCAATTGAGCGAAAGGACCAAGTAATCACAACTTTAGCTCCAGACGAATTGAAGTTAAAACAAGTTAACGAATTGCTGCAAGTTCATCTAATTAGAAGAAAAGTAGATCCAAGAGTAATTGTTGTAAAAAATTCAGAAAATGCAGCAGGTTCATCTATTAGACAGGTTAGTGAACTTAAAGAGGGTATTAACCAAGAAAATGCTAAGAAAATTATAGCTGATATAAAAAAACTAAAGCTTAAAATTCAAATCAAAATTCAAGGGGAAGAACTACGAGTTGAAGGAAAAAAAAGGGACGACCTTCAAGAAGCTATTTCGGCCATTAGAGGAATTGATATTGGTCTTCCTATAGAATTTGTAAACTTTAGAGACTAAAAATCATAAAATAGCAATCATAGGTTGAACTCATTTTAGACAGTATTTAAAAAAATTAATATAAATCTAGTTGAATATTAATAATTTCTTTGATCAAATAATTTTTTTAAAATATGCCTTTAAAAAATAAAAAAAAAAGAAAATTAAATCTTCAAAAAATAAGTCTAGCTTAATAAAACTAGCTTCTATTACCACCAATACTTTAAGTAATGCATATTCAAAATATAAACAAAACTTAGAAAAGAAAAAAATCAAAGAAATTAAGTTAAAAAAACTTCAAGAAAAAAATGAGATTTTAAAAGAACAAAAAGAATTAAAAATTTTGAAAGAAAAACTTGAAAAAGAAAATAATAAATTAAATTTAAAAGATAAAGAATTAAAAATTAAAGAAGAGTCTATTAAAATAGAAAATAAAAGACTAATTAAAAAAGATGAAGATTTGGGTCAAATTGATAAAGATCTCAGAGTAAAAGAAAAAGAGCTTAAGCTTAAAGAAGAAGAGCAAAATAGAAAAGAATTAGATTTAAGAGTTAGAGAAGAAGAACAAAAAAACAAAGAATTAAAGGAAAGAAGAAAAAAAGAAAAATTTTTAAAAGAATTAAGAGAGCAAGAGGAATTAGAGAAAAAAATTGAAAATATTAAATTGAAAGAATGGGAAGAAAAGTTTGACCAAGAACAAAAATTAAAATTACAAGAAGAATTAATAAAAGAACAAAAGTTTAAAGAAAGAGAATTTGCAAAAAAAGAGATAGATAACAATCAAGACTCAGAGGTAACTACTTCAGCTTTAGAAAATTTTAAAATTGACAAAAACTCTCAAAACTAAACTTAGATAAAGAAAACGCAAGTAAACTGTGGAAAATGATACAGGAAGCTGGCGGTTATTTGGGGAGTTAGAGGAATTGATATTGGTCTTCCTGTAGAATTTGTTAACTGTAGAGATTAATTAAATAGATAATAGTAGAGTTTAATTTTAAGATTTATTAGCACTTGTAGTTTCAAACTATATCCACTCACCATCATGATCTAAAATTATAGAGAATTAGTTTTTTCAAAAACAGTATAAATTTTCCCATTAAAAACTTTTAAATAATCAATTGATAACTCCCTCTCAAAATATAAATTTTCTTTATAATTTAAGATAATTAAATCGGGTCTAAAATCTTTATCAAAATTCATTTTTTTAAATCTTTCTTTTAATCTTTTTTTTTCACTTAATGGAATAATAGAATACCACCAATCAATTTCAGATATAGTTTTAATTTTTTCAATATCTTCACTTAAATATTCATTTACTAAAGGTTTGTAATGTCTCATTTTATTAACTACGTATTTGTAGTTAAAGTAGGTAGGTGCAAAACATTCTCTTATACAGTCTCTATTTTCAATTTTTTCATTAAAGTTTTTTTCAGTTACATTGAATGTTTTGAACAAATAAAAAACTAAATTTTCAATTTGATCATCTCTTAATGATGATGAAAAACCTGACGGTATACTGATATATTTATTTCCTAAACTAAACCAAACATGATCAAAAAAATCATTACCATAAAGAACTTTGTTACTATTCTTATAATCTTTTTGATTTAAAAATTCATAAATTTTTTTTTCCTCTTTAGATTTTTCTAAATTACTAATGCCGTAATAAAAATTAAATATCAAAAAAATAGATAATAAAGACATTAAAGAATATACAATAGCCCTATTATTAAAAAGTTTTTTGGTTAAAAAGAAAAAGAATACAAAAATAAATAAAAATAGAGCAAATTTTGTAATTGTTAAGAAATGATGTGCAACTATTATCTTATTACTCAGTATCACAAAAATTATTGGTGAGATAAAACTTGAAATAACAAAAAATAATAATACTAAAAAATAATTATTTATTACACTGTCATTAAATTTTATTTTTACATATAATTTTGCCATAAAACAAATTAATAATAGTATCAAATATTCCATTTGTGAAAAAATTCTTAAAAATTCAAGTGCATTATCATATTTATCATTAATAGATAGGTAATGTACTCCTATTCTGTTAGCGTAATCTGGCTCTGAAAAATACTGTTGAACAAAAAAAATACCTACACCAAATAAAACTATTAATGAAGATATAAACAAAATTTTAATCTTTAATTTTAGATCATGAGGTCCCTCATATAAGAGCTTATAGAGAATAGCAAAAAAAGTTAACATAGAAAAAACAAAAAAAAGATGAAAAAAACTATTTGCTAATAAAGCCAAACACACTGAGGCTATATAAATATTTTTTTTATTTTCTAAAAAATTCTTTGAGAAAAAAATAATCAAATTTAATATTAACAAAAATGCAAAAATACTGGTAGTTAATGGTCTTGGGAAACGCAAACCAATAAACTCTATGATAGGATTTAATTGCGCAAAAACATCTGGTTTAAAAATTTTTCCAAATTCTATAATTTGACATATAATCAAAAGCAACAATATACCACTAATACAATTAGTTTTATTATTATCAAACTTTATTAGTATTAAAAATAATATATAGATGATTAAAAAGAAAAAAAATATCTCAAGAATAAAAAAAGCATAATAACCAAAAAATTTAAAAAATATTGCATGAATCAATATTGAAAATATTGGAAAGCCAATAATTTTATCTGAAATTTCGAATTTAGACCAATCAGTTGAAAAATCGAATCTAGAGAAGCTCTCTACTAAATAAACATATTCTTTGTCGGTAAATCTTATTATTTTTAAAATTAACTCTTCTTCAGGAAATTCAATAAATGATAAAAAATATTTTAAACTTACGTAAAAAAAACTTATTAAAAAAAATAAGACTGATTTTCTCAATACAAAAATTTTCATTATTTTATACTTTTTCTAAAACTATTTTTCTTCCTAAGGCAAAAATATTCGGAAAAAATTTTACTAGTAATTTATCAATAAAGTGTAAAACACTAAGTAGTGTATAATTTAATGGTACATAAAAACACTTTGAATAAATGCCACCTGAATTAATAAATATAAAAAATTCTGAGTAATTTTCATAGATGATTTTAAATGATCCTTCCATTTTTTTTTCAAAAAAATCTTTATTCTTAAATAAAAGATAGGCTACTGCTTGATTAGAATTCCATGGATTATTATTAATTTTAACTGATTTATTTTTATCCCAAACATCAACTGTAAAATCAAAACCTTCGTGTTTAGTTATAAGTGTAATTAATTGATAAAAAATAGAAACATGAGGTTCAAAAATTATCAATCTTCCACCTTTTTTTAAAATTCTATGCATTTCTTCTAAAAATAATACTGGATGTGGAACATGATGAATCATATTTGAAGCAATAACGAAATCATATGAAGAATTTTTAAATTTAGTTTTTTCAGCATCAATATTCTTAAAATCCAAATGAGCATCATTCGAAAAATCACTGGTCTGTATAAATTTTGAATTCAACACTTTTTTTGAAAAAGCTGCCCCTGCACCTACCTCTAAACCTATATCTTTTGATTTAATAAAATCTTGCATCCATTCAAACCTTTTTTTTGCTAAAAAAACTAAATTTTTATTTTTTCCTAGCTCAAAATCACTAATTACATTTGGGATTGAATGTTTTTGAAGTTTTGTAGACTCTATGTTAAAAACTAATTTTTTAAAGATTTTGATCATTTTTTAAAAAAATATTTGATAACTAGAACATAAATTAAATTATTTGAGATAAAATAAGGTTTTAGGTTATGAACAAAGAAAACGCAAGTAAACTGTGGAAAATGATACAGGAAGCTGGCGATTATTTACTAGGACAGCTCCCCAGTCATCCCAATCATCCTAAAGGGAGAAACCCCTACGCACATGTTGCCTTGTGTGTAAAAAATAAATTTCAAGCAAGTTATAAAGATATTCCAGACACTAAGTACGATGAAGTTGTAGATTATATCAATTTTTTAAAAGACAATCCAAGTTAAGATGAAAAAACTTCATTTCCTTCAAAAATTTCTCCATCCTCTAAGGGTAGTAAATAAATCCCCATATCTATATGATTATAATTTCTTCTGAGTGTTAAAGGTAGATTGATATCTTGTTTATCTGAATTAATTTTCAAATTCGTTGCTGAACATCTCGGGATATGTCTTAAGACTTTAAATTGAGTATTATTAATTGTAATAGTTTTTCCAAGCCATTGTCTTTCTTTCCAAGCTTTTAAACCTTTGATATAAATATTTCCCCTAAAACGCTCAAACTCAATTTTTTGATTAATCTTTAACTCAAAATCTTTGATGCTGTTTAAATTTATCAGTGAGATGCTATTCGACACACTTTCACCACTTGTGGTATCATAAAAGGGATAAGACTCATTTTTAAGCAAATAACTTGGTTGAGATAAATCTTTTTCAAGCTCAATAATTTTATTAGCAAACTCTTGTCTTTGCTCATCACTATCAATTGATGAGCACATAATCTCTCTTGTATCCTTTGATAAATAAATACAATTATCTTTGAGTTCAAAATTATATTTATTAAGTACAGGCGTATTCTTTAAAGTCATAAAATTAATTAGTTCTCTTTGTGTTGGATCTTGCTCTATTTGTTTTGCCTTTGTCAGATTCACTCCTCTAGAAAATGCTAAAATTCTATCGTGTAAAATTCCAATTTGCTTTTTAATAGTTGCTTTTTTAATATTTTGAAAAGACAGTGATTTAATTGGAGAAAAATATAGAGATGAAATAGTTAAACTCATTCTCTAAGGTTTATTTAGATTGATTTATACTTTCAAGAAAACTCTCAACATCTGAATTTTGAGTATTCCATGCAGCAACTAAACGAACTGCTTGGCCATCTAGCTCATCTTCATTCATTTTATACCCAAGTGAATTTAAGTGTTCAATCATTTCTCTTGGAAATTTTGCAAATACTTCATTGGCTTGTGTTGGGTAAGCAAGTTTTATACTATTGTGTTTCACTAAACCGTCACTTAGCTTTTTACCCATTTCATTTGCTTGTTTGGCATTTTTTAACCATACATCATTTGAAATGTATGCATCTAACTGAGCAGAGACAAAACGCATTTTAGATAATAGGTGCCCTGCTCGCTTCATTAAAAAAGAAATATTTCCCACTAACTTTGGTTTGAAAAAAATAATTGCTTCTGCTGCGATACAACCATTTTTTGTAGCACCGAAAGATAGAACATCTATTCCTGACTTCCATGTCATTTCTGCGGGTGTACAATTAAGAGCAACTAACGCATTAGCAAATCTTGCGCCGTCCATATGCGTATTTAATTTATGTTTGTGTGCTACATCAGTTATTTTTTTAATTTCATCTAATTCATAAACCTCACCTGTTTCACATACTTGTGTAACACTTACTGATGAGGGTTGCGTATGATGAACAATACCTGTTCCACTAATATTTTTTTCTAATTCTTCAGGAGTAATTTTACCATTAATGCCTGTTAAAGGGATTAATTTAGCACCACCCGTATAAAACTCAGGAGCACCACATTCATCAGTATTAATATGAGCTAGTTTATGACAATAAATATTACCAAATACAGGTGTCATAGTTGATAATGCAAGAGCATTAGCGGCAGTGCCTGATGCTGTTGGATAAACAATTACTTCTTTTTCAAATATTTCAGAAAATTTTTCCTGTAAAACTTTAGAGTAATCATCATTGCCATAGGGTGCACTATCTCCTTCGTTAGCTTTCATTAAAGCATCTAAAACTTCAGGGCAAGCTCCTGCGACATTGTCAGAGGCGAATTTAACTCGCTCTCTTTTTGTTTTAATTGTTGCCATAATTATTGTTTTGGAAAGTAATCTTTAAGTTCACCTTCACGGTAAACATCTGCTGTACAACAATGGAGACCTCCACCAAATGCATATGCGTCTCTTAAATCAACAGGGATTACTTCCATTCCTAATTTATCTAATTGTTCTGCTTGATATACTTCACTTTTTTCAACACACACTGTTTTAGGATCAAGCACCAATACATTCATTGATAACCAAGTAGAAGAATAACATAATGGAGGTGGTTCATTATGTGCCGGCTGAGCGCTATCAATTATTTTCCATCCATTATTTTCAAATAATTTTCTTTGTTCTTTTGGCAATCTTCTTTGAGGATTATTAATGATTAATCCTTCTTTAATAGGAGTAAAGGTTGCATCAATATGAATTGGATAAGGATCACCTGGAAAATTTACAGCGTGTACTCTGTGATCTTTGAAATGCCTTTTAAGCCAATCTATGCCTTTAAGATTAGTAGTAAATCCATGCTGTACCACTAAATCTTTACCAAATCTTAAAACATCTGCTGCATCAAATAATGGTTCTTCTTCAGTTGTTACAAAAAACTTGTCTTCAGTCCATTCTAATCTTTTTTGAATACCAATTTTATCTGATAAATAATCTTTTCTGTAATCTGCATCTGTTAACCTTGGTTTAGGCGCAGACTCGTGCCTCATATTTGGATCGTCATTATAATATTTTTGTAATAATGGTCGGTAACATAGGTACTCAAACCATCTGCATCGATAACTCATTGTCGCCTCTAAAATTTCACTGCCTACAGTTAACAAAACGTCTCGTGGAGGCATACAGCCAAACATTGTTTCTGCTTGCCAATCTGGTGTTGAAATTTTTTGATTAAAATCTATTGGGTCTGGTCTATCAACTTTAATTCCTCTTTTTTCAAGCATGCTCGAAAAATCATCTAATAATTGATTGGCTTTATCGACTGTATCTTTAGTTCTTGGTCCAAACTGACCTCGCATATCACTGTCTTCTGGAACCTTTGCATCTAATGCAGGTTCTGGTGCTGGAATACAAGTGCCATCAGCCTTACCAACAATTACATGTTTTAAAGGATCCCATTCGTTCCAACTGCTAACTATAGTCTTATCACTCATAATTTAGGATTTAATAATATTATGTTCTGGTCCAAAAGGAAACTTAGTAATATTTTCAGCACTATCTTTTCCTATAACTAAAATATCGTGTTCTCTGTATCCTCCTACACCAGGATTACCTTCTGGTATCATGATCATTGGTTCCATTGAAACCACCATATTTTCTTCTAATACCGTATCAATATCTTCTCTAAGTTCTAGTCCTGCCTCTCTTCCATAGAAATGAGATAAAACTCCAAAAGAATGTCCGTAGCCAAATGTTCGGTATTGTAGATAACCTAATTCTGCAAATAATTCATTTAATTCATGACAGATGTCAGAACATTTAACTCCTGGTTTGATTAACTCTAAACCTCTTTTGTGTACTTTTATATTAGCTTCCCAGGCTTTCAATGATGCATCGTCTATTTCATTTACAAATAAAGTTCTCTCAAGTGCTGTGTAATAACCTGAAATCATTGGGAAAGTATTTAAAGATAAAATATCACCTGATTTTAATTTTCGATTAGTTTTTGGATTGTGTGCTCCGTCAGTATTTAAGCCAGACTGAAACCAAACCCAAGTATCCATGTATTCAGCATCTGGATATGTTTTGGCAATTTCTCGCTCCATTCTATCTCGGCCTGCAATTGCTATTTCAAGTTCACTTTCTCCAACTTTAATATGTTTAACAATTTCTTCTCCTCCAAGATCAGCAATTCTTGCTCCATTTTTAATCACTTCAATTTCTTCTTTGGATTTAATCATTCTAAGCTTCATTAAGTCTTGTGAAACATCACTAAAAGTTGAAAAAGTAAAAATAGAGTTAAGTTTTTCTCTAATATCAATAGTTACATGATCATTTTCTATACCAATACTTTTTGGCGGTTCGTCTCTACCAATTATAGAAACTATTGCTTTTAGAAAATTATCTCTTTTCCAGTCAGTATAAATTACATTATCACAGTGAGACCTTCTCCAAGGTTGACTAGCATCAATATTGGCAGAAATAGTTGAGATTTTATTTTCTGTTACAATGCAGCCATAAGGTCTGCCAAATGAACAATAAATAAACCCTGTGTAATAAGCAATATTATGCATTGAGGTTAAAATAATCATATCAAGATTATTTTTACTCATTGCTTCTCTTAATCCATTAACTCTATTTTGATACTCCTTATCAGTGAATGGTAGTTTTACTTTATCACCATTGTGTAATGTAAAAAAATCTGGTCTTTCCATCTAAAGTTTCTAATTTAAAGCTATAAATCTTCGGTTGGATTTAATTGTTAAACTATAATAGATGATAGACATAAAAAGAAAGAAGCCACCTATTATAGTATTGGTTGATGGTATCTCATTAATACCTAAAATTGGTATCCAAACCCAAAAAATTCCACCTATAACTTCAGTTAACGATAGTAAGGTAAGTTCTGCTGCTGGTATAGCTTTAGAGCCTATTGAATATAAAATTAATCCCATACAAACTAAAGTTCCATGCAAAGAAAACAAAGCACCATTATAGCTTGAAGATAAAAATTGCATGTCATTACTTAGGATTACGATTGTTGCAACGGTAAAACAGAAAAAACCTGAAAAAGCTACAGTTGTAAATTTTGGTGTTTCTTTTTTCCATCTAAGACTTACTGAGAAAACTGAAAAGCCTATAGAAGAAGTCATACCAAAAATAAGCCCCAGCAAAGAACTTGGTTCAGTGTTTCCAAATGCAATAATTATAATGCCGATAGTTGCAATTATAATTGCTATCCAAACATTTAAAGAAATTTTCTCTTTTAAGAATAAAAAACCCAATAAAGCTGTAAAAAATGGCATTGCCGCTAAACAAAGTAAAGTTACTGCAGCACTTGTATTCGTGATTGAATAGATAAAGGTAATCATTGCAATACCAAGTCCTGTGCCACCTACAACTCCTGAAATACCAATTTTGAAATAATTTTTATAAAAATCTTTGCCCTCTTCAAAAAAAAGATAAAGATTTAAGACTAAAAAAATAGTTAATCCTCTTGTAAAGATATATTGCCATGGAACTAGATTGGGTTGATCCATGTATCTGACAACTAAAGGTCCAAAAGACCAAATAAGCCCAGCCAATAAGACAACAGGTATGGCTATTTTTTCATTTTTTAATTCATCCATGTTCAGATTATTTAATAGGTATTAATTAGGACTACAACAAAATAGCTTTCAACTAACTTATATTTTGATTAGGGGTGTTAATAAAAAAACAATCAATAATATCGCCTTTTTTAAATCTAGATTTACCTGCTGGCATTAAAGACCAGCTATTTGACTTAACAAATGATTTTATTCTAAAAGATTCTTGGCCCTGAAGTACCTCAACTTCAATTTTTCCATTTTTGGTTGTGCTTAATTTACTTTTTACAAATCTGGTAAAATTCTTCTTTTTGTCAAAGCTATTTTTCAAAATTGCCTTTAATGGTTTTTCTGCATCGAGCTTTAAAATATATTCAATAAAGGGATAAACAAAAAATCTAAAACAAGCTGCAGATGAAATTGGATTTCCAGGTAACCCAAAAATTACCTTTTCTTTACCTTTAATTTTTGCAAACAATACCGGTTTACCTGGTCTAATAGCGACATTTTTAAAGTAATTAGATAGTTTAAATGAATTTATAACACTTGGTATAAAATCAAATTTGCCTGCTGACACCGCTCCTGAAGTAATCATAACATCTGTATCTGATTTCAACATTTGATTTATTTTAGATTTAAAAATTTTTTGATGATTATCTCTTAAAATTCCAGCATTTTTAAAATTAAATAGAAAGTTGTTATTTAAATTATTTAAATAAGGACCATTAGAATTTCTCACTTGCCAAAAAGGAACATTGTCTTTATTTGATATTTCATTTCCAGTTGAAAAAAATGCAATATTAATTTTCTTTTTTACAGTAATATTTTTAATACCTAGTGTCTTAAATGCTAGTAAATGATTAGGTTTAATGATGTTATTTTTCTTTAACACTAATTCTTTTTTTTTATAATCTGATCCTTGAAATCTAACATGGTTATATTTTTTTATTTTTTGATTAACTAAAATATATTTTCTATTACTATTGCTTGGGTAAAAAATAATTTGCTCAATTGGAATGATTGAGTTAAAACCTTTTGGGATAATTCCTCCTGTCATAATTTCTACTGTTTCATATTTATGAATCTTTTTCTTAAAAGGTTTGTTTCCTGCTGCAATAGAGCCAATAATTTTGAATTTTTGCTTAATGCCTTTTTTTATATTATTTGTTTCTTTTGCATTAATTGCAAAACCATCAAACGCTGCATTGTTGCCTGCTGGATAATGAATGGGAGAATAAATATTTTCTGATAATATTCTATTTAAAGAGTTTATACTTTTTATCTTTTCATCTTTTATTTTGATGATTCCTCTTTTTAAAATGTTTCTTGAGTTTTGATAACTAATCATTGCCTATCTTTGCTTTAGCTTTTTCTAAATCTTCTTTTGTATTAATATTAAAAAAAGGATCATCTTTTCCAAAGTCCATATTAATTACTTTAACACCAACGCTATTTGCCCAAACCTCTACTTTACGTTCTCCTTTATTTAAATCTTCCTCTAACATATTCATCAATTCTAAAGACCATAACCCAAATATATTATGCCTAGTATTATTAGATTTGATAAAAAATAATTTACTTTCTTCAGGGTGAATTTCATTAAAAAAGCTTTTTAATATCTTATTTTTAAAGAATGGAGAATCTGTTGGGAAAGTTGAAACCCACTGATAATCTTTATTATTATCTTTAATCCACTTCATTGCAGTAAAAACTCCTCCCAATGGACCTAAATCTTTTTTAAAATCTTCAATAACCGAAATCTTATTAGATTTTTGAAAATCTATTGAATTGTTTGCGACAATTAGAATTTCTTTAAATTCTTCAATGATTTCAGAGAGGATATAATCAATTAATAACTTATCGGCCAATTTTACTTGGGATTTATCCATGCCCAACCTTACCGATTTCCCTCCAGCTAGAACTGTGCCTAAAATCTTGCTATGATCCATTTACAAAATATAAAACATTAAAGCTTTAATTAAAGAAATATAATGGACCTTAGAATTTTAGAAATTGCTGCACATACTGAAAATAATAAGGCAGTTAGTAATTACACTCATAAATCTAAAAATAAGAACCCCTTATGTGGAGATGAAATGGAAATCAGTTTAATTGTCAAAAATGATATTGTGATAGATATGGGTTATCAATGTAAATCTTGTGTTTACTGCCAAGCATCCGTTAGCTTGCTCTCTAGACTAATTAAGAACAAGAAAATCGATGACATAAAATCTTTTATCTCATTAAGTGGCAATTTATTTGAGGGTACTAAAGCTTTATTAAGCAAAGAATGGAGAGATTTTAAAGAAATCTTAGATAAAAAAAACTTAGCAAGAAAAGAATGTTTGTTGCTACCCCTAAAAACAGTTTTAAAGGCTTTAAATTCTTAATGATAAAAATTACCAAACCTCTTTTACAAAAAGCAATAATTGCTGGTTTCTTTTCTACACTAACAATTGGGGTATTAACGTTACTTACTTATAAAAGTACATTGGGATATTTTCTAGCTGGATCATTTGGTTCCTCAATGGTTTTATTATTTGGCTTTCCAGAAAGTCCTTTTGCTCAACCCAAAAATGTTTTTTTTGGTCATCTGTTAACTGCAGCTGTTGGGGTATTTTTTGTAAACTTTATTTCGTTACCTATTTATATCAATATTTCACTCGCAGTTGGTTTTGGAGTTTTTTTAATGATATTACTAAATGTTGTCCATCCTCCAGCAGGTGGTAATCCTATCATGATTATAATTGGCAGCGCTTCTTATGAATATTTAATTAATCCAATAATCTTAGGCTGTATTATAATTTTATTATTAGCAATTATTATTAATAAATTTATTCTAAAAAAAAATTATCCTTTAAAATAATTTATGAGCTCTAAATATAAAGTTTTGAAATATAATCTTAACAAATTTGAAAATATTGATGATTTAGTTTCAGTAGAAGAACCTTTAGAAATTTCTATAAAATATAAAGATAAAAATAATTGGATTACTAAAATTTTATCAATCACTATGCGAACACCTGGAAATGATGAAGATCTAGTTCGAGGTTTTTTATTTAATGAACAAATAATCACCAATATTAAAGATGTTGATTCAATTGAGAGTTATGGTGAAAAAGTTGGGCAATATAATATTCAAAATAAAATTTTAGCAACTGTGAATAACTCAAAAAATATTGATATCACAAAAATAAAAAGAGATTTTATAACAAATTCATCATGTGGGGTTTGTGGAAAATCTTCTTTAGATGCATTAGAAATTATTAAATCAAATAAAACAGATCTAAATTTGCCAAAGATAAGTAAAGAGATAATTATTCAATCGCCCTCAATATTAAGAAAAAATCAGTCAGAATTTAGTAAAACTGGTGGAATACATGCGAGTGGATTATTTAATGCTAGTGGAGAATTAATCGACCTTAAGGAAGATGTGGGTCGTCATAATGCCTTGGACAAACTTATCGGCAGCACCCTTCTCGCTGGCCAAATAAATCCCTTAGATCAATTCATCACTTGCTCTGGGAGACTTAATTTTGAGCTAGTTCAGAAGGTTTTAATGAATGATATTGGTATAATGATTGGGGTGGGTGCGCCAACAAGTCTTGCAATCGATTTAGCTAATAAATTTAACATAACTCTGATTGGTTTCGTAAAAAGTGATAGTTTTAATATTTACACCAATACCAAAAAAGTTATTGTGGGCTAACTTAAAAAAAGGAAATTGTGTCAAAGAATATTAGTAATTTATCAGGTAGAATTGGTTTAAAAAATAATTTATTTAAGCAACTTTCTGAAAACCTTTTAAGCGACAATCCTAAAGATATAAAAGATATAGCAAAACAACACAATTTAGGTGTTTCAACTCTTCATGGTGCTGAGAGTTTTTATGAATTTTTAAGACCTTCCCACAGAGAAAAGAAGGCATTTGTATGCAATGGTAGTGCTTGTATGTGTGCTGGCACTCAAGATCAATTAAAGAAAACACTTAAAGAAAAGTTGGGTGATGATAAAGTTGGCGAAATGTTTTGTTTAGGACATTGTTATGAAAATAAAGCTTTTCATTATGATGGTGAAAACTACGCTGGTAATGACATTGAAAAAATAGATCAAATTTTAAATGGGGAAGAGATTAAACAAGAGAAATTTTTTTCAAAAAGTTATGCAACGACAAGCTTCTTAATGGATGAAAAAATTTCTTCATTTGGTCAATTTAAAGATCAGTTAAATAACTTTTTAAAAACTGACAAAAAAGAAATAATTAAATCTCTTTTGGATTCTAATTTAACTGGCAGAGGTGGAGCAGGATTTCCAACAGGTATGAAATGGGATTTTTGCAGCAAAGCAAAGGGTGATAAAAAATATGTCATTTGTAATGCTGACGAAGGTGACTCAGGTGCATTCTCAGATAGATATTTATTAGAAGATCAACCTTTAAAAGTTATTTTTGGAATGGTCATTTGTGGAATGGTTATTGGTAGTGATGAAGGAGTTTTATATATAAGAGGCGAGTATCCAAAATCTATTGAGGCGATCAATGGATGTATTAACGAATTAAAAAAATTAAATTTATTAGGTGAAAATATATTAGGAACAGATTTTTCATTTGATCTTGGTATTTGTATTGGTCAAGGTGCATATATTTGTGGTGAAGAAACTGCACTCATTGCTTCAATTGAAGGTAGAAGAGCAGAAGTAGATGTTCGACCTCCTTTTCCAGTAACAGAGGGTTTATATAAAAAACCAACAGTAGTTAACAATGTTGAAACATTAGCCGCTGCAGCTGGTATTTTAATAAATGGACCTGAAAAATTTTCTTCAATAGGTAATAAAAAATCTGCTGGAACAAAACTTGTTTGCCTTGATAGTTTTTTTAACAACCCCGGTGTTTATGAAATTGATATGGGAACACCAATGAGTAAAATATTTAATGAAATTGGAGGTGGTTATACAAAACCTGTTAAGGCCTTTCAAATTGGTGGACCTTTAGGTGGTGTGATCCCTTTAGGTGAGATTGATAATTTAAATTTAGATTTTCAAGAGTTTACAGCAAAAGGTTTTATGCTTGGACATGCTAGTGTTGTTAGTATTCCAAAGGATTTTCCAATGGTTGAGTATATTCATCATTTATTTGAATTTTCAGCAGAAGAATCTTGTGGAAAATGTTTCCCCGGCAGACTTGGTTCTTACCGAGGAAAAGAAATGTTTGACCAAGCTAAAAGTGGTACCGCTAAAATACCCCTTAAATTACTCAATGAATTACTAGTAACTATGCAAAAAGGTTGTTTGTGTGCACTTTGTGGAGCAATTCCTACCCCAATAATGAATATTCTTAAATACTTTGGTGATGAAATGAAAAATGATATAGTTAAGGATAATTAATGAGCTCTGAAAAAAGAAAAATAGCCTATATAGATGGAAAACCGCATGAAATAAGTGCAAATCACACTTCTATTTTAAAATTTGTTAAAAGCTACTTTGGTGAAAAAAAAGTTCCTACTTTATGCGATGATCCTAATTTAGCTCCATATGGTGCTTGTCGTGTTTGTTCGGTTGAAGTTGCGTTAGAAAAAGATGGTCCAACTAAAATTGTAGCCTCTTGTCATACGCCAGTAGTTGAAAATCAACATATCTTTACTTCTAATGAAGCGTTAACAAGCCTTAGAAAAAATATTGTCGAACTAGTTTTAACTGATCACCCAATGGAATGTGGAACTTGTGAAGTAAATAATAATTGCGAACTTCAAGATGTTGCAAATGACTTAGGTATATCAGATCATAGATATAACAGTCCAAAGCAACACAAGGGTATTACTAAAGATACATCTCACGATTATATGAGAATGAATTTAGACAATTGTATTAATTGTGGAAGATGTGTTCGTGCTTGTGACGAAATTCAAGGATCTTTTGTTTTAACAATGAGTGGCAGAGGATTTGAATCTAAAATTACAACTGATAACGATGCTTTGTTTGGAGATTCGTCTTGTGTATCTTGTGGTGCTTGTGCGCACACTTGTCCAACAGATGCTATCTCTGATGTTTTCCAATCAAAATCTGTTGCTGTAGATGAAAAAGTTAGAACTACTTGTTCTTACTGTGGCGTTGGATGTAATTTAGAAGCATCAATTAAAGATAATAAAGTTGTTGCAATTTCTACCCCTAAAGAATCTGAAGTTAACGCAGGTCACACTTGTATTAAAGGAAGATATGCATTTGGATTTTACGATCATCCAGATAGGTTAAAAACTCCTTTAATTAAAAGAAATGGAAAATTTGAAGAAGCTTCATGGGATGAAGCATATGACTTTATTAAAAAAGAATTAAATAGAATTACAAAAGAAAGTGGTCCTGATGCTGTAGCTGGAATTTCTTCTGCAAGATGTACTAATGAAGAAAATTATGTATTTCAAAAAATGATTAGAGCTGCAATTGGAACTAATAATATTGATTGTTGTGCAAGAATTTGTCATTCACCAACAGCTTGGGGAATGCAACAAACTTTTGGAACTGGTGCTGCAACTAATTCTACAGAAGATATTTATCACGCAGATTTATTTATGGTTATAGGAGCAAATCCTACAAATGCTCACCCAGTTACTGGAGCAAAAATTAAACAACAAGTAATGAAAGGAAAAAAACTAATAGTTTTAGATCCTATTACTACTGAATTAGCAAAACTTGCTGATTATCATATTAAACTTAGACCAGGAACAAATGTGGCTGTTTTAAATATGATGTTACATTTTATATTAAAAGCAAACCTTCATGATAAAGATTTTGTTAGAGATAGAACTGAAGGTTTTGCAAATTTCATTAAAGAAATTGAAAGACAAGATATGGATCATCTAGCGAAAGTTGCTGGTGTTGATAAACAGTTAGTTAAAGAAGCAGCAATTGCTTATGCGACAGCTAAAAACTCTATGGAATTCCACGGTTTAGGAGTTACTGAACAAGAACAAGGATCTAAGACAGTGATGTTAATTGCTGATCTTGCAATGATTACTGGAAATATTGGTAGAAAAGGTGTTGGAGTTAACCCATTAAGAGGACAAAATAATGTCCAAGGTGCAGCTGACATGGGTTGTCAACCTCATCAAGGAGCTGGTTACTTTGAAGTAGCTGATGAAAAAGTTCAAAATTTCTACACTGAAAAATATGGAGTAGTTCACCCAACCAAAGCAGGATTAAAAATTCCAGAAATGTTTGATGGGGCTATTAATAAAGAAGTTAAAGCGGTCTGGATTATTGGAGAAGACATTGTTCAAACAGATCCAAATAGTGCACATGTGGTTCAGGCAATGAACTCATTAGAATTATTAGTAGTTCAAGAAATTTTTATGAGTGAGACTGCAAAACTTGCAACAGTAGTATTACCTGGAACAACTTTCTTAGAAAAAAATGGAACCTTTACTAATACCGAAAGAAGAATTCAAAGAGTTAATCGAGCCGTTCCTCCATTACCTGGTACTAAAACTGATGGAACAATTGTAACAGACATGATGCAAAAATTAGGCTTTGACCAACCTGAATACGACGCTGATCAAGTTCTAGCAGAAATAGCTGGTGTCGTTCCTTTCTTTAAAGGTGTAACAAGAGAAAGACTTGGCAAAATGGGATTACAGTGGCCAGTTCAAGAAGATGGAACAGACACTCAAATTTTACACCAAGAAACTTTCAAACTTGGAAAAGGACGTCTTAAAAATTTTGACTGGAAAGAGTCTACAGAAATTGAAACTAATAAAAAAGAATATCCATTAATTTTAACAACTAGTAGAGTTCTACAACATTACAATGCTGCGACGATGACAAGACGTACAAGTAACATCAATATAGTTTCTGAAGACTTATTATTAGTTCACCCAAATGATGCTAATAAAAGAGAGTTAAATACAGGTGACATAGCAAGACTTTATTCTGGACGAGGAGAAGTTGCTCTAAAAGTAGAGGTTACAGATAAAGTTAAAGAAGGCATAGTATTTACAACATTCCATTTTCCAGAACATATGGTCAATATGGTAACCGGTCATGGTAAAGATGAAGAAACAATGTGTGCAGAATACAAAGTTTCAGCAGTTGAAGTTCAAAAAATCTCAAACCAATTTAAAACTGAAATCAAACCAAAAGAAAATCAAGCAGAAGTTAACTAATCGATAAAATGACAATTGGTTGGCATTTCGACAATAGTTATTCAAGATTACCAAAAACATTCAAAGAAAATATCAACCCTGTTGCTGTAAACGCACCAGAAATATTAATATTAAATAAAGATCTAGCAAATAAATTAGATCTAGATTTTTCAAATGTTAATGATAGCGATTTATCAAAAATTTTTTCAGGAAATATGTTACCTGAAGGATCTAACTCTATAGCACAAGCTTACGCTGGTCACCAATTTGGCCATTTTACAATGCTTGGTGATGGAAGAGCCGTTTTGATTGGCGAACACTTAACCAAAAATAATGAACGATTTGATATACAGTTTAAAGGTTCTGGTAGAACTCCCTTCTCACGCAGTGGTGATGGTAGGGCTGTTTTAGGCCCTATGTTGAGAGAATATATAATAAGTGAAGCAATGCATTTTTTAAAAATACCTACTACTAGAAGTTTAGCAGTAGTTAAAACTGGTGAAGATGTGGTTAGGGAACAAATTTCACAAGGTGCAATTCTTACAAGGGTAGCCCTGGGCCATATAAGGGTTGGAACATTTCAATACATTGCTGCAAAACAAAACATTAGGGATTTAGAAATCTTAATTAATTACACAATTGAAAAGTACTACCCCAATATAAAATCATCAAAGAATAAAGCATTAGACTTACTAAATGTTTTAATCGAAAAACAAACCCAACTTGTAATTGATTGGATGCGTGTTGGTTTTATTCATGGGGTTATGAACACTGATAATATGTCTATATCTGGTGAAACAATAGATTATGGTCCTTGTGCATTTATGGATGTTTATGATCCTAAAACAGTTTTTAGTTCAATAGATCAACTAGGTAGGTATGCCTATGAAAATCAACCAAAAATTACCAAATGGAATTTAACAAGGTTTGCTGAATGTCTAATTCCTCTTATTAATACCAATGAAGATGAAGCGATTAAATTAGCCACAGAAGCTTTAGATAAGTTTGAACAAAATTATGAAACAAAATGGTTAAATATGATGAGAGATAAACTTGGGCTATATGGTGAAGATAAAGAAGATAAAAATTTAATTATGGAATTATTAAATTGGATGTATGAAAAAAAAGTAGATTATACAAATACTTTTATTTTTTTGATGAATAAAACAATTAAAAATTCTAAAGTTTATGATAATGCCGACTTTGATTTATGGAAATCTAAATGGATGAAAAGATTAATAATGTTTGGGAATTCCTATGATAAATCTTTGGTTTTAATGAGTTCTTCTAACCCAATGGTAATACCTCGTAATCACAAAATTGAAGAGGCTTTAATGTTAGCTAATAATGGTGATTTAACCTTATTTAATAAATTAACTGAAATTTTAAAAGATCCATATCAGATTAATGAAAATGATTTAGAATTAATGTCCCTTGCTCCACATAGTGATAGGAAATATCAAACTTTCTGTGGTACATAATCTATAAATATAAAAATGATAACTAAATACAAAACCTACATAAAAAAATTTGTTTCTCTTTTATTAAAAAAAAAAATAAAATATCACGAAGTGTCAAAATTTCTTAATACTAATGATTTATTTTTTGATGTTGGCGCTCACCTTGGAGAAAAATCAAAAGAATTAATTAAAAATAATATCAATGTTGTTATGATTGAGCCTCAACCTGAGTGTTTAAAACAACTAAATAAATTATACTCAAAAAATAAATTTGTTACTATCGTCCCTATGGGTCTTGGAAAATCTAAACAAAAAATGGAAATGAGCATCAACTCTAAACAACCTGTTATTTCTACATTTGCTGAACATTGGAAGACGGGCAGGTTTTCAGACTCTAAATGGGATGAAAAAATTATAGTTGATATAACAACACTAGACGAGCTTATAAAAAAATTTGGTGACCCTAAATATATTAAAATTGATGTTGAGGGATTTGAACACGAGGTAATATTAGGCTTAACAAAAAAATCTGGAATAATATCATTTGAATTTACCTCAGAATTTATCGAAGATGCTTTTAAATCTATAGATTATTTAATTTCATTAGGATATTTAGATTTTAATTACTCACTTGGTGAAAGGAGAAAATTTTACACACATTGGACAAATGCTAACACAATTAAAGAGGATATTAAAAATAATATTCAAAAAGACAATCTCCTGTGGGGAGATTTATATTGCAAGTAATTAAGTTACAAAACGTAGGGTTCTGGTCTAGCATTATTATCAAGAACTCTTTCAACAGAAAAATCACTAATATCAATCGTTTGATAAGATCCTGTAGAAATTAATTCAGTTAATGCTCTTCCTATTCCTGGGGCTTGCATTAATCCTCTGCCTGTAAAACCTGAAGCCATATATACATTTTCATATTTAGGATGTTTACCGACCACTGCATTATTGTCTAATTTATTGCAATCATAATAACCAGCCCATCCACCAGTTAATTTTAATTCTTCAAAAGCAGGAATTCTTTGTGCTAATGCAGGCCATACTAATTCCTCAAAATCATTCCAAGCTGGTTCTAAATCTGTAGCATCAAATACTGAATGAGGTGAACCTGCTAAATATTCTCCACCCTCAGGTCTCCAGTAAACTCCTGTTGTTAAATCTCCTGTTAATGGCATTTCTTTAATATATTTAGGGCATTTAACTCTAAAAACTGTGTGTTTTTGTGGAACCACTGGAATATCCTTTAATAATTCTTTAGTCCAGCATCCTGCTGCTGATATAATTGTTTTAGCTTTGATATCAGAAATATTTTTTACTTCACCTTTAATAAATTCAGCACCTAATTCAATTGCCTTACTTTTTAAGGCGCTATGAAACATGAAAGGATCAATCCATCCCTCACTTTGGTTATCAGTATAAGTTGCTGTTTCAATACCTTCACTATTTATATAAGGAAATATTTTTGATAGTTCAGAACCTTTGATATTTTTAGTTCCAGCATCACAAGCTTCATGATTTTTTAAAGCTTCATATTGTTCCTCGGCATGCTCTGGACCAAACATTAACAAGTAGCCATTTGTAACCATGCTTGCTGTAGGGTTTGGATTTTTTTCAGTTTTAAGTAATTCTGGTATTTGAAAGATAAATTCTCTAGCAAACTTTCCAAGTAATATGTTTTCTTTTTGAAAAAACTGTCTTCTAAATCCACCAAGTGATAATGGGAAAGAAGCTGTTTTATAAGTCGGGTCTCTTTCTATAACTTTTACTTTTCTACCTTCTTTAGATAAAAAATAAGCTGTAGCAGTCCCTATTATTCCACCACCTACTATTACAACATCATCCATAGTTTTATTTTAATTTAATATGATTAAACTTACATTAAGAATTAATGCAAAGAGACACCAAAGTAAATAAGGAATCATCAAATAATAACTGTACAAGTTGACACGCTTAAATCTAATTATGAGAATAATTATCAATAAGATTAAAATTACCAATACAATCATGGCTAAAACAATTTTATGAAAAACAAAAAAAACTATACTCCAAGTTGTATTAAAAACTAAATGAATGAAATAGATGTAAATAGTGTTCATGTCTCTATTTTTACTATGCCAAAATTTCCAGATAGCAATTGTCATAAAAAAATAAAGTGTTGTCCAAACTGGTGCAAAAATCCAATCTGGTGGATTAAATGAAGGTTTAATGATTAAAGAATACCAGGGCTCTTTAAAACCTACTGTAGCTAAACCTCCTATTGTGGATGCAGAAAAAGTTACAAGAGCAAATAATAAAAAAGATAAGAATTTGTTTTTTAACATATTTCTATTATACAATAGAATATGGAAGAAAAAAAAGTTATTTGGATAACCGGTGCAAGTAGTGGAATTGGTAAAGCTCTTGCAATCAAATTTGCAGAAAATGGGTGGGTAGTTGCTGCATCTGCAAGACGTGAAAATTTATTAAATGAACTTAAAAAAATTAATCAAAATATATTTCCTTTTCCTTTGGATGTTACTAAAGTCGATTCATGTAAATTAGTTGCAAAAGATATAATCAAACAATTAAATAGTATTGATATATGTGTGTTCGGTACTGGCATGCATGATCCAAAATCAGAGAAAAAATTTAATTTAGATAAGATAAGAGAAATAATGGAAGTTAATTATTTTGGAACAATGAATTCAATTAATTCAATCTATGATTATTTTTCTGAGAAAAAAAATGGCCAAATATCAATAATTTCTTCTGTTGCGGGCTACAGAGGATTGCCTGCAGCTGGGGCATATTGTGCTTCAAAATCAGCACTTACCAGCTTTGCTGAAAGTTTAAACTTTGATATGAGAATGAAGAATGTACGAGTTTCATTAATCAGTCCTGGTTTCATAAAAACGCCTATGACTGATCAAAATGATTTTCCAATGCCCATGATTAAAACCCCAGAATTTGCTGCAGAGGAAATTTATAAAGGATTAGTAATCAAAAAAAGTTTTGAAATACATTTCCCAAAAGCCTTTACTTATTTTTTAAAATTTCTTCAAATGCTGCCCAGTAGTTTATATTTTAAGCTAGTTGCTAGAGGCATGAAGAAAATTGATTATTAATTTTTTTTAAAGAAAACAGTCAATTCACCAACTTTAAAGCCAAATTTTGTAAGTGTGGCTCGATTAATTGCAACATCTTCATCTTGTTTAAAAATCCAATCATCAAAAGAAACTTTAATATTCTTTCCTTTAAATGGGACCATTAAATCATATTCAAATTTAAAAGCTGATCCATATTGATAGCCTTTAGCTGTACCCACTACATCAGGTGCCGTACCTTCATAGTAATTTTGATCAATCTTTTTTATTTCCCATATTCGATTTTGTTTCTCTCCATCTGTCCAATAAAAATCTTCCTTAAGAGTTAAAATATCTCCTTCAAAACTGCCCGTCATATCTGCTTTAAATTGTCTAGTAACCTTACCACTACGGTCTTGTAATAGACCCCATGCTTTAACCGGACCATCAAAGTATTGCTCTATAGTCATAGTTGGTTTTGTATTTTTGAAATCTGTAGGCTTCATAGAGTTATTGTTTATACAACTTGCTGTAAAGAATAAAGCAATTATTAACACTGTTAATCTAGTTGTCTTAAAGTTTATCATGTATCTCCTATTGTTATTTATTTTGTAGTGAAAATTGAATTAAGTCTATATTTTTTGATTTAAACCCAGCTTCACAATATGAAAGGTAAAATTCCCACATTTTTTTAAATTTTAAATCAAAGCCTTGTTTTTTAATTAAGTCCCACTTTTTATTAAATATTTCTCTCCAAACAATCAAAGTCTCCGAGTAGTGGTTGGCATATGAATTATACTCATTAAATTTTAATCCATTTTTATCAACATAATTTTGTAATTCACTTTTTGAAGGCAAAAAACCACCCGGGAAAATATATTTTTGAATAAAGTCTTCTTTATTTTTGTATCGGTCAAATAATTGGTCATCGATAGTTATTGCTTGAATAGCAGCCGTGCCAGAAGGTAACAAATTATTTTTAATAGTATTAAAATAACTATTCAAGTAATCTTGACCTACCGCTTCTATCATTTCAATTGATGCAATATGGTCATACTTAGCTTTCAAATCTCTATAATCTTTTAATTCTATATTAACTTTTTCGTTTAACCCGTATTTGTGAATTCTTTCTTTAGCAAATTCAAATTGCCTTTGAGAAATGGTTATACAATCTAATTTAACATCGTAATTAGTGCCTAAGTACTCAGCAAAACCTCCCCAACCACATCCAATCTCTAGCACTCTACTCCCACTTGATGGTTGTAAAAGGTCTATTAATTTTTGATATTTATTTTTTTGTGCTTCAAATAAATCTTGATCAGGTTCTTTAAATATTGCACTTGAATAAGTTAACGATCTATCTAGCCATAAAGAAAAGAAATCATTACCAAGGTCATAATGCCTTGCAATATTCTCTTTACTTCTGGTTTTAGTATTTTTAACAAACTTTCTCTTTATATAATTAATAATAGTTAAATCTAGAATCCCTGAAAACTTGTAAATGATACCTATGTTACGAGCAGTTAATTCAATTAAATCTGAAAGGTTATTTGTTGTAAAAAATCCTTTCATATAAGATTCACCCAATCCAACGCTTCCATTCTTAATCAGGTTATAAATGAAACTTTCATCTTTAATTTCTAATGAAACTTTTAAAATTTCATTTGGATCACCAAACTTTAGGACTTCGCCATTCATTTTTATAACTTCAAGATGTCCGTGCTTAATATTTTTTAATAAGCTAAATACAATTAAATCTGACAGTTTATAAATGAGCATTAATTTTCTATTGTAATATTATTTTTAATTTTAATTTTTTTTTGAATAAACTTTATCTTTTTTATCCACAATTTAAATGCCTCAAAATGTATCGCCACAATAACTTTAAATGTCATTAATGGGTGTTTTAAGTAAGACTTGATTAAAGATGCATTATTTAATTCACTTTTAATCCCATCTTGAGATGCATAAAGAATTTTACCTTCTGGGTCTTGTACATCAATTATTACTGAAATTTTATTTCCAGGTTTTAATATTCTAAAAAAATAAACACAATTCATATTTATAAAAGGTGAAACATGAAATTTCTTTTTACATATTTGCTGTACTAAATTTTCATTTTTATTAACTTTAAAGATATAAACGTGTTGTTCACCAAATGTATTTTTGACTTCATGCATGATTGATATAAGATTTGATTTATTATCATATATATAAAAGACACTTAGTGGATTAAAAACATAACCGAATATTCTTGGATAACATAAAAGTTTAATTTGTACGTCTTCATACTCTTGATTATTTTTTTTTAGATTATCTTTAACCCAATTTTCAACTGGGCTACCATCTCTTGGTCCATGGTCTACATCAAAAAAACTAACGATATTGAATTTATTATATGAAAATATTTTTAAATTTTTTTGCAATGCATCTAACTCAGCAAGATCAATTAGTAATGAAAATACTTTATATTTAAAACTATGAATGGTTGGCTTGAATCTTTTGTGTATTACAGATCCTGTATAAATATATGAGTTTTTAATCATTAAGTTTTTTTAGCATTTCAATAGAAGATTTTATTCCATCTTCATGAAAACCATAGCCAAAATAACTTCCACAAAACAATATATTTTCTTTATTTTGAATTTTATGCAGTTCACCTTGATTTAGTAATGCCTCTGCATCGTAATAGGGATGAGTAAACGATACCTTTTTAAAGATTTTTTCAACAGGTATTTCCTTAAATGGATTTAAGGTTAAAAAAATATTTCTATCAATCTCTAGGTTTTGCAGCTGATTTAACCAATAGGTAACTGTCGTCTTTTCAATATTATTTGGATCCATTGAAGAGTTCCATGAACACCAAGCTTTCTTATTTTTTGGCATAACACTCTCATCAAAATGAATAACAGCAATATTACTTTTATATTTAAAATTTTTTAAAATTAATTCCTCTTCTGGTGTTGGACTATCTATAATATTTAATACTTCATCTGCATGAGTTGCAATTACAACTTTGTCATAATCAAAGAATTCATTTTCTTCACCATAAAAAACTTTAACACCTGTACTTTGTCTAGTTATTTTATTAATGTTATAATTTTTGTAATGTTGACCACTAATTTGTGAAATTATTTTATCAACATATGTTTTGCTCCGATTTGCAACTGTATACCATTGTGGTCTATTTTTTATTTTAAACAATCCATGATTTTTAAAAAAACTTAAAAAGAACGTCAGAGGCATTTGTGAGGCTTCATAGGGAGGCATTGACCAAATTGCTGAAACCATAGGAATAATATGATAATTTATAAAGTAATCTGAAATTTTTATTTCTTTAAGATAATTTCCTAGTGTTGTGGATTGTATTTTTACAATATCCAATTTTTCACAGTTTTTATAAAAGCTAAGAATTTCAAAAAACATTTTGATAAATTTTAAATTAAATAAATTTTGTTTATTTGAAAAAATTCCTTTTAACCCTTTGCCACAGTATTCAATATTAGTGCCCTCAACAGTAACAGAAAATGACATATCACTTTTTTCTATTGCAATTTTATTTTCAGAAAAAAAATTGATTAGATTTGGGTAGGTATTTTTGTTAAATACCATAAATCCAATATCTACAGCTATTTCTTTATTTTGTCCGTAATTAACTTTTATTGTATTTGCGTGACCACCAAACTGATTTTCTTTTTCAAATAAATCAACTTTATGTTTTTTAGATAAATAATATGCTGCACTTAAACCTGATATGCCAGCTCCAACTACAGCAATTTTCATTTTATGATATTTTTATTATGCTGCTGTCTCTTCGTATTCATCCATTGAAGGACATGTACAAAATAAGTTTTTATCTCCATAAACATTATCTACTCTAGCAACTGGAGGCCAAAACTTAAATGATCTTAAAAATTCAGAAGGATAAGCTGCCTCTTCTCTTTCATATTTATGATCCCATGTATTTGAAGCTAATTCAACGTGTGTATGTGGCGCATTCTTTAACGGATTATCCAATTTATCAAAAGCACCTGATTTTATCTTATCTATTTCTTGTTTAATCTTAATCAGAGTATCGCAAAACCTATCAATCTCCTCTAAGCTTTCACTTTCTGTGGGCTCAATCATCATCGTTCCTGCAACAGGCCAAGACATAGTAGGTGCATGAAAACCATAATCTATTAATCGTTTTGCAATGTCTTCCTCTGTTATTCCTGTTTCAGTTTTTATTTGCCTAATATCAATAATACATTCATGTGCAACGTTGCCATTTTTGCCTTTGTATAAAATAGGAAAATAGCTGTTTAATTTATAGGCAATGTAATTAGCATTTAAAATTGCAACTTCTGATGCCTTTCTCAAACCTTCCGATCCCATCATCTTCATGTACATCCAAGATATAGAAAGAATACTTGAACTACCCCAGGGAGCTGCAGAAATTGCACCTACACCTGTTGCTGGTCCACAATCTTTTACAACTGAATGGTTGGGCAGAAATTTTTCTAAATGTTTTTTACAGGCGATTGGTCCCATTCCAGGTCCACCTCCACCATGAGGTATACAAAAAGTTTTATGTAAATTTATATGACAAACATCAGGCCCAAATTTCCCAGGCTTTGCTATTCCAACAAGTGCATTTAGATTAGCACCATCCATGTAAACTTGTCCACCGTTACTATGTACAAGTTCACAAATATCTACTATCTTTTCTTCAAAGACACCATGTGTCGAAGGATAAGTAACCATCAATGCTGCTAGATTATCTTTATGTTTTTCAACTTTATTTTTTAAATCTTCAAAATCTACGTTTCCATGACTATCACAACTGACAACTACAACTTTCATGCCAACCATTTGTGCACTAGCAGGGTTTGTTCCATGTGCTGAACTTGGAATTAAGCATATGTTTCTATTATGATCTCCATTGTTTTCATGAAATTTTCTAATCACCATAAGTCCTGCAAACTCTCCTTGAGCTCCAGCATTAGGTTGTAAAGATACACCTGAAAACCCAGTTATTGAACGTAGCCAATTTTTTAAATCAGTAAATAATGTTCTATACCCTTCCATCTGCTCTAAAGGTGCAAATGGATGTGGTTCTGAAAATTCTCTCCAAGTAACTGGAATCATTTCAGCAACTGCATTTAATTTCATTGTACATGATCCAAGAGCAATCATTGATCTGTTCAATGCTATATCAGAATCTTCTAATCTTTTAAGATATCTCAACATATCTGTTTCAGAATGATAACTATTAAACACTTTGTGTTGTAAAAATTTAGAAGTTCTTAATAAGTTTTTAGGAATATTAGTTAAACTTTCATTCATCTCTTCTTTGATAGTTTCCGAACAATTAAAAACTTTAAGCAATTGATTAGCACGATAAACATTTTTCTTTTCATCAAATGAAACTGCTAACATTTGAGAGTTTACTTTTCTTATGTTGATATTTTCTCTTAATGCATTGTTATAAATACTGTCAGTTTTATCTAAAGTTTTGATAGTAACTGTGTCAAAAAAATGTTCTGAGTATAATTCATAGCCTGTCTGCTTTAGCTTATCTGAAAAGTTTTTTGCTAATTGAGATGTGTTGTTAGCAATTTTAAGAATTCCCTCTGGCCCATGATAAACTACATAGGCTGCAGACACTATTGCTAGTAAAGCTTGAGCTGTACAAATATTACTTGTTGCTTTGTCTCTTCTTATATGTTGTTCACGAGTTTGTAGTGCAAGTCTGTATGCTTTTTTGCCATGACGATCTACCGATACCCCTATAATTCTTCCTGGCATTGATCTTTTATACTCATCTTTTGTTGCAAAAAATGCTGCATGGGGTCCACCGTAACCCATTGGAATTCCAAAACGTTGTGAGCTTCCAACTGCCATATCTGCACCAAGTTCAGCAGGTGTTTTTAGTTTGGCTAACGAAAGTAAATCACAAATTAAAACTGCCTTACCTTTATTTTTATGAATTTGACTGATCGCTTCACTTGGATCTTTAATATCACCCAAAGTTCCAGGGTATTGAATAATACCACAAACAATTTCACCTTTGATATCTTTATATTCATCTCCAACAATAACCTCTAAACCCATAGGTTCAGCTCTTGTTTTAATAACATCGACCGTTTGAGGGTGACAATCTTTTGATACAAATACTTTATTACTTTCATTTTTACTAACTCTGTAACTTAGTCCGACAGCTTCAGCTGCCGCAGTACCTTCATCAAGTAAAGAGGCGTTAGCTATATCCATTCCTGTAAAATCAATAATCATTTGTTGGAAATTTAAAAGCATTTCCAATCTACCTTGGGCTACTTCAGGTTGATATGGAGTATAAGATGTATACCAGCCTGGATTTTCTAAAATATTTCTAAGAATTACATGTGGAGTAAAAGTTCCATAATACCCCATACCTATAAAGTTTGAATTAATTATATTTTTTTTTGAAATTTCTTTTAGTTTTCTTAAAGCTTCATATTCTGAATTAGGCTCACCAATTTCAAGACTTTCTTTAAGTAAGATTTTTTCTGGAACTGTTTTGTTTATTAGTTCATCCAAATTTTTAAATCCTAATTCTTTGAGCATAAAATTTTGCTCAGTATCAGATGGTCCAATATGTCTTTTAATAAAATCTTTTTGTGAAGCTTTAAGCATTTTTAATTACCACTTTCTTTTGCAAATTTATCGTATTCCTCTTTATTCATTAGAGTATCCAACTCTGCCTTATCTTTAATTTTAAGCTTAAAAAACCAAGCTTCATTTTCTGGATCACTATTTATTTTACCTGGGTCATCAACAATTGCTTGATTGTTTTCAACTACTTCTCCAGAAACTGGGGTATAAACATCACTTGCAGCTTTTGTAGATTCAACCACTCCCGCATTACCGTCTTTTTCAACATTTGATCCTAGTTCAGGAAGTTCAACAAAAACAATATCTCCCAACATTTCTGTTGCATGTTGTGTAATCCCTATTGTGGCTATATCACCATCCATTTTAATCCATTCATGTTCTTTTGAAAATTTTACATCACTCATTAGTTTGCTCCTTTCACATAGCTTTTTTTATAAAATGGTAATTTACATATTTTAGCTGGGTATTTTTTACCTCTAACTTCTAATAAAATCTTTGTATCTAATTTAGCATACTCACTTTGCACATAACCAAGTGTAATTGGTTTTTGTATGCTTGGTCCAAAAGTTCCACTTGTTATTTCTCCTATAACTTCATTATTCTCATTAAACACTTTTGTTTTTTCTCGAGCTATAATTCTTTCTTCAGGAGCAATACCTACTCTTAATTTTTTAGTACCTGATTTTATCTGACTATCAATTTTATCAAACCCTCTGAAACCACCATTCTCTAACCTTTTTTTAGAGATTGCCCATTTAAGATTTGCCTCAATTGGTGTTGTCTCTAGATCAATATCATGGCCATATAAACAAAGACCTGCTTCCAATCTTAAGGTATCTCTTGCACCCAAACCTATTAATTTTGCCCCTTTTAGTATTAAATTTTTAACTAAATCCTCTACTTTGTTATTGCCTATTGAAATTTCAAAACCATCTTCACCTGTATATCCAGATCTTGTTATATAAACTTTATCATCCGAGTAATTAAACCAATCACCATTCATAAAATTAAGATTATTAGGACCTGCAATGACTTCTTTTAAGATATTAGCAGCTTTAGGGCCCTGAATAGCAATGAGTGATAAATCAGAATTTAAAACCATTTCATATTTATTATTTAATAATTTTGCTATGATTTGATAATCTTCATTTTTGCAAGCTGCGTTCAAAATAATATTGTATCCTCCTTCTACTTTTGTGATAATCAAATCATCGTGAATAAAGGCTTCTTCATTCATTAAGAAACTATACTTGCTTTGATTTAAGGAGATATTTTCTAAATCTAAGGGAAAAATTTTTTCTAAATCTGCGGTTAATTCCTCACCACCTTTAATAAAAAGTTGTCCCATGTGAGAAACATCAAATAATCCTGCATCTGATCTTGTGTATTTATGTTCTTCTACAATGCCCTCAGGATATTGTATCGGCATTTCATAGCCTGCAAATGGAACAAACTTTGCTCCATGCTTTTGATGTAAATTGTAAAGTTTAGTTTTTATATTTTCCATATTAACTTTTATACCCATCTGTATGTTTGCCTGAGAGTTTTGCTCCTTCGGCGAGAACTAAATCTCTTTCCAGAGTTAATATGGTACGGTCCTTTTTGCCTGAGAGATTCCTGGGTGGTTGCTCCTTCGGCGCTACGTAGTGTAGTCTCTCCCGTATGTTGTTATAATCTATGAGTTGATGTTAAGAGTCAACTTCTAATTTTTTTTTACTTGGAAAAAGCAATGCATAAAATTGCAGTAATACTGCAAAAAGAATAATACTGCCCCCAATTAATGTAAATAATGATGATCTTTCACCTGCAAATAAAAATGCCCATATAGGTCCTAAAACAGATTCGGATAACATTATAATACCAACCATCGCAGAAGGAGTGCTTCGAGCACCCATAGTTATAAATATAAACCCAAATCCAACTTGAAAAAAACCTGCAGTAAATCCTAAAAAGATATCATTAGAGGAAATCATAAGCTTGTCTGATAACAAATATCCAATAATACATGAACTTACACCCGCAATAAATTGTGCGGGTACCATATCGACATTGGGAAATTTTCTCACAATCATTATCAGAACAGCAAATGTAATAGGCATACTAAAAGCTGCTAAATTGCCAGACATTTCTCCTGGTGATAAAGAATTTCCAACCATTAACAAAACTCCAGTGATCGCAAGGATAATTGATACTAATGTTAAAGATGTAATTGTTTCTTTTAAGAATAAGTATCCAAATATTGCTAGAAACAATATTTGTGTTGAAATGATAAAATTAGTGTTTGCAACAGTTGTATTATACATCGCAAAAACATATCCACAGAAACCCAAGGATAAAATAATTCCACCAAAAAACCCTGGCAATCCTGAGTCATAAAATGCCTTAAATAATTTTTGCTTATAAGTGATTACTAAAAACAACAAAATTGTTAATGAAAAAAATAATGACCGCCAAAATAATATTTGCCACAGAGTTGCACCCTCGAATGATTTTACAATCAAGCCTCCAAAGCTTAAGCAGCATGCACCCATAAAAACGAGTATCGGGCCAGGAATTTTGCTAATTATTTTCATTTAAATATTTATTTGTATCAATCGTATATGCTTTAAATATATTCTGAGCTTCTGCAAGGCTTACTTCTTTAAATCTTATTTTAGATCCAGGTGTAAATTGACCAACTTGATCTAAATCTGCTGAAATAACAACTCCGATCTTTGGATATCCTCCAATAGTTCCGTGATCAGAAAGCATTATAATTGGATTTCCATCAGCTGGGACCTGGATTACTCCTCTTACAAGACCTTCTGATTTAATATTTGTGTTAACGATATTTTCTAACTTAGGTCCAGTCAATCTAATGCCCATTCGATCTGCATCTTTAGTTACTGAAAACTCATCATTAAAAAAACTATCTTGTGATTTTTTTGAAAAATAATTGAAATTAGTACCTTTAATTATTCTAATTAAATTATCAGAACTTTCATTATAATCTATTTTATTTTTTTTATTTAATACAAGGTCTTGATTGTTAATTAGAATTTTATCTTTTAGTGAATATTTTTTACCATTGTTTGGACCAATATTTGCTTTTGTATTTATTGAATAACTATTCCAAATCTTTTGTAATTTAAAACCATTGCTAACTGATAAATATCCATAAGCAGTATTTTTGGTTGAGATTATATCTAATTGCTCTTCATCTTCTAAAGTATAACTTTCATAACAAGTGCCATCTTCTATTGAACCATCTTTTTTAATAATCTTAAAAATTACATCACCGGTGATACAAAAATTAATTGAACCATTTTTTAATTTTAAGAGAGGGCCTTGATAAGCAAACTCTATAACTGCTTCATTTAACGAATTGTTTACAAGTTTATTACTTAAAATATAGTTTCTTTGATCAATTGCACCACTAATTGTAATGCCTAAGTGATACATGTGATTTCTTCCAATATCTTGGATTGTTGTATTAACTCCTGCTCTTAAAACTTCAAAATATGTATTACTCATTCCAATTTAAATATTCTTCTTTAGATATTTGATAAAAACTAACTCTATCTCCAGGTTTAATTAAAGCAGGTTCTTTGCTGTTTAAATTATCAAAAATTCTTTCAGGGGTATTGCCTATAATGTTCCATCCTCCAGGGCTTTCAAAAGTATAAATGTTTACAAACTGCTCGGTTATTCCAACCGAACCTTTTGGAACTTTTAATCTTGGTGTCTCTAAACGATTACATCTAATGTCCTTATTTATATCTCCTAAAAAAGGCATACCCGCAATAAATCCTGTCATATAACAAAAATATTCTTTATTGAGACTTAAGTTTAAAATTTCTTCTTTCGAGAGTTTAGTTATTTTTGAAATTCTATTAAAATCTAGACCAAATTCATCATCACAACAAACAGCAATCTTAATTTTTTTAAAATTATTCTTGGTTTGATTTTTAACATCTAATGCTAAAATTTTTTCTTTAACTTCGTTAAATGTAGTTTGAGACAAATCAAAATTGATGATTAATTTATTATAGGAAGGGATAATATTATTTATTCCAGTAATTTCATTTGTTTCAACTAACTTTGAGACTTCATTAAAATAACAAATTACATTTGAATTTATTTGTTCATTTACGTCTGATCCGAAATCACAATATACTGATGCGTCACCAAGATTTGATATATTTTTGATCATAGCATGTTATACTCCAAGGTATAGGTTATGGAAATTAATATCAATTGCGACTTAGGCGAAAAATCAAAATTTCATTCAATAGAAAATGATCCTGCTTTATTAGATATTGTAAATTCAGCAAATGTTGCTTGTGGTTATCATGCTGGAGACAATGATACAATGAGAATGGTTGTCCAAATTTCAAAAAAAAATGGAGTAAGTATTGGAGCCCATCCTTCATTTAATGATCCAGAAAATTTTGGAAGAAAAAGAATGAATTTAAATTCATCTGAAATTTCAAAACTTATTATTGACCAATTTCAAATTCTAAATAAGATTGCTCAAGAATATGGTGAAGAGGTTACTCATATAAAACCACATGGTGCGTTAAATAATATGGCTTGTGAAGACTTAGAGCTTGCAACACTATTAGCAAAAACTATCTATCAAATTGATAAAGAAATAATCTATCTAGTGCCAACTGGATCTAAGATGGAAATAGCTGCAAAAAAACTCAATATGAAAATTGCATGTGAAATATTTGCAGATAGAAACTATGAAGATAATGGAAATTTAGTTTCTAGAAAAAAACCTCACGCTTTAATAATCAACCCAGAACAAGCAAAAAAACACGTATTAAGTATGGTAAAAAATCAGTCGCTTAATTGTCACAGTGGTAAGCAAATACCTTGTGAAATAGACTCTGTTTGCATACATGGGGATAATGAAAAATCATTAGCTACTGCAAAATCAATTAAAAAAAATTTAATAGATAATGGACTTAAACTAAAACCACTTAACCTAATGAAAAAATTTATATAATTATGAAAAATATTTTTGTTACTCTTTCTGTTTTAATTTTATTATCAACAAATTCTTATGCCGCCGGGTCTAGTAGTGATAGTTCTAGCAAAGTAAAATCAAATTATGATAAGGCAGTTACGATTATTAAAGCTGCAAAAAAATATGAAAAACAAGGTAAAACCGAAAAAGCCAACAAAAAATATGAAAAAGCTTTAGATCTTTTGGTTGCATCTAATAAAGAAAAACCAAATAAAGCTGATACTCTCAATTATCTTGGTTTTACAACAAGAAAGCTTGGAGATTATGCTGGAGGTGAAAAATATTATTTACAAGGACTTTCTATAGAACCCAACCATAATGGAATTAATGAATACTTGGGTGAACTTTATGTTGTTACTAACAGAATTGATTTAGCAAAAGAAAGACTTGATGTTTTAAAATCATGTAATTGTGAAGAATATGAAGAACTTAAAGCAATAATTGATGGGGGGAAAAAATCTAAATATTAGTTTTAATTATCTCGTAATGATCTGTCCTAAAATCAATTTAAGAAATTGTACGTCTTATTAAGCCTTTAATATATTGATTTATTATAGATTTTTACTATTATTCAATCATCTTGATTGAAGAAGGCATAATACTACTCCAAATTATCTTTATAGATATTATTCTAGCTGCAGATAACGCTATAATTATAGCTTTAATCGCAGCTAACTTCGTTCCAAAAAATAGAAAACAAATAATTCTCTGGGGTGTTGTGGGCGCATTAGTTTTTAAAGTTATTTTTGCATTATTTGCCACTTATTTATTTGAATTCTATTATATAAAAATTTTAGGTGGGTTGCTTCTAATTTGGATTGCTAACGATTTGAGAAAAGATTTAGTCGAGATGAAAAATAAGATAAAATCTCCAGTTAAAAAATCTACAGAACCATCTTATATACAAAGTGTTTACAAGGTATTATTTGCAGATATTACAATTAGTTTTGATAATGTCATTGGGGTAGTTGGGGCTTCTAAAGGTTACTTCGGTTTTATGATTTTTGGTCTTGTTTTATCTGTGGTTCTAACTGGTGCATTAGCTACTTATTTAGCTAACTATATTCAAAAGCATATTTGGATAGCATATGTTGGTTTATTTTTTATATTAATCGTTGGACTGCAATTAATCATTGGTGGATTGAATGATTATGGAGTCTTGTCAATAAATCAAACTTTTCAAAAATATTTTTAATTAACTTCAAATATTTTTCCATAACCTTTAACAATATTTTTGTTACCAACTAAATTCAAAGCATCCCATATCAATGTTTGATTGCTTGATAAAACTACTTTATTCAATTTTTTTTCAAGCTTATCAATAATTGATAAAACTGGTAAAGCTGTGCATGAAACAAACAAGGCTTCGCTTTCACTTAAATCAATTTTTGATAATACATCGAATAAATGTTCTTCTTCAACCTTGCCAATATCAAGATCCGATGCAATATCAAAATATGTTAAAGAGTTAACAGTAATATTTTGATCTTTAAAATAATTCAAAACTGTGTCGTTTATTATTTTTGTATATGGGGTAAATACAGATATCTTTTTTATGTTCAGTTTTTTGAGAGCTTTTATTGCTGATGTAATGGGAGTTGTAACTTTTGCCTCTGGCTTTGCTGCATTGATTTTTGTCTTAATCACTTCATACCCAGCAGCAACAGTTCCTGAGGTGCATCCATAAGCAACACAATCTATTTTTTGATCAGGTAAAATATCATTTGTCACCTCTGTAATATCATCTGCCATTTTAGCTAATGTTTCATTAGTTAATGGGTTGTAGCAATGTATTCTATTAACGTAGAGATCTATATCTCTACCATAAATCACATTATTAAAGTCTTTTTCAATTCTAAAATCACTACCTAGGGCTATTAAACCTATTCTAGGGTTGGTTTTAGATATGAACTTTGGGTCAATTTTATTTAGTTTCATTGATAATCTCTATAAAGATCGATTAAATATATATTGATTAAATAGTCTAGCTAAAATAATGTTTATATAAAGCGATACATAACTCGTCGTTATTCAAAAAATACGAAAGCGGGATCAGTCGTCTTTAAATTTAATTATTTAGGGAGGTTTGAATGAAATTTGGATATTTTTGTAACACTACCAATTGGGACCATAAACCATACACACAATTACTTGATGAAACTAAAGAGATAACTGAATATTGCGATAAAAATGATTGGGACTCTATTTGGTATACAGAGCATCATTTTAATCATGAGGGAATGGAGTCTTGTACTAATCCATTAATGATGGGTGTAGATGCTGCAGCTAGAACTAAAAAAATTAGAATAGGTCAAGCTTGTAACGTAATTACATTTCATAACCCAATACGTTTAGCAGAAGACATAGCATTATTAGATCAACTTTCAAACGGCAGAGTAGAAGTTGGTATTGGTAGAGGAATATATGGAAGAGAAGCGATAAATATGAATAAAGAGGCTGATCTAAAAGATCAGGCTAAAAATTTTCGTTTGTTTGATGAGACTCTAACTATTATGAAAAAAGCTTGGACAGAAAAGTTTTTTAGTCACAAAGGTGAATTTTATACTTACCCTACTCCTGGTTTTGTTTGGCAACATGATATGAGTCCACCAAGTAAAGAGTTTCTAGATACCAAAACTAATGAAATAAAAAAGATAAGTATTGTGCCTAAACCAAAACAGTATCCACATCCTCCAATATGGCAGGTCGTAGATGGAGCAAGATCAATTGAATGGGCTGCACAAAATGGTTTAAACACAATAATGTGGATACCAACTGTAAAAGCATTGAAAACTAGATTTGAAATATATCAAGATGCAAAATCTAAAGCTGAAAATAGAGATGTTCCGCTTGGAGAAGGTATTTCTTTAGTAAGAGATATGTTTGTTGCAGAAACTATGGAAGAAGCAGAAAAATTAGCAGGTGAACATATTATAAAATATATGAAATGGGTTTGTCACTGGAGAGGCTTAGGAAATCATATGGATCCAGAAGAAGAACTACCGGAAACAAAACATAAATTAGATTTACTTAATTATGATTTTCTACATAAAAGAAACTTATTATTTGGAACACCAGAATATGTTGTTAATAAAATAAATGAATTAAAATCAGAATTAAATTTACAAAATCTTCAAGTTTGGTCTAATTTTCCTGGAATAGATCATGAAGCTTGCATGAGAAGTATAAAACTGTTTAATGATGAGGTTATACCAAAGATTAATTTAGATAATTCAAGTATAGAAAAGGCAAGTTAATGAAATTAGAGCTTAGAAAGTTTACAAAATTTGTAGATAAAACTTTTATCGAAGGTGGCAAAGAAGCTAAAGAACCAGTTTTAATGGTTTCTGTTGCAGCTGTATTCAAAAATCCATGGCATGAAAAAGGCTTTGTTGAAGATTTAAAACCAATTATTTTAGATTTAGCACCTAAATTAGGTGATATTTTAGTTCCAGAGTTAATAAAAGAGATTGGATCACCTGAAAAAATTTTAGCCTATGGAAAGGCTGGTACTGTTGGGCTTGATGGTGAAATTGAGCATGCCTCAGCATTTATTCACACTTTAAGATTTGGAAATAAATTTAGAGATGCAGTTGGGGGAACATCTTACTTAAGCTTTACAAATACCAGAGGTTCTGCTGGATCAAAAATGTCCATCCCAATGATGCATAAAACTGATTCTGGATTAAGACCCTATTATTTAACTCATGAATTTACAATTCATGACGCTCCTTTTAATGATGAGATAGTTATAGCAATTGGTGGAGCCTCAACAGGTAGAGCTCATGCTAGAACAGGTGATCGTTATCAAGACATGAAAGAAATGGGATTAAATCCTAAATAAATTAATGTTTCAAAATTTTGATCCAAATCAAAATTATTATTCATTTAATGATAAAAATACAGTTCCTGTGGTTTTTATTCATGGAGTTGGACTTGATCAGGGGATGTGGGAACCTCAAATTGAAGCTTTTAAAGAATATTCAATAATTACATATGATTTATTGGGACATGGCAAAACTATTCTCAATAAAGATGATGTAACATTAGATGATTTTTCGAACCAACTAAAATCGATATTAGAATTTTTAAAAGTGGATAAGATTAATCTTGTCGGTTTTTCTTTAGGCTCTTTAATTGCACTAAATTTTGCCTCTAAATTTCAAGACAAACTAAACAGTCTTGTTGTAATGGGTACAACATATAAAAGAAGCTTGGAACAAAGGTCTTTGGTTATAGAGAGATTTGAACAGGCTAAATTAAACAAACCTATTTCAAAGCAAGCCCTAAAAAGATGGTTTACTGATCAATACTTAAATGACCATCCAGAAACTTATAATAAATTTATAAAAATTTTGACAAAAAATAAAAAAGATCATTTAAATTTTTTAAAAGCTTACAAGTTATTTGCTTATCATGAGGATAATGCAGATATAATTAATAATATTAAAACTAGGACCCTTGTGATGACAGGGTCAAATGACTCAGGATCTACTGTTGAGATGTCAAAATCCTTATGTGAAGATTTAATAAACTCAAGTTTTATTGAGATAAATAATGGAAAACATCTTTGTAGTATAGAGTGTGCAGATGATGTTAATATCAATCTTAAAAATTTTATTAATAGATAAATGACAAAAATTCAAAACTTTAAAATGTATATAAATGGGCTGTGGGTTAATTCAGAGTCTGGAAAAACAATAGAAACTGTAAATCCAGAAAATAACGAAGTTTGGGCAACTGTTCCTGAAGCTAACGAGAAAGATGTAGATAAAGCAGTTAAGGCTGCACAAAATGCTTTTGAAAAATCTTGGTCAAATTTACACCCAAAAGAAAGGGCTAAGTATTTAAGATCTCTTGCAGATCAATTAAGATTAAACGCCAAACATCTTGGTACTATAGAAACAATTGATACTGGTAAACTTTTTAGAGAAACAAAAACACAAGCTAACTATATTGCTGAGTATTATGATTATTTTGCAGGACTGGCCGATAAAGTTGAAGGAACAGTTGTGCCAATTGATAAACCTGACATGCAAGTTACGACTACTAGAATACCTATTGGTGTTGTTGCGGCGATAATTCCTTGGAACTCTCAAATGTTATTAACTGCAGTAAAACTAGCGCCCGCATTAGCAATGGGTAATACTGTTGTGATAAAAGCTTCTGAACTAGCGCCTGTAACATTATTGGAGTTTGCAAAACTAGTTGAAAAATCAGGTATACCCAAAGGTGTTGTAAATATAATTACTGGTCTAGGTGAGCCTTGTGGTAAAGCTCTAACTACACATGACCTTGTAGAAAGAATTGCTTTTACAGGTGGTCCAGAAACTGCAAAACATATTGTTAAAAATTCTGCAGAAAATTTATCACAGGTAAGCTTAGAACTTGGTGGGAAAAGCCCCGTTGTTGTATTCGATGATGCTGAGCAAGAAAACGCACTCAATGGAATTACTGCTGGTATTTTTGGTGCAAGTGGTCAAAGCTGTATTGCAGGATCACGACTTTACATTCAATCTAAAATTTATGATGACTTTTTAAATAAGCTTATAGCTAAAGCTGAAAAAATAAAATTAGGAGCTCCTATGGATAATGAAACTCAAATGGGACCTTTAAATAGTTATAAACAGCTAGAAAATATAGAAATAAATATCAAAGCTACTGTTGAGCAAGGTGGAAAAATTCGGTGTGGAGGTAAAAGATCTAATATATCCAATAAAGGTTATTATTTTCCAGCTACAATTATTGAATGTAAAAATCATAATTTACCTGCAGCAGAAAATGAATTGTTTGGTCCTATCCTATCTGTGATGAAATTTGAAACAGAAGATGAGGTTATTAAATTAATGAATGATAACAAATATGGTTTATCATCTGGAGTTTTTACATCTAATTTTGGAAGAGGTATTAGAGTTTCAAAAGCGATTAGAGCTGGAATAACTTTTGTAAATACTTATAGATTGATATCTCCTATGGCACCATTTGGTGGAATTAAAGATAGTGGATATGGGAAAGAAGCAGGAATAGAGTCAATTAAAGAGTACACAAGAATTAAGACCACATGGTTGAATTCATCTGACAAACCGATGTCTGATCCATTTACAATGGGCTAATATTTGACTATCAGACATTACTTCTTAGTTTTATTTATCATGTTTCTTTTTGGAAGTTCTTATCCAATTAATAAACTTGCATTAAATACATCTTTAACACCTATATTGGCAGCTTCTTTAAGAATGTTAATTCTTTTTGTATGTCTAGCTCCTTTTTGCAAATTTAAAATTCCAAGTAAAAAATATCATCTACCTTTATTAGGATTTTCTTTATCAATGGGTTTTGGTGTTTTTATTTTTTTAAATCTGTCTTTACAAAAGGCAACTATGGTTGCACCTATTATTATTGGAGCACAACTTGCAATTCCTTTTGCAATACTTACTAGTTCTATTTTTTTAGGTGAAAAAGTTTCTTTTAAAATGTGGTTTTTAATTTTTATTTCTTTTTTTGGAATTTTTCTTATTGGATATGATCCAAATTTAAAAAGTGAGATTTATGCAATTTTTCTATGTGCTATTTCAGCTTTTTGTTACGGGATTGCAAATGTTTTTTCTCGATACATCAAAAATATTGATGTAAAATTAACAAATGCAATAATGGGTTTTACTGGTTTTGTAACACTTTTAATATTTTCAATTATTTTCGAAGGAAACACTTTTTATCAATTAAAAGAAATTGATTTAAATACTTGGCTGCTCTTACTTCATAATGGTGTGATGGTTTCAGTCGTTGCTCACACGTCAATGTTTTATCTATATAAATTTTATTCAGTGAATAAGGTTATGCCTTTTTACTCACTATTTCCAATATTTGGCTTAGTCTTAACATATTTTATATTTGGTGAAATTCCAACACTACTTAGCGCAATAGGTGGATCAATTGTTATTCTTTCTGTGTATAAACTGCAAAAAATTAGATAAATCGTCTATTGAAAATTTATTAAAATAGTCTTTAATTTACTTTTTATAAATTGTTAACAATTAAAGAGGATAATAATGAAAAAACTATTTATTGCTGCATTTATATTCGTTTCAACTTTTACAACGAATACATTCGCAGAGGTTAAGATGGGAATCATTTTAGGATTTACCGGTCCTATTGAATCTCTAACACCAGCTATGGCTGCATCTGCAGAACTTGCTTTTAAAGAAGCATCTGACTCAGGTTCACTTTTAGGTGGAGAAACTATTTCAGTAGTAAGAGCAGACTCAACTTGTGTTGACTCAGCAGCAGCAACAGCAGCAGCTGAAGGTGTTATTTCACAAGGTGTTGCAGCTATTATGGGTGCTGACTGTTCAGGTGTAACTGGTGCTATTGCATCAAATGTTGCTGTACCAAATGGTGTAGTAATGATTTCACCTTCAGCAACATCTCCAGGACTAACAACTTTAGATGATAAAGGGTTCTTTTTTAGAACAGCTCCATCTGATGCTAGAGGTGGTCAAATTTTAGCTGATATTACTAAAGATAGAAGAATTAAAAGTGTAGCAATTACTTATACTAATAATGATTATGGTAAAGGTTTAGCTGATGTTTATGAAGCAGCAGTAAAAGCCCATGGCATTAAAGTAACAACTGTTTCAGCTCATGAAGATGGAAAAGCAGATTACTCTTCTGAAGTTGCAACTTTAGCTGCAGCTGGTGGAGACGCAGTGGCTGTTATAGGTTATCTAGACCAAGGTGGAAAAGGAATTATACAAGGTTCTTTAGACTCTGGTGCATTTGATAAATTTATTTTATCTGATGGTATGATTGGTGACTCATTAACTGATGCTTTTGGTAAAGATCTAAATAAATCTTTTGGTTCAATACCGGGTTCTATGAATAAAAAAACTGCAGGTACATTTGAAACTGTTGCTAAAGCAGCAGGAATTGATTCTTCTGGACCGTACACTGGTGAATCTTATGATGCAGCTGCATTGATTGTTCTTGCAATGCAAGCAGGTGGATCAGCTGATAGAGCTTCAATTGCTAAGAATGTAATGGATGTTGCTAATGCACCAGGAACTAAAATTTATCCTGGCGAACTTAAAAAAGGTTTGGATTTATTAGCAAAAGGTAAAAAAGTTGACTACGAAGGTGCAACTGGAGTTACTTTTACTGATGTCGGTGAAGCTACTGGATCATTTCTAGAAAAAGAAATCAAAGGTGGAAAATTTAAAAATAAAAAACAAAGATAATTAATATTTTTTTTAGAGCCCCTAGCGATGAAAATTGCTAGGGGTTTTTTTTATTAAAAACTACTAAGCACTCTTAAAATTCCTATAATTGAAATAACAATTAAAAAATAAAATACTGCTTTTCTATATGTTTCTTCTTTACTTTTAATAAAAAATTTATTTCCTATGAAAACTCCAATTGGTAAAATAATGATTAGTGGTATAGTTCGATAAAAAGTAGTTAGATCTACAATTCCACCTGTATAACTTAGAATAAAAGCATATATGTCAGTTAAGAAAAATAAAGCAGCTAATGAAGCTCTTATAACTGCAGGCTGAATTCCTATAACCAATAAAAATAATGCCACAGGCATTCCACCTAATGTTGCAAATCCATTCACAGTTCCTGAAATTCCACCCGTAATAATTTTACAATACAAATTATTAAGTCTCTTATTCAAATAACCTTTCATTAATAAAAATGAAAAAAAAATAACAATTAAACAAATAAAAATATGTGTAATATTTTGTGGAAGATATTTTAGTAGATATAGGCCTACAGGTGATCCTATAGTTATCCCCACTAATAACTGAAACACAAATTTCCAATCGACTTTATTCCATACGTATGGAATCATAAAAATACTAATTAGCACCTCTAATATTAAAATTACTGGAACTATTTCAATCGTAGGTAATACAAAAGAGAAACCAGAAACACAAATGGCAGAAAAACCAAAACCATTAAATCCTCTAACTATTGAGGCGATAAAAACTACAAATAATATAAAGATTGCACTTGAAAGACTTATCTGAAGTAATGAGAGAAGACTCATTTAGAAAATGTATTTGTCCCCTAAATAAAGAGCAAAACCAATCATCATTCCTAATAATATATATTTCATAATTGGTTTATTTTATTTCTATTTTCTCTGGAAGTATACCTTTTGGACGATATCTCATGATCAACAGTAGTCCTATTCCCATCATCAAATATCTAAAATATGGAATACTTTCTATTAAATGAACTTTTAATACATGGGCATCATCTAAGCCTGATGTAAATATATTGATTAAGAATAAAGCAATTGGTGCAGCTTCTATCCATAAAAACCAAACAACAAAACCACCCAAAATTGCTCCAAAATTATTACCACTACCACCAACTATAACCATTACCCAAATTAAAAAGGTATATCTCATTGGTTGATAGCTTCCTGGGGTAAATAATCCATCTTGTGTAACTAGCATAGCTCCAGCCAATCCTACTATTGCTGATCCTAAAATAAATATTAACAAATGTTGTTTAACAACATTTTTTCCCATTGCATTTGCTGCTTCTTCATTATCTCGAATAGCCCTCATCATTCTTCCCCATGGAGAGTAAAGTGCTTTTTGAGTAAAGATTAATAAAATAACAACAACAATTAAAAATAAACCTGAATAGCATAGTTTAACAAATACAGATGATCCTTCTATTACTAATTGATTGAGGGCTGCTTGTTTATCTGAAATGCTTGAAATTACATCTAGCTTACTTGAATTAAATCTAGCTACTAAATTAATAAACCATTCTTTAGTCTGTAATTCAACTTCATAGGGCGCAGGTCTTTTTAAACCAATTACATTTTTAACACCTCTAGTTAACCAATCTTCATGTTTAATAATTGCTATAACTATTTCTGATATTAAAAGTGTTGCTATAGCTAAATAATCAGCACGTAAACCAAGTGCAACTTTACCAACTATAAATGCAAGACCAGCTGCAAAAAAAGCACCTACAATCCAAGAAAACATTATAGGAAGTCCCAGTCCACCAAGAAAACCTGTTGTTGCTGGATTTACATTTTCAATGGCTTCAATACTTGATTGAGTGGTAACTTTTATTATTATAATTCCTGAAATAATTATTAAAGCGATTCCATATGTTCTAAATTTAGACTTTTGAAAATGCTTTAATATAAATCTTACAATAAATATCATCACAATTATTAACCATAAAGCCATAAGAATACTAAAACCTCCTGCAACCCATGCTTCTTGCACTGGATCTACTGAAATTAGAACTGCAGCTAATCCTCCAAGAGCCGCATAACCCATGAGGCCAAAATTAATTAAACCTGCGTAACCCCATTGAATATTCGCACCCATAGTCATGACTGCTGAAATCAAGCACATATTAAAGATAGAAAGTGCAACATTCCATGACTGAAAAATACCAACAAAAATAATAAGCCCTAGCATGATTGTATAAGCTAAAATTACATTTAAATGCTTTCTCACAAAACTTTTCCTTTAAAAATACCATTAGGTCTATAAAGCAAAACGATAATTAATATTGAAAATGATACAGCAAATTTATAATCAGTTGAAAGCAGTTGTACTAAACTTTCAGGCTCCATACTTGCTGGCAGAATATACATAAAGAATTTCTTATATGCATAGGTTAAAAATATTTCTGAAAAAGCTATTACATATCCACCTAAAAAAGCTCCAAATGGATTTCCAATTCCACCAACAATGGCTGCAGCAAATATGGGCAACATATTGTTAAAATAAGTAAAAGGTTTAAAGCTTTTATCTAACCCATATAAGGCTCCTCCAATAGTTGCTAAAATACCTGCTATAATCCATGTAATCATCACTACTCTTTTAGGATCAATCCCTGACAATAAAGCTAAATCTTCGTTATCAGAATAAGCTCGCATACTTTTTCCTGTTTTAGTTTTGTTTAAAAACCAAAATAAAGTTGAAACCAATACTATGGTTACAAAAATTGTTAATACTTGGCTGGATTTAATTGCTAAACCTTCATTAAGTCCTGTCATCTCTTTAAATTCACCTGCCTTGATAATAAATCTCTCTCCATCATAAAATCTTCTATCTGCTGGACTGATTATTATTCTAACAATAGCTTGCGTTACAAACATAACGCCAATACTAACCATTGCTAATTGAACAGGAGGGCTTTTGTTTGTTCTATAATATTTAAATACAAATTTATCAACTAAAAGCATGTAGAAAATTGTCAAAACAATTGCAAAAGGTATTGCAAGTAAAGCAGTAGGCAAAACACCTAAGGAAATTCCTATAGACTGGAAATACCAAGTAAACAAAATAGTAAACATTGTTCCAAAAGCCATCATGTCCCCAGTTGCAAAGTTAGCAAACCTTAAAATTCCATAAATTAAAGTTACAAATATTGCACCTAATGCTAATTGCGATCCGTACGCAAGTGCTGGCATAAAAATATAATTTAATAATAAAATAATTGCGTTTAAAAAATCCATATTATTTATCCACCTAAAAAAGAGCTTCTTACTCTTGGGTCGTTTAATAAATCTTTTCCTGTTCCTGAATATTTATTTTCACCTGTAACCAATACATATCCTCTGTCAGAAATATTAAGTGCTTGTTTGGCATTTTGTTCAACCATTAAAATTGCAACGTTAGTTCTCTTTACTTTTATGATATGGTCAAATAATTCATCCATAACAATTGGTGACACTCCTGCAGTAGGTTCATCCAACATTAAAACAGAAGGTCTGATCATCAATGCTCTTCCAAGGGCTACCTGTTGTCTTTGACCTCCTGATAATTCTCCAACTAATTGATTTCTCTTTTCTCTTAAGATGGGAAAAAGTTCATAAATCTCTTCCATAATATTTCTAAAATTATCGTCTCTTAAGTAAGCACCCATTTCTAAATTTTCTTCAACACTCATGCCTGAAAAAACATTTTTGGTTTGGGGGACAAATGAAATTCCTTCTCTAACTCTATCTTGTGGTGAGAATTTTGTAATATCTTTACCATCAATTACCACAGATCCAGATTTTAAATTTAATAGTCCAAGCATTGCTTTCATAGCTGTTGATTTACCAGCCCCATTAGGCCCAAGAATAGAAACTATCTCTCCTCTATTCACATCCACAGAACATGAATTAATAATATCTGGTCCACTGCCATAACCTCCAGTCATTTTTAAACCTTCAAAAAATGCCATTAATTTTCTTCCTTTAATTTTGATCCTCTGCCTAAATAACTTTCTATAACTTTTTCATCCTTCTTAGCTTCTTCGGCGCTACCTTCAAATAAAACTGAGCCTTCAGCCATTACAATTACAGGGTTACATAATCTACTTATAAACTCCATGTCGTGTTCAATCATGCAAAAAGTATATCCTTCTTCCTTATTTAATTTATATATTGCAGTTCCAAGGTCTTTTAATAAAGTTCTGTTAACACCTGCACCAACCTCATCAAGTAATACTAATTTTGCATCAACCATCATAGTTCGTCCAAGTTCTAACAGTTTTTTTTGGCCACCAGATAAATTTCCTGCTAGTTCATTTGATAAATGTGTTAAATTTAAAAAATCTACTACGTCTTGTGCTTTTTGTTTAACTTTTAACTCTTCTGTTCTAACTAAACTAGGTTTTAATAGTGCTGTCATTAATTTTTCACCTGATTGATTTGCTGGGACCATCATTAAATTCTCTAGAACTGATAGATTTGTAAACTCATGTGCTATTTGAAAAGTTCTCAGTATTCCTTTGGAAAATAATTCATAAGAAGGAACATTGGTTATATCTTCATCATTAAAAAATACTTGTCCCGTTGATGAATTTAAGTTTCCTGCAATTAAATTAAACAGTGTTGTTTTTCCAGATCCATTTGGTCCAATAATTCCAGTAATTGTTCCTTTTTTAATATTAAAAGAGCAGTTTGATACTGCAGCAAGTCCACCGAAATATTTAGTAAGGTTTTTTATTTTTAAAATATCTTGACTCATAAAATTTTACTTGCTTAATCTTTTATGAATACTATTGAGTGTTTTATCTAATTTCTTATAAAACCCTAGTTTAGTTAATTCTCTAACACCTTGCTCATTTAATCCTTTAGGTGTTTGTGACTCCTTTACCAAATATTTTAAATCTTTTTTAGAATTTATAACCGCATCCTCTGATAAAGCTAAAAATAAAGATGTAATGTATTTTTGCGCATTACCTCTTTTAATGCCCCTTTTAACCAACCAGTCAGCCATCACTCTTAGTAATTCATAAAAAGGTGCCATCATTCCAGATGTTGACCAAAAATTAATTGAAGATTTTTCATTTTTTATTTCAACTGTTGTGCCAATTTTATTAAAAAAATCTTTTACTTTTTTATTAGGTGGACAAATGGGAACAGGTCCTTTTTTTAAAGAAATTGGAGGCAAAGGTATGGCTCTAACTATTTTTGCTTTTACCTTAATTGCTTTTTTTAACTTTGATAAAGTGATTGTTGAAATAAAACTAATAATTATTTGACTGGATTTAAAGTTAAGATCTTTAATAATTTTTTCACCTACAGTTGGTGTAATTGATAAAAAAACCCAATTGCAGTTATCCACTATTTCTTGATTGTTTTTAGCAATCAATACTTTTTTAAATTTTTTACTAAGTTGACTCGCAATTTTTTTATTACGAGGTGATATTAAAATCTTATCAAATTGTATTTTTGAGTTACAAATACCTGTAATAACTGAAGATGCTATTTTACCAATGCCTATAAAACCTAATTTCATTTTATAAATATAGCAGTAATTATTTGAATAACGTGCAAAAAAAAAGCCCCATTTATGGGGCTTTATAATTTTAGTTTTTATTTATTGATAATTAAAATGATTTACCAATCGAAAATTTAATTCCTGCAGTTGTAAAGTCATCCAGTTCAATTTTATTTTTTACTGAGTCAGCGTCAGCTTTTCCATCAAATGTTGCACCTTGAAATCTAGAAACTTGACCTTCAACTCTCATAAAAGCACCGTTATTTAAATCTCTTTCTGTACCTAAACCAAGTGTTATTCCCATGATATCTTCATCACCATAAGTTGATCCAGTAGCTACAGTTTCATCAGTTTCAACTGTCATTCTGCTAACACCAAATTTAGCATACATACCATTAGCTAAATCTGTTTTACCGTATAATGTTACAAGATTTTTGAAATTGACGTCACCTTTGTTGTTACCAGCGGTATCTGATGCATCATCAGTATCTGTATCTGGTACTGCGTTATTAAAGTCAGCAACTTTTGCTCCATAAGGAACTACGTCAAGACCTACAGTTACACCAGTATCTAATTCTCTTTCAATAAAGAATGATGCAATTGGAGCTACACCAGAATCTGATTTTGAATTTTTTGTGCCTGAAGATTTCACTGTTTCTTCACCACTTGCGTCATAATATAGTGCTGTACCAGAGATACCCACAGATATTTCTGCATTAGAATTCACCATTAATAATAATGATGTAATGCATATAGTAATAATTTTTTTCATTTTTTCCTTTTTCTTATTAATTAGCTAATTGTGCGTAATTCTTACAATAATTTTTTCTAACTAGATAGGCTTTATATCAATAATAAATATAAATAATATAATGTTGTATTTTTACAACAAAAAATTCTATAAAATAATGCCTATTAATAGGTAAAATTGATATTAATAAACAAAGTTAATTTTACAATTTTTAATTGAGCTAATTACACACAATTTTTTCAATTTTAATTGAAAAAAGAGCCCCTGATTCTTAATAACTCTCTACTTATTTCTTTATTTTCCTTAAAGGGTTTTCTTCCATGTAGCCAAAAATAATTGTTGGCCGCTATTATAGATCCTGGTGTTAATTTAGTTAATATCTTGTTTTCACTTCCCTCTAATCTATCAGACAATTTTTGTAAAAAATTACCTTGTTCCATATTTTTAGGTTCTGGGAACTGATCTATATAAGAGATATTAGGTCTTCCCTTTTCATCTGTTGAAAAAACTGGATGCTCTACTTTATAATCTATATTTTTACTTTTTGGTGATCCCCAAATAAAATTTTGCTTACCAATAGGATCATTATATAAATCTTTACAGTGCTCCCAATCATCAAGGTGAAGCATGCTTGTTTCTCCTCCCTCAACATTTTTCTCCTCTATCTTGGTCATAAGTAACCAGTCAGTTTTTTCTTTTACATAAGTTCCATCTGTATGTAGATCCATATTCGTATACGCTTTTCTTAAATACGAGTCACTTTTATCCTCATGCTTAACGTGAAATCTTGCATAATATTTTCCAGCCATAGCGTCATGGTTTGGATTACCAATTAAATATGCAATTGCTGTTGATAATTTAACCAAAAAAATATCATTAATTTTTGAACTAATATTTTTTGGACCTATTATAAAACAACCTGTATTTCTATCTCTGATTATCGAGTTAAGTAATTTGCTTAACTTATTAGAAGTTAAATCATCTAAGCTTTTTGCAATTGTAAATCTTGTAAATGGTTTGTATTCTAGAGCAGTAATATCAAATTTATTAAATGGAAATATTAATTTTTCTAAAATTTCATCCTCAATTTTAATATCAATAATTCTTTTTGAGCTTGGGGTTTTTATTATGGTTAGTCCTGGTATATCTTCCATTACATATAATCACTTAATATTGCCATCATAATAGCAGAAATAACCGTTGGATAAACAAAATTTTTTTTTGAAATAAAGAAAATAAATAAACAAAATAGAACAACTAAAACTCTACTGGTATAAGTTGAGTCAGATAATACTCCTACAGGAAATATTATTGTTCTAGCAATTAATGCAGCTAGTGTTGAGTATGCCAGACAATTGAACCATCTAAATAATTTTGAAGTCTCTTTTATTCCTTTCGATGAAATCACACCTAAAAATCTTGATAAAAAAGTTGCTAAAGAAGTAACTAAGATTGCAAGAACTACACTAGTTGACATTTAGTTCTCCTATAAAATAAGCAATCGTTCCACCAACAAGTCCACCTAATAAAATTGACCACTCAGGTGAAAAAAAATAAAAAATTGGCCCTAATATCAAACCTAATATTACAGAAAAAGTAATTTGAATTGTTTTCATTGCACCAACCATCATACATAAAAAATAAATTGGATTTAAAATTGCTAACCCCATCATCATATTTTTATCCAAATAATCAGATGCATAAAATCCTATAAATGTTCCTATTACTGCTGTAGCCCAAGTAGCGCAGCCAATCCCAATCCAAAAATCTATCCTATTTTTTTTGTCTACACTTTTGTAATTACTTTTCATTATTAGCCATGCTGAGACTGCTATAAAATGACATGAAAAATAATATTTCCATTTAGGTTGGCTTTTGTGCATCATCAATGGAAATAAAGAAACGGCCATTGGATATAGTCGAGCATTAACAAACCACACAGCTAAAAAAATATTTAATAATGATGCCCCAACTAACAATGACTCTGCCATAACTAGTGACCCTGGCAAAGCATAAGTTAACATTGTTGAAAAAATACTTTCCTGAATATTAAAGCCTAAATTTTTAAGAAGTGCCCCTATAGCAATAAAGCAACATCCAAGTGCTAATGCAGGACTATCTGGAGCTAATATAGATTTAAAACCTTTAAAGAAAAATTCTTTATTAATCATTAACCGCCAAGGAATAATCTACCCACATCAGGATTTTCTAATAAATCATTCCCTTTGCCAGCAATAGCAGTCTGACCTGATACTAAAACATAACCAATATCAGCAAACTCTAACCCTTTTTTGGCATTTTGTTCCACTAGAATAATAGTTTTCTTTTCTGTTTGTTGAAGATCTCTTAATATTTCAAAAACCATATCTATATATCTTGGTTCTAAACCAATTGAAGGTTCGTCAACGAGCAATACGGAAGGCTTCATAACTAGTGCTCTAGAAATTTCTAATAATCTTCTTTCACCACCTGATAAAACTTTTGCAGGTTGATTTCTTCTGTTTCTTAATCTTTCATATTTTTCAAAAATTCTTTCAGCTTCTTGATAAGACTCATCTGTGTTTTCTTTAGTATAGCCACCCATTAGTAAATTTTCTTCAACCGTCATGTCTGGAAAGACTGAGTTATCTTGCAAGATGTATGCTATTCCACATGACTTAAGTTTTTCAGCTGGAGTTAGATGCGTAATTTCTTTACCATCAATTTCTATTTGTCCTGAAAAGATATTTGTAAATCCATAAATAGAGTGAAGGATTGTAGATTTTCCAGCACCATTTGGACCAATTAAACATAGTGATTGAGCTTTGCTTACACACAAATCAAAATTATGAAGAATTTCCATCTTGCCATATCCAGCAGATAATTTTTTTATTGTTACGTGGTTATTATCTGGAGATAGTTTTTTTAGTTCTTCCGGTCCTGGTGCTTTTCCTAATACATCATATTGATTTGACATTATTGTGCTCCCAAGTAAGCGTCTAGCACACGCTTATCATTTTTAATTTCATCTGGAGTTCCATTTGCTAACATTTGTCCATGTGCTAAACAAAAAACTCTTTGTGCTAAATTCATAATTACTTTCATATTATGTTCTATAACTAACAAGGTAATCCCATAGTCTTTATTGACACTAATTAAACGGTCAATAATTCCATTAATTAATGTTGGATTAATCCCAGCTGTTGGTTCATCTAATAAAAGCATTTTAGGCTCATTCATTAAGGCCATCGCTAATTCTAATAATTTTTGTTGTCCAAAAGAAAGGTCTCCCGCTCTAAGTTTTCTTTTTTGATGAAGTCCTACAAACTTTAATAATATTTCTGCTTTATCAGTCAAATCTGAAGGTATTTTTTGGAAAACTGTTAAAATTCCATCGTTTTCAGGTTTGTGACTAATTAGCATATTTTGAATACAGTTTAATTTTCCATAAATTCGAGTTTGTTGAAAAGTTCTAAGCAATCCAAGTTTAGCAATAACTGGTACGGGTAATTCAGAAACTTCTCTGTCATTAAATTTAATTGATCCACCATCAATTGGATAAGTTCCAACAATAGAATTAAATAAAGTTGTTTTTCCAGATCCATTTGGCCCAATTAATCCAACTATTGAACCTTGCTCAACTGACATAGAAATATCTACATTGGCTTTAACACCACCAAAAGATTTACTTACATTGGATATATCTAATATTGCCATTACTTTAATTCTACCTGTGCTGTTCGGTCTGCTTCATCAATTACCTCTCCAAATCTTTCAGGGTATTTTTCTCTTAACCATCCCATTAAGCCTTCTGGAAAATAAACAACGATTACAATAATTAAAACTCCAAGAGCCACATACTGCCAGCCTAAAAAGTAAGTCCAAAAACCTTCTTTAAATAAATGAAATAAAACAGCACCAACAAGTGGTCCCCATAAAGTTCCTTTGCCACCAAGAATTGCCATTAACACCATGAATACTCCAAATGTAGGTCCAGCAAATGCAATTTCATTAGGTTCAATGTAACCATTAATATGACCCATTAGTCCTCCTGCAATTCCAACAAAGAACGCTGATACCATCCAACCTATAATTTTATACCTCATAGTGTGAATGCCCATTGCTTCAGCTTTATCTTCGTTATCTCTTATTGCATTTAAAACTAATCCAAATCTCGTGCTGTAGGCCCACTTTAAAGTAATAAAAGTTATAACTGCTAAACCAAAACTTAAATAATACATAAACTGTGACGATGATGCATTAGATCCTAAATCTTTTGGCCAAACCGGAACTGTCATACCTTGTCCTGCTCCAATAATTTCAATTCCACCAGCAATTTCGCCAGCAGCAATTCCTAAGGCTAAAGTACAAATTGCAAAGTAATGCCCTCTTAAACCTAAAATTCCATAACCAATTACTCCTGCAATTATTGTTGGTATAATTCCTGCTAACAATATTCCAACACCAAACCCTTGAAAAAATTGTGGGACTGTATGAACAAAAGTTTTTTCTCCACCAGCATCTGTCCACTCAGCTAATGAAAAGAACATTGCTATTTGTGTACTTGAAGCAACATACATTCCAACTCCAAAAAATAAAATATTTCCAAATGTATTGTAACCCATTTGCCCCCCTTGAACGTCCCAAGTCATCGCAAGTACGATTAAAATATAAAGAAACGACATCTGAAGTTTGTAAGCAGGAAATATAAATGCTCCTACCAAACCAAAAATTATTAAACCCGCGTATAAAAGAGTATTTTTATTCATTATTTTAGATATTCTCTTTTTCTTGATAATTTAAATCTTCTATAAACTAAAATTAAAACAAGTAATGAGAATACAGCCGCTATTCTAAATTCTGTTCCTAGTAAATAATCTGCCCATTCTTCAAATATTCCGAGACCCATTCCTGACACTGCTACAGCTGGTAAATTTCCAAGTCCAGCAATGATTACAATCATGAACGATCTAACCGTGTAAGGTAATCCTGTGTATGGATGAAGTGTAAACGTGATCGCAACACAAGCTCCTGCTATTCCACATAGAGCAGCATTTATTCCAAATGTTGCTGCATAAACTTTTTCTGTATCTACACCTAAAATTTTAGCAGCTCTTGCATTTTGTGCGGTTGCTCTAATTGCTCTACCTAATTTTGATTTTCTCATATAGATCACCAAAATAACTGCAGTTATGACACAAACAGCGCCTGCAAATAACTTAGCATTAGGAATTGTAACCATATCATTAAATAACGTTGTTGTTCCAAAATCTGATTGAGCAACAACTACGTCTGCACCAAATGCAAAATTCATTAATTGTTGTGCTAAAATACTAATTCCAAAAGTTGCAAGAATTGATGTAAATAAATCTTTATCTACAACTTTATTAATAACCAATTTATACATTCCCCAACCAACGCAATACATTACAATTGGAGATACAATTATCCCAAAGGCTGGATGAATTCCTGAGAGATACATAAAGTAAGCGATGTATCCACCCATAATTACTAATTCACCTTGTGCGATATTTATTATATTCATCACGCCCCATTGCAAAGCCATTCCATAAGCAATTAATGCAAACAAAATACCAAGAAGTATTCCATCCATTGATGCTTGGACCATTAGTATTGGTGCTTGAAAAATTAGAAAATCCATAAATTCTTTAAATGTTTGTAAAAAAATGCCCCCTACAAGTAGAGGGCATTTAAATTATTTGAGTATTTATCTTTCAGACCAAGATGGAATTGGGTGTACCAACTCAGCTGATGCCCATTTTGTAGGAGCAACAACTTTGTTTTCACACTTACTACCATCATCGTTACATGACACTTGGAAAAGTACCATTGGCTTAGAAACGTTCTGTCCACCTTCTGCAAATTTTATGTTCCCATAAAAAGTTTGCATATCAGTTGCGGCTAAAGCGTCTCTAACTTTTTTAGTGTCAAATGATTGTGCTCTCTCGAACGCATCTTTAAATACTAATAAAGCAGCTGACGACTCTGCAGCTTGGTATGGCGGTGCATAACCAAATGCTTTTGTAAAATCTGCATCATAGGTAGTTCCATCTTTAAAGAAATCATCTTTGTAAGATAATGATTTATGCCATTGCGAAGCACAAAGTGCATACTCAGAAGCTTTACCATGCATCTTAGATAATTTAGCAGCATCACAGTGAGTCATTGCTAACATAGGAACATCAACTTTCATTTCTGAAATTTGTCTAACAGCTGTTAAAGCTCCTTTTGTGTGACCTGAAACCACAAGAACATCTGGTTTTACAGCTTTTACTTTAGATAAAGTAGCAGCCATATCATTAAGTTCTTTCGGTAACTTATCGTCAATGATGATTTTAGAACCTGTTCTTTTAGCAGCATCAAGAATACCTAATCTCACATCTTGAGAAAAGGCATCTTGTTCAAATGCCATTGCAATCTTAACTGGTTTTCCACCGTTTTTTTCAACTGCAAGGTCAATTGCTACATCAAGATATAAGTTTGCTGGAGCAAGCACTGCAAATAAATATTTATAACCCTTAGTGAATAACGATCTAGACGCACCGTTTGCTTCAACCATAGGAATTCCATATTTTTCAGTTACAGGAGCCATAGCTTTTGTAAGTCCTGAGCTATAAGGCCCAAGCATGTATTGAACACCATCTTGTTGAATTAATCTTTCTGCAAGTTGTGCTGCTCTTCCAGAGTTTGACTCGTCATCATAATAAATGATTTCAAACTTGTAAGTTTTTCCACCAACTTTAACACCCCCCATGCTGTTAATTCTCTCTACGGCTAAGTTATAGCCATTTTGAGTATGAACACCATTAGATGAATATTTTCCAGTCAATGAAACAGCTGCACCTAAAATAATTTTATCCCCAACAACCTTCGCGAAAGATATTGTTGAAGCTGAAATTAAAAGAGCAATTGCAGAAACTAACGTAATTAGTATATTTCTGATTTTCATTTTTATTTCCTTCTATTAGTTTTAAATTTAAAGAAATATTAAACCTTTAAATGTAATTCTCCGCAAGTACTTAAAACAAAGTGTGACCTAATATTTTTGAATAAAAGCTATAATTAATGCGATTATTATTAATACGCACGCTGAAATTGTATTAATGGTTTTTGGATTTGCTTGTATCCAAACAATTAACTTTCTAGCAAGCACAGCATAAGCAACTAAAGATAAAAAATCTAAGACTACATATGTTGTGATTAAAATTACAAATTGGACAATATAATTTGAATTAAAATCTATAAACTGTGGAAAAATTAAAGGAAAGAACATCCAAGCCTTTGGACTTGTTCCTGCAACTAAAAAACCATCTTTAAAGAATGAAAAAAAACTTTTTGATGAAATATTATTTGAGTTTATATCTTTTGGTCTTGAATTATAAATATCATAAGCAAGATAAAGCAAATAAACTATTCCAATCCACTTAAAAATATTTAAAAAGTTTGGATTATCAACAAAAAAAGATCCAAGAACAAAAATTACTAAAGTTGCTTGAATAAAATTTGCAGTAACGTCTCCTAGTGCTGTCCAAATACATTTTTCAACCCCATAATTCATAGAATAAGAAATGATCACAATTCTAGGAGTTCCAGGGGTGATAAATAGAAATAAGATTATCTGTAAAAAGAGGAAATAATTTAAAGGGAGCATTTTGGGATTTTTAGGATAGTCCAAAAAAACCGGGAGCTAAAGATGGCTAAGATGGACTATCTAGATCAGATAATACCATGCCCTTAATTAAAATGCATTAATCATTTTTTTCAAATATAAAGGATTTATGAAAAAAAAAGGTCGCAGACCCATCACCAAGGTCAAAAATCCAGAACCGAAAATTGATGACCCAGATTGGATCATCTGGGCAGCTTGGGCAGACCGGATCACTTTTGAAGAAATTGAACAAAAGACTGGAAAGACAGAATCTGAAGTAATCAAGATTATGCGAAGATCTGTTAAACCTACTTCATTCAGGTTGTGGAGAAAAAGAGTAAATCAAAAGAGTATAAAACATAGAAAAAAATTTGAATATTCTAGAAAAGAAATTACTAGTAAAATTAAAAAGAATGATTATTTATAATCTATGAAATCAGTTACTATTTATACAGGACCTCTTTGTAATTTTTGTGATGCTGCAAAAAGATTATTAACTAGAAACAACGTTGAATATAAAGAAATCAACATTGCATCAGTAGATGGAGCAATGGATGAAATGATTGCTAAAGCTAATGGAAAAAGAACCATACCTCAAATATTCTTTGATGATCAGCACATTGGTGGTTACGATGAAGTAAGAGCCTTAGAAAAAGAAAACAAATTACAAGATCTTTTAAAATAAAATAAAATAAATAACTAAAAAAACTAAAGTATATTCAAAAAAACTTTTAAAAGATGTTATTTGTTTTTCATTAAATCTTTGATTGATATATTTTTTTAATAAATAAAAACCAACATTCACTAACAAAACACCAATTATAATGCCAATAACTGTAAATTTAACTGTAAAATTTTTATAACCAAAGTAGCAAGCTGCAATTAAACTAAGCCAAGAAATTTTTGTAATAAATATTTTAAATATTATTCCAGCCTTCTTACTAAACACTGATTGTGTTTTTATTATTGAATAAGACCAAATAATACCAATTAAAAAAGTAGTAAACTTAATAATCATTTTACGTTTTTGGCTTAAAGACTAAACAAACACCATTATTACAGTATCTTTTTCCCGTAGGGTTTGGTCCATCTTCAAAGATATGACCATGATGTCCACCACATTTTTTGCAATGATACTCAACTCTTTCATACCCTAATAACGTATCTGTTTTAGTTTCGAAAGCATCAGGTAGTGACTGATAAAATGAAGGCCAACCAGAACCACTTTCATATTTAGCAGTTGAATCAAATAGCTTTTCACCACAATTAGCACAGTGGTAACTACCTTCTCTTTTTTCATAGTTTAATTCGCTAGTGCCCGGTGCTTCAGTTCCATCTTCAAATAAAACTAATTTCTGTTCACTTGTGAGATCTTTATTAATTTTTCTTGTCATAATTTCATTCTAACACTCTTAACGGTTTACCAGCAACACAAGCTTCTAAGCCCTCAATCATTTGTGTATAAAACTTACTATAATTTTCAGCTGTTACATAACCAACGTGTGGCATTAGCAATGCATTGGGTAAAAATCTTAATTTATTATTTTCAGGTAAAGGTTCTTTTTCATAAACATCAAGTCCAGCACCTGCTATAACATTGGTTGATAATGCAATAATTAAATCGTCTTCATTTATAATTGAGCCTCGTGACGTATTAATTAAAAAAGCAGTTTTTTTCATCATATCTAGCTCTTTTAATTTTATTAACTCCTTATATCTTTCACCACCTTGAACGTGGATAGATATAAAATCAGAATTTTGTAATAAGTCTTCTTTACTGCAAGGCAACACATCTAATTCTTTACAGGTATCTAAATTTAAATTTTCACTCCAAGCCATAACCTGCATGCCAAAAGCCTTACCAATTTTAGCAACCTCGGACCCTACTCTACCAAGTCCAATTAATCCTAAAATCTTTCCCTTAAGTTCAAAGCCGATAGTGGTCTGCCAATACCCTTGATACATATTATCAATTTCTTCTTTAAAATTTCTAGCAAGGCCCAAAATTAAACCCCAAGTTAACTCGGACGTTGGAGTAAAATTAATTTCTGTACCACAAACTATAATTTTTCTTTTTTTTGCAGCTACAAGATCTATTGCCTTATTTCTTGATCCACTAGTAATGATAAATTTAAGATCATTAAGATTATCTATTAAATTTTTAGTGATTGGCGTTCTTTCTCTCATTATTAATAAAGCCTCAAAATCAGAAAGTTGTTCAATAGCATCAGCTTCATCAACAAATGGTTCACTAAAAATTTTAAACTCATATTTTCCTGAAAGTTTTTTTAAATCTACAAACTCATGTGATACATTTTGGTAATCATCTAATATTGCAACTTTAAGCATTTTTAATTTCCTTATTTGATAAAAATAAACCTATTATAATTAAAATAGCTCCAATCAAATGAAAAAATTGAAATTTTTCATCAAAAATTATTATAGCCATCATAGTACTAAATAATGGAATTAAGGATAATGAAATACCTGCTCTATTAGCACCTATAATTGATACCGCTCCAGCCCAACAATAATAAGATCCAATGCTAGGAAAAAGTGCAAGAAAAACTAGAGTATAAATGAAATTAATATCAAACTGAATCACTTTTCCATTTGAAAATTCATATAAAAATTGTGGTAATACAGTAATCAATCCTAATGTACAAATAACATGCACTAACGCTAACAATGGTAAGGTAAATTTTTTTCTTTTTAAAAGAGTCGAATAAACTCCCCAAGCAAGAACACCTCCAACCATTATTAGGTCACCTTTATTAAAATTTAATGAAAGTATAATGTCTAGTTTAAGTTTGGTTATTATCACTATGATCCCACAAATAGAAACTATCAAACCTAGGATCTGAAATTTATTAGTTTTTTCAACATTAAATAAAAAACAAAGTAAAATTATAATAGCAGGTATCGCAGCATTAAAGAGAGAAGCATTTATTACTTGCGTGTGCATTAGAGCTAAATATGTAAATGAATTAAATAAACCAACACTTGTAAGGCCTAAAAAAAACAACAACGGTAAATTTTTAAAGATAATTTCTTTGTATTTAATTATATCTTTGTAAGTGAATGGTAATAGAATTATCCAAACTAAAGACCATCTATAAAAAACTAAAGATAAAGGTGGGATTTCTGTTAAAAAAGCAAATTTTCCAACTATAAAATTGCAAGCCCAAAATAAAGTTGCACATACCAGCATTGTATATGCTTTAGTGTTTTGCATTAATTAACCAAATCTTTTTGAGCTATAAGGTTCTAGATTTAGATTTGTATTTTCTTCAGCTATCATTCCAGAGATAATCTTTCCAGATATTGGACCCAAAGTCCATCCTAAATGATGATGACCAAAGCTATAAAAAATATTTTTATGATTTTTTGATGGACCTATTACTGGTAAAAAATCTGGCAAACTAGGTCTAAATCCCATCCATTCATCTTCATGCTCTGGTAAATCGCCCAACATATATTTTGCATTATTAATTAAATTTTTAACTCTTCCTTTAGAAGGTGGGTTCTCAAGACCGCCGAACTCAACTGTTCCAACAACTCTAAGTCCTTGTTCCATTGGCGTAATACCAAAACCTCTATTAGAAAAAATTACCGGTCTATTTAAAAGATGATCACAACCTTTAAAATGAACATGATATCCTCTTTCTGTATCAAGTGGTATTTTTTCATCCAAATTATCTGTTAATCTTTTTGAAAAAGCACCACAGGCAATTACTAATTTGTCAAAAATAAATCTTTGAGTTTCAGTTTTTATAGCTGGTTTATCTTCATCAAAATTAATGTCTTGGACATTCATTTTTAAAAACTTTCCACCTTTTTTCAAAAAAAGATCAAAAAGTTTTAAAAGAATTCTTTTTGGATTTCTTGCGTGTCTTCCATACTGATAATAAACACCACCATGATAAAAAGGTTTTATATTTGGTTCAAGATCATGAATTTCTTTAGGGGTTACAACTTGTTGATCAACACCCAATTCATTTCTAACTCTAATCTCAAGCTCTCTACTCTTTAAATTTTGATCATTCCAAATATATAAAATACCTTTTTTTTCAACTAAACCTTCTAAATCTATTTCATCAAATAATTCATCATAAGCTGGTAAAGCTAAATCCAAAATTTGATGCATATTCTTTGCTGTATGCATCATTCTATTTGTGGTGCAGTTTCTAATAAATTTTAAAAACCATGGAATCATTTTGGGAACATAATTCCATTTAAGAGCAAGTGGACCTGTTGAGCTTAGAAGCATAGCTGGCACATCAGCTAAAACATCAGGCCTATTCATTAATACACAAGCATATGGAGAAAAATGACCTGCATTTCCATATGAGGCAACAGGACTGCCTGGTTCATCTTTATCAAAAATTGTTACATCGAAACCTTTTTTTTGTAAAAATAATCCATTGGAAATTCCTTGTATTCCTGCTCCTACAATTCCAATTTTTAATTTTTTATTCACAATCTCTATATAATTTCTCAATGAATTTTTTTCCAGCGGCAAATTGGTATGGGTAGTTTAAAATTAAGCTATTAACTGTTTATGATTAATTTTTGCACTCATAACAATTGCAAATCCAATCATTGTGGCCAACATTGATGAGCCTCCATATGACATGATTGGCAGAGGTGAACCAACAATAGGTAATAAACCTAAAACCATTGACATGTTCACTGAAATATAAAAAAATATAGATGATGCATAACCATAACAAAAAATTTTTGCAAAATAACTTCTTGAAATCGAACCTATCTTTATAATTCTATAAATGATTATAATATAGATTAGTAGCAATCCTAATGATCCTAAAAAACCATACTCTTCTGCAAATAATGTAAAAATAAAGTCAGTATGTTTTTCAGGTAAAAATTCTAAATAGTTTTGTGTTCCCTTTAAAAAACCTTTTCCAGTAAATCCACCAGAACCAACTGCTATTTTAGATTGAATTATTTGATATCCTGCGCCCAAGGGATCCCTATCTGGATTTAAAAAAGTAAGAATTCTTAATTTTTGATATGGTTTTAAAAGTGAGATGGCAAAAGGCATCGAAATTAATAAAGTTAAAAATGAGTATATAAAATATTTAATGTTTAGGCCTGAAAGCCACATCACAACTAGACCACTTAATCCAATAAGTATTGAGGTACCTAAGTCTGGCTGCGATATTACAAGTAAAATAGGAAGAATAAGAATTATTAATGAAAAAAATATATGCTTAAAAGTATTAACTTCTCGAAGTTGAACTCGATGATAATATTTTGCAAGACAGGCTATTATTGCAATTTTCATTAGTTCAGAAGGTTGTAGATTAATAAAATATAAATCAATCCATCTCTGTGAGCCTGAAACTTTAATCCCATAAATAGAGGCCCATATTAAAAGAAATAAAATTACTACATAAAAGAGATAAGAAAAGTAATGCCAAATATTTATTTTAAATAATGATAAAAAAATCATCATAGAAAAGAAAATCAAAAATTTTGCAATATGACTTTTAGTGTGAAATAAAATCTCTCCACCATCTGTTGAATACATAGATAATGAGCTAATTAAACCTAATAATAAAATACAAAATAATAAAATATAATCAAAATTTCTTAATTTTTGAAACAAAGTTGAATGCGAACTTAGTGAGTTGATTTGCATTTATGTATTTATTATTTTTTGAGTTTGAGCTTGTTCTCTAAGATCATGTCTATCAATAATTAGTTTAAATAATTCTTTTGCAAGTGGAGCTGCTACTGAACTTCCAGATCCACCATGTTCAATAACTATACTCAAAGCATACCTTGGATTTTTAAAAGGTCCAAAGGCTATAAATAATGCATGGTCTCGATTTTTATAATCTATATCTTTTGTTGCTAAATCTAGTTCTCTCTCAGCTTCAGTAATTCTTTTAACTTGTGATGTGCCTGTTTTTCCTGCAAATTGATATTTTGGATCTTCTATTCTAGAAGAATAAGATGTTCCTCTAATTTCATTTGTTGATGCAAACATTGAGTTTCTAATTAATTCTATATTTTCTTTTTTATCAAAAAGTTTAGTGTATTGATCTTCATTAAATGACTTTAAAAAATCCTGTCCTTCTTCCATTAGCTCTTTAATCTCAATAGCTGTTTTGTCTTTTTCATTAATGGTTATTTTAGGATAAATTTTAAAACCGCCATTAGCTAATTGTGCTGTCATTAAACATAATTGAAGTGGAGTAGTTTGAATATAACCTTGACCTATTCCAGTTATTAATGTTTCACCTAAAACCCACCCTTTTCCCAAATTATTTTTTTTCCATTTTGTGTTGGGAACCAATCCTTTTTTTTCATTATTAAATGTTTTGTCTAAAACTTTATCTCCTAGACCAAATTTAATTGAAGTTTCTCTTAAACGATCAACTCCAAGTTTTCTTGCTATTTCATAAAAATAAGTGTCACAAGATTGTTTCATGGCTTCTTTTAAATTTACAACTCCATGACCTTTCTCTTTCCAGCAGTGGTATGTTTGCCCGTACATTTCAGTTTTTCCTGTACAGTTAACCTTAAAATCTTTTGTTATTATATTGTTTTCTAATGCAGAAAGAGCAACCATTGGTTTAAATGTTGAACCAGGTGAATACAATCCAGATAAACTTTTATTAACTAAAGGCTTTAATGGGTTATTCCTAATTAGTTGCCAATCATCTTGGCTAATACCAAAAATAAATAGATTTGGGTCAAATGAAGGAGAAGACTGCATAGCTATAATATCTCCAGTATAAATGTCCATTACATTTATTGATCCAGCCATTCCTCTTAAAAGTTCGGCACTTTTTTTTTGAATCTCTGTGTCTAATGTAAGTTTAATAGTATTGCCTTTTAAACCATCAATTTGATCAACTTGATTAATTCTTTTACCATAAGCATTAACTTCGTATCTCTGGATACCGTTAGTACCAATTAATTGATCTTCAAACGATTTTTCTAAACCAGTTTTTCCAACTTTAAGACCTGGCACAAGATTGTCTTTGATAGACTGATTGTTTAAAATATCATTTTCACTAGCTTCACTTACATAGCCCAATACGTGTGTATAGCTTTCATCATACGGGTAGTTACGTGATACAGAAATGACAGGTTTTGCACCCACTAAATCATAAAGATAATGATTAACTTTAGAAAATTGTTCCCAAGTTAAATTTTTTGAAACAATCAACGTTTCCCAAGGCTTTTGTTGGTTTTTTTGTTTTATAATTTTTTCAAATTTACTGTTAGTAAGATTTAAAATTTCTTTTAGTCTTACTATTAGATATCTAAAATCTTCTACTTGCTCAGGTATTACGTGTAACTCGTAAACCCTGTTATTTCCTGCAATTACATTATCAAAATAATCAAGAAATTCCCCTCTAATTGGCGGCAACCTCCATTCTCTCAGTCTATTTTTATCTGACAGCGTAGAATACTTTTTGTTATCTTTGATTTGTAATGAAAATAATCTTACTATAATTCCTGAGAAGATAATAAATTTTGCTGCTCCAATAATAAACATTCGTCTATTAATGGTATGAATTTTTTTTACACTAAAGTCATCACCTAGCACTGCGTCTACCCTCTATAAAATTAAACAAAAATGGAAAAATTAAATAAAGTAAAGAAGTGAAAATGATATTTGATATTTGATCAATATAACTTGTCTCATAATTAAGAAATATATTTAAGATTATAAAGGACAATGAATTTATAACTAAAAGAGTAATAACAAATGATATCCAATCTTTTAATAAACTTATACTTAACGTTATAGCTCTTAAATAGGCCGCAACACCACAAAGTAATAAATACATCAGGCTACTCATACCAATTGGTGTGCCATTAATTACATCATTAAATAAACCTGCAATAAATATTAAGGTATATCCTAAGCTAGCACTTCTTTTTAAACTAAAGTAAAAAATTAAAATATATGAAAAATTAAATGAAAAATATTTCAAGTTTAAATAATTAAAATCAAAATTATTTAATATAGATACAAAAAGTAAAATTATTGGAATATGGTTTAATAATATTTTTATAATATTTGTTTTATATAACGTCGACATTAATTTTCCACTTTTTTATATGATAAAATTTTTACAAATTTCAATTGACTAAAATCAGAATAGAAATTTATTTTTTGATCTTCATTTTCAAAACTATTTATATCTATTTTACCGATAGGTATTCCAGATCTAAACAAACCTCCAGCACCCGAGGTATAAACAATCATGTCTCCATCAATTCTAGTTTGGTTTTGATCATACTCAATAATACCAAAATTTTTTCCCGTGCCTGACATTATCGCAAGGTGCCCCATGGGCTCAAGAATTACAGGAATTTTACTATTTAAATCTGATAGCAATAATACTCTTGAAGAGGCAAAATTGACCTCAACCACTTTACCTACTAAATATTTTTTATCTAATGCAACAGAGCCTAATTTAATACCATGTTTACTGCCTTTGTTGACTATAACTGATTTAAAAAAAGGACTATTTTTATCACTAAGAACTTTTGCAAATGTACTTTGATCTTCAGCTAAAAAATCATTTACCATTTCTTTTAATCGTTTATTTTCTAAAATTAGAAAATCATTTGATAGTTCTTTTGCTCTCAACTCTTTTAGCTCAAGCTCATTTTTTTTATTACTTTCATATACATCTAAATGTGATTGAATTTTATAGTAGCTTTCTTTTATAAATTTTTCAGGTACTGACACAATAAATGTTGATCTATAAGCAATTTCCTTAATTGCTATTTTAATATAATTAATAGGTTTAAAATTAATTTCTCCTAGAATTAAAAATATTATAGAAAAAATTATAAGTGTTAGTATAGAAAATTTTTGCTGTGTTTCTTTTTTTAAAAATGCAGATCTAATTGCTATTACAAAATCGTCTCTGCTTGTTTCCATTTCTTTTAATACTCAGAAAGCATAGTAGAAAAGGTCTCCTCTTGCTCTAAAGCTTTTCCAGTACCAATTGCAACACATGCTAATGGATCATCTGCTATAAAAACTGGTAAACCAGTTTCTTTGGAAAATCTTTTATCAATATTTTTCAATAAAGCTCCACCACCAGTCAATGTTAACCCCATATCTACTAAGTCAGCTGATAATTCTGGAGGTGTGTTTTCAAGTGCACCCTTTATTCCGTCGACCATATCTTTTAAAATATCATTTAAAGCTTCTGCTGTGTCTTCTTCAGTAATATTTACTTCTTTAGGAGTTCCTGATCTTAAATCTCTACCTTTAACAGCATATACATTTGAATTTGAAGGTATGCCTGTTCCAATTTCTTTTTTTATTTTCTCAGCTGTACTATCTCCAATCATAAGATTATATTCTTTTCTCATATAATTTACTAATGCAGTATCCATTGCATCTCCAGCAACTCTTAGTGATTTAGAATATACCAATCCTCCTAAAGACATTACGGCTATCTCAGTAGTACCACCCCCTATGTCAACTACCATTGACCCTGTTGCTTCTGAAATTGGAAGTCCCGCACCAATTGCTGCTGCAATTGGTTCCTCAATTAATTGAACCCTTCTAGCACCGGCAGCTAAAGCACTATCTTGAATAGCTTTTCTTTCAACTGGAGTTGAGCCTGTTGGTACACAAATTAAAATTCTTGGATTTGCAAAAGTTTTATTCTTATGAACTTTTTTAATAAAATGTTTAATCATTTCTTCTGTAACTATAAAATCTGCAATAACTCCATCTCTTAAAGGTCTAATTGCGCTTATATTACCTGGCGTTCTTCCAAGCATTGTTTTTGCTTCATCCCCCACTGCAAGTACAGTTTTCTTACCACCATTATCTGCGATAGCAACAACAGATGGTTCATTTAAAACTACACCTTGTCCTTTTAAAACTACAAGTGTATTGGCCGTTCCAAGGTCAATTGCCATATCCTGACTCCATACGCTGCTTATATTACTAAACCAATTAGCCATTTTAAATACCTTTCAATTGTTGAGATTCATACTCCATAGGAGCAACTTTTTTTCTTTTAATAATCATTTTATTTAATGCACTTATATAAGCATTTGCTGATGCAACCAATGTATCTGTATCAGCAGCTTGTCCAACTGCAGTCTTTCCTTCTTCTTCAATTCTAACACTTACTGTAGCTTGCGCATCAGTTCCTTCAGTAACAGCATGAACTTGATACAATAACAATTTTACATCATGAGGATATAATGCTTTGATGCATTTAAATATAGCATCTACAGGTCCATCTCCTGTTTCAGATGTTTTTTTAACTTCTCCATAAACATCTAGTGTCATTTCAGCTTTTTGTGGCTCACCTGTTCCAGCAAAAACTTTCAATGATTTTAAATTAATCATATATTTATCTAAAACCAAACTATCATCAACCAAAGCTGCGATATCATCATCATAAACATGTTTTTTCTTATCAGCTAAAATCTTAAATTTTCCAAAAGCTGTTTGAATTACATCATCAGTTACTTCTCCATAACCAAGATCATTTAATTTTTCTTTAAATGCATGTCGTCCTGAATGTTTTCCCATAACAAGAGATGTTTTTTTAACTCCTACACTTTCAGGAGTCATAATTTCATATGTTTCTCTGTTTTTAAGCATTCCATCTTGGTGAATGCCTGCTTCGTGTGCAAAAGCATTTTTTCCAACAATTGCTTTATTAAACTGAACAGGAAAGGTTGCATTCGAAACAACTTTAGAAGCTTTACTTAATAATTCAGTTTTAATTCCAGTTGAATAAGGCATTAGATCATTTCTTGTTCTTATTGCCATTACAATTTCTTCAAGTGCTGCATTACCCGCTCTTTCACCAATACCATTTATAGTACACTCTACTTGTCTTGCTCCTGCTGCAACCCCTGCAAGAGAATTTGCTACTGCTAACCCAAGATCATTATGACAATGAACAGATAATATTGCCTTATCAATATTTGGAACTTTATTTTTTAATGTTGTAATTATTTTTGTAAATTCAGCTGGAATTGTATAACCAACAGTATCTGGAATATTTATTGTTTTCGCTCCACTGCTAATTGCAAGCTCAACTGACTTGCACATATAATCCATATCTGTTCTTGTGCCATCCTCGCATGACCATTCAACATCATCGGTCAAATTTCTTGCGTAAGTTACACTTTCTTTAATTGCTTCAAGAACTTGTTCTGGTGATTTATTTAACTTGTGCTTCATGTGTAATGGACTTGTTGAAATAAATGTATGTATTCTAAATCTAGGCGCTGCTTTTAAAGCTTCATGACATACGTCTATATCTTTTTTACTTGCTCTTGAAAGTCCACAAGGAATAGAATTTTTTAAAATCTTACTTATTGCAGTTACCGCCTCAAAATCACCTGGAGATGCAATTGGAAATCCAGCTTCGATTATATCTATACCTAATTCATCAAAAATTCTTGCAATTTGAATTTTTTCCTCAAGACTCATTGATGCACCTGGTGATTGCTCGCCATCACGCATTGTAGTATCAAATATAAAAATTTTATCTTTGTCGCTCATAGCTAATATTTAGAAAACCCATAATACAATCTATATTAGAGATTGCAAAATATTTGTTATATTTACGCTATGTTTCTTGATCGATTTGGGTTTTTATTAAAAACTAACCTTTATCACTATCTATTAATTTTTTCTTACCAATCCAAGGCATCATAGCTCTTAGTTCAGCACCAACCTTTTCAATTGGATGATCTGCAAGATCTTTTCTCATTTTTAAAAAGTTCTTTTGACCTCCTTCACATTCTTTCATCCAATCTCTTGTAAATTTACCAGATTGAATGTCAGCAAGAACTTCTTTCATTCTCTTTTTGCTTTCACTGTCTACCACTTTTTTGCCTGATACATATTCGCCATACTCAGCAGTATTTGAGATTGAATAATTCATGTTTGCTATTCCACCCTCATAAATTAGATCAACAATTAATTTTACTTCATGCAAACATTCAAAATATGCCATTTCAGGTTCGTAGCCAGCTTCAGTTAAAGTTTCAAAACCATTTTTTATAAGCTCAACTAATCCACCACAAAGAACTGACTGTTCTCCAAATAAATCAGTTTCACACTCATCTTTAAATGTTGTTTCAATAATTCCAGATTTTCCACCACCAATTGCTGATGCATACGATAAAGCAAGGTCTCTTGCTTTACCTGTTCCGTTTTGATGAACTGCAAATAAACATGGAACTCCTCCACCTCTTTCAAACTCACTTCTTACTAAATGGCCAGGTCCTTTTGGGGCAACCATAAATACATCTAAATCTTTTCTGGCATCAATAAGTTTGTAATGAATATTTAATCCATGAGCAAAAGCTAGACTTGTGCCCTCTTTAATTCTTTGTTCAATATGATTTTTATAAATTGAAGCCTGTAATTCATCTGGAGTTAATATCATTGCAACTTCTGCCCATTCGGCAGCATCAGATAAATTCATTACTCTTAAACCTTTAGACTCAGCTTTTGCTTTGCTCGCCGATCCATCTCTAAGAGCAACAACTACTTCTTTTGCTCCACTATCTTTCAAATTTAAAGCATGTGCGTGTCCTTGACTTCCATAACCAAAAATTGCAATTTTTTTGCTCTTAATTAGATTAACATCTGCATCTTTTTCATAAAACATTTTCATTTCTTTTCTCCTTTTGCTAATTAATTTAAGATTTCTGCACCTCTCGTCATTGCAACCGCCCCAGTTCTTGAAGCGCTAACAAGACCAAGTGGTTTTAAATTTTTTATCATACTATCTATTTCTCTTCTTAATGCTGTAATTTGAATTACTACAGATTTTTTTGTCTGATCTAATATAACTGGATTAAAGTTTTTACAAGTGTTTAAAGCTTTCTTAATTTTAATAGGATTTGCAACAATTTTTAATAGAGCCATTTCTCTAAAAATGACATTTTTATCGTCTCTTTTAAAATTAGCAACATTATGAACTGGTACGAGTTTTTTTAATTGTAATACAATTTGTTCAATGACTTGCGGTGTCCCTGTTGTTACAATTGTAATTCTAGATAAGTTTTTTTTATGGTCAACTTCAGCCACTGCTAAAGATTCAATATTATATCCTCTACCTGAAAATAATCCAACCACTCGAGATAAAACACTCGCTTCATTATCTACCCAGACTACAATAATATGTGTATCAATTTTTCCTGATTTAGTTGGAGTGCTATATGCTGATTTTGATTTTGTCATTTATACTAATGATTTTCCTTTACCGGTAATCTTATTGGCATCTTGATCATTTGGACCTAGCAACATTTGGTTATGAGGCTTTCCAGAAGGTATCATTGGAAAGCAATTTTCATCTTGATCTACGTGACAATCAAAAATTACTGGTCTATCAGTATTGATCATTTCTTCAATTTTTTCATCTAGTTCATTAGGTTCTTTTGCACAAATACCAACACAACCATAGGCTTCTGCTAATTTAACAAAATCTGGTAGTGCCTTTGAATAACTTTCAGAATAGTTTTTTTCATGCAGAAGTTCCTGCCACTGCCTTACCATGCCCATGTATTGATTATTTAATATAAAGACTTTAATTGGTAAATTGTACTGAACCGCTGTGGAAATTTCTTGCATATTCATTAAAATTGAAGCCTCACCAGCAATATCTACCACTAATTTTTTAGGATGGGCAACTTGCACACCAATTGCAGCTGGCAATCCATAGCCCATGGTTCCTAAGCCACCCGAGGTCATCCATCTATTTGGTTTATTAAATTTGTAATGTTGTGCAGCCCACATTTGATGTTGGCCTACTTCTGTTGTTATAAAAGTATCTTGTTTCTGTGTTAACTCATAAAGTCTTTCTACAGCATATTGAGGCTTTATAATTTTATCACTGCCAATATAATTTAGAGATTTCTTTTTTCTCCATTTTTGAATTTGTTGCCACCAGTTTGAAATTTTTTGTTTATTTGATTTTACTAGATTTAAATTTTTCTTCCTTAAAGTTTTTGTTGTTGAACTAATTACATCCACAACATCTCCAACAATAGATAGATCAACTTTTACAATTTTGTTGATTGAAGATGGATCTATATCTATATGAACTTTTTTTGATTTGGGAGAAAACTCATCAATCTTACCTGTTATTCGGTCATCAAACCTAGCACCTATATTGATAAGTAAATCACAATCATGCATTGCATTATTAGCTTCATAAGTTCCATGCATTCCTAGCATTCCAAGAAATTGATTATCATCTCCTGGATAAGCACCTAATCCTTGTAGTGTTGAGGTAATTGGAAATCCAGTAAGAGATACTAATTCTCTTAAAAGTTCACTTGCTTTTGGACCTGAATTAATAACACCACCACCTGTATAAAAAATAGGTTTTTTTGCCTTACTCATTAACTCAATTAATTGATCTATATCTTTTTGCTTAAACTTATCTTTAATTTTTAAGTTAGATTTTTTTTTGGAAGGTTTGGAGTATTTTGTTTTTGCAAATTGAACATCTTTTGGAATATCTACTAATACTGGCCCTGGTCTTCCTGTTGTTGCAACCTCAAATGCTTCATGCATTATCCTTGGAAGGTCATTTATATTTTTAACTAACCAATTATGTTTTGTGCATGGTCTTGTTATTCCTGTTGTATCGCACTCTTGAAAAGCATCTGTACCAATTAAATGAGTTGGAACTTGACCTGAGATACAAACAAGAGGAACAGAGTCCATGTAGGCATCTGTTAAAGCTGTCACAACATTTGTTGCACCAGGTCCAGACGTGACTAATACAACGCCAGGCTTTCCAGTTGATCTTGCATATCCCTCAGCAGCATGACCAGCACCTTGCTCGTGTCGAACAAGAATATGTTTAATTGAAGGATGGTTTTTTAATTCATCATAAATTGGAAGCACTGCTCCACCAGGATAACCAAAGATATGCTCTACCTTTTGATCTTCTAAACATTTAAAAACAATCTCAGCACCTGAATATAATTTTGGCATTCAGGCAATCTATCGGACTTTATGTTAATTGGTCAAGTTTAAGAGATGATTTATCTAATTTTTTTACAAAGGCATCAATTTTATTTAAAGATATTTTATCCCAAGTAGTCATTCTCGTTCTGGCCCAAGTTGCTTGTCTTTTTGCATATTGTCTTGTTTTAATTGATATTAGCTCTATGGCTTGCTCTAAATTAATTTTATTTTTTAGATACTGTGTCAATTCGTCAATTCCAATGACCTTATTTACAGTTTGATCCTTTTTAATTTTTAATGAAATAAATTTTTGGACTTCCCTTATGGCTCCTTTTTTAACCATAAGTAAAACTCTTTCATTTATTCTTTTGATTAACTCATGTCTTTCAACATTGATATACAATTTCAAAAATTCATTTTCTTTAAAAACTGGTGTGGTTTTATCTAACCAGTCATACATTGAAACATTGGTAAATGATTTAATTTCAAATGCTCTTATACTTCTTTGAGAGTCATTTGGATCAAATTTCAATTTAACCTTAGGATCAATCTGCAAAAGTTTTTTATAAAATTTTTTTTGACCTTCTTTTTTGTATATTGCTCTAATTTTATTTCTAAATTTTATTGGAATCTCAGGGATTTTTACCAAACCATTGATCAAGGATTGAAAATATAAACCAGTTCCTCCAACTAAAATTGGAATTTTTTTTCTTTTTTTAATTTCTTTAATTTTTTTAATTACTTTTTTTAACCAATCTCCTGTTGAAAATTTTTTGTCTAAATCAATTAATCCGTACAAGTGATGTTTGATACCTTTTTTATCTTTTGAGTTTGGTCTTGCTGTTAATATTTTTAATTTTTTGTAAACTTGCATACTATCTGCATTAATTATTTCTCCATTAATTTTTTTAGCAATTTTTACAGCAAAATTTGATTTACCTGAAGCAGTTGGACCTGAGATTAAAATGATCTTGGACAGATTGTCCATTGTTAGTCTAGCTTAACACCAATATATCTTTTTTGGTTTTGATTGTTGTAAATCACAATCAAAATTGTTTTTTGATTTGATTTAAGCGCACTCTCAACTATTTCTTCAAGATCTTTTATAGATTTAATTTTTTTCTTTTGAGCCTCTATAATTATGTCACCTACGTTTAAATAGTCTATTGGACTATTTTTGCCAATATTGGTGATCACTAGACCTGTTGTTTGATTGGGTAATTTTCTTTCCTTAATATCATCATTATTTAAAGGTCGTACTATAATCTTTAATGATTTAACTTCAGAAATTTCTGGCGTTTCATTTTTACTTGCTTTTTTTTCAACTTTAAAATCTTCTGAAGTTTCAAGTCTTCCTAATTTAATTTTTTTCGTAATTTCTTTTTTATTTCTCCAAATTTTAACATCAACTGTTTTGCCTACTTCTGTTTGGGCAACAATAATTGGTAGTTCTTTCATTTCATTTATTTTGGTATTATTAAACTCTAGAATTATATCACCATCTTTAATTCCTGCTTTATCTGATGGGCTATTCTCCGCTACACTTGCAACTAAAGCTCCTCTTGGTTCATCTAACTTTTCTACATCGGCAATTTCTTGAGTAACCACTTGAATTCTAACTCCAAGCCATCCTCTTTTAGTTTCACCAAACTCAATTAATTGGTCTATTACTTTTTTTGCACTGTTAGAGGGTATAGAAAAACCTATGCCAATTGAACCACCTTTGCCTAAGATTGCTGTATTAATTCCAATTACATCGCCGTTCATATCAAACAAGGGACCTCCAGAATTTCCTGAATTTATAGAAGCATCTGTTTGAATGTAATCTTCATAACGAGAAAGCCCAATAGATCTATTTCTTGCAGAAATAATTCCAGCTGTAACTGTTCCACCTAAACCAAATGGATTACCAATTGCAATTACCCAATCACCAATTCTCGCTTTATCTGAATCTCCAAATTTTACAGGTATGAACTTTTCTTTTGACTCTATTTGAAGAACAGCAATATCTGATAAGGGGTCAGCTCCAATAACTGTCGCCTTATACTCTTTGTCACCATCAACTCTTACTAAAATATCTTCTGCATCTTGTATAACATGGTTATTAGTTACCACAATTCCACTTTTTTCAATTATAAAACCTGAGCCTAGAGCAGCTGATTTTCTTGTCTGTGGCGTTCCAAATTCTTTAAACATATCCTCAAAAGGAGAACCTGGTGGGAATTGAAATCCTGGAAATGGATTTGAATTAGTAACAACTGTTGTGGTTGTTGAAATGTTTACAACAGAAGGCATTAGCTTTTCTGCTAAATCTGCAAATGAATTCGGTACTTCTTTTGCAAATACCTGTGAAGCAAAAGCAATTGAAAAAACAATGAGTATAAATTTTTTAATCTTTTTCATTTTAATTTTTAATATACCAAATAATAACAAAGCCAATAACTGCAAAAATTAATCCACCACTTCTCAATTGTGAGTCGCTTATCAGCTCAATTTTTTTTATCATATTTTTCATCTTTGATGGAAATAAGGCATACATAATACCTTCAATAAAAAGAAAAAGACCAAAAGCTATGATCAATTCTTTCATGTTTAATTATTATTGAGATTTAGGTTTTATGTTTCCAAAAAATTTAAAAAATTCACTATCAGGAGACAAAATTAAAGATGTCTCTCCGCCGATTAAAGCTGTTTCATATGCTTGCATAGCTCTGTAAAATGCAAAAAATTCAGGGTCTCTTCCAAAGGCTTCTGCAAATATTCTATTTCTTTCACCATCACCTTCACCCTTCATGATCTCAGAGTTTTTATTGGCGTCTGCTAAAATTATTGAAACTTCTTTATCAGCCGTTGATGTAATTGTGACTGCCATTTCTGCACCTCGCGCTCTAAATTCTTTAGCTTCTCTTTCTCTTTCAGTTTGCATTCTTCTAAAAATTGCTTCACTGTTTGCCTGTGGAAGGTCTGCTCTTTTAATTCTCACATCTACAATTTCAATTCCAAATTTTTGAGCCTCTGCATTAACCCCTACTTGAATTAAAGACATTTGTTTTGATCTATCTTTAGATAATAATGTTTGTAGTTCTTGTTGACCTAAAACATTTCTAATTCTTGAGTTAATAACTGTTGCCAATCTTGATCTTGCAACTCTTTCATTTCCAACAGAAATATAAAATTTTAAGGGGTCTACAATTTTAAATCTTGCAAATGCATCAACAATTAATCTTTTTTGATCAGAAGCAATAACTTCTGCTGGCGGTGTATCTAAATTTAAAATTCTTTTATCTAAGTAGACTATATTTTGAATAAAAGGAATTTTAAAATTTAAACCAGGCTCTACTATAATTCTTTTAGGGTCACCAAATTGCAAAACTATTGCTTGATTAACCTCTTTAACAATAAATACTGAAAAGAAAACTGCAGCTCCTAGGACTGCTATAATGGGTAATAAAATTTTTTGTACTTTCATTTAATTAGTTACCTTTTTTTTTCCTAGTTCAGGTAGTGGCAAATAAGGAACAACCCCTGATCCAGCATTTTTCTCAATAATTACTTTATCAATATCAGCTAAAACTTTTTCCATAGTTTCAAGATACATTCTCTCTTGTGTTACTTCTTTTGCTTTATCATATTCATTGAAGATAGATATAAATCTACTTGCTTCACCTTCTGATTGAGCAACTACTTTTTGTTTGTAAGCTTCTGCTGCTTGCATAATTTTTGCAGCTTCCCCTCTTGCTCTTGGGATAACATCATTTGCATATGCTTCAGCCTCATTTTTAGATCTTTCCATATCAGCTCTTGCAGCTTGAACATCTCTGAATGCATCAATTACTTGATCTGGTGGATCAGCTTTTTGAGTTTGAACTTGTGTAATTTGAATTCCACTTTGATACTCATCTAATATTTTTTGAATAATTTCTTGTGTTTCAATTTCAATTTCAGCTCTTCCTTCAGTTAGAATTGGTTGAATATCACTTTTAGCAATTACTTCTCTCATTGCAGTCTCTGCTGCAGCTTTAACAGATCCTTCAGGATCTTGAATTTCAAATAAAAACTTTCCCGCATCTTTAATTACCCAAAAAACTGAAAAATCAATATTCACAATATTTTCATCACCTGTTAACATTAGGCTTTCTTGAGGAACATCGGCCACTCCACCGCCTTGGGAAAAACCACTGTCTCTCTCTGATCTAAACCCAATATCAATTCTGTTAACTTTTGTAACTTTTGGAGTTTCAACGGTCTCTACTGGAAAAGGAATGTGGTAGTTTAATCCTGGTTGAGTAGTTTTTATAAATTTACCAAATCTTAATACAACTCCCTGCTCATCTGGAAGCACTCTATATAATCCGCTCGCAAGCCATACAAAAACTAAAATAATTAATACTAAGCCAATTGGTTTTCCACCTGATTTACTTCCACCAGGTAAAAATTTATTTATTTTATTTTGAATGTCTTTAATAATTGCATCTATGTCGGGTGGTGTTGGACCTTTACCTGAGCCATTTCCTCCTCCAGGGGGTGTTCCCCATGGACTTCCGCCTCTTCCTTGAAAATCATCTGACATATAGTCAAGTATATAGTGCCTTTAATTAGAAAAACAAGTATTGATAGCCACATGACATATAAAAAACCAGAACCAAGTGACGCAATGAAGAAAAAACTGGAGCCTAGAAAGTTCACTAAAAACCCAATTCTTGGAACAAAATTTACCATAGCAATTTCAAGCGCAAAAGGTGGAGTTGGTAAATCAACTTTTGCAACAAATCTTGCTTTAGCATTAAAACAAATTGGTTGTAAAGTTGGTTTGCTTGATGCTGACATTTATGGTCCTTCAATACCAAAAATGTTTGATATAAATGAAAAACCAAAAAGTGATGGTCAAACTTTAACTCCTATTACAAAATATGACATTCAATGTATGTCCATTGGTTTTCTAGCTGATCAACAAACTCCAATGATTTGGCGTGGACCTATGGTAACTAGTGCAATTAAAACTTTCACACAAAAAGTTGGTTGGAAAGATTTAGATTTCATCATTGTTGATATGCCTCCTGGAACTGGAGATACTCAATTAACTTTTTCTCAAGAAATTAAAATGGATGGAGCAATCATTGTCTCAACTCCTCAAGAAGTAGCCCTTCTTGATGTTAAAAGAGGGATTAAAATGTTTGATAAGCTTGGAGTTAAGATTTTAGGTTTAGTTGATAATATGAGTTATTTTACTGGTGATGATGGTAAAAAATATAAAATATTTGGTGAGGGTGGAGTTAAACGAACAGCTGAGGAATTTAAAAAAGAATTTTTAGGAGAAATTCCAATAAATCCTGAGGTTGGAAAATGTGGTGATGAAGGAAAACCAATTGTTGAAGCTGATCCTGAACATGAAATTTCTAAAATATATTTAGACTTTGCTAAAAAAATTAAATCAACTTATCTTTAAGATCAAAAGAAACCATTAACTCATTCCATTCTCTTTTGGATAAGCCTGAACTATCTGGGTTAACCTCTTCCCCTTTAATTAGTTTTTGAATTACAGCTTTTCCTTTGGCTGAAACCTCTGTTCCACCTACCCTATAATCCATAAATGCATCATAGGTTATGGGTACCCATTTCTTAACAGTATCCAACATGATATCTGCATAAACTCTTATTTCATATTGTGCATGACTGTCAGCTCTTAGTCTTAGGAAATTCATTAAATTCAGTAAATCTGTTTTCCAATACCACTGGGTATAAGTATTTAAAGTTAAATTCATTCTAGCAAGTTCTCTTGCAAGTCCTTTTTTATTTTCATCGATCGTTGAACCATTAAATCTTTCATTCAGCATCATTTCATAATTGTCATAGGTTCTTTCGGCATCATTTTTTAAAAGTTCTAAAACTTCTTTTGCTTGTTCACCTTCAATAACATCTCCTCTTCCTTGTCTGTTACTTGAAGATTGTGCTGCTAAATTTTCTGGTGATGGTAAATAAAATTCTTTATCTAAAATTGAGTACCTTGCTGAATACTCATTAACATTTGCTGTTCTATGTCTAATCCATTGACGTGCAATAAAAATTGGAAGCTTAACATGATATTTTATTTCACACATTTCAAACGGAGTACTATGCCAATGTCTCATCAAATATTTTATAAGGCCTGCATCTGTTGAAACTTGCTTGGTTCCTTTTCCATAGGAAACTCTAGCAGATTGAACAATTGACGTGTCATCTCCCATGTAATCAATAACTCTTACAAAACCATGATCAAGCGCTGGCATTGCTTCATAAAGAATGTTTTCAAGTGCAGGAGCAGTAACCCTTTTTGTTTGATTTTGTTGGGCTTGTTGATCTTTGATTTCTTGTGATTGTTCTTTTGTTAATTTCATGATTTTTATTGAATCTCCTTCAAATGCTTTTATAGTAATAGTGTTGGCTTGCCAACTACGACGATAAACGAATTTCGTAATAACCATTACGGACGTGGGGGCAGTACCCACCACCTCCACCATTTACAACTTAAGGGGGTGAAATAGGATCGACGGGTGACTAAAGGTTATTCTTTCGTTCGGGATTGTTCCACCGTGACGGGCTAAACTTTAAATGCTAACGAAAGTTACGCTATTGCTGCATAATTAACTTAGGTTAATTATAGAAGCACGGTCTGGGGCACCGGGTAACAGAACGCCCCTACTGTTTTCGCTATTAGCTAACAACCATAACGCTTTTGAATAAATAATGTTCAAGAGTTGCACCACAGTTGCACTTTCGGTCTAACTTTTTGAACTAACTAGAAAGAAGAAAGTTATGGCAAGTATTAGAAAAAGAAAGTCTGGACGTTGGATTGTTCAGATAAGAAAGAAGGGTTATCCAACAATTAATAAATGTTTCTTGGATTTAAAAACAGCCCGACGTTTCGCTAAAAGTACAGAGCTATTAATGGAGAAGAACGAATTTGAGGACTACTCCGGGGCTAGAGGCACAACGTTAAAAGAAATATTAATTAAATATAGAGACGAGAAAACGGTCCTAAAGAAAGGATATAAAGAAGAGACTTGTACTATCAATTTTTTAATAAACCATAAGATCGGATTGAATAGTTTAATGATGCTAAAGTCGCATCATATCCATAAGTTAATGAAAGAATTATCCGTTGGTAGAAAACCTTCAACGGTTAATAAATACATTAATTTAATCTGCCATTCTTGGAGAGTTGCAAAGCGAGAGTGGGGTATTAACCTACCGGCAGAGAATCCTTGCGATATGGTGACGTTAAATAAATTTGATGATACGAGAGACCGTGTTTTAACGGACCAAGAGTACACTCGATTATTGGTAGCAGCCGAAGAACAAGATAAAGAAAAAAACAGCCAAGGCAATAACACCGTTGAGAAAGATCGTATTAGATTTTTAAAAGATATAATTAAGTTTGCGTATCAAACGGGAGCTCGACAAGGAGAAATACTAAAGATGAAACGGGACCATATTGATTGGGATAATAAACTTTGTACGTTCTATGATACAAAAAATAGTGCTGATAGAACTATCCCGTTGGCTGACGAAACAATTAATATATTAAAGAAATATAGATTTGGTTCAGCGATCTTTGATTGCAACGATAGAAGATTAAGAAAATGGTTTAACAAAGCTACAAGAAAAGCAAAAATATTAGACTTTCGTTTTCACGATTTGAGAGCTTGTTATTGTACTAATGCTTTATTGAACGGTTGGAGTATTGCAGAAGTTGCCTCTACATCTGGGCACCAAGATTGGTCCCAATTAAAAAGATATACTCGAATAAAACCAAAAGATTTATTAGTTAAAATAAACAACGTTGTTAACCTTAAATCGCAATAGAACAAAAGTAGTCTGCGTTAATATCCCAGATTGTACTGACTAGACGAGACTCTAGAAATAGTGTATATCTAACACCATCGAAGCGAACTCTGATACACGATTGAACGCTTTTAAAATAAACATCAGAGACGAGTCTTTAAGTTTTAGAGGACTTGCATATTAGGGATAGCCCCTTCTCCAAAATTTCTAAACGTACCGGATAGTGCAAATATTCGATTATGATGATTATGAAAATAGAAATTAAAAATAAGGTAGAAGAGATTGATCAATCAAAAGTACTTATTGGACGTGAGTTTAATCACGTTGTTTTCCATTTTAGCAAGTTTCATAACAATAACATTATTCAGCTAACGTCATCTGCTGGTCCGGTTGTGAATACAACGGTTGGGGGGTTTGCACTACTCCCCGACTTTAATCGAACGGACAATAATAATGTTAATACAAGAAAATAATCTAACAGCGATTGAGTGGGTTGCTTATAAAAGCAGACGTTTAATTCTATCGTTGTTTTATAAAATTAGAAATCATCAGAATGTTTTCTATCAAAACGCACCCAAGTTTAAATATTGGGAGTTAAAAAATCCACTAACAATAAAATATCAAAAGTCTAGTTATGGGCACTATTGCCATAAATGCGACGAGCATCATTTAGAAAAATCTAGAAACTTTGAAAGCAGCATCTGGTCCAACAAATTAAATTATGTTGATACGCTATGTGTCTGCGAAGATATTTTGTTTCAACCTTTAGAAGATTATAAAGCTACCGGAGGAGAAGAAGGCAATCCTCTCGTAGGTGGTTCGGGCTACTGTTGGAGGCTTAATGAAAAAAAATAGTTTCACAATAGAAGATTTATTCTCACACAGAATAAACAATCCATACAAACAAAAACTACAAGAAGAAAAAGAAATAACAATCGACGGAGAATGCATCGAAGTTGAGTTGAGAAAGGAGGTTGAAAATGAGATATCCGAAACCAACTAAATTATATCCTAACAATAAAACAATTAAGAAAATATTCAGAGGCACAATGCCGAAAGGTCCTACTGATATTTGCAGACACGGCGAAGTTGGGTATAGAGATTTAGAACGCATCATAAGCAGATCGTTTCTAGTTATTTCTAGATTATCTAAAGTACTTGTTGAAATGGAGAAGAAGTTTTCTGATGCAAAAGAAACTGTCGAATACATAACAAAAGAAATGGAGTCTAGAGAAGAAAAATATATTGAGGCAATCGAAATATTAAAACAAAGATTGTACGGCACCAAGACCAATAGAAGGAGACCTAACTAATGCAAGATCAAATACTACACGCAAAGACATTAATGGAGAAGGGTTTCGCTATTATACCGTTGTACAAAGACTCGAAAGCTAACGGAGATAAAGAAATAATAACGAGAGATTATACTTTAGCTCATTTGGAGAAACCGTTAAACAATCATAGAGGAGAGCCGTTGTGGCATACAGACGGCAACCAAGGATTAAACCTAGAGAAATCTAAATTAAAAGATATCGATTTAGAAAATTTCTGGTCCATAATGTTTGGGGAGTTATGGCTTGATAGCAATACATTAACGTTAGGTAGAGAAAGACCCGACGGCACTATCCAAGTGACTCATTACTTTTATCAGAACGAAGACAATCTAGAAGAAGATATAAAACTTCAAGATAACAAATCTGTTGAGTATAGAGTTAAAGGTCAAACGGTTGTCTATGGTAGAACCAAGGACAAAGAAAACGGGGAGATGTTAACTCGTACGTGGGTTAATGTTAAGATGCCGATTGTTGATAAGGATTTAGAAAAAAAATATAGAAAGATTGCTTTTGCGTCTGCTATTGCACCTTATGTTAAATCTGCAAACACCGGGGCTCTAAAGTTAGATGCTTGTCTGAAACGTTATACAACTTGGACATCAGAAGAACGGATTGAATTTCTTTTAGATTTTTATTCGAAGGTCCTTCCTAACGATAGAGATACTTCACGTCCTAAATTTCAGAGGATAGTTGCATCGAATGACAAAGGTACAAAAAATGCCGGAGTACAATCATACTCTGAATACATAGGTGTTAGTCCTCTAGAAGTGAAGAAATGGCTGTCTTATATAGGCAAAACGCCCGGAGAAGAGGGTTATAACAAGAAACCTAGTAGAAGAGATTTTCTTCAGAACGGGATAGATATGAAATCTTTAATGACGGAGAATATTCCAGAATTAAAATTTGTAGTTAATCCAATTCTGCCAGAGGGTTTAGTCTGCATAGCCGGGAGACCTAAAGCTATGAAGAGTTGGCAAATGTTAAAACTTTGCTACTGCGTAGAGAACGGTCTTGATTATCTTGGACATAAAGTTGAAAAAGGCAACGCATTATATCTAGCGTTAGAAGATTCTAAACGTAGATTAAAAGCTCGTACTATAAAACTTGGACACGATAACGTTGAGAACTTTCCTACTACGGATATTGAGTCTCCTTATCTTGGTTTCGGATTAGAAGAAGATTTGAAACGTTGGATTGAAGGTGTACCGATGCCGAAGTTAATTGTTATTGATACTCTTGCTAGAGTTAAACCTCGAACGGGTTTCTCTAAAGGTACTGCGTATGATATGGACAACGAACTTTTAAGGCAGTTGCAGCAGTTGGCGATTACGTCTGGTGTTTGTATTGCTTTCATAACTCACTTATCAAAAGCACAACAAGATTATAGCTTTGATAAAATAACGGGTAGTGTTGGATTGCAAGGTATGACCGATGCTATGTGGTTGATCGACCGGGGAGATAATACTCCGAATGCATCAATTACGGGTCGGGGTCGAGATATAATGGACTTCGAATATTCTGTTAAGTGGAACGATCTAACTATGACTTACGATTTTGTTGGCAATAAAACCGAAACGGAGTTGCAAGAAAATAGAAAGATCATAATAGATGCTATGAAATACTTTGCAGATAAAGAAGGCAAAAAAGATGTACGTCCTTTAGATATAATTAAATATTACGGATATACAGCTCAATCAAAACAAGGCAAAAATATTAGTCGAACTATGCAACGTATGGCTATTAATTTCGAAATAATGTCTGGAGTTAAATATGGATATTATAATTTGAAAAATTTGGACGAAAATCAGAGCTGTCCATTCTAATAAACTTCTGTCGTAGTGGTCGTTGTTAATGAACTTGGACTACTACGACTACGTTTATACTAGAGAAATATTGCGTTGGGTCCGTCCATATATTGCGTGAAAATTCACGATACGATAAATTGCTTGTTATGGATAAAATTTTTAAATTAACAGCATCAGAATATGCATCGATGTTAGGATTAACCACGTCTGCTATAAGAAAACGACGTTTAAAAGGATTAGAAGAAAATAATTTTAAATTTGAAAACGGAAAATACTTTTATAAGGCACCCGAGAGAGACCGTCCAAACATAGTAGAAGTCACGCCTCATAATAACCCTAAATTTCACGGTAGCCAATTCAGACCGTTAAAATACAAAAGCCAATACAACAGAAAAAAAAGAAGAAGGAACGTAGCAGAAGGCGAAACAAACTATCATAACGCCCGGAACGGTTGGCAATTAGAGCAATTAAACAATATGCGAAAGTTAGCAAAATTAAATAATGAATTATCAGCAGACGGTTTATTAGAAATTAAAGATGATATTATTGCAGTTGCAAAAGACAGAGTGCAGCAAAGAAAAAAAAGAGAGGCACAATCCCGAGCCGAGATCCATTTTCAAAGAACAGATGAAGGACAGAAACTAAATTATTTGGCACACGATAGAAGACTACGAGACCGGGAGTCTGAACAAATGTCCGGCAGATGGTTCAACCACGATAGTGGACAAATGGAGGACTTCTCTCCACCAAAAAAGAAATACGATTATTATGGATAAATCATTAAACAAACAGAACGTTAATACCCCTAGAGAAGAAACTATGTCCGAACGTATTGAACGGTTGATGTATCAGTACGGAGATTCAGACGCTTTAAAACCAAAGCATCTATACAATAAAAATATAATCAATTCAGAAAATTGGAGACAACCACCTAGACCGTTTTTAATGGACGATAGGGAGTCATATCCTTCAAATGAAGACCAACGACAACGCATTATACAGGAGGACCCACAAATGCAAAATACGATGACCATAAATGAGATAATGTTAGCAGAGTCAAAACCCTCTGACATAAAAAAACAAGATAAAGAAACTAGAAAATTAATCCGTATGGCAAAAGCCAAACGTTTCAGACTACTCAACGAAGAAAAAAGAAGCAAAGTAGGTACACCAAAAACAGAAAAATTATTTGAAAATATATTTGATGCAAATGGTTTAAGAGCTAATAATAAAAAACCCGTTAAAGCTAAATCCCCGGTCAAAGCTCCGGTGGCAACTGTACGGGTGCCCTTAAATAGTGGTGGTGCTATCGACGACCCAGATTATTCTAAATATATTAAAGAAATAGAACTTGGCAATCTAGACCCTTCTATCCCCTTCGATAAATGGATTAAACAATATGAAGAAACCGATATCGACGGTCCATTATCAAGAAAAGAAAAGACGGTTTTAGATGATATTAATTTAGAGTCTGCTTTAGCAAAAATTGAAGAAGCTATGATGGGTGTATCTGGTCTAATGGCTAGAGCTAGATTAGAAGGTGGAGGCAAAGTTATAAAATTTTCTGATTATAAAAAACCTAGAATTAAAGAATTAGATTTAGCATCATATTTTAAAGCCGGTATGGCAGTTGCTAACTTAACACCAGATGAACGGGATATAGTTAATGATCTTCTACGTAGAACTTTAGGCAAAGATCCTAAATAATGGCGTTCAACTCAACTGCGTATATGCGAAAGTATATGAAACAAAAAAGAGCCGAAGGCGTATATCCAACTAATTGGAGGCTACACAAAAAATCAAAAAAAATTTGGTATAAAATTTTGCATAATTTTTTCGGATTTAACTTTATTTTTCAAAATCAAAAACGGGGTGTCTCTACGTTTAAAACTCTGATTATAGGGTTAGCTCTGGGTCCCATATTTATAAAAATGGGGTATGCCCCCTCGTTAACTAAATCTCCGTACCCCTCCAAAAAGAGACTCCTTTTTTAGTTGAGTCTTGCGAAACGACCGGAGGCAACAGCCGACGGTTCGGACCTTAAATAAGAGTCTCATATCAGTTGCAATTCGACCTTGAAAACGGACTCCAACAATGCCATTATAGCGTAGTGTTTTGGTTCGTTTAGAGCCATTAACGAAGATAGGTCCGGGGCACCTGGCAACAGAACGCCCCTATTAATTTATAAATTTACTTAAATCAGGTTTATAATATTTAGGACCCTTCATAACTTTTCCTGCATCATTATATATAGGTTTGCCGTCTTCACCTAGCTTACTCATATTAGAATTTTGAACCTCTTCAAAACATTTATCAAGATCGATACCAAATGCATGTCCAGCACCATAAGTTACATACAAAATATCTGTTAAAGCGTCAGCAACTTCTAAAAGATCTTTATTTTCCATTGCAATTTTAAGTTCTTCGAGTTCTTCTTTAATTAGATCATATCTTAAAGTATTTATCTTATCAGAACTAAAAGATGGCTTAGTTTTAACCTCTTGGCCAAAGGTTTTCATAAAAGTTTTTACTTTGTTAAAATTTGTCATTTAGCTCCTGTAAGTTTTTTAATTTTAATATATAAGTATACTAAATTAAGAATAATATATTAATCAATGAAATTAAGAAAAGAATTTGACAGTATTGGAAGTATAAACGTTCCTAATGATAAATATTGGGGAGCGTCAACCCAAAGATCTAATAAATTTTTTAACATTGGAAAAATTTTAGTAAATATTTCAATAATTAAATCAATAGCAATTATAAAAAGATCAGCAGCATTAGTACATTTTAAAGAAAAACAGATTGATAAAAAAATTACTAACTCAATCATAAAAGCTTCTGATGAAGTGATAAAAGGAAAATTAGATGAAAATTTTCCTTTAAAAGTTTGGCAAACAGGTTCTGGTACTCAAACAAACATGAATGTAAATGAGGTGATTGCAAATAGAGCAATTGAGATATTGGGTGGAAAAAAAGGTTCAAAAAAACCTGTTCATCCAAATGATCATGTGAATAAATCTCAATCAACTAATGATGTTTTTCCAACAGCTATGCATATATCTGTTGCTCAAGAAACTGTATCAAAATTATTGCCAAATTTAAAAATTTTAGAAAAAGAATTAGCTAAAAAATCTAAAGAATTTAAAAGTATTATTAAAATTGGTAGAACTCATTTACAAGATGCAACCCCATTATCACTTGGTCAAGAGTTTTCAGGATATCAAGTTCAATTAAAGAAATCTATTGAAAGAATAGAGTTTGCCCTTAAAGAGATATTCTTTTTAGCACAGGGTGGCACTGCTGTTGGAACTGGAATTAATTCAAGAAAAGGTTTTGATAAAAAAATTGTTAAAGAAATTGCTAAATTTACAAAATTACCATTTAAACCTGCTGTAAACAAATTTGCTGAATTGGCTGCCCACGACTCTATTATAAATTTTTCAGGAACTTTAAATACTTGTGCTGTTGCATTGATGAAAATATCAAATGATATAAGATTTCTTGGATCAGGACCTAGAGCTGGATATGGAGAATTAATTCTTCCTGAAAATGAACCTGGCTCATCTATTATGCCTGGTAAAGTTAATCCTACGCAATGTGAAGCCGTTACAATGGTTTGTGCCAATGTTATTGGAAATCATACAGGTATTACTGTTGCTGGTTCTCATGGTCACTTTGAATTGAATGTATTTAAACCAATGATAGCCCACAATGTTCTTCAATCCATAGATCTTATTGCAGATAGTACAAAAAATTTTGCTCTCTTTTGTGTTAAAGGAATTAAAGCTAATAAGAAAAGAATTAAAGAGCATCTAGATAACTCTCTAATGTTAGTTACCGCTCTTGCTCCTAAAATTGGATATGACAATGCTGCAAAAATTGCAAAAACTGCTCTAAAAAATGGAACTACTTTAAAAGAAGAAACTTTAAAAACTGGTCTTGTAAAAGAGAAGGATTATGATCAGATAGTAGATCCTAAAAAAATGATTTACCCCTCATAAGCATCGAGTAAATTATTTAATAATCTTTTAGTTTTAATTATATTATTTAAATTATTATCCTCAAATTCCTCAATAATATTTAAAATTTGATCATCTACTTTTTTATTATCAATTTTGACATTATTGAATTTAATCACATTATTTGAAAAATCATAATCAAAATTTATAAAAACATTATTAATTTTTCCTCTAGATTTTTTTTTTGTGTTAAGAGATGAGAATAATTCATTATTATTCTTAATATCAAAAAATAAATTTGTATTTAAAATCAATCTATTATCTTGGACAAATAAATTACTATTGCTTAACTCAAATGATCCTATGTCACTATTAATAAATTTTGTTTTATTAAAGTTTATTTTACCATTAATTATATTTAGATAGATTTTAGAATTTTGAAAAAGACTCTTTTGGTTATTTGAATTAGCATTGATAAGAATTTTTAAACTTATATTGCTATTAAATAATGATTCTGATTTTAGTAATTCTATTAAAATAGGATTAAAATTTAATAGCCTAGATATTTTATTATGATTTAAATCAATTTTTAAATCTAGATCAAATGGATTAATTGATAAAATTCCATTGTAGTCAATTGTGTTATTTTTAATTCTTGAATTTTTGGATAGAAAAATAACACTATTGTTGCTTAATTTAAATTCTGAATTTAATAGAGTTCCTAAGAAAGTAACAATATTATTTCCTTTAGCTTGACCATCATTATCAACAATATAATTATTAATAATTTCTAAATTAAGAGATTTTGCATTAAATGAAATTTTTTTTTCAATTTGTTGATCATTTTTACTTTTTATTTCGAATGTAAACGGTATTGAAAAAATACTTCCTTTGAGATTAAATTTGTTATTTAATGCTTCATCATTAAAAAAAAGATTTGCATCATTAATTTTTACTATAGCGAATATTTCGTTAATGTTATCTTTAAAAAAGATATTACCTTTGTCAAATTGAATTTTTTTATTAGAAAGTTTCTCCTTAATTGAACTATTAAATCTTTTTAAATCAATCCCTGATAAAGAAAAATTTGCATCTTTTATAATAATATTTTTTAAAGTTATTTTTTCTTTATCAAAAAAATTACCTTGATTGATAAATACTTTAAAATTTCTAACTTCACCTATTGTTTTTTTATTATTTGGCTCATTTGATAATATATTGGTATCTTTAATTAAAAAATGTGGAGATGGAAGAATACGGTAAGAAATATCTTCAGTAGATGTTAAATCAATTTTAAATTCACTAAGAAGATTTTTTTTGATTTTTTCCTCTACCCAAGTTTTATCGTATATACTAGGTAGTAATAAGTAAAAAATATATAAAAACAATGAACCAATTAAAGTTATTAAAACTTTATTTAATCCACTAATATTAAATTTATTAAAATTACTTATTTTAGAGCTTTTTCCAAAATATTTAGTTTTTAAATTATCAAGCTTAAAAAAAAAATTTTGAGTAAATGTATTTACATTTTTAGTTATTTTTTTTTTAAAAAAATAACTAATTAAATCACTTATTTTTATAAAAAAGTCTGATAATGGTTTTTTTACTAAGTTGTTAAACAGTTTATTAAATTTTTTAGACAAATTCCAAAAATGCAAAACAAAAAAATATTTTATTTTATATATAACTTTTAATAGTGTATTTATGATCAATAAATCAATCAGATTTGTAATTTTTTTGGTATATTTTTGTTTCATATCTACTAATAAAATTTAATAAGCTTATAATGAATATTCTAAAATGATAAACTCTGATTATTTAAATGATCTAAATAAAGCTCAAAAAGAAGCAGTTTTACACCTTAATGGACCATTACTTATAGTTGCTGGAGCAGGCTCGGGTAAAACTAAAGTTCTCACATCTAGAATCGCTCATATAATTAAAGAGAAGAAAGCTTTTCCTAATCAGATATTGTCTGTAACTTTTACAAATAAGGCTGCAAGGGAGATGCAAAATAGAATAAGTTCTATGCTTAATTCTGAAGCTACTGGATTATCTTGGCTAGGAACTTTTCATTCAATTTGTGCAAAATTATTGAGAAAACATGCTCCTGCAGCTGGTTTAACATCTAATTTTACGATCATTGACACAGATGATCAGGTAAGACTAATTAAGAATATATGTAAAGCTGAAAATATAGATATTAAACAATTGGCTCCAAAATATATTTTATCCATTATTGATAGATGGAAAAATAAAGGATTTTATCCAAATGAAGTCATTATAAATAAAAATGATATTTATGAAAAAACTGTACTTCCTTTATATAAAATTTATCAGCAAAAACTATTAGATTTAAATGGGTGTGATTTTGGAGATCTAATTTTACATGCTGTAAAAATTTTAGAAAAAAATTTAGATATAAGAGAAATATATTCAAATAATTTTAAATATATTTTGGTCGATGAATATCAAGATACAAACTACATTCAGAGTAGATGGTTATATCTATTATCAGAAAAACATAAAAATTTATGCTGTGTTGGAGATGATGATCAATCTATTTACAGTTGGCGTGGTGCAGAAATCAAGAATTTTTTAGAATTTGATAAGGTTTATGAAAATGTAAAAGTAATAAGATTAGAAGAAAATTATAGATCCTCACAAAATATTTTATCCGTTGCCTCAAATTTAATAGCTAATAATCAAAATAGAGTTGGCAAAACTTTAAAAACCACAATGGATGAGGGTGATTTAGTTAAACTTAATTGTTTTAAAAATGGAAAAGATGAAGCAATAGGAATTTCAGATGAAATAGAAAACAAATTAAAAAAAAAATATTCTTTTAATAACATAGCAATTTTAGTTAGGGCAATTTTTCAAACTAGAGAATTTGAAGAACGTTTTTTAAAAATTGGGCTTCCTTATAGGATCTTGGGAGGTACAAAATTTTATGAAAGAGCGGAGATTAAAGATTGTGTTGCATATTTAAGGTTAATTCATCAACCTAAAGATGATTTAGCATTTGATAGAATAATAAACACTCCTAAACGATCTATAGGTGAAAGTACTATTAAATTAATACATGAATTTTCAAAAGAAAACTCCTCAAGTTTAGAAATTTCTTCTAAGCAATTAATTGAACAAAATTTAATCAAACCAAAAACTAAAATAGGCTTGAGTTCTTTTTTATTTTTAATGGATAAATGGAGAAACGATATCAATATAAAAAAAATTAACCATGTAAAATTACTCCAGCTAGTCTTAGATGAGTCGGGCTACTCTTCAATGTTAAAGAATAAAAAAGACGTTGAAAATGAAAATCGCCTAGAGAATATTAAAGAGCTTCTCAGTGCAATGAAAGAATTTGATAATTTAGAGAGTTTCTTAGAACACGTTGCATTAGCAACATCAGTTGATCAAGATTGGGATGGTGAAAAAATTAATATGATGACTATGCATGGCTCAAAAGGGCTGGAGTTTGATGTGGTTTTTCTACCTGGATGGGAGGAGGGACTTTTTCCACACCAAAAATCAATTGAAGAAAAAGGTCAAAATGGACTTGAAGAGGAAAGAAGGTTGGCTTACGTAGGAATAACTAGAGCAAAAAAGAAAGCACTTGTGTCTTTTGCAATGAATAGATTTTACCAAGGAAATTGGATTGATAGTATGGCCTCAAGGTTTATCGATGAACTGCCAGAAGAATTTTTAGAAAAAAACTCATATTTCGATGACAGTAAAGATGATGATTTTGAATTTAATCAAGATTTTGAAACTAATGAAGAAATAAGAAGCCCAGGTTGGATACGATATCAAAAAAGAATTAAATGATTATAGAAAAAATAAATAATTTAAGAAATAAATTCAAAAAATATAAAATTGATGGCTACATTGTTCCTAAAAATGATGATTATTTTTCTGAATATGCCAAAAATGATAGATTAAAGAAGATTACAAAATTCTCAGGTTCAGCGGGCTTAGCTGTTATTTTAAATAAAAAAAATTATTTATTTGTTGATGGTAGATATACTATTCAAGCTCAACAAGAATCTTCGGATAATTATAAAATAATTGAGATACATAAAAAACTTCCAAATGAAATTATTAAAAATCTAAACTTAGGTTATGATCCAAGTCTATTTACAAAAAATATACTTAAGAAATATTTTTCAAATAATAATTTAACTGCAATAAACCATAATTTAATCGATCAAATATTTAAATTTAAAAAGATAAAAACAAAATCTTTTTTTTCCTTGGATAAAAATGTTGTAGGCGAATCTCATCATTCAAAAATTTCTAAAGTAGTAAAATTGATTAAATCAAATAATGCTGATTATTTGTTTGTGAGTGCACCCGAAAATGTTGCCTGGTTACTAAATATTAGAGGCCATGATAATCCTAACAGTCCAATACCAAATGCAAGATTAATTATTAGTAAAAATAAAAAGATATATCTAATAACTAAAAAATCTAACGCAAAAACTATTATTAAAGAAAAAAAAATAAATATAAAATATATTGTTGATGAAAATAATTTATCTAATTTATTCTATCAGTTAGAAGAGGGTAATTTTATAATTGATAATAAGTCTTGTTCAATTTTATATGAAAACATCATAAAAAAAAGATTCAAATTATTAAAAATTGAAGATCCAATTTATAAATTGAAATCTATTAAAAATGAGCAGGAGATAAAACATATGATGGAAGCTCATAAAAAAGATGGGCTGGCATTAACAAAATTTATTTATTGGATTAAGAATGTTAATAAAAAAGTAATTACAGAAGTTGATGCACAAAATAGATTGGAAAAATTTAGAAAATTAAATCCAACCTATTTATACCCAAGTTTTAATACAATAGCTGGTGCAGGATCTAATGGGGCCATAGTTCACTATAGAGCAACACCTAAAAATACTAAAAAGATCAAAAAACAAGACCTTTTATTAATTGATTCAGGTGGTCAATATAAATTTGGTACAACAGATGTTACTAGAACCATTTGTTTTTCTAAGCAAAAAAAATCCATAATGAATACTTATACTAATGTTTTGAAGGGACATATTGCAGTTGTTCAAACCAATTTAAATAAAATTAATACTGGAAAAAAAATAGATATTAGAGCTAGAAAATTTTTAAAAAAAGTAGGCTTAGACTATGCGCATGGAACGGGACATGGTGTTGGTTTTTTCTTAAATGTTCATGAGGGTCCACAATCAATTTCAAAATATAATAATATTAAATTAACTAAAGGAATGATTTTGAGTAATGAACCTGGGTTTTACAAAAAAGGTCATTTTGGAATTAGAATAGAAAATTTGATATATGTAAAAAAATTTAAAGATAAGTTATTATTTGATAATTTTACGCTTGCTCCCATAGAAAAAGATTTGGTCAATCACAAGCTACTAAACAAATCTGAAAAAGATTATTTATTTAGATATCATTTAAAAATTTACTCTGAGTATTCATCTTCATTAAATAAAAATGAAAGAAGATGGTTAGCCAGTCTTATTTAGCATTTTTAATAATTCTTTTTGATCAATAATTTTTATATTTAATTCTCTTGCTGTATTTATCTTTTTAATAGTCGGTTTTTCACCTGCTATTAAATAATTTAATTTTTTATTCACATTACTAATTATTTTTCCTGAATTTTGTTCAATTAAAGATTTTGCCTCTGCTCTACTAATTCCATTTAGCTTACCTGTGAGCATAAAAGTTTTATTATTCAACAATCCTTTATCATTTATTAAAATCATATTTTGTATTTTAAGTTTTTTTCTCAATTCAGATAGCACATCCAAATTTGTTTTATTTAAGAAAAACTTTTTTATTGACTGAATTTGAGTATTACCAATACCATCAATATTCGATAAAATTTCTATGTTCTTATTCTTTGATAATTTAAAAAAATTATCTGCAGTTTTTAAATGCTTTGCTATAAGTTTAGCATTTTCTTGTCCTATATGCCTAATTCCTAGAGCGTAGATAAACCTATCTAAAGAAATTGTTATTTTTTTTTCAATTGAAAATTTTAAATTTTTAACAGATAATTTTCCCCATCCTTCTAATTTTTCTATTTTATCATAATCAAAATTAAAAATATCTTGTGGGAGTCTTATTAGCTTTAAGCTCCAAAAGTTTTCAACAATCTTTTTACCCAATCCATCAATATTAAATGCCTCTTTTGATACAAAATGTTTAATTTTTTCTATTGCAATTTTTTCACATTCATATCCCTCACTAGTACATCTTCTAACAGCATCTTTTTTTTTTGTTGTCTCATTATAATCTTTGACAGTTTTGTTGCCACACGATGGACAAATAAGAGGAAAATTAAATTTTTTAGAGTTTTTATTTCTTTTTTTTATATCAACTGAAACAACATGGGGTATTACATCTCCTGCTCTTTCAACGGTCACTGTATCCCCAATTCTTATATCTTTCCTAATAATCTCATCTTCATTATGTAGTGTGGCATTAGAAACTAAAACACCACCAATATTAACTGGCTTAATCTTTGCAACAGGTGTTAGGGCACCTGTCCTTCCTACTTGGATCTCAATACTTATTATTTCAGAAATTGAGCTATTAGCTGAAAATTTATGTGCAATAGCCCATCTTGGGGCATTTGCAGCAAATCCTAATCTTTTTTGTAAACTAAAATCATTAATTTTATAAACTACACCGTCTATATCAAATGCTATTTCTTTTCTTTTTTCCTCTAAATTCTTATGATTAAGCATTAAATTTTTAATACCTGATATTTTTTTATTAAATGGATTTGTCTTAAAACCCCAGACTTTTAAATTTTCTAAAAAATCTGTTTGATTATAAATCTTCATTTCTGATGTGTAACCAAAGGTATAAGCAATAAATTTCAATGGAATTTTAGCAGTAACATTTGGATCTTTCTGTCTTAGTGATCCTGACGCTGCATTTCTAGGGTTTGCAAATTTTTCACTAATCTTTTTAAAGTCATCATTTTCTATAAACACTTCACCTCTAATATCAATTTCATTAGGAAAATTTTTTGTACTTACATTATGTGGAATATCCTTAATTGTTTTTAAATTTTCTGTAATATCCTCTCCTTCGTCTCCATCACCTCTGGAAAGTCCCTTTATAAATTTTCCATTAATATAGATTAATGATGCTGATATTCCATCAATTTTAGGTTCAGCACTATAATCAATTATATTTTTTTCATCTAAGCTTAAAAAATTAAATATTTTTTTTTCAAAGCTTTTTAAGTCTTCTTCGTCAAATGCATTTCCAAGGGATAACATTGGAACTTTATGTTTTATTTTTTCAAAATTTTTTGATGGCTTAAAACCTACAATTTTTGATGGAGAATTTTTATTATTTAAAAATTTGTAGGAATTTTCTAAATCAATTATCTTCTTTTTAAAAAAATCATATTCTTGATCTGAAATAATTGGACTATTATTATCATAATAATTTTTATTATATGCCTCTAATAATTTTATTTTTTCTAAATAATCTTTACTTATTTTTTTCTTATCCATTTATTAAAAAAGTTTTTTAAATTTTTCTTTTAAACTTTTTTTTTCATTTTCAACTTTTATTGTTTTATATTCTTTATTGAGTGTGCTGTAGGTTTTTTTGTACCATTCACTAGAAAGATAGTTATATCCTAATAAACTTGCATATTTTTTAGCTTCACCCTCAAGACCAATTTTATAATGAATTTCTACTAATCTGTGAATTGCTTCCTCCGTATAAATTGTTGTATCATAGTCATTCAATACAATTTTAAACCTGTTGATTGCTGCTACCCATTTTTCTTTTTTTATGTAATGCCTACCTAAATACATTTCCTTTGATGCCAAAACATCATTGATCAAGTCTATTTTAAACTTTGAATCAAGTGCAAAATCAGTGTTAGGGTAATTCTGAATTACAAATTTAAATTTATTTTTTGCTTCTATTAATGGTTTAATATCTTTTTTTTCTCCTTCAATATTTTCGTAATAAGACAAACCAATTAAATAATGCACATAGTCCATTCTAGGGTCTTTAGGATATGTTTTTAAAAATCTTTCAAGATTGTATAAGGCCTCTGAATAATTGCCTTCAATATAATAAGCATAAGATGCCATTAAAGATGATTTTGATGCCCATTCAGATTGTGGGTATAGTAGCTCCGCTTCTAAAAATTTTTTAGCTGCAAAAAAAGTATCATTCTCATCAAGAGCTTTTACACCTTCTTTGTAAGCTTGTATCATTTCATCTTCTTGATTAATCTCTTTAATTAAAGAAATTTCCTTATCATTTTTTGAACAACCATTTAAAATAAAGATTGATAATAATATTATTAATTTAGATAAAAATTTCATTTAATTTATTATAATTTATATAATAAAAAAAATTAAGCGATAGACCTTAAATGACTTTTATTTATAAAAGAATTTGGCAAATTTTTTTCAGTAATTTCGATTAGTGAAAAGTTTTCATCATTTTCAAAAACTTTTCTTAATAATTGATTTGTAAGCTTATGACCACCTTGAGAACAAACTATTTTTCCAATTATCTTATAGCCAGCCAAGTACAAATCACCCATGCAATCTAAAATCTTATGGTTAACAAATTCTTTTTGATTTCTAAGTCCATTTTGATTTAATACCTGATTATCTTTAACAACTATTGCATTATCAATAGTACCACCTTTTGCTAGGCCTAATTCTTTTAATTTTTCTATATCTTCAAACAAACAAAATGTTCTAGAGTTATAAATATCACTCAAGTCAGATTCGAAAACTTTTACAGAGTTTCTTTGTGTTCCTATAAATTCATTTGTATATTTTAGTTCAAAATCTATATCTAAACTAATTTTACTTGGCTCAATAGTAATTGTTTTGTTTCCATCTACAAATTCTATTTTCCTTAAAATCTTAACAATTTTAATGGGGGTATCACTATTTTTAATCCCAATTTTAGAAATAGCTTCAACAAAAAGTTTTGCTGAACCATCTAAAATTGGCACCTCTTGATTATCAATTTCAATTAATGCATTATCAATACCTAAACCATATAAAGCTCCCATTAAATGTTCTATAGTTGATACACTTGCCCCATGATCATTTGAAATGGTCGTACAAAATACTGCACTGCTTACATTGAATATATTTGGAACAACAACATTATTCTCTTTTAAATCTATTCTTTTAAAAATTATTCCAGTATTTGGTGCGGCAGGCTTTACAGTCATAGTTACAGCTAAGCCACTATGAAGACCAATACCATTAAATTTAATATCTTGATTGATAGTTTTTTGATTTAAAACAGACATAATGGTCTTATAAATAGTTGGATTAAATTAAGAAAAACAAGAAATGTTACAGTAAAATACTAAAAATTCTTAACTTGGTTATCTAAATAAATGAAAAAGTTTTTCAAAAAAACCCTGTTTTATTGATTTTTTTGGAACTATTAAAACTTCTTGTTTATTTGGTTTTGAAATTAAGCTGAAACCTGACCAACAAATATCCTCAAGTGTTTCTTCCAAAAAATCAATATCATTTGCAAAGGAAATGTTATCTTTGAGCTCACTATCAAGTATTTTAGATCCTTGACCAGTTAATACCATCTTAAATTTCTCAGTTAAAAATAAATTTGATTTAATTGACTTGCTGCATAACTCAAGGATTTCTTCCGTTCTAGCAAAAATTATTTTTTGAAGCATGTCTGCTGATTCAATTTCATCACTAAGAATATTATTTTGATCAAAATTGAGTTTTATTTTTTCAGATTTTTGTAAACTCATATCCAATACCTTGGAGAGATCTTTTGTAATATGGTTACCACCAACAGGTAAAACATCTAACAGAGCTATATTTTCATTTAAATACGTAATTATAGATGTTTTATCAAATCCAACATCAATAAATGATACGGGCCCACTAAGATTTAAGTTACTTTTATAATGAATGGATTTTGCGTAGCTTGTACAAATAATTCTATCAACTAAAATATTTAATCTAGAAAAAATATCTTTAAAATTTAGAACTAATTCTAAAGGTAGGCAAATAAAAAGTATGTCTAAAGAAAAAAAATTACAATTAATTTTATCTGGTAAAAAGAGGTAATCAACTCCATTAATCTTATAATTATTAATGATGATATGGGCTATATTGTAACCAGTATAATATTTTAAAATTTCTTGTTTTGCCTCTTGAACTAAAAATTTTATATTTTCTTTTTTTAATTTTGATCCATCAAGTTTTTTGGATAAAGAAATACTTATTGAGAGCATCTTAGGGCTATCTAGCATCAGATTTACACTGTTGATATATTTGTTTGAGTCTCTCTCAAGTAAATTTACAATTTCTTTAATTTTTAACTCTAGGCTTATATTGTCTTTAAGAAATTCACTTTCTGTAAAGTATGCATCATTGTCATTATCTATATTAATTGTTGCTGCTCTTATTTTAGATGAACCACAATCAAAAAAAGTTTGATAATTTGTATTAGACATTAATTTATTGTTAAGCGATCTTTTACCCTAAGATCTATAATTTTTTTATTAACTTGATCGTCTTCAATAATCTTATATGCAAGATTTAAAGCTACTAAGGAATTTTCTAAAGGCAACTTAATCAGAATATCGTTATTGGTTAAAATATCCCATCTATTTGACTTAAAAAAATATAATGTCTTAAATTTATCAAAGGTAAACTTTGATTGTTCAATATCTTTTTTTAAACTTAAAAAGCTTTTTGATTTAAAATCTCCAAACAAGAAAGGTAAATTTTCTGAATTTTTTGCATCTCTAATAAGTTTACCATTTGCTCCAACTAATAATTTATTGTCATTTGATGTTCGGGCTAGATATCTGGTGGGTGTAATATTTATCACTATATTTGCAGGATAAATTCGTTTAACGCTATATTTTTCTATAATATTGTAGTCATCAATTATGTCGACAATTTCTTTACGATTAATGAATAAAATATTTTTATTAACTAAACTTTTAAGTCTATTTGAAATGTCAAAATTATTATCATTTGAAAGACCTTGAATTGTTATTTTATTATTTGTAGATAAGTATTCTTTATTGTTGAGTGTAAATTTACCACTTATTGTACTTAATGTAATTAGCAATATAAAATAAATTACTATTTTATTTTTTTTACCTATTGATTGATGCATCTTTTAAAATCCACTCAATTAATTTGATAAAAGTTATACCTTTGTGACTCGCAATTTCTGGTACTAATGAAAGTTTAGTCATACCTGGCTGTGTATTAATTTCTAGTAAATAAAATTTACCTTTATGATATTTAAAATCTGATCTTGATACTCCTCGACAGCCAACTATTTGATGGGCTTTATTTGCGATGTTTTCAACCTTACTCAAATCTTTTTTAGATAAATCTACAGGAATTATGTGTTTTGTTTTAGCGTTTGAATTATATTTTGCTTCATAGTCATAAAATTTTCTTTTAGGTTTTAACTCAATTGCGCCAAGCACTTTTTGGCCCATTACAGCAACCTGTATTTCTCTTCCTTCAATAAACTCTTCAATTAAAATTTGTTTATAAATGTTTAATTTTTTCAAATTTTTTATGAAATCTTTTTTTGTACATATATAAACATGTACACTTGATCCCTCATTTACTGGTTTTATTACAACTGGAAATTTTAATTTTTTATCAATTTCTTTAGTTATATTTTTGATTGGTCTTAAAAAATCGTACTTAATATATTTTGGTGTTAAAATCTTGTTTTTAAGAAAAATTTTTTTTGATAATTCTTTATCCATAGCAATTGATGATGCAAGTATACCTGAATGAGTATAAGGAATTTTTTGTGTTTCTAAAATTGATTGAATATAGCCATCTTCTCCATATTGTCCGTGCAAAGCATTAAAAATTATATTTGGCTTAAATGATTTTATATTTTTAAGTAAATTATTATTTGGTTCACTTATTTTAGTTCTATAACCATTTTTTTTTAACTCATTAAAAACTTGCTTTCCAGTATCTAAACTTATTAATCGCTCTTTGGATATTCCTCCACAAATTACTAAGATTTTTTTTTTCATAGCTATTCTAATATTTTTATTTCTTTTTCAAGTATAATTCCTGTTTTTTTTTTAACTTGTTCCTGAACAAAGTTGATTAATTTAATCATATCATTAAAACTAGCGTTACCTTTATTTACAAAAAAGTTAAAATGTTTTTCTGAAATACTAGCATCTCCAAAATTCAAATCTTGTGGCACAGACTCTTTAATTAATTGCCAAACTTTTTTATCTGATTGATTAATAGGATTTTTAAAAGTGCTGCCACTTGTCTTTATTTTAGTTGGTTGAGAGTTATCTTTTTTATCTTTTAAGTCTATGATTTCATTTTTAATCTTTTCTTTATCTTTATTGAAACCTTTGAAAGAAGCACTTAAAAAAATCAAATCTTCTGGTAAGTCATTATTTCTATATTCAAACATAATTTTTTTAGCAGGTATTGTTAAAACTCTACCATTCCTATCAATGGCTTGCACAGATAGAAGTATGTCTTTAAATTCTCTGTTAAAACAGCCAGCATTCATTCTTAAACCACCTCCAACGGTACCTGGTATACAAGCTAAAAATTCGAAACCGCCCACTTCATTTTCCATAGCAAAATCTGATAATTTTTTATCAGAACAAGCACTACCGGCAATAATTGTACTATTGGGAAGCATCGAAATATTAGCAAAATTTTTACCTAATTTAATAACAACACCTTCATAAGTATTATCACTTATCAGAGTGTTAGAGCCAGCACCTAGAATATGAATTTTTTCTTTAAAGCCAAATTTTTTTAAAAATAGAATTAAATCTGACAAATTATCAGGTTTAAAATATGCCTTAGTTTTACCACCTATATTGAACCAATTGCTTTTCTTTAGATCAAAATCAAATAAAAATTTACTATTGATCTCACTTGAAAATTTTTTTAATTCTTCTAATTGCATTATATCAATTTTGGAAGTTCTCTCATCCAGGAAGAAATTGTCCCTGCACCCATTCCAACAACTATTTTTTTTCCATAAATATTATTTTTAATAAATTTTGCTAATTGATACTGATCATTAACCATAAATAATTTAACATTAGAATTTTTAATAATTTCTTTTGCAAAATTCATGTAATTAAATCCAAGCTTAATTTTTTCACCTGCAGCATAAATTGGGCACAAAATAACTGTGTCTGCTTTTTTAAAAGATAGGCTAAATTCTTTTTTTAAATCTTTTAATCTTGATATTCTATGAGGTTGAAATATACAAATAACTTCTTCTTTTTTATATGCGGCTCTAACTCCATTTAAAACTTCCTTTATTTCAGTTGGATGATGGGCATAATCGTCATAAAAATGAGTTTCTCTGTAGCTAAAAATTTTATTAAATCTCCTTTGAACACCTTTAAATTCTCTTAAACCATTTTTTATAAGTTTTGGAGAAATTCCAATTGTTAATGAAACAGCTGCTGCAGCAGTTGAATTACGTATATTATGAATACCAAGAAGGGGGATCTTAATATTTTTTATATCCAAATTTTTCTTCCCAGGAAGCTTTATTGATAAATCATATTCTGAAAAATCTTTTAATTGTTTTATATTTTTTATATAAAATTGAGATTTTGGGTTTGTTCCATAAGTAAAATAATTTTTTATTTTTAGTCTCTTTAATAAATCATTATTATTTTTATCATCAATACATATGAATGATTTACCAAAAGTGGGAACCTTATTTATAAATTTTATAAACAAATTTTTGAGATCATCCATGGAATTGTAATAATCCATATGTTCTCGGTCTATATTTGTTATTATAGAATAGGTTGGAGGCACATAAATAAAACTTCCATCAGACTCATCCGCTTCTAATATACACCAATCACTTTTTCCTAGCTTTGCTGAATTTTTAATTGCATTTAGTACTCCACCATTAATGATTGTTGGATCTAATTTCGTTTTTGCAAAAATTGCTGCTAATAAAGATGTTGTAGTTGTTTTACCATGAGAGCCTGTAACAACAATATTTTTAGTTAAAGAGACTATGTTTGCCAACATTTGTCCACGCTTATAAATTGGCAGCATCTTTTTTTTTGCTTCAATTAATTCTGGATTATTCTTTTTTATGGCTGAAGAGACAACAACAATCGTTGCTTTTGAAATATTTTTTTTATTATGATTAATATTAATCCTGATCTTACTTTTTTGTAATCTTTCTATATTTTTATTATTTTGAACATCGCTTCCCTGAATATTAAAACCCATTCTTTGCATAATAAGAGCCAGACCACTCATGCCAATGCCACCTATGCCTATAAAATGTATAATTTCAGTTTGTGCTAATTCAATTTTCATTAATAATAGAGTTAATTTTGAGATTTATATTATTCCAACTATTTTGATAGCTAAAATTTTCCATTTTAATTAGTCTTTCGTTATATTCTTTTTTATTTTCAATGATATTTGTTAAAAAACTCACCATTTTATCTTCAGTAGTAGTATTTTGATTTAAGATCCAATTGCATCCTATTTCATTATAAAAATTTGCATTTTCAAATTGATGATTATCTTTTGAACTAGGCAGTGGTATTGCAACATGCGGTAAATTTAAAAAAACTAATTCTGCTAACGTTGTAGCTCCTGCTCTTGTAATACATAAATTTGATTTTTCCATGAAGATTGAGACGTCTTCGTTGTATTCAAACAATTCATAATCAATTTTATTTTCTTGGTAGGTCTTTTTTATACTAGTAAAATTATTTATGTTTGATTGTTGGTAAACTTTAAATTTATATTTTTTTGATAGTTTGACTATTGAATTTTTAACCAATGTATCAAAAATTTTTGCTCCTTGACTGCCACCAATAACCAGAAGTTTAATTTGATCATTTATTGTCTTAGTTTTATTAAGTTCATAAAATTTTTTTCTTAATAAAGGGGGTATAATTTCAATTTTATTTTTTTGATTTTTAGGAAAATTTTTTATTTTATCAGAATAACAAAATATTTTTTTACAGTATCTTAGAAAAAGCTTATTAGATCTTCCAATAACAATATTTGGTTCAAATAAATACAACTTTATGTTTAATAACCTTGATGCTAAACATAATGGTAAGGACATATAACCACCTGTCGCTATTAATACTTCTGTCTTTTTTTTTTAGAAAAATGAAGGATTTGATTGTTAAAACTAAGATTTTAAAAATATTTACAGGGAGTAAAAAAAAATTTGTTTTAAATGGATTTATATTAAATATTGTTAAATCATAATTTTTTTGATTTAAAAATTTTAAGCCTCTATTATCACAGGTCAGAGAAACTTCATTAAGATCTTTTAAATGTTGATATAATATAGTTGCTGGTACAACATGGCCACCAGAACCACCTGTGCTTATTAAAATTTTTTTTTTCATCTAATTAACTTTTCTCTTAGTTAAATTTAATATTATGCCAGACAGAATAGACACACCAATAATTGATGAGCCTCCATAGCTTAAGAATGGTAACGTCATGCCCGTAGTTGGAAATAATCTGATATTCACACCAAAATGAATTAAGGCTTGAAAAATTAATAAACTTATAATCCCAGTTAATACTAATTTTATTTTTTCACTTTTTTCTAAATATATTTTTTTAAAGACGGTATAGATAAAAAATAGAAACAGGATTAACAATAATATAATAGCAATCACACCAAATTCTTCTGAAATTACTGATACAATATAATCAGTATGTGCTTCTGGAACTCTATTTTTTAATGTACCCTCTCCTATTCCTTTTCCAAAATAACCTCCACTACTTATTGCATCTATTGCTTTATCGGACTGAAAGTTATGTGTGCCGCTATTTGGGTTAAAAAAAGATAAAATACGACTTTTTATATACAAAAATTTTGGAATAAAAAAAATCATGTAAATAAATATTGATAATAGAAGACTTAGAGCGCTAATTATTATTGGTAAGCTGATACCTGATACAAAAATTAATGTAGCCCAAGACAAAAATACCAAAAGAGTCTGACCAATATCAGGTTGGATTACTAATAAAAAGATTATTGGTAGAATTGCTATAAAACTTATGACGTATTTAAAAAAAATGTTAAAATTTTTTTCTATACATAAAATATTTGCTATAAAAATAATGATGAAGGGTTTTACAAGTTCAATTGGCTGAAACCTTGGCAGAAAAAAAAGATTAAGCCACCTTCTAGATCCTTTTACTTCAACTCCGATAATTGGCACTAAAATCAGAAAAAAAATAGAAATGAAAAATAGATATAAAGATATCTTAAATAGATTTTTTTCGCTTAATGAAGAAAAAAAAATTAATACACCCATACCTAGTAATATAAATATTAAATGCTTAAAGAAAAAAAAATAATTATTAGTATCTAGTTTATCAGAGGCTATTAATGAGGTTGATACTAAAGAAAAAAATAATCCTAAACCAAATAAAAAAATAATTAATAAAAACAAAGTTTTATCTATATTTTTCCACCACTCATAATAAAATTTATATATCTCGTTAAAGTTTAACATTTATATATTTATTAATAATTTTGTTAAAATATTTTCCTCTTTCTTCAAAATTTTTGAAACTATCAAAAGAAGCTGCTGCAGGACTAAAAAGTATTATTTTATGTTTTATTTTATGATCTGATTTTATATCTATAAATATTTTTTTTATTAAATCTTTAAGATTAAAAAAAGACTCATATTTCATTAATCTTTTTATTTTATTTATAAAAAAAATTTTATCTTTTCCAAAAATGTATGCTTTTATATTTTTATTATTTCTTTTATTTAATAATAATTTATCTCCTTTCTTTGCTAACCCTCCTACTATCCAATATACATTAGATAATGAACTTAATAGACTTACAGAAGAGGAAAAAGAAGTTGCTTTTGAGTCATTGATGATTGTCAATCTATTTGAATTATAGATTATTTGTTGTCTAAAATTAAGCCCCTTAAATTTTTCCAATGTTCTAAATAAAACATCTTTTTTAAGTTTTAATATATTTGCAACTACTAAAACAAACTTTAAGTTTTCTTTATTACCTTCTGTTAAAAAATATTGATTTTTGATCCTTGAAATAGTATTAATATTCGTCTTTTTACTTATCTTGATTATTTTTACTAAAAACTTTTTTAATTTTAGATAACGTTTTATGTAAAAATTATCATAATTTAAAATAGCCAAATCATCATTTGATTGACTTTTAATCAGTTTAAACTTTGCATTAATATATCCACTAATGGTCTTGTGTCTATCTAGGTGATCTGGCGAAATATTTAAAATCATCGATATATTTGATTTAAACAATTTACTGTATGCTAACTGGTATGATGAGGCCTCAATTATGAAAATTGTCTTATTAGTTATGTTTTTCTCTAATAAAATAGGGTTGCCAATATTACCCACTAATCTAACGTCTATCTTTTGAGCCTTTATAACTTCATATAGAATTTTAGCAGTCGTAGATTTACCATTGGTACCAGTTATAGTTATTTTATAATTGTATCTATAATTGTTGTAAAAAATATCTAAATCTGTGTGAATTTTACTATAATTTTTTTTTAAAAAATTACTTAATTTACATTTATTAATATCTATTCCTGGACTAAGTATTATGTAATCAAATTCTATTTTTCTAATTTTTTCATAATTCTTATTTTTTTTGTCATCATATTCAATAACTTTGTTATTTCTTTTTAAAAATTTTGATGCTGATAATCCACTTTTACCTAAACCATAAATTAAAATTTTTTTGTTATTGAAAATATTATGAGACTCTAACATTATCTAAGTTTCAAAGTCGCCAAACCTATCATTGCAAGAATTATTGAAATTATCCAAAATCTAATAACAACTGTTGACTCTGGCCAACCTTTTTTTTCAAAATGATGATGAATGGGTGCCATTCTAAAAATTCTTTTTCCTGTTAATTTAAATGATATAACCTGAACAATAACTGATACTGCTTCTAGCACAAACAGGCCACCTGTAATCGCTAGAACAAACTCATGCTTAGTAATTATTCCAATCGCTCCTAATGAGCCTCCTAATGCTAAGGATCCTGTGTCACCCATAAATATTTTTGCAGGTGGTGCATTAAACCATAAAAACCCCAAACAAGCTCCAATAATTGATCCACAAAAAACAGCTACCTCACCCATGCCTTCCAAATAAGGAATGTTTAAGTATTCAGAGAATACAATATTGCCAGTTACATAACTTATAAATGCAAAACATCCTGCAACCAATATAACGGGTACGGTAGCCAAACCATCAAGACCATCTGTTAAATTGACTGCATTTGATGAGCCAACAATTATAAATATAGAAAATGGTATAAAGAACCAACCCAGGTTAATAATCAGGTTTTTAAAAAATGGAAAATATAAATTTGTTAATTCAGTATTTTGAGAAAAATGTGCCAATCCCCAAATTCCAACTAAAGCTATTACTATTTGTGAAATAATTTTGAACCTAAAAGATATGCCAGATGAATTCTTAAATTTAATTTTTTTATAATCGTCATAAGCCCCTAATAAACCATAACTACTTACTATGAAAAGTAAAAACCATATATTATAATTGGTTAAATCTCCCCAAAGTAATATCCCTGAAAACAAACCTAATAATATTAAAACACCTCCCATTGTGGGAGTACCAATTTTTTTTATAATATGGTCACTTGGACCATCATCCCTAATTGGGTTTAAAATTTGTCTTGCTGAAAAAAACTTTATAAATGGAGTGCCTATTAACAACACAACAAACATTGAAGTAAACATGGCTAAACCAGTTCTAAATGTTAAATATTTAAAAACATTTAAAAAACCAAATTGATCAACTAAATCAACAATAAGACTATAAAGCATTAATTTTTCCGATTTTTATTTGTTTAACAAGAGTATTAAGTCCTGTTGAGTTTGAGCCCTTAATCATTAAATAATCATTATTATTTAATGAATTTTTAATCAAATCAAATATTTGAGTTTCATTTTTTAAGATTAATCCTTTTTTATCTTTATTTAACATCTTATGGGTTATCTTAATATCTTTACCAAAAACATTAATGTTTTTAAGTGATAGCTTGTTAATACTCTTGCCAATTGCCAAATGTAATGATTTTGAATATTTTCCAAGTTCTAACATATCTCCAAGAATTAAGTGTTTTTTAGAGTTTACCATTTTAATATTGTCAAAATTATTTAATGCTGACTTTAAGGACAATGGATTTGAATTATAGCTCTCATCTATTAAATAAAATGATTTTTTAGCTAATTTAATTTTTTGTATATCACCTCTTCCTTGTGGTTTTTTATAGTTATAAAAAATATTTTTATTTAGACTATTTATATTAATAAAAATTGAAATAATTGTAATTGATGCCAATATATTTTTTAAGTCATTTTCAAAAATAGAATTGACATAAAAAAAAGTTTTTACATTATTAACTTTTATAAATATTTTGAACTTCGACTTAACTTTAATGATTGATATTAAGCTGATATCTGAACTTTTATCTTTCAAGCTAAATGATAAAGTTTTTAACTTTCTTTTTTGAGCTAGTTTTTTATGAAAACTAAAGAAATTATCATCTCGATTTAGAACAAGATAACCATTACTTTTTATATTGTTAATAATTTCAGATTTAGCAAGTGCTATTTCATTAATATTTTTAAAATTTTTTATGTGGGCGTGAGATATATTTGTAATAACTCCTACATCTGGTTTTATTATTTTTGACAATTCTTCTATTTCACCTTTTTTATCCATTCCAATTTCAAATATGCCAAAATCATCATTGGCTTGTAAGTTAAATATACTCAAAGGAACACCAAATTTATTATTAAAAGATTTTGGAGAGTATGTGACTTGAGAAATTTTACCCAACGTTTTTCCTGTTAATTCTTTTAAAGAAGTTTTTCCACAACTTCCTGTTATTGCAATTATTTTTGTTGATAAATTATCTCTAAGCAGTGAAGAAGCTTTTGTTAAAAAGTTTAAAGTATTTTTTACAATTATTTTTCTTTTTTCTTTTTTTCCTTCGCTAGCAACTACTAAACTTGCTCCTCTAGTAAATGCTTCTTTTACAAAAAAATTACCATTATTTTTTTTTCCTTTTATTGCAAAAAAAATATCATTTTTTTTTATCTCTTTAGAGTTTATTGATGCTTTTTTTATAGTTGTTTTTGGGTTTACTGAAATATAATTAGATAAATCATTTAAAATATTGATTTTTAAATTATCTGAGAGTATTTTATTTTTTAATTTAATATTTTTTAATATTTCTTTTTTATCAGAAAAAGCTTTTTTTTTAGTTCCATAGTCTTGTGTTTCTTCGTGACCCTTACCAGCTACAACTAAAATATCTCCTGTTTTTAAATTCAAAATTGCCTGCTTGATTGCTTTAGATCTATCTGCGATCTCATAAATCTTTGACTTTTCAATCTTTTTTTTAATATCTTTTCTAATATTGCTTGGATTCTCATTTCTAGGATTGTCGTCTGTTAAATAAATTTTTTCACAATATTGATTAGCAATCATCCCCATCACTGCTCTCTTGCCCTTGTCTCTATTGCCACCACAACCAAAAACAATAGAAATCTTTTTATCTGCAAATTGTTCCTTCAAATTCAACAAACATGCTTTTAGTGCATCGGGTGTATGTGCATAATCAAGGATCACCTTAGAGTTATTTTTTATGTTACCTATTTTTTCAAGTCTCCCTCTAACAGGTTTAATATATCTAATAGAGTTTACTATTTTCTTAAATACTAAATTACTTTTTTCAGCAGCAAGCATTGCCATAAAAATATTTTTTAGTTGAATTTTTCCTATTAAATTTACTAAAATTTTATAAGTATTTTTTTTATACCTAATATAAATTAATTGCTTGTCGTCTTGATATTCAATTGAAATTAAACTTAAACTTAAGTTACTTTTTTTATTAGAAATAGTGTTAAGATTAAATTTACTCTTTAGTGCTATATTTTTAATTCTTTTATACTCTTGAATTGAATCGTCTGTAATTATATTTGCTTTTTTTTCTAATAGATTTCTAAATAAGTACAGCTTAGATTTTAAATAATCTTTGAAAGTTTTATGATAATCTAAATGATCGCGAGATAAATTTGTAAATATTCCAGTTTTAAACTTTAAACCATCTAACCTATTTTGTTTTAATCCATGACTAGAAGCTTCCATTATAACATTATCAATATTTTTTTTTTTAAGATTTTTTAATATTTTGTTTAATCTTATAGAATCCATTGTTGTGTTAAATGACTCGGAGGTTGAATTATTTGTTTTAACCCCCAAGGTTCCTATTGATGCTACTTTAATTTTATTTAATTTCAAAATTTGAAAATAAAAATCTACAATAGATGATTTTCCATTTGTACCTGTGACTGCTATTAAATTATTAGGTTTGTTATTATTGGTTGCATAAGAAAATTCGGATAATGCTCTTCTGGCATTTGGTGTGTTTATAAATAATATTCCTTTTTTTATTCCTTCAAATTTTAATTCTGAAACAATTATTTTTGCACCATTTTTTATTGCATCATTTATGAAGAGAGTACCATTATTGATTGTGCCTTTAATGACGAAAAATATATAGTTATTTTTACATTGCTTACTATTAAAGCTAAATCCTGAAAAATAATAATTTTTGTATTCAGGTTTTATATTTTTAAAGAAATGCCCAATCTGCATATGAATTTTAATTTTCTATATGTTTTGTGGCCAAAATAGGCCCAATTCTTTCTATGATATTTCCAGCAACTTCAACAGAGGTCCAGCCAGCTGTATTATAAGGTGTGCCTTTTGTAGGTTGTTTTCCGTCTTTGTAATAATAAATATACTCACTATTAGTTTTAGGTTCATCTAATAAAACAATTAATGCGTACTTTGGTTTTGAAGTTGGAAATATAGAAGCAAACGTATTAACTTTTAAATTGGAATAACCACCTAAAGTAGTTTTTTGGGCCGTTCCAGTTTTACCACCTACTTCATATCCATCTATGTTAGCTAATTCTGCGGTACCTTCTTTATTTGTAACAATTTTTCGTAGAATTGGATTTAATTTTTCTGAAATACCTTCCTTAATAATTCTATTTTTATTGTTAATGTTATCCTTATCTCTTTTAATTAAAGTAGGTTTAATATCAAAACCACCATTTGTAATAATTGAATATCCCTTTGCAAGCTGTAGCGGTGTTGTAGTTATTCCATGTCCAAAAGAAACGGTAGCTAATTTACATTTTCCCCACTTGAACGGATATGGTTCTCCCACCTCTTCAATATCAAAATCAATTTTATTTAAAACTCCAACTTTTTCTAAAAATGATTTAAGTTTATCTATTTCTAACTTTTGTCCAATTCTAACTGAACCTATATTGCCAGATCTAATTAAGATTTCTTCCACTGTTAAATCTGAAGGAATATTATCACTATACTCTCCAATAGGTTGACCAGCACAACGAATTGATTTTGGCAAATCTAAAAACTCGGTATCAACATCTATTAAATCTTGGTCTAATCCAGCAGCAACTGTAAATGTTTTAAAAACTGAACCTAGCTCATAAACACCTTTCGTTGTTCTATTGATAAAATCCAAATCTACAATTTTTTCTCTCTTATTAAGGTCAAAATCAGGATATGAGACCATAGAAATAATCTCTCCATTATTTACATTCATTAAAATCGCAGCCGCACCTTTACTTCTAAAAATTGTATTAAATTTTATAAGCTGTTCTCTAACTAAGAATTGCACATCCGTATCGACAGTTAATTTAAGTGGTTCTTTTTCTTGCTTCAATCTATCATCAAATGATTTCTCAATACCTGATATACCTTGGTTATCATTATCTATCTGACCAATAATATGACTAAAAAGATTTTTTTGAGGATAGACTCTAGCTAACTTCTCTTCTGGCACAATTGATTTATCTCCAAGTAGCATGATTTTTTCATAATTTTCTAAAGATATTTTTTTTTCAAAATAAAAAAATTTATTTAGATTAATTTTTTTTTCAATTTCTAAATAATTCTTTTTGGGAAATAATAATTTTAAATTTATTAAAAGTTTTTGTTTATCTATTATTTCAACAGGATTAATACCAATATCAATAGAGCTAACAGTTTTAGCTAAATAATTGCCATTTCTATCCATAATATCTGCTCTGTAATTTTTTACATTAGAAACTGGAGTAATTTTTTTATCTTGTTTTAATGAGCCTAAGTGAAGAAGCTGAATAGAAAATATTATTGAAATAACTAGAAATATGAAAAAGATAAATGCAATTCTATTAAACTCTATGTTGAGATTTGTTTTACTTTTTTTATATGAAAATTTATTTTCATATTCTTCTAAAATTATATTACTTTTTTTGTGTTTCATTTTTATCTTTAATTAAGCTATTTATGATTATTTGATCATCATTCTGTCTTAATTCTTTAATTTGAGTAATATTTATTTTGATTAAATCTTTTTCAAAATATTGATTTTGATATTGAGTTAACTTTTCTGGAGAAGTCAGGAAATTATATTCTAATAATGCTTCACCAAGTTCTGTTTCTAAAGGTCTAATATTTTCTTTTAATACAAAAATTTTATCTTCAATTTCTTTTGTAGAATTTTTCACAATTGAAGTGGCTAAAACTAATATTAAGATTATTAAAAATGCTATTTTCTTCATAATTTCTGTGAAAAATTTTCAATTTTAATTAAATGATCAAACTTTTCTAGAATATCTGTCTCAAAATCATAAAAATCCTCTTTTTTAATAACGTATCTTAATTTTGCTGATCTAGATGGTGGATTTTCTTTAATTTCTTTTTCACTAGGTACAATAGGTTTCTTATTAATAGTCTTAAATAAATTCACTTTTTCCTCTCCTTTAGGCATGTATCTTGAAACACTTTTGTTTTCAGACATGCTTTTAAAAAAGTATTTTACTATTTTATCTTCAAGTGAATGAAATGTTACTACCGCTATAACTCCATCTTTTTTGACTACTTTGGCTGCATTAATTAATCCATAAATTAGTTCACTTATTTCTTTATTAACAAATATTCTTAATGCTTGAAAAATTTTTGTAGCGCTATGGGTTTTGCTATTATTTTTTCTCTTTGAAGACTCTATTATCCTTACTAGCTCCTCTGTTGTAATTTCTCTTTTAGCTCTATCTTCCACAATATTGTGTGCTATTCGATTGCTGTCTTTTTCTTCACCAAAATACTTAAATATTTGTGCAAGTTCGACTTTGTCTAGAATATTTATTGCCTCTTTGGCTGAAAACTCATTTATTCCCATCTTCATATTGAGTGCACCAACAGTCTCAAAAGAAAGCCCTTTTTTTGGATCCTTTATTTGATTAAGCGAATAACCTAAGTCGAAGATCACTCCTCTTATATTTTCATTTTTAAGCTTTAAATTATTTAACTGGCTAAATTTAATGTTCTTAAATAAAAACCTATCTTCAAAAGAATTTTGAATTATATTTGCTTTTTTTTGACTCTCTAAATCTCTATCTAGTGCAATTACTTTTGTTTCAGCAAAATTTAATATTTTTTTAGAGTATCCACCTTGACCAAAGGTGCAGTCAATAAATGTGCCACCATATTGAGGGGTAATAATGCTAATTAATTCACTTAGCAGTACCGGATAATGACTTCTCACATCTGGTACTATGGTGGCTATCATTTATTTTTTTGAAGACCATTAATTCTTTTGTCTTCTTAAAAATGCTGGAATTTCAAGATCATCATCTTCAGAGTTATTTTCATTATTCTCTGTCGATAAAAAACTATCTGATTCATTCTGTTCATTATCTGAACTAAATAAATCTGGAGCTGCATCTTCATCCACACCAAAGTTTTCAAGTCCATTAGAAGTTTGCTCAGTTTCTAATGGCATATTGCTCTCTTCAGTCTCAACTGTGGTATTGAACGCTTCTTCAGTAAAAGATTGCTCATGATCAGCTGTATGATTATTTTCAACAACACTCTCAACCTCTTGAGAGTGTAAATTTTGTTGATTAATCATATCTGAACTTGATTTATCTAAACTTGGCTCTGCAATAACTTCATTTTCTAACTTCAATGCATTTGCACCGTGTGAAATGGGACTAGACATTGTTGGAGAAAAATTAAATGATTGAGCTGAACTAGCACTACCAAAGTCTGAATAACCTGGGTTTCTGTTTTGTATTCTATGAACCATATTAATTACAGATTTACCTTCAGGTTGTTGACCATCTAGTGATGTTGCAACAATAGATACTCTCATTTTACCATCTAGCTCTGCTGAGGTAATTGCACCAATAATTAATTCTGCTTCTGGATCAACTTCAGCTCTTACTTTATTTACTGCTTCATCAACTTCAAAAAGTTTAAGATCTTTTCCACCAGTGATATTTACTAATAAACCTTTGGCTCCTTTTAAAGTATAATCATCAATCAATGGATTGCTTATTGCCATCTCTGCAGCTTTTATAGCTCTACCTTCTCCTTCGGCCTCTCCTGTACCCATCATTGCTTTACCCATTGAGGCCATAACAGTTTCAACATCTGCAAAATCCAAGTTGATTAAACCAGGTCTGACCATAAGATCAGTTATACTTTGAACACCGTGCATCAAGACATTATTTGAAAGATTAAAAGATTCTTCAAATGTAGTTTGTTCATTTGCAATCTTAAACAAATTTTGATTTGGAATTACAATAATTGTGTCTACATGTTTTCTTAATTCTTCAAGTCCTTGTTGAGCTCTTCTCATTCTTGAAGGGCCTTCATATAGAAATGGTAGTGTAACAACACCAACGGTTAAGATATTCAATTCTTTTGCAGCTCTTGCAATGACATGTGCGGCACCTGTTCCAGTTCCACCACCCATACCTGCAGTTATAAAAACCATATTTGCACCTTGAAGAGTGTTTATAATATCATTTAAAGACTCATCTGCGGCTGCTTGACCAATATCAAGTTTTGCTCCAGCCCCTAAACCTTTAGTTAAATTTAATCCAATTTGAATTCTTGCTTTCGCTTTACTTAATTTCAAATCCTGAGCATCAGTGTTTACAGCAATAAACTCCACACCTTGTAGACCATTATCTATCATTTCATTGATTGCATTTCCTCCTGCCCCACCAACACCTAAAACTAATAATCTTGGTTGTAATTCTTTTATCTCTGGCGCTTTAAAGTTAATTGTCATTTTTATTTCCCCTCATTGTTATTAAAATGTTTTTCCCATTTAAGGCTTGCTCTATTTATGTTTGCTTTTTTTCTAGCTATCACCTTAAATTTTTCAAATGCTGTTGGTTCCCATATTTGGAATGTTTGACCTTGACCAACAAACAACATGCTGTTTTTAATTTTTGCGTGTTTTAATAATTTTGTAGATAAAGAAATTCTGCCTTCACTATCGAATTGTAAATTCATACTATCAGATAAAACTGATGTAGAAAAAAAATCTCTATTTTCTTCAAAGGGACTTAAAGAGTCTATGCTTGCTGAAAGTTTTTCAATTCTATCTTGTGAGCAAGCTTCAATAGATTGATTATTAAATGATGGATAACAAATAACCCCGTTATATCCTAAATTAGAAAGATGAGATCTAAAACTAGCAGGCACGGACACCCTTCCCTTTTTGTCTATTTTGTTCTCGTAAGTAGATAAAAACATATTTTTTATATTTCATAAATTCCATATTTGGGAATATATGGGATATTATGGGTTTTTAGACATGCTGTCAATATGTTCATTTTAGGCTTATTTGATGAAGTTTATGAACAACTTGTTGTCTATCTCTTTAGAGTTTAAATTCAATTTTTAAGTTTGAAACTAATACAATTGTGAGATTAAAAATAAGAACATAAATGACTCAATTATGAATCAAAAGGTGAACACTTATTTTATAATTAAGCACTAGTTGTGGATAAGTTTGCTAGACGAACTATAAGCCGGGTTCTGTCATTAAAACTTATCATTTCTCTAGGCTTAAGATCACTCTTAAGCTCAAGCAACTAACCCTGATGACTAGCCAAAGACGGCTTTTAGTTTTGCAACAATGTCACCTCTACTTAGTCTTGCTCCCAGTGGGGTTTTCCAGCGTTCATTGTTACCAATAGAACCGGTGTGCTCTTACCACACCTTTTCACCCTTGCCATGTTATGGCGGTATATTTTCTGTGGCACTATCCCTAGGGTTTCCCCCGCCAGGTATTACCTGGCACTGTGTCTTTGCGGAGCCCGGACTTTCCTCTTTAATAAAATTAAAGCGATAAGTCGTTCATCTAGCATTTATAATTTATTACTAAACTCAAAAACTTCAAGCAAAATTTATTTAAATTCTTCAACAAGATTTTTACTAATAAGCAAGCATTCTTGATCAATTTTACCATTAACTAATTCTTGTCTAAACCTTCTTTGAAATGCCTTTACTAACTCTCTTAAATATTTTACTCTATTAATATTTAACGGTTTCTTTTTTGAATACCCAATCTTGAATAAATTTTTATAGAAAAAAGTTTCTTCTTCTTCATTTATTTTAAGTTTTCTATTTTTTATCAGTTCTTGCTTATCCTTTAATGCATGCCACACCCCTATATTTTTTTTTGATAAATATTCCCAAGGAAACTTTTCTCCAGGATCTTTCTTTCTTTGTGGGGCTATATCTGAGTGTCCTAAAATATTTTCAGGAAGAATGTTGTATTTCTTTATTAATGATTTAGTTAATTTTAAAAGTGAAGATATTTGTTTTTGTTTGAATTTTTTATATCCATGCTCATGTCCTGGATTTGTAATTTCAATTCCAATAGAGTTTTGATTTAAAGATTTATAATTTTTCCATGAAGATTTTCCAGCATGCCATGCAATATATAAATCTGGTACCATATTTATAATCTCTCCATTATTTTTGATAAAATAATGACAGCTAACCTCAGATTGTATATCTGTAAGTCTCCTCAAAGCATCAGATTCGTTTTTCATTCCCGTATAATGAAAAATAATGAATTTGATTTGCTTAGATGATCTTTTCTTTGGATTAAAGTTAGGTGAGTAGTTTAATGCTATCTTTAGAGCCATTTTTGGGTCATATTTATAACTAATTCTAGATTTACATTGAGATTATATACATTATATAATTAAAAAATAATGAAAAAATTTTTATTAACTTCACTAATTAGTTTAATGTTAGTCACCAATGTAAGTGCTGATACTGATGGTGAAAATAATATGTCTAACAAAAATTCGGGTGAAGTAAAAGATTGTTTTGAAAGTGTAAATAGAGCAACTTTTAAATTTAATCAGGTTTTAGATGGTGTTGTTTTTGAACCTCTTGCTAAAGCTTATAGGGTTTTGCCATCTCCAGTAAGAACTGGAACAAGTAATGCTTTAGATAATCTTTCAACACTTGTAACAATTCCTAATAATCTACTTCAAGGAGATTTTAAAAAAGCTACTGTTAATACTGGTAGGTTTATAGTTAATACAACTATTGGAGTTGTTGGAATATTTGATGTAGCAGAAAAAGTAGGTTTTCCAGAATATGAAAAAGAGGACTATGGTCAAACACTTGGTGTTATGGGTGTTGGTGAAGGATGTTATGTAATGCTCCCTGTTTTGGGGCCTTCAACTGTAAGGGACACGGTTGGTTCATTGGCGAACTTAATGGGAGGTGATGCATGGTATAATGTTACTGTTGCAAATGACACTCAACACTTTTCTGATTTTGATTATTATGCGACAAGAGCAGGTACTGGAATTGATTTTAGAGCAAAAAATATAGAGTCTTTTGATAACCTAGAAAAAAACTCAATAGATTTTTATGCATCTGTTAGAAGTTTATATTTACAAGACAGACAACAAAAAATTGCAAACTCAAATGCAATAACTGAAACCCAAAACGATAGTGATTGGGAAGAAATAGAAACTCAGTAAAAAAATAAAACTTAATGAGATTAAAAAAGTTTTTAATATTTTCTTTTATCATAATAAATTTTATTAGTTTTAATCAATCCTATTCAATGGAGCCCGATGTATTTGTGCAATCAACGGTAAATAGAGCTTCAGAAGCTTTAAATAATAAATATTCAAAAGAAGAAAAAATAGAGAAGTTAAAACAGATTGCAATGGAAACTGTTGATATAAATGGGATTGGCTCTTACACTTTAGGCTCTTATAGAAAAAATATAAGTGAAAGTGAATTACGTGAATATGAAACACTCTTTATGCAATATTTTTTAAAAAGTTTTTCTAGTAGATTGGCCGAGTATTCAAATCCTGAAATAGAGGTTATATCTAAAGAAAAACTTAATGAAACTTACACAATGGTTTCTAGTAAATTAGTTGCAACGGATCAAAGACCAGAGGTTAAAATTGATTGGAGGGTTTATACAAAAAATCCTGAAAACCCTTTAATTAGAGATTTAATTATTGAAGGCTTGAGTCTTGCAAGAACTCAGAAGGAAGAATTTTCATCTATCATCCAAAGTAACAATGGAGATATTAACGGTCTTTTTTCTACTTTAAAAGAGTTCGTTAAATAATCTTTTGTAAAAAATAATTATTGGTGGGCCCGCCAGGACTCGAACCTGGGACCAATACATTATGAGTGTACTGCTCTAACCAACTGAGCTACAGGCCCTGAAAATTTAACTTTAATTATATTATAATGCAACCGATGTCTAGTATAGGTAAAAATAATGAGAATGGTGGGACTGGTTGGTTACGCTCCAACTACCCCTGCAATGTCAATGCAGTACTCTACTATTGAGCTACAGTCCCATAAATATAATTTATCTATTAATTTTAATTAAATCTAAATACATTAGTTTTATTTCCAGCAGCATACATAATAGATAAGTTTATCCAAAAAATAGTTAAATTGTAATCTGCAAAAAAAGCACCACTGGGTAACAATGGAATAAATGAAGTTAACAAAAAAATTAAACAGCCTAATTGTAGATAATTTTTAGAGCCAAGAATAATTTTAATTTTACTAAAAATTAGACTAAATAAAATTAAAATTAAAAACACAGTTCCTACAATTCCATGTTCTGCCAAAAACTCAAAATACAGCTGATGAGGATGGGTATTACAATAATACTTAGGATTTTTTTCATTTGAGCACGTCTCTAATCTATAATTTTTATTACCTACTCCAAAAAATTTATATTTTTTAAAAACTTCAAATCCAGATTGATAAAGAGCAATATATAAATTTTTATTTGCTTCTCTCTCAACACTAATTTCATTATTAGACTGAAAAATAGAAATTATTGGTTTAAAAAATTGACCACCATATCTCAATTTTAAAAAATTAGAGTTATTAAGCAAAAATATAAATAATAAAACTAATAATAAAACTGAAAGTATTTTATCTTTAAATTTGAAATGGTCATTCAAAAAATAAAATAAAAAAAAACTAAGAATTGCCTTAATCGAATTTGATCTTTCACCTGTTATGATTATTGCAGTAAGAAAAAAAATTGAAAAAATAAATATAATATATTTATACTTATTTGATATTCCTTTATTAAAAAAAAATAAGTATCCAATAAATATCAAATAAAACCCATAAATGTAACCACCTACAATTGGCTCATCTTTAAAAAAACTTACGACTCTATTCCCATTGGGCTGCTCAATACCATTTATATAATCTGATCCATAGCCTAATACGTTTGTACCTGTTACTCTTTCAAAATAAATATCAAGAATAACAATTGATATTATTGTCATCCAGACCAAAAAAACTTTTTTCAAAAATCCCCTATCTTCAAAAAAATAATTAAATGCCAAAAAAAGTATTCCGAATCTAATAAATCCAAGATTTCTAGGTGCACTCATTGAAAAATCTTTTGCAATAATGGAATTAAAAACTAAATACAAACAAAGTAATAGTATAAGTTTAACAGTTTTATTCGATAAGAACTTAAAATCTTTTTTGAATAGAATAAAAAAAATGAACGAAATATCAATTAGTAGAATATTAAACAAAGAAAAAGCAGGTCCAATAATTATAGATGCGGGTATGAAAGAAAATAAAACAAGGAAATAAGGATTAAGAATTTTACTATTCATTTGATTAATTTAATACTCTATTAAATATTAAAAATAAATAAGATCTACTTTATGTTAATAAATAGATCAGTTTATTTAGCTTTCTAAAAAGCTTTTTAGTTGCTTGGATCTACTTGGGTGTTTTAATTTTCTAAGAGCTTTGGCTTCAATCTGTCTAATACGTTCTCTAGTTACTGAAAATTGTAATCCTACTTCTTCAAGAGTGTGATCTGTATTCATGCCAACTCCAAATCTCATTCTAAGAACCCTTTCTTCTCTTGGCGTTAGTGTTGATAAAATCTTAGTAGTCGCCTCACTTAAATTTGATTTAATAGCTTGTTCTAGTGGGGCTAACGCTTTTGTGTCTTCAATAAAATCTCCCAAACTACTATCTTCTTCATCGCCCACTGGCTTTTCAAGTGAAACTGGTTCTTTTGATATTTTTAAAACCTTTCTAACTTTATCTAATGGCATTCTTAATTTTTTTGCTAATTCCTCAGGTGTCGCCTCTCTACCAAATTCACTTAAAATTAGTCTTTGTGTTCTAACAATTTTATTAATGGTTTCAATCATATGAACTGGAATTCTAATCGTTCGCGCTTGGTCAGCGATAGATCTTGTAATCGCTTGTCTTATCCACCATGTAGCATATGTTGAAAATTTGTATCCTCTTCTATATTCAAATTTATCTACTGCCTTCATAAGACCAATGTTTCCTTCTTGAATAAGATCTAAAAATTGAAGTCCTCTATTAGTATATTTTTTGGCAATAGAGATTACTAATCTCAAGTTGGCTTCAACCATTTCTTTTTTTGCTATTCTAGATTCTTTTTCACCTTTTTGAATTCTGCTAACTAATTTTTTATAATCTGTAACTGAGATCCCAAGCTTATGACTAATCTCAATTAATCTTTCTCTAATATTCTTAAATTCATCTTTGTTTTTTGAAAAAAACTGTTTCCACATGAGATTGGTATCAAGAAATTTTTTAAGATTTGGATTAATTTCATTGCCTATATAAAACTTAATAAATTCATTTCTTGGAATTTTTTGATCCATTGCAAGTCTCAAAAGATTTCCCTCTAAAGAAACAATCTTTTTATTTTCTACATAATGTTTTTGAACTAATTCTTCTAATACAGATGGAGATAACTGAAGTGATTTAATATTTTCTAAAATATCACTTACAATTTTGTCATAGCCTTTTTCTTTGGCAGTTGAAAAACTTACTGAATTTAAAATACAATCTAATTTCTCTTTTTGATATTTAATTAACTTTGCGTACTCTTTTGTTAGAGTATTTACTGTTTTTAAAACCTTTGGTTTAATTTCAGTTTCCATTGCAGCAAGCGTAGGATTGAATTCATCATCATCATTGCTATCTTCATTTTTATCTGTTTCACCTGAATTTCTTTGTTTAGCACTAGGACCTGTATTTTCGTCCTCCATATAATTTGTATCAATATCAATAATTTCTCTTACTAGAATTTCATCCTTTTGAAGTTTTTCATCCCACTCAACAAATTGCTGTGCTGTAATTGGGCTTTGTGCTAATGCAATAAGCATTACATCTTTTCCAGCTTCTATTCTTTTAGCAATTGCAATTTCACCTTCACGAGATAAAAGTTCTACCCCTCCCATCTCCCTTAAATACATTCTTATAGGATCATCACTCTTTTCAATAGTTTTGCCTTCTTCTTTAGAAGAGTTTTCTTTTTTTCTTAAAACTTTAAAATCTGATTTTTTTTCTACTAGAGAAACGCTCTCATCAAGAATGTGCATGAAAGCTTGTTCTAAATTCTCATTAGAAAGATTTCTTTTACCTAGAGATTTGTTTAGCTCATCAAAAGTTATAAATCCTCTATGGGTTCCTCTACCCATAAGTCTAGCAAATGATTTTGTAATTATTCTTTCCACAATTGTATATATTTGAGAAGTCTTATATAAGCGCAATTTTAGAAAAATCCATGTATTTTTTGTTGGATTTAATTGATATTTTTTTGCTTTTTAAGCTCTCTTAATTCATTGAAAGTACTTTCGCTTAAATCCTTTGAAAATTTCGATTCTAGCTCTTCAATTCTAAACTCTAAATCGTAATTTTTGAGATCTCTTGAAACCTCATCTAATAATTCAAACATCTTTTCTTGATTGTTTTGATGACTATTTAAAATATGTTTAATGGAAGCAAATTTGAAGATTTTTTCTATTAATTGTGGATCAATAGGAATTTGCTCAAGCGTAAGTTTCTCTCCACTTTTTAACTTTAATAAAAGAGTTTCATAGATCAATTTATTTTCATCACTGAACAATCTAATATTTTCAATTAAGTGAATATTATCTTGAAAAATATCTAAGTTATTTAATATCAGATAAAGTAATGAAAACTCTTTGAGCTCTACCCCACTTAATGATTTACTTTCATTGAAGTATTTTTGTGTAGATTGTAAAGACTTAATCTTTTTTGTATAAAATTGTTTTTTACCTACATTGCTATGCGGTGTTAAAGATGAGATTTTTTCTAAGAAAAACTCAAGTACATATTTTTTAATAAAATCATCTTTAATGGTTCGCGCAATAGATCTTAATTTTTTTTCAAAAATTGCCATTGATGAAGGATTATTATCAGTTTGTTGTTTGTAGTGATTAAATATGAATTGATGAATAGAAATTTTTGCTTGTTTGGTAAAATCTATAAAATTAGCTTTACCATTTTTGTTTGCATAACTATCTGGGTCTTCTCCATCTGGTAAAAAAAGAAATGAAATTTGTTTTTCAGGTTGTAATTCTTTTATTGAATTTTCAGCTGCTCTGAGGGCTGCTTTATATCCACTTTCATCTCCATCAAAACAAATAATTATGTCATCAAAAAATTGATTTAAAATTAAAATTTGTCTGTCAGTTAATGACGTTCCAAGGTTTGCAACAACATTTTCTATTCCATTTTTACTTAAGCCAACAACATCCATGTAACCTTCAACAAGATACACATGATCAATTTTATTAGATAATTTTCGAGCTAAATCTAAATTATATAAGTTAGAACCTTTTTTAAAAAAAGGAGTCTCTGGAGAATTTATATATTTTGCACCATAACTATTTTCATTAATAGTTCTTCCACCCAATCCAATAGGCTGACCAGAAATATTATTTATTGGAAATATTATTCTATCTCTAAATCTTTCTATATATGTATTTTTTTTTTCATCCAAATAAAAAAGGCCACTTTCAACTAAAACTTTTTCACTAAATTGATCTTTTAATTTTTCATAAAAATTAGAATTTCTTTCAACAAATCCGATTTTAAAATTTTTTACCTCATCTTTACTAAGGTTTCTTTTTTTTAAATAGTCTCTTGCAATAGTTAAACTTTCATTTTTTAAAATTTCATCATGATAAAATTCGACATATTGGTTATAAATTGAAGAATACTCTTGCCAATTTTTCTCTCTTTCTTCATCTTGTTTTGAAAATGTGTATGGTCTCATACCAGCAAGATTAGCTAGAGATTTTACAGCTTCGCCAAATTTTAAATTTTGAGTTTTCATTACAAAATCAAAAATATTTCCGTGTTCTGATGTCGCAAAACAATGATAGAATTCTTTTTCATCATTGACCGTAAAAGATGGTGTTTTTTCTGTCTTAAATGGCGATAGACCAACAAATTCTTTGCCTCTTTTTTTTAAGCTAACTGATTTTGAGACAACTGTTGAAACTTTTAAACGAGTTTTAATTTCGTCTAAGTATTCTTTGGGATATTTCATTATTTATTTAATAATTCTTTAAGCAATGGTCCAGCTTTAGCAAAGTCTAAGTTGTCAGGATAAGACTTTTTAAGCTCACCCATCACTTTGCCCATATCTTTAATCGATGCTGCTCCTAATTTGCTTATTGTATCAACGCATATTTTTTTAGTTTCCTCGTCATTTAATTGTTTAGGCAAAAAACTAGATAATAGTTCAAATTCGTTTTGCTCCACTTCTAATAAATCTTTTCTATCGTTCTTTTTATAGATCTCTATTGATTCGGTTCTTTGTTTGATCATTTTCTTCAAAAGTTTCTTGATGTCCTCATCGTCTGTTTCTTTTTTGTCAGGTCCAGATCGATTAACAATATCAAGATCTTTAATTGAAGATAAAATTAACCTATAGGTTGATATTTCTGTCTTATTTTTTGCTTTTAAAGAATTTTTATAGTTAGTTTCAATTTTTTCTTTCAATGTCATAATATTTTTTAATCTACTGCAAAGTAAAAATTCTTCAAAAGAAAAATTGTTTTTTTATAATTTTATAATACATCTCTGTTGCGGTAATTAAGGTTTTATTGTATTAACCTTTAACTCATGAGTTGTAATTGATCAAAAAAGCAAAAAAAACTAGCTCAAAAAAAATCTCTCAGATTCCCACAGGCATTTTAGTTCTTGAAAATAAAACAATCTTTAAAGGTATTGGTATTGGATATCAGGGAACTGCTACTGGCGAAGTTTGTTTCAACACTTCCTTAACAGGATATCAAGAAATTATCTCAGATCCATCTTATGCCGGACAAATCATTAATTTTACGTTCCCTCACATTGGTAATGTTGGAACTAATAAAGAGGATTTAGAGTCTGATAAGGTTTGGACTAAAGGTGTAATTTTTAATTCTGAAATAACAAGTCCTTCTAATTACAGATCTTTCGTTAACTTGGACATGTGGTTAAAAAAAAATAAAATTGTAGGGATCACTGGACTTGATACTAGAAGTTTAACTAATTTTATTAGAGATAAAGGTGCTCCAAAGGGAACAATTTCTATTTCTAAAAACGGTAATTTTAATATAAGCAAATTAATTAACATTACTAACAAATGGAGTGGATTAAATAATTTAGATTTAGCAGAACAGGTTACTACTAAAAAAAGTTATATTTGGTCAGGGTTTAAGACTTGGAAAAAAGAAACTGGTTATTTAAAAAATAAGAAAAATTCATTACATGTTGTTGCTATTGATTATGGAATAAAAAAAAATATCTTAAGATATTTTTCAGATCTAAACTGTAAAGTAACTGTTGTTTCTTGCAAAACTAGTACAAAAGATATTTTAAAGCTAAAACCAAATGGTATCTTTTTATCTAATGGCCCAGGAGATCCTGCGGCAACTGGAAAATATGCTATCGAAATTATAAAAGAATTAATCAATAAAAATTTACCTATTTTTGGTATTTGTCTAGGTCATCAAATTCTTGCACTAACGCTTGGTGCAAAAACTAAAAAAATGAAATTAGGTCATAGAGGAGCTAACCATCCTGTAAAAAATCTACTTAAAGATAATGTGGAAATTACAAGTCAAAACCATGGTTTTGAAATTGTGAGAGCAACGCTTCCTAAAAATATTGAAGTCACTCATAAATCTTTATTTGATAATTGTATTGAGGGAATTAGATTAAAAAATAAACCAGTTTTCTCTGTTCAGTATCATCCTGAATCAAATCCAGGGCCACAAGATAGTGTTTATTTATTCAAAGAATTTTTTAATAACATGAAAAAAAATGCCAAAAAGAAAAGATCTTAAAACTATATTAGTTGTTGGTGCTGGACCAATAATCATAGGTCAAGCTTGTGAGTTTGATTACTCCGGTACGCAAGCTTGTAAAGCACTTAAAGATGAGGGTTATAAAGTTATCTTAATCAATTCTAATCCTGCAACTATTATGACAGACCCGGGTGTGGCTGATAAAACTTATATTGAGCCGATAACTTTAGGGGTGCTTGAAAAAATTCTTAAAAAAGAAAAACCAGATGCAATTTTACCAACCATGGGTGGTCAAACAGCTCTGAACTTAGCAATGGCCGCTGAGAAAAAAGGTATTTTAAAGAAATATAAAATCGAACTTATTGGTGCAAATTCTAAAGCAATATCCAATGCTGAGGATAGAAAAAAGTTTAGAAAAAATATGTTGGATATAGGTTTAGACCTTCCAAAATCTAAAGTTGTAAATCATGTTAGAGACGCTGCAAAGGTTTTAAAACAAATTGGGCTACCTGCAATAATTAGACCAGCTTTTACTCTAGGAGGACTGGGTGGAGGAATTGCAAAAACAGAAAAAGAATATTTTAAAATAGTTAAAGATGGTTTGCATGAGTCCCCTGTTAGTCAAATTTTAATAGAAGAGTGCCTTGAAGGTTGGAAAGAGTTTGAAATGGAAGTTGTCAGAGATAAAAAAGATAACTGCATTATTATTTGTTCAATTGAGAATATTGATCCAATGGGAATTCACACTGGAGACTCAATTACAGTTGCACCTGCACTAACCCTTACTGATAAAGAATATCAAGTGATGAGAAATGCTTCTATTGCTTGTCTTAGAAAAATTGGAGTAGAAACAGGTGGATCGAACGTACAATTTGCAATCAATCCTAAAGACGGCAGGATGGTTATCATAGAAATGAACCCAAGAGTGTCACGTTCATCAGCCCTTGCTTCTAAGGCAACTGGATTTCCAATAGCAAAAGTTGCTGCCAAACTGGCTATCGGTTACACGCTTGATGAATTGAAAAATGAAATTACCAAAACAACCCCTGCCTCTTTTGAGCCAAGTATTGACTATGTTGTAACAAAAATTCCACGATTTACATTTGAAAAATTCTCAACATCTGAGGCAATTCTTGGGACATCAATGAAATCTGTTGGTGAAGCGATGGCAATTGGTAGAAACTTTAAAGAGTCTTTACAAAAAGCTTTAGTTTCTCTTGAAATTGGCTTTTCAGGTCTTGATCGTATTTTTCCATTAAACAAAAAACAAATTGAAAAAGAATTAAGAAAAAATATTCCAAACAGAATACTGTTAGCTGCAGAAGCATTTAGGAAAAAAATAAATATCAAAAGAATTCATCAACTTTGTAAAATAGATCCTTGGTTTTTAGAGCAGATAAAAGAAATTGTTGATGAGGAAAACCAAATTCAAAGAAAAGGTCTACCTAAAGATTACAATGAATTTAATAGAATTAAGTCCATAGGTTTTTCAGATAAAAAATTATCTGAAATCACTAAAATTCATGAAGACCTTATTAGAAAAAAAAGAACTGCTTTAAAAGTATTACCCGTTTACAAAAAAGTAGATACCTGTGCTGCTGAATTTAAATCTTTCACCCCTTATATGTATTCAACATATCAAAGAAACTATGCTTTAAATTCAGAGTGTGAGGCAGACCCCTCTTCTAGAAAAAAAATAATAATTTTAGGTGGCGGACCAAATCGTATAGGTCAAGGTATTGAATTTGACTATTGTTGTTGTCAGGCAAGTTATGCACTTAAAGAAAGTGGCTTTGAAACTATAATGATTAACTGTAATCCAGAAACAGTTTCAACGGATTACGATACTAGTGACAGACTATATTTTGAACCTCTAAAAGAGGAGTATGTTTTTAATATTATTAAAAAAGAACAACAAAAGGGAAACCTTGTAGGGATCATTGCTCAGTTTGGTGGACAAACTCCTATAAGACTTGCTAAATTTTTACATGACAACAAGCTGCCAATTTTAGGAACACAATACACATCCATCGATCTTGCTGAAGATAGAGATAGATTTAGTAAATTACTTGATAAGTTAAGATTAAAACAAGCAGAAAGTGGTATCGCTCAAAATTACAAACAAGCTATTCAAATTGCTGAAAAAATTGGACTGCCCTTAATGGTAAGGCCATCCTATGTATTAGGTGGTAGAGCAATGGAGATTGTCTACGAAAAAAGTCAGCTTAAAAATTTTGTAGAAGAAGCTTTTAAGGCTGCAGAAGAAAATCCAATACTAATAGATAAGTTTATAAGTCACGCAATGGAAGTGGATGTAGATGCCATATCAGATGGAAAAGAAGTTTATGTGGCAGGAATTATGCAGCACATTGAAGAAGCCGGAATTCACTCAGGGGACTCTGCTTGTTGCCTTCCCCCTGTATCAATTAAACCTAAGCTAATCGCTGAAATAGAAATTCAAACTAAAAAATTAGCCATAGCATTAAAAGTAAAAGGTTTCATGAATATTCAATTTGCTATTAAAAATGATGAAATTTATGTAATTGAAGTTAATCCGAGAGCTAGTCGAACTGTTCCCTTTGTCTCTAAAGCTAAAGGATTGCCACTTGCAAAAATTGCCTCAAGGGTGATGGCTGGAGAAAAGTTATCTAAGTTTAATTTAAAGAGTAAAAATAAAAATTTATTTGCTGTCAAAGAAGCAGTTTTCCCTTTCAATAAATTTCCAAACAGTGATGTTTTATTAGGCCCTGAAATGAAATCTACGGGAGAAGTGATGGGGTTTGATAAAGATTTTGGAATGGCTTATGCAAAAAGCCAAATCGCTGCATCAAATTCACTACCCACAAGAGGCTTAGCGTTTATTTCTTTAAAAGATGGTCATAAGGATGAAGGAGTTGATTTAGCAAAACAACTCTTAAAGTTAAATTTTACTTTATGTGGAACTGGTGGCACCGCAGAGTACATTCGTAAGCATGGAATGAAATGTAAAACCATCAATAAAGTTAGTGGGGGATCACCACACATTGTTGATGTGTTAAATTCTGGAAAAATTGCATTAGTGATTAATACAGGGGGCGGAAATAGTGAACACCGTCTTCATGATGCAATGGCTTTAAGAAGAGCGACCCTGGTTAATAAAGTTCCTTATTGTACAAACATGTCTACTGCTCAAGCTTGCTTAATGGGAATTAGATCTTTAAAAACAAAAGAGATTACAGTTACAGCACTTCAAGATATTTAATGTGAAGACAGTCCAGTATTTGCAATACTAAAAATCATATCTTCGTAACTCATATCAAGGTTTAAAACACACGATCTATAGAAATAACCTGTTCGTAGACCTGGCATTAAATTAGGTGCTTTTTGCTAATTCTATGCGAAAATTAGACTAGGCTACTTTCCAATCAGTTGGGAAAGTTACATAGTTAACCTGAAGGCATCTTCTTTCTTTAACTATTTTTTTCTTCTCCATGCCATGCCAAGTATTAGGTCCACTTGAAAAGAGATAGCCATAATTGTTTTTATACGGAACTGTTTTAACTTTCTCTAATTTTTCATTATAAAAATCAGTGCCAAGCTCTTCAGATTCGTTGGCATTATTAACAAAAATTAAGCCTGACAATAGTTTTTCTTTGATATCACAGTGAGGTTTTAACCAGAACCCTTCCCTATCACAAATAACCTCAACTCTAACGTATGAATTAGACAAATCTTTATTGATCATTTTTGAAATAACTTCATGAGTTTCTTTTGATTGAAGCTCGTTAATAAATTTAACTAAATTTGGAAATTGTTTTTCATTTTCTTTTGTAACAAAACATCTAAATTTAATAGCTTGGCCACCAGATGCGTTACCTTCTCTAAATTCAGCAGCACCTCCATCTATTGCTCGTGTGCCATCATAATTTAAATCATGTTCCCTAACATCAGGTATATCTGCAGTTATAATTTCTTGAATTGCTCCATCGGTTAATACATTGGTATATTCCCAGTGTGTAAAGGGTGTGTCATGTTTTTTTGCGTTATTTTGAATTGAATTTAAAAATGACATTATTGTTTAATTTTGTGATTTATTATTTTTGCTACTCTATTCGTTTCATCAAGCTTTTGATAGTTCCAATTTTCTAAATCTTCTCCTAAATTTCTAGTTATATTCAACTCTTTAAATAAATTTCTGAATTTTTGAAAACGATTGTCATTTTTCTTAGGCTCAATATTTGCAATATAAATTGGCTTTCCTGTTAGTGCTGCTTCTGAAATCATTGAACTAGAATCGCATGTTACAACAATATATTCGGAAATTGCTAATGCTGATAAATAAGCTTTTTTGTCCACATCATCAATAACAGTATGATTTTCTCCAAAAAATTCTTTGGCATAATTAATAATATTTTTTGGTGTCCTCATCGATGGAATAACTACTAACTGAAAATTATTATTTTCTACTAAGGTTTTTAAATTAGTAAAAATTTTTTCAACATTTTCAGTCGAATAGTCATAATATTTAGTTGGGCCACCAATAATTAGGGTTATAATTTTTCTTTGATCTTTTTTAATAAATGAATCAAGATAGTTTTTATTTGTTAGAATTTCTTCTTTTGTTAAATAGTGTATTGCTCCTTTTGTATTAATTACATTTTCTCCAGTAATTCCGTCATGCTCAGGTGCTACAATGAAATCAAAGTTTTTAAAATTTACTTTTGGATTTTGAATATGAATATTAATAACTTTTTTATTAGAATTCTTTTTTAAGTGAATGGATGGGATTACACTTTTTCTACCACATGAAATAATTACGTCAAAGTCAGATGATATTATTTTTTTATAAACATTGCTTGAAACTGGTGTTAGCTTCGGTGGAAATAATTTCCAAAAACTATTAAGTTCAATCTTCTCGTGTATAAAATCTAGATCAAGAGCTTTGGCTAAGCCTTCAACTTGACTAATCATGCCATGCATACCCTCTGTCAATAATAACCCTTTTAATTTTATCATTTATCCTTATATAACTTCTGCATGAGTGAAAATCCAACTAAACACACAAAAGTGTTAATAATAGGGTCAGGTCCAGCTGGCTATACAGCTGCTGTATATGCAGCAAGAGCAATGTTAAGTCCTGTTTTAGTTTACGGTTCTGCACCTGGTGGACAATTAACTACAACAACAGATGTTGAAAATTATCCAGGATTTTCAGATGTAATTCAGGGTCCATGGTTAATGGATCAAATGAGAGATCAGGCTAAAGCTGTTGGAACAGAAATGATTGAAGATCATATCTCATCAGTAAATTTAAAATCTACACCCTTTGAAGCTATAGGTGATAGTGGTCAAAAATATACTGCAGATAGCATAATTATTTCAACTGGTGCTCAAGCAAGATGGTTAAATTTAGAATCTGAACAAAAATTTAGAGGCTTTGGTGTATCTGCTTGTGCTACTTGTGATGGTTTTTTCTTTAAAGAGAAAGTTGTGGCAGTTGTTGGTGGTGGAAACGCTGCTGTTGAAGAGGCAATGTTTCTTACAAAATTTGCATCTAAAGTAAAACTAATTCATAGAAGAGATGAATTAAGAGCTGAAAAGATGCTTCAAAAGAAATTAATGGAAAATAAAAAAATTGAAATTATTTGGGATAGTGCTGTTGATGAAGTTATTGGGGATAACGAACCTAAAAATGTTAAAGCCATTAAGATTAAAAATTTAAAAACTAATAAAGTTGAAGAAATGAAAATAGATGGCTTATTTATTGCAATTGGTCACGATCCAGCAACAGCTTTATTTAAAGAACAGTTAAATATGGATAAAGAAGGTTATTTAATAACAAAACCAGATTCCACAGAAACTAATGTCCCTGGAGTTTATGCTGCAGGTGATGTTAAAGACAAAACGTTCAGACAAGCTGTAACCGCTGCTGGAATGGGTTGTATGGCTGCACTTGAAGCTGAAAAATTCTTATCTCACTAACTTAGATATTCACTATTTTAGAAATTTCTTTTTTTCTACCTAAGCTCCATTTTTTTAAAGCAGATATTATTGGTATTGCTGAATTACCGAATTCACTTAACTTATATTCTACATTTTGAGATTTATTGGGTATGAAATTTAAACCTGCAAAAGATAGTATTATAGATGCTGGAAATTCTGTAATTAGACTTGGAATGGTTTAAGATTTTAATCGATCATTATTTTTATCAAAGGCAGGTTCATTAATTATTTTTGCTTTGACTTTTTCTCCTTGAATTTCGATAAATAATTTATTTCCTATTTTTGCATATTCAGGCTTAACATATGCAAAAGCTAAACTTTTTTTAACTCTAAAACCATAAGCTCCTGATGTAGTAAGACCTACCTTTTTGCTATCAAAATATACAGGTTCATTCCCATGGGCATCAGCATCTTTTGCTTCAACCTCAAGATATACTAACTTTGTTTCTATTCCATTTTTTAATAGTTTTGTAATCGCTTTAGACCCTTTAAATTCATTTTTCTTTTCAAGATTAAAAAATTTATCAAGACCTGCTTCTACAACACTAATTTCAGGAGTAAGCTCAGCTCCCCACCCTCTATATCCTTTTTCAATTCTCATAGAATTCATTGCTCGAGTTCCAAAATCAATAATATTTTCTTTTTCACCTTCTTTAATAATAAGATCATAAATTTCGCTCATCTTTTCCATTGGATGGTGGAGTTCCCAACCTAATTCACCCATGTAATTAACTCTGAGAGCAATTATATCTACATTATTAATCTTTATATTCTTAGATTTTAACCATGGAAAATTTTCATTGCTCAAATCTGTATCAGTTAATTTTTCAAGTACATTCCTAGATTTAGGTCCTATTAAACCTAAAACTCCTTTTTCAAGAGATAAATTTTTTATTGTTACCCTCTCACCCTCTAACTTGTTATGATTGAACCAATCTAAATCTCTTATTTCAGAGATTGCTGCAGACAAGGCATAATAATGATTATCTTTTAACTTTGTGACTGTTAATTCAGTTTGAATTCTACCAATGTCATTTAAAACATGAGTTAAAACAATACTACCATCTTTTTTTGGAATCTTATTTGAGCATAATCTATCTAAAAATTGATAACTATCCTCACCTATTATTTCGAATTTAGAAAAGGTACTTAAGTCAATCACACCAACGTTATTATGAACATGCTCACATTCATTTTTAATAAATTGAAAAACATTATTTCTCTTATAGCTCAAAACTTCTTTAATATTTTCTTTGTTAAACCAATCAGGTTTTTCCCATCCATATAAATCAAAATATTCTGCACCTTTATCTTTAAGTTTTTTATATATTGGTGTTGTTTTCATTGGCCTGCCGATTTCAATTTTATCGTGAGGCATTGGGGTAACATACATTCTTCGATATTGTTCTTTTGATTTTTCAATAGAGTACTCTTTATTTACCCAGCTCATATAACGTCTTGGTTCAAATTCTTGCATATTAATTTCAGAATCTCCATGAACAATCCATTGAGCCATATACTTACCTGCTCCACCTCCATGAGCTATGCCGATGCTCGCAGCACAAAACATCCAGAAATTTTTGAGACCAGGCGCAGGACCTGCTAAAAAATTATCATCAGGTGTGTGGGTAATTGGACCACATATTATTTTTTTTATACCAACATCTTTAAATTCTGGAATTCTATCCATGCCTCTTTCTAGGTGATCTGCAATTCTATCTAAATCTGGTTCTAGTAATTCCATATCAAATTTCCAATCCATTCCATCTAAGGCCCATGCAGCTACATCTTTTTCATATGGACCTATTAATAATCCTTTGCCCTCTTGTCTTAAGTATGATGAAGAGTCTGGATCTCTAACTACAGGTAATTCTTTGTCTAATTTTTCTATTTCTGGATGGGCTTCCGTAACCAAATATTGATGAACCATATTGATGCTAGGTACATTTTTTAATCCTACCATTGCAGCTACTTCAGGGCAAAAACTTCCAGCAGCATTAACAACATGTTCACAAACTATATCTCCTTTTTCTGTAATCACTTTCCATTCATCTGAGGATGTTTTTTTAATATCGGTTACTCTATTGTTTCTGTATATTTTAGCTCCTCCATTCCTAGCACCTTTAGCCATTGCATTAGTAGTACTAGTAGGATCTGTATAACCATCTTCAGAAGTATAAAATGCTCCTTTAATTCCATCGAGTTTTATAAATGGATGATGCTTGTGAATCTCTTCTGTTCCAATAATTGAGCATGGAGCCCCAACTATATCTAATATTCCTTTAGTATAATTAAACCATTCTAAATCATCATCCGTGTATGCAAGTCTTAGACTGCCAGTTTCATGAAATCCTGTTGGTTGCTCAGTTTCTTTTTCTAAATTTTTATAAAGATTAGTTGAATGAAGATGAATTTTTGCAAGATTTAAACTTGTTAACATATGAGGACATTGACCTGCTGCATGCCAGGTAGAACCTGAAGTAAGTTCACTTTTTTCAATTAAAACTACATCACTCCATCCTTCTTTAGTTAAGTGATATAGAAGACTTACTCCCATTATACCACCTCCAATAATAACTAGTTTGGCATGTGACTGAATTTTATCCATATGTTTTAAGTCTAATATAGATTTGTTGATAAATAATCAAAAAAGATCAAAATAACAAAGTTATTCTGATTACTTTAAGGAACCTTCCAATATATATTTCAATATACGAAAAGCTTGTTTTTGATCTGAAGCAACAGCAGCAGCAGAACCATCCACTTCTTTAAGAGCATGTTGATGATCATCGTTATGAATAACTATCATTGACTTATTAAGTGCTGTAGCATAACCCGCATCAAAGGCTGCATTCCATTGCTTAAATTTTTCTCCAAACTTAACAATAATTACATCACAATCTTGAATAGATTTTTTGGTTCTAATGGAATTAATATTTGCACCTTTTCTATCTTTCCAAATATTTTTTTCCTCAGGTCCTAAGATTTCTACACCACAATTATCCGAAGACTCATGATCAGTGACAGGAGATGTAAATTTAACATCTAATTTTTCTTTTTCACAAAGTTGAATAATTTCTTCTCGCAATTACTGTGAATTTCACCCGCTAAATATACGTTTAACATTAGTTTAAACCTTTACAAAAAGTGGATATTTTTTCTAAAGCCTTTTTAAGATTATCCATTGAAGTTGCATAAGATATTCTAAAGAAACCCTCTAAACCAAATGCAGAACCTTGAACTACTGCAACACCGCTATTCTCTAGTAAAGATTGAACAAAATCAGTATCAGTTTTTAATTCATTACTATTAGAATCCTTTTTACCCATTAAACCTTTGCAGCTTGGGAAAACATAAAATGCTCCCTCTGGATTTAGACATTCGATTCCATCTATTTCATTTAACGCTTTTACAACAAAGTCTCTTCTCTCTTGAAAAGAAGTTGCTCTTTCTTTTATAAAATCTTGTATTCCATTTAAAGCTTCAACTGCTGCAGCTTGACTAATTGAAGATGGGTTAGTTGTTGATTGTGATTGTATTTTAGCAATTGCTTTAATAATTTCTTTTGGACCAGCAGCATACCCTATTCTCCAGCCAGTCATTGAATAAGCTTTACTAACACCATTCATTGTAAGAACTCTTTCTTTTAATTCATCAATTTGAGCGATGGTGAAAAACTTAAATCCTTCATAAATTACATGCTCATAAATATCATCACTTAATATATGGACATGTGGATGTTTAATTAATACTTTAGCAATTTCTCTAATATCATTTTCTGAATAACAGGCACCCGTAGGATTTGATGGTGAATTTAGTATGATCCATTTTGTTTTTGGAGTTATAGATTTTTCTAATTCTGCAGGATTAATTTTAAATTCTTGTTTTTCATTACATTCTAAAATAATTGGAGTTCCGCCAGCCAATAAAACCATATCAGGATAAGAAACCCAATAAGGGGCTGGAACAATAACCTCATCTCCTTCATTTAGAGTTGCCATCATGGCATTATAAATTACATGTTTTCCGCCTGCACCAACTGTGACTTGGTCAGTTGTGTAATCTAAATTGTTTTCTCTTTTAAATTTTTCTACTATTGCTTTTTTTAAAGCTGGAGTGCCATCTACAGCTGTATATTTGGTGTCTCCATCATTAATTGCTTTGATTGCAGCTTGCTTAATATTATCTGGAGTATCAAAATCAGGCTCTCCTGCACCTAGGCCTATTACATCCTTCCCAGCAGCCTTTAATTCTCTTGCTTTTGTGCTTACAACGATTGTTGGTGATGGTTTAATCTTTTTTAAATTGTCTGATATTATGCTCATTGAATTATAATTTTAATCTAATAGTTTTATAAATAATGCAGAACACTTATCAAGATCTAATTACAGCTGTGCAGAATAAAAATCCTGCAATAAGCCCTAAACTAGAGGGCGGAAAAAAGTTTCAGATGAAAACTGACTTTAAGCCTGCTGGTGATCAGCCTGAAGCTATAAAACAATTAGTAAATGGTGCTAACAAAGATCAACTGAGCCAAGTTCTCCTTGGGGTAACTGGGTCAGGAAAAACTTTCACAATGGCTAAAGTTATTGAAAAAACTAATAGACCTGCACTAATTCTTGCACCTAACAAAACTCTTGCTGCTCAATTATATGGTGAAATGAAATCTTTTTTTCCAGATAATGCTGTTGAATATTTTGTTTCCTACTATGATTACTATACTCCAGAAGCTTACGTTCCACGTTCTGACACTTACATAGAGAAAGAGGCGTCTATTAACGAACAGATAGATCGTATGCGCCACTCAGCAACAAGATCACTGTTGGAAAGAGATGATGTAATTATTGTATCAAGTGTCTCTTGTATTTATGGTCTTGGATCGGTCGAAGCTTACAGTAAAATGACTTTAAGCTTAAAGACAAATTATGATTATAATAGAGAAGAATTAATAAAATCATTGGTTGCTCTTCAGTATAAAAGAAATGATCAAAATTTTTACAGAGGAACGTTTAGAGCTAGAGGAGAATATCTTGAAATATTTCCATCTCATTTAGAAGACCGTGCTTGGAGATTAAGTTTGTTTGGAGATAAGTTGGAAAAAATAGAAGAATTTGATCCACTAACAGGTGATTTGGTTAATGAGCTTGATGTAATTAAAGTTTACGCAAACAGTCACTACATCACTCCAAAGCCAACTATTGAACAAGCAATAATAAAAATAAAAAGAGAATTAGAAGTCACATTAAAAAAATTTAAAGAACAAAATAAATTACTCGAAGCACAAAGATTAGAAGAAAGAACTAAATTTGATTTAGAAATGATTGAAGCGACTGGATCTTGCGCTGGTATTGAAAATTATTCTAGATTTTTATCTGGAAGAAAACCTGGAGAACCACCCCCTACTCTTTTTGAATATTTTCCTGATAATACTTTAATTTTTGTTGATGAGTGTCATGTAACTGTTCCACAATTAAATGGAATGTATAAAGGGGATAGATCTAGAAAAAGTAATCTTGCAGAGTATGGTTTTAGATTGCCTTCTTGTATGGATAACCGACCTCTTAAATTTGAAGAATGGGATGCAATGAGAACTCAAACTGTTTTTGTATCCGCAACCCCTGGCCCATGGGAATTGAAACAAACAAAAAATAAATTTGTAGAACAGGTAATTAGACCTACTGGTTTAATTGATCCACCGGTTGAAATTAGACCTGCTAAAAATCAAGTGGATGACTTAATGCATGAATGTAGAGGTGTTATAGAAAAAAATTTTCGGGTTTTAGTTACAACATTAACAAAAAAAATGGCTGAAGATTTAACGGAGTACTTTCATGAAAATGGTATTAAAGTTAGATATATGCATTCGGATATTGACACCCTTGAAAGAATAGAAATCATGAGAGACCTTAGGCTTGGTGTATTTGATGTTTTGGTTGGTATTAATCTTTTAAGAGAAGGACTTGATATACCGGAGTGTGCATTAGTTGGAATTTTAGATGCTGATAAAGAAGGATTTTTAAGATCTGAGACTTCTTTAGTGCAAACAATTGGAAGAGCTGCAAGAAATCTCGAAGGTAGGGTTATTCTTTATGCAGATAAAGAAACTAAAAGTATAAAAAATGCTATCAAAGAAACAGATAGAAGAAGAGATATTCAGGTGGCGTATAATAAAAAACACAATATTAGTGCTACCAGTATTAAAAAAGACATTAGCGATGTTTTAGAAAGTGTTTATGAAAAAGATTACGTCAAGGTTGGTACTGATGAAAATATTGGGGGAAATCTAAAAAAACACCTTAAGTCATTGAATAAAAGAATGAAAGAATCAGCTACAAATTTGGAGTTTGAGGAGGCAGCAAAAATTCGTGATGAAATTAGAAAGTTAGAAGCTTCTGAATTAGAAATAGTATTAAATCCAAAAGTTAAACACTATAGTGCAAATAATAAAGTTTATCCAAAAGGCAGATCAACAATGGGTCTACCAGGCACAAGAGCACAAAAGGGCAAGAAAAAATGGAAGCACACAAAATAATTATAACTGGTGCAGCAACTAGAATGGGTGCTGCAATTGCTAAAAAGCTTTCAGGTCCAGATATTGAAATTGTTATTCACTATAATAAATCTAAAGCTAGTGCAGAAAACCTAAAAAAAAAATTAACTAAGAATAAAACCAAAGTTTACTTAGTTAAAGGTGATCTTTCAAAAGAACATGATTTAAAAAAAATCATTACTTTTGCAAAATCTAAATTAAAGTATTTTGATTGCTTAATAAACAATGCCTCATTATTTGAAAATGACAATTTAAAAAATTTTACATCAAAAAGTTGGGACCAACACCTAGATGTTAATTTAAAAGCTCCCGCTTATTTAACTAAAGAATTTGCTAAAAATATAAGAGGTAAAAATAATAATATTATTAACATAATTGACCAAAGAGTATTTAAATTAACTCCATTTTTCTTTTCATATACGCTAAGCAAAACTGGGCTTTATACATTAACTAAAACAAGTGCTATGAGCTTGTCTCCAAATATTAGAGTAAATGGAATAGCTCCTGGTCCAACAATAAAAAATAAGAGACAATCAGAAAATCACTTTAAAAAACAGTATTTAGCTACACCTCTAAAAAAGCAAGTTGGTGTTGAAGAAGTATGTAATGCTGTTGACTTTTTTATTAAAAACAGTTCTATTACAGGTCAAGTTCTAGCAATAGATAGTGGACAAAATTTAAATTGGCAAACACCAGATATAACGAGAGGTAAAGAATGAAAAAAATAATTTTAATAATGTTTATTGTTTTGTTTTCGACAAATCTTTTAGCTCACTCAACAGATATAAAATTTGATACTAAAGTTAACTGCACAAAAAAAAAATCAATGTTAAATTTCATTTCAAAATTAAAAGGTTATAGAGGTGGTGAGATAATCAAATTTAATTCCTTTACTGGATTCGATCAAAGAACTGTTTTGATTGACGGTCATTTAAATAACCCTGTTGAAATTACTGGATATCTTCAATTACCAGAAGGAACAGATAAAGTTCCCATAGTAATACGTACTCACAGCAGTGGAGGACCTGGAGATTATGTTTGGGATGATTTTGTTTATCATTCTACACAAAATCTACTAAAAGAAGGTATTGGTGTAATGTACATTGATAATTTTTGTCCAAGAGGCGCAAGAGAAACTTGGAGAGATCAATCAAGAGTCCCCCTAATTAATGGAGCAATTGATGCTCTTATGGCATTAAAAATTTTACAGGCTCATCCAAGATCTAATGGGAAATTTGGTACCACTGGTCACTCAAGAGGTGGAACTAATTCTTTGTACTTAGCTGACGTTAAGCTAACATCCAAGTTCCTTGAAGGTACAAAAGGTTTTGATGCTATTCTTCCAGAAGCTGCAGAGTGCAGAATGGCCGGATTTTTCGAAAAACCTGAATTGACATCAAATACAACGTTACTTGTAATACACGGTGGTGCTGATGATTACACTTTGGCCAAGTTTTGTAAGGAGCATGTAGAGAGAATCAAAGCTCCAGCTGGGAAAGTTAAAATTGATATCAAAGAAGGCTGGCACCATGGATGGTATTATGGAAAAAAACCTTGGAGAGAAAAAATGGCAATGACTCTTCATAATTGTCCAGATGTATTTGTTGATAATAATGGTAAAGTTACAAATCCGATATGGAAAGAGTGGCTGATAGATAAATATAAACTTTATCCAAGTGAAGAAGCTTGGTATGAGGCAGCTCAAAATGAACCAAGAAAAACTTTCAAAAAAATTTTTAAAGCGATGAAAAAAGAAAAATGTCTATCAAAGGGTGTTACAATCGGTGGAGAAAATATGAATGTTTACATGCCTCAATTTATCAATTTCTTTAAGGAAAACTTGCTTTAATGAAAAAAGAGAATTTTAAAATTGTAAAAATAGACAAAAATAAAAGTTTATTTAATTATGAAAAAAAAATTCTCATTAATGGCTTAATTTTAGATCTAAAACTTGGATATTATGATTTTGAAAAAGAAAAAACACAGAAAGTAAAGTTTAGTCTTGAAATTGACTATGAGGATAAAAAACCAACTAATGACAAGGATATAAAATCTATTGTTAATTATGGAACAGTTGTAAATTTAATTACTAAACTTGTAAAAAAGAAACATTATAATTTTCTAGAAACCTTAGCTGAAGCTGTTTTCGATGAATTATTCAAAGATAAAAGAATAGGTAAAATAATGCTTAAGATTGAAAAAATGGAAATTTTGAAAGAATGTTCATCTGTTGGTATTCAAATTACCAAAAAGAGAAGTCATGAAAAGCTCTGAACTTGGAAAAGAAGTAATTAAAAAAGAACTACCACTAATTCCTAAAAGCCCTGGTGTGTATAGAATGCTTAATCATAAAGATGATATTCTTTATGTGGGTAAAGCAAAAAATCTTCCGAATAGACTAAAAAGTTATGTTGCTGAGAAAAATCATATTATTAGAACTGAAAGAATGTTATCTCAAACTTTTAAGTTAGAAATAACAACCACAGCTAATGAAAGTGAAGCTTTACTTTTAGAGGCAAACTTAATTAAAAAACATAAACCAAAATTTAATATTTTACTTAAAGATGATAAATCTTTTCCATTCATATTTATTGGTGAAAAAGACCAATGGCCAAGAGTTACCAAGCATAGAGGAAAAAAGGATAATGAAGGATTTTATTTTGGCCCATTTGCATCAGCAGGTACAGCAAATTGGACCATAAAGATGCTTCAGAAAATATTTCAATTAAGAGTTTGTGATGATGGAACTTTTAAAAATAGAAAAAGACCATGTATTCTCTATCAAATAAAAAGATGCTCAGGTCCATGTGTTGGATATGTAGATAAAAATGATTATAAAAAATCAGTTGATCAAGCCATTCAATTCGTATCGGGAAAATCTAGAGATATTCAAAAGAATCTTTCTAAAGAAATGGAAGCTGCAAGCGAACAACTTGATTTTGAAAAAGCTTCAATCTTTAGAGATAGAATTAAATCATTAAATATAATTCAATCTTCACAAAGAATTAATGAGGCAAACTTAGTTGATGCAGATGTTGTCGCTGCATATAAGGAGTCTGGTAAAACATGTATTCAAGTTTTTTTTTATAGATCAAAACAAAATTGGGGCAATCAAGCTTATTTTCCAAAACATGATCCTGATCAAAATATTTCAGAAATTATGTCTTCATTTTTAATGCAATTTTATGAGAATAAAAGTGTACCAAAATTAATAATAATTAATGCCGAAATTAACGACAAAAAATTAATAGAAGAAACTTTAAGTAAAAAAGAAAATAGCACCATTTCAATTAGTACTGCTAAAAAAGGAACTAAAGCAAAAGTAATTGCGATGGCAGAAAAAAACGCCAAAGAATCCTTGAATAGAAAACTTTATGAGACCAACAATAATAAAAATTTATTTGAAAATGTTGCTAAAAAGTTTGATTTAAAAAATCATATAAACTTGGTTGAGGTATATGACAATAGTCATATTCAAGGAACAAATAGTGTTGGTGCAATGGTAACATTTGGTAATGAAGGTTTTGTAAAAAAAAGATATCGTAAATTTGATATAAAAACTAAAGGTTCTGAACAAGATGATTTTGCAATGTTAAAAGAAGTTCTCACCCGAAGATTTAAAAGAGCCATGCTCGAAAAGGGGAATTACCTAACAATTCCTGACTTAATACTAATTGATGGAGGAAAAGGTCAATACTCATCAGCAAAAGAAGTTCTAGATGAATTTGGATTACATGACTTGCCCATGATAGCAATAGCCAAGGGTAAAATGAGGAATAGTGGTGATGAAACATTCTTTTATAATGGAAAATCGTTCAAATTTGAAAAAAATGATCCTACTCTATTTTTTATGCAGCGACTTCGTGATGAAGCACATCGATTTGCAATTACTTCACATAGAGCTAAAAGAGCCAAAGGTATTAAAAAATCATTACTAGACCAAATAAGTGGCATTGGGGCTATAAGAAAAAGAGCTCTATTAAACCACTTTGGTTCAGCAAGATCAGTAGAATCTGCAAGTCTTGATGAAATAAAATCTGTTGAAGGTGTTGAAGCAAAAGTCGCAAAAAAGATATATAACTTTTTTCACGAATAATTATGCTTAGAAAAATTCCAAATATATTAACAATAGGTCGAATTTTAATCGTCCCTTTTTTTGTACTAGCATTTTATCTTCCAGGTTTTTATGGAGACTTAACAGCTCTAATTTTATTTGTAGTAGCATCCTTCACTGATTTTTTAGATGGTATGTTGGCTCGATTGCTCGGAGAAGAGTCTAGACTTGGTGAATTATTAGATCCAATTGCAGATAAAATTATTGTAGCAACTGCATTAATTTTATTAGTGATGGATGGTACTATCCGTCATTATGAAGTGATTGCTGCAATAATAATTTTAACAAGAGAAATTTTAATTTCAGGTTTAAGAGAATTTTTAGCAAAAGGTAAAATCAGACTGCCTGTATCTAATTTAGCAAAATTAAAAACTTTTTTACAGATGGTTGCTATAGCACTTTTATTAACTGGTGAAACTGGAAATAAAATTTTGAACTTCCAAGACTATAATGCACAAACTATTGGAATAATCTTGCTTTGGCTTTCTGCTTTTTTGACTTTATATACTGGTTATGAGTATTTAAGAAAAGGTATTGATCATGCAATGTCTGAAGACAGTAAAAATTAATTTAATTGCTTCTTACTAATGCTTGATAGCTTTCATTTAAATCAATTATAGTTTCACAGACTTTAAATTCATTATCAGCTATACAAGATACAGGCGTAACCTCTGCTGCTGTTCCAGTTAAAAAACAACCAACAAAATCTTTTAGCTCTTCAGGTTTAATCTTTCTCTCATGGATCTTAATCCCTTTTGATTTTGCAATATCAATAACTGTTCTTCTTGTAATTCCATCTAAAAAGGAATCTGGGATTGGAGTATGCAATTCATTGTTATTATCTTTAAAAAATATATTTGCTCCAGTAGCTTCTGCCACATTGCCTGCATGATCTAACATTAGAGAATCCGTGTATCCTTGTTGCTCCGCCTCATGCTTGGATAAAGTACAAATCATATACAATCCTGAGGCTTTAGTGTCCCAAGGTATTGTATTTGGAGCGGGTCTTCTCCAGTTTGAAATATTTAACCTAATTCCATTTATTTTTAATTTAGGATCAAAATAAGAGCCCCATTCCCAAGTAGCTATTGCAACATGTATTTTTGTTTGTTGAGCAGAAATTGCCATCATCTCACTACCTCTCCAAATCATTGGTCTTACATACCCATTTTCAATTTTTTGTACTGAAATGATTTCATTAGATGCTTGGTTTATATCTTTTTCAGAGTATGGAATTGTAATTCCCATTCGTTTTGCTGAATAAAAAAGTCTTGAAGTGTGTTCCTCTAATTTAAAAATCTTACTATTATATACTCTTTCACCTTCAAAAACGCAGCTGGCATAATGAAGACCATGATTTAGTATATGAATTTTAGCATCAGCCCAATCAACAAGCTCATTATTATACCAAATTTTACCAGATCTTTTGTCGTAGGGTATCATGTGTGAAATTTTTTTTAATTATTTTTCAAAATTATCTTTGTATCTATAATATGTCAATATAACTTACCAATAATGAAAGAACTTTTATATTTAAAAGATGATCAACTTAAAGAGTTAATAGAGAAGTTGTTTACAAGCTATAGAGAAATCTTTGCAGACTCCAAAAAAACCTTGGATAAGTACTCAATTGGGATAGCACATCATAAGGTTTTACACATTCTTTCTATGTATCGAGGTATTACAATTTCAGAACTACTAAAAAAACTTAACATTACTAAACAAAGTTTAAATCGTGTTTTAAAAGATTTGATCAAACTAGAAGTTGTTTTTTTTGAAAAAGATCAGCAGGATACAAGGGTAAAACATATTTTTTTAAATGATAAAGGAGAAAAAATTTTTAATGACATATTCTCCACTCAAAAAAAGCGAATTTATAATGCTCTTCTAAACTCAAGTTCAGAGCAAGTTATTAATTTTGATAATGTACTAAAAAAAATAATTAATGAATGATTTTATAGCCCATATCTTAGTAGTTGATGATGATGATGGAATAAGATCATTAATAAAAAAATTTTTAAATGAAAATAATTTTTTAGTTACGACTGCTAATAGTGCTGAAAATGCTAAAGAAAAAATATTAATAGTAAAATTTGATTTGATCATTCTTGATGTGATGATGCCTGGAAAAAGTGGTTTAGATTTTATAATGGAAAATAAATCAAATATTGATACACCAATCATTCTTTTAACTGCCAAAGGAGAAACTGAGGATAGAGTTAGTGGATTAGAAATAGGTGCAGATGATTATTTGCCAAAACCTTTTGAGCCTAAAGAACTAGTATTAAGAATAAAGAATATACTAAATAAAACAAAAAAAAATGATTTAAAGAGAATTATAACTTTTGATAATATAAAAATAGATTTAAATAAATTGCTAATCATTAAAAATGATAGTGAATTTAAAATTAACAATACTGAAAAAATTATCTTAGAAAAAATGATTAATAACCCTGGAAAAACTTTTTCAAGAGAAAGTATTGGTAAACTAATTGATTTAGACAAAGAGAGATCAATTGATGTTATAATTACAAGACTAAGAAAGAAAATTGAACTTGATCCAAAAAATCCAAAATATTTGCAAACTTTAAGAGGTGCTGGCTATGTCTTATGGATTGAGTAGCTTTATTAAAAATTTATTACCTCGTAGACTATTTTACCGTGCATTACTAATTGTTGCAGTTCCAATAATAGTTTTGCAATTGGTTATCACCATTGTTTTCTTTGATAGTCTGTGGATTAAAACAAATAAAGGAATGACACGAGCACTTGTAGGTGAAATGAAAACTTTCATCGTAGCCTATGACAATGGTAAATATAATAATAATGATTTGTCAGGTCTTTTTTCAATTTACCTAGATCTTAACGTTGAGTTTAAAACAGATGATTCATTTGAATTACCGCAAAAACAAAGGTGGTTTAGTCCAATAGATCGAACATTAAGAAGAGAATTAAAATCAAATATTGGAACTAATAATTATTGGTTTGATACAACAACATATAAAGAGCTCATTCATATAAATATTAAACATAATGATGGTTATTTTGAATTTTTTATTCCAAAGGACAGGGTAACCAGCACATCCGCCAGATTGTTTGGATTATGGATAACCCTTCCAGCATTGCTGATGATAACTATAGCTATAATATTTCTAAAAAATCAAACTCGCCCTATTGTAAATCTTGCAAAAGCTGCTGAGAAATTTGGAAGAGGTGAAAAAGTTGATGAGTATAGACCTTCTGGTGCAATGGAAATCAGACAAGCAGGTCTAGAGTTTGACAAAATGCGAAAAAGAATTATGAGACACCTTAATCAAAGATCGGAAATGTTATCTGGAATAAGTCATGATTTGAGAACACCATTAACAAGATTAAAATTACAACTCTCCTTTATTGAAGATAAAGATCTATCAAAAAAAATGTCTGCAGATATTGATGAGATGGAAAAAATGTTAAACGAATATTTACAATTTACAAGTTCAACTTTTGTAGAAAAAGATGAGACTTTTGATATTTCAGAATTAATAGAAGATATAATTAAAAAATATAATAATAAAGACATATCAAATAAAATAATACCAAGAATCTACATGAGTGGTCGAAAGAATTTAATTAAGAGATCTATTAATAATCTTATTGATAATTCAATTAAATATGCCAAAAAAATTGAAATACAATTAAATAAAAAAAATAATAATATTACAATTACTTTAGATGATGATGGGATTGGTATTCCTAAAAATGAATATCAAAATGTATTTAAACCCTTCTACAAAATAGACAAGGGAAGAGCTGACTCTAAATCAAGCGTAGGTCTTGGGTTAGCCATAACATCAGATATCATTAAGTCTCATGGTGGAAATATTATACTAGAAAAATCTCACTTGAATGGCTTGAGAGTTAAGGTTTTTTTACCTTTGTAGCTTTCTTTTTTAAATTATTTTTTTCTAGTTTTTCTAATTTTTTTTCAAGATTTTCTACTCTTTTAATTAAAATATCAGTTTCCTCTTTACTAACTAGCTTCATTTTAAAAACTATTTCATCTCTCTTTGATTTTAAAACATTTATAATTTCAGAACTTAAATCTTTATAAGAAATAAGACCTTGCTCAAATAGCTTAGCTAATTTATCAATTACAAATTTAGATTTTGTCATATATTCATTTATAAAATTAATATACTTTATAAGTAGTTTTTAAAAAATGTTTATTAATAATTTTGACCCAGTTGCCTTTGAAGTTTTTTCACTAGAAATTAGGTGGTATTCTTTGGCCTATATTTTTGGAATAGTGCTTGGTTGGATTTATTGTAAAAAAAAATTAATTAAAGATCCCATTGTACTTGATCTATTTGATGACTTTATTACCTATTTAATCATTGGTATAATTTTAGGTGGAAGAATTGGTTATGCCCTATTCTACAACTTCTCATATTATATAAACAATCCATTTGAAATTCTAATGGTATGGAATGGTGGGATGTCATTTCATGGTGGTTTAATTGGAGTTATTCTATCCTGTGTAATATTTGGAAAAAAACATAAAATTAATTCATTTATCTTTTTAGATTTAGTTGCGCTATCAGCTCCTATTGGTATTTTTTTTGGTAGAGTTGCAAACTTTATAAATTCTGAACTTTATGGAAGAGCTACAGATTTGCCTTGGGGTGTTCAATTTGTATTAATAGATAATATCAAAAGACATCCTTCTCAAATTTATGAAGCTTTTTTTGAAGGTATTATTCTTTTCTTTATACTAAATTATCTTTTTAAACGAAAATATATTGTAACACCTGGAAAACTTTCTGCTTTATTCTTAATTTTTTATTCTTTGTTTAGATATTCTTTAGAGTTTTTCAGAGTGCCAGACCCACAAATTGGATTTCTATTTTTAAACTCAACTTTAGGTCAAATCATAAGCCTTCTGTTTTTTGTAATTGGAGTGCTTCTATTTTATTTAAAAAAAAATGAAAATTAAAAATGGTGATAAGATTACTCTAGATGAATATATAGAGGAGTCTCTCTATAATAAAAAATTTGGATATTATGTTAAAAAAGTTCCATTTGGAAAAAGTGGTGACTTTATTACTGCACCCAATATATCTGTATTATTTTCTGAAATGCTGGCAATTTGGGTAATTTCGTTTTGGGAAAATCTAGGTTGTCCAAAAAAATTTAATTTAATAGAGCTAGGTGCTGGTAACGGTGAAATGATGAGGGTATTAAATAAAACATTTTCAAAATTTCCAAAATTTTTTAGTGCTTGTAAAATTAATATATTGGAAAGAAGTAAATTACTTAGAAAAATTCAAAAAAATATTATCAATAATAATAAAATTAGATGGCTAAATAATTTAGATCAATTGAATAATCTGCCTTGTATTTTTCTAGCAAATGAATTTTTTGATGCATTGCCAATTAAGCAATTTATTAAAAAAGAGAAAAAATGGCACGAAAGATATGTAAAATTTATAGATAATACACACAAAGAATATTTGGATATACCACTTGATATAGAGAAGTTTGAAAAAAAAATTAAATTTAAGATTTCAGATAAACAAACTTTTATTGAATATTCACCTCAAGCTGATGATTATTTAAAAAATATAACCAATAAAATTAAAAAAAATAATGGTGGGGTATTAATAATTGACTATGCTTATGTTGATAAAAAAATAAAAAATACACTTCAAGCGGTATCAAAACATAAGTACTGTGGTGTTCTCGATGAATTTGGAAATTCAGATATTACTTATAACCCAAACTTTGATTTGATCATTAAAATGCTGAAAAGATTTGGCACTTTTAATTCTTTAATGACTACACAAAAACATTTTCTAACAAAGCTTGGAATAATGGAGCGAGCTGAAATTATCTCTAAGAATATGCAATTTAGTGAAAAGGCTGATATTTATTTTAGAATTCAAAGATTAATTGATGAAAAACAAATGGGAAAATTATTTAAAGTATTGTTTATAACAAATCATAAAAATAGATTCAAACTAGGGTTTGGTAATGATTAAATCAAAAAAGCTTAGTAAGTTACAAAATTTAAATCATGCTTTTTTCAATAGAGCTGGGGGCAAATCTACTGGTATTTTTAAAAGTTTAAATTGTGGTCCTGGATCGAATGACAATAAACGAAATATCTTAAAAAATCTTAATATTGTTAAAAAAAAAATTAATACTACTGCCAAAAAAATTGTTTTACTAAAACAGGTGCATAGTAATAAATTTCATTTTATAAGTAAAAATACACAAGTTCCAAAAAAAAAACTTGAAGGTGACGCTTTAATTACAAATAGAACAAATCTTCCAATTGCAGTTCTAACTGCAGATTGTGCGCCTATTCTTATACATGATAAAAAAACAAAAATGATAGCCGCAATACATGCTGGCTGGAAAGGTGCTTACAAGGGTATCATTCAAAGTGTTATTAATTTTATGATTAAAAAAGGTTGCTCTTCTAACAACATAACTGCTGTTATAGGGCCCTGCATATCTGTAAATAATTACGAGGTTAAAGAAGATTTTATCAAGAAATTTATAAAAAAAGATAAAAAGAATGTCCTTTTTTTTAAAAAAACAAAAGATAAAAACTACTTTAGTTTAGGTAAATATATTCATCATCAACTAAAAGCTCTAGATATTAAGAATATTGATGTTATCAAAAAAGATACATTTGTCTTAAAAAACAATTTTTTTAGTGCAAGACGATCTATCAAGCTTAATGAGAATGATTATGGTAGAAATATTTCAGTAATTATGATTAATTAAGTTTATCTCATGAAATTATTAACTGGAAATAGCAATAAACCTCTCAGTAAGAATATTTCAAAATATTTAAAAACAAAACTTGTTAACTCAAGTATCAAAAAATTTTCTGACGGTGAAATTTATGTTGAAATAAATGAAAATATTAGAGGTAATAGCATCTTTATCCTTCAGTCTATTTCATCACCAGCGAATGATAATTTAATGGAATTATTACTTTGTATTGATGCATTAAAAAGATCTTCAGCAAAAAATATTACTGCTGTTATTCCATATTTTGGATATGCTCGACAAGATCGTAAAGTTGTCCCTAGAACTTCTATTTCAGCAAAACTAGTTTCAAATTTAATTACTAAAGCTGGTGCTGATAGAGTAGTGACAGTAGACCTTCATGCTGGCCAAATACAGGGCTTCTTTGATATTCCTGTAGACAATTTATTTGCTACACCCATTTTTGCAAGACATGCCAAAAAAAATATTAAAAGTAAAAATATTATTTGTGTTGCTCCAGATGTTGGAGGAACCGAAAGAGCAAGAGCTCTTGGTAAAATGTTGGATGCTGATCTTGCTATTGTAGATAAAAGAAGACCTAAACCAGGACAGTCAAAGGTTATGAATGTCATTGGAAATGTTAAAGATAAAACGTGTATCATAGTTGACGATATAATTGACTCGGGTGGAACTATTGTAAATGCAGCTAAAGCTCTTAAAGATCGAGGTGCAAAAGAAGTTTTTGTTTATATTACTCACGGCGTTCTTAGTGGAGAAGCTGTAGAAAAAATAAAAAAATCAGTTATTAAAAAATTAGTAATAACTGACACAATTGATAATGGGAATAAAATTAAAAATGTTAAAAATATAGAAGTTTTGCCTATTTCAACCCTTATGGGAGAAGCAATTAAAAGAATTTCCAATTCGACCTCTGTTTCAGATTTATTTAAATAATTATCTTGAGTTATTAACAAACTTGGGCTAGAAACCTCTTTTTTATGAATTCACTTGATGCAAATACTAGAGACTCAAAATCTAAAGGGGATGTTAGATCTCTTAGGTTGGCTGGTAACATTCCAGGTATAGTCTATGGTGGTCCTGAGCAAAACCAAAAAATTACTGTATTAAAAAAGACAGTAAAATCTTTACTTGATAAAGGAAGTTTTTTATCAAACATAATAACTCTTAATTTAGACGGTAAACCTCAAAACGTTTTACCAAGAGAAATTAGTTATAATGTATTATCTGATGAGCCAACTCATATTGATTTTTTAAGAATTGTACCTGGTGTAAAAATTAGAATTGAGGTGCCTGTTGAATTTATTAACCATGAAACATCTCCAGGTTTAAAAAGAGGTGGAGTATTAAACATAGTTAGAAGAAAAATTGAATTAAAGTGTCCAAGTGAAAAAATTCCATCTGTAATTACATTGGATTTGGACGGAGTAGATATTGGAGAAAGCTTTAAAATCTCTGCAGTTAAACTAGAAGAGGGTGTAACACCAACAATTACAGGTAGAGATTTTGTGATTGCAACTTTAGCGGCTCCTACAGTAATGAAAGAACCTGAGAAACCAGCTGAAGAGGCTGCGGCAGAAGAAGGTGCAGCAGAAGAAGGTAAAGAAGCAGCTCCAGCAGCAGCTGATGGTGATAAAAAAGATGGCGATGACAAAAAAGCCTCTGAAGAGAAAAAATAATTAACTAATCATAGTGAAGTTTCCTAGATACGATTTAAAAAAAATATGCTTTTATTTGTAGGTTTAGGAAATCCAACACCTGATAGTGAAAACAATAGGCATAATATTGGTTTTAAGTTAATTGATGCCCTTAATCAAAAATTTGGGCTTTCTAAACAAAAACCAAAATTCAAAGGCTTGCTAACGACGGGTAATATTGAGGATAAAAAAGTTTACGCAATAAAACCTCTTACCTTTATGAATAACTCTGGAATTTGTATCAGAGAATTAATTGAATATTTTAAAATCGATGCTGAGGATGTAATTGTATTTCATGATGATCTGGACATTGAATTTGGCAAAGTAAAAGCGAAGTTTGCTGGTTCAAGTGCAGGACATAATGGAATTGAATCTATAGATAAATTCATTGGAAAAGATTATTCGAGAGTGAGAATTGGAATTGGAAGACCAAAAACTAAGGCAGATGTTTCAGATCATGTTTTGAAAGATTTTGATGAAGATGAAATGTTACAATTAGAAAAAATTACAGAAAACATCATTGATTCAATATCTATACTACTTGATAAGAAATTAGATTTATTTTCAAGCACCGTAAATAATAAATAATGAGCTTTAAGTGTGGAATTGTTGGATTGCCCAATGTTGGAAAATCTACTTTATTCAATGCACTAACGAATTCTAGCAAAGCACAAGCAGCCAACTTTCCTTTTTGTACAATTGAGCCAAATGTAGGAATTGTTCCAGTTCCTGATGAGAGACTAGATAAATTAGTTGAAATTTCAAAATCAAAAAAAAAGATTAATACCACTATAGAATTTGTGGATATTGCAGGATTAGTAGAGGGTGCATCTAAAGGTGAAGGCCTGGGAAACAAATTTTTATCACATATTAGAGAGGTTGATGCTGTAATTCATATGATCAGATGTTTTGATTCTGATGATATCCAAAATGTAAATCCCACGGTTGATCCTGTAAGAGATTTGGAGATTATTGAAACTGAAATGATGCTTGCTGATCTTGAGTCTATTCAAAAAAGATTGGAAAAGAGTAATAAAAAAAATGTAGATGAAGAGCAAGTAAAAATATTAGAAATTGCATTAGATTGCATAAATAATTCTAAAGATATTCAAATTCTACGTGACCAATTTGAAAAAAAACTATTAAATCAAAGTGGTTTATTATCTTTAAAGCCAAAAATTTTTGTATGTAATGTTGATGAACCAAGTGTTCAAAATGGAAACAAATATACTGAGGCTTTTATTAGTAAATTTGGAGAAAAAAATACCTTAATAGTTTCAGCTGATATTGAAAATCAAATAAATCAGTTAGAAAATGAAGAAAAAGAAAACTATATGGAGATGATCGGTTTAAAAAAAACTGGTCTAAATATGTTAATTCAAAAGGGTTATAATATCCTAGAGTTAGATACCTATTTCACATCCGGGCCTGAGGAAACCAGAGCTTGGACTATTCAGAAAAATTGTACAGCACCAAAAGCAGCTGGTGAAATACATTCTGATTTTGAAAAAGGTTTTATTAGAGCTGAAACAATTGCTTATGAAGATTTCATAGCTAATCAAGGTTGGGTAAATTCAAAAACAAATGGAAAGATGAGACTTGAAGGAAAAGATTATATTGTCAAAGATGGTGATATATTAAACTTCAGATTCAATACGTGACCAAATTTTCTTCATACTGAAATAAACTAAAACTGTCAAAATTATTAAATATAAGATGGCTTTAAATCCCATCTTGTGTCTGCTTTCTAAGTGCGGTTCAGCTGCCCACATTAAAAATGTTGTAACATCTTTAGCCATCTGTTCTTTTGTTGCAGGAGTCCCATCTCCATATTCTATTAAATCATCAGTAATTGGCTCAGCCATCTTAATTTTATTACCATACATAAATTTATTATAGTAAACGCCATCATCAAGTTTCACATCACTTGGCGCATCTTCATAACCAAGGAGCAATGAGTAGATATAGTCAACTCCTCCACTTCTAGCTTTGGCCAATACAGACATGTCTGGTGGATAGGCACCACCGTTTGCAGCTTGTGCAGCTTTAACATTTTCGTAGGGCATAACAAACTTATCTGATAATTTTGCTGGTCTTAGAAACATTTCGCCTTCACTGTTAGGTCCATCATTCACCTCATAACTTGCGGCTATTGCTTTCACCTGTTCCTCAGTAAATTCTGGTCCACCTGGTTCTGATAAGTTTCTAAAACTTACATATTTCATCGAATGGCACGAAGCGCATACTTCTTTGTAGACTTGATAACCTCTTTGCAATGAAGCTCTATCAAACTTACCAAAAAGACCTTTAAAGCTCCAATCTGTTTTTAAATAATCTATTTTTTCTGCCGAATTAACCTGAATTGTTCCAGTTATAATGAATATTATTAGATAAATGATTTTAAAAATATTGTTCACTAAATTAATTTAAACTTTCTTTTTTTTTAACTGCTGAGGCCATTGGAGATCCTCCTAAAACTGGCTCTGTAATACTGAGTGGTAAAGGCATAGTTTTTTCTTTAAAACCTAATATTGGAAGAACTACTAAAAAGTGAATAAAGTAATAACCAGTTGCCACTCTAGCAATTAATAAGTACAGCCCCTCAGCTGGCATTGCCCCTACATAACCAAGTATTAGTACGTCAGCAACTAAGATCCAATAAAACTGTTTATACAAAGGTCTAAATACAGCTGATCTTATTTTAGATGTATCAAGCCAAGGTAGAGCAGCTAAAATTAAAATTGCTGATAGCATTGCAATCACACCCAATAATTTATCAGGTACAGATCTTAAAATTGCATAAAAAGGTAATAGGTACCATTCAGGTACAATGTGAGCTGGCGTTATTAATGGATTTGCTTCAATATAATTATCAGCATGACCTAAAATATTTGGTGTATAGAACACAAAAAAAGCAAAAACGATCATAAACATTAGTAAAGCAAAACCATCTTTAATGACAATATAAGGATGGAATGGAACTGTATCCTTTGATGGTTTTTTAATATCAATACCTACCGGATTATTATTTCCAGGTACGTGTAGTGCCCAGATATGAAGAACTACTAAGCCTAAAATTAAAAATGGAATTAAATAGTGTAACGTAAAAAATCTTGTTAAGGTTGGATTATCAACTGAATAACCACCCCATAGCCAGTTCACTATACCCTCACCCACTAAAGGTATTGCACTAAAAAGATTTGTAATTACAGTTGCGCCCCAGAAACTCATTTGTCCCCATGGAAGAACATAGCCCATGAAAGCTGCTGCCATCATTAAGAGATAAATTATAATTCCCAAAATCCAAATAATTTCTCTTGGGGATTTATATGATCCATAAAATAAAGATCTAAATATATGAATATAAACTGCTAGAAAAAACATTGAAGCACCATTGGCATGGATATACCTTATTAACCAACCATAGTTAACGTCCCTCATGATATGTTCAACACTTTCAAAAGCCATATCAGCATGAGCAATATAGTGCATAGCTAAAGTCAAACCTGTTACGATTTGCGTTATTAAACAAAAAGTTAAAATTCCACCAAATGTCCACCAGTAATTTAAATTTTTAGGAGTTGGATAATCTGTTAAATGACTGGCAAGAGATAAAAGTGGCAGTCTATCATTAAACCATTTTCCAAACTTTGATTTAGGTGTGTATTCGTGATCACTCATAATAATTCTTATCCGATTTTTATTGTATTACTATTAACGAATTCATATTTAGGTATTTCCATGTTCGTTGGCGCTGGTCCTTTTCTAATTCTACCAGATGTATCGTAGTGCGATCCATGACAAGGACAAAACCATCCATTGTAGTCACCTTTATCATTTAAAGGCACACATCCTAAATGTGTACAAACTCCCACCATAACTAGCCACTCTGGATTTTTAGCTCTATCCTCATCTTTTTGAGGATCCTTCAAGTCTTCCATCTTAACGGCTCTTGCTTCAGCGATTTCTTCTGAAGTTCTTCTTTTTATAAAAACTGGTTTTCCTCTCCAAAGTACTGTGATTGTTTTACCGGGCTCCATTGTACTTACATCTACTTCAGTGCTTGCTAATGCTTTAACTGATGCATCAGGATTCATTTGATCAATTAAAGGCCAAACAACTGCTCCTACACCTACCGCACCTACTGCATACGAGGCTGTAAATAAAAATTCTCTTCTTTCAGGTTTTTTGTCAGACATCTGTAATTTTTTGTATATTGTTATCTAATATATGATTTCATATAAGAAAAAAGTTTTTTTTCTACTGAAACAATGACACAGAACCAATGAATTTGAGACCTAAAATAGCCTTATATGAACCTGATATTCCCCAAAATACAGCCGCTATTATAAGAACATGTGCGTGTCTGGGTGCAGATTTAGAGATAATAGAACCTTGTGGTTTTCTGTTTAGCGATAAAAGATTTAAAAGAGTAGTAATGGATTATATGGATGAAAAAATGATAAAATTCTATCAAAGTTCTGAAGAATTTTTTAAATCAAAAAAAGATCAGCGAGTTATATTACTAACTACTAAATCTTCCGAATCTTATGCAAAATTCAAATTTGAAAATAATGATACATTATTATTTGGTAGAGAAAGTGCCGGTGTACCTAATCATGTGCATAATTCTATAAAATATAAGTTAAAAATACCAATGAAAGATAATAAAAGATCTTTAAACATAGCCTCTTCAGTTGCTATAATTCTTTCAGAAAATTTGAGACAAACTATTTTTATTAAATGATGGATAAAGAAATTAAAAAAAAAATTGCCTCTAATTGGTTCAAGTTATTACAAAATACTATTTGTAATGATATTGAAAAATTAGAAAACCACAAACTTAAATTTAAATCTAAAGTGTGGAAAAGAAATCAAATTAAAGATGAGGGTGGAGGTGAATTCAGAATTTTAAAAAATGGAAAAATTTTTGAAAAAGTTGGAGTAAATTTTTCTGAAGTTTATGGAAAATTTTCTAAAGAAGTGGGTAAAAAAATACCTGGCGCCTCAAGAGACCTTAGATTTTGGGCATCTGGAATTTCTGTTGTAATGCATATGCATAATCCCCATGTTCCTGCTATTCATTTTAACACAAGATTTATTTATACAACTCATGGCTGGTTTGGAGGGGGAATGGATGTAACACCCTGCATAAAAGATTCTAAAGAAAAAAAATTTCTTCATAAAGAGTTAAAAAAAATGTGCGATAGACATAATAAAAATTATTACAAAAATTATAAAAAATGGTGTGATGAATATTTTTATCTTCCTCACCGAAAAGAAACCAGAGGTATTGGTGGTATTTTTTTTGATTATAAAAAAGATAATTGGAAAAAAGATTTCAAATTTGTGACTGATCTTGGTGTTACTTTTCAAATGTTATTTAATTCAATAATTAACTCTAAATATCAAAAGAAATGGACTACAAAAGAAAAGGAGATGCAGTATATTAAAAGAGGTAGATATGCTGAATTCAATTTACTCTATGATCGAGGAACTAAGTTTGGCCTACAAACAGGTGGTAATGTCGAAGGAATTCTAATGTCATTACCTCCAATAGCAAAATGGAATTAATATGGATAAAGAACCAATAACATCTGCTGGACTTGAAAGTTTAAAAGAAGAGCTAATCTTTTTAAAAGAAAAAAAACGTCCTGAAATAGTAGCGGCAATTTCTGAAGCTAGGTCACATGGAGATTTAAAAGAAAATGCTGAATATCATGCGGCTAAAGAAGAGCAGTCTCATAATGAAGGAAGAATTGCTCAAATCAATGATATTATTGCAAGAGCAAATGTAATTGATGTTACCAAATTAAACAATGATGGAAAGGTTATTTTTGGTTCAACTGTTGACTTAGAGAACCTTGATACTGGAGAAAAAATTACCTACAAAATTGTTGGTAGAGATGAAGCGGATTTGCAAAAAAAACTTATATTTTTTCAATCCCCGATAGGCAAAGGATTAATTGGCAAAAATAAGAATGATTTGGTTGAAATTAAAACTCCAGCTGGTGTTAAAAACTTTGAAATAAAAAACGTTAAATATATTTAATTATTTACAATTTTTTGAATTTCTTTCTCTGAAATCTTAAAATTATTATTACTCCAAATTTCTTCGATAGCTTTTAATTTTTTTCCTAATTCTATCCCTTCAGGAATTTGATATTTCTCTATCAATGTATTTGCTTTAAGGGGCAATACTGGAATTTCTTTTTCCTTAAAAATTTTAATCAGTTTTATCAAATTATCATCTACTTTTTTGGATAAAAAAATTTTAAAATAAATAATATCGTTCAATGCCTCCCTTCCATTAAAATAGAGAATTTTCTCTAAATTTTTTTCTGAAAAAAATGACCTATTAACTTTTTTGGAATAAAATTTATTTAAAAATAAAAGACGTTTTTGATCCTTTTTTGATAAATTGTATTTATAAACAAAATAATCCACATTATCTGTCCCATCAATAATCATTAGAGATAATAATAAAATGAAATCAACGTTAGCAATATTTTTTAGTGCAAAACTATTTAGTTTGCTGAATAATGAAATATTCTTAAGTTGTGGAAAGATAAGACTTATTATTTCAAGGCTATCTTTATCTTTTGCTAATTTTGTAAACCCTCTTGATCTTACTAATTTTTGTAACTCATCCAGTAATCTTTCAGCAGATATATTCATCATACCTGTAAGATTTTTTTTAATTATCTTAATGACTGATGTCTCATGCTTAACTTTTGAATAATTTAAAAAAAATCTGATATATCTCAAGATCCTTAGGTAGTCCTCTTTAATTCTTGTTTCTGCATTTCCAATAAAAAGAACCTTTCCATTTTCTAAATCTTTCTTTCCATCAAAGGGGTCAAAAAGACTTCCATCAATATCAGCATAAATAGAGTTTATGGTAAAATCTCTTCGTGAGGCATCTTCTTTCCAATTTTCAGAAAATTCAACTTTGGCATGTCTACCATCGGTATCAATGTCTTTTCTAAGGGATGTAATTTCAAACTTAATATCATTAATTAATGCTGTAATCGTGCCATGCTTGATACCACTTTCATAATATTTAATATTTTTTTTATCAAGCGCCTCACAAACATCTTTAGGATTTAAATTTACTGCTAAGTCAATATCATCAAAGTCTTCTTTATTAATAATTTTTCTGACACATCCACCAACATATCGAATTTCACTATTTACAGAAAATGAGTGAATAGCCTTAAATAACTGCTCTACCTCAGTTTCTTTTTTTATTTTTTTGAAGCCTAAATTTATATGATTTAGATTTTGAGATCTAAAAAAAATTTTATCTAATAAGTTGTTCATATATGGCTGGGGCGCTAGGATTCGAACCTAGGATGCCGGTACCAAAAACCAGTGCCTTACCGCTTGGCTACGCCCCAATATTAATTGCATATAACACAAAAAAAAAAATTATATAGTTTTTGATTCAATACACCAATGACTATTGAATTTCCTTTTAAATTGCCCGTATGCGTTACTGCAATCCTTTTGAGAATGAAAATAGGCTACAATTGAAGAGCCTGATCCTGTCATTCTTACAAATATATTTTTTGGTAAAGTTACCATAAAAGATCTGATCTTATTTAGTTTTGGATATTTCCTTAAAGCAATCTTTTCGAGATCATTATTTAGGCCTTTTAAATATTGTGGTTGAAACATTTTTTGTTGCGGTCTTTTAAATTGAGACTTTGAAAATGAAACAACTTTTGAATAGATAAGTTTTGTAGAACAGCCAAAATACGGCTTAGCTATTAAAACATATAGTGCCTTTTTATTAACAAATCTCTTAATTTTACCATTTGATGAAAGAATGGTATTGCCTGGTTTTAAGCCCAAAACGACATCAGAGCCTATCTTAGCAGCTAAATCATTTAATTTTTTATTTTTAATCTTTAAGATTTTTTTACTTATCAAAAAATTTATTAAACTTGCAGCATTCATTGAACCACCTCCCATACCAGCTCCATGAGGTATATTTTTTCTAATTTTTATTTCAAATTTTTGATTATTTAAAAGCTTCTCTGCGTCTAATAAGTTTAGCAAAGTTGATATAGTATTAATTTTGCTAATATTTTTTGAAAATTTTCCTGTAAAAAATATTTTGTGATTATTACTTTTTATTTTTTTTAAATAGATCAAATCATGTAAGCTTATAAAGGATATCAAACTTTCAATCTTGTGGAGTTTTACGGCTCGTCCTATTACATTCAAAGCAAGATTTAATTTTGCATGAGATTTTATTTTAAATGAGGTCATAGGTTAAGATTGCTTGATTCCATCAATTAATTTCTCTTTGATGTTTTTTTTCATTTCATCTTCTGTCTCTTCAAGCTTCAAAACATTTTGCCAAAAATACCTTGCTTGTATTTTTCTATTTAATTTCCAAAGAATATCTCCATAGTGATCATTAACTATTGGATCTTGAGGCATTAATTCAACAGCTCTTTTTAAAAAGTTTTCAGCCTTTTCATATTGTCCAACCAAAAAATAAGCCCATCCAATAGAATCTATTATATAAGGATCATTACTTCTTGAAGCATAGGCATTTTCTAGCATTTCAAGAGCTGTATCTATTTTATATTCTCGCTCAAGCCATGAATACGCTAAATAATTTAGTACATAAGCATCATCTGGGTTAATTTCTAGTGATTTCAAAAGATCGTTGTCTGCGTTTTTATAGTCACCAGAGCGCTCGTAACTTCCTCCCCTCCTGTAAAGGATCTCAGCATATAAATCAGAATTACTATCAATGTTTAGGAGTATTTGGTCATAATAATTTATCGCCTCTGCATATTTTTTTGCATTTTTATTGAAATTTGCAATATCAAAAATCATTTTCTTGTTAGGATTTTTAATTCCTTTAAATTTTGAATTAATAAACTTTAAAGAAACATCTTTATCCAAATTATTTGATATAATTTGTGCTTCTTTCTTTATTTTAAACCAATAATAAAATTCATTTGTTTTATCAAAAACTTCTAATGTCTTTTTAGTATTTTCATAATCTTCATTTGTATAATAATTTTCTGCTAGAAGAGATAAGTTTAAAGTAAATTTTGGGTTTAAATAATTAGATATATTCAAATAGAAATTTGATTTTTCATAGTCCCCTTGAGATGAATATAAATTAGCAACTAGAAAAAAAAATTCACCCATAATATCACTGGAATTAGTACATGAAAAAATATCTAAAAAATTTTTAAATTTTTTATCTTCTATCCATTTTTTTCCTTGGGAAATTAAAAGAGAAGAATTTAGATAATCAAAGTCATCTGTGATTTGCTTTGCTTCATCATATTTTTCACTTTCTATCAAATAGTTCACAAAAAAAAATGCATACCTTGAATAATCTGCATCATTTTGAGAATTAATTAATCTTTTAAAGTAAGTTTTTGTACTTTGATCACCTAAATAACACCTTTGGAAAACTTCATTGATATAAGAAAAATTGCCAAATTTTTTTTTTGATTTGGGAATTTTTTTCTCATTAAAGACATAAAGATATTCTTTAAAAATTTCTGCAATAATTAGGGAAAATCTATCATTGCTAATAAGCTCATACGATCTATTAATATACTGCTCACTACTTTTATAGTCCCCCTTTTTTAAACTATCTATTGCTAATAATAAATTAGCTTGAAAAAAATTAGAATTATCTTTTGTAGAGTTTTGTTTAATTTGATTGATTGCCTTTTTTACTTTGCCATTTAAAACTAATGCAAATGTGTATTTCTCTAAGTAAATTTCATGCTGTTTAATTAAAAATTTTGATGAATTAAAAAATTTCAGTGCCTGAGAATTATCTGAATTTTCATACGCAACAATTCCAGAAAAATAATTAGATAAAAAGCTTGAATTAAAGTCGTTTAAAGTATTATTTTTTGAGTATAATGGGCTTTGATAAATTAATAATATTAAAATAAATTTAAGAAATTTTACTAACATTTTACTATTGTATGTCTAAAAAAGTAATAAATCAAAATTCGAATTTTAAAGCTAAATTCTTAGACTCAATTGGATCAGACTTTGTTTTTAATGAAAAGCCTATTAATCGATTAAAAGATACTAACTTAAATTTAAAAGAGGCAAATAAAATCGATAAAATAACTCAATTAACTGAACTGAAAAAACAAATAAACTCAATTAGTGATTGTAGTCTAAAAAATAATTCAAAGAATATTGTTTTGGGTGATGGAAATATTAATAGTTCAATTATGTTAATTGGTGAAGCTCCCGGAATAGAAGAGGATAAAACTGGTTTGACTTTTAGAGGTGAGGTCGGAAATCTTTTAGAAAAAATGTTACTCGCAATTAATATCAAAAAGCAAAATATTTATACATCTTATGCTGTTAATTTTAGACCTCCAGAAGACCGAAAACCAACTTCAGCTGAAATAAAAAGATATTCACAATTTCTACAAACACATATTTCAATAATTGACCCAAAAATAATTATTCTCATGGGTAGTACTGCTATGGAGTCTTTAACAGGCCTGAATAGTAAAATATCCAATGAAAGAGGAAAGTGGAAAGAGATAATTGTTAAAAATACTAGCTATAATGTTATTATAACTTTTAATCCTTCATATCTTTTGCGCACACCAGAAAATAAAAAATATTCTTGGGAAGACTTAAAAAGGATTAAAAAAAAAATTATAGATCTAAAGATTAATATTTAATGAAAATTGTAGCTGGTGTTGATGAAGTTGGTAGAGGAAGCTTGATTGGTCCAGTTTATGCAGCTGCTGTAATATTAAATAACTCAATTAACCAAAAACTTCTTAAAGACTCTAAGGGTTTAACAAAAGAAAAAAGAAACGAGCTTTATAAATATATTAGACAAAATTCAGTATGGGCAATTGGCCAAGCATCTACTAAGGAGATAGAAAAAATTAATATATTGCACGCTAGTCTACTAGCTATGAAAAGAGCAATTCTTAAATTAAAAAAAAAACCTTCTTTAGTGCTAATAGATGGAAATAAACTGCCCACAATCAAAAATTATAATTTAAAATATATAATTAAAGGTGATCAAAAAATTTCAAGTATTTCAGCAGCATCAATTATTGCTAAAGTTAGCAGAGATAAATTTATAACTAAACTTTCTGGGGAATTTAGTCAGTATGGTTGGGACACAAATTCTGGTTATGGTACAAAAGAACACCTAAAAGCAATTAAGAAATTTGGTATTACTAAATATCATCGAAAAACTTTCTCACCTATTTGTGATCTTTTATAATTTTCACGTGTAACAGCACAACATCTGGTTCCCTCAAAAAATTCAGACACAATTTGAATCTAGTTATTTCAATCTCAGGTTGACGCTAGAATCTCTATGGAGTCTAATTGTTTTATACAAAATGGATATCAATTTTAAAAATAAGATTATTAATGGTGACAGTCTCAAGGAATTAAAAAAAATTCCAAGCGAAATCTTTGATCTTGTTTTCGCTGATCCACCATACAATTTACAACTAAAAAATTCACTCACAAGACCAGACAGAAGCAAGGTCAGTGCTGTTAACGATAAATGGGATCAATTTGAAAACTTTAAAAAATATGATGAGTTTACAATTGAATGGCTTACTGAATGTAAAAGAATTTTAAAAAAGGACGGAGCCATCTGGGTTATAGGAAGCTATCATAATATTTTTAGAGTAGGAACTGCAATACAGAACTTGGGTTTTTGGATTTTAAATGATGTTATCTGGAATAAGAATAACCCAATGCCTAATTTCAGAGGAACAAGATTTACAAACGCTCATGAAACTTTAATTTGGGCCTCTAAAAGTGAGAAATCAAAATATACTTTTAACTATCAATCTTTGAAATGTTTAAATGATGATCTACAAATGAGATCTAATTGGAATTTACCCATTTGTAATGGTGCAGAAAGACTTAAAAAAAATGGTATAAAAGTTCACTCAACTCAAAAACCAGAGTCTCTATTACATAGAGTTTTATTGGCATCATCAAACAAAAATGATTTAATTCTAGATCCATTCTTAGGATCTGGAACAACAGCCACAGTTGCAAAAAAATTAGGTAGAAACTATTACGGCATAGAAAAAGAAAAAAACTATTTTAAAGCTGCAGAGGAAAGACTAAAGAAAACAAAACCAATAGAAGATGATTTCTTAGACACTTTAAAGAATAATAGATCAAAACCTAGAATACCTTTTGGATCACTGGTAGAGCTTGGAATAATAAAGCCTGGAACAAGTATTTTTGATCAAAAGAAAAAAATTGTTGCAAAAATTATGGCCGATGGAAGTATAAAACATGATCAAGCCGAAGGATCAATTCATAAAGTTGCAGCAACAATACTGGGTTCTGAAAGCTGTAATGGATGGACTTATTGGCATTGCACAGTGAATGGTGTTTCTGTTCCAATTGATAATTTAAGACAAAGATTAATTTCTAAAAATTAGTCTTTATAAATTTTACCAAGATAGCTATTAATAAATTTTTTATTTTTAACTAATTTTTTTATAACTAAGTTTCTAATCCAAATTATTAATGGGTTGGATAGATGAAAAGCAAAGTAATTAAGTTTTGATTTCATATCAATCATCCTTACTCTTTTAACTCTTTCAGAGTTAAATTGAGTGTTTTCATTTTCTAAATTTTTATAAAGTTCACGAGCAACCTCTATTGATTGAGAGGCACCTTGTGCAAAAGTTGGAGGTAAAGCAAAAAAAGCATCTCCAATAATAAAAGTATTTTTATTTTTTGGTTCATATACCTTAGAACTCACAAATATTGGGAAGCATTTAATGCTTTTTAGATTGTTAATTGTTTCAGGAACTACTTGCTTTGATATTTCAGATATAATAGATGCAGTAAAATCTTTGCTCTCAAACAAAGAATAGTCTGATAACTCGTTAGTACTAAGCTTTTTTCTAAGAACGGTAACGAAATTAAACTGTCCTTTGCTATTAACTGGATAAAGAACTGAGTGTAAATTAAATCCTAAAAATAAAGATATATTCTCTGGGTTAATACCCTTGAGGGCATTCTGGTCTATTGTTGCTCTTAAGGCAATAGAGTTAAAGTATTTTGGTTTAATTTCTTTATTGGCAATTAATGATTTTGTTTTTGAAAAAGTTCCATCAGAGATAATTAAGTAATCACATTTAATAGATGAACCATCCTCAAAAGAAACTTCTTTATTTTCAGCTTCTTCATTAATTTTTATAACTTTTTTATTATAATGGATAATATTTTCATGAAGCCCATCTTTTAAGAAATTAATTAAAGTAGAGCGCTGCAAGGTAGTATATTTTGTATCAGCACTGTTAAACATGGATATATCTAAATCACATATTTTCTTATTATTTTTTAAAGAATAGAAGTCTAGTTTATGAGGGTGAAATTTATCTTCTACACTAATTTTTTGGAAATTTATTTGATTTAATAGTTTGATGCTATTAACTGAAAGTTGAATACCGTATCCTTTTTCTAAGTTAACAGAACTATTTTTCTCATAAATTGTAATTTTATAATTTGAGTTTTGGCTAAAAAGATTTGCAATGTACAGACCTGAAATACCCGCTCCTATTATTGCTATATTTTTCATTAATTTTTTTTTAAATAATTAAAAATTTTTTTAGTAAATGTGGGCAAAGTATAATCTTCAAGCTTAGAGCTATCAATCCAAGAAGAGTTAGAAATTGTACCCTTTAACTTAGAAAACTTGATTATTATATTCATATTCATATTTGATATCTTGAAGTTTAAAGCATTTACTGAATTGTCAGGTTTGGGTATTTGTTTCATAGGAAATATTTGTAAATTCTTTAAAAAATTTAATTTAGTATTTTTTATCAGTAAAAATTTATTATTCTTTTTATAAACTTCTAACAAATAAAATTTATCAATCTTCTTTTTTCTTACTTTTATTATTTCAAAATCTTTTTTTTTAAAAGACTTACAATTTTTAATTAAAGGGCATTGGTAACATAAGGGATTTTTAGGTCGACAAATCAATGCACCTAGCTCCATTATCGCTTGTGCATAATCACTTGCTCTAGTTGAATTACCTAATATTTTTTTACTCTTAACAAGATTATCTTTTGTAATTTCTTTGGGTAATTTTAAATTTAATAATCTTTTAATTACTCTTTCAATGTTTCCATCCAGGGGAACAAATGGCTTGTTAAAGGCAATTGCCATTATTGCATTAGAGGTGTAGTCACCTATTCCAGGTAATAATTTTAATTCGTCAATCGTGCTTGGTAACCTTCTGTTAAAATTTTTTTCTAATATTTGTGCAGTCTTTTTTAAGTTTTTTACTCTTGAATAATAACCAAGCCCTTCCCAATACTTTAAAAGTTTATGTTCCTTAATTTTTGATAGAGATTTAATATCTGGAATATCTTTTACAAAATTATTGAAATATGGAATTACAGTTGCAACCTGCGTTTGCTGTAACATAAACTCACTTACTAGCGTGTAATATTCTCTCTTAACTTGAGATAGCTTTTTTCTCCATGGCAGTGATCTTTTATTATTATCGTACCAATAAAGAATTTTTTTTGTTAGTATGGATTTAGTCATATGCAATTTAAAAATAATACTAAGCAGAGGTTTAAAACTATTCAAGGCTTAAGGTCTTTTAAAGACACTTTGCCAAAAAACATTAAAAAAATAATCAAAAAAAAGGGTCATATATTTTCTGAAACACTTAGTAACTGGAAGTATATAGTTGGAGATGATCTTTTTCAGATATGCTATCCCAAATCCTTTAAAAATTCGAATAAATTTGGAGTAAGCACTCTTCAAATAATGGTAAAGAGGGGACATGAAATTGATTTAGAATACTCAAAAAAAATAATAATGGATAAAATGAATAGTTTTTTTGGTTATGCCGTTGTTGAGAAATTGAAATTCATAAGCTTTGATGATGCTCAAACAAAATTCAAAAAATTAGATACTAATGAAAATCATGTGACAAATAACAAATATACAGATAGAATTAATAATATTAAAAACGATAAAATAAAAAAATCACTACTAGAATTAACTAAATTATTTAAACAAAGATGAAAAAATTTGCCTCAACATTATTCATAATATTTTTAATCTTCTCCTCTAAATCGTTTGCTGCAGAAAATGAAATTGTTAAAAGAATTACTGAAGGAGAAGAAAGTGCTAAAATAACAATAATTGCTTACGAGTCGTTGACTTGTAGCTACTGTGCAAATTTTCATAAAGACGTGTATCCAGAACTTAAGAAAGACTTCATTGATAACGGGTTGGTAAAAATAGAATTTAGACATTTTCCATTAAATATTGCAGCATTTAATGCCTCAAAAATTGCTCAGTGTAATAACGACGGCAGTTCAAGCATTATGAATATTTTATATTCAGGCCAGAAAAAATGGGCTAGAGGAAAAACACCGGAAGAAGCTACAGGATATTTAAAAAAATTTTTAAAAGGTGAGAATGTAAACATAGATTTTGATAAATGTTTAAGTGATAAAATTATAGAAGATTACATATTAAATGACCGAATCGAAGGTGTTAAAAAATTTAAGGTCAATGCTACTCCTACGATAATAATAAACGATAAAAAGTTTGAAAAATCCCTTAATTATAAGAATTTAAAAAAATATCTAGAAAAACTGATATAAGTTAGTTCATGGAGTTTAAAAAAATCCAATTAAATGGGTTTAAATCATTTGCCGAAAAAACAAATTTTTTAATTGAAAATGGCCTGACAGGTATTGTCGGCCCAAATGGTTGTGGCAAATCCAATATTGTAGAATCCTTAAGATGGGTAATGGGCGAAACATCTGCTAAAAGTATGAGAGGCTCAGGTATGGAAGATGTTATTTTTAATGGCACTTCGAATAAAGCATCTAAAAATATAGCGGAAGTTTCTATTACACTGGATAACGATAGCCATGAAGGACCCATGCAATATAAAGAATTAGACCAGATTGAAATTAGAAGAAAAATTGAAAAAGATAAAGGTTCAAAGTTTTATATAAATGACAAAGAAGTTAGAGCAAGAGATGCTCAAATTTTTTTTGCAGATTTATCTACAGGCGCCCACTCACCATCAATAATAAGTCAAGGTCGTATAGGAGCTCTTGTTACAGCTAAGCCTACAGACAGAAGAGCTATTTTGGAAGAGGCAGCAAATATTTCGGGTCTACATGTGAGAAGACATGAAGCGGAACTTAGATTGAATGCTGCAGAAACAAACTTAAAAAGAGCAGATGAATTAAGAAGACAACAAGAAAAACAATTAGCCAACCTACAAAAACAGGCTGAAGAAGCAACTAAATACAAACTAATCTCTGAGGAAATAAAAAAAATTGAAGCAGGTTTGTATTATTTAAAATTATTAGAAATTGACAATGAAATTAGGGTGGAAAATGTAATTAATAATGAGGCCCAAGGAGAGGTAAGCAATTTCAATCAACAAATAGCTCAGTTTGAAGGTTCTATTAAAACTGAAACTGATAAAGTGTCACCACTAAGAGAAAAAAATATAGAAAATCTCTCTAAAATCCAAAGATTAAATTTAGAATTACAAAATTTAGATGAAGAAAATGTAAGAACTCAAGATGAGATAGAAAATATTAAAAAATCTTTAAAAATAATTGAAGAGGATATTGATAGAGAAAAAGGGATTGTAATTGATGCAAATTCAAACGAAAAAAGATTGAAAGAAGAAAAAGCTGAATTAATAGAAATTGACTCCAAGTACTTTGAAACTGAGAAACTTTCCAATGAAGATCTTGAAAATGCAAAAAATCAATTAAAAGAGGAACAAAAAAAAGTAGATGAAATAATTAATGTTTTTGCCGATGGAAATATAAATATTAGTGTTGGCCCAATTAGAAATGTCAAAAGTACAATAACAAGAGCAAAAGAGTTAATCAATAATAATGAAGTAAGTCAGGCACTTGTTTTACTTGATAGATGTCAAATAGAGATAGATGATTTTTTAAATAACCTTGAAGATGAAGAAAGTAAAAAGAAACTTTCTAATATTAATGAAAAAAATGAAAATATAAAACTATTACAAGAAAAATACGCAGATAGTTTTAGTAAAAACCAATCAATTAAAAAAGAGTCTGTAAAAAGAAATGAGCGAATTAAAGCGATAGAAACAGAAGTTGAAAGCTGGAAGAACTTATATTCAAATTCTCAAAAAATGGTTACAGAATTAACTGAAAGAAAAAATAAATTACTATCAAATTTAAATGAACGTGATCAACAGCCAAAAGCTCAAGCAGAAAGAAAAGGTCAGATTACTGAAGGCTTACGAATTGCTTCAGCTGAAAAAATTGAAAATGAAAAAATAATAGAAGAAACAGACAAAAAAATAAATTCTTTAAGACTCGAATTAAATGAAGTTCAAGAAAAATCTATTCAGATAAGAGAAAGAAAAGCAAGTTCTGGTGCAACGATTGAAGGATTAAAAAAACGTAAAGATGATCTACTTGATAGGGTACGCTCTGAGCTTAATCTTGATGAAGATAAAATTCTTGAAAACTCAAATTTAAACGGTGTTGAAGAGTTGCCAAATTCTACAATACAAGAAGATGCTTTAGATAAAAAAAAAATGAAAGAGAGAAATTAGGATCTGTTAATTTAAGAGCTGATGAGGAAACTAGTAAATATGAAATTGAAATAAAAAAAATGGAACAAGATAGAGAGGATCTTGTAACGGCTATTATAAAATTAAAAGAGAGCATCAATGAATTGAACCAAAAAGGAAGAGAAAGATTATTAGAAGCTTTTGAAAAAGTTAATAGAAAATTTAATGAAGTTTATACAAAACTATTCAATGGTGGTAATGCTAAATTAGAATTGATTGACTCTGATGATCCACTTGAAGCAGGCTTAGAAATGCTAGTAAGTCCCCCAGGTAAAAGACTTCAATCAATCACTTTATTATCAGGTGGAGAGCAAGCTTTGACTGCTCTTTCTCTGATCTTTGCTGTTTTTTTAACTAACCCTTCTCCAATTTGCGTTTTAGATGAGGTTGATGCACCCTTAGATGACGCCAATGTCACAAGATTCTGTGGCCTATTAGAAGAGCTAACTAAAATTACAGATACTAAATTTATTATTGTAACCCACCACGCTTTAACAATGTCTAAAATGGATAGGCTTTATGGAGTTACAATGCCTGAGAAGGGAATTAGCCAGTTAGTTGCTGTTGATTTACAAAAAGCTGAAAGTATGGTTGCATAATACTAGATGCCAAAAGAAGACCTTAAAACTCGCTTGGAGATTGCAAAAACAAAGTTTACAAAGAAAAATCTTATTAAAAATGAAGAGGCAACCTCCTCTATTGGAACTGCCTTTAAATTAAGTACAGAATTAGTGTCTGCAGTGGCAGTTGGGACAATTATAGGGTTTATTTTAGACAAGACCTTTGGTACTAAACCCTGGTTAATATTAATATTTTTTTTTGTAGGTGTTGTTGCTGGAATTATAAACGTATTTAGATCTGCAAAGAATATGCAAAAATAGACTTAAAAAATTATGGCTACAAACCCAATGAACCAATTCGAAGTTTATAGAATTGGACCAGAAATTAAATTAGGAGCAATAGATATTTCTTTCACAAACGCAAGTTTGTTTATGGTAATTAGTTCACTTGCAATCTTATTAGTTTTTAATTTAGGGTCAAAAAAAAACTCTTTACTACCAAGCAAGATGCAACTTCTTTCTGAATTAAGCTATACTTTTGTTTCCAAAATGATTAGTGATACAGCAGGATCAAAAGCAAAACCATACTTTGCGTTTATCTTCTCAATATTTATGTTTGTACTATTCTGCAATATGTTTGGGATGATCCCTTACGCCTTTACAGTAACTAGTCATATTATTGTTACTTTTATTTTAGCTTCATTTATTTTTTTGGGAGTCACAATTATTGGATTTATGAAACATGGATTGGGATATTTAAAATTATTTGTGCCTAGCGGGGTGCCTGCTTTACTATTGCCGCTAATAGTTGTTATAGAAATAATTTCTTACTTAAGTAGACCAATTAGTCTTTCAGTTCGTTTGTTTGCAAACATGATGGCTGGTCATACTATGATGAAAGTTTTCGGAGGCTTTGTAATAAGCCTTGGAATAGTTGGTGGATGGCTTCCACTGAGTTTTTCGGTTGCGCTAACTGGCTTGGAAATATTAGTTGCTTTTCTTCAAGCATATGTTTTCGCAATCTTAACCTGCATCTACTTAAATGATGCATTAAATTTACACCATTAACTAACATAAGGAGGATATAATGGAATTAGAAGCAGCAAAAATGATCGGAGCAGGACTAGCAGCAATAGCTCTAGCAGGTGCCGGTGTTGGAATTGGAATTATCTTTGGTAATTACCTTTCTGGTGCAATGAGAAACCCATCTGCAGCTCAAAAACAATTTCCTAATCTTTTATTAGGTTTTGCTTTAGCTGAAGCAACTGGCCTATTTGGATTAGTTGTAGCGTTAATTATTTTATTTGCATTTTAAATTTAATGATTAAAAAAATATTTTTTCAGTCGATATTTTTAAGCTTCCTGTTTTTTATGGAAGCTTTTGCAGCTGAAAGTGGTGGAATGCCTCAATTAAATCCTGAGTTTTGGGTTTCTCAAATTTTTTGGCTAATTATTACTTTTGGAATTTTATATGTTGTTTTATCTAAACTTATACTTCCAAAAATAAGTGCCAATCTAGAAAATAGAAAATCTCAAATTTTAGAAAACATTGAGGCTGCGGAAAAGCAAAGAGAAGAAAGTGAACAAAAAATTAAAGAATACGAAAAAATAATACAAGGCAGCAAAAATGAAGCAAAAAACTACTTTAAACAAGCTAGAGAAGAAGTGCTGAAGGACATTAGTATAAAAAAAGAAACACTAGAAAAAGAACTTGATGAAGAAGTTAATAAAGCTGAGATTGAAATAAAAACTTTTAGAGATAGCGCTCCAGAGAAAATTAAGAAGATTGCTGTTGAGACCTCTTCAGACTTACTACAGAAACTAATAGGGGCTGAAGTTAACAGTAGTAGCATCTCTGCAATAGTAGAAGATCTTTCGAGAAAAAAAATGGTTAAATATTATGATAATTGATGGAACTTTTTGGGTAGCTATATCTTTTTTAATATTTTTAGGGGTTTTAATTTATTTAAAAATACCTCAAAAAATTAATGAACTTTTAAATAAGCTTATCCTTGATATTAAAAATGAAATAGATGAAAGTGAAAAGCTAAGACAAGAAGCGAAAGTCTTGTTAGATAACGCTCAAAATAAACTTGATACTGCACAAACAATAAGTAATGATATTTTGCGACAAGCTAAAAAAGATAGTGAACATCTTATAATCGAAATGAATGATAAATTTCACAAATCTTCAGAAATTAAAAAAAAATTAGCAGAAAATAAAATTTCACAAATGAAAGAGGCTGCACTTAAAGAAATAAAAGATGTTTCAATTAAAATCGCTGTTGATTCTGTTAAAAAAATTATTAACACATCTGTTGATAAATCAAAACTTGATGGTCTTTTTGAAAAAAATGTTGAAGAAACAAAAATAGCTTTAAAAGAAATAAGCTCATAATTACCTTACAATTCTTTAAAAAAAATATAAATTAACCTAATGAAATCTATAGTCATTGGTTCTGGGTTTGGTGGTATAGCTGCAGCATTAAGATTAAGAGCTAAAAATCATAAAGTAACTTTAATTGAAAAACACCCTGACTTAGGCGGAAGAGCTAGGGTATTTAAAAAAAATGGCTTTACCTTTGATGGCGGTCCAACAGTAATTACTGCACCTTATCTAATTGAAGAGCTTTTCACTTTATTTAATAAAAAGTCTCAAGATTACATAAAACTCACTCCTTTAAAAACTTGGTATAGATTCATTTATGAAGATGGAGGTGTATTTGATTATTCTGGAGATGAAGATCAAATGAAAAAACAAATTGAGATAATAAGCAAAGAAGATGTAAAAGGTTATGAGCAGCTTGTAAAATTCACAAAAAAAATATTTGATAAAGGCTTTACAGAACTAGCTGATGTTCCATTTGATAAGCCTCTTGTGATGATGAAGCAATTACCTTCTTTACTAAAGCTTAAAAGCTATAAATCAGTTTATTCATTAGTTTCTTCATATATAAAAAATGAAAAATTAAGACGTATGCTGAGTATGCATCCTCTATTAGTTGGTGGAAACCCTTTTACAACAACCTCTATATATGGATTAATTCTATATCTAGAGAAAAAATGGGGCATTCATTACTCAATGGGTGGAACTGGTAATATAATCAACGGCTTAGAAAAATTAATGATTGAACAAGAAATTGAATTAATCAAAGGACATGAGGTTACAGAAATAATTTCAAATAATGGAAAAATTAGTGGAGTAAAATTAGATAATCAAAAAGAAATTCATTCAAATAACGTAATATGTAACGCTGATCCTCCTGCTGTATATGAAAAACTTCTAAGTTTAAATAAAACAAGCTCTCTATTTAAATGGAAGCAAAATCGAATGCAGTATTCTATGGGCCTATTCGTTTACTACTTTGGAACAAAAAAAACATACCCAGATGTAGAGCACCACACGATCAAATTTGGTGAAAAATACAAAGAACATCTGAGTGATATTTTTGAAAATAAAAAATTAAACGATGACATAAGTTATTACCTGCATAGACCATCAGCTACAGATAAATCAATGGCACCTGAGGGAAATGATTGTTTCTATGTTCTTGTGCCAGTCCCAAACAATCAATCCAAAATTGATTGGAAAATTGAAGGTGAAAAAATGAAGAATTTAGTAATAGATAAGATGGAAAAAGCATTGCTACCCAATCTTAGAGAAAATATTATTGAAGATTTCTATTTAACACCAGATTATTTTGAAAATGAATTAAATACCAAATTTGGATCAGGTTTTTCGATCCAGCCAAAATTTACTCAATCTGCATATTTTAGATTTCATAATAAATCAGAAATTTATGATGGATTATATTTTGTTGGAGCAGGAACACACCCAGGTGCAGGAGTTCCAGGCGTACTATCTTCAGCAAAAGTTTTAGATAAAATATTATAATGTTAAAAAACAATTATTTATCTATTTATGCCAAGTCGTTTAATTGGGCAGCTTTTTTTCTTCCAAAAAATACATACAAAGATTGTTCTTCTTTATACGATTTTTGTAGAACAGTAGACAATATAGCAGATGATAAGAATGATTTAGATATTAAAATAAAAAAACTATCAGAGTTTAAAAGTCAGTTCTTAAATAAAAATTTTGATAGCTTGGTAATTAGAAATATGTGGTCTTTAATAGAAAATTATAAGATTTCAATAAAGGTTATAGATGATTTATTTGATGGTATTGAATCTGATCTAAGTGAAATAGTTAAACTAAATACAAAAAAAGAACTATTAATTTATTCTTATCGAGTAGCTGGCACAGTCGGTTTAATGATGGCAAAAATTTTAAATGTTGAAGATAAAAAATCAATGAAAGCTGCAATAGATCTTGGCATAGCGATGCAACTAACCAATATATCCAGAGATGTTGTAGAAGATGCAAATAATAATAGATTTTACATAGAATATGACTTTGAGAATATAAAAAAAACTTTAAGGATAGCTGATCTTTTCTATGAGAGCTCTTTTAACTCTATAAAAAAAATTCCTTTTACTTTTAGATTTGCAATATTGGTAGCTAGAAGAATTTATAAAAAAATCGGAGACAATATTTTACAAAAAAGAAATATTGATAATTATAATAAAAGTGGAAAGATTTATGTGAGTAATTTTAGTAAATTATTTGAAACATTTCTCTCAATATATGATTTAATTTTATTATCATTTACGAATGAAAAAAGTCATCTAAGAGAAGAAGAACATCTCTTGATTAAAGAAGAAATAAATTTAGATGAAAGAATTTGATTACGTTATAATTGGTGGTGGTTGTGCAGGTCTATCCCTAGCCTATGAGCTTGAGATTCACAATAAGCTCAGAGACAAAACTTTAGCAATAATTGAACCAAGGTTAGAATATAAAAGAGATAAAACTTGGTCTTATTGGAAGACTTTAGAGCACAACTTTACAGATTGTGTAAAAAAAAGTTGGATTAATTTTTCAATTAATATTCCCAATAAAACTAAATTTATAGAATGTAGTGATTTGCCTTATGAATCTATAGATAGTGGCTTGTTTTATGAAAAAATTAATAACAAATTAAATACAAATAAAAATATTAGCTTTTATAAAAGTTCTGAGGAAATAAATTTGGATAAAGGTTTTATTTTTAATAGTGTTTCTTCATTTAAAGCTAATCAAAATCAATTATGGCAACACTTTAAAGGTATTGAAATTGAAACTAAAAAAAATGACTTTGATGACCAAATTTTTAATTTAATGGATTTTGATTGTGATCAAAGGGATAGTGTTCATTTTTTTTATACACTTCCATATTCTAAAAATAGAGCACTAGTAGAAACAACTTGGTTATCAACAATGGCTAATAATTCACTAAAAGATTATGATAATCAATTGCAAAATTATATTATTAATCATCTTAATATAAAAGATTACAAAATATTATATGAAGAGGAAGGTGCAATTCCTTTATTTTATCCTAAAACCAATGATAAAAAAAATATAATAAATATTGGTACCGCCGGGGGAATGACTAGACTAAGTACCGGTTATACTTTTTTGAATATTCAAGAACATAGCAAATATATAAGAAAAAATATTCATAATATCCATGAATGTAAAAAATATAATATTGGTGCGAAATATAAATTTTTAGATAAAATATTTTTAAGAGTGCTTAATAGTCACCCCAATAAAATGCCAAATATATTCATGAACATGTTTAATGGTCTACCTAAGAATGTTATAAAATTTTTATCAAATAAAAGTAATTTATTCCAAGACTTATCTGTAATATTGAAAATGCCAAAATGGATATTCATTAAAGCTTTATTTAAAAATGATAAATAGTCAAATTAACAAAATCAATTTTTTTCACTCTTTAGTTTTTTTTATTTTTACTATTATATTTTCAATCATTTTTGACCAGTTTCAAAATTTATATATATCTCCTATGATTTGTTTATTTCTTATACTTTCAATTGGTATTTCTCATGGTGCACTAGATAACCAAAAAGGGAAAAGGCTTCTAAACTTTTATAAAATTAAAAATAATTCTATTTTTTACTTACTGTATTTACTGATTGCTATTATCATAATTATTTTTTGGCTTTCTATTCCCACATTATCTTTGGTTGTATTCTTGATTGTGGCTGCTTACCATTTTGGAAAAGAAGATACAGATTTTTTGATACAAAAAAAATCGAATAAAGATATTATTTTTTATTTTTTTAAAGGCTTACTTGTGATTATAGCACCTCTAATGTTTCACTTTACCGAAACAGTCAATATTTTTAAATTGCTATTAGTTGAAAATGAAAATTTTTATCTAATATTCAGTTTTATTGAAACTAATAATCTAATTTTTTATATATTTTTGATTACTCTGATTGTTCATATTTACTTATTTAGCAGGGATTTTAAAATACTTAATATTCTAATTTTTTTTGACTTTATTTCGATATTAATCTTAAACTATTTTTTTTCACCTTTGGTTGCATTTACAGTTTATTTTTGTTTTTTACATTCTTTTAGACACTCCATTTCATTAATAAATGAAATAGATAATATTGATTTCAAAAGTGGAAGTCTTAAATTTATGAAAAAAGCTATGCCACTAACAATATTAACTGCAATATTTTATATTATAAGCCTATATTTTCTTACAAATTATTATCCTATCAATGATGCTATATTTAAAACTATATTTATTGGTTTGGCGTCTTTGACCTTTCCACATATATTGCTCGAATACCTTTTAGAAAAAAATGAAAAATAAAGAGATAAAAATTTTGCTATCTGCTCCACGCGGATTTTGTGCAGGAGTAGAAAGAGCCATAGAAATTGTAAAAAAAAGTATAAATAAATATGGCGCACCAGTTTATGTTCGTCATGAAATAGTTCATAATAAATATGTTGTAGATAGCCTTAAAGCCATAGGGGCAATTTTTGTTGAAGAGCTTGATGAAATTCAAGATAAAAGCAGACCAGTAATATTTTCAGCACATGGTGTTCCAAAATCGGTACCTACACAAGCTAATGATTACAAAATGGAATATATTGATGCTACATGTCCACTTGTTTCTAAAGTTCATAGAGAAGCTGAAAATTTACATAAAGCTGGTTATCATATAGTTCTTATTGGGCACAATAACCATCCAGAAGTTATTGGTACTATGGGTCAGCTACCAAACGGAACAATTGATTTAATACAAGATGAGCATGATGTTGAGGCCTATGAATTGGATGGGAATAAAAAAATTGCTTATGTAACTCAAACAACTCTCTCTATTGATGACACTAAAGGAATAATTAAAGCTCTTAAAAAAAAATTCCCAGAAATAAAAGAGCCATTTAAAGAGGACATTTGTTATGCAACAACTAATCGTCAAGCAGCAGTTAAGAATATTGCAAAAAAGTGCGATATGTTTTTTGTCCTTGGAAGTAGAAATTCCTCAAATTCTGTAAGATTAGTTGAAGTTGCAGAACAAGCTGGTTGCCCACATTCTGAACTAATACATTCTGAAAGTTCCATCCCATTTGATAAATTGAAAAATTGTAAAACAATTGGTATTTCATCAGGAGCCTCTGCCCCTGAAGTTTTAGTTGAAAACTTTATTGATCAAATTAAAAGTAAATATAAAGTAAAGATTGAGGTTGTTGAAATTATAAAAGAAAATATTGTTTTTAAAGTTCCTGGCAAACTTAATTAGATGGCTGTATATACAAAAATTTCAAAAAGAGATGTCTCTTCATTGGTTAATGATTATCAAATAAATGAAGTTAAAAAATTTCAAGGTATTAAAAAAGGAATAGAAAATACCAATTATTTACTTAAAACAAAAAATAATAAATTTATCCTGACAATTTTTGAAAAGAGAGTTCAAAAAAAAGATTTACCATTTTTTATGAACTTGATGGAAGAGCTTAATAAAAAAAAAATTGCATGTCCAAAGCCATTACGTACTAAAAAAGGTTCTCATATAAGTAAAATTAAAAAAAAATCTGCCTGTATTGTAACCTTTTTAGAAGGCAAAGATAAAACAAATCTTAACTACAAAAATTGTTTTGATATTGGAAAAAATATTGCAAAATTTCATACTGTTACATCTAAACTAAAGTTAAGTAGACAGAATTCCATGTCAATTAATAAGCTTGGTGGCTTAATGAAGAGTATTAATTTTAAATCCTATAAATTTTTACCTAACCTTAAGAAAACTCTAAATCTATGTTTTAAAGATATTCTGAAACATTGGCCTAAAAACTTACCCCAGGGAATTATTCACGGAGATTTATTTATAGATAATATTTTTTTTAAAAAAAACAAATTTTCAGGATTCATTGATTTCTATTTTTCTTCTAATGATTATTTTATTTATGAAATTGCAATTTGTATAAATGCATTATGTTTTGATAAAAAGAAAGATAATTTTGTAATGAATAATAAAAAGATAAAAAATTTAATTAATGGATATGAAGCAATAAGATCTCTGTCAAAAAAAGAAAAGCAGTCACTTAATTTAATGTGCAGAGGCGCTGCCTTGAGATATCTTTTAACAAGAATTTATGATTTTTTTAATACACCAAATAATGCATTAATTAAGATTAAGGATCCTAGAGAATATTTACAAAAATTAATTATTCACAACAATCTTACGGACTACAAAGATTATTATAAATAATGATCAAAATTTATACAGATGGCTCCTGTTTAAATAATCCTGGAAATGGAGGTTGGGCTGCAATTATAAATGATAATGAGATAATTAAAAAAATTAGCGGAAGTGTTAAAGATACTACTAATAATAAAATGGAGCTGATGGCTCCAATCATGGCACTTCAAGAAATTGACAAAAATAACGAAATCGAAATTTATACTGACTCACAATATGTAAGGTTGGGTATTACTGAATGGATCCATAAATGGATCAAAAATAATTGGCAAACTTCTAAGAAAGAGCCGGTTAAAAATAAAGAGTTATGGATGCAACTTTATGAATTAACTAAATCGTATAAAATAAAATGGATCTGGGTTAAGGCTCATGCTGGCAATGCCTTAAATGAAGAAGTTGATTTATTAGCTAAAAAAGCTGCTGAACTAAATTAAAGTTAAAAAATTTTGACCTGCTGAAATTTCACAAGCACCTGTATCTTTTTCTTCTTGTACTTTAATGACCTTAAGATTATCTACTAACATTGTATATCTATTCGATCGAATACCTAGGCCTCTAGCACTCTTATCAATATCTGCACCAATAGCTCTGGTAAAATCTAACATTGGGTCTGCCATCATTATAATTTTGTCACCAACATTTTGACTTTTTCCCCATGCATCCATTACGAAAGGATCGTTAACTGAAATACAAGCAATATGGTCGATGCCTTTAGCTTTATATTGCTCATAACTTTCAACATAGCTAGGTAAATGCTTGGCTGAACAAACTGAAGTATATGCACCAGGAAGTCCAAATAAAACTATTTTTTTATCCTTAAAAAATTCTAATGTATTTTTTTTTATAGGATTTCCATTCTCTAAGATAAAAAAATCAGCACTAGGAATATTTTCATTTTCTCTCAACTTCATTTTAATTTGTCCTTAATGTATTGCTTGGTTTTACTTACGTTATTAGGAACTATATCGTAATACTCTTTTTTATCCATAATATATTGTAATTCACTGGGTAGGCTTGGCTTTATTGAAATTGATTTATCTATAGCATCTGGAAATTTGCAAGGATGTGCCGTTGCTAAAACAATATTATCTCCCTCTATATTTATTTTATTTAAAGCGCCAAGACCTATCGCTGTATGAGGATCTAATATTACTTTATATTTATTATAGATATTTCTTATCGTTTCTATTACTTCCTCTTCATTCATACTTTCAGAGAGAAAATCCTTTCTAATTTTTTCTAATCTATTTTTTGCAAAGATATACTTTCCTTCATCTTTTATTTTAATCATTACATCTTTAGTTTCTATGTCATCAAAATCATTCAAATCATAAATTAATCTTTCAAAATTGCTGGCAACTTGAATATCCATACTTGGTGAATTAGTTTCGAAAACTGTTTCAACCTCATATTTTCCAGTTGATATTGCTCTATGTAAAATATCGTTTTTATTCGTTGCAACTATTAATTTATTTATTGGAAGACCCATCTTTTTTGACAAGTAGCCAGCATATACATCACCAAAATTTCCTGTGGGAACTGAAAAATTAATTGATTTTTTATCTTTAATTAAGAAGTAAGTATAAAAATAATAAACAGCTTGGGCAATTATTCTTGCCCAATTTATAGAATTAACTCCCGACATATTAATCGAGTTTGAAAAATCCTTATCTGCAAACATCGCTTTAACTAAATTTTGACAATCATCAAAGTTTCCTTCTATTGCAATATTAAAGACGTTATTCTCTTTAACAGTGGACATTATTTTTCTTTGAACGGGTGAAACTTTATTATGAGGGTGAAGGACAAATATATTTACATTTTTTTTACCCTTAATTGCATCTATGGCCGCAGCACCAGTATCTCCTGATGTTGCAACAATAATATTTATATTTTTACTATTTTTGCTTAAATAAAATTCATAAAAATTTCCAAGCAACTGCATTGCAACATCTTTAAAAGCAAGTGTTGGACCATGAAATAGCTCTAAAACTTTAGTGTCACCAAGTTTTATTAAATCAACAACATTTTTTTTTCGAAAAGTTGAATATGATTTATCTATGATCAAAGATAACTCAGACTCAGACATAAAATCACCTATAAAGGGATAGATAATCTTTTTAGCTAAATCCTGGTAGCTCAATTCACTTAATGAATTTAATTCTTCTTGAGTATATTTTTTAATCTCCTTTGGAATAAATAGTCCACCATCGTCAGCTAATCCTTTTATAAATACTTCTTCAAAACTATGCTCTTTTGAATTATTTCTAGTGCTTATATACTTCATCTAATAATTTTTTTTTCTTAAATATAAATATATTAAAAGAATCGAAATCGCTAATGAAAACCAAGTTAGTGCATATTTTTTATGATTATTTGAAATGTTTGCAGTAATTGATTTTGTTTTAGGAAGATCATTTTGTCCAGAAAGATAAATTATATAAGGAGAAAAATTTTTACCAGTATATTTAAAAACATCCTTTCTATTTAAAGTAAACCAATAATTATTTGGGATGTCATTTTCTGGCTTGAACATGTTAGACTTTGTTTGCTTTTTTAAAATTCCATTAATATTACTAGAGTCTATAAGATTTATTGTTTGATCATTTTTTTTATCAAAAGGTATCCACCCTCTATTTAGTAAATAGTTTCTATTCTCAACTGTTAATGGACTAATAACTTCAAATCCTGGTTTACCTTTTTCATCTAAATTATAAAGATAGATTTGTTTTTCAAAATCAATCAAACCACTAGTTTTAACTCTAAGATAGTTTGTGTGTTTACTGCTTGATAAATCAACCGGAGTATCCTTAAGGGATGTTTCTATTTGATTAATTAATTCTAACTTCCAATTAAGTCTAACAATTTGCCAACTTCCTAAAGCTACAAATACAGATATAAAGAAAAAAACAAAAATAGAAAATAAAAATTTATATCTCAAAGCCTAGAAACTAACTTCCCCAAACATAAATAGCTGCAAATAAAAACAACCAAACAACATCAACAAAGTGCCAATACCATGCAGCTGCTTCAAACCCAAAATGATGGTCTTTATTAAAATGACCTAATTTACCTCTCCAAAGGCATACAGCTAAAAATATAGTTCCTATTATGACATGAAATCCATGAAATCCAGTTGCCATATAAAATACTGATCCATAAATGTGCCCTGAAAAATTAAAGGCTGCATGACTATACTCATATGCTTGAAGTAACGTGAAGCTAAACCCTAAGATAACTGTAAAAATTAATCCTTGAATAAAACCTTTTCTATCACCTTCAATCAATGAATGATGTGACCAAGTTACTGTTGTTCCGGATAATAGTAGAATAAGTGTATTAATTAATGGAAGATCCCAAGCATCAAGTGTTTCTATATCTTGAGGTGGCCAAACACTTCCTACAAATTCATTGGGGAATAAACTTATATCAAAATAAGCCCAAAACCATGCAACAAAAAACATTACTTCAGACGCTATGAATAGTGTCATTCCATATCTATGGTGAATTTGTACAACTGGAGTATGATGACCTTGATGTTCTGCCTCGATAACAACATCTCTAAACCACATGTATGCTCCATATAAAAGTAAAGCTAAACCAAGGTACATTCCCCAAGATACTTCGTTGTGTAAATAATAAACCGAACCTATGGCTAGAACTAAACAAGAGAAAGATACATAAATAGGCCAAGGGCTTGGATCTACTAAATGATAATCATGTTTTTTTTCTGCAGACATATTTTATATTTGAGGCTGTTTATAGTAATCTGATGAGAAAAAAGTATAGGACATAGTTACATCTTTAATATTTTTAGTACCAGGATCATTTACCATTTCTGGATCCAAATAAAAAGTCATTATGTATATAGCCTTTTCCCCTGGTTTTAACTCTTGTTTTTCAAAGCAAAAACAACCTAATTTACTATAATACTTCCCAAATGTTGATGGTGAAACATTAAAGCTTGCAACACCATAGGTTGTCTCATTTCCATAGTTCTCAACTTCAAATTCTATACTATTTACTTGACCAATTTTTACATCCATAACATTTGTCTTGGCTTTAAAGTTCCACGGAAGTTTATTAACATTGGTATCAAATCTAACACTTACTTTTTGATCTAAAACTAACTCAGGAGCCTGTCTTGATACCTGGGTGGTGCCACCAAAGCCTGTTACTTTACAAAATAAATCATACAAAGGAACTGCAGCAAAAGATAATCCTAACATTAGAAAAAATATTCCCGCTAATAGAATTGGTGTAAGTGTTTTATTTTGCATTATATTTGTCTATCAAAAACACCCGTATTATAGAGAGTAAAAAAAAATAAAAAAATCATAAATGCTAATATTGCAACTGCTGTTAAAATATTTTTTCGCTTAGTTTTTTTATCAGGTACCATCATAATATTTTATCTATTAAAAAAATAACGAATATCAAAAATAAATATAAAATTGAGTATCCAAATATTGTTTTAGCTTTCTTGGGTTTAAATTTATTTTTTTTGAATTTATAAAGTTGAAAACATAAAAGATTGTAATAAAGCGTTAAAGCTAAAGCAGGTATTAAAAATATTAGTCCAACAAAATCAATTGCATATGGTAAAACAACCATTGGCAACATTAACAGTGAATAAACAAGAATATTTATTTTTGTAGCCTCAATACCATTAGTTAATGGTAACATTGGTATTTTAGCTTTTTTATAATCATCTGACTTATAAAGACTTAATGCCCAAAAATGTGATGGTGTCCAAAAAAATATAATTAAAAAGAAAGTTAATGCTTCTAAAGAAAGTGAATTGGTTGCAATAGTCCAGCCTATTACTGGAGGTAAAGCTCCTGCTGCTCCTCCTATAACAATATTTTGTGGAGTTTTTCTTTTTAACCAAATTGTATAAATGAAAACATAAAACAAAATTGTAAAAAGTAGTAGAACTGCTGATAGAGTATTTGCATAATAGTCTAGTGCAACTACAGAAAAAAATGATAGCAAAATTCCAAAAATTAAAGCTTGTTTTTTATTCACTTTACCCATTGGAATTGGTCTTAAACAAGTTCGAGTCATTAACGCATCAAGGTCAGATTCGTACCACATATTTAATGCACCAGCTGCTCCTGCCCCAACTGAAACAATGAAAATTGCAATCATTGCGTCTAGAGTTGGTACTGTAACAGGCGCCATTAAAAGTCCAACAGCACAAGTAAAAATGACCAAAGACATAACTCTTGGTTTCATTAATTTAAGTAATTCAGAAAAACTAAAAATTTCTGCTTGTCTTAAATTTCTATTTTTTAATTTAGAATTAATCATTAATATTCAAAAAGATTATAGTTTTACTAACTAGTAGATTTTTCGACACCATCAATATCTTCAAACTTTGGTAACTCTTCAAAAGTGTGGAAGTTAGGTGGTGATGGAACTGTCCATTCCAAAGTTGTTGCACCTTCTCCCCAAGGGTTTTGAGCTGCAGCTTTTTTCTTTGAAAAAGAATAAATTAAGTTAACAAAAAATACTAGCAAGCCTACAACTGCAATATAAGAACCTACAGAGGATACGTAATTCCAACCTGCAAATGCATCTGGATAATCAGCATATCTTCTTGGCATTCCAGCTAAACCTAAAAAATGTTGAGGAAAAAATACTAAGTTCACTCCAATGAATGTTAACCAAAAATGTAATTGCCCCATCCATTCTGAATACTCATACCCAGACATTTTACCAAACCAATAATAAAATCCTGCAAAGATTGCAAATACCGCACCTAAAGATAATACATAATGAAAGTGAGCAACTACATAATAAGTATCATGCATTGCAGTATCAACACCTGCATTTGCAAGAACAACACCTGTTACACCACCTACCGTAAATAAAAATATAAAACCTAATGCCCACATCATGGGAGTTTTAAATGAAATTGATCCACCCCACATTGTTGCAATCCATGAAAATATTTTAATCCCAGTTGGGACCGCAATAATCATTGTTGCAGCTAAAAAATATGCTTTAGTATCTGTGCTTAAACCTACTGTGTACATGTGATGAGCCCAAACAACAAACCCGACAACACCAATTGAAACCATCGCATAAGCCATTCCTAAATATCCAAATACAGGTTTTTTAGAAAATGTTGAAACAATATGACTAATCATTCCAAAGCCAGGTAAAATTAAAATATAAACTTCAGGGTGACCAAAGAACCAAAATAAATGTTGGTATAAAACTGGATCTCCACCAGTTTGAGCATCAAAAAATGCAGTTCCAAAATTTCTATCCGTTAAAAGCATTGTTATTGCACCTGCTAAAACAGGAAGTGATAATAACAATAAAAATGCAGTAACTAAAACCGACCAAGCAAATAATGGCATTTTATGCAAAGTCATACCTGGTGTTCTCATATTTAAAATTGTTGTAATAAAGTTAACTGCTCCTAAAATTGAAGAAGCCCCAGCTAAGTGTAAACTTAAAATAGCAAAATCCATTGCAGGTCCTGGTTGTCCAGCTTTAGATGATAAAGGCGGATATAAAGTCCATCCTCCACCAACACCTTGTTGACCTGGAGGGCCATCTACAAAAATTGAAAGTAATAATAAAATAAATGAAGCTGGTAATAACCAAAATGAAATATTATTCATTCTAGGAAAAGCCATATCAGGTGCACCAATCATAATTGGAACAAACCAATTACCAAATCCCCCAATCATTGCAGGCATTACCATAAAGAAAATCATTATTAATCCATGGCCTGTAACCAACACATTGTATAGGTGATAGTTGCCACCTAAAATTCCATCACCAGGATGCATCAATTCAATTCTCATTAATACTGAAAAAGCTGTACCAATAATTCCTGCAACAATTGCAAAAATTAAATACATTGTACCAATGTCTTTGTGGTTAGTTGAGTAAGCCCAACGTTTCCAACCTGTTGGCGTGTGGTGATCGTCGTGTGATGCTGTTTGTGTGTACATTATTATTTACTCGCTATTTTTTTATATTCATTTTCTGTAATTGGCTCTTTAGCAAATTTCATTTTTGCCTCTGTTAACCATATCGCATATTCTTCATCTGTCACAACTTTTACTGTAATAGGCATAAAAGCATGCTCTATTCCACAAAGTTCAGAACATTGACCGTAGTACGTTCCAACTTTTTCAGCTTTAAACCAAGTTTCATTAATTCTTCCAGGAACAGCATCTCTCTTAACCCCAAATGATGGTAATGCCCAAGCATGCAAAACATCATTAGCTGTAATTAAAACTTTAACCACTTTATTAACTGGAACGATAACTTCATTATCAACAGTTAGTAATCTTGGTTGGTTTTCTTTTAGGTCTTCATCTTTGATCATATATGATTCAAAAATAATATTTTCATCAGGGTACTCATATCCCCAGTACCACTGGTAACCTACAGCTTTAATTGTTAGGTCAGCTTTTGGAATCGTATCTTGTTTATATAAAATTTTAAATGATGGAACAGCCATCACTATTAAAATTAAACATGGAATTAATGTCCATAAAACTTCCACAGCAACATTATGAGTAGTTTTTGATGGGTTAGGATTGTTTGACGCTCTAAACCTTATACAAACGTAAATCATTAGGAATAAAACAAAAACACTTATAGCAATAATTACAGGAAGAAGAATATTGTTATGAAAACTAACAATCTCAGTCATACTTTGAGAAGCTGAATCTTGAAAGCCTAGTTGCCAGTTTTTAGGCTGATCCGCCCAAGCACTAGTCATTAACAGTGTAGCTATAATTGTTATTAAAAATTTTTTCATTTGTTACACACTATATAAAGTGTCTTTAAAAAAATTACACTTTAGTTTTCGCGACAAAATATCAATTAATTGCATAATTAACAATTGATAACGCTGAAATTACAGCAGTTTCTGACCTAAGTATATTGTCATTTATCTTAATTGGCTGAACCCCATCAAAACCAAGAATCTCCTTCCTTTCCTCCTCAGAAAAATCTCCTTCTGGACCAATAATTACACACGTTGGATTATGAGTTAATTTATTTAGTCTTAATTTTTTATTTTCAGAGTTTAAATCTGTAAATATTAAATCCATTTTTTTTTCCTTTAAAAAATTTTGCAAAGATTGAGGATCTTCAACAAAAGGGACGTTAATACGATTAGATTGTTCAGCAGCTTCTATGATTATCTTTTCTAATCTATCTTTGTTAATTTTTCTTACAATTGTTCTGTCAAATATTATTGGAAGAAATTTTGTGACACCAAGTTCTGTTGCTTTTTGAATCATAAAATTAAAATAATTTGATTTGATGGGTGAAAAAGCTAACCATAATTCATTTAAAGTCTCTTTTTGTCTTAATTGTTTCGTTATATTAAATTCAACTATACTTTTTGAAATAGTTAAAATTTTTGCTTCCCACTCTCCATTGCTATTAAATAATGAAAAAATTTCACCAACTTCAATCCTCATAACTTTGTTTACGTAGTGAGATTGTGATTTATTAAGTTTAGCGGTTAAATTAAGTGATAAACTTTCTTTAAAAAATAATCTAATATTACTCATTAATATTAAGTTAAATTATGAAAAATATTAAAGCAATAATTTTTGATGCATATGGCACTTTATTTGATGTCAATTCAGCTGCAGAAAAATGTAAAGATAAAATTGGTGATAAATGGGAAGGCTTTGCTAATTATTGGCGAACTACTCAACTTGAATACACTTGGCTTAGAAGTCTAATGAATAGACATAAGGACTTTTGGCAAGTAACCGAAGATAGTTTGGATAAATCTATGAAGGCTTACGAAATAGATTCATCAATGAGAAATGAATTATTAAATCTTTATAAGGTTCTCTCACCTTTTCCTGAGGTACCTGAGGTTTTAAAAAGATTAAAAGAAAAAAATTATAAATTAGGTATTCTGTCAAATGGAACACCCTCTCTTCTTAATGAATTAGTTAAGAGCAATAATCTAGATAATATATTTGATGATATTTTTTCAATTGAAGAAGTTGGAATTTATAAACCAGACGCAAAAGTTTATGACTTGCCAATTAAAAAATACAAAATACAAAAAGAAGAAGTTGCATTTTTAAGTGCTAACACTTGGGATGTTTCTGGTGGTGGGAATTATGGTTACAGTTCTATTTGGGTAAATAGAAATAATAATATTTTTGATAATCTTGATTATAAACCTAAAGATGAAGTTAAAAACTTAAAACAATTACTTGATATTATTTAATTCTATTCTCTTCAAAATTCTTATTTAGTTTTACTGAAATAGTTCGAGTATTTTTTTTGTTCCATTCAGAAAAAGATTTTAAAATAGGCATAACTGAAAGACCAAATTCAGTAAGTGAATACTCAACATTTGGAGGCATTATTTGAATAACTTTTCTATTAATTATACCATCAGCCTCTAACTCTTTAAGCTGCTTAGATAACATTTGTTGTGTAATAGTTTTTAATGCTTTTTTAAACTCACCAAATCTCATTTTTTTTCTTTGCAGTAAACCAAACAAGATCCTAATTTTCCATTTACCTCCAAGAAAGTAGACGGCTCTTTCAGCTGGACAATCTATTAAATTTTTCATGGTATGATTTTATATACTGGTATGATTATATTGCCTTATTGCATTATTCATAACAAAGTATTAAATACAGTTCAATCAAATTGAAAGGTTAATAATGACAAAAGCACATAGAGCAGGAGATGCACCGATTGCAGTAGAAGTTGAAAAAGATAAATCTTATTATTGGTGTACTTGTGGAAAAAGTTCAAAACAACCATTATGTGATGGTTCTCACAAAGGCTCTGAATTTACTCCTCTAGCTTATAAAGCTGAAGAGACAAAAAAAGTTTTTTTTTGTACATGCAAAGCAACAAACAATCAGCCTCTTTGTGATGGCTCTCATAATAAGTAATTTAGAAAATGGCAAATATTGAAGTTGAAAAGATAATAGAACCAGTTTCAGCATCAGATGGTGCTGGTGTTAAATTAAAAAGAAGTATTGGTACTCACCTTATTGATTACCACGATCCTTTTTTAATGTTGGATGAGTTTGGTTCTGAAAATAAAGATGATTACATTGGAGGTTTCCCTCCCCACCCTCACAGAGGAATTGAAACAGTAACGTATATGCTGGCTGGTGACTTTGAACATAAAGATAGCACAGGTGGCGAAGGAATAATGACTGCTGGAGATGTCCAATGGATGAAAACAGGAAGTGGCATCATTCATTCAGAAATGCCTGCAATGAAAGAAGGTAAGCTTCATGGGTTTCAATTATGGGTAAACATGCCTGCTAAATTAAAAATGACAAAGCCTGAATATATTTACATTGATGCAGATAAAATGAGCACTCATAAAGATGATGATAAGACTGTCAAAGTGATTGCTGGAAAATTTCAAGATGCAGAAGGACCTGTTAAGGGCCATAACGTTGAACCTGTTTATTTTGATGTAGAACTTGAAAAAGGAAAAGAATTTAATTTTGATCTTCCCTCAACTCACAATTCATTAATATATTTAGTTGAAGGTGAAATTAAAGTTGGCAATCAAGATCATGATGCCGTTAAAGATTCTACTTTAATTATCCTAACTAGAGGTAAAAAATTAAAAGTCTCTAGCTTAACTAAAGCTAAGTTTTTATTGATATCTGGAAAGCCTATTGGTGAACCAATTGCTAGGGGAGGTCCATTTGTAATGAACACTAAAGCAGAAATCTTGCAAGCAGTTCAAGATTATCATAATGATACATTTGTAAAATAATGAAAACTATTAAAATAGAAAAATTTGGTGGCCCTGAAGTCTTAGAAGTTAAAGATATTGAGATTGGTAAACCAGGTCCAAAAGAAGTTTTGATAAAAAATTTATCAATTGGTCTTAACTATATTGATGTTTATCACCGAACAGGCTTGTATCCTATTCCTCTTCCAAGTGGAATTGGTCTAGAGGCATGTGGAATAATAGAAGAAGTTGGTTCTGATGTTGATCTATTTAAAGTTGGCGATAGAGTGGCTCACTCGTCAATGCCAATTGGAAGTTATTCAGAAAAACAATTATTTCCTCAAGAAAAATTAGTTTTAGTTCCAGAGGGTATCTCAGATGAAATTGCGTCTTGTATTATGCTTAAAGGAATAACTGCTGAATACTTATTACACAGAGCTTATCCAATTAAAAAAGGTGATAAAGTTTTATACCATGCAGCAGCTGGTGGTGTTGGCCAAATATTATGTCAGTGGGCTAATGCATTAGGAGCTGAAGTTATTGGAACTGTTGGCTCTAAAGAAAAAGAGGCTATTGCTAAAAAAAATGGATGTCATCATGTAATCAATTATACAGATACAAATTTTGTTGAAGAGGTAGAAAAAATTGCAGGTAAAAATGGAGTTGATGTTGTCTATGACGGTGTTGGTATTAAAACATTTGATGGATCAATTGAAACCTTGAAAGTTAGAGGTATGATGGTCGCATTCGGTAATGCATCAGGATACGTTGATACTATAGATGTTAAAAAACATATTAATGCAAAAGGATTATTTTTTACTCGTCCCTCAATTGCTCATTACACAATGACGAGAGAAGAATTAGTTGAGTCTGCTAAAAAAGTTTTTGATGCAATCTTGTCTGGAAAATTTAAAGTTGAAATTTCAAAAAAATATGCTCTTGATGATGCAAAAAAGGCTCATGAAGAATTAGAAGCAAGACTATTAACTGGCCCTGCAGTTATTATTCCTAATTAATCTAAATCAACATCCATATCAGACATATGCAATTTTAATGCATTTGTTGATACTTGAATTTCTCTCATAAAAACAATAATTGAAATCATCATCGATAAACAGCATGACCCAAAAATTATTCTTGCAGCAAAAATCTCATTTAGGTAAAGAGCAAAAACAGTCAGCATATTAAATAAGAAACCAAATGCAGCAAACATAATAGTCCACTTTAAAAGAACAATTCTTCCATTTAAATTTATAAACTGTTTTTTCCACTCAGGAGGAATATGATTTTCATACACATGTTCATCATGAAGCTGTCTAATAAGCTTACTCAAAGAGTGAAATCTGTTACTATATACACTCATCAATAGAGGAATGGCTGGAAACATCAATGCTGTAACTGTGTAATCTATATTCATACGAATCAATTTGATTATGAAACTAGCCTTTGCTATTTACAAGTAAAATATTATGAAGCAATTAAATCTCTTTATTGAATTAACTAGATTAAAAAAGCCTATTGGCTTTATGCTATTATTTTGGCCTTGTGCATGGGGTTTAACACTTGCCTATGATTTTTCAAATTCACTCAATAATTATTTTTTTTATTTATTTTTATTTTTTATGGGATCAGTTCTAATGCGTTCTGCAGGCTGCATTGTAAATGATATTTCTGATAAAGAATTTGATAAAAAGGTAGAGAGAACTAAAAATAGACCGATCGCTTCAGGTAATGTCTCTGTTAAATTGGGATTACTCTATACTATTATTTTATGTTCGATTGCTTTTTTAGTTTTAATTAATTTTAATAATTTAACAATTATTCTGGCCCTTGGTTCTATGCCTTTAGCATTTACCTATCCATTAATGAAAAGGTTTACTTATTGGCCTCAACTATTTTTAGGAATAACATTCAATTATGGTTTGGTTCTTGGATGGACAGCAATACAAGGGGAAATAAACGCTGTAGCTATTATCTTTTATTTTGGAGCCATATTTTGGACACTGGGATATGACACGATTTATGGGTTTCAAGATATTAAAGATGATGAAATTATAGGTGTAAAATCAACTTCAATAAAATTTAAAAAAAAACCAAAATTATTTTTAACAACATGTTATTTGCTCTTTTTAATTTCTTTAATTTTAGTAAGTTTTATTATGAAGCTTAATTCAATGTCTTATTTTTTTATTCTTATCTCAGCTGTACATTTATTTTTTTTTCAAATCTATAATTTTAATTATCAAGATCCAAAAACTTGTTTAAAAATTTTTAAAAGTAATAATTTTTTTGGTGCTATAGTTTTGTGTAATATTTTAATTGGAAAACTTTAAGTGAATAGAATTGATATTATAAAAAGACTTTTTTTTGATTATACAAAAAAACATATTAATAAAATAATATTGTCTGTATTTTTTGCCTTACTTGTGGCTGGTAGTACATCAGCCATTGCCTATCTTTTAGATCCAGCAATAAAAAAAATATTTATTGAAAAAGATCAAGCTTTAATAATTATCATTCCAATTTTCATTATTGCTGCTTTTGCAATAAAAGGCTTTTCATTATATGCAGCAAAAGTTCTTATGATAGGTGTTTCAGAAGAGGTAAGAAAAGACCTTCAATGTGATATGTTAAATAACTTGGTTGAGGCTGACACAAAATTAATTGATGGAAAACATACTGGAAAATTTATATCCAATGTGACTAATGATGTGGGTCATATTACCAACTTAATCAGCACAGCAGTTTTAAATATTTTCAAAGATAGTTTAACTTTAATTGGATTATTGATTGTAATGTTTTTTCAAAATTGGAAGCTTTCTTTAGTGGCAATTATAATGATACCTCTAGCAACTTTTGCGGCAAGAAGCTTGGGTAAAAGAATAGGTAAGGTTGCAACAGAACAAATGTTAAGAGCTGGAATTCTTAATACATATTTAATTGAACTTTTTAAAAATCATAAACTTATTAAAATTTTTCAACAGGAAAAATATGAAAAAATAAGAGCAGAAAAGTTCATAAATGATGTTAAAGAAAAAAGTATAAAAATTGCAACCGTCTACGTTAGAGCATCACCAATAATGGAAACCTTAACAGGTATTATGATAGCAGTTTTAATTTTTTACTCTGGAAAGTTAGTTTTAAAGAATGAGATTGATATAAATAATTTTTTCTCTTTTCTTGCAGCTATGATGCTAGCATATCAACCGGTTAGATCACTTGCTACATTGAATATAACAATTAGCCAAGGGCTTTCAGCTGCAAAAAGAATTTTGCCTGTTATTGACGAAAAATCTGAACTTGTTCAAAACAAAGATGGCTCTGAAATAAAAGTTGATACAGGCAATATTGAATTTAAAAATGTATCTTTCAAGTATGAAAAAGAAAAAGAAATCAGAACCTTAAATTCAGTAAGTATAAAAATGTTAGGTGGAAAAATGACTTCAATTGTTGGTCATAGTGGTGCTGGTAAATCAACAATATTAAATTTAATTCCAAGGTTTTATGATGCAATTTCAGGAGATATACAGATAGATAATCAATCTATCTATAAATGTACCATACAATCTTTAAGAAAAAATATTTCGCTAGTTAGTCAAGATACTACTTTATTTGATGATACAATTAGAAATAATATTGCTTATGCAAACCTACATGCAAGTCAAAAAGAAATTGAGGAAGCAGCAAAATATTCTTTTGCAAGTGAATTTATAGAAAAACTTCCAAATAAGTATGAAACTATTATTGGTGAAAATGGCACTAGATTATCTGGTGGCGAAAAACAAAGACTTTCAATAGCAAGAGCAATGCTGAAAAAAAGTCAAATTATTTTATTGGACGAAGCAACATCATCGCTAGATGCGGAAACGGAAAATAAAATTCAAGATGCTATAAATTTTTTAACTAAAGATAGAACAACAATAGTGATAGCCCATAGATTATCGACAATTTTAAATTCAGATAAAATTTATGTAATCGACTCAGGTAGAGTTGTTGGTGAAGGAAATCATGAACAACTACTAGCAAATTCAAAGGTTTATAAAAACTTCTACGAAAAACAAATTAAGAAAGTTTAATGTTTTTTTTTTACAGGCTTCTAATAAATTTAATTTTTATTTTATCACCTATAATTGTAATAATAAGATTATTACAAAAAAAAGAAGATCTATCAAGATTCAGGGAAAAGCTAGGTTTTTTTTCAAAAAAAAAGACTAAAGGAAATTTGATATGGTTTCATGGTGCGAGTGTTGGAGAAATCTTAAGTGTGGTTCCTCTAATAGAAAAACTAGAAAAAAATAATAAAATAAAACAAATTTTAGTAACTTCAAATACTCTAAGTTCCTCTAAGATTTTATCAAAATTAAAATTAAAAAAAACTATCCATCAATTTTTTCCAATAGATACAAACTATAATGCTAACAAATTTTTAGAATATTGGGATCCGTCTATTGCAATATTTATAGACTCTGAAATATGGCCAAATATGCTTACAAATATTAAAAAAAAATCAATATCATTAATGTTAATTAATGCAAGAATAACTGAGAAATCTTTTAAGAAATGGAAGTTTTTTTCTTCCTCTGCTAAAACGATATTTCAAAATTTTGACATATGCATTTCATCAAGCTTGGCATCAAAGAATTATTTAAGATTACTTGGGGCAAAAAAAATTTCATATTTTGGTAATTTAAAATTTACTCAAAGCAAACAAACTACAAATGAATTAAGTAAAAATTTAAATAAATTCTTTTTAACAAAAAGAATATGGTGTGCATCCAGCACACATGGAAATGAAGAAAAGATATGTGCAAATACACATAAAAAACTTAAAGTTAAATATAAAAACTTATTAACAATTATAATACCAAGACATATTCATAGAGTTAAAAAAATTCTCCAAGATATAAAGGAAATGAATTTAAAAATTCACTTGCATGACTCAAAAAAAAAGATTGATAAAAAAACAGATATATACCTAGTAAATACTTTTGGACAAACCCAATCCTTTTTTAAGATTAGTAAAACTGTTTTTTTAGGAGGCTCAATTATTAAACATGGAGGGCAAAATCCTTTGGAGGCAGCAAAGTATGGGTGTCAAATATTACATGGCCCAAATATATGGAATTTTAAAGAAATTTATAACCTTTTAAAAGCTAATGGAGCGTCACATAAAGTTGCCACACCCAATCAATTAACTCTTAAAGTTAGCAAGATACTGAACAATAAAAGCAACTCTAAAAAACTTCAATTAAAAATAAAAAATCTTAGTTCTAAAATTTTAAACTCAACCTTAAATGAGATAAACTTTCATATAAAGATAAAATGAAATTTAAAAAACCAAAATTTTGGGACTATCAACGTCCAAACTTATTATCATATATTTTGTTGCCACTAACTTTTCCACTAATTTTAAATAATTTTTTCTTAAATAAAAAAAAAATAAAAAAAAAATCATAAGCCTAAAAAAATTTGTGTAGGAAATATATATGTAGGTGGCACAGCAAAAACTCCATTGACAATAAAAATTTATCAAATTTTAAATAAACTTGATATCAATGCTTGCACTATTAAAAAGTTTTACAAAAGCCATTATGATGAGCAAAAAATGCTATCTGAAAAAACTAAACTTTACTGTGAAAAAAATAGAATTGATGGACTTAATAAGGCAATTCTAGATAATAAAGATGTAGCAATTTTTGACGATGGTCTTCAAGATAGATCAATAAATTATGATCTAAAAATTGTTTGTTTCAATGATTTAAAATTAATTGGAAATGGTTTTTTAATTCCTGCGGGACCTCTAAGAGAAAAAATAAATAGTATTTCAAAGTACGACATGGCTTTTATTAATGGAAATGAGGTAGATAACTCTAAACTAAAGTTACTATTAAAAAGTTATAATGCTAATATTGAAATATTTGAGACTAACTATAAAGCTATAAATATCAAAGAACTTAATATTAACGATGAATATATGGTTTTTTCAGGCATAGGTAATCCTGAAAGTTTTAGACAAACATTGATCAATAATAATATTAAGATAACTAAAGAAATAATTTTTCCTGATCATTACAGCTATACTCATAAGGATATTGACCAAATAAAATATCAGGCAAAAAAACTTAACTTAAAGGTATTAACTACTGAAAAAGATTATATTAAGATTAAATCAATCGATAACAATGATATTAGATATTTAAAAGTAGAGCTGGATATCAAGAATGAAGATAGGCTAATAAATCATTTAAAAAAATATATATGAAATTAATAAAATATTTTTTTCAATTTGTAATTATAATAACACTTCTTCTTTTATTTAGAATTTTAGGGCTTAAAATTGCTTCATTTATTTCTAATAAAATTGCATCTAGTTTTGGGCCCTTTTTTAGATCTAAAAATTTAATTAAATCAAATATTCTTAAAGCACTTCCACATTTAAGTCCTGAGGAATTAGATAAAATTTCAAAAAAGATGTGGGGAAATTATGGAAGAATACTTGCTGAATACGTTTTTATAAAAAATTTTAGAGGGCCCAAATTTAATAATAATATAAAAGTTAAAGGTCAAGATGTGCTTGAAAAAATTAAAAAAGATAATGAGCCTGTTATATTTGTTTCAGGACATTTCAATAACTTTGAATTAATGGCTCTTCATATTGAAAAATCAGGGATTAACCTGGCAGCAATTTATAGACCGCTTAATAATAAATTTCTTAACTATATAATGGAGAGGGTTAGAAAAAAATATATTTGTAAAAATCAAATCAAAAAAGGAATTTCAGGTACTAAAAAATTACTTGAATTTTTCAAACAGAAAACTTCTATAGCACTCATGATTGATCAAAGAGTTTCTCAGGGTATTAAGGCTAAATTTTTTAATGATGAATGTTTTACAACTACTATTCCTGCACAATTTGTTAAAAAATTTAAATGCAAAATAATCCCTGTTTATATTGAAAGAATACAGAGTACAAATTTCCAAATTACTATACATGAACCAATAAATTTTTCAGGTGACGAAACAATTGAGTCGATAACTTTAAACTTAAACAGTTTGTTAGAAAAAATGATTTTAAAAAATCCTGAACAATGGATTTGGTCTCATAATCGTTGGAAATAAGAATTCTTTAAAGTTATTCACTTTCTCTTTTTTTTGCTGCCTCGACGTACGAATAATATGGTTCTTGCAAATCTACATTCCAATAATTCAAAGTATTTAGATCAATCTTCTTACCGGATACTGCGCAAATTACATGATCGCCCTCTTCAATAACTTCAAAATTATTTGGTAAATATTTTATTTTTGCTAATTTTTTATTCATTTTTAGTTTATACATTATTACATGAAAGTTGGGATAATAGGAAGTGGTGGTCGTGAACATGCTATTTGTCACAAACTCAGCACTACTAAAAAAATAGAGCAGTTATATTGTTTTCCAGGAAATGCTGGAACAGCAAAAATTGCCAAAAATATTTCAATAAACTTAGAAAATTTCAATGAATTAAAAGATTTTATAAAATTAAATAAGATTGATTTAATTATTGTTGGTCCTGAAAAGCCACTCGTAGAGGGAATTGTAGATTTTTTAGAAGCAAACAATATTCAAGTTTTTGGTCCCAACAAAATTGCATCTCAATTAGAAGGTTCGAAAATTTTTACAAAAAACTTATGTAAAAAATATAATATTCCGACTGCTAACTTTGGAATTTTTCAAAATATTGATGAAGCTAAGCAATTTGTAAATAAAACTAAATATCCTATTGTTATAAAGGCTGATGGATTGGCTTCTGGAAAAGGCGTTTATATTTGTAATAAGCTAGATGAAGCTAAAATTGCAATAGATGAAATTTTTAATGGTAAATTTGGTATTGCTCATAACTTGCTAGTTGAAGAATTTTTAAGTGGTGAAGAAATGAGTTATTTCATAATTAGTGATGGTAAAACAATAAAAAAGTTTGACACTGCTCAAGATCATAAAAGAGTTTCAGAAGGAGATGTGGGTAAAAATACTGGAGGTATGGGTGCCTACTCTCCCTCAAGATTAATCAACAATGAATTAGATAAAAAAATTTTATCAAAAATTATTGAACCGACAATTTTAGGTTTAAAAGAAATGGGCACAGCCTATAAAGGTTTTTTATATGCAGGCCTCATGATTGTAGAAGGTGAGCCCTATTTAATAGAATATAACGTACGCATGGGAGATCCTGAGTGTCAAACTATTCTACCAAAACTAAAATCTAATTTATTAGAAATTTTTTTATCTTGTTGTAATGAAAAACTAAATAACACTCAGATAGAATGGCATAATAAAAAAAGTTTATGTATTGTAATGTGCTCAAATGGATATCCAGATCAATTTGAAAAAAATATTTTGATTGAACATTTAGATGAAATAAAATTAGGCACAAATGAATATTGCTTCCATGCTGGAACGAAACTTATTAATGATAAATTCTATGCAATTGGTGGGAGAGTTTTAAATTTTGTCTCTTTATCAGAAAATTTTTCTACATCTAGAATAAAGATAATAGATATAATCAAATCACTTAATTGGAATGGTGGCTTTTATCGAAAAGATATCGGTTACAAGGTTATTAATGAATGAGAATAATATCTGGAAAATCTAAAGGTAAAAAAATATTTGATCCTATAGATATTAATACGAGACCACTTAAAGATTTAACAAAAGAATCTTTATTCAATATAATTACTCATTCAAATAAATTTAATACTGCACTAGAAAAATCAAATATTTTAGATTTATTTTCTGGAGTAGGGTCTTTTGGGCTTGAGTGCCTTTCTAGAGGTTCTAAAAGTGTAACTTTTGTAGAAAACTACAGTATTGTTTTGCCAATCTTAAAAAAGAATATTTTTAATCTTGGTTACCAAGATAATTCATCGGTGATCAATAAAAACATCTTAAACCAATTAAATTTTAAAAACTTTGATACCAAGTTTGATATTATTTTCATGGATCCTCCTTATAAAGAAAAAAACCTGAGCAAAATAATAAAAGATATATTTGAGGCAAAGATAATAAAAGATAACGGAATAATAATTATTCATCGACACAAAAAAGATAAAGATGAATTTCCAAAAGTATTCAGGATTATTGAAGAAAAAACTTACGGAATATCAAGGGTATTTTTTGGTTCGTATACTTATTAAAATAATATTTTTTTTGTCTCTTTTTTGATGAGCTCTACAGCTGGTTGATCATATGGGTTAATTTTTAGCGCTCTTCCAATTAAAATAGTTTCTAAAATAAAAAAACAAAATAACTCTCCTAAAGCATTTTCATTCCGATTGATTATTTCGAAACTTCTAAATGGAATCTTTTTATTTAAAAAAACTTTTTCCGTTGCTAATTTTTGAGAAATAATTATTTCGCTGAGACTTTTATTTTTTAAATAACTGTGTGAAGCAAGAATCTTGTTATTAATAATTTTATCTGAGTTTTTATTGCTTACATGAAAAAAAGTAAAAAAATTATTTTTTGGACCATCCAAGTAAAGCTGCATCACACTATGGTTATCTTTCGGCATTAAAGATATTGTTGGCAAAATTCCATTGCCCTTTTTTCCTAAACTTTCAGCCATTAATTGCTGATACCATCTGAATAAACTTTCTGAACTTTCGTCATAATTAAGAATAATTGAGTTAAATTTTTTTTTCTTTAAAAAATATAAAGAATTATTTACATTTATAACTAAAGCATCAATAAATTTTTTGTTTTTAATCAGGTTATTTAATTGTTTAAATTTAGTACTATTTAAGCCCATAAGTTCAGCAGGTAACATTCCCACTTCAGAGAGAACAGAATATCTGCCTCCAATAAAATTATTATGATGTACTATTTCAGTTTTTAATTTTTGAGCCAATAAGTGTAAATAATTATTTTTATTTTCTGTAATAAAAATATTTTTATCTTGATTTTTAATAATAATATTTGAATTTGATATTGTCTCAAGAGTGTTTCCTGATTTTGAAACAATAATATTTAGATACTTTTTTTTACGAGAACCTGTATCCATCTTTGACTGAAGATTATTAAAAAAAAATAAATTTTTTTTTATTCTATTCTTTAAGAAATAAAAAATAGATTCTGTTCCAAGAATCGAGCCACCCATACCAATTATTCTTATATTGCTAAATTTTTTAAATTTAAGAATAGTTTTTTTATTATAGCTACTCTTATAATTTGTACTTAGAGAATCTAATACTGCATTTCTATTAAGTAAAATATTTTTTAGGTCTTTTTTAATTTGCTTACTATTTTTTTTTATCTTAAAATTTTTAAATTTAATATTTTTTGTAAGCATTAATTGCTTTTAATTTTTTCTAATATGCTTTTTTCTAATGAGCTATCTGGTGACTCGGATAAAGTAACTGTGCTCTCAGTATTAGAACCTTTAGCTAAAATTTCTTTTAAACTAATCTCACTTTCTTCCTGATTGTCATCTTTATTTAAAGTTGTTGGTTCTGGTAAATTTTCAAAATCTGGTGGAAGTGATAATGGATTTTTTTTCTTAACTAAAAATTCGTCTGAATTTGATTGTTTTTTTCCAGTCAAACCATCTTTGACACTTTGACAGGCGCTGACTGTAAACAAAATTATTAATGTAAGAAATATTTTTTTAAATAGATTTTTCATTTTTTTTATTATTAGCAAATATTTCATCAAAAATAAGGCATATAACACCTAATGTTATAAATATATCAGCGATATTAAAGACAAACCAATGAAAATCCTTAAAGTGAAAATCAATAAAGTCTGGTACAGCAGAATAATATATTCGATCAAAAAGATTTCCTAAAGCTCCACCAAGTACAAATATTAAGGAAATTTTTTTAAAGCCATTATTATTATAGATCATTATCGCTAATATAATACTTATCAGTGCTATTATTAAAGTGATCGAGTTATAAATAAAACTTTCATTAAAAGAAAATAATCCAAAGGCGACCCCCTTATTCCAAATAAGGTAAAAATTCAGATACTCGGTTAAATATATATCAACCTTACTTTCTATTTCACTAATTTTAATAATGTAAATTTTAGAAACCCTATCGACTAAAAAAATAAAAAAGATAAGTAAAATGTTGATTGATATTTTTTTTAAATTCACTTTAGGTATTTAATTTTTTTAGTTTGGATGTCTTTCACAGCCATTTTTATTTATTTTCCAGCATACAGTACATTTTTCACCTTCAGCTTTATTAGTAATTACTGTTATTTCACTTGATGAACTTTTTTCAACTATAGCACTTGAAGTGATACATAACTCTGAAAAATCTATATCTTTAAAACTATTAATCATTTTATCATTTAAATTAATTAATATATTTGCCTCTAAGCTTGAGCCTATCTCTTTAGTTGCTCGTTTTGCTTCTATACTAATATTACAAATATCTCTTATTTTTTTTAATTCAATCCATTTGTTATTTAATTGATTGTTTTCAAAAGATTTTGGAAACTCCATAAATTTTTCAAGATGAATGCTTTTTTCATCTTTATTAATTAATTTGAAAATTTCTTCAGTTGTAAATGATAAAATTGGTGCAAACCATTTGCTTAAAGACTCAAGCAATATATTTAAAACTATAATACAACTTTTTCTTCTTTCCGAGTCTTTGCTATCACAATATAAAGCATCTTTTCTGATATCAAAATAAAATGCAGATAAATCTACAGTACAAAAATTTAATAGTTCTTTGTAAAGATTATGAAAATCATATGATTTAAAATAATTATTAAAGTTTTTATTTAATTCAAAAACTCTATGAAGCATATATTGCTCTAATTCGGGTAATTGATTTAAATCTAATTTTTCTAAATCTATCTTTTTAAATTCATCATTTAAATTTCCTAATAAATATCTAAAGGTATTTCTAATTTTTCTATAAGAATCTGCATGTTGTTCTAAAATCGAATAATCTATTCTTAAATCTTCTGCATAATTTGATGATGCAACCCAAATTCTTAAAATATCTGCACCATATTTTTTCAATATATCCTCGGGTGCAATTACATTTCCTAGAGATTTAGACATTTTAAGTCCCTTACCGTCGACTACAAATCCATGTGATAAAATAGCTTCATAAGGAGCTCTACCTCTAGTTCCACAAGACTCTAATAATGACGAATGAAACCAACCCCTATGTTGATCAGAACCTTCAAGATACATTGAAGCGGGCCATTGCAAATCTTCTCTTTTTTCTAAAACAAATGAGTGGGTGCAGCCACTATCAAACCAAACCTCAACAATATCACTCATCTTATCATAATCTTCTGCCTTATACTTGCTACCCAAAAATCGTTGTGGGTTGTCTGAAAACCAACAGTCAGAGCCTTCTTTTTCATAGATACTTGCAATATTTTCATTTACCTCATCATCAACCAAAACTTCTTTGGTGTTTTTATTAATAAATATTGGTAGAGGAACTCCCCATACTCTTTGTCTTGATACACACCAATCTGGTCTTGTCTCAATCATTGCTTTTATTCGTTCTCTTCCTTTATCTGGATAGAAAGTAGTGTCATCTAAAGCTTTTAATGCTTTCTTTCTAAGTCCATGGCTTTCCATTGAGATAAACCATTGAGGAGTTGCTCTATGAACAAGAGGCGCTTTAGATCTCCATGAGTGTGGATATGAATGAATTAATTCTCCACTAGATAATAATTTTTTTTCTGCTTTTAATTTTTCAATTACAATTGGGTTAGCTTTAAAAATGTGAATACCATCAAATAAAGGTAGATTCTTAGTATATTTTCCATCGCCATCGACAGTCTCTATTGCTTTAATTCCATGATTTAAACAAAGATTAAAATCGTCTGGTCCATGGCTTGGTGCACAATGTACAATTCCTGTTCCTTGTTCTGTTGTAACAAATCTAGCCTCAAGCATTGGAACATCATAGTTATAGCCAAGTGCTAAAAAAGGATGACTACAAATTGTGTCTTTAAAATCACTTCCCTTAATTTTTTTAATTTTTTTATAATCGTTAATATTACAGTCTTTAATAACAAACTCTAATAGTGCTTCTGCTACTACTATTTTTTTTCCTTTAAAGTCACCCTCTTCATTTAATTGAATGATTTGATAATCAAGGGCCTCATTGTAAGCTAAAGCTTTATTTGCAGGAATTGTCCAAGGTGTTGTGGTCCAAATTATAATTTCTGTTCCTTCTAGTTCTTTCAAATTTGTTTTTACAACTGGAAAGGCTGTGTAAATTGTATCAGACTTATGATCTTGATACTCTACTTCAGCATCAGCCAATGCAGTTTTTTCAACGGTTGACCAAAGAACAGGCTTAAAGCCTTTATATAAACTTCCTTCTTTTAAAAATTTTCCTAATTCTCTTACAATTTGAGCTTCAGCTTCAAAACTCATTGTTGCATAATGGTTGTCCCAATCTCCAACAACGCCTAATCTTTTAAATTGTGTTTTGTGAACTTCAATCCATTTTTCAGCAAACTCTCTACATTCTTTTCTAAATTCAGTAATTGGAACTTCATTTTTGTTTTTTTTATTTTTTTTGTATTGTTCTTCAATTTTCCATTCAATGGGTAATCCATGACAATCCCAGCCTGGAACATATACTGAGTCTTTTCCATCCATTTGATGAAATTTAACAATAATATCTTTTAATATTTTATTTAAAGCAGTACCCATATGAATATTGCCATTTGCATATGGTGGTCCATCATGAAGAATAAATTTTTCTTTTCCTTTGTTGGATTTTCTTAACTCTTTATAGAGATCAATTTTTTTCCAATATTCTAAAATTTCAGGCTCTTTATTTTGTAAATTAGCTTTCATTGAGAAAGCTGTTTTTGGTAAATTGATATGTTCTTTACTCATTTTAACTTTTAGCAACTTTTAAGTCACTTTGAATTTGTTTTTTTAATTGATCAACTTTTTTGAACTTTTTTTCTTTTCTTATAAATTTTGTGAACTCCACTGATAAGTGCTTATTATAAAGATTTCCAGAAAAATTAAAAATATGAACTTCTAATAATATTTTTTTTTGGTTAAAAGTTGGCCTATATCCAAGATTAGCTATAGCTTTAAGAGATTTATTTGAATTTTTTTGCTTCACATTAGCTGCATAAACCCCCGGCATTGAAATGACATAATCTTTTATATCTATGTTGCATGTTGGAAATCCAATTTTTTTTCCTTGTTGTCTTCCTTTTTGAACTATTCCTTCAATTGACCAATTTCTACTTAAAAACTTATTAGCTTTTTTTAAATCTCCTTTTTCTAAAAGAGATCGAATATAGGTTGATGAGATAACTTTTTTATTTAAAATTAATGGTTTAGGTTTGACTATTTTATAGTGATATTTTTTTTCATTTTTTATTAGTTGCTTTACGTTGCCCTCTCTTTTATTGCCAAACCTAAAGTTATCACTTACGAATATATATTTTGCTTTCAATTTTTTTGACAAAATTTCTTTTATAAAAAAATCAGATTTTATTAATGAAAATTTTTTATCAAATTTTTTAGTTATAATAAAATCTACCCCTAGATTTTCTAAAATTATATTTTTTTGATTTATGTTTGAAATTCTAAAATTTTTAAAAACTTTATTAAAAAACATTTTGGGCATTGGCTCAAAAGTTAAAACCCCAATTTTTAAATTAAATTTTTTTTTATAATTATTAGCTTGTTTAAATAATTTTTGATGTCCCATATGAACTCCATCAAAATTTCCAATCAAAATGATTGAATTTTTATGATTATTAGAAACATTAAAATTTTTATATAGCTTCATATTTTACCATTTTAATTCTGTTTGGATGAAGTTTACAATAACCTCATATTTCTTTGAAACTAAATCTATACCTTCTTTTTTAATTTCATCTTTATGAATACCATTTGCTATAATTAAAGAATCATAATTTAAAAGATTTGCACCTTTAATATCAGTATTTAAATTATCACCGATTGATAATATTTTTTTTCCCTGATTGTTAATTGCTTGATTATATACCTCTGGAAATGGTTTTCCAAAATATATAACCTCACCACCTAATTTTTCAAAAACTAATGCTACTGATCCTGCACACAATTCTCTTTTGTGACCTCTATCTACAATCAAGTCAGGATTTGTGCATATCATTTTTTTATTAATCTGATCTTTAAATAGTTCTTTATAAAAATTTAAATTATCACCCTGATCTTCAAACAAACCTGTGCAAAGCAAATATTTGCTTTCTTCAATTTCTAATGTCTTATTTTTTTTAAAGTCTAAAAATAAATCAAAATCTCTTGGCGGACCAACATGATAAAACTTATCTTCTAATAAATTTTTTTTTAAATAATTTAACGATGCTTCTCCAGATGAATAAACTTTTTTTCTTATTTCTTTATTCATACCCATCTTTTCTAAAAATGCATTTACCGTCTTATTGGGTCTTGGTGCATTAGTCAAAAGCACGTAATCTTTTTTTGATTTAGTAATTTGCTCTAACGTTTTAACTGCTTCCTTATGAAGGGTGATGCCATTATGTACTACGCCCCATAAATCAATATAAAAAATATCATAATTCTCAACAATTGACCTCAATCCCTCTTTATCTAAATTCTTAGCCATAATGGGAGGTATAGCTTATTAAAATCACAATTTCTCTCGTTTTTTGACCCACATATTTTTTTAACCAAACCTTGAAATAGTTAGCCTAATAGCTATATGAGTCGCACAATAAAAGGAGAATTTATGAAATTTAAACCGTTACACGATAGAGTTCTAATAGAAGTTTTAGACAGCAGTGAAAAAACTGCTGGAGGAATAATTATCCCTGATACAGCTCAAGAAAAGCCTCAAGAGGGTAAAGTGATTGCTGTTGGTGGTGGTGCAAAAACTGAAGATGGAAAATTAATTCCAATGGATGTTAAAGTTGGTGACAAAGTTCTTTTTGGCAAATGGTCAGGAACTGAAATCAAAATAGATGGCAAAGAATACAGCATAATGAAAGAATCTGACATTATGGGTATTTCGGGAAAATAATTAAATTAAAGGAGAAAAATAAAAATGGCTAAAATTATAAAATTCGACTCTGAAGCAAGAGCGGCAATGATAAGAGGTGTTGATATCCTTGCAAATACTGTGAAAGTTACTCTTGGACCAAAAGGTAGAAATGTCGTTATCGACAAATCTTATGGTGCTCCAAGAATTACTAAAGATGGTGTCTCTGTTGCTAAAGAAATCGATCTAGAGGATAAATTTGAAAACATGGGTGCTCAAATGGTTAAAGAAGTTGCCAGCAAAACAAATGAAGAAGCTGGTGATGGAACAACTACAGCAACTATTTTAGCTCAAGCGATTATTAAAGAGGGTGTAAAATATGTTACTGCTGGTATGAACCCGATGGATGTTAAAAGAGGAATAGATGCGGCCGTAGATCATGTTAAAGCAAGTTTAATTTCTTCAGCAAAAAAAGTTAAAGACACTGATGAAATTGCTCAAGTTGGAACTATTTCAGCTAATGGTGATAAAGAAATTGGTAACATGATTGCAAAAGCAATGCAAAAAGTTGGCAATGAAGGTGTAATCACTGTTGAAGAAGCTAAAGGAGTTGAAACTGAGTTAGATGTTGTTGAAGGTATGCAGTTTGATAGAGGTTATCTTTCGCCATACTTTATTACAAATGCAGATAAAATGACTACAGAGTTAGAAAACCCTTTCATTCTTTTGCATGAAAAGAAATTAACTAACTTACAACCAATGGTTCCACTTTTAGAAGCCGTTGTGCAAGCTGGTAGACCACTAATGATTATTTCAGAAGATGTTGAGGGCGAAGCTCTTGCTACTCTTGTTGTAAATAAACTTAGAGGTGGTTTAAAAGTTGTTGCTGTTAAAGCTCCAGGTTTTGGTGATAGAAGAAAATCAATGCTTGATGATATTGCAATTTTAACTGGCGGTCAGGTTATCTCTGAAGATATTGGTGTTAAACTTGAAAACGTTAAACTTACAGATCTTGGATCTTGTAAGAGAGTTAAAGTTGATAAAGATAACAGTACAATTATTAGCGGCAATGGTAAGAAATCTGAAATTGAAGCTAGATGTGCTCAAATCAAACAACAAGTAGGTGAAACAACTTCTGATTACGACAGAGAAAAACTTCAAGAAAGACTAGCTAAACTTGCTGGTGGAGTTGCTGTAATCAAAGTTGGTGGTGCGACTGAAGTAGAAGTTAAAGAAAGAAAAGATAGAGTTGAAGATGCTCTTAACGCAACTAGAGCTGCTGCTGAAGAAGGTATAGTAGTTGGTGGTGGATGTGCCCTTTTATACGCTTCACAAAGTCTAGAGTCACTTAAAGTTAAGGGTGATGACCAAAAGGCTGGTGTTGCATTAGTAGCTAAAGCTTTACAGGCTCCAATTAGACAAATAACTTTAAATGCTGGAGTAGATGGTTCAGTTGTAGTTGGAAAATTACTTGAACAAAATAAAAAGAATATGGGTTACGATGCTCAGAACGAAGAATACGTTGATATGTTTACTAAAGGTATCATCGATCCTGTTAAAGTTGTAAGAACAGCTTTACAAGATGCAGCTTCGATTGCTGGATTACTTGTAACTACTGAAGCCATGATTGCTGACAAACCAGACGACAAAGACTCTGGTGCTGGTGGAATGCCTGGTGGAATGCCAGGTGGAATGGGCGGCATGGGTGGTATGGGTGGAATGGGCATGTAATACGTTTCCATTTAGAGAACACTCTAAATACATACACTAAACAAAATTAGAACCCCTGAAATGAAAGTTTTAGGGGTTTTTTTATTGCTGTATAATTTGAAATTATATAAGAAGTAATTATGCCTTTAGTAAGAATAGACCTAAACAAATCATATAACGCTGAAAACTCAAAAAAAATTGGTGAAATTATATATCGTGCTATGGAACAAGAGATAAGTGTTCCAAAAGATGATAAGTTTCAAATTATAACAAAGCATGACGATACAGAGTTAAATATTCCTGAAAGTTATCTTGGAATTAAATACACAAATAAAATTGTTATAATTCAAATAACTCTAAATAGTGGTAGATCGACAGAATTAAAACAAAAATTATATAAAAGAATTGCTGAAGATCTAAACAAAGAACTAGATATTAGAAAAGAGGATGTTTTTATAAGTTTGGTTGAGGTTGCAAAAGAAAACTGGTCATTTGGAAACGGGGAAGCGCAATACGCTCCTAAATAATATATTTAAAAATAAAAAATTTCTTCAATTTGCTAATTTACCTTTTAACTAGCTTTTAAATTATTGAGTTTTCTCAATGAAGTTTTCAATGAAGTTCTTAAATAAGTAAGTATTGACGTACTATGTAGGAATATGTAATCCCACTCTTTCTAAATAAATTTATAAAAGGCCATCTTTTTAGGTGGCCTTTTTTTTTATTAAGCTGTTATAAGATTAAGATATGTCAAAAAGATACAGCGGAAAATCATTTAAAGATTCAAGTACTGCGAAAAAGCCAAAATTAAGCTTGAAAGAGAAAAGAAAACAAAAAAAAGAAAAGGCTAAAAAATCTTAAAATTAGGTTCTTTTTTGACTATGTTTTTTAAAAGTAAAACTTTTAGGTCTATCACTTCTACTTTTAAATTTTTTTTTACCTTTAAAAGTAAAGTCTTTCTTTTTTGTGCTTGATCCTAAACTTTCAGATGGTTTTTTTCCAAAATATTTTGGGTTATTTGTAAAACCAGATGGTTTTGACTTGTCACCAAAACTAGATTTTCCTTTGTAACCGAAACTTTTTTTCTCTCCATCTCTTGATGATCTATCAGGTCTTCCGTAACCAGATGGTTTTGACTTGTCACCAAAACTAGATTTTCCTTTGTAACCGAAACTTTTTTTCTCTCCATCTCTTGATGATCTATCAGGTCTTCCGTAACCAGATGGTTTTGACTTGTCACCAAAACTAGATTTTCCTTTGTAACCGAAACTTTTTTTCTCTCCATCTCTTGATGATCTATCAGGTCTTCCGTAACCAGATGGTTTTGACTTGTCACCAAAACTAGATTTTCCTTTGTAACCGAAACTTTTTTTCTCTCCATCTCTTGATGATCTATCAGGTCTTCCTTTGCTAAAAGATTTTTTTTCATCTCTAAATTTTCTTTTTTTATTGTAAGGAGCTTTTCCTCTTTTTTTTCCTCTTGAGTCTCCTCTTGCACCACGTGGTGCAGGTTTAAAATTTGGATCAATTAATTTACTAATTTCATTCCACATCGATCTATCATCAGGTGTTAAAAAAGTTAAAGCAGAACCTTCTGTTCCAGCTCTAGCAGTTCTTCCAATTCTGTGAACGTAATCTTCTGGAACTTGTGGAAGATCAAAATTAATAACATGCTGGATTAAAGGAATATCCAGTCCTCTTGCAGCAACATCAGTTGCTATTAATATTCTTTTAAGACCTTTTCTAAATGAATTAATTACACGGTCTCTTTTACTTTGACGAAGATCTCCATGAATAGCATCGGCTGAATGGCCCTCTTCTTTAAGACGCTTAACCATTTTATCAGCACCTCTTTTAGTTTTAACAAAAACTAAAATTGATCCTTTTCTTGCTATAAATTGGTCTACTAGTTGATCGTATTTATTTTCTTTAAAAACCTGAAGAGTTTCTTGCTTAATTTTTGCGATTGGTACTGATGTTGACCCTGTTGAAATTCTTTCAGGCTTATTTAGATATCTTTCAGAAATTCTAACAATATTCTGAGGTAGTGTTGCAGAAAATAATAAAGTTTGATGATCTTTTGGAACAAATTTTAAAATTAATTCTATTTGAGGGGTAAAACCCATATCTAACATTCTATCAGTTTCATCTAATACTAGATATTTGGTAGCTGATAAATTTAAGCTTTTCCTTTTTAAGTGGTCATTAATTCTTCCAGGAGTTCCAACTATTATTCTTGATCTATTACCTAGTTGTCTAAGTTGTTTTTGCATTGCCTCTCCACCAATAAGTAAAGCAGTTTTAATATTAATTTTATCACTAATAATACTTTTTATTGCAGCCATTACTTGAGTTGCAAGCTCTCTAGTTGGACACATGACTAATGCAAATGCATTTTTATCTAATATTAATTTATTTATTAGAGGAATACTGAATGCCAATGTTTTTCCAGTTCCTGTTTGAGCTGTTCCTAAAATATCTTTTCCCTCTAAAGCAACAGGAATTGCCATTGCCTGAATTGGAGTTGGTTTCGTAAATTTCATTTTTTCCAATGAATTCTTTAACGAATCTTCTATTTTTAATAATTTAAAATTTTCCATTTAGGTATTTAGATTTTTTAAAATTTAAGGAGATGTGCTCTTAATCCTTTAATACGTCTAATTTATATAGGGATATCTATACGTTTTTATAACAATCACAAGAAGTCAATTTTTAGAATAATTAATTTAAGTGAGTAAATATTGATTTTTTTTAAGTTTTCAAATGACTCAATTAATGTATAAGAGCGTCAAATTATGAGTAACAATATTCGAAACATCACAATTATCGCTCACGTTGACCATGGCAAGACAACTATGATCGACAACTTAATGAAGCAAAGTGGTTCATTTAGAGAAAATGAAGTTGTAGATGAAAGGCTGATGGATTCTGGAGAATTAGAAAAAGAAAGAGGAATTACTATTTTAGCTAAACCTGCTTCTATAGATTGGCAAAACACTAGAATTAATATTATTGATACTCCGGGTCACAGAGATTTCGCTGCTGAAGTTGAACGTGTTTTAAGTATGGCTGATGGCGCGTTATTATTAATAGACTCAGCTGAGGGTGTTATGCCTCAAACAAAATTTGTATTAGCTAAAGCTCTTAAACAAGGTTTAAAGCCAATAGTTGTAATAAATAAGTTAGATAAAACAGATCAAAGAGCTGATGAAGTTTTAGATGAAACATTCGATTTATTTGTAAGTTTAGATGCAAACGAAGAGCAGTTAGATTTTCCAGTTATGTATGCAAGTGGTAGATCTGGGTGGGCAGATAAAGAAGTAGATGGTCCAAGAGAAAATTTACACCCATTATTAGATCTAATCATAGAACATGTTAAGCCAGCAGACCTTGATAAAACTAAACCTTTTGCAATGCTATCTACTTTATTATACGCAGATAGTTTTTTAGGTAGAAGTTTGGTTGGTAAAATATCTCAAGGAACAGCAAAAGCTAACCAACCTATTAAGGCAATAAATCTTAAAGGTGAGAAAGTTGATGAAGGCAGATTAACTAAAATTTTTAGATATGAAGGAACAAAAAAAGTACCCATCGAAGTTGGTGAAGCAGGAGATATTGTTGTAATTGCAGGTTTAGAAAAAGCTAACGTAGCGGATACAATTTGTGATCTTGAAGTAAACGATCCAATTCCAGCAACTCCAATAGATCCTCCAACAATGTCTATTACTATAAGTGTAAATAGTTCACCTTTAGCTGGAACAGAAGGTAAAAAATTAACAAGTACTCAAATCAGAGATAGACTGGTTACTGAAGCACAAAATAATGTTGGAATTTCTTTTTCCCAGAATAAAAATGTTGATGCCTTTGTAATTAGTGGTCGTGGCGAGTTAATGCTTGAAATTCTACTGACACAAATGAGACGTGAGGGTTTTGAAATGACTGTGAGTCCTCCAAAAGTTTTATACCAAAAAGATGATAATGGTAACAGACTAGAACCAATTGAAGAGATTACTGTTGATGTAGATGAAGAGTTTTCATCAAAGATTATTGACTCCATGAATAGAAGAAAAGGTAAATTACTTGATCTTAAAGATACAGGAAAAGATAAAAAAAGATTAATCTTTCATGCACCAACAAGAGGCTTGATGGGTTACACAAGTAGATTTTTAACTTTAACAAAAGGAACTGGTGTAATTAACAGAATTTTTCATGGTTATGGAAAATTTGAAGGTGAAATGGATGGCAGAAAAAATGGTGCTTTAATTTCAATGGCAAACGGAAAAGCTGTTGCATTTGCAATATTTAACCTTCAGGCAAGAGGTGAAATGTTTGTTACACATAATGATCCTGTTTATGAAGGAATGATTGTTGGCTTAGCACCAAAACCTGGAGATATGATTATAAATGTCATGAAAGGTAAACAATTAACTAATATGAGAACTCAAGGAACTGACGAAAATGTTGTGCTTACTCCAGTAAGACAAATGTCAATTGCAGAACAATTAAGTATGTTGAATACCGATGAAGCTTTAGAGATTACCCCAAAATCTCTTAGACTGAGAAAAGCTATTCTTAATCCTACAGAGAGAAAAAAGAACGAAAAATCTGGGACACCTCTTTAATTACTAAAAATTTTTCCAACAAGATATAATCCTAAAGCAACCGCAGGTCCTATTCCAAAAGCAAACAATAAAGTTCCAAGTCCCACTATCCCTCCAAGATACCAACCTACAGACATTACGGTAATTTCAATAGCACCTCTTACTAATGCAATTGGTAAATTAGTTTTTTTTTGTAAACCCACCATTAGCCCATCTCTTGGCCCTGCTCCTAAATTTGCAACAAGGTAGATACCACCACCCAACCCAACGGTAAGCACAGCAGCAATAGCTAAAAGAACTTGGTTAATATAATTTTCTGGAGTTGATACAAAATTAATACAAACATCAATCATTAATCCAATAATAATCGCATTCAAAATTGTTCCAATTCCAGGTTTCTGTTTTAAAGGTAACCAAAGAAGTAAAACTCCTATACTTACAAAAATAGTTATTATTCCTGTTGAAAAATTAACATTTAATGAAATACCTTGAGCAAGAACACTCCAAGGTGAAGCTCCTGCAAATGATACAATTAATAACCCCTCACCTAAACCGAACAAAATAAGACCAAACACTAAAAAAAAAAGTGAGGAAAATTTTGGTTTGAGATTTAAAGGTTTTTCAGAACTCCATGATACTTTAGGAATATTTTTAATATATAAAAACATACAATAATATTTTATGTATTTTATACTTATCTAATTTACAAGATTATTGTTATCAAAAATTTATTTAGGAGTGTAAGCAACATTATAATGTTTTTTACTCATTTTATAAATTAAAGACTTCCTTCAAAAAAAAAGAGGTCTAATATTCTAATTTATAATGAAAAAATTATTAATATTTATTTTTACACTGGTAGTGCTTACTTCAAACCTTTACGCACACACCTCTCATTACAAAGACTTTAAAAAGATAGAGATGGAAATTTTAAAAGATGGAAAAGTGATTGGGTATAATTATTATTTTTTTGAAAAAGTTGATGACATATTGATAATTAAAAATCAAATTCAATTTAAAGTAAACCTATTTGGCATTGAAGTTTTTAATCTCGAGGGGTATGGAGTAGAAAAACATAAAGATGATAAACTGATATCATACGAGTCAAAGACTTTACAAAATGATAGAGAGAAATTTGTAAATCTTATTTATGATTCTAAATCAGATAAATTTAAAATTAATGGATCATCTTATATTGGTCTTGCAGATACTAAAAATATAATAGGAAATTGGTGGAACCATCAGATATTACAAGCAGAGTCACAAATTAGCCCTATATCAGGCAGTATAAAAGAACAGGTTGTAAATTTTTTAGGTAAAGAAAAAATTGAATTATATGGAAGTATAATTGAGGTCGACCACTTTAAATTGACATCAAAAGATATGACCATTCCTAAAGATAAAAGACTAGATTTCGATGTTTGGTACGATAGAAAAAAAGCAATGATTGTAAAAGTTGCATATTCAAGACTTGGAAACTGGGAGTATAGATTAAAGAGCTACAAATAAAATTTATTATTTAATTTTAAGAGATAAATCTTTTGCACTTAGCCATCCTGACTCAAGTCTTGATCCAACAAACCAGTCAGCGCATACACCCAATCTTAAAGAACTATTCCAGTAACTTTTTATTTTAAGTGGGTTTGAATTAAACGCATACTTCCATCCATGATTTTTTGAATGTAAAATTTTACTTTTTTTAAAACCTGTAAGTTTAAAAAATTTATCTATTAATATTTTGGAATTTTGTAGTTTATTAATTCTATTATTATTAATGACTTTGTTTGCCCATTTAGGAGTACTTTGAAGAGTCCATAAATCATAATTGCTCTTAAATCTTTTTTTACTATTTTCATAAGCAGCCCACCCCAGAACTGAGTCTGAGAAAAAATAACTACTGATTTTTGATCCTAAATTTTTAACAACCATCATAATTGTTATATTGGCTTCCATTTTAATTTTCTGATTGATAAAAGAATTTTTAATATATTTTTTTGATAATTTTTTTAGTTGAGGAAATGGACATGTTAAAATTATTGATTTGTAAAATTTCTTAGAACCATCGTTTAAAGTAAGCTGCCAAATATTATTTTTGTGTAAAATATTGGTAACCTCGCTATTAAAAAAACAATTAATATCTTTTAAGAGGTATTTGCTGATGGCATTATTGCCATTCTTACCAATTATTTTGATATGTTTTTTATTTTCTTTGATATTTTCTTTTAAAAAAAGATGTTTACCAGGCCATTTTTTTAAAATTTTTTTTGAAATTAAATTATCTACAAACCTTTTAAATTTGATGTTTTTTGGAGAAATATATTGAGCCCCATGATCAAAGCTTTTTTTGAGATTAAATTTTTTATTTGATGCTCTTCCACCAGCACCTCTAGCTTTATCATATACATCTACAATATATTTTTTACTTAGATGATTTGCTATTGTTGCGCCTGATATGCCTGAACCAATAACACAAAAATCTTTCATTTACCGGCAACTACCATACCTTCAATTAATATTGTTGGTGCATTTGTTGAATATTTAAACTCTAGATCATCTGCTAAGGTAATATTTTTGAATATATCTTTAAAATTTCCTGCAATAGTAATTTCACTTACAGGATATTTAAATATTCCATCTTCGATCATAAAACCATTTGCACCCACTGAATAATCTCCTGTAACTAAGTTACTCCCATGACCAATTGTTTCAGTAATATACAATACTCTTTTATTAAGTTTTAAAAGCTCTCTATATGAAACTGAGCCTTTTTCAAAAAATAAATTACTTGTTCCACCAGATCTACCATTAGATTTTAGGTTTAATTTTTTTCCATTATAAGTGTCCACTAAATAATGTTTTAAAACACCACAATCAACTAACTTTAATTCTTCAGTTTTAACACCCTCAGAATCAAAATATCTTGAGCCCAATCCTTTAACAATGTCAGGTTTATCATAAATGTTGATTGAAGATGAAAATATTTCTTCATCAATTTTACCTTTCAAGAAAGATGTGCCTCTTGCAATAGATGATGCTGATATAGCATTTGCTAAAACACCTAATATCCCTTTTGAAATTCTTCTATCAAAGATAATGCTAATTTTTTCACTTTCTATTTTTTTTGGATTTAATTTCTGTATTGTTTTTTTTGCAGCAACTGATCCAATTTGTTGAGGTCTAATCATATCCTGTAAATGACAAGTGCTTGTAAATTCATAATCTCTTTCCATTTTGTCATTTGCATCTTTGGCAACAGCAACACATGATGCTGAGAAAGATGAAGATTTATAACCATTTATAAATCCATCACTATTTGCTAATATAAAATTAGATTTAGATTCAGTAAAACCTGTTTCAGTATTAATAATTTCTTTTTTTTGAAGTGCTGCTTCTTCAGCTTCTTTTAAATATTCAATTTTTTCATCATTTTCGATATGATCGTCATCATATAAGTTTAAGTCATTAATTTTATCAGCCAGCAATTCTTTGTCTGGTAAAGAATTATACTCATCCTCTGGTGTAATTTTTGTTGTCTCAATGCATCGCTCAATTAAAGTTTCTATATTATCATCATTAAGATTTGATGATGTAATGCTAGATTTTTTTTTTCCAATATAAGTTGTTAAACTTATAGCTAAGCTGTCTGACCTATCAGACTCGTCTAACTTTTTATTTCTGTAATTAACTGTCTCTGATATAGAGTGCATAACAGCAGCACTGCTTTCTGTAGCACCTAACTTTTTAGCTAAATCAATACAAAATGAGGCTTTTTTTTTAAATATTCCTGATCTTTTACCATTTATATTATAATTGAGTTCCACCAACAGTCATTTTGTCAATTAAGATTGAGGGTTGCGCAACACCAACAGGAACACCTTGACCCGCTTTACCACATGTTCCAATACCTGGATCAAGCATCATATTATTTCCAACCAATGAAACTTCTTTTAAAATAGATGGTCCATCACCAATTAAAGTTGCACCCTTAATAGGAGAACCTATTTTTCCATTTATAATTTCGTAAGCTTCAGTGCAATTGAATACAAATTTTCCTGAAGTAATATCAACTTGTCCTCCACCAAAACTTACAGCAAATATTCCTTTATCAACTGACTTAATCATTTCCTCTTGAGAATATTTTCCATTCATCATCATGGTATTTCTCATTCTTGGAAGGACAACATGCTTGTAATTTTCTCTTCTACCACTACCTGTAGATCTTGTATTCATTAATCTTGCATTTAATCGATCTTGCATAAAATTTTTTAATATTCCATTTTCAATTAAGACTGTTTTTTCAGTTGGTGTGCCCTCGTCATCAATTGTTAGACTACCTCTTCTGTTATGAAGTGTTCCGTCATCAATAATTGTTACACCTTCACTAGCCACTCTTTGGCCCATTAAGTTATGAAATGCAGATGTTTTTTTTCTATTAAAGTCACCTTCTAATCCGTGTCCTATTGCTTCATGTATCAATATTGCAGGCCAACCTGATCCTAAAACAACTTTCATCTCTCCTGCGGGGGCTGGTTTGCTATCAAGGTTTACTGATGCAATTCTAAAGGCTTCATCACATACATTTTTCCAATTGTCATCTTTTAAATATTCATCATAGGATTGTCTTCCTCCAATTCCATAAACACCAGTTTCTTTCTTTCCATTTTTCTCAAGCATTACCGAAACATTAAAACGAATTAATGGTCTAACATCAGTTAATACCTCTCCACCTGACCTTATGATTTCTATAGATTTATATTCTCCTGCAAAACTAGCAGTGACCTGCTGAACTATTCCACCTTTTGCTCTAGTATAACTATTAACTTTTTTTAAAAGCTCTAATTTAGACTCAAGTGATTTTTCATCTATCGGATTAATATCTTTATAAAGTTTTTCATTGGTCTTGGGAATTTCATGATTATAAATACCTTTTTGTGATTTAAGAGTTGAACTTAAATTGTTAGCAGACTGCTTTAACGAATTTCTTGAAATCTCATTAGAATGAGAATAGGCAACTACCTCACCTGTAACTGCTCTTAAACCATATCCTAAATCAGAACTATAACTTGAGCTCTTAATTTTATCATCATCCAGTACAATTGACTCACTCTTTGAATTTTCTAAATATAGCTCACCATCATCACAATTATTTAAAGTCTCAGAAATAATATTTTCTGCATCTTTTCTAGATAAATCTGTTTTAGTAAAAAAATCACTCACATGTAATAGATAATAGGTATATTTATATTTTCAATCTGCGTATTTCACGCATATACAAAATGATTGATTATGTGTAATTTTATTTTTTAACAAAAATAAGGATAAAATGAAAAAATTTGATGAATTAATGAGCGTTTCCAATGAAATAACTAATATCTCTGTAGATGAAGCAAGAGAAAAGTTAAAGGACCCAAATGTTCAATTTATTGATGTTAGGGACAAAAGTAGTTTTGATTCAGAGACTATAGGAAATGCAATTAATCTTGAAAGAGGCTTGCTTGAATTTTATTTAGCAGAGGGTAGTCCTTTAGAAAATGAAAATTTTAAAAACAACCCTGATAAAGAATATATAGTTTTTTGTGGCCTTGGTGGCCAAAGTACTCTTGCAACAAAAACGATGCAAGAAATGGGAATAAAGAATGTAAAAAATATGACAGGTGGAATTAAGGCTTGGAAAGAAAATAAATAATTCGTGAAAGTGTATTTTAATAATTCCTGTAAAATTTGTCGAACAGAGATCAATCTGTATAAAAAACAAAAAATAAAAAATATTGAATGGGTTGATATCACAGACAATGAAACAGCAGAAATAGAAACTCAGAAAGATGCAAAAAGTCTTTTAAGAAGACTTCATATTAAAGATGGTGAAAATATCATTGAGGGTGCAGAAGCTTTCTTATTAATCTGGAAAAATATTCCTAAATATAGATTTCTCTATAAAGTTTTAAAAAAACCTATAATCTTTAATATATTTTCATTTTTTTATGAAATCGTTGCATTTTTTTTATTCCTAAAAAATAAAAACCAGCTTTTAAAGTAGAAATTAGGTTTTTTTATTCTTGAGAATAAATATTGAATAAAATATCTTTTGCAAATGAGAGTTTTAATATTAGTTATATTATTTTTAAACCTTTCTTATTCTACTAGTTTTGCAGAAAAAAAAATTCTAAATAATCTATTCGATCAACTTAGAAATGTTACTAATCCAAAAACTGCTGAGTTACTGGAAAGAAAGATCTGGGATATTTGGAACGAACATCCAAATAATATAGAATTAACTCAAAAATTAGAATTAGGAACAGAGCTTATGCAATATGGAGATTATAATTATGCACTGAAAGTTTTTAATAATGTCATAGATAGTGATCCTGAGTGGTCTGAAGCATGGAATAAAAGAGCAACTGTATATTTTTTAATGAGTCAGTTTACAGATTCTTTAAGTGATATTGATAGAGTTTTAAGTATAGAGCCTAGGCATTTTGGAGCTTTATCTGGACAAGCAAGAATTTATATAAATTTAAAAAAGTATGAAAAAGCGATTAAAAGTATTGAAGAAGCATTAAAATTTCATCCTACATTTAAAAATCAAAAACTAATACCTGAAATTCAAAGGCTTATTAACGAAGAAAGTGTTTAATTTAATCTTTTTTAGCTCTTATTCTTGAAATTAATTGAGTTAATGAATCCACCATTAAGTCTGATGCTTTAAATATTTCATTGGCCTTAAATTCATGAGAAATATTTTTTTCTGGATTTGATTTATCTTCAATAACAATTCCTTCTTCTGGAGAATTATTCTTTATATAAATTAATAACAACCATTCTTCATCTGGAGCTTCATCCCATTTGATAAATATTTCTCCCGTTTCAAATCTTTGGTCAATACATCTAAAAATAGACATATGTCTTGTAATATGTCTTTTGTTAAGTTGAAAAACCAAACTACTTGCACTTCTATAGAAACTCTCAAGAGATAGTTCAATTTTTTGTCTAGCAATTTTATAGTCTCTTTCTTTTTGAAGTAGAGTTTCTCTATCTTCATTACCTTGAATTTCAACACCTAAGGCTTCTACTCTTTCTCTAATTTTTTGATCTCGTATAATTCTATATTTATCTTTTAATTTTTCTATTCTTGCCTGAAGGCCTGTATAATCATCTCTTTTTTCCTTTAATGAAATTTTTTCAAGTTTTTCTAATTCTTTAATTTCTCTTATTCTGAATTTTTCAATTTGTTTATCTAGCTGTAACTGTTTTAAAAATTGTTTTTGTCTTTCAGCATGTTCAATTCTTATTAATACTTGTTCCTTTCGTAAAAATAACTTTATATCTCTTGCTCTTTCTTTCTCAAGTCTAGCCTCTTCCTTTAAAGCTTTCTCCTTAAGTTTGGTTTGTTCTTCCTCTTCTTTGATTTTTTGTTTTTGAATTAATAGTTTTTCTTTTTCTTTTTTTTCAATTTCTTCTATTTTTTTTCTTTTTTTTTCTTCAGCTTTTAAAATCTTATATTCAACTATTCTATTAGCTATGCCATCAAAAAAGGCTTGTATATATTTTTCTAAACTAAAATTAATTTTAAAATTAAATTCTGGCTTTAAAGATTGTTGAAACTTAACTATTTGTGAAACAAGGCTTATTTTTTTTTTATGACTAAATTTTTGTTTTTTAATTAATTTTTTTGAAATATTTTTTATTTTTTTTTTGTTATTAATTTTTCTCTTTTTTTTTAAATTTTTATATTTTTTCTTAATACCTTTTTTTACCTTATTTTTTTTTGAAGGTTTGTTTTTGATATTTTTTTTTTTATTTTTTTCATACTTTAAAAAGATTAGATTTATCAATTAATTACTGATAAATATAGTCTCTTGTAGTAGGTGTTGAAGTGTAATTTTTAGCTAGTTGAAACTGGTAAACTACCTGATCACCATATTTAAAAGCAATCTCACAAGATGTTAAGTAGAACTCCCACATTCTAAAAAATTTTTCATCAAACATCGATATTACTTTATTCTTATTGCTTAAAAACCTTTCTTTCCAATGTCTTAAAGTTAATGAGTAATGAAGCTTTAAAACCTCAACATCAGATACAATTAAGCCTGATTTTTCTATTGGTTTTGTCATCTCACTCATGCTTGGTGTGTACCCTCCTGGGAATATATACTTGTTAATCCAGGGCTGAGGGTCTCTTGGGGGGTCAACTGAACCTATAGTATGAACTATTGCTACTCCATTTTCGTCTAGTAAATTAAATATCTGATCAAAAAATTTTTTATAATATTTACGACCAACATGCTCAAACATACCTACACTTACCACTCTATCAAATTTATCATTAATTTGTCGGTAATCTAATAATTTGAAACGAACTTTTTTTTCTAAACCTAAATCCTTAATCTTTTTTAAACTAAAATTATATTGATTTTCTGAAAGCGTAATTCCTGTAACATCACAATCTATGCTTTTAGCAATATCGATAGCGAGAGAACCCCAGCCACTTCCTATATCAAGTATCCTTTGACCAGACTTAATATTTAATTTTTTTATGATATGATTAATTTTGTTATTTTGTGCAGTTTCTAAAGTATCATCTTCATTCTTAAAATAAGCACATGAGTATTGTTTTTTTGGATCAAGAAATAACTCATATAACTCATCAGAAATATCATAATGATGAGCAACATTCATTTTAGATTTTTTTATAAAATTAAAATTAGTTAAATATCTATAAGATCCTCTTAATTTATTTAAAATTTTATTAAATATATTTATATCTGTTCTGCCAATATTCATTAATGCGATATTTAAAAAATCAGTCAAAGATCCATTTTCAATCTCAATATCTCCTTCAGCATAAGCCTCACCAAAATATAAATCTGGATAAAATAATAGTTTATAATGTAGTTTTTTATTTAGTAGTCTAACAACTATAGGGTCCTTGTTAAATGGTGTACCTATTATATATTTATTAGAAAAAGCATCAATTAATACAAAGCCATCCTTTTTAAAAATATTATTTAAAAATCTTGCTAATTGCATTTAAGCTGCCTCTAATGCTTCTAATTTAAAATTAAGCTTATTAAGATCATCAACAAGTTGTTTTTTTTCTTTTTCATTTAAAAGACTCATAGGGGGTATAACATTTTTATAATTATCGTCTTGATCAGACATCAATGAATGTAATCCAGAAATTAAATTATATTGGTCAAATACACCTCTAACTTTACATAGAGTTTCATTGACTGTTTGCTTTTCTTTTTTACTGAAATCATCATAAACTTTTCTAGCTAAATTAGCTGTGACATTGCAAGTTGCAGTAATTATACCATCACATCCATTCTCAAGTCCTCTTAAAAGTTTCAATTCTGATCCTGGCATGACAGAAAAATTATCAATTTTCAAATTTTCATAAAGGTTATATGAGCTATCTTTTACTCCAATTATTTGTTTTGGAAATTTTTCAACAAGTTTTTCAACACAACTGATGCTAAATTTATAACCACACAATTTTTCAAAATTATATAAAACAATCCTACTATCTGGCACGGCATCTACTAATCTTGAATAAAATTCAACTACTTCACTATCACCATACTTATAATAAGCAGGAGGCATTATTAAAAATTCATTAAATTTTAAAGAATTAGCAATCTTCATTAAATTTATAGTCTCATTTAAAGAATTAAGACCAGTTCCAATTAAGTATTTATCTTTATAAACACTTTTTGATAATTTATTTAATAAACTAATTTTTTCACTAATTGGAATAAGTTGTGCTTGACCAGTGCTTCCAAAAATTGCCACTCCATGGCATCCTTGATCTATGATTTTTTCAGCATGGGCAATAGTTTTTTCAATATTTAGACTTAAATCATCGTTAAGAACTGACATTGAAGCTGCATAAATACCCCTAATTTTACCCATAACTAAAATTTATATAAAAAAAAAGTTTAGTAAAGGTATAAAAGCCTAATATGAAAATTTTAATAGTACAAAATAAAATGGGGATTGGAGATATGGTCATCTATTTGCCATTTATAAATGCTATATCTAAAAAATTTAATACACCCGTTAACATCCTTGTTAAAGAAAGTTCAAAAGCTGAAAAAATTTTAAAAGATGATAAATCAATAGATAAAATCATAATTCTAAAACAGGGCAATAAACAAAAAAATGCTGAGCATCAAGGCTTTAAAGGTTTTTTTAAATTAGTAAGGGAGCTAAAGGAATACAAATTTGATAAAATTTTTATTTTTAATTCATCATTAAGATTTAATTTGATTGCAAAATTTGCTGGAATCAAGAATGTTTATCAGTACCCTTTGTTTGACAAAAAAGAACAAAATATTATTGATGCCCCAAAAAAACTTTTAAAAAAAAAATTAAATCTAGATATACAAGAAAATCCAAAAATTTTACTTAATGAAAAATCTATTTTTAAAGCAAAACTAAAATTTAGAATTAAAAATGATGAAAAAAATATTTTACTTGGTATTGGAGGATCGGGTCCAACAAAAAGAATTCCTGCTAAAACATTTATAGAGCTTATTCGACTAACATCTAGCACTCTCCGTTGTAAATTTTTTTTAGCCACTGGGAAAAATCAAGATGAACAAGAAATTCTAAAAGAAATATTGAATTCAGAGTTTAAGGATAAATGTATTCCTTTAGATGATCTAGATATTTATGAAATTTTAGGAATAATTAAAAATTGTGATATTTCTATTTGTAACGACTCAAGTTTCAGTCATCTTTCTTCAGGTCTTGGTATTAAAACAATTGTTTTAATGGCAGACACACCATTAATATATGGAAGTTATAATACCTTGATGTACCCAATTCTGCCTGATGGAGAAAGCTTTGTAACGCATAACACTTTAGGTAAAGATAAAATCAATCCAATAAAAATTTTTGAACAATTAAAACAAATTTTAAATTAAGAAATATTTTTTAAGACTAGATCTTTCGCTTCATTTACAATTGAAGATAGCCTGGCTGTTTCTGGGGAAATATCAGGGTGAATTTTTTTTTGAATCTTTATATGAGCTTTTTGAACATCATCTTTTGTTACTCTTTTCTCAATGTCTAGATTTAATATTTTGTAAGCCTCCTCTAGTGACAATGTTGAATGATTCTTAATATTTTGATTTTGATTAAATGAAAATCTTCCTGATCTTCTAAGAGTTTGAATAAGTCTAAATAATCCAATTAATTGAAATATTGAAAGACCTTTTAATTTAACTACAGCCAAACTCAAAAGCGTCAAGGGCACACTTAGTAAAAATTTTCCACCTATAAATAGAATTATAGCCAAGATAATTGATCCGACAAAAATTAATTTTCTTAAATGTTTTGATATTTTTTTAGAAGAAGCATTAGCTAAAAATTTTAATAAAAGATAAATAATTCCTAAAAAAACTAGTGTATATATAATAATATTCATATATTTAATTTGTCTTCATGAAAATACCACAACTCAAAAAAAAATCAGAAATAAAAACGTGTCACAATGTCAGTTGGGAAGATAATTATAGCTGGATTCACCAGGCAGACATTCTAGAAGTTTTAAAAGATAATACAAAACTTAATCCAGAGGTTAGAAAATATCTTGAAGAAGAAAATTCATATACTGATTTTCACTTATCTGACACCAAAGAAATACAAAAAAAATTATTTGATGAAATTAAAGGTAGAATAAAATTAGATGATGAGTCTCTTCCATTTAAAGATTTTGATTATGAATATTGGTCAAAGACCACCACAAAAGGAAATTATTCTATAAAATTAAGAAAAAAAATTGGCACTAATAATATTGAGGAAATTTGGAATGGTGATGAAGAAAAAGAAAAACTTAACGTTGAATATTTTGGTGTTGGCGATTTAGAAGTTAGTTTTAATGATAAATATTTAGGATACTCTTTAGATACAAAGGGTTCGGAGTACTACACAATATATATTAGAGATATAAACACAAAAAAATTAATTACTGAAAAAATAGAAGAGACATCTGGTGGTATAACTTTTAGCTTAGATGATAAATATATATTTTATTCAAAGCTTGATGAAAACCATAGACCAAGAAAAATTTATCGACACAAATTAGGAACCTCTATTAAAGAAGATCAGTTAATATTTGAAGAAAAAAGTGAAGCTTTTACTGTTGGTATAAGTTTGAGTTCTGATGATAAATACTTTTTTATTAGCTCTTCAGACCATAATACCTCCGAACAGTATTACTTTGAAGTAAGTGAAATAAATCCTAAGCCTAAATTAATAAAAAAAAGACAAAGAGGAGTTTTATATTCTGTAAATTCTTGGGATGGCAAATTTTATAATCACACTAATGAAAATGCTGAAGATTTTAAAATAGATATTAGTGATAGTTTAGAAAATCCCAATTGGAAAACTTTTTTATCTGCAAAAGATGAAGTTTTAATTGGTGGATTAACTTTTTTAAAAAATTGGATTATTAGATCAGAAACTTCTGATGCTTTAGATAAACTATTTGTAAAAAATATCACTACAGGAATAGAAGAAGAATTAATTTTTTCTGATGAAACTGTATATGTGCCTGGTATATCTTTAAAACAAAGAGATAAAAATACTAATGAGATATACTTAAGTTATTCTTCACCAAAAACACAGTCTAGAGTTTATTCTTATAATCTAAGTACAAAAGAAAAAAGATTAGTTAAAGAACAAGAGATTCCTTCTGGTCATAATCCTGATAATTACATAGTTGAAAGAATTGATTGCAAATCTCATGATGGAAAATTGGTTCCTCTTACAATAACAAGGCATAAAGATACTAAATTAGACGGATCTGCACATTTACTACTCTATGGTTATGGCTCTTATGGCAGTTCAATGAGTCCAGGGTTTTCTTCAACTAAATTAAGTTTAATCAATCGAGATATAATTTGGGTTACCGCTCATATAAGAGGTGGCATGGAAAGAGGGATGAAATGGTGGAAAGATGGAAAACTACTTAACAAAAAAAATACATTTGAGGATTATATTGCTTCTGCAAGATTTTTAATTGAAAATAAATATACTTCAAAAAATAAAATAATTGGGATGGGTGGTTCTGCTGGGGGACTTCTTATGGGTGCTGTAGTTAACCTAGCACCAGAACTTTTTTTAGGAATTATAATGGCCGTTCCATTTGTAGACTCTTTAACTACAAACCTTGATCACTCTTTACCTTTAACTGTTGGAGAGTTTGACGAGTTTGGTAATGCAAAAGATAAAAAAGATCATTTTGATTATATATATTCTTACGCACCTTATAATAATATTAAAAAGATGGACTATCCTCATATGCTCATAACAACTAGTTTAAGTGACAATAGAGTTTTATTTGATGAGCCAGCAAAATTTACAGCTAAACTTAGAGAATACAAAACCGATAATAATTTATTACTTTTAAAAACTGAAATGAATGCGGGCCATGGTGGTAAATCTGGGCGTGATGGTGCTATTGAAGAAATTGCATTAGATTATGCATTTGCCTTAAAAATTTGTAAAAAAATTTAATTATCCCATCTTGAAATTTTCAGACTAGTTCTTAAATATTAATTGTAAGTCGCCTAATGGGTCTTACTAAATTAACCTTGCTAATAAAGGAGGAAACTATGACAAGTAGGGATCTATCTATATTTAACACTCTAAGACCTTTTTCAATTGGTTTTGACGATATGTTTGACCAATTTGAAAATATGCTAGGAAATGGAGGGTTAACCATGCAGTCCAATTACCCACCTTACAACATTAGAAAAACTGGCAAAGACAACTACGCTATTGAAGTTGCTCTGGCTGGATTTAATAAAAATGATGTTGAGGTTGAGTTTGAGGATAATTTATTAACTGTTAGAACTAAACAAGTTGATAAATCAGAAAACAAATCTGATGATGGTGAAATTATTCATAAAGGTATTTCACAAAGACAATTTGCCAGATCATTTACAATTGCGGAAGATGTGAGAGTTAATGGTGCTGAATTAAAAGATGGTCTTTTGACAATCGCCTGTGAAAGAATTGTACCTGAATATAAAAAGAAAAAGCTTATTGAAATTAGATAAGTATTAACCTTACTTGTGGGGAGCACTTCCCCACAGGTATTAAATATTTAAAAACAACCATTTGACACAAAACCAATTACAATAGAGCTCGAGTCTACTTCAAATCTTCTTTCACAAAGTATTCCATATTTTTTGGAATTATAAACAAGCTCCAAATTTCCTTTATCATTTTTAAAATCTTCATCAGGCTTACCTAGTTCAATTTGCAAACTATTTGAACTCTTTCCAATAAATTGACTTAATTTTGTATTTTCTTTTTCAACAATCTCATCAGTTTTATCTTTAATTGTTTGACAGCCACTCAAAAGACTAAAAAAAAATAAACTTATAAAAATATATTTTAATTTTTGCATGAAACGATGATAGCACCAAAAATATGGCTTAAATATAACTTATAAGTTGAATTATGTTAATAAACATAGGTTTTTAAGAGAATTTACAAAAAAATTCTAATAAAACTCATGTCTAATCTTAGGAGGATAAATGTTAGATAAATATTTTAACTACAAAAAACATAAGACAGATTTTAAAACAGAAGTAATAGCTGGTGTAACAACATTTTTGACAATGGCCTACATTATGTTTTTAAATCCATTTATATTATCAGGTGAATTTGCTGGACCAGAAAAAGGTTTCTTTGAATTTGGAGCAGTTTATACGGCAACAATTGTTGCTACAGCACTTGCTTGTTTCATAATGGCATTTTATGGAAAAACATGGCCAATAGGTTTAGCACCAGGCATGGGAATCAATGCGTTTGTTGCATTTGGTGTTTGTGCTGGAATGGGCTATACGCCTCAAGAAGCTTTGGGTGCTGTGTTAGTTGCTGGAGTTTTATTCTTAATCATCTCGTTAACACCTATCAGAGCTTGGTTAATTAACTCAATTCCAAGAAGTTTAAAATTAGGCATTGGTGCTGGTATAGGACTATTTCTTGCTATAATTGGTCTTCAAATAATGGAAGTTGTTGTTGATAATCCAGTCACATTAGTTCAGCTAGGTGACTTAGGTGATCCACTTGTTCTATTAGGTTGTGCTGCCTTTATCTTAATGGTTGTTCTTGAAAAAATGAAAGTTAAAGGAAACATTATAATTGGAATTTTATTATTCAGTATAATTGCATGGGCTACTGGACTTGCTAAATTTAATGGTATTGCAAGCTCACCGCCTCCAATGACCTACCTATTTGATTTTGATTTATCAGCTGCATTAACAGCAGGTATGACAACTGTTGTATTTACTTTATTGTTTGTTGATTTTTTTGATACCGCTGGAACATTGACTTCTGTAGCTAACGTTGCTGGTAAGGTTGATAAAAATGGAAAAGTTCAAGACATAGAAAAAGCAATGATGGCCGACAGTGTTGGAACCGTTGCAGGTGCAATGATGGGAACAACAACTGTTACAAGTTATGTTGAATCTGGAGCTGGTGTGAAAGCTGGTGGAAAAACAGGAATGACCTCTTTGGTTATTGGTCTGTTATTTTTGGCCTGCATATTCTTTGCTCCATTAGCAACAAGTTTGCCTAAACAAATTGATGGTGCGGCTTTATTATTTGTTTCTGTTCTTTTTGTTAGAAACATAACTGATATTGAATGGGACGATATTGGTGAAGCAGCCCCTGCTATTCTTGCAATGATAGCTATGCCACTAACGTACAGTATTAGTAATGGTATTGCTTTAGCTTTTGTATCTTATGCGTTAATCAGATTATTTACTGGTAAGTTTTCTTCAACTTCTCCAGCAATATGGGTTATTGCAATACTAAGTTTTATTAGCTTTGTAGTTGCTTAAAATATAATTTTTAGGGCTGGAATTAATCCAGCCCTATTTATTTCTCTTAATTATTTCTTCCATAGATAATTCTTCATAATGTTCAGTTGGCTGAACAATCCATGGATCTGAATCTAATTTAACTGGACAAAAATCAGGCTCAAATGTAGAAGATTTTTTCTTCCACAAGCAGGCGGTTTTAACTTCATTAATATAATTTTTTGTTGGCTCATACTTTTTCAACCACTCGATACTTTTGTTCAAAGTTAATCCAGTATCTGAAAGATCATCAACTAATAACACTTTATCAAAATCTTTATTCTCGGCCAAGGAACTAATCTCTCTTGCAAACATTAATTGACCCTGCTTATCTTCCATCCCTTTTCCTGAATAGCTTTGAATAACAATATAGGCAATTGGCAATTTTAAAATTCTAGAAAGGATATCCAGTATGGGTGCCGCCCCTCTCATAATGCCAACTAGTACTGTTGGTTTATAACTTTTATGAATTTCTATTGCTAATTTTTCAACTATTTTTGTATACTGGTTAAAAGTGATAATTAATTTATCTGCCATAAAATTTTTTATCATATAAATATAAATAAAAAAGAATAAAAAATATGAAAATTTATGATTGCTTTATGTACTTTGATGAAGAGGTGGTTGTAGATGTTAGGCTCAATATTTTAAACAAGTTTGTTGACTATTTTGTAATTGTTGAAAGCAGATTTACTCACAAAGGTGAATCCAGACAATTAAGATTTAATCATAAAAAATTTGAAAAATTTAAAGACAAGATTATTTATATAGTTGATGAAGAAATTTATTCTCAAACTGAAAAGATAAAAATTGATGACAGTGAGCATGAAAAATATAGAAAAGCAATTTTTAATGCAGCATACAGAGAAAATGGGCAAAGAAATCTTATAAGCAAAGGACTTGAGGCGGCAAATAAAGAAGATTTTATTATGATCTCTGATGTTGATGAAATACCAAAACTTTCAGGGTTAAATTTTAATAGTTTAAATGAAAAAATAATTTTATTTAAACAAGATATGTTTTACTACAAATTCAATTTGAAATTACCAAATTTTACTTGGACAGGTACAAAAGCTTGTAAAAAGAAAAATTTAGTTAACCCTCAATGGCTTAGAAATATAAAAGATAGAAAATACTCTTTCTTTAGAATAGATACTTTTTTTTCAAACACTAAATATACAAGTATAAAGATTATAAACGATGGTGGTTGGCATTTTTCAAATATCAAAACACCAAAAGAAATAGAATTTAAATTACGTTCTTATTTGCATCATAAAGATTTTGACCTAAACCCTCTTTCAGTTGAACAGATAAATGAAATAATAAAAAATAAACAGGCAATCTATGATTTAAAGGTTGATAAAACTGTAAATAAAATTGGAAACGGTAGTATTCTTGAAAAATTTGAATTTAATAAACTGCCAGAATATATTGTAACGAATAAAGATAAATTCTTAGATTGGATAGATTGATGAAAGCATACTGGATTGCGTTATACGAGAATATAGATAACTCAGAAAATATAAAAAAGTATGCAGAAAAAGTTACTGAGATTTTAAAAAGTTATGGGGCAAAACCCATAGTAAGAGGAGGAAAATTTTTAACTTTAGAGGGAAAAAAATATTCACGAACAGTGATTTGGGAATTTCCAAGCTATGAGCAGGCCATCAAATGCCATGACTCAAAAGAATATCAGGCAGGTTGGGCTTTAGCTAAAGACACAACTAAGAGAAATTTACAAATTATAGAAGGCTTTAGTACTGAATAGGTTCTGGATCAATACTTCTCCACAAATACCAAGTTGCTACAGAACAATATGGAGTAAATCTTTTATTTAATAGTCTTACATAAGATTCAGGTGGAAAATATTTTTTTTTATAATTTTTTGAAATTGCTCTTAGAAGCCCAATATCTTGAATTGGCCAAATATTTGAACGATTATAAGTAAATAATAAAATCATTTCCGCTGACCATCTGCCTATTTGTCTTAAATTAGACAAGTAGATAATAGCATCTTCATCTGACATTTTAGGAATTAGTTTTGGATTAAATGATTTATCAAGAGTTTGTTTTGCTAAACTCTTAATTCCTTTAGCTTTTAATCTGCTCAACCCACAACTTTTGAGCTGTGCAATTGATAACTTGGAAATTGTTTTTGCATTAATCTTGTTCTTGCATTTTTTTTTAAATTTTAAAAAAACTGAGTTTGCCGCCATAACACTTATCTGTTGTCCAATAATACTTTTACATAATGAAAAAAAAATATCTTTTCTGGAAGTGAGTATAGTTTCAGATGGGGAATTATATTTGGTTATTAACTTTCTCATAATTTTATCTTTTTTAGATAAATATTTTTTAGCGGTATTCCAATATATTGGTGTTTTAGTCATGTCTAATGTTTGAAGGTATTTTTTGTTTATAATAAATTTCCCTTCTAAAAATCACAAGGGATGATATTATAACAAGTGATGCACCAATTAATGTTTTAAAGGTTGGTATCTCATTCCAAATCATATAACCAAAAAATACAGCAAAAACTAATGACAAATATTTTAATGGAGCAACTAAAGATACTTCAGAAAGCTTGTAAGATTGAGTTAATAATAAATTTGCAGCACCTCCAGTAACACCAATTAAAGCTAAAAGAATAAAATCTTTAAAATTAGGCATTATCCAACCCAATGGAATTGTTGCTAAGCCTGCAATAGATATTGTAATTGTAAAAAAAATAGAAATAAGCCAAATTGGCTCTGTTGTAGATAATTTTCTAATTGTAATAGTTACAAATGCCATGCCAATGCAAAAAATTATTGGTAAAAAATAAAGAAAATTCATTTCAAGAAACCCAGGTTCAGAAATTACAATTACTCCAATAAAACCCAAAATAACTGCTGCCCATCTAAAAATACCAACTTTTTCACTTAATAAAAAAATTGATAAAATAGTGATAAAGAGTGGAGCAGCATAAGAAAGACTTACCACCACAGCAAGAGGCAGCTCCCTCAAAGCTATTACTATTGCAACTAGTGCAATTAAACCCATAACACATCTAAAAATATGTTCATTAGGTCTTTTGGTTTTATAAAAAGTTCTTAATTGATCCCTAGGGATTAAAAAATAAGTAGGCAGAAGACCAAAAAAACCTCTAAAGAAAAGAACTTGTCCTGTAGGGTAATCCCCTGACCATTTTACAAGCAAATCCATTATAGAAAAAGTACAAACAGACAAAAACATGTACAATAAACCTAATTGATTTTTAGTTAACATAGGAATAATTTGTAGATCAAATTAAAGGATAATCAATGGAAATAGCTGTCTTAGGATTAGGATGTTTTTGGGGACCTGAAATAAAATTTAGTAAACTTGAAGGTGTTATAAAAACTGAAGTTGGGTATTGTGGTGGTGACAAAAAGGAAACAAATTATAAAGAAGTTTGTAAAGGAATTACCAATCATGCTGAAGTTGTTAAATTAGATTTTGATCCAACTGTTATTTCTTATGAAAAAATTTTAGAATATTTTTTTGAAATACATGATCCAACAACATTAAACTCACAAGGGCCTGATTTTGGTACACAATATAGAAGTGAAATCTTTTACTTTAATGATAAGCAAAAAGAAATTGCTAAACAGATGATTGATAAAGAAAATTCAAGGTTATCTGGAAAAGTAGTAACAAAGATTTCTTTAGTGAAAAATTATTGCCCAGCTGAAGAATATCATCAACGATATTTAGAAAAAAGATAAGATGTCATTAGTAAGTACTGATTGGTTGATGACAAATCTTAATAAAGTAAAAATTATTGATTGTTCATGGCACATGCCTCAAACCAAAAGAAATGGTTTTGAAGAGTATAATAAACAACATATAAAAAATGCAATTTTTTTTGATTTAGATAAAAATTCAAAAAAAGATACTGACCTACCCCATATGCTGATTGATATTAAATCATGGGAAAATATTGTTTCAAATATGGGTATTAAAAATGATGATCAGATTATTGTTTATGATAACTCAGATGTTATTAGCTCATGTAGATGTTGGTATAATTTTATTTATTTTGGACACAATCCAAATTTGATAAAAGTATTAGATGGTGGTTTAAATAAATGGGTTAGTGAAAAAAAACCCACTACAAACGATATAGTAAATATTGAACCTTCTCATTATTCTGCCAATGAAAAAATAGAATTAGTAAAAAATAAAGCCCAAATTAATGAAAATATTTTAACAAAAGAATTTTTAGTTATTGATGCAAGAAGTAAAGAGAGATTTGAAGGTGTGGTGCCTGAGCCAAGAAAAAGCTTAAGAAGTGGTTCTATAAATAATTCTTATTGCCTTCCATTTTCTGAACTTATAAATGCTGATCATACTTTTATTGATAAAGAGAAAATTTTTCATAAGTTTAGCTTAATAAAAAGTAGCCTAGACAAAAATATTGTGTTTACATGCGGATCTGGTGTTACTGCTGCAGTTTTGGCACTTGCTTATTCTTTAATAGATAATAAATATAATCCGGTAATCTATGATGGTTCATGGAGTGAATATGGAAAAAGCTAAAATATGAAAAGATCAACAAAAATTACTTCAGCAATCATTTCTTTCTTTTTAATTATTACAATTGTAATTGTTGGAAGAACAATGATTGGTAATCATTTTGCAAAAAAGTTTAGTAAAAGACCACCTCCAGGGATAATCGTTAAAGAAGTTTCATATAAAGATTTTTCTGAAAAAATTGAAAGTTATGGTACTGCAGTCTCAAAAAGAACTGAGTCTTTTAGAATTAAAAAAGATGATTTAACTAGAGAGTTAACCTTAAAAGATAATGTAAAAAAGGGAGATTTAATAGTTCAGCTTAAAGATAGAAAGATTGTTGCTCCATTTGATGGTGTGCTTGGATATAGGGGTATTACAGGAGATATTCTTGGCTCGGATAATTCAATTATTATAACATTAGATGATAATTCAATTTTATATTCTGATATTAAAATACCTGAAACATTTGCTTCTTTTATCAAAAAAGATTTACCTGTTAAGGCAAAATTCTCAGGTATGAAAAATAAAGTATATCATGGAAAAATATATGCTGTTTCAAGTAGAATTAATGCAGAAACAAGAAGTTTATTAACAAGAGTTATAATTCAAAATGAAAATTCTGAATTAATTCCAGGGTCCCTTCTAGAAATTGATGTTAATTACAATGAAAGAAACTCTCTTGGGATTCCAGATACAAGCATGATGGTAGAGGGTAGCAAGTATTTTGTTTATAAAGTGTCTGAAGATAATATTGCAAATAAAACTGAAATAGAAATTGGAATTAGAAATAATGGATTTATTGAGATCGTATCAGGTCTTGATGAAGGAGAATTTGTTGTTGCTGAAGGGCTAAAGAAAGTTAGGCCTAGAGGTAAAATCAAACCAATTAAAAAATAATGTATATAACAGAATTAAGTATAAGAAGACCAGTTGTTGCATGGGTAATGTCTCTTATATTAATTGTATTTGGTATTTTTGTTTTTTTTGAATTACCTGTTAGAGAAAATCCTGATGGCTTACAACCACCTGTGGTACAGGTTAGAGTGGATTATAAATCAGCATCTGCATCAATCATTAATCAGGAAATCACTCAAGTAATCGAAGATATTATTGGAGGAGCTGAAGGAATAAAGAATATAGATTCTTCATCTGAAAATGGGAGTAGCTCTGTTAATATTGAATTTAATACTGATATAGATTTAGACGACGCTGCAAATGATATCAGAGAAAGAGTTGCAAGAGTTGTTGATAATCTTCCAAGTGAAGCAAATGCTCCTCAGATATTAAAACAATCAGCTGGTTTTACTACCACAATGTGGTTAGCAGTAACTTCTAATAATTGGAGTGATTTAGAACTTGGAGATTACACAGAAAGATACTTGGTTGACCAGTTTTCAAGTGTTAAAAATGTTGGTAGAATTAGAACTGGAGGATTAAGAGAATTAAGTGTTAGAGTTTGGATAGATCCTATAAAACTAGCTGCAAACAATCTAACAATTCAAGAAGTTGAGAGAGCATTAAGAAATGAAAATGTAAGTTTGCCTGCCGGTACACTTGAGGCGAACAACATAGATTTAACTTTAAATTTAGATAAGTCTTATAATAATATTAATACTCTCAAAGAGCTTCCAATTAAGATGCAAAAAGATAGCATTGTTAAACTTTCTGATGTTGCTGTTGTAGAATTTGGACCAGTTTCTGAAAAAACATTATTTAAAGCTCAAACAAAAGAATCTTTAAATTTAAAAACTGTAGGTATTGGTATTTATGCAAAAAGTGGCGCTTCAACAGTAGAATTATCAAAAGCAATTAAAAAAAAGATAACTGAAATTAAAAAAACATTACCTGAAGGAGTTAACATTGAAGTTGCTTTTAATAGAGCTGACTATGTTGCTTCAGCTATTAATGAAGTTTACAAAACTCTTCTGGTAGCTTTTATTTTAGTTGTAATAATTATTTATTTATTTCTTGGAAATATAAAAGCGGTAATTGTTCCTGCAATTGCTCTACCTGTAAGTTTAATTGCTTCTTTTTTAGGACTTTATCTATTTGGAATTTCAATAAATATTTTTGTCCTATTAAGTTTTATTTTAGCTATTGGAATTATTACTGATGACTCTGTAATAATGACTGATGCAATTTATTCTAGAATTGAAAAAGGAGAAAATCCACTAGTAGCTTCTTATAAGGGATCAAAACAAATAAGTTTTGCAATTATTGCTACAACATTAATCCTTGTAGCTGTTTTTCTACCATTAATATTTATTGATGGAATTGCTGGAACATTATTTAGAGAGACTGCAATAGCGCTGTCTGTTTCTATAGTCGTATCATCATTCGTTGCTCTTACATTATCTCCTATGTTAGCAAGCAAATTTTTAATTAAACAACCAAAACAAAATAAAGTAGTGATTAAATTTGATGCTTTTTTTAAATCATTATCAAAATTTTATGAAGAAACTTTAAGTTATTGGCTTAATAAACAGAAAATTATAATTTCATTTATTATTTTAACTATCTTGGCTTCTGGTATTTTGTATACATTTACAAAAAAAGAATTGTTACCTTTAGAGGACAGGGGTGTATATCTTGTTCTTGGTTTTACTGATGAAGGAAGTTCATTTGAATATACGGAAAAAAGAGCTCAAGATGTTGAAGAAAGATTAATACCTCTCCTTCAGGCAAAGGATAGTCCGTATAAAAGATTTATTATGAGAGTTCCAGGTTTTGGAAGTAATAGAAATTCATTTAATAGTTTCATAATTATTGCTCTACTAGATGATTGGGCTGATAGAACAAAAAGTTCACAAACTGTGATGAGAGAAGCTATTGGAAAAATTGTTACTGTTCCTGAAACTGTAGCTTTTCCAATATCACCTCAATCAATTCGTGTTTCTAATTTTAATAAACCAGTTCAAATGGTTATATTAGGCTCAACTTACGAAGAATTAGAAGTAGTTCAAAACACGATAATATCAGAGCTTAGAAAAAATAAACAACTTTCAAGAATAGAGTCTGATTATTCCAGAGATAAGCCTGAGATTAAACTTATTATCAATAAAAATAAGGCTAAAGACTTAGGAATATCAACAGACTCAATTGGTAAAACGTTAGAGACACTTTATGGGGGCAAAACTGTTACAAAATTTGATCAACGGGGTAAAGAATACCCAATTATTTTACAGCAGTACTTGGAGGATAGAAGATCCAAAGAGAGTTTAGGAAAAATATTTGTAAGATCTGATACAACCGGAAAATTAATTTCTATTGCAAATTTAGTAGAGTTTAAAGAAGAAGGCTCTGCTAAAAAACTAGCCAGATACAATAGACAAAGTGCAGTAACTATATCTGCAAATATTTCAGAAAATTATACATTAAGTGAAGCTATATCTTATTTGGAACAAACAATCTCAAATCTTGGAGTAGAAAATCAAATTACCTGGAAAGGTAAATCAGAGGAATTAAAAGAGACTAGTAATGAATTATTTATTATTTTTGCTTTGGCTTTCTTGACGGCATATTTGGTAATGGCAGCAACTTTTAATTCATTCATTCACCCTTTCATAATTATGTTAACTGTACCGCTGGCTCTTTTTGGTGGATTAGTTTTTATTTTATTCTTAAACAGTTCCATAAATATTTTTTCACAAATTGCTCTTGTTATATTAATTGGAATATCTACCAAGAACAGTATACTTATAGTAGATTATGCAAACCAACTCCGAACAGCTGGTAAAAATATTGAAACATCGGTTAAAGAAGCTTGCCAATTAAGATTTAGACCAATAATGATGACTTCAATGAGCACGATGATAGCAATGTTACCACTTGTTATTGGAAACATTGGCCCTGGAGCAGGAGAAGCTTCACGATTAGCAGTAGGAGCAACTATCTTGGGAGGAATGATCATCTCAACATTGTTTACTCTTTATGTGACACCAACTATGTATTTAGTATTAGCAAAAAATACTAAACGAATAGATTCTGTTGACATTGAATTAAAAAAACAACTTCGTTAAAAAATAATATATTTGTTTTTATTTAATCTTTTCTGACATTCTCTAAGTTGAGATTTATATTTATCAGATTGATTTTTAACTCTTTTTGCTAATCCTATAACTTTTTGATTATTTTTATAATTTTTATAACCACCCCAACCTTCGTGATATGCAATATATTGTCTAAACGCATCCTGTTTTGAAATTTTTAGGAGAGATTCTGTTTTATCTGTATACCAACCAATAAAATCAACACTATCCTTAAATCTTGCCCTTGTTGCTAATTTATTACCTGTCTCATTTTTATATTGCTCCCATGTTCCTTTGACTGCTTGAGAATAACCAAAAGAACTTGAGGGTCTTTTAAAAGGTATAATTTTAAATAGCTTTTGTCTTTCTGGTTTTGCCAACCAGTCAAAATCAGACTCCATTTTTATTATTGCCAGTTGAACATAAATTGGGGTACCCCATTTTTTTTCAGTACTTTTGGCGTGTTTATACCAAAGATATCTCTCATTAAAAATTGAACAACTATTTGATGTATTTTGTGGAATTGAAGAACAGCCTAAAATTAAAGCAAATATTGAAAAAAAAATAAAATTTTTAATTTTAATCATATCTACTTATCACTTTATAAATAATAACTACAAATATAACACCTGCTAAGTTTCCAAATAAATCGCTAAATTCAAATCCTCTGTTAGGAATAATAAGATGAAAAAATTCTAGAATAATTGATAGAAATATTAAATATAAAGATAAAAAATTTAAATTTTTAGTTTTATGATAAGCAAAAAAACCAAAAAAAGAAAGTAAAGCAAAAGCATAAAAATGATTACTAGATATAATAAAATCTCTAGTTATTTGAGGTTGAATATTTAAGTCATTATAAAGAAAATACCCAAAAATACTGCCTGGAAACAAATAGAGTATAATTAATATTATGTTTAAAAAATAGAATATGAGTTTTAAAAATTTTATTAAATTATTCATAATAATTATATTCATTTTATAGGTTATATAAGTTATTAAAATATATCAAATGCCTCATTTAATTTTAGTTAGACATGGACAAAGTGAATGGAATCTAAAAAAAAGATTTACAGGCTGGGTGGACGTTGATCTCACAGAACAAGGAAAGCAAGAAGCACTTAAAGCGGGAGAAAGTATTAAAAAAATTAAAATAAATATCGATTATTTTTTTTCATCATTTCAATTAAGAGCCATTAACACACTAAAATTTATTCGAAATACACTGGGGAATGACAAACAATTCATTCGAGCCTGGCAATTAAATGAAAGACATTATGGCTCATTAACTGGATTAAATAAAGATGAGATGAAAGAAAAACTTGGTGAAAAAAAAATTCATGAATTCAGACGATCTTGGGATATTAGACCTGATCCATTAGACAGACAAAACCCTTATCATCCTTTAAATATTGAAGTGTATAAGGATATTCCAAAAGAAAATATTCCTGACACAGAATCTCTTAAAGATACTTATGAAAGAGTCATTCAATTTTACAAAAATGAAATACAAAATAAACTTTTGGATAATAAAAATATTTTAATTTCAGCACATGGAAATTCTATTAGAGCTTTATGTAAATACTTATTTAAATTAGATAAAGACAAAATATCATTATTAGAAATACCTACGGGCAATCCACTTTTAATCGATTTAGATATTTCACTTAATATTAAGGAGTGTTTTTATTTAGATAAAGAAAGAGCTAAAAATTTACTAGTTTTTTAATAAATTCTGGTAAACTTCGAGATTAGTTAAGTGATAAAAATTTTCTAAACTTTCAAAACCATAAAGACTATTATTTTCAATTAAATTATTCCAAATCTCTGATATTGAAAAATTATGAACTGAATAAGATTTAAATAAATCCTTATTTATAATTTGGCATCCTGTATAAATTAAATTATTTAATTTATCTTTTTTAATCACATTATTATTAAGGCTAAAATCACCTGACAAATTTTTATCAAAGCTAAAATTTTTATTTACTAATAAAAGTATATTCTTAACTTTATTTAAGAAGTATAGTTTTTCCATACCCTCTATATCTTTTTTATAATTTTCACCCCACACAGTATCTGGATTAAAAACTAAAAAATCCATGTCTTTTGAAGAATTTACCATATTTAAAACTCCTCCTCCTGTGTTTAAAATATTATTTCCATCTTTAATTATTTTAATTTCAATTTTAAATTTTTTTTCTTCTATAAAGTTTTTGATTTTTTCTTCTAAATAAAAAGTATTTACTAGAATTTTTTTTATGCCTAATGATACTATTAAGTTAATACAATTCTCTAATAATGTAATTTGATTAATTTTTAAAAGTGGTTTTGGTGTTGTTAGTGTTAATGGATTTAACCTCTTTCCATAACCGGCACACAAAATTAATGCGGTTTTAATTTTCATTAAATTTTTCTCATTTTATTTGAAAAATTATTATCTAATATTTTCTTTAAATCATTAAAAACTGGGTTTTTTTTAATTCTTAGTTCTATTAATCTCCAAGTATAAGGTATTAATTTTAAATATTTTAACTTCTTATCTCTAATAGCCAGTCTTGTGAAAATTCCAATTATCTTCATATTTCGAAGAATTGATAAAATTTCGAAATCATTAACTAAATTATACTTATCAATATTTTTTTTATTTAATTTTATATAATATCTAAATATATCTTCTTTTAACTTTTGACTGGTTTTAAATCTAACATCATCAATTAAAGATGCTAAATCATAAGCTCTATTTCCTATCAATGCATCTTGTGTATCTATAACTCCTAATTTTCCATTAAATTTCATTAAATTAGACACATGAAAATCTCGATGAACAAAAACATTATGTTTACATCTTAAATTTCTTGATAAAATTATTATTTGTTTATTAATTTCTCTTTTAAACTTTAAAAATTTATTTTTTTTAACAAATTTTTTAGCATACCATTTGGTAAATAAATTGGCTTCTTCGTGCAATATACTATTGCTATAACGGGGTATCTTATAAATTTTTTTTTTAAAATTTATAACTTTATTTTTTTTAATTGTTTGAATTTTATGAAGAAGCTGAACTGATTTTTTAAATAAGTTTAATTGTTGATTATTATTTTTTTTTAATAGATTAAAAACTGTTTGATCACCAAAATCTTCAATTTCTATATAATTTTGTTTATAATTTTCACTATAAAGTTTAGGGGCTAAAATTTTATTTTGAATTAACAATCTATTAATTGCATCATAAATTAATAAATTTTTTTCTTTTTCTTTAGATGCATGAACTATAATAGATTTTTTTGTTTCTTTAATTTGTCTATAAAAGGTTCTAAATGATGCGTCACCTTTTAATTTTTTTAATTTATAATTATTAGGCAGCATTTAGTTTTTTAAATTTTTGATAGTTAAAAATCTCTTACTTAAATCATCATTATATTCAAAAAATAATTCTATCTTATCTTCAATATTTTTTTCTATTTTTTCTGGCCATTCAATTAAGGTTAAAACTTCCTTTCTATTTTCTAATAGACCAATATTTTTTATCTCATCAATATTTTTTAGTCTATAAAGATCATAATGTTGAACGGTAAATTTTCCAACATCATACTCATTTACTAAATTAAATGTAGGGCTTGTAATTTCTGTTTGATTTATATTATTTAATTTTTGTAAATTATTAATTAGATGTTTTATAAAAGTTGTTTTACCAACACCTATTTCACCATAAAATAATACAACATCAGCTTTATTTAATAATATTGAGATTTTTTTAGCTAACTCTGAGGTTCTATCTTCTAATGAGATATCTAGTTTTTCGCTATTAGTAGCGATAGGCATCTGGTTTAAATGGTCCTTCTGTCTCAACACTTATATAATCTGCTTGTTCTTTAGATAGTTTGGTTAGTTTTGCACCCACTTTTTTTAGGTGAAGCATTGCAACTTTTTCATCTAAATTTTTTGGTAATACATAAACTTTATTTTCATAATTTTTATGGTTATTCCATAATTCTATCTGAGCCATTACCTGATTTGTAAATGATGCACTCATTACAAAACTAGGATGTCCCGTTGCACAACCTAAATTCACTAGTCTACCTTTGGCTAATAAAATAATTCTCTTACCATCAACTAACTCGATCTCATCTACTTCTGGTTTAATTTCAGACCATTTATAGTTTTTTAAAGCATCAACTTGAATTTCATTATCAAAGTGTCCAATATTGCAAAGTATTGCTCGATCCTTCATTTTTCTCATGTGATCAGCTGTAACAATATCTTTATTCCCAGTTGCTGTTACAATGATATCAGCTTTATCAATAGCGTCATCCATTAACACAACCTCATATCCCTCCATTGCTGCTTGAAGCGCACAAATTGGATCTGCTTCAGTGACCATTACTCTAGCACCGCTATTTCTTAATGATGCAGCACTACCTTTACCAACATCACCAAAGCCTGCAACAATTGCAACCTTTCCTGACATCATAACATCCGTAGCTCTTCTAATACCGTCAACCAAGCTTTCTCTACAACCATATAAATTATCAAATTTTGATTTTGTAACTGAATCATTAACATTAATTGCAGGGATCATTAAAGAACCCTCTTTTTCCATTTTATTCAGTGCTTTAATTCCTGTAGTAGTTTCTTCTGAAACACCTTTTATTTCTTTTAATAAATCTTTGTATTCGTTATGCATAATTGCAGTTAAATCACCACCATCATCCAATAACATATTAGCTTTCCAATCTTTTTTTCCCTCAATAGTTTGTTTAATGCACCAAAGATATTCCTCTTCTGTCTCACCTTTCCACGCAAAAACTGGTATACCTGCTTTTGCTATGGCTGCCGCTGCATGATCTTGAGTTGAAAAAATATTACATGAAGACCATCTCACTTCAGCTCCAAGCTCAACTAGTGTCTCAATTAAAACAGCTGTTTGAATTGTCATGTGAAGACAACCAAGAATTTTTGCACCCTTTAAAGGAGTTTTTCCTTGATACTCCTCTCTTAAAGCCATTAGTCCTGGCATTTCACTTTCTGCAATAGAAATTTCTTTTCTACCAAATTCTGCTTGTGATATATCTTTTACTTTAAAATCATCCATCGAACGGTCTTCTAGCAATAAAAAATTGATTTATCAACTTATGTTTAGGCTTTGGGGAACATAATTTCAATATTTGCACCCTTTTGTACTGTATTGTTAGCTGCACTGATTGAAGCACCGTGTAGTTCAACTAAATTTTTCACTATGTTTAAACCTAAGCCTGAATGTTCACCAAAATTATCTGGTCTATTACTATAAAATCTATCAAATATTTTTTTTGTATTAGTTTCTTTAAATCCTTTACCTTCATCTATAACCTTTAAAATGATACCATTTTTATCGTCTTTAAAAATTTCAACTAAAATTCTTTTATTGTCCTCACTAAATGAAATTGAATTATCAAGCAAATTTGCAATAATTTGTTCAATTCTATTTTCTATTCCATTAATATAATATTCTTCATGATTATTTAAATCATTTAGTATTATTTTTATGCCCCTTTTAGCCTCATAAATATTGTTGAAATCATCTACAACAGATTGTGCTATTGTTTTAAGATTAATTCGTTTCATCTTTTCTTTACTTAAAGCGACCTCGTCCTTCAACATTTGAGAATAATCAGTAATTAATCTCTCAATTCTTTGAACATCATGATTAAGAATGTCAATTAATTTACTTCTTTGAGATTGATCAACAGTTTCGTTTAGAATTTCAGATGCACTTTTTAATGACGTTAAGGGGTTTCTTATTTCATGAACAAGATCCGTTGAAAAGTTTTCTGCATGGGAGATTCTTTTTTGAAGCTCATTTGTCATATCATCTAAAGAATTTGATAAAGTTCCCAATTCATCATTTCGATTTTTCAGTTCGTTTATATTTGTTTTCTTCCTGCTCTTTTCTTTAATTATTTTTGTATAGGTTACTAAACTTTTTATTGGTTTTAAAAAATATCTATTTAATACAAAAGAAAAGATAAAAATAACAATAACAATAAAAATTACTGTTCTTAAAATAAAAGTTTTTCTCTCATCAATAGCTAACTTTACATCGTTGGCGTTTTCTGTAATTACTAAATAGCCAATATTTTTACCATCCAATATTACATTGTTTATTGTTGTCAGTAGGAACTGGTCATACCCTTCTTGTACAAAAGTATAAGGTTTTCCATAATCCTTAGACCATGAATAATTTGTTAAAATATCTTTTAAAGAAATGGTTTTTTCCTTATTTATATTTTTCGTCTCAACTATTTTATTGCTTTTTTCTTCATTTAAAGTTTCTAATTGAACAATGTCTAATCTATTAGAAAATGATCTTGGGTCTAAATCTAGAGTATCAGTATCTCCCACTAGATTAAATTGATTATCAAATAGAATAACTCTATCTAAATTTTGAAATAAAAATCTTGTTGAAAATAAAAATCTTCTAATATCTTCTTCTTCAAATTTTATATTTAATCGAAGTATATGTTCAATGGTATTATTGATTATTTTAATATGTTTGGTAGTCTTATTTTTAATTAAGATTGGTTTAACATTGCTAATATACAAAAATGCCAGACTACCAATTACTAAAAAAATTATTAAATTTATAAATAAAAATTTTTTTAAAATTGATAAGCTTTTTATGAAATTTGTGAACATCAACTAACGTTCCATCTGTATCCACTACCATATCTTGTTTCAATTGCAGTAAAATCAGGATCAACTTTTTTAAATTTTTTTCTAATTCTTTTGACATGGCTATCTATAGTTCTATCTTCAATGTCAGTATCTTCTCTATAGGCTATGTCCATTAACTGTGCCCGTTCCTTGATTATGCCTGGTCTTTTGGCTAACTCTTTAACTATTAAGAATTCTGTTGTTGTAAGTTTATCTGGTAACTGTTTCCCATTCCATTCACATTCCAGTTGTGAAGGGTCAAGTTTAAGTCTTCCATGAGAAATTATACTCTTGGTCTCTTCAAGGTTAACATTTATATCTTTTTTTCTTAACTGAACTCTTATTCTTTCAATTAAAACTTTTATGGAAAATCCGCCAGATTTTTTTATAAAATCATCTGCTCCTAATTTTAACCCTAACAGTTCATCTATCTCATCTTCTTTCGATGTTAAAAAAATTACTGGCAGAGAAGTTTTTTTTCTTAATTTTTTTAATAGTTCTTCACCATCCATTTTTGGCATTTTAATATCAATTACTGCTAAATCTGGTGGTGTTCTAGTTAGTCCAATTAATGCGCTCTCGCCATCAATATAAGTTTGAACCTTGAAACCTTCTTTTTCAAGCGCAATACTTATACTTGTAAGTATATTTCGATCGTCATCTATTAAAGCGATTGTTTGTGTTTGCATAATCTACTTTAAAAATACTAAATTGTTCTAATTTAGGCAATGTTCATTAATTAATGAAGTACTCCCCAATTATCACCCGTATTTATATCTACTGTTAATGGGATTGAAAAAGCATGCAAATCACTATTCGTAACACTGGTCATCTCTTCTTTGATGATCTTTGTTATATTCTTTGCCTCTTTTTCTGGAACTTCAAAAATTAACTCATCGTGAATTTGTAAAAGTATCTTTGACTTATTATTTTTCATTTCTTTAAACTTTTGATCAATTCTAATCATTGCAAGTCTCATAATTTCAGATGCCGAACCTTGAATTGGTGCATTAATTGCGGCTCTCTCTTGAAAATTTCTAACATTAAAATTCTTATCATTAATTCCATTAAAGTGTGATCTTCTTCCAAAAACATTATTTACATACCCGCTTTTTCTACAAAATTTAATAGTGTCATCCATATAAACTTTTATTTCTGGAAATTTAGCAAAGTATGCTTCTAAAAATTCATTAGCTTCATGATTTGAAACATTAATTTGTTTTGCAAGACCATATTGTGAAATTCCATAAATAATACCAAAATTTATTGCTTTTGCTTTTCGTCTCATATCTTGGTCTACTTTTTTAATATCAATATTAAAAACTTGGCTAGCTGTAAGTGTGTGAATGTCTTCATTCTTTTTAAAAGCTTTTTTTAACTCCTTAACATCAGCTAAATCAGCTAAAATTCTCATTTCAATTTGATTATAATCGGCTGAGATCAATGTGAACCCTTTTTCGGATATAAAGGCTTTTCTTATATCTTTACCATCTTCTGATTTAATAGGAATATTTTGTAAATTTGGATCACTTGAAGCTAATCTTCCAGTTGTTGTTGCAGCTAATAAAAATGAAGTATGTACTCTTTTTGTGGAAGGATTTATATGTTCTGGTAATGCATCAGAATATGTATTTTTAAGTTTAGATACCTGTCTCCAATCTAAAACTAATTGTGGGAATTTATGTCCTTTAAATGCCAAATCTTCAAGTACACCTGCATTTGTTGCAAAACTTCCTTTTTTTGTTTTCTTAAGCGCAGCTATTTTTAATTCATTATAAATTATTTCACCTAATTGCTTTGGTGAGGCAATATTAAATTCTTTTTTTGAAATTTTAAAAACTTCTTTTTCTATTTTATTGATTTTTTTCTCGAATTTTTCGGATAGTACTTTCAAAAATTTATTATCCACTTTTATCCCTTCAATTTCCATGAAGGCTAGTATCTCAATTAAAGGTTTTTCAAAAATTTCATAAATATTAGTTAATTTTTCTAATTTAAGATTTTTATTAAAAATTTTATATAATCTATAAGTAATATCCGCATCTTCAGCAGCATACTCCATTGCCTTATCAAGTTCGACATCGCTGAAATTGATTTCTTTTTTTCCAGTACCCACTATTTCCTTAAATGAAATTGTTTTATGCTGTAAGTGGATCTCAGATAATGTATCCATATTATGTCTGTTTTTTCCCGCATCAAGCACATAAGACATCAGCATTGTATCTTCCATTGAATTCATTTTTATTCCCTGCTTGTACAAAACAATAAAATCAAATTTAATATTTTGGCCTATTTTTTTTACACTCTTGTCCTCTAAAAGTGGCTTTAATTTTTTAATTACAATATTTTTATCTAAGCATCCATCAAATTTATGTGCTATTGGAATGTAACAAGCTTTTCCAATTTTTGTGCTTAGCGATATTCCAACAAGATCTGCTTGATGCGCATCCAGTGAACTTGTTTCAGTATCTATTACTAATTCACCAGCCTCCTCAGCTTCATTAATCCATTCTTCTATCTCTTCTTCTTTACTAATAAGATGGTAATTTTTCTTACTTATATTTTGTTGTTTTTCTTTTACTGAGCTTTCTGTTTTAGTAGTTACTAATTTAGGTTCACCATACGCAGAAATAACTGAGCTAAGAAGTCTATTAAATTCCATTTCTCTTAAAAATTTATATAGTTTCTCCTTATCTATTTCTTTTAATTGAAATTCCTCTATCTTTCTTTGAGCTGGAGCATCCTTCATAAGGGTTACTAGTTTTTTACTAATAATTGCCTTATCTTTATTTTCTATAAGAGTTTCTCTTCTTTTATTTTGTTTTATTTCATGAGCATTATCTAATAATTTTTCAAGAGTTCCGTATTGATTAATGAGTTCTGCAGCAGTTTTTACACCTATGCCTGGAACTCCAGGAATATTATCACTACTATCTCCAGCTAATGACTGAACATCAATTACTTTTTTTGGCTCTACACCAAATTTATTCATTATGTCTTCTGGGGTAATAAATTTATTCTTCATGGGATCAAATAAACGAACGTCTTTTCTATATAGTTGCATTAGATCTTTATCTGAAGAAACTATCGTAACCTTGGCTCCTTTTGCTAATATCTGTTCTGTATAAGTTGCTATCAAGTCATCGGCTTCATAATTTGGAAGATCAACTGATGGTAAATTAAATGCTAGGACTGATTTTCTTATATATTCAAATTGTGGTGCTAAGTCATCGGGTGCTTCTGATCTATTTGCTTTATAATCTGAATAAATTTCATTTCTAAAAGTTTTTCTAGCTGAATCAAAAATTACTGCAAAATGAGTTGGTTTTTGTAAATTTTCATTTGATTTTGAATCCTCTAATAATTTAAATAACATACTACAAAATCCGCTTACTGCTCCAACCGGCAGTCCATCACTTTTCCTGGTTAAGGGTGGAAGAGCGTAGTAAGCTCTAAAGATATAACCTGAACCATCAATTAAATAAAAGTGATCTGTTTTTTTTATTTTATCCATTAAATTAATGTTATCTTAATTATTTTAGATATTATAAATGTATTAACGCACATGGACAAAAAAAATATACTTTCTGTTAAAAATCTAAAAAAAATTTATTCTAAACAACATAATGGAAAAACTTATGCTTTAAATGATTTAAACTTAGACGTGAAAGAAGGAGAAATATTTGGCCTTCTGGGTCCAAATGGTGCTGGTAAGACAACTTTTATAAATATTTTAGCTGGGACAGTCATAAAGACTGAGGGTGAGGTTAATGTATGTGGATTTGATCTAGATGAAAATCCCAGACAGGTTCGAGCTTCAGTTGGAGTAGTTCCTCAGGAGATAAATTTAGACCCATTTTTTAGTCCAAGAAAACTATTAGACCTTCAGGCAGGCTTATATGGTGTAAAAGAAAAAGATAGAATTACAGATACAATTTTAAATCTAGTGTCTTTAGAAAAAGAGGCCAATAGTTATGCCAGAAGTTTATCTGGTGGAATGAAAAGAAGATTATTAATGGCTAAAGCATTAGTTCATCAGCCTCCTCTCGTTTTTCTTGATGAGCCTACCGCTGGAGTTGATGTCGAATTGAGGCAAAATTTATGGAAAAATGTAAGAATGCTTAACAAGCTTGGTGTTACTATTATTTTAACAACACATTATCTTGAGGAAGCAGAAGAAATGTGTGATCGAATAGCTATTCTCAACAAGGGAAATGTAGTAGCCCTAGATAGTACTAAAAATCTTTTAAATAGAATTCAAACAAAAAAAGTTACTTTTAAAACAGATAAAGAAATTAATATTCAAAAAAATGACCTTGAATCTCTTGAAATAATATCAAAAATAGGCAATGAAGTTTGCATCTCTTACGAAAAGAGCAAAGTTAATATGGAAAAATTAATAAACTTAATAAAGAAAAACAACGTCAAAATTGTTGATATATCAACTGATGATGGTGATTTAGAAGATGTATTTTTAAGACTAATAAAAAACTAGATTATTATAATAATAAATAGTAAATTTTATTTATGGATCTATTAAAAACAAACTCAATTCAAAAAGTTACAAAAACATTTATATTAATTTTTTTAGGAACTATTGCTCTAACTATTTCTGCTAAATTAAAGATACCTTTTTATCCAGTGCCAATGACGATGCAAACTTTTGTTGTACTCTTCATAGGATTAGCATTTGGGTATAAAATTGGTCTTGCAACAGTAGGTGTTTATTTATTAGAAGGAATTATTGGAATACCTGTTTTTTCTAATTCCCCAGAAAAAGGTATTGGTTTAGTTTATTTTACCGGTCCAACAATGGGATACTTGATAGGCTTTTTATTTGCAGTATTTTTTGCAGGATATCTAGATATGAAAAATAATATTTTTTTAATTTTTGCTAAATTATTATTTTCAGTTTCAATAATTTATATATTTGGAACAATCTGGCTTGGGACTTTGATTGGGTGGGATAAACCAATACTTAGTTTAGGTGTAACACCTTTTTTATTAGCAGAATTATTTAAGATTTGTCTTTTAACTCTATTAGCAAAAAAAATAATTAAATTAAGAAAATTTATCTAGGAGATCTTTTAGATAATATTCTTTGTAGAGTTCTTCTGTGCATCTTAAGTCTTCTAGCAGTTTCTGATACATTTCGGTTACATAATTCAAAAACTCTATGAATATGTTCCCACTTAACTCTATCTGCTGACATCGGATTTTCTGGTGGTTCAGCTTTCTTTTCTGGATCTGCCAATAATGCTTTTTCAACATCATCAGCATCTGCAGGTTTTGCCAAATAATCAATGGCCCCTTCTTTAATGGCTGCTACCGCCGTAGGTATATTTCCATAACCAGTTAACATAATAATTCTACTTGTGGGATTTGAAACTTGTATTTCTTTAACAACTTCCAATCCATTTCCATCAGCCAACCTTAAATCAACAACAGCGAATCCTGGTTTATTTGTTTTAACAGTTTGAATACCTTTTTGCACACTCTCAGCTTGTAAAACTGTAAAGCCCTTTTTTTCCATAGCTCTTGCAAGTCTATCTCTAAAAGGGTTGTCATCATCAACAATTAATAGTGATTTATTGTCAAAATCACTTAGTTTTTTAAGATTGATTTGTTCAGGCATACCTTAGATATGGTGTTTATTTTAAAAATTTCAACACCTATTATTTGCTTTACATTAATTAACTATTACCTTAATTGCATGATTTATATGAAAGTTTTTTAGTTTTTTAAAAAACTTTTTTTTATTAAATTTTTTTTGGAGGCATATAAAGTGCAAAAATTTAAAAGTGTTGATGAGCTTGTAAGTCAACTAAAACCGGAAAAACCGATTTATTGTATTAGAAAAAAATCTATACAGTTAGCCTCTACATATTTTAGAAATAAATTTCCTGGTAAAATTTTATACGCTGTTAAAACCAATCCACATCCAGAAGTATTAAAAACAATAGTTGAGAGTGGTATTGAAAACTTTGATGTTGCATCAATTCAAGAAATTAAAGATATAAGAGCAATAGATCCTAATGCTAAATGCTCATACATGCATACTGTAAAAAGTAGAGAAAGTATTAGAGATGCTTATTTTAATCATAATATTAAAACTTTTTCTTTAGATACAAAAGATGAGTTAATTAAAATAATTGAGTCAACAGATCATGCTTTAGATCTTGAATTATTTGTTAGAATTGCAGTTTCAAACGAACATGCAGAAATAGATTTATCTAAAAAATTTGGTGTTTTAGCCTCTGAGGCTTCTGGTTTGTTAAGATTAACAAAACAATATGCAAAAAAAATTGGCTTAAGTTTTCATGTTGGCTCTCAATGTATGCATCCTATTTCTTATGTAAAAGGAATTTCAGAAGTTGGAAATATAATAAAAAAAACAAAAATTATTCCTGATTATATTAATATTGGTGGTGGGTTTCCTGCAATCTACCCTGATCTTGTTCCTCAATCTTTAGATAATTATTTTGAAGAAATAAAAAAAGGATTAGAAAATTTAAAATTAGAAAAACTTCCAGAATTAATATGTGAGCCTGGTAGAGCAATAGTTGCTGAAAGTGGCTCTACAATTGTAAGAATAAATCTTAGAAAAAAACAAAAGCTTTATATAAATGATGGCACATATGGAACTCTTTTCGATGCTGGTACACCAAATATAGTTTACCCTTCTCGTATAATTAAAACAGGAAAAATAATTTCAAAAAAATTAACTGCTTTTGATTTTTATGGTCCTACTTGTGACAGTATGGATTATATGAAAGGACCATTTCTATTACCAAACAATATTAAAGAAAATGATTATATAGAATTAGGTCAACTTGGCGCTTATGGCCTTACTTTTAGAACTCAATTTAATGGTTTTTATTCTAACGAAATTTATGAAGTAGAAGATGAGCCAATAATGACAATGTATGGTAAAAATAGCAATAAGGCTATATTAGTTGCCTAATGTCAGATAACAAAAACTTAACTCATAATAGTAAAAAAGATTTTCTAAAAAACCCTGTAGAACATATTGATATCACATCTTTTGATGCAAGAAAAATTATCTCATCAATGGAAAAAATGTCTTTTGTTTCTAGAGAAACAGCAAATGCAGCTGGTATTTTTAATGAAATGATACAAGACAAAGACTGTACTATTTTTTTAACTTTAGCTGGCTCAACATCTGCTGCTGGCTGTATGAATATTTATAAAGATTTAGTCAAATACAATATGGTTGATGCAATCATTGCGACTGGTGCCTCAATTGTTGATATGGATTTTTTTGAAGCCTTAGGTTTTAAGCATTATCAAGGATCACAATTTCAAGATGATACGGAATTGAGAAAAAACTACATTGATAGAATATATGACACTTATATTGATGAAGATGAATTACAAGAATGTGACAAAAGAATATGTGAAATTGCAGATGGATTAGAGCCAAGAAGTTATACTTCTAGAGAGTTTATTTATGCAATGGGTAAATACCTAAAAAAAAACTCAGTAAAAAAAAATTCTTTAATTGAAACAGCATATGATAATAATGTTCCAATATTTTGTCCAGCTTTTACAGATTCAAGTGCTGGATTTGGATTAGTTATTCATCAAGAAAATAATCCAAAAAATCATATGACTATAGACTCAATTAGAGAGTTTCGTGAATTAACAGAAATTAAAATTCAATCAAAAGGGTCTGGTTTATTTATGATTGGTGGAGGAGTTCCTAAAAACTTTATCCAAGATACAGTAATATGTGCTGAACTACTTGGCAAAGAAGTGGAGATGCATAAATATGCGGTTCAAATTACAGTAGCAGACTCTAGAGATGGAGCTTGTAGCAGCTCAACATTAAAAGAAGCAAGCTCTTGGGGTAAAGTAGATATTACAAAAGAACAAATGGTCTTTGCGGAAGCTACTAGTGTTTTACCTTTAATTGTAAGCGATGCTTATCATAAGGGTGATTGGAAAAACAGAACGAGAAAAAATTTCTCAAAAATATTTAAATAAAATTGAAATATCTATCTAATAAAAATGGATTTCTTGGGATTGATAACAATACCAATTTTAAAGAAAAGGTTGTCGTTATTCCATTTGGTTTAGAAAAAACTGTAAGTTATGGTGGGGGTACTAGAAATGGACCAAAAGAAATTATTAAAGCATCTCATCAGGTCGAGTTATATGATGAAGAATTACATTGTGAACCTTACAAAAAAATTGGAATTAAAACACTAAAGCCATTTAAGATTGATAAAGATATAAAGAAAGCCCTAAAAAAGATGTCTAATATAAATCAAGAAATATTAGATAAAAAACTTTTTCCAATAACATTTGGGGGTGAACATTCTATTACACCTGGCTGTATTGCTCCATTTGTGAAAAAACATAAAGATATTTGCTTATTACATTTTGATGCACATGCTGATTTGAGAGAAAGCTATAATGGTGAAAAATTTTCTCATGCATCAGCTATCAGAAGATGTTTGGACTATAAAAATGTGTCACTAATTTCGTTTGGAATTAGAAATATCTCAGAGAGCGAAATACCTTTTTTAAAAAAAAATTCATCTAGAATAGATATCTTTTGGGCAAAAGATAAGGCTAAGTGGGACTTAAAAAAATTCAAAAAATTAATAAAAAATAAAACTGTATATTTAACATTTGATGTTGACGGATTAGATTCTAGTATAATGCCTGCAACTGGCACACCAGAACCAGGCGGCTTACTATGGGATGAAACTTTAAATATTATAAGAATAGCAGCTAAAAACTCAAATATTGTGGGTGCAGATATAAATGAATTGTCACCTATTAAAGGGTTTAATTCCTACAATTTTCTAGTAGCTAAATTAGCTTATAAAATTTTATCTTATAAATTTTTGTATTAAGCTTTAGACTCTTTAACAGTTCCTAATAATAGCCTGAATGGAATTAGCATTATAAGTGCCACAAGTATTTTTACAGATAAGTCTCCTAATGATAAAGTAATCCAAGGAATTCCGGTTGCATAAAAGGATATTGAAAAAAATAAAAAAGTATCAATAGTTGAGCCAATCAATGATGAGGTAAGTGGAGCAACAAACCATTTTTTTTTTCTTAATTGATCAAAGATTTGGACATCAATTAACTGTGCGACTAAAAATGCTACTCCAGAGCCAATGGCTATTCTAATTGAAATTAAATCTTCAAAGTTTGTTGAAAAGAATAAGGTAAAAATTATTCCAATAACAAAACCTATATAAACAATTTTTCTAGCAATAAGCTTACCGTAAGATCTATTGGCTAAATCAGTAATTAAAAAAGCAATTGGATAACTAAAGGCTCCATAAGTAAGTATTTCACCTAGTCCATAATAATTTATTGGAAATTGAACAAGATAATTGGATGCTAGTACTACAACTCCCATTATTAATGAAAGTAGTAAAAAGTATTTGCTCATTAAGCTGATTTACTGGGAGATGCTTTTCGTGCTTTTTTAATAAATGGAGATTTAATTAAAATACTTTTTTTTAGTTTTTTTAGTCTAGGTGAAATATTTTTATTTTTTGAACTTTTTAAAAATTGATCAAATGTACCTTTTTTATCGACGGATCTAACTCCAGCATTACTTACTGTTAAAGTTAAACTTCTCTTTAAAAGTTCACTTGTAAATTTAGCTTTTTTTAAATTTGGTAAAAATCTTCTTTTGGTCTTATTGTTAGCGTGACTAACATTGTGACCTTTCATTGGAATTTTACCAGTTAATTCACATTTTTTAGACATAATATTAGGTGACTATATAGGATGTGTTAAAGAACTCGTCAAGTTTATTAGGCTTAATTAGCCAGCTTCTTTCCCACTATTTCTTTAAAATTCTTAACACCATCAGCAATTAATATTTCTTTAAGCTCTTTTTTAATCTTTCCTACTATGTTTGGCCCCTGAAAAACCATTCCAGTATATAGTTGTACATAACTTGCTCCTGACTGAAATTTTTTATAAGCACTGTCTCCTGAGTCTACACCTCCAACTCCTATAATCTCAATTTTTCCATTTAATATTTTATAGAATTTAGTTATTAATTTATTCGCTTCTTCTTCCAGAGGTTTTCCTGATAGGCCGCCTTTTTGATGTTTTAGAATATCTTTTAATTTATCTCTATTTTTAGCACTTGTATTAGAAACAATTATTGCACTAACTTTATATTGTATTAAAGTTTTACAAATTATTTCAATTTGTTCTTCTAAAATATCTGGAGAAATTTTTACTATAATTGGTATTTTGGATTTTAGTCTAATTTTTTCTTTTTCTATCGAGTCCATTAGTTCGTCAAATTTAGACTTATCATGAAAATTTCTTAAGTTTTCTGTATTAGGTGAAGATATATTGATAGTGATGTAATCAGCAATATTATGAAAAACCCTAAGTCCAATTAAATAATCATTTAGTCGATCTTCACTATCTTTGTTTGGACCAATATTAACACCCAGTAAACCTTTATTTGGATTTGACTTAATTCTTTTGCTAATATTTTCTGAGCCTAAGTTATTAAATCCCAATCTATTTATTAGAGCCTGATCATCTACTAGTCTAAAAACTCTTGGTTTTGGATTTCCATATTGTTCTAGTGGTGTAACGGTTCCTACTTCTACAAAGCCAAAGCCAAGTTTAAAAAGAGAATTATAAACTTCAGCATTTTTATCAAAACCAGCTGCTATTCCTATAGGATTATTAATTTCTTTTCCAAATAATTTAGTCTTAAATAATGAGTCATCTTTTTCTTGATTAGATAAATTTGGTAGTAAATTTAATTTTAAAGACTTAATTGCTAAATTATGAGCTGTTTCAGGATCAAACTTAAAGATTAGTGATCTAAATTTTGAAAACATTATTTTATTTTTTCTTTTATTAATTCTTTAGTTTCGTTCACTCCAAAAAAGCTTATAAAAAAACCCATCCTTGGACCATTTTCGTCTCCAAAAACAACTTCATAAATTAGTTTAAACCAATCGCGTAAGTTTTCTGAATATCCATTATCTTTTCCTGTTGAATAAATTAATGTCTGAATATCTTCAGGTAACATTTTATCATTACACTCATCTAAAGTCTTAATAAGTGCCTCTAAAGCTTTTTTTTCACTATCGTTTGCTTTTTTATATTTTTTTTGAATTTTGATTACATCGTTAAAATATTTAATAGCATAACCAATCAAGTTATCAAAAATAGGATGATCTTTTTCAGAAATATCCTTCTTATATTTTTTTACAAATTTCCAAAGTAATTCTTTAGAGTCTGCATTGCTAGTCTCTACTAGATTTAAAAGCATTGAAAAGCTCATTATCGTATCTTCCTTAGGAATTTTTCCATTATGTACATGCCATACTGGATTCATCAATAACTGAAGTTCATTTTGTTTTTTTGCTTTTTCTATGAGATCCAAATACTCATCTACTGTTTTGGGTACTATTTCTTTATATAGTTTTTTGGCTCTTTTAGGATTTTGATACATGTATAAGGAAAGACTCTCGGGAGATGCATACTCCAACCATTGATCAATTGTAATTCCATTACCTTTTGATTTCGATATTTTTTCACCTTTTTCATCCAAAAAAAGTTCATAGGCAAAACCAGATGGGTTCGTTTTTCCAATTAACTTTACTATTCTCGATGACAATATCGCACTTTCAATCAAATCTTTTCCGTACATTTCAAAGTCTATATCTAAAGCATACCACCTCATTGCCCAATCAACTTTCCATTGTAATTTACAATTTCCATCTAAAATACTAGTTTCAAGTTTTTCACCATTATTATCAAAAATAATTTTTGATTTATCTTTTAAAATTTCTAAAACTGGAATTTCTAAAACTTTGCCTGTATTTGGACAAATTGGTAAAAATGGACTGTAAGTTCTTTGTCTTTCCTTCCCTAATGTTGGAAGAATTATATCCATAATACCCTGGTAGTTTTCTAAAATTATTTGAAGAGTTGGATTAAAAAAGCCACTTTTATAAAGCACAGAGGAGCTTTTAAAATTATACTCAAAATTAAACTTATTCAAAAAATCTTGTAACATTTCATTGTTGTGTTCACCAAAGCTTGCAAATTTTTCAAATGGATCTGGGACTTGTGTTAATGGTTTATGAAGATTATTGTTTAAAAGTTCTTGATTAGGAACATTCTCTGGAACTTTTCTAAGACCATCCATATCATCAGAGAACGTTATAATTTCAGTTGGAATATCAGTAAGTTGTTTCAAAGCATTAACCATCATCGATGTTCTGGCAACCTCACCAAATGTACCAATATGAGGAAGTCCACTTGGACCATAGCCTGTTTGTAAAATTATTTTACCTTTTTTATCTATAAATGATTTTCTTTCACGCAACATCTTTTTAGCCTCAACAAAAGGCCATGCGTTGGTTTTATCTAAATTATCTTTTTCAATCACTTTGTTTAATAACAAATATCTTATATTTGGTGTTTTTATTAATTCTTATAGAGTTGAAATTTATTTACCATAAAATAATGTTCTTTCAAAATGTCTAATTATAAAACAGTTTTTTTCACCTTGGGTGTTTTGCAAATTATTCTTGGAATTTCCATGATGATACCAATTCTTGCTCAATTTATTTATTCAGAAATTGACTCCTCATTTATTGGGGGGTCTATAATTTCAATCATATTTGGGGTTTTATTTTTTTTATCTAACCTTAATCATGATAAAAAACTAAATCTACAACAAGCTTTTTTATTAACCGCTCTTTCTTGGTTGAGTATTGCAATATTTGGTTCTTTGCCTTTTATCTTTTCCTCTTTAGAGCTTTCAATAACAGACTCATTTTTTGAAAGTATGTCTGGTATCACAACCACCGGATCAACAATTATATCTAATTTGGATGAAGCTCCTAAATCAATACTATTGTGGAGAGCCATGCTTCAATGGCTTGGTGGAATTGGTATAATTGTAATGGCAATAACACTAATGCCAATAATGAACGTTGGAGGAATGCAATTATTTAAGATTTCTAGCAATGACTCATCAGAAAAAATTTTACCAAAATCAAAAGAAATTTCCCTAAGGTTAATTTATGTTTATTTAAGTTTAACTTTTCTTTGTGCTTTTACTTACTCTATTTTTGGAATGAATTTTTTTGATAGCTTAACTCATTCAATGACAACAATAGCAACTGGTGGTTTTTCAAACTATAATGAATCTATTGGACATTTTAATAGTTTATCAATCGAAATATCATCAATGATTTTTATAATTTTGGGTAGCTTACCTTTTATTGCCTATATAAAATTTTTAAATGGTGATAAAAAAATTTTTATTTCTGATGTACAAATTAGATCATTTTTAAAGATAATCATTTTTTCGATTATTATACTTTTTATTTATTTACTTTTTCAAAGTAACAATTTTTCTCCAACAAGTTTAAGGGTAATCTTTTTTAATGTAATCTCGATTTTAAGTGGTACAGGTTATGTGACTGGAGAGTTTGATGGATGGGGTAATTTTCCATTAATTTTCTTTTTAACATTGATGTTTATTGGTGGATGCGCTGGTTCTACAGCATGTGGAGTAAAAATTTTTAGAATCCAAATTTTATATTTGTTCATAGTTAATCAACTAAAAAAGATTATTTATCCTAAGGGTGTTTTTATAATAAAATATGACAAAAATAATGTTGATGATAAATTTATGGCATCCATTATTTCTTTTATATTTCTTTATTTGGTTATATTTTTTTTAATTACAGCTTTTCTATCTTTAAGTGGTTTAGATTTTATTACCTCAATTTCAGGAGCTGCAACATCAATATCAAATGTTGGTCCTGGATTAGGCTCAATAATTGGACCAAATGGTAATTTTTCAAGCCTACCTGAAATTTCTAAATGGATTTTAACACTTGGAATGATATTAGGTAGATTAGAACTTTTTGCTATACTGGTATTATTTCTACCTTCCTTTTGGAGAAATTAATTATGATTGAAATCAAAAAACAATCACTCTCAGAAACATTCTCTATCTATTTCGATAAAAGAATGCTCAGAATATTATTATTAGGTGCAATCTCTGGATTTCCGTGGGTATTAATTGGGAGTAGTTTAAGTCTGTGGCTTAAAGAAGATGGACTAAGTAGATCAACAATTGGATGGGCTGGTTTAATATTTGCAGTATATGCTTTTAACTATTTGTGGGCTCCCTTAATTGATAGATTTCAAATACCTATCCTTACAAAAAGAATAGGTCATAGAAGAGCTTGGATAGTCATAATGCAAATTATAATCCTAGCTTGTTTATGCACATGGAGTGTTTTAAACCCAACAGAAAATCTAACTTTATTAATTACTATTGGTTTAATTATTGCCACTGCATCTGCCACTCAAGACATAACTGTAGATGCTCTGAGAATAGAGCAGATAGGAAAAAATGAGGATAAATCAATGGCTGCGGGCGCAGCAGTCTCTGTTGTTGGTTGGTGGAGTGGTTATAAGTTAGGTGGCGTGGTTGCACTATTTACAGCTCAATTCTTTGAAAACATTGGTATTTCTAATTATTGGCAAATGACATTTTTAATTCTAGGTATATTGATTATTCTAATGAACATCGGTTTAATGTTTGTACATGAATCAATTTCAACAGAACGAAAATCTAAACAAAAGGAAATTGATTTATTAATACAAAATAAAATTGGTTCAAAAAATATCATTAGTAACTTTATTTCTTGGATAGGAAGCACAATGGCTGGTCCTATAATAAGTTTTTTTAAGAATAATGGATTTTCTATAGCAGTTGGTATTTTAAGCTTTGTCTTTTTATTTAAGATTGGTGAAGCATTTTTGGGGCGAATGTCGATTGTTTTTTATAAAGAAATTGGTTTTTCAAAAGGAGACATTGCAATTTACTCAAAAACTCTTGGTTGGATTACTACTGTAGTCTTTACATTGTTGGGTGGTCTTTTTGTAATTCGGTCTGGAGTTCTTAAAGCAATGTTTTTAGCTGGAATTTTAATGGCATCAACGAACCTATTGTTTACATTGCTTGCTTGGAGTGAAAAATCAGAGTTACTCTTTGCTTTTGCGGTAATTTTTGATGATATAGCTGCAGCATTTGCAACAGTTGCCTTTGTTGCTTTTATTTCTTTATTAGTGGACAGAACCTATACGGCAACCCAGTATGCATTGCTTGCCTCAATTGGTACTGCTGGTAGAACTACACTAGCCTCTTCTTCTGGTGCGTTAGTAGATTGGTTAAATGGAGACTGGGGTATCTTTTTTATATTAACTGCTCTTATGGTTATACCATCTTTAATTTGTCTATGGTTAATTAAGAGTAAACTTAAATTAAATGAAAAATAATAATCATTTTCTAACTAATTCTTTACTTAACATATATGAAAGGCCTTCAAAAAAATCATCTATAAGTTCACAAATAATTTTTGGAGAAAAATTTATAATTCTCTCAAAAAATAAAGGGTGGCTTAAAATAAAAACAGCATGTGATAATTATAAAGGTTATATCAGGAATCCTCAATTTATAAAAAAGTTTGAACCAACTCATAAAATATTTAAACTTAAAGCAAAAATTTATAAAAAGAATAAAAAAAATAAATTTAGTCCAACTAAAAATTATTTAACTTTCTCCTCTCAAATTAATATATCAAAAAAAGAAAAATCTTTCGGAGAATATAATAAAAATAAATGGATAAAATTAGCTGATACAAAAATTATATCTCATATAGAAAAAAGCTTTGTTAAAATATTTAAAATTTTTTTAAACACTAAATATATTTGGGGAGGAAAAAGTTATAAAGGTTTAGATTGCTCAGCCTTAGTACAGTTATTCTTTTTATATAATAGAAAATTTTACCCACGAGACACCAAGGATCAAATAAAGTATTCACCAAAAAACTCTAAAAATCAAAAGTTTAGTAAGGGTAATATTATTTTTTGGAAAGGTCATATCGCTGTATGCATTAGTAACAAAGAATTAATTCACGCTTATGGTCCTGAAAAAAAAGTAATAATCATGCCAATTAATAAAACAATTGAACGAATTAAAAGAACAGCAGGTCTTGAGGTTAAAAAATTATCCTCTATAAAAATCTAACTTCTTCCAAAATCAGGTTTATTGATATCTTGTTTTAATCTAATTATTTTTTTTCTAACCTTTTTTGTATCAACTAACTTTTTAATTATAGATTGATTATTTTTGGATTGAATATCTTTCTTAAAAGCCTTTAAATTTTTAATGAATAAATCAATAACTTTAGATATATTTTTTTGATTATTGAAAAAAATATCTCTCCACATAATTTCATTTGAGGCGGCAATTCTTGAAAAATCCCTTAGACCACCTGCACTAAACTTGATTAATTCATACTTTTGTTTTTTTTCAAAGTCTGTTGCAGTCTTTACTAAATTATAAGCAATTAAGTGGGGTAAATGACTGGTCATTGAAAAGACAATATCATGTTTTTTTGAATTCATTACGGAAACCTTGGATCCAATTTTTGTCCAGAACTTTCTTAGTATTGAGAGATGTTTTTGATTGGTATTAATTTCTTTTATAAGAATACACCATTTGTTTAAAAATAAATCTTTTTTACCATGTTCTGGACCACTAACTTCTGAACCTGCTATTGGATGACTAGAGGTCCATGAAATTCCTCTCTTTAAATTTTCTTTGATTACATTATGAGATTTTTCCTTACTTGAACCAATATCTGTAATAATTGTTTTGGGTAGTAAATATTTATTCAATTTTAAAATGATTCTTTTATATTCACTAAGCGGTGTGCAAACTATTATCAAATCTATATTTGGTACTATTTTTTTGAAATCAGTTGTTGTAGTGCAGGGTAATTTTAGTTTCTTAATTTTTGATAAATTAGATTTTGATTTTTCATACACAAAGATGTTCTTAGCAACTTTATAATGTGAAATAGCTCTTAATACAGATGAGCCAATTAAACCACAACCTATAATTAAAATATTTTTCATAATCAATTAAATATATCTGTAATTGCTTTTATAAATTTTTCATTTTTTACTTTTGAACCAATAGTTAATCTTAATTTATTTTTTATATTATAGCCATCCTCAGTCGATCGTAATATAATTCCTTTTGATTGTAGTTTATTAAAAACAAAGTTTGCTGAATATTTACATTTATCAAAACTTAGCAATAAAAAGTTAGCTGTAACTTCATTGGAAAAAATCTTCCAATTTTCTAAAAATTTCTTAATCTTATTTGCATAGAAGATGTTGTGTTTAACAGATCGATTAATAAAACTATTATCTTTTAAAGCTTCTATTGCAGCATTCTGTGCGATTTGATTAACATTAAATGGAGGTCTTATTAAATTCATTGCACGAATTATTTTTTTATTTGCATGCCCCCAACCTACTCTCAATGAAGCTAATCCGTAAATTTTTGAAAATGTTCTTATAACAACAACATTGTTGATATTCTTAAATAGGTCTAAGCTTGGTTTATAATCTTTATTTTTCATATATTCGAAATAAGCATCATCTAAAACTAGCAAAATATTCTTATTTAATTTTTTTCTTAATTCTATTAATTCTCTTTTACTTAAATAGGTTCCAGTTGGGTTATTTGGGTTTGCAATAAATACTAATTTAGTTTTTTTAGTTACTTTTTTAATTATTTCATCAACCGAAACTCTAAAATTTTTTTCTTTAGAAAAAACTACTTTTGCTCCTACGATTTGAGCATAAATTCTGTACATTAAAAAACTATACTGTGGAACAATCACCTCATCCAACGGTTTCAGATATAATTGACAAATCATTTGAATGATTTCATCTGAGCCTGCACCACATATTATTTGATCTAAATTGCACTTATATTTTTTTGCAATCTCCTTTCTTAAATTTGTAGCTTTACCATCTGGGTACTTCGAAATTAACAAGCTTTTATCTTTCAATATTTTTGATACTCTTGGACTTACCCCGAGTGCAGACTCATTTGCTGATAGTTTTATTGGGTTTGAAATTTTACTTATATTTGACCTACCAGGCTTATAAGCTTCTATTTTAAATATTTTAAATTTTGGAATTGTCATTTTATAATTTTATTCACTTTATAAATAAAATACTAACTTTTCATATAGAATAAGTCATTTTTAAAAAAAATTGACATAAGAAATACTATCTAGTACAAAAAATATGCGCTGATTTAACTGAATTGCGAGCGCTTAAAAAAACCGCTAAATAAGTTTTTTTGTCTCCCAATTCAAATTTAGCTAAATATTTATGATTAAAGATTTAAGTATAAAAAAACTTATAATTGATAAACCATTAAAATTGGACTGTGGTCAAACTATAAATAATTATTCTTTGGCCTATGAAACCTATGGTTCCTTAAATGAAAAAAAGGATAATGCCATACTTGTGTTTCACGCATTGACAGGTGATCAATTTGTAACGGGAATTAATCCAATTACAAAAAAAGAAGGTTGGTGGTCGTATGCTGTTGGCCCTAGTAAAGCTATTGATACGAATCAATTTTTTGTAATTTGTGCAAATGTTATTGGTGGCTGCATGGGCTCAATTGGTCCTAATGAAATTAATTTCGAAACAAATAAAAAATATGGAACTAGCTTTCCTGTTATAACTATTAACGACATGGTTAATGCACAATTTAACTTGTTAAATTTCTTTAATATTGAAAAATTATTTGCTGTTATTGGTGGATCTATGGGGGGGATGCAGACACTACAGTTCGTTAGTAATTTTCCTGAAAAAGCAAAAGTAGCAATACCAATTGCTTGCACTGCAAGTCATTCAGCACAAAACATAGCTTTCAATGAACTTGGCAGACAATCAATTATGGCAGACTCTAACTGGGACAATGGAGACTATTCTAATAAAGATAAAAGTCCTGATAAAGGATTGTCAGTAGCTCGAATGGCTGCACATATTACCTATCTATCAAAAAATGGGCTTCAGGAAAAATTTGGAAGAAAGCTTCAAGAAAGAGATGATTTAAAATTTGGTTTTGATGCTGATTTTCAAATTGAAAGTTATTTAAGATACCAAGGATCTGTATTCGTTGATAGATTTGATGCAAATAGCTATCTATATATAACAAGAGCAATGGACTATTTTGATCTTATCAAAGAGCATAATGGAAATTTATCTAGAGCATTTGAAAATACTAAAACAAAATTTCTTGTTATATCCTTCACTTCCGATTGGCTTTATCCCACTTCTGAAAATAAAGAAATTGTTATTGCATTGAATGCTATAGGTGCTGACGTTGGATTTGTTGAGATTGAGTCTGATAAAGGTCACGATTCATTTTTATTAAAAGTCCCTAAATTTTTAAATACCTTAGGTGATTATATTAAAACAGCTTATTCTAAGAGCTAAATATGAAACAAGAGTTTAAAATAATATCAAATCTAATTAATAAGAATACTAGAGTTCTGGATGTGGGATGTGGCGATGGTACACTAATGGAATATCTGAAAAACAGTAGGAAAATAGATATTAGAGGAATAGAAATTTCAAAAAATAATGTTCAAAAATGTTTATCAAAAGGATTAACAGTTATAGAGGGGGACGCAGAGAAAGATCTCTTGCAATTTCCAGATGGTTCTTTTGATTTTGTTATTTTAAGTCAAACATTACAGGCATTTCTCACTCCTGAAATTGTTATAAAAGAATTATTACGTGTTGGGAAAAAAGCTGTAGTTACTATACCTAATTTTGGTTTTTGGAAAGTCAGACTTCACTTATTGCTTAAAGGAACAATGCCAATTACAAAAAACCTACCTGACGAATGGTATAATACTCCTAATTTACATATGTGCACATTGAAAGATTTTTATAATTTTTGTGAAAATCGAAATATAAAACTAGATCAATCAATAGCTTTAAAAAATGAAAAAATATCAACTATAAATAAATTAAATCTAAATATAAAAAACTTATCAGCAGAATTGGGTATTTTTTTAATTGAAAGATAAATGAAAATTCAAATAATACCCTGTTTACATGATAATTATTCTTATCTTGTTATTGATGAAAAATATAACATAGCTTGTGCTATTGATCCCAGTGAAGCAAAACCTATAATTAAATACTTAGAGAAAAAAAATATTAATTTAAAATATATACTCAATACTCACCATCATTATGATCATGTGGGTGGCAATCAAGAGTTAAAAAAAAAATATAATGCTCGTGTTATTGGATACAGGGGGGATAAAGATAGAATTCCAGAAATAGATACTCTTGTTGATGATCAAGAAATATGGAAACAGGAAAGTTTTGAGGCCAAAATAATTCATATACCAGGTCATACTCTTGGACACATATGTTTTTATTTTTTCAATGAGGAGGCTGCTTTTACTGGAGACACTCTTTTTTCTTTAGGGTGTGGAAAAATTTTTGAAGGAAGTTATGAACAAATGTTTAATTCTTTAATGAAAATTAAAGCACTTCCATTAAAAACTAAAATTTACTGTGGACATGAGTATACTAAACAAAATGCTAAATTTTGTATAACTCATGACAAAAATAATGAAAATCTTAAAAATAAAATAAAAATTATAGATAAAAAATTAGAAAATAATTTACCCACTATTCCATCTACAATTAGAGAAGAGCTAGATTGTAATATTTTTCTTAGATCTAATAAAGTTGAAACGTTCTCAAAATTGAGAGATTTAAAGGACAATTTCTAACTTATTCACGCTTGACTATGATTTGCGCGAGACTATATTGCTCATTATAAAAAAAGATAAAACAATGTCATACGCTATAATACAAACAGGTGGAAAGCAGTACAAAGTTAAAGCTGGTGAGATACTTAAAATCGAAAGATTAGAGGACTCAAAGCCCGAGACTAAAATTGAATTTAAAGAAATCTTAGCTTACGGTGATGATAAAACTATTGAAGTTGGTTCTCCTGTAGTAGAAGGAGCAAAAGTTGAGGCTGACCTTGTTGAAAATGGTAAAAATAGAACTGTTTTAATCTTTAAGAAAAGAAGAAGACAAAATTCAAGAAGAAAAAATGGACATAGACAACAGTTTTCATTAATTAGAATTAGCAAAATTTTTTCAAAAGATGGTAAAGTTTTATCTGAAATAGGAAAAATGATAAAACCAACTAAAAAAGTTGAAAAAGTAGAAGCAGAAGTAGCAAGTAAATAAATTAGGTAAATTATGGCAACAAAAAAAGCAGGTGGATCATCAAGAAACGGACGAGACAGTGCTGGTAGAAGACTGGGCGTTAAAAAATACGGTGGTGAAGTAGTAATTCCTGGAAACATAATAGTAAGACAAAGAGGAACAAAAATTTTTCCTGGCGAAAATGTAGGTATGGGTAAAGATCATTCTATTTTTTCTGTTGTTGAAGGTAAAGTTGTTTTTAAAAAAGGTAAATCAGACAGAACATTCGTTTCAGTAAAACCCAATTAGTAGTACAACTAAAAACTGAGAGTTGTATTATGAAGTTTCTTGATCAAGTTAAAATTTATGTAAAAGCAGGCAATGGAGGACATGGCTCTCCAAGTTTTCGACGTGAAAAATTTATTGAATACGGCGGACCTGATGGTGGTGATGGTGGCAAAGGTGGCTCCATAATTTTAAGATCTGAAAGAAATTTAAACACACTTATTGATTACAGATTCCAACAACATCATAAAGCTGAACGTGGAGAAAATGGATCAGGACAAAACCGTACTGGTCGTGGCGGTAATGATTTATTTTTAAAAGTACCAATAGGAACACAAGTTTTTGAGGAAGATAATAAAACTTTAATTTTTGACTTTAAAAAAGAAGGTGAAGAATTTGTTGTTGCTAATGGTGGCAAAGGTGGACTTGGAAATACAAGGTTTAAAAGTTCTACTAATAGAGCACCAAAAAAATTCACTAAGGGTACAATAGGAGAAGAATATATAATTTGGTTACAATTAAAAACTATTGCAGATGTTGGGATAGTGGGATTGCCTAATGCAGGTAAATCAAGTTTATTAGCTGCCATCACAAATGCAATGCCAAAAATAGCTAACTATAAATTTACGACATTAAACCCAAATTTAGGAGTTGCGAGTTATGATGATAAAGAAATTACATTAGCTGATATTCCAGGTTTAATTGAGGGCGCACATGAAGGAGTGGGATTAGGTATTCAATTTTTAAAACATATAGAAAGGTGTAAAACTTTAATGCACTTATTAGATATTACTAACCAGGATCTTGAAAATACCTACAAACAAGTTCGAACTGAACTTGGTAGCTATAGTAAAGATTTACTAAAAAAAAAGGAATTAATTGTATTAAATAAAACTGACTTACTAGAAAAAGAAGAAGTAAGTCAAATTTTAAAAGAATTTTCTAAAAATAAAAACTCAGAAGTTGTTATACTTTCAACACTCGATAAAGAATCAATATCTCAAATAAAAGCTAAATTACTTTCATATGTATCTTGAAAATTCAAAAATTATTGTAGTTAAGATAGGCTCATCGTTACTGATAGATGATAATAAAAAAATAAGAAATAAATGGTTATCTGAATTTGCCAAAGATATTAAAGAACTAATAAAAAAAAATAGAAAAGTAATTATTGTAAGCTCTGGTGCAATTGCCATGGGTTGCAAAAAACTCAACATAAATAAAAAAAATCTTAAAATTGATAAAAGCCAGGCTGTTGCATCAATTGGTCAAATAGAGTTGATGAATTTATTTTCAGGAACTTTCTCAAAGTTAAAAATTAATATTTCTCAGATTCTTTTAACACTAGAGGATACTGAACAAAGAAGAAGGGCTTTAAACGCAAAAAGAACTTTTGATAATTTATTTGAGTTAGGCTTCATACCAATTGTAAATGAAAATGATACAACGGCAACAACTGAAATAAAATATGGTGACAATGATAGGTTGGCATCAAGGGTTGCTCAAATATCTAGAGCAGACACACTTATATTGCTTTCAGATGTTAATGGTCTTTACACTCAAAATCCAAAAATTTTTAAAAATGCCGAACTTATTAAAGAAATAAAAAATATTGATAAGAATATTGAAAGAATAGCCACTAAAAGTATTGGTGATCTTGGTACGGGTGGAATGAAAACAAAAATTGATGCTGCTAAAATTTGTCAATTGTCAGGTTGTAAAATGGTAATCGCAAATGGTTTATTAAATAGACCTATAAAAAAAATAATTGAGGAAAATAATTGTACGTGGTTTCTACCTAAAGTTTCAAAATTAGATGCTAGAAAAAAATGGATCATTAGTTCTGTCTCCCCAAAAGGAGCTCTTATTATTGATGATGGTGCAAGACAAGCACTCACAAATGGTAAAAGTTTATTAGCCGCTGGCGTAAAGAAAGTAACTGGTAATTTTAAAAAAGGTGATCATATAAAAGTTTTAGACAAAAATAACAATGAATGTGCTAGAGGACTTAGTTCATTCTCGTCTGATGAAATAGAACGAATTAAAGGTTATCACTCAAGAGAAATAGAAAAAATATTAGGATATGTTGCAAAATCAGAAGTTATACATAAAGATGATATAGTGGAAATATAGAATGAACAAGATTATGAATTCAATTGGCCAAAATGCTAGAAAGGCCATCCTCAATAAAATTGATACACGAACTAAAAATAAAATTTTAAAGAGATATGCTTTATTACTTGATAAAGAAAAAAACTCTATAATCAGTGCTAACCAAAAAGATATCAAATTTGCTAAAAAAAAAGGCTTAAAGAATAATTTAATAGATAGGCTTACAATTGATCATAAAAAATTAGTTGGTATAAAAAAATCTATTGAAAAAATTGTAAAAATTAAAGATCCAGTTGATTATATATTAGAAAAATGGCGTAGACCAAACGGTTTAACAATAAGTAGGGTGTCTGTACCCATAGGTGTATTGGGTATAATTTATGAAAGCAGACCTAATGTTACATCTGATGTTGCAAGTTTATGTTTTAAATCTGGGAATGCAGTAATATTAAAAGGTGGCTCAGAAGCTATAAATACTAACAAAATTTTAGCAAACTTATTTCGAAAATCACTAAAAGAAAATAAAGTAGATCAAAATTTTATCCAATTTATAAACTCCAAAGATAGGAAAATAGTTGATTACATGCTTTCAAAAATGAAAGATTATATAGATGTGATTATTCCACGTGGAGGAAAAAGTTTGGTTAAAAGAGTACAAGCGTCCTCAACCGTACCTATCATTGGACATTTAGAGGGTCTTTGTCATACTTACATAGATAAAGATGCTGATCTTAAAATGGCAATAGACATTGTTTATAATGCAAAGTTAAGGAATACTAGTATTTGTGGTGCTACGGAAACAATTTTGATGCACCAAAAAATAATTAAAAAATTTTGTAATCCAATTTTAAAAAAATTAGAAGAAAACAACTGCAAAATTTTTGGAGATCACCTTATAAGAAAAAATTACAAAGGAAAAATATATCCTGCAAAAGATAAGGATTGGTCTACAGAGTATTTATCAGCAATTGTTTCAGTAAAAACTGTTAAAAATTATAAAGAAGCAATAAAACATATTAATAAATATGGAACTATGCACACTGACTCTATTGTTACAAAAAATAAAAAAACAGCCAATCAATTTTTAAAAAATATTAAAAGTTCTATAGCTATGCATAACACTTCTACACAATTCGCTGACGGTGGTGAGTTTGGTTTTGGTGGTGAGGTTGGTATTTCCACAAACACCTTACCTCCAAGAGGTCCCGTTGGGCTTGGACAGCTTGTTTCATATAAATACGAAATAGTTAGTAATGGTAAAATTAGAAAATAACAAAAAAATAAAAATTGGAATATTAGGAGGTACATTTGATCCTGCTCACAAAGGGCACTTAGAAATTTCAAAACAGGCAAAAAAATTACTTAATCTTAAAAATGTCATCTGGGCGATTACTAAACAAAATCCATTCAAAGATATTAGTAAATCAAATTTAAAAAATAGAATCCAATTTGCAAAAAAACTAATTGCAAAAAATGATTTCATAAAAATAAGATTTTATGAAGAAAAGATATCCTCTAATAGAACTATTGACCTTATCAACTATCTGAAAAAAAATAAAAAATATGAGCTATATTTTATTATGGGTGCTGACAACCTTATTAACTTTCATAAATGGCACAAGTGGAAATCTATTGTGAAAAAATGCAATCTCCTAGTGTTTGATCGACAAGGATACAAGGCTAAATCTTTAAAGTCAGTCACTTATAATGGTGTGAATAAAAAAAGATTATCATTTATTAAATTTAAGAAGGTTAATATTTCATCTTCTCAATTAAGAAAAGTTTGATAAGGTTAAATATATTAATGGAAAAAAACTCAGATTTAAAAAACTTAATTTTAGAAACACTAGATTCCAATAAAGCCTTAGATATTGTTTCAATTGATCTTAAAAATAAAAGTTCAATGGCAGACTACTTAATCATAGCAAGTGGTACTTCATCTAGGCACATTCAAGCTTTATCAGAAATGGTACTGGAAAAATTAAGATCTAATGGAGTTAAAAATTCTAAAATTGAAGGAAAAGAAAGCGGAGATTGGAAATTGGTCGATGGTATTGATTTGATTGTCCATATATTCCATCCTGATAAAAGAAAATTTTATGAACTTGAAAAAATTTGGTCTGAAGTAATTCCCAAAGAAAAAGTGATGATATGAGCCTAATCAAAAAGATTCCTTTTTTTGTTTTAGTTTTCTTATTTATTTTTCAAAAAAGTTTTTCTGATAACTCTGAGATTTATAAAAAAATTGATTTATTTGGTGAAGTTCTTGAAAAAATAAATGATGAATACGTTGATGAAATTGATCAGTCACAAAGTATGGATGCTGCCATAAATGGTTTATTACAATCTTTAGACCCTTATTCCGCATATATGACGCCTGAAAGCTTTGAAAGTATGCAAACTGAAACAAGCGGAGAATTTGGTGGTTTAGGTATTGAAGTAGGTATGGAGGCAGGTGTTGTTAAAGTAATATCGCCAATAGATAATACTCCCGCTTCAAAAGCTGGCTTAAAAGCTGGTGACTATATTGTTAAAATTAACGATACTCAAGTTCAAGGAAAGTCTTTAACAGAAGCTGTTGAGTTAATGCGTGGACCCGTTGGTTCAAGTATAGAAATAACAGTTAGAAGAAGAGGAGAAAAAAAAGCATTAATTTTTAATATCACAAGAGAAATAATTGAAGTTCAATCTGTAAAATTTGAACTTTTAGAAAATAACATAGGTTATATAAGATTAACTTCTTTCAATGAAAATAGTAGCTCACAAGTGAAAGAAAAGATTGAAAAACTAAATAATAATAAAAAGCTTAAGGGATATATTTTAGATCTAAGAAATAACCCAGGTGGATTACTTTCTCAGGCAATTAAAATATCTGATTTTTTTTTAGAAAATGGTGAAATTGTATCAACGAAAAGTAGACAGCCATCTGAAAATCGAAAATGGTTTGCAAAAAAAGGTGATTTAACTGATGGAAAAACTGTATTAGTTCTCATTAATTATGGATCGGCTTCTGCGGCTGAAATAGTAGCTGGTGCATTAAAAGATCATAAAAGAGCAATTATTGTAGGTGAAAATAGTTACGGGAAAGGATCGGTGCAATCAATAATACCTCTTAAGAATAAAGGCGCCATAAGATTAACAATTGCAAAATATTATCTTCCATCTGGAAAATCTATTTCAGAAGTTGGCGTAACTCCTGACATTGAAGTTGTAGAAGGTTCTGATGATTTTAAGATCAATTCAGAAACTGATAACCAGTTAAATTTTGCTATAAAACTACTTAACGGATAAATGACAAGCGCTAATTTAGACCTCCCTTTACGAAGTGGAGTTGGCATTGTTGTATTAAACAAAGAAAATAAAGTTTTTGTTGCAAAAAGAATAGATAATCAAAAAAATTTTTGGCAAATGCCTCAGGGTGGAGTTAACAAGGGTGAAAATTATTTGGATGCTGCTTATAGAGAATTAGAAGAAGAAACTAGTATAAAAAATGTTGAACTAATTAAAGAGTGTGATGGATTAATCTCTTATGAATTACCAAAAAACTTACTTGGAATTATCTGGAAAGGAAAATATAGAGGCCAACAACAAAAATGGTTCGTAATGAGATTTTTAGGTCAAGATAATCAAATAAATATTAAAACTGCACAACCTGAATTTTCTGAGTGGAAATGGATTGAGCTTGAAAAAATAACTGACTTAGTTGTAGATTTTAAAATGCATGTTTACAGAAATATCCAAGACCAAGTAAGAAAAATTATTAATTTATAGTTTTTAAAACTTCAATTTTTTGATCAACTAAGTATTTATTTTGATCCGTAATGTCACTATTTTTTGAATTTTCTTCTGCTTGAGTAAGTAGTTCACTAATTTTATTTTTATCAATATCTTTGATATTAAAAATTGAACTTGTTAGAACTGATAAATTATTATTCTTAAATTCAACAATTCCATCCTCAACATAGTAATTATCCTCTCCTGATTTAGAAAAGATTTTAATAATCCCTGGCTTTAAAAATGAAATAATTGAGATATGGTCCTTTAAAATCCCCATTTCTCCCTCAAAAGCAGGTACAACAACTTCTGTTACATCTTCTTTTGTAAGAAAAGATTTTTCTGGGTTTACAATTTCTATTTTGAACTCTTCACTCATTATGCAGCAGCATCTTTCGCCATTTTTTCTGCTTTTTCTACAGCTTCTTCAATTGTACCCACCATATAAAATGCTGCTTCTGGTAAATGATCATACTCACCATTACATATTGCAGCAAAACCTTTAATTGTAGATTCTAAATCTACTAATTTGCCTGGAGAACCAGTAAAGACTTCAGCAACAAAGAAAGGTTGTGATAAAAATCTTTGTATTTTACGTGCTCTAGCTACTGTTAATTTATCTTCTTCAGATAATTCATCCATTCCTAAAATCGCAATAATATCTTGTAGTGACTTATAAGTTTGAAGAACTTTTTGCACTTCTCTGGCAACTCTGTAATGCTCATCACCAACTATTCTAGGATCTAAAATTCTAGAAGTAGAATCTAGTGGATCAACTGCCGGATAAATTCCAATTTCAGCTATCTGCCTCGATAATACAGTTGTTGCATCTAAGTGAGCAAAAGATGTTGCAGGTGCGGGGTCAGTCAAGTCATCTGCTGGTACATAAATTGCTTGTACAGATGTAATAGAACCCTTGTTAGTAGTTGTAATTCTTTCTTGAAGGTTACCCATATCTGTTGCAAGTGTAGGCTGATATCCAACTGCTGAAGGAATTCTTCCTAATAGTGCAGAAACTTCTGAACCTGCTTGAGTGAATCTAAAGATATTATCAACGAAGAATAATACGTCTTGTCCTTCTTGGTCTCTAAAATATTCAGCTACAGTTAAACCTGTTAAGGCAACTCTTGCTCTAGCTCCTGGGGGTTCATTCATTTGACCATACACTAGTGCAGCTTTTGATCCTGGGCCTTCTGGCTTAATAACGCCTGAGTCTATCATTTCGTGATAAAGATCATTTCCTTCTCTAGTTCTTTCACCAACACCAGCAAACACAGAAAAACCACCATGGGCTTTTGCTACGTTGTTAATTAATTCCATAATAAGTACTGTTTTACCAACACCCGCACCTCCGAATAAACCAATTTTTCCTCCTTTGGCATATGGTGCTAATAGATCAACTACTTTAATTCCTGTAACTAGAATTTCTGTCTCTGTTGACTGATCACTAAATTCAGGTGCAGCTCTATGGATTGGCCATTTCTCTTTTGTTTTTACTTCACCTTTTTCATCAATAGGTTCACCTATTACATTTATAATTCTACCTAAGGTCTCTGGACCAACTGGAACTTGGATAGGAGCACCTGTTGCGGTTACTTCGTCTCCTCTTTTTAATCCTTCAGTAGCATCCATTGCAATAGTTCTTACGCTTGATTCACCAAGGTGCTGAGCAACTTCTAAAACTAATCTGTTGTCTCCATTTTTACATTCTAATGCTGATAAAATTTCTGGCAATTCTCCATTAAATTTTACGTCTACTACTGCTCCAATGATCTGTGTGATTTTTCCTTTGCTCATAATTATAAACTTTCCGCTCCTGATATAATTTCAATTAGTTCTTTTGTAATAGCTGCTTGACGACTTCTATTATACTCAATAGTTAGCTTGTCAACCATTTCACCTGCGTTACGGGTTGCATTATCCATTGCACTCATTCTTGAGCCCTGTTCGCTAGCTGAATTTTCTAACATCGCTTTAAAAATCTGAGTAGATATGTTTTTAGGCAATAAATTGCTTAAAATTTCATCTTCATCTGGTTCAAATTCATAATTATCCTCAGAAGAATTTTCTTCTGCTTCAGATGTTTTTAAAGGAATTATTTGTTGTTCTTGAGGTATTTGAGTAATTACATTTTTAAATTTATTATAAAAAATTGTACACACATCAAATTCTTTTTTTTCAAAGTTTTCAATTATCATTTTACCCACTTTTTCAGCATCTAGATAATTAATAGTTTTTGAATCTTTAAAAGATATTCTTTCTACAATATCATTTTTATAAACTCTTTTTAATTGATCATACCCTTTAGAGCCAACTGTTATAATCTTTAAAGTTTTTCCCTCATCAGATATTTTTTGAAAATATGCTTTGGCTTTTTTAATAATATTTGTATTAAAACCACCACATAGACCACGATCAGATGTTAATACAATACATAAATGCACTTTATCTTCACCTGTTCCAGAAAGAAGCTTAGGGGCATTTTCTTTATCAGAAATGCCACTAGATAAATTAAGAATAATGTTATTCATTTTTTCAGAATAAGGTCTTCCTTTTTCAGCATTTTCTTGTGCTCTTCTAAGTTTAGCTGCCGCAACCATTTTCATGGCTTTGGTAATTTTTTGTGTAGACTTTACACTCGCTATTCTTTTTTTTAAGTCGTCTAGTGTTGCCATATTTTAAGAATTAAAGTTCTTCTTAAGTTCAATGATAGTTTCAACTAATAATTTTTCAGTATCTTCTTCAAGTTTACCTGAACTTAAAACAGACTTTAAAATTTCTGGTTTTTCAGATTTACATTTTTCAATAATCTTAGACTCAAACTCAGCAATATCTTTAAGTTCAACATCATCCAAATAACCTTTTACTCCACAGAAAACTGAAATTACTTGCTCGGCAACTGTCATAGGAGAATATTGTTTTTGTTTTAAAAGTTCAGTTAGTTTTGAACCTCTATTTAAAAGTTTTTGTGTTGATGCATCTAAATCAGATCCAAATTGTGCAAAGGCAGCCATTTCTCTATATTGAGCAAGCTCTAACTTCATTGAACCAGAAACTTTTTTCATTGCTTTTGTTTGTGCTGCAGATCCAACTCTAGAAACTGATAGACCTACGTTGATCGCTGGTCTAATTCCTTGGTTAAATAATTCTGTTTCAAGAAATATTTGACCATCTGTAATTGATATAACGTTAGTTGGAATAAAAGCAGATACGTCTCCACCTTGCGTTTCAATTATTGGAAGAGCGGTTAATGAACCTCCGCCATGCTCATCGCTAAGCTTGGCTGCTCTCTCAAGTAATCTGCTATGTAAATAAAATACATCTCCTGGATAAGCTTCTCTTCCTGGAGGTCTTCTTAATAAAAGTGACATTTGTCTATAAGCTACAGCCTGTTTAGATAAATCGTCATAAATGATTAATGCATGCATACCATTATCTCTATAGTATTCACCCATAGTACAGCCTGTATATGGTGCTAAAAACTGAAGTGGTGCTGCATCTGAAGCAGTAGCAGCAACAATTGTTGTATATTCCATTGCACCAGCTTCTTCTAAAGTTTTTTGAATTTGTCTAACTGTAGATCTTTTTTGACCTATAGCGACATAGATACAGTAAAGTTTTTGCTTCTCATCACCAGATTCATTTATTTTTTTTTGGTTAATGATCGCATCGATAGCAACTGCAGTTTTTCCAGTTTGTCTATCCCCAATAATTAATTCACGCTGTCCTCTTCCAACTGGAACTAAACTGTCAATTGATTTTAAGCCTGTTTGCATAGGTTCACTAACAGATTGTCTTGGAATAATTCCAGGAGCTTTTACTTCAACTCTACTTCTTTTAGTTGCTTTATCTAAAGCACCTTTGCCATCGATTGGATTTCCTAATCCATCAACAACTCTTCCTAATAATTCTTTTCCAACAGGTGTATCAACAATACTACCTGTTCTTTTAACAACGTCACCTTCTTTAATTTTTCTATCATCTCCAAAAATTACAACTCCAACATTTTCGCTTTCTAAGTTTAGAGCCATGCCTTTTGATCCATCGGAAAATTCTACCATTTCTCCAGCTTGAACATTGTCTAATCCGTACACTCTAGCAATACCATCTCCTACTGACAAAACTTGACCAACTTCAGTCACTTCCGCTTTATCTCCAAATTTTTTAATTTGCTCTTTTAATATCTTTGTTACTTCTGATGGGTTTATATCCATTTATGCCTCTATCATCCTATTTTCGATTTGTTGTAATTTATTTTTAATGGAAGTGTCCACCATTGTGCTTCCGACTTGCACAATCAAACCCCCAATTAAACTTGCATCATATTTGTAGTTTAATTTTATTTTTGAACTAAAGTTTTTAGTTAATTCTTCTTTTATGTTGTTAATTTCCTTTTCAGTAAGATTTTTTGCAGAAGTTAATTCTGCTTTTAATTCACCTCTTTTGACTGAACATGTTTCAACAAAGCTTTTTAGAATTTTATCCACATAAAAGAATCTCCTTTTAGATATTAGAAAGTTTAAAAATTTTGTTAATAATTCATTTATTTTATATTGTTCTGAAATTTTACTTAGAGCATTCAATTGATCTTCTTTGCTATTTGTTGGATCCTTTATTAAAGATTTAAAATCTTCACTTGAAGCAATTAAATTAATAATTGAAGTAGAATGAACCTCGATCTCACTTAAATTATTAGCTTCTATTGCTAATTCATAAAGTGCAAGAGAATATCTATCAGCCGATGTTTCAGAAAAAACTTTATTTTTGCTCAATTTATTGTTCCTTATAAATATTAGAAGATTTATTAAAATTTTGTTTTAATTAACATATGACTCCTACCTCTTCAAGTCACACATTGTCTAAAAGTCTTGTTTTTTCTGCATTAATTGAAGTTTATTGGGTCAACATCAACCGTTAGTTTCATTCCAGCAGGAAATTTGAATTTTTCAATGACTTTTGAAAGTGAATTTTGAACTTTTAAAGATTTTCTACCCCTAATCAAAAGCCTTACTCTAAATCTTCTTTTTAATCTAAATATAGGAGCGTTTACAGGTCCAAGCACTCTACCATCAACAGCATTTTCTATAAAACTTTTAAACTTATAAGCTTCTTTTTCAAGTTCTCTTTCATTGTTACCAGTAATTATTAAGGCAATAAATCTTTGAAACGGTGGAAGATTATTTTCTCTTCTAATTTCAAGTTCTTTGTCTAAAAATATATCAGGATCTTTATTGGTAATATCAGTAATCATTTTGGTATTTAGATTGTAAGTTTGAAAATAAACAGTTGCTGGTTTTCCTGTTCTACCTGCTCTTCCTGAAAGTTGATGATATAACTGTAAGTTTTTTTCAGCACCTCTTAGGTCATGACCTTGTGATGATAAATCAATGTCAACTACTACTATACAATTTAAACTTGGAAAATGAAATCCTTTAGAAATTAATTGAGTCCCAATTAAAATTTGGATTTCATTATTTATAATTTTTTCTATAACATCCAAAGAACTTTTTTTATTCATTGTATCACTGGAAAATATAGTTGTTTTTTGAGTGGGAAAAATTTTTTTAACCTCTTCTGATATTCTTTCAACACCAGGACCACTAAAAATAAAATCACATTTACCCTCTTTACAGCAATCTCTATTTAGTAAAGCTTTATAGCCACAGTAATGACATAACAAATTTTGTTTGTTTTTATGATATACCAAATTTATTGAGCAATTTGGACATGAATAGCTAGTAAAGCATTTTTTACATAAAACATGTGGGGAAAATCCTCTTCTATTTAAAAAAAATAAAACTTGGTCTTTTTTTTCAAGATGTAAATTTACTTTTTCAATTGTTTCTTTAGATATCCAGGATTGAGATTCAAGTTTGGAATTATTTAGATTAATTATTTCATATTTTGGCAAAGATGCATTTAAATACCTTTGATCAAGTTTTGATAAACTATATTTGCCTTTTTTAATATTGTCATAAGTTTCAATAGAGGGAACTGCGGTTATTAAATTAATTGGAATATTTTCAAAAGATGCTCTTGAAATTGCCATGTCTCTAGCATTGTAAGTTACTCCCTCATCTTGTTTGTAAGATTGATCATGCTCTTCATCAACAATAATTAATCCTAGTTTTTTAAAAGGTAAAAATAATGAAGACCGAGCACCAATTACAACTTTAATTTTGTCATTTGCTATTCCACTCCAAATAATTTCTTTATTTTTTTTTGTAATGCCTGAGTGCCATACAGCCGGCTTGAAACCAAAAAATTCTATAAATTTATTTTGAAATTGTCCTGTTAATCCTATTTCTGGTAATAGAATTAACCCTTGAAAACCCTTATTAATTATCTCTTTTAAAGCCTCAAAATAGACCATTGTTTTACCTGAGCCTGTAGTGCCTTGTAAAACATGAACTCTAAATTTTTGATTTAATACATTCATTTTTTTTAATGAATTTTTTTGTTCTTTGGAAAGTTTTATTTTATTTTCTTTGATATCTATTTTAAATGTTTCATAAGCCTCAATTGGTAACTTTTCTATAGCGCCACTACTTAATAATAATAATTTTAATGCCATACCTTTAGGTGTCATATTATATTCTGAAAACCAGTTTAAAAATTTAATTATATTTTTCTTTAAGGGTGGAACATCTAATTTCCTTAAAACTTTTTTAATTGCAAAATTTTTATTTGTTTTTTTTTCAAAGTCATCCCACACAACTCCAGTCACCTCTGACTTTCCAAAGGGTACCAGAACATAGTCTCCAACTTTTAAAGTTAAATCAGAATTGTAGGTAAAAGGATGATTAAAAATATTTGGTATAAGAATCGGTACTTTCATATCTTTATAATATGAAAATATTTTAAGAGTGTATTGCTCTTTTATCTACTGATAAAGCTGCTTCTTTTACTGCTTCTGAAAATGTTGGGTGTGCATGACATGTTCTTGCAATATCTTCAGCGCTAGCACCAAACTCCATTGCAACTCCAATTTCCCCAATTAATTCACCTGCATGAGGTCCAATAATATGTGCTCCTAAAACTCTATCTGTTTTTTCGTCAGCTAGTATTTTAACAAAACCTTCTGCTTCATCAATTGCTTTGGCTCTTGAATTTGCCATAAATGAAAATTTACCAATTTTATATTTAATATTTGCTTCTTTTAATTGTTCTTCTGTTTTCCCAACTGAAGCAACTTCTGGTGCTGTATAAACAACTCCGGGAATAATATCATAATTAACATGTCCTGATTGTCCTGCAATATTTTCTGCAACTGCAATACCTTCGTCTTCAGCTTTGTGAGCAAGCATCGGCCCATCAATTACATCTCCAATAGCATATACGTTCTTAATATTTGTTTGAAATGCTTTGTCAGTTTTAATTCTTTTCTTTTCATCTAATTCAACACCAATTGCTTCTAAATTTAAGTTAGTTGTATTAGGTTTTCTACCAACAGATATAAGAACCACATCACAATCAAAATCTGCTTTTTTTCCATCTTTATCAGATGTTGAAACTTTAGCACCATTAGCATTTTTTTTAATTCCTTCTACTTTCGTCTGCATATGAAAATTAATTCCTTGTTTCTTTAATATTTTCATAAACTCTGTAGATATTTCTCTATCCATACCAGGAGTAATATGTTCTAAAAATTCAACCACATGTACTTCTGCGCCTAATCTAGACCAAACAGACCCCATCTCTAATCCTATATAACCACCACCAACTACAACCATTTTTTTTGGCACAGTTTCTAAGGTTAATGCTCCTGTTGAAGATACAATTATTTTTTCATCAAATTTAATACCTGGTAATGCAACTGGCACCGACCCTGTACTAATTACTGTTTTGTCTGTTTCAATTATGGTTTCTTTTTTTTGATCATCTAATATCGAGATTTTATTTGCTGATTTAAAGCTTCCAGTGCCTTTAAAATAAGTGACTTTATTTTTTTTAAATAAAAACTCTACGCCCTTAGTCAAAATTGTCACCGCTTTATCCTTATTTTGCATCATTTTTTGAAGATTAAGTTTTACCCCACTCACCTCAATGCCAAGTTTAGAGAAATTTTGCGCCTTATGATAATTTTCAGAAATATTTAGTAAATTTTTAGAAGGTATACACCCAACATTTAAACAAGTTCCACCTAATGAGCCTCTTGATTCTATACATGCAGTTTTAATTCCCAATTGCGCTAATCTTATTGCACACACATAACCTCCCGGACCACCACCTATTACAACTGCTTGAAATTTATCTGACATTTAAATATTTAAAAACAACCTTCTTGGATCCTCTAAATTTTCTTTAACCATTTTTAAGAACGATACTGACTCTTTTCCATCTATAATTCTGTGATCATAAGACAAGGCAAGATACATGATGGGTCTAATTTTAATCTCACCATCAACTACCATTGGTCTTTCAACTATATTATGCATACCTAACACACCAGATTGAGGTAAGTTTAATATTGGAGTAGATAACATTGAACCATAAACTCCACCATTACTAATTGTAAAGGTTCCACCCTGAAGGTCCTCTATGGTTATTTTTCCATCTCTTGCTTTTTCAGAAATAGTTTTAATATTTTTTTCAATATCTGCGAATGATAATTGATCAGCGTCTCTTAATACTGGTACCACTAATCCCTTTTCAGTTCCTACTGCAAAGCTCATATTATAATAATTTTTATAAATAATTTCATCTCCATCAATTTCAGCGTTAACTGATGGATACATTTTTAGTGCAGCAACACATGCTTTTACAAAAAATGACATAAACCCTAATTTAATTCCATACCTGCTTTGGAAATCTTCCTGGTTCTCTTTTCTCATTTCCATTATACCGGTCATATCAACTTCATTAAATGTTGTTAATAATGCTGCATTTTCTTGTGCTTGTTTTAATCTTTTTGCAATTGTCTGTCTAAGCCTAGACATTTTAATTCTCTCTTCTTGACCATATTTAATTTTTCTTTCTGATGGCTGAGGGTTTTCTCCCATCATGCTAATTAGATCACCTTTAAGAATTCTACCTTCTTTACCAGAGCCACTAACTTTTTTTAAATCGATTTTATTTTCAACTGCCATTTTTCTTACAGCTGGTGAAAGTACTTCATTATTTTTATTTGAAGAATCGGTTTTTTCTTCTTTAACTTCATTGGTTAATATTAAAGGTTCTTCCTCTTCAGGTTCTTCAAAAACTTTAGGAATTTCTTTTTTAATTTCTAAATTAACTACATTATTTTCAGTTTTTTTAGGTTCAATTTTTGTAATTATTTTTTTTTCAGATGGTTGAGTTCCATTTTGACTTATCGTACCAAGAAGAGCTCCCACTTCTACGGTTTCACCATCTTTTGAATTTATTTCAGATAAAACTCCATCTATTGGAGATGGAACTTCTAAATTAACTTTGTCAGTTTCTAACTCTACAATTGCTTCATCGGCTTCAACTGTGTCACCTTCATTTTTAAGCCATTTAGCAACTGTTGCCTCTGTTATGCTCTCACCCAAAACTGGTACTAAAATTTTTTCACTCATTTTTATTCAAAAACCTTGTTAATAATCTCTTGTTGTTGTGAAATGTGTCTTTTTGCATATCCTGTTGCTGGAGATGCATCTGGACTTCTTCCTATATAAGAAATTTTACTATTATTAGCGTTAATAGTTTCTAATGTCCATTGTATATAGTCTCTTACTGAGAACCATCCGCCCATATTTTTTGGTTCTTCCTGGCACCAATAAAACTTAGCATTTTTAGCGTAAGGTTTAAGTTCCTTTACAAGAGTTTTTGCAGGAAATGGATATAGTTGTTCAATTCTGAACAATATTACATCATCTATTTTAAGTTTTTCTCTAGCATCTAATAAATCAAAGTAAACTTTACCTGAGCACATTATTACTTTTTTAATCTCTGAAGCTTTTCTTAATTTTATAAAACCATTAGTTTTTGGGTCCACAGCATGGTCCCATAATATTCTATGAAATGAATTTTCTTTATTAAAATCTTCTAAGTTTGAAACACAATACTTGTTTCTTAATAAAGATTTTGGTGTCATCATAATTAATGGTTTTCTAAAATCTCTATGCATTTGTCTTCTTAGTGCATGAAAATAATTTGCAGGAGTAGTGCAATTCATTACTTGCATATTGTCATTAGAACATAGTTGTAAAAATCTTTCTAAACGAGCTGATGAATGTTCTGGGCCTTGACCTTCATATCCATGTGGTAAAAGCATTACTAAACCTGATGCTCTTGTCCATTTTCTTTCTCCTGATGCAATAAATTGATCTATTACTACTTGTGCTCCATTAGCAAAATCTCCAAACTGAGCTTCCCATATTGTAAGTGTGTTAGGTTCAACAAGACTGTAACCATACTCAAAACCAAGAACTGCTAATTCTGATAAAAAGCTGTCGACTACTTCAAATTGCTTTTGATTTTTTGAAATATTATTTAAAGGGACATAACGACTATTATCTTTTTGATTTCTTAAAACAGAATGTCTCTGGCTAAAAGTTCCTCTACCAGAATCTTGGCCAACTAGCCTAACTGGATATCCTTCTTCTAATAAAGATCCAAATGCCAACGCTTCTGCAGTTGACCAGTCTATGTTTGATCCATTTTCGACTGCTTTTTTTCTTGAATCTAGTATTTTGGTTATTGTTTTATGTAAATTTAATTTTTCAGAATAAGAATTTATTTTTTCTGAAATCTCTAAAAGTTTTTTAGTATCTGCACCTGTTACTCCTCTTTTATCTTTTCCTTTTTCAGGTTTATATGCTGACCATGTGCCTTCAAACCATTCTATTTGAGGTTTGTAATTTTTTGCATTTTTAAATTGATCATCAAGTAAATTTTTAAATTCTTTTATTGAGTTTTCTAAAATATCATTAGTAATTGTATTCTCAGATATCAATTTATTCCCATAAACATTTACTACAGAGGGATGTGATCTAATTTTTTCATACATCAATGGCTGAGTAAATGAAGGCTCATCTCCTTCATTATGACCAAATCTTCTATAGCAAATCAAATCTATAACCACGTCTCTATTAAATTTTAATCTAAACTCTGTAGCTATTCTTGCCGCATAAACGACAGCTTCTGGGTCATCTCCATTAGCATGAATAATTGGAGCATCAACCATTTTTGCTACATCAGATGGATAAGGTGAAGATCGTGCAAATCTTGGACTTGTTGTGAAACCTATTTGGTTATTAACAATAATATGAATTGTTCCACCAGTGTTATGACCTGGTAATCCAGACATTGCAAAACATTCGGCTACCACACCTTGGCCTGCAAATGCAGCATCACCATGTATCAATATGGGTATTACTTTATTTCTCTCTTTATCTTTATGAAAAAATTGTTTTGCCCTTGTTTGCCCAAGCACTACTGGATTAACTGCCTCTAAGTGAGATGGGTTATCTGTTAAACTAACATGCACAGAGTTTCCATCAAACTCTCTATTTGAAGATGCACCTAAGTGATACTTAACATCTCCAGCTCCTTCTTCTGATGATGCATTAATTTCTCCAGCAAATTCATTAAATATTCTTTTATATGATTTTTGCAAAACATTCGCTAATACATTTAGTCTACCTCTATGTGACATTCCAATCTTAACCTCTTTGACTGCAGACTGGCCACTAATCTTAATTATTTGTTCCAAAGCAGGAATTAAACTTTCTGCACCATCTAGTCCAAATCTTTTTGTTCCTACATATTTTTTATGTAAAAATTTTTCAAAACCTTCCGCTTGTATTAATTTATTTAAAATTGCTTCTTTACCATTTTTTGTAAAATTTAAGTTGTCTTCTGACTTTTCAATCCGATCTCTAAACCATTTTCTTTCAGTTGGATTTGATATGTGCATATATTCATATCCAATTGGCCCACAGTAAGTTTTCTTCAAAAATACTAATATTTCTTTTATATTAGATTGATCTTTATTTATAACACCACCTAAATAAATATTTTTTTCATAGTCACTTTTTTTAAAATCAAAAGACTCTGGATGCAGTTCATCTAGATAATCTGACTGCAATAATTGCAATGGATCTAATTTAGCTATGAGGTGTCCTCTTTGTCTATATGATCTAATCATAGAGACCGCTTTAATTGAATCTTCATTTGATTTAGATAAATTTATTTGACCCACATTAGCTTGCTGAGTATTGCTTGATGGATTCTCTTCTTCTTGTTCAATTTTTTTTTGAAGTTCATCTATATCAATTTTATTTTTTAAGCCCCAAGATGGTCCATTAATTTCCTTCGCAATCATACTTAAGTCTTCGCCTATATCTTCAAAGTAATGCTGCCAACTTTCTGGGAGATCTTTATCTTTATTGATAAATTTTAAATACATTTGTTCTATAAATGCACTATTTGATTTACTAAGAAATGAGGTTTTTTTGAATTCGAGATTTTTTGATGATGACATCTATTTTATTGATATAATATCAGATAAATAATTTTCAATTAGATAATTTTTTAAATAATGTTTTTCCTAGTTCAGATGGTGATTTTGCAATTGTAATCCCACATTCTTCCATTTTTTTAATCTTATCCTCTGCTCCGCCCTTACCACCAGAGATAATAGCTCCAGCGTGCCCCATAGTTCTTCCTGGGGGTGCTGTTATTCCAGCAACAAACCCAACCATAGGTTTTTTTATTTTGTGGTTTTTAATAAATTCAGCTGCTTCTTCTTCTGCAGAGCCACCAATTTCTCCTATCATAAGAATAGATTCTGTCTCATCATCATTTAAAAATAAATCCAAACAATCAATAAAGTTTGTTCCATTTATTGGATCTCCACCAATTCCTATACAAGTAGATTGTCCTAATCCATTTTCAGTTGTTTGTGCAACTGCTTCATAAGTTAAAGTTCCAGATCTTGAAACAATTCCCACCGAGCCTTTTTTGTGAATATTTCCAGGCATAATCCCAATTTTACATTCATCAGGAGTAATTATTCCTGGACAGTTAGGTCCTATCAATCGACTTTTTGAACTATTTAGCTTTTGTTTAACTCGAAGCATATCTTGAATTGGTATACCTTCAGTAATACAAACTATAAGCTCAATAGATGCATCAATAGCTTCTATTATTGCTGCTGCAGCAAATTTTGCTGGCACATAAATCATTGTGGCATCTGCTCCAACTTCTTGTTTGGCATCAGCTACTGTATTAAATACTGGACGATTAAGATGTTTTTGTCCTCCTTTTTTTGGAGTAACTCCACCAACAAGATTTGTTCCATATTTTATGGCTTGCTCTGAATGAAAAGTTCCATGAGCACCTGTAAAACCTTGGCATATAACTTTTGTATTTTTATTTATTAAAACTGACATATTATTTTATTGCCTTTACAATTTTTTGTGCTGCATCATCTAGGTTTTCTGCTGAAATCAATTTGAGCCCCGAATTATCTAAAATTTCTTTTCCTTCTTTAAAGTTAGTACCAGCGAGTCTAACTACCAATGGAACGCTTATGTTAATTTCTTTAGCAGCATCCACAACACCTTGTGCAAGGACATCACATCTCATAATTCCCCCAAATATATTTATTAATATTCCTTTAACATTTTTATCTGAAAGAATAATCTTAAGGGCAGCTGAAACTTTTTCTTTTGAAGCTCCTCCACCAACATCTAAAAAGTTTGCTGGCTCTTCACCATATAATTTGATTATATCCATTGTTGCCATTGCAAGACCTGCTCCATTGACCATGCAGCCAATACTTCCATCTAACTTTATGTAAGCAAGATCGTGTTTACTCGCATCTATTTCTGCAGGATCTTCTTCATTTAAATCTCTAAGCTCGATTATTTCAGGATGTCTAAATAAAGCATTAGAGTCAAAATTAACTTTTGCATCTAAACAAATTATTTTTTTTTCTTTAGTTAATATTAGTGGGTTAACTTCAACCATGTTGGCGTCTGTACCTAAAAACATTTTATATACTGATTTTATCAGTGCTATTGCTTGTTTTTTTGCATCCTCCGCTAAAGCATAAATTGCAATTATTTTTTCACAGTCAGTATCAGAAATTTCATCAGTAATATCTATTTTAGTTGTTATAATTTTTTCTGGAGTTTTTTCTGCAACTTCTTCAATGTCCATTCCACCTTGATCACTGGATATGAATACTATTTTTGAACTTGCTCTATCTACTAAACAAGATAAATAGAATTCTTTATCAATATTAGAGGACTCTTCTACATATAATCTTTTTACTTCTCTTCCTGCTGGGCCAGTTTGATGTGTTATGAGTGTTTTTCCAAGCAATTCTTTTGCAGCAGCACTTAATTCATCAATTGTGTTTAAAATTTTTACACCTCCAGCTTTGCCTCGTCCACCAGCATGAATTTGTGCTTTTAAAACAAATTTTTCTGTTTTTAAAGATTTTACTTTTTCAATTAAGTCTTCAACTGTAAACGCAAAAACTCCTTCAGGAACTGCCGCACCATATTTTTTTAGAATTTGCTTCGCCTGGTGTTCGTGAATATTCATTATTTAGAAAGATCTGGATCTATTTTAGATGCGGCTTCCCAAAGTGCTTTAACAGCATCAATAGAGTGCATAAATTCCTTTTTTTCTTTTTCATCTAGATCGATCTGTTCTATTTTTTCTACACCATTTTTTCCAATGATTACAGGTACACCAGCATAAACATTGCTTACCCCATACTCTCCATTTAATTGAATGGCACACGGTAATAACTTCTTTTCATCTTTTAAGTATGCTTCTGCCATCTGAACTCCTGATGCTGCGGGTGCGTAAAATGCTGATCCCTTTTCTAAATATTTTACAATCTCTGCACCACCATCCCTTGTTCTTTGATTTATTTCTTCTAATCTTTCTTGAGTTATTTTACCTTCTTTAACCAAGTCTAATAAAGGTTTTCCTGAAACTTTTGTAAATCTTGGTAATGGTACCATTGTGTCTCCATGACCTCCCATTACCATTGCGTCTATTTCTTTTACAGGAACATTAAGCTCTTCTGATAGAAATAATTTAAATCTTGAGCTGTCTAGAATTCCTGCCATTCCAATTACTTTATTAGCTGGCATATTAGAAAATTTTTGAAATGCCATTACCATTACATCAAGTGGATTTGTGATACATATAACAAAAGCATTAGGTGCATTTTTTTTTATTCCTTCTGCTACTTGTTTAATAATCTTTAAATTAATCCCTAATAAATCATCTCTACTCATTCCTGGTTTTCTTGGAACTCCTGCAGTTATTATAATTACATCTGAGTCTTTAATATCTTCATAATTATCTGTACCTGAAAATTTTACATTAAAACCATCAACAGATGATGATTGGGCAATATCTAAAGCTTTTCCTTTAGCTATACCGCTGGCAACATCAAAAAGGACAACTTCATTGGCTACTTCTTTAGTTCCAATTAAGTGTGCTAAAGTACCACCAATCTGTCCTGCTCCTATTAAAGAAATTTTTTTTTTCATGAATGAGCTTATCTTTTATTGATAATTGACGATAATTCAACTGAATTTTAGATTTTATCTACTTATCTTCAATAAGTTTTGAGCAGATTACCATATCTCCAGAAATGTATGATCCTTTAAAATGTGACTTGTTCTCCTCCCAATTTTTTTTACCATCAGTTATGTAATTATTGAATAGCTGCTTTCTATTTTCTTCAGCTTTTTTTTGAGCTTCTTCTAATTTTTTTTCTTCTTCAATTACCATTAATTCTACAGACTTAAATAAAAGATTATTTGAAATCTCAATAAAATTTTTAGAACTTACAGCATCTGTTTTTAAAATTATACCTGATGCATAAGCATAAACTGCACTACATCTATTTAATAAATAGATTTGTGTTTTGCCATCTTCAATATCTTTCTTTTTTAAATAATCTTTTAAAGAAGTATTGGTATCTGCTTTAGCAAAACTTATAATGAATAAAGATATAAATAAAAAAATAGTTTTTTTCATTAAATGTATTATAAGTTTTTATGGACCATAAGCTACTTTTGGTAGCCATGTAACAATTTTTGGAAAATTAAAAACAATTGCAACTGCTATTGCTTGTAAAATTACAAAAGGAATTATTCCTCTATAAATATTTTGTATCGTTATTCCTTGAGGGGCTACACCTTTCATATAAAATAAGGCGAAACCAACTGGTGGAGTTATAAAAGAAGTTTGTAGAACAACTGCAAACATAACTATAAACCATACCATATCAACGCCAAGATCAACCATCACTGGTGCTAAAAAAGGCAATAAAATTAATGTAATTTCTATCCAATCTAAAAAGAAACCTAATATAAAAGCAATACACAGAACAACTATAACAACTCCATTGGGTCCAAAAGATAATCCTTTGAGCGCACCTTCAATTAATTCGTCTCCACCTAATCCTCTTAAAACTAAAGCAAACATTGTTGCTCCTACAAACAGTGCAAATATATACGCTGTTGTATGTGTAGTTTTTCTAATTACACTTTTTAAATCCTTGAAAGAAAGCCTTCCTCTTATAAGAGCTAAAATAGATGCCCCTAGTGCACCTACTCCTGATGCCTCTGTTGGAGTTGCTATACCCATAAAAATACTTCCTAAGACTGCTATTATTAATAAAGCTGGTGGTATAATTGATTTAAATACTCTTAAAATTATATCTAAAGAAACAGGCTCTGCACTTTTAGGAGCTGGTGCAACTTTTGGCTTTAAATAAGCATATGTAATAATAAAAATTGTATATAATAAACCAAGCATCAGGCCAGGAAATACTGCCCCCATAAATAGGTCACCTACCGAAATTCTCACTTGGTCACCCATAATTACAAGCATAATACTAGGAGGTATTAAAATTCCAAGTGTGCCAGTTGCACAAACAACTCCACATGCAAGATCTGGACTATAATTATTTTTTAACATTAAAGGAACGCCTAGAATTGTTAATAAAACAACCGATGCCCCTATGATGCCTGTTGAGGCTGCTAATAGCACTCCAATAAAGACAACTGCTATTGCCAAACCTCCTCTCATACGACCAAACAATTTTGAAAGATCTGTCATTAAATCTTCTGCAATTCCAGATTTATCCATCATTATTCCCATAAAAATAAACATTGGAAGAGCAACAAGAACCCAGTTTGCCATAACTCCATACAACCTATAAACTACCATCGAAGAAAATTTCCAATCAACTCCAAAGAAAGTGTCTAAATAACTATCAGACAACATTGTAATGAGAGTAAATAATACCGCTAAACCTCCCATTGTCCACGCAACAGGGAAACCAATAAAAATTAAAGTTATGAAGCTCAAAAAGAGCAATATTGACATGTAGTATTCTGAAATTAATTCCATCTATTTTATTTTTTCAAACCCTAATTGAATAGTTGTTAGAACCCTAATTATTCTTGATAAGCCAGCTAATAGTAATAAAAAGAAACTAAATACTAGAAAACCTTTTACAAGCCATCGTGCAGGAAGTCCATTTGCAGAAGTAGATCTTTCACTTGTTTCCCATGAAAGCTCAAAAAATGGAACTGAATAAATAAGTACTAAAATAATGAATGGTAAAAACAATAAAAGAATTCCAAAAAACTCAAACCACAGTCTTTTTTTGTAAGCCATACTGTCAGTCAAAACATCTACCCTAACGTGTTGATCTACTACGTAAGTAGATGACAAGCCAACTAACCACCCTACAGCATATAGATGCCATTGTAATTCTTCCAATTCAATCATACCACTCTTAAATACATATCTAAGAATGACATTAAGAATAATTACAGCAACTAAAACAACCCATATCCAATTAAATACTTCACCAACACTAGTCACAAACCCATCTATTTTTTTTGTGATTGGCAAGTGTTTGAGCTGTAGTTTTTTATCTAAACTATTTTCTAATTTTGTAAAATCATTCGCCATAAAAAAATTTCTTTTAAAAACAAAAGCAGCCGGCAAAACCGACTGCTTTTTAACTTTATTATAAACTTTAAAAGTATTAAATACTAAAAGTTTCTAGGTAAATAACCCCATTTTTGCCAAACATCATATTCTTTCATGAATGCTTGTTGAGAATTCCAAACTTTTTTAAAGTCAGCATCTTTAGCAGACTGTTCTGCCATAACTTTTGCACTAACTTTTTGAAGTTCTCTCAATACACTATCAGGCAATCTAGCAGCTGTTACACCTTTAGAAGGGAAACTTGCAATTTGTTTTCCTTGTAAAAATTCACCAGTTGTAATTGCTCTCATAGCTGCTGCTGTACAAGCCATTTCGAATAAAGCTTGGTCAGCTGCACCCATTTTTTTCCATAGGTCTAAGTTGACCATGAAGTGAGTAGATGTTGATACTTGGTGCCAACCTGGAAACAAGTTGAACTTAGTAATTTTGTGAAAACCAAGAACTTCATCAATTGCTGGCATCGAATATTCTGTTGCATCTAGAGTTCCTTTTTCTAAAGCAGCAAAAATTTCACCACCGGCCATTAAAGTTGCAGATGCTCCTATTTCATTTAAAACCATTCCTCCTAATCCTGAGAAACGAATTTTTAAACCTTTAAGATCATCTAAACTTGTGATTGGATTTCTATACCAACCAGCAGTTTCAGGTCCAATTGTACTACATAACAAAACTTTAATATTTTGCTTGTTGTAAATTTCATTTGCTAACTTTGAACCTTCTCCTTCAAACCACCATGCAGCATACTCCCATGGTTCCATTCCGAACGGTACTGCCGCAAATAAAACGGCCGCTGGAATTCTACCTTGGTCATAAGCCATATAGTTATAAGCTGCAGGCAAATCACCTTTACTAATTGATGGTGAGATCTCTAATGGAGGAAGAATTTTTCCAGGCTCATAAACCTTTAATTTTATTCTTCCATCTGTAGCTTTATCTAAAGTGTCTGCTAAACGAGCAACTGGGTCACCCAGCGCTGGCCAACCAGTATTGAAAGTAGATTGTACTTTCCATCTGATTTTTTCAGCTGCATTTACCTGCTGAAATGAAAAAGTTATCATTAAAGCAAATACAGCCAAAATACTAACGAACGATTTCATTAGTGATTTTGATTTATCTATCATATTTTTTCCCTCTCTTTTGTTTTGAGTTGTTCGTCTAAAAGAAGTGCATTTCCAACTCATTTTAAAATGCTCTCCATGCTTGTCTGTAAAGATCTACCATCTCATTTACAGAAGGCACTCTCGGATTGAGGTTTGGCGCCCCTGAATTTTCTGCATCAGTTGCCATATTTTTTAACTCTTCCTCAAAATTTTTTTGATTAATTCCAAAATTTTGCATTGATGGAACTTCAAAATCATTATTAATTTTGTACAGACCTTTAATCAATTTATCACAGGCCACATCATCATTGTCACCAGGTAGTGCAAAATCTCCTGCACGACTACAATCTGCATATCTACTTTTTGCATGATCTATCGAAAATTTAGTTATAGTTGGTAGTAACATTGCATTACTAAGTCCATGAGGAACTTTGAAATTACTACCTAGCGGCCTACTCATTCCATGCACCAAACATATTGAAGCATTGGAAAATGCTAAACCTCCTAATGTAGCAGCTAACATTAAGCCTTCTCTTGCTTTTAAATCTTTTGGATTTTTATCAACTGCATAAATATTTTGGGTAACAAGTCTTATTGTGTCTAAAGCCATTCGATCAGAAAAGAGTGTGGCTTTTTTGCTTACGTATGCTTCTATTCCATGAGTTAAAGTGTCAATTGCGCTATCAATAGTTAATCTTCTGGGTTTCGATAAAGTTAAATCATAATCAACAATTGCAACTATAGGGACAAATCCTTCTCCTCTACAAGAAATTTTTTCATTATTATTTGAGTCTATAACTACTGCGTGATGTGTTACTTCCGAGCCTGTACCAGCTGTAGTAGGGATTGCAATTATTGGAAGACCCTTTTTATCAAACATTGATGGTGGCTTATAATCTTGAATATTTTTACTAAATTTAGCCATTGCGGCTATTGCTTTTGCAGTATCTATTGGACTTCCTCCACCAAAACCAATTACGGCATCATTTTTACATTTTTCTAAAAATTTAATTCCATTTAAAACTACTGAGTCTGTTGGATCAGGAACGGTGTCATCAAAAACATCAGAATTTAATCCTGCTTTAGTTAAAACATCTTGTAGTTTTTTTACATAACCAAATGATACCATTTGTTTATCAGTTACAATTAGTAATGATTTTATAGATCCTAAAATTTTTATTATATCGGGGAGTTCATTCAAGCTACCCTTGCCAATTTGCAAGTATCTAGGAACACAAATACGAACATTTTCTCTTTTAATCAAACGGTCCTCTCTCTTTTCATCTAATTTGTTAATGCTTAATCTAAACTTAAGTAATTTTAGGAGTCAACAACTGAAAGCTTTTAATTGATAATATTTTTCTCATTTAAGGAATAATATATTGCAAAGAAAATTGAGCTAGTATAACTTTAAATTATATATAAAAGGAGAAGCATGAAAAAAGTTAGTCATTTCATTGATGGAAAAGTTTTTACTGTAAAAGATTCTAGAACCGGTCCAATTTTTAACCCCGCTATTGGAGAACAAATAGCAGAAGTTGAATTAGCAAGTAAGGCTACTGTTGAAATGGCTATAGAGAGCTCTAAGAAAGCTTTTTTAAAATGGTCTAAAACCACACCTATAAACAGAGCAAGAATTTTAGCAAAATATAAAGATTTATTAATAAAAAATATGGAAGATATGGCTGTAATGGTTTCCGAACAACATGGAAAAACTATTCCAGATGCAAAAGGTTCTATTCAAAGAGGAATTGAAGTTGTTGAGTATGCAACTGGTATCACCGATTCTTTAAAAGGGGATCACTCTGCAAGTGTGGGAACTAATGTTGACTCTTATTCAATGAGACAGCCCTTGGGTGTTTGTGCTGGAATTACTCCGTTTAATTTTCCAGCAATGGTACCTATGTGGATGTACCCAGTTGCTATTGCATGTGGAAATACTTTTGTACTTAAACCATCAGAAAAAGATCCGAGTTGTCCAATTAGACTTGGAGAATTAGCTATTGAAGCTGGTATGCCACCGGGTGTTTTAAATGTTGTAAATGGTGATAAAGAATCTGTTGATACTCTACTAGAGAGTAAAGATGTTCAAGCGATTAGTTTCGTAGGTTCGACTCCAATTGCGGAATATGTTTATCATACAGGAACAAAAAACAATAAAAGAGTTCAAGCTCTTGGTGGAGCTAAAAACCATATGGTTGTGATGCCTGACGCAGATGTTAATAAAACAACAGACGCTATTATAGGCTCTGCTTTTGGGTCTGCTGGTGAGAGATGTATGGCTATTTCTGTTGCTGTTTGTGTAGGAAAAAAGACTGCTGAAAATTTAAAAACTAAATTATTAGAAGAAACACTAAAACTAAATGTTGGACCATACACAGACGAAAAAAGTGATTTTGGCCCACTTAATAACAAAGCTCACTATGAAAAAGTTTTGGGATACATAGATACGGGTGAAAAAGAAGGAGCTAAGCTTCTTGCAGATGGAAGAAATATGAAACTACAAGGGTATGAGAATGGATATTTTGTAGGTCCTACCATTTTTGAAGGTGTAAAACCAGATATGAAAATTTATAAAGAAGAAATTTTTGGTCCGGTACTCAGTATGATGACAACAGATACTTATGAAGAAGCTTTAAAATTAGTTAATGATCATGAATTAGGAAATGGAGCTGCTGTATTTACAAAAAGTGGTATGATAGCAAAACATTTCACTGAAAATGCAAAAATTGGAATGATAGGAGTAAATGTTCCCATTCCTGTACCTGTTGCTTACCATAGCTTTGGTGGTTGGAAGAGATCATTATTTGGGGATCATTCTATGCATGGTCCTGAAGGGGTAAGATTCTATACTAAATTGAAAACTGCAACAGTAACATGGTCGGAAGATAATAGTGGTCCAGAGTTTACAATTCCAGTTCTTTCTTAATTTTTTAGTTAAAAAACTTAAAAGTTATGAGTGATACAAATAGTAGAACTTCACCCAAAAGAATTTTAAACATCCTTGAAGAAGTTCTATTAGATCCAGACAATTTTACTGCAAAAAAAATATCTCACAAGTTAGAGATTCCATTGCCAACTGTTTACCGACACATAGAAACTTTGTGTGATGAGAAATTTTTAATTGCTAGCAGTAATAAGAAATATATTCCGGGACCAAAGATTAGAAATATAATCTTACATAGTTTGCCTTACGAACCAAACTTTACTCTTAGGAGATCTTATTTGAGAAAACTTACAACTGAAATTAAAGAAACAGTTAGTTTGTCAGTACCTATTGGAACAAAACTAGTATATTTTGACAGAATTGAATTTCATTGGCCAATGCAGTTAAATCTGGAAGCTGGTGATCATTTGCCATTGCATGCTTCTGCATCTGGAAAACTTTATCTTTCTTCAATAAAAAAAGAAGACGCATTAAAAATCTTTAATAATATTAAAACACCAAAATCAGCAAAAAATACAATTACTGATATTTCTCAGTTTAAAAAAGAGTTAAATAAAATTAATAAGCAAGGTTATGCATTTGATGATGAAGAATGGTTTAATGGAATGGTAGGTGTTTCTTTGCCAATTACAAATTATAAAAATGAACTGTGTTTTTGTCTTTCTACTCACACAGCAAAGAGTAGAAAAAACATCGATGGTTTAAAAAAAATCTTACCTTCAATGCTTTCTGCGGCAAATAATTTAAAGAGTGCTTTGTTTAAAGATTAGCTGTAACTAACATTTTTTTTAGTTCTGCTATAGCTTTTGCTGGATTTAATCCTTTTGGGCAGGCATTAGTACAATTCATAATAGTATGACACCTATAAAGCTTAAGTTCATCAGCTACTTTTTTAAGTCTTTCTTTTCTCTCATCGTCCCTACTGTCAACTATCCATCTGTACGCTTGTAGTAATACAGCAGGCCCTAAATATTTGTCACCATTCCACCAATAACTTGGACAGGACGTTGAGCAGCATGCACACATGATGCACTCGTACGCTCCATCTAATTTTTCTCTATCTTTTTTAGATTGAATAATTTCTGTTGTTTCAACTTTAGTATTAGTTTTTAACCAAGGCTCTATTGACTGGTACTGTTTATAAAGTCCATTTAAATCCCCAATTAAATCTCTTTTAACTTTTAAATGTGGAAGAGGATAAATATTTATATCACCTTCAATTTCAGAATGAGGCGTTGTACATGCAAGACCATTCTTACCATCCATATTCATAGCACAAGAACCGCAAACACCATGAGCGCAAGATCTTCGATACGCTAGTGATGGGTCTATTTCACTTTTAATTTTATTTAATAAATCTAGAACTTTTGAAGGACAGTTGTCCATATCAACTTCATATGTGTCTACTCTTGGATTTTCTCCAGTTGAAGGATCCCATCTATAAATATTAACTTTTCTGATATTTTTCGATCCAGTCGTATCTTTGTAATATTTACCTTTTTGAACTTTAGAATTTTCAGGTAAATTAATTTGAACCATTAATAAACTCTCTCTTGTGGTGGAAAATATTGGACCTCGTTTGTTAATGTTGTTTTATGAACTGGTCTATAGTCAATTTTAGTATCTTTTCCGTTACACCAAGCAATAGTATGTTGCATAAATTTTTCATCATCTCTCTTAGGAAAATCTTCTCTAGCATGAGCACCTCTACTCTCTTTTCTATTATAAGCGGAATCAACTGTGGTAATTGCTTGTCTAATCAAATTATCAAATTCCAATGTTTCAACTAAATCTGTATTAAAAACTAAAGATTTATCTTTGACTGAGATTGACTCCATCCCATCATAAACTTTTCTTATTTCATCAACTCCTTCTTTTAAAGTCTTATCTGTTCTAAAAACTGCACATTTTGATTGCATGATCTTTTGCATTGAAAGTCTAAGTTCTGCGGTACTAGTTTCTCCATTAGCATTTCTAAGCTTATCAAATCTCGCTAAACATTTTTCAGTCTCAGTTTCACTTACTTCTTCATGAGGTGTGCCAGGCTTTACTAATTCTGCAGCTCTCATTGCTGCAGCCCTTCCAAACACAACTAAATCAATCAATGAATTTGAACCCAATCTATTTGCTCCATGAACAGAAACACATGCGGCCTCTCCGATTGCCATAAGACCTGGAACCGTTTTTTCAGAACCATTAACAGTTAAAACTTCTGCTTTATAATTAGTAGGAATACCTCCCATATTATAATGCACAGTAGGCACAACAGGTATTGGTTCTTTTGTTACATCAACGTTAGCAAATAATCTTGCTGCCTCTGTAATTCCTGGAAGTCTACTTTCTATAATATTTTTATCTAAATGACTTAAGTGTAAATGGACATGGTCTTTTTCTTTACCAACACCTCTTCCTTCATTTATCTCAATAGACATTGATCTACTCACTACATCTCTAGATGCTAAATCCTTTGCATTTGGCGCGTATCTCTCCATAAACCGCTCGCCCTTCGAGTTAACCAAATATCCACCTTCACCTCTAACACCCTCTGAAATTAAAGTTCCATGACCATAAATTCCTGTTGGATGAAATTGAACAAATTCCATATCTTGTAAAGGAAGACCTGCTCTAAGTACCATTGCATTACCATCGCCTGTACATGTATGAGCTGATGTTGCAGAATAATATACCTTACCATAACCACCAGTTGCTATTATTGTTATATGGGCTCTAAATCTATGGATAGTTCCATCATTTAAATTCCAAGCTATAAGACCTTTGCATTCACCATCTTTCATTATTAAATCCAACGCAAAGTATTCAATAAAAAATTCAGTGTTGTGCTTTAATGCTTGTCCATAAAGGGTATGAAGTATTGCGTGCCCTGTTCTATCGGCAGCCGCACATGTTCTTTGAACAATACCATTACCATAATCTTTAGTCATTCCACCAAATGGTCTTTGATAAATTTTTCCATCATCTGTTCTACTAAATGGAACTCCGTACTTTTCTAATTCTATTACTGCTTTTGGTGCTTCCTTACAAAGATACTCAATACTATCCTGATCACCCAACCAATCTGCACCTTTAACAGTATCATACATGTGCCATCTCCAATCATCTTCTCCCATGTTTCCAAGGGCAGCAGAGATTCCACCCTGTGCAGCAGATGTGTGACTTCTTGTTGGAAATACTTTTGATATACAAGCGGTTTTTAATCCTGCTTCACTCAAACCAACTGCAGCTCTTAAACCTGAGCCACCAGCTCCAAGTACAATAACATCATATTCGTGATCTATAATTTTGTAAGCACTCATATATTTAAATTAAATACTATAATAATCGTAATTAGTGGAACTACTATAGCAAAAATTTGTAATGCTTTGTTTGCGGCATTTTTGTTTTTTTCATCATTAATATAATCTTCAAATACCTCACTAATACTTAAATTAGAGAAAAAAAATGCAAGTATCAAAAATAATGAAAATAATATTTTTGATGATTTTGTAGAAAAAAAACCTAGCACATCGGTATAATCTTTATCAAAAATACCTACAAAATTTATTATAAACCAGCACATTAAAGGAACTAAAATAGCTGAGCTTACTTTTAAAAGTACCCATTTTTTAGTTACATTATTCATAAAAATTATTTTCCTAAAAGATAAATTAAAATTGTTAATAAAAATGAGCCAATAATCACAACTAAACCTGTAATTTTAGTAGTTTTTAATTCAAAACCGTATCCCATATCCATTATTAAATGTCTTATTTCGCTGAGGATTTGAAAACTAAATGACCATGTTAATCCTAAAATTATAAATTTTCCAAACACAGATTGTAAAAAAACTTTTGTAAATTCATAACTAGTCTCACCTAATAATAAAGAGGCAACCCAAACACACACGGCTGTGATTGCAACTATATTTATTATTCCTGTAATTCTATGAGAAATCGAAACCAAAGATGAAATATGCCATCTATAAACTTGTATATGAGGGGATAAAGGATTGTTATTTTCCATCAATATTTTTTTTAATTAAAGTTTCAGCAATTTCAACTGCATTTAATGCAGCTCCTCTAAGTAAATTATCAGAAACAATCCATAAGTTTAACGAGTTTTTATTTGTTTTATCTTCTCTTATTCTAGATATGTAAGTTTCATCACTACCTTCAGCTTCTAAAGGAGTAATGTACCCCCCATCTTCTCTTAAATCATGTACTTTACATCCCTTAGCTTTACTTAAGGCATCTTGAACTTTTCCTAAAGAAAATGGTTTTTCAAATTGAATATTTACTGACTCTGAATGAGAAACCATAACTGGAATCCTCACACAAGTTGCTGTTAGTTCAATTTGCTCATCAAGTATTTTTTTTGTTTCATTTGTCATTTTTAACTCTTCTTTAGTGTATCCATCATCTGAAAAAAGATCGATATGAGGGATTGCATTAAAGGCTATTTGTTTAGTAAAATTTTTAGATGTAATTTTTTTATTGTTTAACGATAGTTTAGTTTGTTCAATTAATTCATCCATTGGACCTTTGCCACCTCCTGAAACAGACTGATAAGTTGAAACAACTATTCTTTGAATCTTAAATAAATCATGTAAAGGTTTTAATACAATGACTAATTGTGCAGTAGAACAATTCGGATTGGCTATAATATTTTTTTTCATATTTTTAATAGCATCTGCGTTCACCTGAGGAACAATTAAGGGCACATCTTGATCCATTCTATAAAAACTAGAGTTATCAATAACAACTGAATGTTTTGCTGCTAATGGTGCATACTTCTCAGAAATTTTTCCTCCAGCAGCAAAAAAAGTAATTTTAGTTTTTGAAAAATCAAAAGTTTCAAGATTAAAAACTTCATGATCCTTACCATTAAAAACTATTTTTTGACCAGCACTTTTAGATGAGGCTACCAAAAATAATTCATTTATTTTTAATTTTTTCCTCTCTAATACTTCGAGAATTTTTCTTCCTACATTGCCTGTGGCACCTACAATTGCTATATTCATGATACTACAAGATTTTATACTAGATGAAGGGTAAATCGCAAACTTTTCCATCAAAAGTTTTACCATTTATATCAATTTTAAAAGCCTGAGTGTTTTTCCAAAAAGGTTTTTTAATCATGGCTATTCCAATTACTTGCTTAAATAGAGGAGAATAAGTTGCTGACCTTAATTCACCAATAATAACATTGTTAACATCATAAATATTTTTTGAAGATGTGAGACTTATTTCTTGTAAATCAATCTTTACCCCTTTTAACTTTTTTAGAGCTCCTTCAGATTTTATTTTTTTTAAATTTTCTTTACCTAGAAATTCAACCTCACTATCCAAAGAAACATATTGGTCAAAACCACATTCAAAAGGATTGTCATTATTGTCAAAATCGTTCCCATAGGACAGTAGTGCGCTTTCAATTCTTTCTATTAAATTTGGACAACCAGGCTTTACATTATACTGATTTCCAGCTTCAAATAATTTATCATATAGCTTTTTTCCTATCTCAGGATTTTGAATGTAAGCTTCAAATCCCCCTTGTTTTGACCAGCCAGATCTTGCTATTAAATGTTGTTCACCTTCATAGTCAAAATAATCAAAACCAAAAAACTTTAGTTCAGTAATTTTGTTTCCAAAAATTTCTTCCATTAGCGCAAAAGATTTTGGCCCTTGTATTGCAATTATATCTACAGTTGGCTCTATAATATTAACTTCAAATTTATATCCGGACGCTAAACCTTTTGCATAAAATAATACGTCAGAATCTGCAATTGATATCCACCATTTATCGTCTGCTATTTTTAAAATTACAGGATCATTAACTAAGTTTCCTAAATCATCTACTATCGGGCAGTAATAACATCTGCCTATTTTTGATTTTGATAAATCTCTACATGTCATTAGCTGAACTAATTTTGCTGAGTCTTTTCCAGATATTTCAACCTGTCTTTCGGCAGCAACATCCCATACTTGAACATATTTTTTTAAATGGTGATATCCATCTTCAATTGAACCAAAGGCCGCCGGTAACAACATGTGATTATAGACTGTATAAGCTGTTACACCTTGTTTTTCTATTCTTGAGGTATAAGGGGTACTTCTTAATCTTCTAGATTTTGCTATTGAATAATTTTTCATTTATTTAAAAATTCCAAAATCTTTTCTCGCATTTCAAAAGCTTTTTCAATCATAATCATGTGTCCAGATCCTTTAATTATATGGGTAGTTGAATTTTTGACTAAATTTGCAAATTTTTTTCCACTTTCTAAATTAGCCATCTTGTCTAGTTCTCCCAATATAAACATAGCTGGACAATTTATAGCTTTAGCAGCATCAGACCCATTTTGATAATTATTACACGCAACAAGATCAACTGCTAAAATTTCTCTGATGTCTCTGGGTGATTGGATTATTCTTTCAACTGGATTTCCACCAATAAATTTTTTTGAACCTTCATATCCCCACTTCATCATTAATTTTAAAGCATCAGAGTCTCCGTTTGTTGCTAGATCAATGAGATCTTTATGAACAGGCATTCGATAAGAGCCCCCAACAAAAACTATCTTTTTTAATCTATCTTTGTATTTAAATGAATATTCTAAAGCTTCTAGACAACCTTGAGAATGACCTACAAGAATTATATTATCCAATTTTAATTCTATAAATACTTTTTCCAGCCACTCAGCAATTTTTTCAATAGTATCAATAGATGGACCGTCAGAATTTCCATGCCCTGGTAAATCAATTGATAAAACATTAAAATTTTTATTTGAAAAAAATTGTTCGGTTAGAGACCAAACAATGTGTGAAAGGCCACTTCCATGTAGAAATACTATTGTATCTTTAGAATTATCTATGCCTTGTCCTGCATCTGAAGCATGAACACTTTTATTTTCTATGGTTATTATCAATCAATTACCTAAAATTTTTTTCTTAGTTCAAATTTTTGAATTTTTCCCGTAGAAGTTTTTGGTAATTCACAGAAAATAACTTGTTTTGGAACCTTAAAACTAGCCAAAGTTTCTTTGCAGAAGCTTATTAATTCTTTTTCAGTTGTAGGCTTGTCTTTTACCATTTCAATAAATGCACATGGTACCTCTCCCCATTTTTCATCAGGCTTAGCAACAACAGCAGCAATTGATACTGAAGGATGTTTAGAAAGCGTATTTTCGATCTCAATTGAAGATATATTTTCTCCTCCAGAAATAATTATATCTTTAGATCTGTCTTGTATTTTAACATAACCGTCTGGGTGCATTACCGCTAAATCTCCAGAATGAAACCAGCCACCAGCCATAGCTTTATCTGTTGCTGCTTTGTCCTTAAAATAACCTTTCATGACCACGTTACCTCTAAGCATAATCTCACCAATTGTTTTTCCATCTCTTGGAACTTCTTGCATAGTTTCAGGGTCCATAATAGTTGCACCTTCAAGATTAGGATACCTTACACCTTGTCTTGCTTTAATTTCATTTTGTTTGTCTTCATCAAATTCATTCCAATCATTATTCCAAGCGCATTGGGTAACATGACCATAAGTTTCTGTTAAACCATAAACATGCATTACTTCAAAACCAAGTTCTTTCATTTTTTTGAAAATTATACTTGGTGGTGGAGCTCCTGCGGTAAGCACATGAACTTTGTGTTTTAATTTTTTTCGATCACTTTCTGGAGCACCCGTAATCATATTTAATACGATTGGCGCACCTCCAAAATGAGTAACATTGTATTTATCAATTAACTCAAAAATCTTTTTAACATCTATATTTCTTAAACAAATAGTCCTTCCATTTAACATTGGAACTGTCCAAGGATAGCACCAGCCATTACAATGAAACATTGGAACAATTGTTAAAAAATTTAATCTGTTAGGCATATTCCATGCAACTGCACTTCCTGTTGCCATTAAATATGATCCTCTATGATGATAGACAACTCCTTTAGGATTTCCTGTTGTTCCAGAGGTGTAGCTTAATGATATAGCTTGCCACTCATCTTCTGGTCTTTTCCAAATAAAACCATCATCACCTGTTTCTAAGAAGCTTTCATATTCTAGTTCACCAATTTTTTCTAACTTTGACTGATCTGCAAACTTATCGTGTATGTCGATAATAGTTATTTTTTTATCCAATTTACTTAATGCTTTTTTTACTTCTATGTGAAGTTGTCTATCTACTACTAATACTTTTGCATCACTATGTTTTAAAATATAAGAGATAGTATTAGCATCCAGCCTAATATTTATTGTGTTTAACACAGCACCCATCATAGGAACTGAATAATGAGCCTCAAAAATTTCTGGTGTGTTAAAAGCTAAAAACGAAACAGTATCACCTTTACTAACACCAATTTTTTCGAGTGCACTAGCAAATTTAGTGGTTCTTTTATAAACTTCAGCCCAAGTATATTTTCGATCTTCATAAACAATTGCTTCATAATTTGGGTAAATATCTTTTGCTCTTTCCAAAAAAGATATCGGTGTTAATGGAACATAGTTTGCTGCATTTTTGTCTAAATTAGTATCGTAATGACTCATTTTAATTAAATTTAAAATTCATTATATTTGAGCTTCCAGATATGGCTGATTTATAATGTTGCTCTGCTCTTGGTAAAACTTTATCAAAGTAAAATTTTGCCGTATTTATTTTATCATCATAAAAGTTTTTGTTCTCATCGTAATTTTTAAAACTTATATCTAAAACCTTTATCCAAGCATAAGCAACAGACACAAACCCAAGTGTCTTTAAATAATCATTTGCTGCCGCACTCACATCGTCTTTATCTGATTTTGTTTTTTCATTTATCCATTCACTAAACTTAGTTAAGATGCTTAAATAGTGAGCAAAATCCTTAGTAAATCGCTTAATTTTTTCGTTATCTATATCTGTTTCAGATTTTATTAGATCTAAAAATTTATTAATTATACTTCCATTTTTATTGGATAATTTTCTAAAAACTAAGTCTGCAGCTTGCACAGAATTTGTTCCCTCATATATTGGTGTTATTCTGTTGTCTCTAAATAATTGTTCTATCCCTTGGTCTTTAGTATAACCATAACCTCCATGAATTTGCATTGCCTCATTTGTAATTTCCATGCCTAGATCTGTAAATAATGACTTTACCACTGGAGTCATTAGCGAAACAAAATCAGAGGCCTCTTGGCGAATTTTTTCATCTGGATGATTCAGGCTAACTTCAGTTTGTTGCGATAACCAAAAACATAAGGCTCTCTCACCCTCTATTATTGATTTCATATTTAATAATGATCTTCTTATATCAGCATGCTCAATTATAAAATCTGCACCATTAGTAGATTTAGTATTATTAGTTTTACCTTGTTTTCTTTCTTTTGCGTAAGCAAGAGAATTTTGATAAGCAATTTCAGAAATTCCTAATCCTTGAATACCAACAACTATTCTTTCAAGATTCATCATTGTAAACATTGCATTTAGACCTTTGTCTTTTTTACCAATCATAAAACCTGTAGCTTGATCAAAATTTAACACACATGTAGCAGAACCTTTAATACCCATCTTGCTTTCAATGGATCCTGTTGATATTCCATTTCGTTGGCCAACAGTCCCATCCTCATTTACTTTAAATTTAGGAACTAAAAATAAGCTAATACCCTTAGTCCCAGCAGGAGAATCTGTTGCTCTAGCAATTACTAAATGAATAATATTTTCTGTCAAATCTTGGTCTCCCGAAGTAATAAATATTTTCTGACCAGTAATTTTATAAGTTCCGTCACTTTGTTTTTCTGCTTTTGTTTTTAAAAGTCCTAAATCAGTTCCACATACAGGTTCTGTTAAGCACATTGTGCCACTCCATTTACCTTCCACTATCTTGGGTAAATACGTATTTTTTATTTCATCTGAAGCATGATGATTAATACAGTTGTATGCTCCAATACTTAATTCACTATATAATTTAAATGATAGGCTTGCAGAAGAGAGCATTTCATCAAAAAATGCACTTACAGTTTTTGGCATTCCTTGGCCACCATATTTTGGATCACAAGATAAAGAAGTCCAACCATCTTCAATATATTTTTGGTAAGCTTCTTTATATCCTGGGGGTGTTCTTACTACTCCATTTTCTAAAACTGCAGGATTTTCATCTCCTATTTTTGCAAGTGGTAAAATTAAATTTTGATTTATTTTTGCTGCCTCCTCTAATATATCCTTAACTAGTTCAGAGCTGACTTCTTTATATTTTTCTAATTCATTGTAATTTTTGTTGTCTCTCAATTTCTCAAAAAGAAACATCATATCTTCTACTGGAGCAGAATAGGTTGGCATAAAAATAGTTTAGAATAATTAATAGATTATTGCAATTTTGAAATTATCGCATCACCCATTTGAGAAGTTGAAACCTCTTTTGTGCCTTCTGATAGAATATCTTTAGTTCTTAAGCCATCATTTAGTACATCTTGAACCGCTTTCTCTAAAGCCTCCGCCTCTTTATCTAAATCCAAAGAATATTTTAAAGCCATTGCAAAACTTAAAATACTAGCGATTGGATTAGCAATTCCTTTGCCGGCTATATCAGGTGCCGATCCATGAATGGGTTCGTACATTGCTCTCATTTCTCCTTCTTTATTTTTAGCTCCTAATGATGCTGATGGCAGTAAACCTAACGAACCAGTTAACATTGAGGCTTGATCAGATAACATGTCTCCAAACAAATTATCCGTAACAATCACATCAAATTGTTTTGGATTTCTTAATAACTGCATAGCGCAGTTGTCTGCAAGCATATGACTTAGTTCTACATCCTTATATTCTTTGTCATGTAATTCTTGAACTTCTTCTTTCCACAATTGCCCAGCTTCCATCACGTTAGATTTTTCACACGAAGTAACTTTGTTGGATCTTTTTCTTGCTAAATCGAAGGCAACTTTAGCCACTCTAACTATCTCGCTGGTAGTATAAGTGTGAGTATTTATGCCTTTTCTTTCTCCATTTTCTATAGGTTTAATTCCTCTTGGTTCTCCAAAATAAATTCCACCTGTTAATTCTCTTACAATCATTATATCTAATCCGGATACAATTTCTGGCTTTAAAGTTGATGCATCAACTAATTGCTCAAAACAAATTGCTGGTCTCAAATTTGCAAATAATTTTAATTCTTTTCTTAATTTCAATAATGCTCTTTCAGGTTTTTTAGAAAAATCTAAATTATCCCACTTTGGACCACCAACAGCTCCTAACATTACAACTTCACTTTCTAAAGCTTTATAAAAAACTTCATCTGTAATTGGAGTTCCATGTTTATCGTAAGAACATCCTCCAGCTAAATCTTGATCAATCTCAAAGTCCAAAGATTTATTTGAATTTAACCATTGAATAATTTTTTTCACTTCCTGAATTACTTCAGGACCAATGCCATCCCCAGGTAAAAGTAAAATTTTTCTTTTTTTTACTTTAATCATTAAATATCCATGGCTTAGTATTTTTTAAATTTTCCTCAAATGTCATGATTTTATCTTTTTTTGCTAATGAAAGAGCAATATCATCTAATCCCTCTAATAGGCATTTTTTTTTAAAAGGATCAATATCAAACTTTATTTCATTATTTCCAAAAATTATTTTCTCTTCCATTAAATCAATTGCTATTTCCTCTTTTCTTTTTGAATATTCAGATAATTCTTTAATTTTATTTTCTTCCAAAGTAATTGGCAAAATTCCATTTTTAAAACAATTATTATAAAAAATATCTGCATAGCTTGAGCTTATCACACATGTTATTCCAAAATCTAATAATGCCCAGGGCGCATGTTCTCTTGATGACCCACAGCCAAAATTTTTACCTGCAATTAATATTTTTGATTGAATGTAAGGCTCTTGATTTAAAACAAAATCTTTTAAACTATTACCGTTATCATCGTACCTCATTTCGAAGAATAAATTTTTACCAAGTCCAGTTCTCTTAATTGTTTTTAAGAACTGTTTAGGAATAATCATATCTGTATCAATATTAACTATTGGTAAATAAGCTGGAATGCTTTTAAGTGTATTAAATTTTTTCATTTCTAATTTTGATATTTTCTAACATCATCAAGATTTCCAGAAATGGCTGCAGCAGCTGCCATTCCAGGGCTTACTAAATGCGTACGCCCACCTCTTCCTTGTCGACCTTCAAAGTTTCTATTTGATGTTGATGCGCATCTTTCCTCTGGTTTTAATTTATCAGCATTCATAGCTAAACACATAGAGCAACCTGGCTCTCTCCATTCAAATCCTGACTCTATAAAGATTTTATCAAGCCCTTCTTGTTCTGCTTGTTCTTTAACTAACCCAGATCCTGGAACAACCATTGCATGAACATGTGCTGCTTTTTTTTTATCCTTTAATATTTTTGCAGCCTCTCTTAAATCCTCTATTCTACCATTTGTACAACTTCCAATAAAAACTTTATCAATTTTTATATCTGTAGCTAATGTATCGGCCTTTAAACCCATATATTTCAAAGATCTTTCTATAGAATTTTTTTTATCCTCATCTTTTTCATTTTGTGGATTTGGAACTTTGCCATCAATGGTGATGACATCTTGCGGAGATGTTCCCCAAGTAATCATGGGAAGAATATCTTCTGCAACCAAGTTTATTTCTTTATCAAATTTAGCGCCATCATCTGTTTTTAAACTCATCCAATATTTCATAGCTTTATCCCAATCTGTATTTTTTGGGGACATTGGCTTACCTTTTAAATATTCAAAAATTTTTTCGTCTGGGGCTATTAATCCAGCTCTTGCTCCACCTTCAATTGTCATATTGCAAACTGTCATTCTTTGCTCAACACTTAAGGATGAAATTAGGCTGCCTGAATATTCTATAACAGATCCTGTTCCACCTGCTGTACCAATAACACCTATAATTTGTAAAATTACATCTTTTGAAGTCACACCAATTGGAAGCTTTCCATTTACATTTATTCTGAAATTTTTTGCTTTTTTCTGCACTAAGGTTTGAGTTGCCAAAACATGTTCAACTTCAGATGTGCCTATACCAAAAGCTAGGGCTCCAAATGCCCCATGGGTTGCTGTATGACTATCTCCACAAACAATTACTGTTCCTGGTTGTGTAAATCCTTGCTCTGGTCCAATAATATGAACTATACCTTGTCGTTTATCATTCATTCCTAAATATTGAATTCCAAACTCTTTACAATTGTTTTCCAAAGTATCTACTTGAATTTTTGACTCTGCATCAGCAATACCCTTAGATCTATCAGTAGTTGGAACATTATGATCTGCAACAGCTAGCGTAAGACTTGGTTGTCTTACTTTTCTATTTGCATTTCTTAATCCTTCAAATGCTTGGGGGCTTGTAACTTCATGGACTAAATGCCTATCAACGAAAAGTAGTGCTGTTCCATCTTCCTGCTGATCAACTAAATGATCATTCCAAATTTTATCGTAAAGAGTTAAAGGCATTGAAAAAAAATTATTTTTTTTCTTCAGTTTTTTCTATTTTTGTTTCAACTTGAGCTTCTGGTTGTTTTTCAGTCTCAGCTTCTACAGCTTCTACTGGTGCTAAAGTTTCTTCTGTTACTGTTTCAGGCTTAACATCAACTTCTATACCTATTTTTTTTCTAATTTTTTCTGCGATTCTAGCTGATTTACCTGTTCTATCTCTTAAGTAATATAATTTAGCTCTTCTAACTTTTCCATGTCTTATTACAGTAATTGAGTCAATAACGGATCCATATAAAGGAAACGTTCTTTCAACACCTTCACCAAATGAAATTTTTCTAACTGTAAATGAAGAATTAAGATCTCTATTTTTTCTAGCAATACAAACACCTTCAAAATACTGAATTCTATCTTTTTTTCCTTCAGTAATTCTCACACCAACTTTAATAACATCGCCAGGAAAAAATTCTGGTATCTTTTTTTCTGCTAATATCTTTTTAACGTTAAATTGGTTTATTTCTTCAATCGTTTTCATAATGCTATATTTTTAATTAGTTTTTCTTATACTTTTCCCATAAATCTGGTCTTCGGACGCGTGTTATAGCCTCTGATTGTGATAAACGCCAGTCTTTAATTTTGTTATGATCTCCTGATAATAGCACATCTGGAACGCTTTTTTCCTCCCAAATTTGAGGTTTTGTGTACTGGGGATACTCTAAAAGTCCATTCTCAAAGCTCTCATCACTTTTTGATTGTTCATTTCCCAAAACGCCAGGTAATAATCTTAGAATACTATCTAAAACAACAAATGAAGCTGTTTCTCCTCCTGACAAAATAAAATCACCAATGCTAAGTTCTTCAATATTTCTAGTCGACAATATTCTTTCATCAACACCCTCAAAGTGCCCACAAATTAAACTTACAGATTTTTCTCTTGATAATTCTAAAGCTAATTTTTGATCAAGTTTTTTTCCTTTAGGAGATAAATAAAAAATTCTTTCTCCTTCCTTTTTATTTTGATCAATAGATTTTGCTAATACATCAGCCTTTAGCAACATTCCAGAACCACCTCCAAATGGAGTGTCATCTACTGTTTTGTGTTTATCTTCTGCTGCATCTCTTATGTTTACAACTTTTAAATCCCAGATTTTATTTGCTAAAGCTTTCCCATAAAGCCCCTTGCTTAAAGGACCGGGAAAAATATCTGGGTAAAGTGTAAAAATTTGAGCTTGCCACATAGGTCAAACTATTTTGCCTCTTCTTTTGGAGCTTCTGCTTTAGGAGCTTCTGCTTTTGGAGCTTCTGCTTTTGGAGCTTCTTCTTTAAGAGCTTCTGCTTTAGGAGCTTCTGCTTTTGGAGCTTCTTCTTTAGGAGCTTCTGCTTTAGGAGCTTCTGCTTTTGGAGCTTCTTCTTTAGGAGCTTCTGCTTTAGGAGCTTCTGCTTTTGGAGCTTCTGCTTTAGGAGCTTCATCACCTTCTTTTTTTCTTTCTTTTTTTGGAACCGCTTTAAGAGGATTGCTCCCATTTACTGGCATTGTGATTAAATTATTTTCACCTAATATTCTCGCAACTCTAGTAGTTGGTTGTGCACCTTCACCTAACCAATATTTAATTCTTTCAGCTTCTAGTCCAACTCTTTCTTTTTTATCTTTTGGTAAAAGAGGATTAAAAAATCCTACCTTCTCAATAAATCTTCCATCTCTTGCACGTCGGCTATCAGCTACAACTACTTTGTAAACTGGTCTTTTTTTTGTTCCACCTCTTGATAGTCTTATTTTTAACATTTCTTCTCCTTTATTATTTAAGTTGATTTAGTAGCTCTGGAGGTATTCCTTTATCGGACATACCCTTCAGGTTTCCTTTTGACATCTTTTTCATCATTTCAGACATCATTTTAAATTGCTTAAGCAATTTATTGATAGTGGCCGCATCTGTTCCAGAGCCATTAGCAATTCTTTTTTTCCTAGAACCATCAATGATTTTAGGATTTCCTCTTTCTTTTTTCGTCATAGATAAAATTATTGCTTCATTTTGAGAAATAATTTTTTCATCAATTCCTGCAGTATCCATTTGTGCCTTCATCTTAGAAACACCTGGCATAAATGACATTATCCCCTCTATTCCACCCATTTTTTTCATTTGTCTTAGCTGAGTTAAATAGTCCTCCATCGAAAATTGACCTTTTTTTAAATTTTCTTCTGCTTTTTTTATGTTCTCTTCACCAAGATCTTCAGCTGCTTTCTCAACTAGAGAAACAATATCACCCATACCTAATATTCTATTTGCTATTCTATCTGGATGAAAAACTTCTAAATTTTCTGTTTTTTCACCTACCCCTAAAAATTTAATTGGAACTTGAGAGACATACTTCATACTAAGTGCAGCTCCACCTCTTGCATCACCATCAGCTCTAGTTAAAACAATACCGGTTAAATTCACGGTATTTTTAAACTCTTTAGCAACCTCTGCTGCTACTTGCCCTGTTAAGGAATCTGCGACCAAAAAAGTTTCTGTTGGATTAATTATACTCTCTATTTGTTTAATCTCACTCATCATCTGAAGATCAATTTGAGTCCTTCCTGCTGTATCAAATAATATAATTTCTGCCCCATTTAAATTAGCAGCACTTACTGCTCTTCTACAAATATCTGCTGGCAATTGTCCTTCAATAATTGGTAAAGTTAAAATATTGTTTTGTTCGCCTAAGGATTTAAGTTGTTCTTGTGCTGCTGGTCTGTAGACATCAAGGCTGACCATCATTAATTTCTTTTTTTTATTTTTTTCTAAGTATTTTGCTAATTTTGCAGTAGTTGTAGTTTTACCCGAACCTTGCAAGCCCACTAGCATCATCGAAACTGGTGGAACAGCATTTAAATTAATATCTGTGTTGCTTTCACCTAAAAAACTTACCAACTCATCGTGAACAATTTTAACAACCATATCACCCGGAGAGGTTGATCTAATTATTTCTTGTCCTAAAACTTTTGGCTTAACTCTTGTTATAAAATCTTTAGCTACATCAAGCGATACATCGGCTTCCAAGAGAGCTTGTCTAATGGCTCTTAAACCTTCATCAACTTGATTTTCATCAAGTGATGGTGCTTTTTTTAAAGAAGAAAAGATTTCTTCGAATTTATTCGTTAAGTTTTCAAACATTTTTTTTACACATAGCAGTACTGCACTAGTGGGCGAATCCTCGCTGACTAGTGTTGATCTCTTTGTTACCAAAGACACCACAAATTTAACGTTTTTGTGGGAACGGCAACAACCTATAATAGAGGTACAAAAAGTCAATAAATAAGTTAAATATCTATATATGGATATTAAAGCATTTAAAATGGATGGTTTAGGCAATGATTTCGTTATCATTGATTTAAGAAAAAAGGACTTAAATTTAAGCAAAGATCAAATAATCAAAGTATGTGATCGTAATTTCATTGGATGTGATCAGCTAATTTTGATTAAAAAAAATAAAACAAATGATGCTGACGCAGAACTAGTTTTTTATAATTCAGATGGCAGTATATCTGGAGCCTGCGGAAACGGTACTCGATGTGTTGCGGAGTTCCTATCAAGAGAAAATGGGCAAAAGGAAATAACAGTTTTGACAGAGTCGGGTTCGCTAAAATCTAATATCATTGAAAATAAATTGGTAGAAACTGAGATAGGAATAGCAAAAACAGATTGGCAAGAAATTCCTTTAATTAGAGAAATGAATACAAAAAATTTGAAAATTGAGATTATAGATGACAATAATATTAAATTTATTGGGGGTACAGCCGTTAATGTTGGCAATCCACATATAATATTTTTTGTAGAAGAAATAGAAAAATTTGATTTGAAAAACCTTGGTCCAAAAATTGAACATCATGAATTTTTTCCAGAAAAATGCAATGTTACTCTTGCAAAAGTTATAAATAAAAATCTAATAAAAGTTAAAGTTTGGGAAAGAGGTGCTGGACTTACTAAGGCATGTGGCACCGCAGCTTGTGCAACGGCTGTTGCAGCAAATATAAATCAACTAGCTGATAAAACTTTAGACATTGAGTTTGCTCTAGGAAAACTAACAATTTTTATTGACGAAAGAAATAGTGTTTTTATGAAGGGACCAGTCTCTGATATTCAAGATATAGATATTAAATTATAATGGGAATTTTTGATAAATTTAAAATTGGTTTTAAAAAAAGTGCATCTACTTTCACCTCTGGTTTAAGAGATATAATTATCAAAAAAGAAATTAATGACAAAACATTAGATCAAATAGAGGAATACTTAATTCAGTCAGATGTTGGTCTTGTTGCAGCCGAAGAAATTAAAAAGATTATTTCTGAAGAAAAAATTAATCCTAAAAAAGATATTATGAATGAGGTTAATTTAATTCTTAAAAATTATATAATCACATTAATGAAACCATTAGAAAACCAAAATTTTTTTGATAAGAAAGAAACACTCAATGCAGTATTAATATCAGGAGTTAATGGAGTTGGTAAAACTACAACCATAGGTAAAATAGGCAAAATTTTAAAATCTAATGGAAATAAAGTTATGTTTTCTGCGTGTGACACATTTAGAGCGGCGGCTATCGAGCAGTTAGAAAGCTGGGCGAATAAAATTGATATACAAATCACTAAATCATCACAAGGATCTGATCCAGCCTCTGTTGCATACAAGGCTATAGAAGAAGCATTAAAAGAAGGTTTTAATCATGTGTTAATTGATACAGCTGGACGATTACAAAATAAAAAAAACTTAATGGAAGAATATAAAAAAATTGCTAATGTAACTAAAAAAATAGATCCTAATGCACCACATGATGTAATTTTGGTTTTAGATGCTACGTCAGGACAAAATGTAATTAACCAAGTAGAAGAATTTAATAAAATTATCCCTGTTACTGGTCTAATAATGACAAAATTAGATGGAACAGCAAAGGGGGGTATTTTATTAGCTCTTGCTAAAAAATATCAGCTACCAATAATTGCTTTGGGACTTGGAGAAAAAGAAGATGATTTACAAATCTTTAATGCAGAAAAGTTTGCAGAAGCTTTTATCAATATTAATTAATCAAGTTGTTAGAAATTAAAGGTTTATAATAATTACATTTATAATTTTCTTGTAGATGTGAATGTCCACAATTTTTTGCAACTGATGAAATTATAAATTCTAGTTTTCCAGTAGAGGAATATTGATTTAATTTCTTATTCGCAATATCAAATTGAAAATTTGTTTTGATATTTTTAATTGCACTAATCATAATTAATGTATTGTTATCCCTTAGTAGGTAATACGCAAAATCCTCTGGAAAAACTGGAAAATCATACTCTTCTAAAAAAAATTTAGCTTGTGATGGAAACCATTCATAAGAGATTAAAGGGGATGAAGTTTTTGTTTTATAGTCATAAATATAAAGATCCTGGGGAAAATCAGTAACATAATTAAAATTTTCTCCTCTTGCTAAAATAGATTTTTCTCTAGTTTTAAAATAAAGACTAAAATTTTTATCATAAGAATTCATTTGACCTACATGAAAAAGATTATCTGTATTATAATTTGTCTCATCGGAGTATGTAAAATTACTGAAAGAAATTATAAATAATAAAGATATAATAAATCTTAGCACTCTTAATATTTAAAAATAAAATCTGTAAATTATTTGGTCAGATTGTGGCTTAATTTAAACTCTTTAAATATTCCTTCAAAACTACTATCATTTTTTTGTTGTATTCCATCATGTGATTATCTTTTTCGGAAAAGTAAGAATACTTTGGTTCATTTGCTAATTCATACATTTTTTTACCCATCCAAAATGGCACTATTTTATCTGCTTCTCCATGCATAATCAAAATTGGAGACTTAAAATTTTCAATTTTTTTGTCACTTTCGTATTTATCTTTAAGTAAAAATCTGATTGGAAAATATGGATACACATTTTTTGCTGCATCAACCATAGATGTAAATGGAGATTCTAGTATAATACCTGCAAATTTACGGTTTTGAGCAACATGAGTTACAATTCCAGTACCTAATGACTCACCATACAGAACAATGTCACTATCTTTAAGTCCTTTTTTTTTTAACCAATTAATTGCACTCTCACCATCTTCATATAATCCTTTTTCTGATGGTTTGCCTAAGTTGCCACTAAATCCTCTCCAGGAAATGATTAGAAAGTTTATATTCATTTCTTTGAAATGATTAATTTTATGTATTCTATTTTCTAATGTTCCTGCATTGCCATGAAAGAAAACCAGAGTTTTAAAATTTATAAGATCTTTTTCATGAAACCATCCAAGTAATTCAATATTATCACCTGTCTCAACCTTTACTTTTTCTATTTTAACTTTTAATTCATCGCCAGAATAGTTATTTTCTTTTGGATGATATAATAAATTTCGTTGAAATATAAATATAATAAAAAGTAAAGAAAAGTAAGCTATTGGTATAATTAAAATTAACTTCAATAAATACTCTTTAAGTTTTTTTTTCATATTTATTTTTTTTTTAACTAAATAAACACCACCAAAAACTAAGGCTGTTCCTAGATAGTGATAATATTCAAGCTGTTCATTAAAAAATAAAACTCCATAAATGGCACTATAAACTGTAAAGATATAAAGTGTAAAACCTGTTATGGAGGCCCCAAGTTTTTTTTGTGCCATGGTATATAATGTAAAAGCTATTATTCCTGGGGAAATAGCAGCAAATAAAACCCAAATGAAAAAGTCTTCATTAAAAATTGTTTTAACAAAAAAAATTTCTTCAATCAAATAAAATGGAAATAAACTAACTACACCAAAAAATGCGATCAATGTAAATCGATCAAAAATTTTTAAATTTGTTTTCCAATAAAATAAATAAATTGAATAAAGGGCCCAGCCTATTGCAGAAGCTAACATCCAGAGGTCACCAATTGTAAATTTTAAGCTAATTAATAAAGATAAGTCACCTTTAATAATAATAGCAAAAACCCCAACTAAACAAGAAACTAGACCTACAATTCTTAAAAAATTTATTTTCTCTTTAAAAAAAATGCTTGAAATTAAAATTATAAATATTGGTGATGAGGAATATATAATTCCCATGTTTGTAACTGTTGTTGTTTGGCCTGCTAAAAATGGAAAGGCACCACAAACACCACACCCCATTGACCCAATAAAGAATATTCTTTTGTATTCTTGTTTTACAAATTTAAAGTTTTTTTTAAGAGAACTATAGGTAAAAGGTAATAATATTAAAAATACAGCAGTCCACCGCCAAAATGCTAGAGAAATTGGAGGCACATATTCAACTCCACCTCTTGCAACGATTAGATTGCTTGCCATAAAAATAGGTTGAATGAAAAGTAATAAAAAAGGTAAATAATTATTCTTTAAATTATTCACTAAAAATTTGATTTATTTTTTATCGAAATAAGCTTCGTAAATCATCATTCCAATTGCTAAAGCCATTAAGATATATACGGGTAACACGTCCCAAAAACCAATCATAGAAGATCTAGTTAAGGTTGTTGCAAGTCCAATAAGAAATATTGTTGCAAGACACGATCCTAAAAATGTTGATATTTTATTTAGCATATTTTTTACAATTTTTTTCTAACCAATTAGCTACACCAAGAAACCTTAGGTCATCTAACTTGTCTCCAACTAATTGAATTCCTAATGGTAAATTATTTGCACCGATAAGTAAAGGTAATGAGATAGACGGCAAACCCATATATGTCCAAATAGTTGAGAATTCTGGGCTACCTGTGCTCTTTAAACCCTTTGGAGCAACCCCAGACGATGACGGAGTTAATACTCCATGAAAATCTTCAAAAACCTCTTTATAGGACTCGTAGCTTCTTTTCATAAAGTCTATTGCTTCAGCATATTCTTTTGCTGAGTATTTTAGTCCTCTTTCAATTGCACTAACCATCTCTTTAGAAAGAAATTTTTTAGATTTTTTATAATAACCTTGAAAATTATTTGCCATATCAGTTTCATGAATTATTTTATGATATTTTGGAATGTCATCAAAATAAGATGGGGTATCAAAAACCTCAATATTTTTACTAAAAGTTTTTATAAAGAAATCAAAAGATTTTTGGGACTCTTTATCAATATTTTTCCAATTTTTAGTTTTGTAAAAAATAAACTTTGGCTCATATATTGGACCCTTTTTACAAACATTTAACATTTCATCTGCAGCATAATGAATAGTTGATGGATCATATAAATCTTTTTTAATTAATGATTTTGCAAACAAAGCAACATCTTCAACCGTTTTTCCAAAAACTCCGATGTGATCTAATTTATCAGACTGCCTCATAACTCCACTTCTTGAAATTAATCCATAAGAAGGCTTATAGCCTACAACCCCACAGTAAGAAGCGGGCCTAATAACTGAGCCGTTAGTTTGGGTTCCAATTGATAGGGGCGCCATATGTGCTGCAATGACAGCTGCTGAACCACTTGATGATCCCCCTGGCGTTCTTGTGTTGTCGTGTGGATTGGTAGTTTTTCCAGGATGGAAATATGCAAGTTCTGTAGTTACAGTTTTACCCATCACTATCGCTCCTTCAATCTTAAGTAAATTAACTACCTCTGAATCTTGTGAGCTAGGCATTTTTTTTCTTAAGGGAGAACCACATTCAGTAGGCATTTCAAATGTACCAATTATATCTTTAACCGCAATTGGTAAGCCATGTAATGAGCCTAGTGGTTTACCTGATTTTCTATACTCATCTGCCTCTACAGCTTTTTCTAAAAGCTTTTTTTTATCAAAATATTGCCATGCCTTTACATCTTTTTCAAATTTTTCAATTCTCTCAATATATTGTGTACAAACTTCAACTGAAGATAATTGGCCTGATTTTAAATGTTCAGCCAATTTGTTGGCTGTGAGTGTAAAAATATTTAACATTTGGTTTGTCTAATTTGCAAATAACGTTTCTGGCAACCATAAGGCAATACCTGGAAACATATACATAAGAAACATAGCAAATATTACTATGCCCAAGAATGGCATAATGCCTGCAAATATTTCCATCAATTCAACATTTTTCTTTTGAACACCCTTTAAATAATAAGCTGACATTGCCATTGGAGGAGTTAAGAAAGATGTTTGTAAATTAAGAGCAATTAACATTGCAAAGAAATATGGATTAACATCAAATACTTCTAGAAGCGGTAAAAATATTGGAACAAATATAATTAAGATTTCAGTCCATTCTAACGGCCATCCTAAAAGAAAAATAATAATTTGTGTAATAATTAAAAATTGCCATGTATTTATATTTATTGATGTAAAGAAATGTTCAAAAATTTCATGACCACCTAGATAAGAAAATACAGAAGAAAAAGTCCAAGAACCAATAAATAACCACATAATCATAGCTGTAGTTTTTGCAGTTAGAAAAACAGACTCTTTAAAACTTTGCCATTTAAGTGTTTTGTAAAACCAAGATAACAATATAGCACCAAATGCTCCTGCTGCTGCGGCCTCTGCTGGAGTTGCTATACCTGCTAAGATTGTTCCAAGAACCAACATAATTAATCCAAAAAGAGGGACGAAAGAAACTAATACTTCTTTTAAAATTTCAGCTCGTGGTGGAATATCTTCTGCTCTTGGCTTAGGTGCAATTGATGGTTGGAGCCAAGCTCTACCCACTGCGTAAGCTATATAAAGTCCCGCAAGTAAAAGTCCTGGAAAAATTGCTGCCGCAAATAATCTCAAAGGAGATAACTGGGCTATTACTGAATAAACAATTAACATAATACTAGGTGGTATTAAAATACCCAAACATCCACCCGCACAAATTACTCCTGAAGCAAATTTTTTATCATATCCTGCTTTAACCATCGCAGGCCAAGCAAGTAGACCCATTAAGGTTACAACTGCACCAATAATTCCTGTTGCTGTAGAAAACAAAGTACATGTTATTAGAGCAGCTACTGCCATTGAAGCTGGTATTCTATGAGCCGCAAGTCTTATTGCAAAAAATAATTTTGCTACAATGCCAGCTCTTTCAACTAAATATCCCATGAATAAAAACAGTGGTACAGCGGTGAGCACGTTATTATCCATAACGGTGTATGTGTTTTTTACAAATAAAGAAAATATCCTATTATCAAATACATGATCCATTAAAGCGGGATCGTAATAAGCATAATATCCAAAACCTATTCCCATAGCCATTAAAGTGAAGGCAATTGGAAAACCTAATAGCACCGCAAATAAAAATAACCCCATCATGAAGATGGCAACTTCTGGATTTGTTAAACTAAATAACATCTTTTTGATCCTCGTCTTGTGCTGTTCTCATTAAAATTTGCTCTGTCTCTTCAGCAACAACCATTCTTGCTGGCCAATGTCCAGTTTTAATACAAATAATTGCTCTAAATACTTCAGCTATTCCCTGAATAACCAAAAATACTCCCGCGGCAGGTATTAAAGATTTTACCATATAAATATTAATTTGCGCCGGGCTACTCCAACTAGTCTCTTTTATCTTCCAAGCAAGTGCAGCATATTCATAACCATAAAATGCTAAAGATACGACACCAGGAAAAAAGAAAATAAAATAAAGTACTAAATCAATATAGCCTTGTGTTCTTGGTTTAAATAATCTGTAAATTACGTCTCCTCTAACATGAGATTCAGTTGCTAAACAATAAGCACCTGACATCATTAATATTGCACCATACATCTGCATGCTAAAGTCAAAATTCCAAAGTGTTGGCTTATTAAATACATAGGCCATCATAACTTCATAGCAAGTTCCACCCATCAAAATAACTATACACCAAGAAAAAGCCTTACCTATTGAGGTGCTTAACGTGTCAGCTAATTTTATGTAGGCTCTCATCATGATTTGAATAGGATACTCTAATTTTGTTAAAAACTGTACTATAAAAAAAGGGGGCCGAAACCCCCTTCTTAAATTATTAAAAAGTTAATTAGATTTTAACTTTTCCAATTGGTCCAAACTCATTTTCATAAGCTAGTTTGTAATTAGGCTGATTCATCAGCAAGTACTTCATTACTTTCTTAGCGTATGCTTTTTGAGAGTCTACCACTTTTTTGAAGAATGCATCTTTTCCAGAGAATTCTCCAACAACTTTATCCCAACCTTTTAACTGTTCAGCTAAAATGGCATCAGATGTTTGGTAAACGTTAACCTTATGTGTGTTCATCAAATCAGCTAAACTGTCAGAGTATCTAACAAGTGCTTTGAAGTAGTTATCTGAGTTAGCAGCATAAGCAGCGTTCTTCAAGATAGCTTGATGAGCAGGTGAAAGGCTTTTCAGTCTCTTAGTGTTCATAGGAATTTCAAACATCTCTTGAGATTGATGGAAACTTCCTAAGTGATAGTGTTTAGAGACATCTTGCATTCCAAACTGTGAGTCTGATGTTGGGTTGTTAAACTCAGCAGCATCAATCAAACCAGTTTTCATTGCTGGTTGGATCTCACCACCTGGTAATTGTCTTACGACCATTCCCATAGCAGTTAAAACGTTAGTCGCTAGACCAACTGTTCTATACTTCATACCTTTAACATCAGATACTTTAGTTACGTTCTTTTTGAACCAACCAAAAGGTTGTGCTGGCATAGGCATATGAAAGAATCCAGTGTAGTTATATCCAACACTAGCTACTGCTTCTTCATATAATTTTCTTCCTCCACCATACTCCATCCATCCCATAACTTCTTGAGATGACATTCCGTATGAAGGACCAGTTCCAAAAAGTGAAGCTGCAGCGTTTTTACCATACCAATATGCAGTCACCCAGTGACCCATATCAACGATTCCATCGCTTACCGCTGCTCCGATTTCTGAAGTTTTAACAATTGCGTTTACAGGCTGAAGATCAATTTTAAGTGATCCACCTGACATATCGCTAACCATGTTACAGTAGTCTTGCGCCATTTCAAAAAAAATGTTTGCGCCTGAAGGCCAAGCTGCTTGCATCTTTAATGTAACGTGTCCGTCTGCAGTTGCTATATTAGGCATTGCAACAGCTGTTGCGGCTACAGCACCTGCTTTAGCAGCAGTCTTAAAGAACTTACGTCTTGAAGAATTTGAGCTCTTCAATGATTTTTTTTCTTTACTCATTATTTCTCCTTTGATTATTTGTTAATTAACTGGCGATATCTTAATCACATTCGTGATCAGAGTCTAAAGAATAGTATACTTTGAACGGCTCTATAAAATTATGTTTTATGATAAAAAAATCTTCTTGCGACAATAACAGTACAACTTAAAATTGTATTAAATTAACTTGATAACAAAAAATTAATTTACTTTATTTTTACAGTTTCCTGTTATGAAAAACTCATCAATATTATCTATTGCTAGATTGGCCATAGCAATTCTTGTGTGCTTAGTGGCACTACCAAGGTGAGGCAAAATAAAAACACTTTTAATCTTCAGATAGCCTGGATTTAAATTTGGTTCACCCTTATAAACATCAAGTCCTGCTGCATAAATTTTTCTTCTATTTAATGCATCTATTAAAGCTTCATCTTCAACAATATCTCCACGAGCTACATTTGTTATAACTGCACCTGTTGGAAAATATTCTAATGTTTCTTTATTAATTAAATTTTCTGTTTCTTTTGTTGCGGGACAACAAATTGACAATACATCTGAAACTCCAAAAAGACTTTTAATGCTATCATGATAAATCGCACCCTGTTCTTTTTCGTCACTTAGTTTTGATCTGTTGTGATAATGAATAATCATTCCTAAAGATTTTGCAATTTTTGCAATCTTTTGACCTATTCTCCCCATTCCTAAAATTCCAAGCCTCGTACCAGTTAACTGTTTTCCTATCAAATAATCTGCAGACCATTTCCAGCTACTTTCTTTTGCAGCCTGAATGCCCTCTGGAACTCTTCTACATGCTCCAAGTATTAATAAAATTCCAATCTCAGCTGTGGCATCAGATAAAACCTCTGGTGTATTAGTTACAGCTATTCCTCTTTTTTTGGCTGCTTCTAAATCAATATTTCCAAAACCAACTGCAAAATTAGAAATTATCTTAATACTATCTGGCAGTTTGTTTATAGTTTCTTCATCCATCTTATCAGTTAAAGAAGTTAGGATTGCATCTTGTCCTTTACTCAATTCAATTAGTTTTGATTGAGAGTATAATTCATCATTGCTATTAAATTTTGCATCAAATATTTTTGATGCTTTATCTTCAGACTCTTTTAATAACCTTCTTGTAATTATAATTTTTTTCATAGTTAATTTTTTTGTAATATTTTTGGTTTTGGACCGCCAGTATACCAATCTAATATCTCAATGGTATGTAAAATTGGAGTTTTCGTTCCATTAGAAATTTGAGTAATACAACCAATATTTCCAGTTGATATAAAATCAGGTTTTAAACTTTCAATATTTTTTACTTTTTTACTTAATAATTCTTTTGCAATTTCAGTCTGCAAAATATTATAAGTACCAGCAGATCCGCAACAGATGTGTCCTTCTGGAATTTCCATAATTTCATTATTTGTTTTTGAAAGTAATGACATGGGTTGACTGTGTACTTTTTGTCCATGTTGCATTGAACAAGCTGAATGATAGGCAATTTTATACTTCTTTTCTTTAGAGTTAAAATTTAATTTTAAATTTGTATTTAAATATTCAGTGACATCTTTGGTTAAATCAGAAATTACTTTAGCTTTCTTTTTCATATTTTCATCATCTCTAAAAATGAAACCATAGTCTTTCATGGTAGTTCCACATCCAGAAGTATTAGATAAAATAGCGTCTAAATTTCCTTTTTGATGTTCGTCAAACCAAGTATTGATATTATTTATAAAATCCTGGTGAGCATCATCTTCTTTTCCTAAGTGGTGATTTAAAGAACCACAACATCTAATTTTTTTAGGAACAATTACTTCAACTCCATGTCTATTTAAGAGTCTAATCGTGGCCTCATTAATTTGAGGAGAAATTTCTTTCTGCACACAACCAGTTAAAAGCGCAACTCTTGCAACTTTCTTATTTTTAGCAACGGGATAAATTTCTTTTTGTTTTAAGGTTTTTTTAGGAAAACTTGTTGGCATCAAGTTCATCATATCTTTTATTTTTAATGGCATTAAAAATTGAAAAGGTTTAGCTAATTTAACCATATAACTTGCTAATCTAAAGTATCCAGTATTCGGTAACACTACTGATAAAAAGTTCCTAATTGTTCTATCAAAAAAAGATCTTTCATAGTTTTTTTCAATATATTTTTTACCATGATCAATGATGTGCATATAATTTACTCCAGCGGGACAAGTGGTCATGCAGCTATAGCAAGACAAACATCTATCTATGTGTTTTACCGTTTTTGCTGTTGGTTTTTTTTGATTTTCCAACATATCCTTAATTAAATAAATTCTTCCCCGAGGCCCATCTAATTCATCACCAAATATTTGATGAGTTGGACAAGTTGCATTACAAAAACCACAGTGAACACACTTTTTAAAAATTTTTTCTGTTGCCGTATTATCACTGTCTTTTAATTGTTTTTCAGTAAAGTTTGTTTGCATTAAATTCCTCTGTACATTTTTCCCGGATTAAAAATTCTTTTAGGATCAAAACTTTTTTTGATCTTTTCTGATATTAAAAGTCTTGTATCATCTACTGTAAAAATTGTTTCTTCGTAATCATATTCTTCCGATGTTTTTATGATAGTTAAATAACCACCTAATTCCTTGGTTAATTTTTTAATATCACTTACCTTAGAGTTCTTCTTTGATTGAACCTCTATCCAATATAATGAGCCACACCAATCAATGTAATATTTATACTTATTGCCTAGGAATTGCATCAACTTAGGGCCTTTTGAAGGGGGCACTACTACTCTTAAGAGGTTATTTTTTGTTTGTTTAAATATCTCAAGATTGTTTATTTTTTTCCAAAATGGTATTGATTGATGAACATCCAAAATTATTGTATTCAAATTACTAAGCTCAAGTTCAATTGTTAAAGCTTTTAATTTTTCTTCTATTGAGATTTTATCTCCTTCTATTCTTAACGCTAAAAATGATCCTTTATATTTTAAATCATTAAATTTAAAAACCATTTCTTTATTTTGGTCATAATTTTCGTCTTTGGGTTCTTCAGGAATATAAACAGCTCCTGAGACTTCGCTACTTGAGCCAGAAATTTTTTCGAATAAATCTTTAACTAATTTTTTATCATCAGTATAAATTGTAATTGTATTTGATAATTTTTTTTTAGGTAAAACCTTTAATGTTATTTCAGTTAATGCTACTAAAGTTCCAAAAGATCCTGTAACTAGCTTTGATAAATCATAACCAGTAACATTTTTTACAACTGTTCCGCCTGATTTAATTATATCTCCCTTACCATTTACACCTCTAAAACCTAATATATGATCTCTTAAACTTCCGACTTTAAATCTTCGAGAGCCAGCAAAATTACAAGCTAAATGACCTGCTATAGTGCCCTTGTTTGATTTTCCATTTTCAATAAATCCAAAATCAATAGGCTCAAAAGCCAATTCTTGATTATTTTTTTCTAACTCCTTTTCAACTGACTCTAATGTCGTGTTAGCTTTAACTTTAATATAAAGTTCTTCAGGCAAATACTCAATTACACCTGACAATTTAGACATAGATAGTTTTTTTGCAGATTGTATTCTGTTACCAATAAAATTTTTTGAGCCTGTGCCAATTATTTCTGTTGGTTGGTTTTTTTTATAAAGCTCCTGAACTAGATTTGAAACTTGCAGCTCATCTTCTGGATAATAGATGTTGTTAGAATCTTGGAAGATCTGGGAATTTTTCTTCATTTCTGTGGACATGTACCCTTCCTTCCTCTGCACATTTTCTTAATATTGGATAAACCTTTCCAGGATTTAACAAATTTTTTTCATCTAACGATTTTTTAATATCTAATTGTTGTTGAATATCTGTATTATTAAACATCTCACACATTAGTTCTCTTTTTTCAATTCCGACCCCATGTTCTCCAGTTATAACTCCTCCTAACCTTACACAGGCTTTTAGTATTTCAGCTCCAAATTCTTCAGTTTTTCTTAATTGTTCTTTATCACCCCCATCAAACATTATTAACGGGTGTAAATTTCCGTCTCCCGCATGAAAACAATTTGCTACTGGCAACTCATATTTTTCAGAAAGTTTTTTTATTTCAAGTAAAGCTTCTGCTAGTTTTCCTCTTGGTATGGATCCGTCCATACAGTAATAATCTGGTGCCATAGCTCCACATGCTGGAAATGCTGCTTTTCTACCTGCCCAAAATGATAGTCTTTCTTTTTCATTTTTGCTAAATTTTAAACTTGAGCAATTATTTTTTTCGCAAATAGTTCTTACTTGTTTTAATAATTCATCTACTTCAGACTCAGTTCCATCTAATTCTACAATTAATAAAAGCTCTGCATCTCTTGGGTAACCTGCTTTACTAAAATTATCTGTTGCCTCTATTAAAGCTTTATCCATTATTTCCATGCCTGCCGGAACAATTCCACTTGAAATTATTTCTGATGCTGCATTTCCACCTTCTTCAATTGTTGGAAATCCTATTAACGCTGCTTTAACTACTTGAGGATTTTTTAAAATTTTAACTGTCACTTCAGTAATCACTCCTAATAATCCTTCTGAACCACAAATTAATCCCATCAAATCATATCCTTCTTGATCAAGAGTTTTTCCACCAACTCTACAAACCGTTCCATCCATCATTACCATTTCAACACCTAAAATATTATTAGTTGTTGTTCCATATTTTAAAGAGTGAACACCTCCTGAATTTTCAGCAACATTACCACCTATTGAACATGCAAGCTGACTTGATGGATCTGGTGCATAGTAAAAATTTTTATGTTGGACAGCATGAGTAATTCCTAGATTTGTTACACCAGGTTGGGTTACTACACATTTATTTTCAAAATCAATTTCTATAATTTTATTAAATTTCCCAAGACTTAATAAAATTGCATCATTTAAAGGTAGTGCACCACCTGAAAGGCCAGTGCCAGCTCCCCTTGGTACAACTTTAATATTTTCTTTGTAACAAAACTTTAAAATGTTACTTACTTCTTCAGTATTTTCTGGCATCACAACAGCAAGTGGTGTCTGCGTATAAGCCGCTAATGCATCAGTTTCATATGGCTTAACGTCATCAGCATGACTTAAAACATTTTCTGGATTTATAATTTTTGCAAGATTTTTAAAGATATATTCTTTTTTATTTATCGTTGCTTTATCTATCTTTGGCAGAACTAATTCACTCATTAGTCTTAGCCTAGCATTTTTTTGATATTTTCCAATGCGTTAGATATGTTATCTTGTGAGGCTGCAAAGCTAAATCTTACGTAATCTTGGCAAGTTTTACCAAAAGCTGTTCCTGGAACTATTGCTACTCCTGCTTCATGCATACATTTTTTTGCAAATTCTGAACCATTCATTCCCGTTCCAATTACCTTTGGAAATGCATAAAAAGCTCCTCCTGGAAGGCTACATTCTATACCTGGCAAACTATTTAAACCTTCATGAATTAGTTTTCTTCTCTGTGTAAACTTTACCATCATTTCATTAATTGAATCATCTGGACCATCCAATGCTGCAATTCCTGCAAATTGAGCTGCTGCATTTACACACGATACACTATTAATTAAAAGCTTATTAACATGTGGAATTAATTCCTTGGGCCAAAAACTCCATCCTAGTCTCCATCCCGTCATCGAATATGCTTTACTCCAACCTTCTAATACAATCAGTCTTTCTCTTAACTCTGGATAATTAAAAAATGAAGGCATTTCTTTATTATCAAAAATCTGTCTACTGTAAATTTCATCACTTAATATAGTTACGTGTGGATGTTTTTTAAGACCTTCAGCCAATACATCAATATCCGCTTTTTCCACAAAGCTACCCGTTGGATTGTTTGGGTTAATTAATACTAACAATCTAGTTTTATCAGTGATTAGTGATAAAATTTTTTCTGGATTAAATTTAAGATCCTTATCTTCAGTTAAATCATAAGGTACAGATGTTGATCCAGTATAATTAATCATCGACTCATATATTGGAAAGGCAGGTGTAGGGTGAATTATTTCAGCACCTGGTTCTCCAAAACATTGAATGGCATAACTCATCGTAGGTTTTCCACCTGGCATGATTAAAATTCTTTCAAAATCTACATCAACACTATAACGTTTTTTAATCCATCTTGTTACAGCTTGTCTACATTCTGGAATACCGTTGGACATTACATATCCGTGGTGACCATCATCTAAAGCTTTTTTTGCAGCATCTACTACGTGTTGGGGTGTTTTAAAATCAGGCTGACCTAACCCTAAATGAATCATTGGATTTCCTTTAGCCTCTAAAGCCTTAGCTTCAGCCAAAACACTAAATGCAGACTCAGTTCCTAATCTCTCTAAATTTTTTGCTAATTTCATAATAATTTAATTCTAATATTAATATTTTATAATTTAATTTATTTTTTTTATATATACTTATGATAAGTAATAACTATTTTCTATAGATTAATTTTGACGCATCTAATTCTTTCAGGGTCTTACAGCCCATTAATACCATATTCCTATTAATTTCATCATGCATGTTTTGCAATAGACGTTCAACACCTGCTTGACCTCCTGCACTTAATGCAAATAAAAACATTTTTCCAAAACTACAAGCTGTTGCACCAGCTGCTAAAGCTTTTAAAACATGAGTTCCACGTCTTACTCCACCATCTAATATGATCTCTAATTTATCTCCAACAGCCTCTCGAATTGCACTAACTTGGTCAAAAGGTGACCTTGAACCATCTAGTTGTCTACCGCCATGGTTTGAAATCATAATTGCTGAGCATCCTATATCTATAGCTTTTTTTGCATCCTCGACTGACATCACGCCCTTAAGTGCAAATGGACCATTCCATTTTTTCACACAATATTCAGCGTCTTTCCAATTCATAGCTGGATCATATTGTTCATTAATATATTCAATTACAGACTTTGAAATATTGGTACCTTTGTCTGTTTTGTTTTTAACATTAGATAATTCAAATTTTTTATGAGTAAAATAATTAAATACCCACTCAGGCCTCATTGCAAAACTAATTAAACTTTGAAGGGTAAGTTTTGGAGGAGTGGTAAATCCAGTTCTATGATCTTTTTCTCTATTTCCAGCCACTAAAGTATCTACTGTTAAACACATGCCGTCAAAGCCAGAGGTTTTACATCTATCAATTAAATCATTCGTTATTGATTGATCCTTATGAACATAAAGTTGGAACAATTTTGGACCATTTGAGATTTCTGCAATTTCTTCAATTGTATTATTGGCCATGGTGGACATACTATAAAAAGTACCAAATTTTTCAGCAGCTCTAGCAGATGCTTTGTCTCCATCATGATGATAAAGTCTTTGCATTGCAGTTGGAGAAAGAAAGATAGGCATATTAATTTTTTTACCAAAAACTGTAACCGAAAGATCGGGCTTTCCGACGCTTGCAAGTATGTTAGGAATTAAATCACAATCATTAAATGACTCAGTGTTTCTTCGTAAAGTTTGTTCATCATCTGCTCCACCATCGATATAGTGAAAAATTGGTGAAGGTAATCTTTTTTTTGCTAATTTTCTAAAGTCACTAAAATTATGACAATTTTTTAAATTCATAAATGGAAATTTAAAAATTTTTTAGAAGATTAAGCATATAGCTATTTGCGCCAGGATTTTTATCTCCTAAACTTGCATTTGATATATGATTATATGACATTCCTAAATTAGTACTATCTGAAAGCGTGTAAGATAGTTGTATTTCAGTTTTAAACTCTAAAGCATGTCCTAAGTCTTTTCCATCACCTTCATGATAAATTCCTGGGGCAAAACTTGGTGTAAATTTAATTTTGTTACCAATTGCATAGTTCCACTCTACACCTGTATATACATAAGCTGCTGAATTTTCAGTTATGAACCCTCCAGTTATAGGAGATGCATTCCCAAGAAAAGTATTTCTCTCTAAATTTTCATTTTGATGTTGGAATCCAAAGAGTATAGCTTTTTGCTTATTATCACTGAAATCAAAATTACCAGTATAAAAATTATATTGATGTTCACTAACATTTTCTTCTGCATTTATAGAAAAAGAAAATAGTACAAAAATTACTGCTGGAAAAATTTTTATGTATATATTTTTATTCATTTTTTTTTTGAATTTTTTTAACTATTATCGCACCACCTAATAAAAATAACAACAAGGGTAATAACCACAATATATAAGTATTTTTATTTAATTGTGGCTCATAAACTATCCAATCGCCATACTTTTCTATTAAAAAACTGTAAATAGAGTCTTCTTTTGCCCCTTCATTAATCTTTTTATCAACAATTAATTTTATACTAGATGCAAATTCTGACTCAGAGTCGTATACAGACTGACCCTGACAAATCAAACAACGGATATTTTTTAATATTTTATTTTTTAAGATATCGCTTTTTTCATCAGATTTTAAATCTGAAAAATTTGTAATTAATAAAAGTATTATAAATATCCTAAAAATTTTCATTTAATCATTAACTTAATTTTATTTACAGCTTCCTGGTCAATTGGGCCAATAAATTTCTTTATTATTTTTTTATTTTTATCTATTAAAAAGGTTTCCGGGACACCGAAAGCACCAAATTCAACACCTAAAGTACCATCTTTATCAATTAAAATTCTTGAATAGGGATTGCCAAATTCATCAATAAATTTTTTTGCATTATTAAAACTATCCCTATAATTTAAACCAATTAGTTTAACTGAATGATTTCCATTTAATTGCATTAACAGAGGGTGCTCTACTCTACAAGGCACACACCAAGATGCCCAAATATTTACAATATAATAAGTATTATCTCTAAAAATTTCATCTGAACTAACAGTTTTTCTTGAAAAGAAATCTACTGCATTAAAAATTGGAATATCTTTTTTAATGCTAGTTTTGGGTACATAAGTATTTGGATTATTCAATCCTTTATATAAAATTATAAAACAAAAACTTAAAACTACGCCTGTAATTAATATAGTTATATTTTTTTTCATATCCTAGTTTTAAATAAACCTATCGTTCCACCAAGACCTAATAAAAAAACAGAAATCCAAATCCATACCATAAATGGTTTTGATTGATATCTAACATTAAAATATTCATTACCTTTAACAAGATTCATTACTATAAATTTATCTTCCAATAATGTTGTTTTTATATCTGCCTCACTAGTAACCATTAAAGGTTGATTATAAACTCTTATCTCTGGTTCTAATTCAACAACGTTTCCCTCCAGATCTTTAATTTCAAAAAAAGCAACAATTGAATTAAAATTACTCTCTCTTCTTTCTTCAATCTTTTTAAAAAAAATTTCTTCTTTTCCAAATTTAAATTTTTCACCTATCTTCATATTGGTAATCACCTCTGATGATAAGATGCCATTAAATAAAATACTCAATATCAATAAACTAAAACCAAAGTGGGCAATTGTTTGTGAACTATTATTTAATTTTTTAGTCAAAAGTTCTTTAAGAGTTGTGAAGAAAAGAAAAAAAGCAGCTGATAACAAAAGAGTATAGAAAAGAATATTTGTTGTTAGATTTTTGATTATAAAAAATGTTAAAATTATTGAAATTATAAATATTATAATTATTGAATATTTTTTTTCTATTTTTGACTTGATCCATTTAAGTCTTGGGCCCAAGGCCATAAATAATAAAAAGGGTATTAAAAATGGAGCTATGAGTTTGTGATAAAATGGAGGTCCTACAGAAATTTTTTCTGATGAAATAACATCTAAAAAAATTGGATAAACTGTACCTATTAAAACAACAGACAAAAAGTACATCATAAACCAATTATTTATTAAAATAGATGTTTCTCTACTAAGCCAAAAAAAATTATTTTGATTACCATTATTATCTTTATGAAAAATAAAAAATACACCCAAAGATAAGATTATTAAAACAAACAAGAAGATTAATATAAAAATTCCCCTTGCTGGGTCGTTTGCAAAAGTATGCACAGAATTTAGTAAGCCAGATCTGACTAAAAATGTTCCACACATACTTAAGGTGAATGTTGTAATAGATAACACAACTACCCATGATGTTAATGTGGCTCTTCTTTCTAATACCGCAATACAATGTAGAAGAGCTGTTAACGATAACCAGGGCATTAAAGAAACATTCTCAACAGGGTCCCAAAACCAAAAACCTCCCCAGCCTAATTCATAATAGGCCCAAATTGAACCCAACATAATTCCTAATGATAAAAAAATCCAAGATATTAAAACCCATTTTTTTATGTGCTGTGCCCATTCTTTAGAAATATAATTTTGAGCAACTGCTGCCAGTGAGGCTGAAAATATTATAGAGGCACCAACATATCCTAAGTATAAAATTGGAGGATGTATTGCTAATGCCGGATCTTGCAATATTGGATTAAGACCAAGGCCTTCTTTAGGAATTGGAAATAAATAATTAAACGGATTTGAGGTAGTTAATACAAATAAAAAAAATCCAATAATTATAATTTGTTGAAATAGTAAAGTTAAAATTCTATATTTTTTTGGTTGTGAATTTGATTTTAATAAAAATAGAAAAATAAATAAAGTTAGAACTAATAACCATAATAACAAACTACCTTCATGATTACCCCAGGTTCCAGAAATTTTATAAAATAATGGTTTGGTTGTATGTGAGTTATTAAAAACTGTCTCATTGCTAAAATCTGAATTTATAAAAGATAAAATTAAACTAAAAAAACTTATAATCACAAAAGTTAACTGAAGGAAAGTTAAGATTATTATGTTTGCATTAAGTTTTTTATTTACTTTATTAAAGTCTTGGATGGCTATTGTGCAGAGTGAAAATGAAAATAACAATCCAAGTATTAACGAATAATAACCTATTTGATTAGCAAGCAATTTATTTAACTCCTAAAGCTTCTTTGACTTCTGGTGGCATATAATTCTCATCATGTTTTGCCAAAATTTTTGTTGCAGAAAAATAATTTTTGTCTTTTAAAAAACCCTCAGCAACTACTCCTTTTCCTTCAGCAAATAAATTTGGTACGGCACCAGAATAAGTGACGTTAATTTCATTTTTAAAATCAGTAATGATAAAATTAACTTCATTAGAATTGATAACTACAGATTTTTCTTTAACCATACCCCCTACTCTTATCTTTTTGCTCTCTATTTCTATTAGAGAATTTATTTCAGATGGAGATTGAAAATATATAACGTTCTCTTTTAATGATTGTAGAATTAGAAAAACAGTTAAAATTACAGTTGCTAGAAGCAATACTAAGAATAAAAATCGTAATTTAACCTTTTTACCATACATGGTTTATTAGTTAAATATTTGATATATTGGATAATATTTCGTTATTGATAGTTTGTTGTTTAGCAGCTTTAGCTTTTTCAATACTTAGGGAACCAAACTTTTTTGCAAATCTTTTTTGTTCTTTTGAAAGTTGCAATTTGATCACAAAATATAAAGTTGTAAAACTAGTCAATGTAAATGCAAATGCTGACCATACATAAGCTCCGTACCCATTCATTGAAATTATTTCTATTATCATAATCTATCTAATCCTTTATTTTTAAGTTTTATCAGTTCCGTATTATATTTCATCAAAAAAATGAGTAATGAAAAAAGAGCAAATGCCGCAGTCATTAAGCCTAAAGGTATTAGCATTGATGAGTGAATTGCTGTGTTAGTTGTTATGATATTTATTGATGCCGGTTGATGGAGTGTATTCCACCAATCAACTGAATATTTAATAACTGGAACATTAACTACTCCTATGATTGCAATTATAGAAGTTATTTTAACTACTTCTTCTTTGTCCTCATATATCCTCCATGCCAATAAATACATTCCATAAAATAAAGCTAACACTAGCATAGATGTTATTCTTGCATCCCATGCCCACCAAGTTCCCCATGTTGGTTTGCCCCAAATAGAACCAGTAACTAATGCTACAATATTAAAAACAAAGCCTGATGGTGCCAAGCTTTTTGCAATTAATGCAAAATTCTTATTTTTAAAAATAAAGCTTCCAATAGATAATAAAGTTAAACTTGAAAATATTCCAAGTGATATCCATGCTGCAGGGACATGTACATACATAATTCTTACAGAGTCACTTTGTTTATAATCTTCGGGTGAAAGAATGAGTGCTTCTATTAAGCCAATTGTTAAAACAACGATAAATAGAAATAGAACATATTTTGGTGCCTTCGAAGTTATTGCAAAAATCTTATTAGGTTCAAAATATCTAAACATTTTAAAATTATATATTAAAAGAAGTTAAATTAATTCTTATTTGGAAAAGTTAATCTGATCAAGAGTGATGAGGGAGATAATGATTACTAAGAGGTATTAGTATAACACTCTTGACCAGAATATAGTTTAATATAGGCTCAATCTGTGTCTGAGGTTTGAGTAAAATGTGTTAAAAAAAAGATTTAATTAGATGGCTTAAAGTAACTAGAACCCTTTTTTCCAGAAAATATCTCTTCAATTAATGGATGTTTAATTGGATCCTCTGAATCATCCATAAGTAGATTTTGTTCTGATACATATGCTTCGTAGGTAATCTCATCATTTTCAGCTAGTAAATGATAAAAAGGCTGATCTTTTCTTGGACGTACATTTTTAGGAATTGACTGATACCATTCTTCAGAATTATTAAACTCAAAATCAACATCATATATCACACCCCTAAACTCAAAGTGTTTGTGTTTAACAATATCACCTATTGAAAATTTTGCTTTTTGAATTGCCATTATTATTAATATGGGGGTTTAAAAACAAAAATCAATAAAAAAAATATAATTGTTTTTTTATTATGTTAATATGTCTCAAGTGAATAAATCTTTTCTTAAATTTGCAACAGACTTTGGGCCTTTAGCTATATTTTTTTTCTATTATTATAATAATGATAAGAATTTATCAGTTGCCATACCACCACTTATAGTTGCAACTCTAGTTGCATTAGCAGTTGTTTGGGTTTTTGAAAAAAAAATACCCATGATGCCTTTGTTGAGTGGTATTTTAATTACACTCTTTGGTGGTCTTACCATTTATTTTAATGATCCAATTTTTGTTTACATAAAACCAACAATTATAAATATTTTATTTGCTCTTGGTTTGTTTTTTGGAAAATACTTTACAAAAGAACCTGTTCTTAAGAAAATTATGGGTAAGTCTATTTCTTTAACTGATATTGGTTGGGAAATTTTAAATAGAAGATGGATGTATTTTTTCTTTGGTCTTGCATTGTTAAATGAATATATTTGGAGAACACAAACTGAAGAGTTTTGGGTTAATTTTAAGGTTTGGGGAATGCTACCAATAACTATTATTTTTACGGCCTTTCAAATATCTATAATTAATAAGTATAAGCTTGATGAATAGAAACTTAAAATTAGTCATCAATAATCCTCATAATCAGATAACAGAGAGCCAATTTTTTGAAAAGAATGAGCTTAAAGTTATTTTAGATTTATATGCCAAAATGGTCTCGGAAGGAACTTGGAAAGATTATGGTTTAAGCATTTCAAGCAGACAGGTAAGTTTCAGTGTTTTTAAAAATGCTACCGAAAATGCTTTATACAAAATTTGTAAAAATTTTAAACCTAACAGTAAAAATCTGAAATATTTAATCACTGACTCTAATGGGAAAATTTTAAAAAATTCCTTTGATCTAGAAATATTACTTAAAAATACTAATTGGAAAAATCTTAAAAAGTAAAAACTATCTTCTTTGTCCAAATAATCTCAGTAACATTATAAATAAATTTATAAAGTCTAAGTATAGAGTTAAGGCGCCCATCACAGCTTTTTTACCCATTAACTCTCCTGTATCACTTGAAACAAACATGTTTTTAATTTTTTGGGTATCATAAGCAGTAAGTCCCACAAAAATTAAAACACCTAAGATTGAAATAACAAAATCCATCATGGAAGATTTCATAAACATATTAACAACTGATGCCACAATAATACCTATTAATCCCATCATTAAAAATGATCCTAATTTTGTAAGGTCTCTTTTAGTTGTGTAGCCGTAAATACTCATTGCTCCAAAAGTAATTGAAGTAATAAAGAAAACTCTAGTAATACTCGCTCCTGTATAAACTAGAAATATTGAAGATAAAGAAAGACCCATCAATGAGGCAAAAACCCAAAAAGTTGTTTGGGCACTTGCTGCCGACATTTTGTTGATTCTAGCACTCATGTAAAAAACAACTCCAAGAGGAGCTAACATTACAACCCATTTAAAACCTGATAAAAAAATTGTATTTCCCAAGCTTGTTAAAGCAACAATTGATCCATTCGCGTCTGTTACTACTGAAAGTTTAAAAAATATTAAAGAAACTAATCCAGTTAATAAAATACCAGATGCCATGTAGTTATAGACTTTTAACATGTAGGCTCTTAGGCCCTCATCCATCACTACTGTTGATTGTTGAGCTTCTTTAACTTTATTTAGTATATTTTGTTTATTGAATTCCATTCCATATATATAAAGGCTTTTACTATTATTTCAAGATACCTTATTAAGGATTAAATTAATATGAACTACAAAAAACTAGGAAATACTGATTTAAAGGTTAGCACAATTTGTCTAGGGACAATGACTTGGGGAGAGCAAAATACTCAGGAAGAAGGTTTTGAGCAGATGGATTATGCATTAGATCAAGGAGTAAATTTTTGGGATACGGCGGAGCTTTATTCGGTTCCACCAAAAGAAGAAACCTACGGTCATACAGAAATTATAATTGGTAACTGGTTTAAAAAAACAAACAAAAGAGACAAAGTCATTTTAGCAACTAAAGTTGCTGGTCCTATGCGAGCCTACTTAAGAGGAGGTGGTAATAATTATGGAATAAAAAAAATGACTGAAGCTGTTAACGATAGCTTAAAAAGATTGCAAACTGATTATATTGATCTCTATCAGCTACATTGGCCTGAAAGAAATACCAATATGTTTGGAAGATTGGGCTATGAACACAAAGATAATGGTGAATGGAATAAATTTGAAGATGTCTTGGGCAATTTACAAAAGTTTGTAGATGCGGGGAAAATTAGAGAAATTGGTTTATCTAATGAAACACCATGGGGTGTAACAAAATTTTTAGAGCTAGCAAAAGAAAAAGGTCTTCCAAGAATGATGTCTGTTCAAAACCCTTACAATTTATTAAATAGAACTTATGAGATTGGACTTGCTGAGATTTCAATAAGAGATGAGATTGGTCTATTAGCTTATTCTCCACTAGCAAGTGGATACTTAACTGGAAAGTACAGAAACAACCAATTGCCAAAAAACTCTAGAATTGAAAGAGATGGTAATTTTTGGACTCGATATGAAAAACCAAATACAAAAAAAGCAGTTGATGCGTACTATGAAATTTCAAAAAAACATAACCTAAACTTAACTCAAATGTCACTTAAATTTTGTGAAATACAACCTTTTATGACAAGTGTAATTATTGGGGCAACAACCATGGAGCAGTTGAAAACTGATATAGAAAGTGTAAATATAAATTTAACTGATGAAGTAATTAAAGAAATAAATGAAATACAAACTATTTACCCTAACCCATGTCCATAATTAAAAATTTTATAATCATAATCTTTGTTGCTACTTTTATCAGTCAAGTTAATGCTGAAGAAGTAAAAAAAATGGGTACACATAAAGATTGGGAAACATATGTAATAAACTCGGACACAGGTAAAGTGTGTTTTGCTCAATCTAAGCCGGTTCTCCAATCACCTAAGGCGAACCCTAGAGAAGCACGATTATTTATTAGCTTTAGACCCGGAGAAAAAATAACCAATGAGATAAGTGTTACTGGTGGCTATGAATTTAATAATAAAAATACGGTAACAGCAACTTCAGGAAAAAACATATATAAATTTGATCTTATTCAAGAAGGATTTGCTTGGATGTCAGACCAAGATAATAAATTAGAAAAAAAAATGATCAAAACAATGAAAAGAGGATCTAGGATAATGATTAAAGGTTATACTCAGAATGGATCTTCAACTATTGATCATTATTCACTATTGGGTTTCACTAAGGCATACAATGCTACTATAGCAAATTGCAGCTAAGTAGATGAAACCTAAAAAAAAAATTGTACTCGCATATTCTGGTGGGCTAGACACATCTATTATATTAAAATGGCTTCAAGAAAACTATGACGCAGAGGTTATTTGTTATACCGCAGATATTGGGCAAGAAATTGATAGAAAAAAAATTATAAAAAATGCCAAAAGACTAGGTGTTAGAAATATCATTATTGAAGATTTAAAAGATATTTTTGTAAAAGATTATGTTTTTCCAATGATAAGAGGACATGCAATTTATGAAGGTGTTTATTTGTTGGGTACATCAATTGCTCGACCTTTAATTGCAAAACGTCAAATTGCTGCTGCTAAAAAATTTAGAGCTTATGCTGTTTCACATGGATCAACTGGTAAAGGAAATGACCAAGTAAGATTTGAATTGGGTTACCATTACTTTGGTCCAAAAGTTAAAATTATTGCACCGTGGAGAATTTGGAAATTAAATTCTAGAACAGATTTAATTAAATATGCAAAAAAAAATAATATTCCAATTCCAACAGATAAAAAAGGTGCTCCTCCTTTTTCTATTGATGATAATTTATATCACACATCAACTGAAGGTAAGGTTTTAGAAAACCCAAAAAATTCAGCTCCTGAATTTCTTTTTCAAAGAACAGTGTCCCCTGAAAAAGCACCTAATAAACCTTCTTTTGTAACTATAGGATTTAAAAATGGAGACCCTGTAACAATTAATGGTAAAAAATTATCGCCTGGAAATTTGTTAAAAAAACTTAACGATGTTGCTGGCAAAAATGCAGTGGGTAGAGTTGATTTAGTTGAGAACAGATTTATTGGGATTAAATCTAGAGGTGTTTATGAAACGCCTGGTGGAACACTATTAATGTTAGCACATAGAGCAATTGAGTCTGTTACTTTAGATAAAGAAACTATGCATAAAAAAGATGAGATTATGCCTAAATATGCAGAACTTATTTACAATGGTTATTGGTACTCAAAAGCAAGATTTAAACTTCAAAAAATTGTCGACCTTAAAAAGCAAAAAGTTAATGGCGCTGTTAAACTTAAATTATACAAAGGTAATATCACCATAATGTCTAGACAGACAAAAAGTAATGCTTACTCAATGAAAAAAGTTTCTTTTGAAGAAAATAAAACCTTTAATAAATCAAACGTAGAAAGATTTATTAACCTTCATAAACAAAAACTTCATTCATAAATTAATGAAAATAAAAGTATTTGCTGACACAATTTGTGGGTGGTGTTTTATTGGTCAGACAAGATTAAATAAAGCTTTAAACGCCTTTCCTGAAACTAAGTTTGAGATAGAGCATGTTCCATTTCAACTAAATACCGACATGCCTAAAGAAGGAATTGAAAGAAACAAGTACTTAGAAATAAAGTTTGGGGGAAAAGAGTTTGCTCAACCAATGTATGATCGAATGACAGAAGAGGCCAATAAAGAAAATCTTAATTTTAATCTAGATAAGATAAAGAAAACACCCAATACTGTATTTTCTCACTTATTAATCAAATTAGCTGAACAATCTAATGTACACAACGAAATTAAAGAAAAAATATATCAATCATACTTTATTGAAGGTCTTGATATTGGAGATAAAGAAATCTTAATTAATATTGGAAAAGGATTTAATATTAATGGAGAAGCAATTAATGATTTTTTTAACTTAAAAAATATTGAAGAAGTTAATTCATATATTTCGGTTGCTAGAGAGAAAGAAATTCATGGAGTGCCCTTCTTTGAAATAGGAAAAGATTTTATTTCAGGCGCCCAAAGCTCCACAAATTTAGAAAGTGTAATAAAGTCCAATTTAAGCTAAAAATTAAAGGACAATTTAACCTTTGTTTTTATCTAATAAAAATCTAATCTATCTTCATGGAATCATTAAAAAATTGGATGAAAGATGCTGCTAACATTTTATTTGATGATAGTAAAAATGATCTAAGGTCTTTACCAAGGTCTGTTAGATTACAAATTTTATTAGTTCTTAGCTTCGTTTGGACAACTGTTTTTAGTTTATATATATTTTCTTATACAACTTTTGCATTTGGTTGGGCCGGTTTATATGTTGCTCATATTGGATTGATATTTGCAGTCTATATGACATTCAAGCATTTTCATAAAGCAGAAGCACAATCTAGCAGTGTATTCAAAACTAAAAACTTTGATCCATTTAAAATTATGGTTATTGTTTTTGTTATTGTATTCATCTTCGTATTCTCTAAAGGAATAGAAGTTTTAACCAGTCCAAACCCTAGCTCTTACTCAATTCCATATGATGGTCCATCAAAATCAGTGTTTGAAAAGTGGCTACCATTTAGTAAAGATAAGTAATGGATAAAATAGCAAAAAATTTACAACTAATATTAATGTGCATTATTTTAGTAAGCACTGTAATTGCTGTTGGTATGGAAATTAAAAATATGTTTCTAAATCAATCTGTAATGCTAGCAGATTTACTTTTGATGTTTCTTTATTTAGAAGTCTTAGCAATGGTTCGTGTTTTTTGGAACCAGCAATCAATAAGCATAACTTTACCTCTTTTAATTGCGATAACTGCCCTAGCTCGATTTATTATATTACAAGGAAAAGAGATGGATCCATCAGCATTAGTTTATGAAGCTATAGCTATAGTTCTGATTGCATCTGCAATAGTTATTCTTAGATTAAGACATAGTGATAAATTGGGCCTTAAAAAAAGAAAATCTAAATAGTTTAAAATGATTTTTGAAGCTTCAAGGGCTAAAGCCGTTGATCAATTAAATAATTTTATTGAACAAAATCTTACAGATTATTCAAAACTAAGAAATTTTGATTTTGGACCTAGTAATAGATCTAATATTTCTTGTTTATCCCCCTATATAACACACGGAATAATAAATGAATTAGAAGTAATTGATAAATCTCTTAAAAAGTTTTCATTTGCGAAAAATGAAAAATTTATTCAGGAAGTTCTTTGGCGTGTTTATTGGAAAGGTTGGCTAGAATTAAGACCTGATGTTTGGTCAGATTACTTAATAGAATTAGATAAAATTAAAAAAGAATTTAAAAACAATCAAAGTTATTTGGATGCAATTGAAGGAAAAACAAATGTAGATTGTTTTAATCAATGGGTAATTGAACTTAAAGAAAGCAATTATCTTCATAACCACACAAGAATGTGGTTTGCTAGCATTTGGATTTTTACACTAGAATTACCATGGCAGTTGGGGGCTGAGTTTTTTATGCAACATCTATATGATGGGGATGCTGCATCAAATACCCTTGGTTGGAGATGGGTTGCTGGCATTCAAACTCAAGGCAAGCATTACCTCGTAAGTGAATGGAATATAAATAAATTTACAAATAATAGATTTAAAAACATAAAACTAAATGAAAATGCCAAACCTATATCCAATGATAAGATATATTCTGTTATTAACAAAAGCTTTAAAAATTCTGAGATTTTGGAAGATAAAACTTTATTAATATTTGAAAATAATATGACATTTGAATTGTCTGATTTTAAAGAACATAAGTTTAAAAAAATTTTGTTAGTCTCAAATAATACAGATAGAACTATCAAATTAAGTGAAAAGGTGTTGAAATTTAAAGCAAATCTTTTAGAGGATCATAAAATAAGATTGAAACAAAAATCAATAAATTGTGAAACTATTAACATTAATGATTTAAAAAATATTACCGAAGAAGTTTATGCGCTTTATCCAACCGTTGGTGAAAATTTAAATTTTATTCAAAATAATCAATTAAAAAGTATAAAATTTTTATATAGAAAGTTGGATCAGTTTTCTTGGCAATATTGTAATAAGGGTTTTTTTAATTTTAAAAATTATATTCCAAAAATTATTGCTAATTTTAATTAAAACCAACGTATCATTCCAATTATACCTGCTGTTGCATAAAAAAATTGCAACACAAGTATTCCCTTGTGACCTCCTCTATATGCCCAGATACCAATTAAAATGGCAGACAACAGTAACAAACAAAATCCTAAAAACTCTATTCCAATGTTTAAGGCTACAAACATAGAATAAAGAATTGCTGTAAAAACCCCTGTCCATTCAAAAAATTTATTATTCATTTCTATATTTATAGTATTTTAAATAGTCTACTGAACAATATTTTAAGCTAGAAAGGTTTTTATTCCATCTAAAATATACTGAACACTTAATCCAACTAGAATAATTGCTATTACTCTTGAAATTACACTAATAACTTTTTTGTTTATTATCTGAGAAAATTTTGAAGCAGTAAAAAAAAATATAAAAGTTAAAAGCAAAACTGAAGCTAAAGCAATCATTCCAACAGATTGGTTTGTAAAATTACTTCCCATATCTGAAACAGAAACAATAACAGATGTAATTGCAGCCGGTCCTGCTATAATCGGTGTTGCTAAAGGAAACACACTTACATTTTCAGAATTGAAATCAATGTCATCTTCTTTTCGTTGTTGTCTTTTATCAAACAACATTTCCATCGAAATTATTAATAAAATGATGCCTCCACCAATTGTAAATGCTGGAAAAGATATATTCAAATAACTTAATAAAGTGCTTCCAAGAAATGCAAAGAATAGCAATATGATTGATGCAATTATTGTTGCACTCAATGCAGTTTTAACTCTTTGTTGGCTACTCATATTTTGAGTTACTGCTAAGAATAATGGTGTATTTCCTAGTGGATCAATAACAATAAAATATAAAAAGAAAGTTTGAATAAATATTTCAAGCATTCACTTTTCTAGCATAGTTACCTGGATAAATTCAGCAAATATTAAAACAAATAGTAAATTAAGACGTACCTACTTACTTTTCCAATTGCCACTAAAATAATAAAATCTAAAAATCTAACTCTTAATAAACCTGCAACTAAAGTCAGTGGATCACCTATTATTGGAACCCAAGCAAATAATAATGACCATTTACCAAATTTACTAAACCATTTTGAAGAGTTTTCTATTTGTTTGTCTTTAAACGGAAACCACTTTTTTGTAGTAAGATTTCTTGAATAAAATCCCAAGACCCAGTTAACAACTGATCCCAAAATATTCCCAAAGCTAGCAACAATTAACAATAATAAATTATCAAAATTTGATGTTGCAATTAATCCTGCCAATGTGAGCTCAGATGAAAATGGTAAAATGGTTGCAGCTAAAAAAGATATAGTAAATAAGGATAAGTAAATCACTTAGAGCACTTCTTAGAACAATACTTTACTTTATCCCAATTTAACTTCCATTTCTTACGCCATGTAAAAGGTCTTTTACAAGTAAGACAAATTTTTGAAGGTAAATTTTCTTTTTTCACAAATTAAATAAGAAACTTAATTATAATTAAAACAAAAAGTGAAGTTGCAATGCCACTTAGGCCCATCGCTAGAGCAGCAAATACGCCCGCTGTTTTATTTTTACTCATTGCTCTTGCTGTTCCAATACCATGACTTGCTAAACCAAACGCAAAACCTCTAGCACTCATGTCTTTTAATTTGAAAACATTTAATAAAAAAGTTCCTAATGAAGCACCAATTATACCAGTAATTATTGTAATTATTGCAGTTAAAGACGGTATTCCTCCAATAAGCTCTGAGATACCCATTGCAATAGGAGCTGTCACATTTCTAGGTATCATTGTTAAAATCATCTCATTACTTAATCCAAAAAATTTTCCCAAATAAAAAGTAATTAAAATTGCAAAAGGTATTCCAAGACAAATTGAAAAAATAATTGGTTTAACTTCTTTTGTAATCAAATTTCTTTTTTCATAAATTGGTATAGCCAAAGCAACTGTTGCTGGACCTAACATGAAGTGAATAAATTTTGCACCCTCAAAATATCTATCATAGGAGACATCTAAGAATAATAAAACTGAGGAAACAATTAAGATACTTATTGCAACAGGGTTTACCAATGGATTTAACTTAGATTTTTTATATAAATAATCACCTACTAAATATGCTCCTAATGTTAGGGTGATCCAGAAAAGAGGTTCTGCCTGCAAATATACCCAAATTTTATATAGTTTATCTTCTCTTGCCATTTTTCTTTTCTAGGTTAATTATTTTTTCCATAACAAATGCTGTGAATACTAAAGTAGTGAGTGTACCAATAATTATAATACTAAAAATTTTGAATAAGTTATCTCCTAGATAATTTATATGCATCACAACCCCAACACCTATTGGAACAAATAATAATGATAAGTGGCTTATAATCTGATGACTAGTTAAAGAAATTTCTTTAATTATTCTCTTGGATTGTTTAATATTTTTAGAAAATAAAATGAACGATAATAATAATAAAATTAAACCAATAACAGGCCCTGGAATATTTATTGCAAAAAATTTTTGAATAGCTTCACCTAGAAGTTGATAAAAAAAGATAATAAATAAACTTTTTAACATTTTTAATTTGTATTTAATTTAATAAACTTGTCAGCTTCAGATAAAATCATTTTCTTTCTTTCATCTTTCATTTTATCAAAAACATAAACCATCATAGACAATCTAGGGTTCTTTAAAAAAAATTTTCTATTTTTATCTATAAACCTCCAATAAAGACCATCCATCGTATTACACCATTCCCCTTTTTTAAAATCCATCATTTTCATAAAATAACTTGATCCGCAAATGTATGGTTTAGTTGCAAAAATACCTCCATCACTAAATAGGCCCATTCCATAAACATTGGGAACCATCACCCAGTCAGATGAATCGACAAACATTTCCATAAACCATTTATAAACAATTGTTGGTTTAACCTCACAAAGGTTCATTATATTTGATAAAATCATCAATCTTTCAATATGATGAGACCAGCCATGATTAACGGCATTTTTAATTGCATAATCCAATGGAGGTAAACCAGTTGTGCCTTCATACCAAGACTTTTTCATTTTTCTTTCATGTTTGAAAAAATTTTTTGTTTCCATTTCATTAGAGTAACCTTGATAAATTCCACGCATAAACTCTCTCCATCCTATTATCTGACGAATATAACCTTCAAGCGAGTTCATTTTAATTTTATGTTTTTTATGAAATTCTAAAATTTTTTGAATGATAATCTCAGGAGTTATCAATCCTAAATTAATGTACGGACTTAATGCGCTATGAAATAAAATATGATCTTTTTGATTAACAGCATCTTCATAGTCACCAAATAAATTTGATTTCTCTTTAATAAAAAAATCTAAAAGCTTAACAACATCTGCATATTCAGTTGCAAGCCAAAAATCATTTGTGCTACCAGGATGATCTTTAAATAATTTTTCAATAATTGGTTTTAATTTTTTAGTATGATTAGTTTCGTTAATTTTTGGAAGTTTTGGTATTAACACATCTTTTGGTAATTTATTTCTGTTATCTTCATCAAAACTCCATTTGCCTCCAATAGGGTTTCCATCTGCTCCCATTAATATTCCAGATTTTTTACGAACCTCTTTGTAAAATGTTGCCATAAAAGGTTTTTTTGATTTTGCTAAATAATTTTTAAACTCATCTCTTGAGTTTAAAAACATTGGGGTTTGAATAATTTTCCAATTTATTTTTTCTTTTTTTAAAAATTGAGAAATTTTCTTTTCAAAAAATTTATCCTCAACCTCAAAACTTGAAATTTCAGTAATTTTTTTTTGATTAATGATAATTTTTAATTTTTTAAAATAAGTATCTTTAAAATCTTTGTCCTCAATTTTAGAATATTCGACTTTGTATTTATTTGCTTTAAGCTTATCTGCATAAGACCTCATAGAAGAGAGAAATAGCAGTATCTTTTGCTTATGATGCTTTTCATAAGTACATAGTTCATAGTCTTCTGCCATGTAAAAAGAGTGGTCCTTTTTGAAGCGGTCTACGTATTTTAATGGAAATAATTGATTGCCAAGTATAAAAAACAATTTCATAGTTAAATATAACTAAATAAAAATTATATGTCAGAAAAATATCTTATTTTTGGTGCGACAGGTTCTGTGGGTTCCAGCTTAGCTGAACAATTGAAAAATTCAGGAAATGATATTCATCTAATAGCAAGAAATGAAAATGAAGTTAAAGCAATCGCAGAAAAATTAGGCTGCACTTATACGGTTGCTGACGTTTTAGAAGAAGGATTTATAGAAAAAGTAAAATCAGACATTAGTGAAATTAAGGGTATCGCTTACTGTGTGGGATCTATTGATTTAAAACCATTAAGGATGGTTACAGAAGCAGATATGAATAAATGTATGAAACTAAACCTTTATTCAGCCATTGAAGTTATAAAAGGATTTCAAGAAAGTTTAAAAAAAAACAAGGGTTCAGTCGTTTTATTTTCAACCGTTGCTGCTCAAAGAGGTTTTACTAATCACACAATTATTGCTTCTGCTAAGGCTGCTGTTGAGGGATTAACTGTTACACTGGCTGCTGAGTTTGCTCCAAATATTAGAGTAAATTGTATTGCGCCTAGCTTATCGAAATCTAAAATCGCAGAACCAATGTTAAAAAATCCTACAATTGCAGAAGGAATTGCTAAAGCACATCCTCTGAAAAGATTGGGTGAAGGAAAAGATTCTGCGGCGCTTGCTAAATTTTTAATTACTGAAGAGAGTTCTTGGATTACTGGACAGATAATAGCTGTTGATGGTGGTAGATCAAAACTTTCTTAAAGTGAAAAAATATCTTTTATTAATAATATTTTTTCTTTTATTTACTTCAAAAAGCTATTCTAATAATTATACATTCACTAAAATTATAGAGCTAGATGAACCTTGGGGATCATCCTTTATTAACAATGATGAAATCATTATTACTGAAAAAAGTGGAAAAATTAAAATTGTTAATATTATTTCAAAAGAAGTTACAGAGATTAAACATAATCTTAATTTTTTAGAAGTCGGACAAGGTGGGTTATTAGATATTATTCATCAAGATAATACTCTGTGGATTTCTTATTCAGAAAATAGAGGGGATTCGAAAACAAGTACATCAATTGCAAAAGCACAATTAAACAAACAAGAATTAAATTTTAAAAATATTTTTCAAGCAAACCCTCCTATAGATTCTGGTTATCATTTTGGTTCAAGATTAGCGATTAAAGATGATTATATTTATGCATCAACTGGTGAAAGAGGCCAAGGTATGATTGCTCAAGATCCCACAAAACATCCTGGTAGTATTATTAGAATTCATACTGATGGTCGTATTCCTAAAGATAATCCAAAATTTACTGGTAAACCAGATTGGTTGCCTGAAATTTATCAAATAGGTGTTCGTAATCCACAAGGTTTAACACTCTCTGATTATGATGGAAAAATTTATTTAAGTAATCATGGAGCAAGAGGTGGTGATTGGTTTGGAGAGGCTAAAAAAGGAGAAAATTATGGATGGAAAATTTTAGGCTGGGGTGGAAAAAATTATTCTGGAATTCCTATTGGCCCTAAATGGAAACCAGGTTTTACTAAAGCAATTCAATATTGGGTACCTTCCATTGCTACTAGTGCTATTACAATTTACAGAGGAAATGAGTTTAAAGAGTGGAATGGGCATGCACTAGTTACTTCTTTAAAAGATAAATCTTTAAGAAAATTAATATTTAATGATCTAACGAATGTGAAAGAAGATCTTATATTTAAAAATAATGTTGGAAGAATAAGAGATATTCAAGTTCATCCGTCTAATGGTAAAATATTTTTCTTAAGTGAAAATGCTTTATGGTTAATGGAAAAAAAATAATCTTAATTAGATAATATATTTTTTAATGAATTTATCTCTCCAATTTTAAAGATAATAGCATCATCTTTTTTAAAACCATACTTTTCTGCACTAGCTTTAAATCTTACTGGTGGTTCCATAATAGGTTCTAGTGATAAAACAAAAGTTCCCCAGTGTGTTCCCATAACCTTTTTACTTCTTAAATCTTTTGCTACATTTAAGGCTTCTTCTGGCGTTGTGTGATAAATTGATTTATCAAACATCGGCTTAAAGTCATAAGCTCCAATATTAATCATTGTTAAATCAATTGGACCATATTTTTCACCTAATTCTTTGTAAATATTTCCATAGCCAGTATCACAAGCAAATAAAATTTTTTTACCCTTATATTCAATTAAAAAATTACCCCAGAGTGTTTTATTCATATCCGTTAGACTTCTTTTAGACCAATGAACAGCTGGGAGTAATGTTACTTTTAAATCCTCATTAACTTTAATTTCTTCATACCAATCCATTTCATTTACATCTTTAAATTTATTTTTTGTAAAGTATTTTCCAAGATTTAGTGGTGCCAAAACTTTTGTATCTTTAAATGGGTATTTCTTAATAGTTCCCATATCTTGATGATCATAATGATTATGTGTTAATAATAATAAATCAGTCTTTGGAATTTCGTCTAAATTTAAGGCAGGCTCAGTGAATCTATCTGGACCAAAAATTAAAGGTCCCGCATTTTTAGAGAATACAGGATCTGTTATAATCGTTGTGTCTCCAAGTTTAATTAAGTAAGTAGCATGACCAATCCAAGCAATATAATCTTCATTTTTATACTTTTCTAAATCAGATAAAACTTTTTCTTTATCAACAACGTGTTCTTTAGGAACGGTCATGTCTATTTTCTTTTTCAATTTAATAAATTGTGTGTAAGAAAACTTGGCTTTACTAGTTCTAACGGGCGATCCTTCTGGGTTTCTAAAAGTTCCATCTGGTAAATGATGGTAAGGTTTTTTATCCATAGCAAATGATGATGAGTTATAAATAAAAATCATAATTATAAAAGTTAAAAATTTTTTCATCTATCTTTTCTTAATTGTATAATCTTTTAAAAATATGACTAAAAACTCCTGACCATAATAATTCATAGTTTTTATCAGTTAAAAAATTATAGATATCACTTTTTTCTATTTCTTTTGCATGAATTTCAACACACACTAATTCTGGTTTAAACTTATCAAAAGATAGTCCCCTTAGAACTTTTAGGTCAGCCCCTTCTACATCAATATCCAAAAGATCAATTTTAGAATCTTTATATTTATCTCTGCTCAGTATTTCATCCAATGTAAAAGCTTCTATTTCTTTTTCTTTAATCTCGCCTTGGAACACACTTTCTGCCTGACCCTTTTCTATTGTGCTTAACTGACTAAGTTCTTTTTGATAAAATAGTTTTATATTTTCATTTTTATCTGAAATCGCACAATTATAGTTAAGATCTTTTGGTCTCATAAAGTTAAAAAGGTCAATAGAAAATTTACTTGTATCTATGTTAACTCCACTCCAATTCTGCATATGTAATAGGTGAGTATTATTTCTATGTATAGGGTGATAGCAGCCAACATCTACATAAAAACCATTTTTTCTGTCTTTAAAGTAGTTTAAAATAACAATATCTTCATTATTCATTGCATAAGATTTTTTTTTAATAAAAAATTTATGCTTAATGTAAATACTGTGAAGTATATGAAGTTTTCTGAAAATCTTTTTTAACACTTATCTTTGGGATCTTTTAAAGCACTCAATAGTATTTTTTAATAAACAGGCAATAGTCATTGGTCCTACTCCACCTGGAACAGGTGTTAAAGCTTTTGCAACTTTTGAGACTTCTTCAAATGCAACATCACCAACAATACCATTTTCAGTTTTATTGATCCCAACATCTATTACAATTGCATCTTTTTTAACCCAGTCCGCTTTTACAAGTTCAGGAATGCCGACTGCCGCAACAATAATATCTGCCTCCAAGCATTCTGCTTTTAAATCTTTAGTTTTTGAATGAGTAATTGTTACTGTACAATTTTCTTTTAAAAGTAACTGTGCCATTGGCTTACCATTTAGATTTGATCTGCCAATCATAACTGCTTTTTTTCCACTCAAGTTTGGTTCAATTTTTTTAATCATTAGATAACACCCTAAAGGAGTGCAAGGAACTGAACTTTCATAGCCTGAAGAAAGATTTCCAACATTCATTGGATGAAACCCATCAACATCTTTTCCTGGTAAAATACTTTCAATTACTTTTTGCTTATCAATATGCTTTGGTAAAGGTAATTGTACTAAAATTCCTGAAATATTTTCATCTTTATTAAGTTCTTTAATTTTATCTAATACTGTTTTTTCTTCAACAGCCTCTGGGTATCTAATTACTTCTGATTTTAACCCTACTTCATTCGCTGATTTTTCTTTATTACGAACATAAATTTGACTAGGAGCCATATCACCAATTAAAATTACTGTAAGACCTGGAACTTTATTATGTTTAGCTTTTAATTCTACAACTTCTTTTCTTAGTTCTTCTCTAAGTTCAGCTGCTATTTTTTTTCCATCAATTAAAATCATGTATTTCCTCAAAAAATCATTGGCGCAATGTACAACTTCATACACATTTCTATAAACCAAATCAATAAAAGTAATATAACTGGTGAAATATCTATTGAGCCTAAATTGGGTAAAAAACTTCTAATTTTATTAAGCGCAGGACTTGTTAATCGATAAGTCACCTCTAAAATAGAATAAACAAATCTATTTTGAGTATTTAAAACATTAAATGCAACAAGCCAGCTTGTAACTACATTTGCAATTACCACATAAGAATAGAGTTTTAATATTTGAAGAACCAAATAAAAAATTGCTATCATTTTTTCTCGATATAAATTGACTGACTTGGGAAAGCAAAAGAAGCTTTATTACCTTCTACTATTTCCTTTATTGCAATTGCTAATCTCTCTTTAACTAAAAGTGAGTCAGTCCAACTATTACTGGCTGTAAAACATCTAACAAGTAGATCTATTGAGCTATCTGAAAATTTTTCAATTCTAACAGCAACACCTACACTTTGATTAAAGTCTTCACTTTTATTTATATAGTTTTCAATTTCTTCTCTAATTTTTTTTAATTGTTCAACAGTTGTGTCGTACTGAAGAGTAATCGACCATCTTATTCTCCAGTTAGTAGTCTCACTAATATTAACTACTGAATTTTCTGCAAATTGAAAATTTGGAATTATTGCTAAAGATTTATCAAACTTTCTAATCACAGTAGATCTAAAGCCAATTTTTTCAACAATACCTTCGATTGTTCCTTCAACTAAAATCCAATCGCCAATCTTAAATCTTTTTTCAACTAAAACTAAAATCCCAGATATTAAATTTTTAAATAAATCTTGAGCACCCAAAGCAACCGCAACACCAAATAAACCAAGTCCAGCAATAATTGGTCCAATTTTTATTCCCCAAAGTTCAAGGACAGCAGCTAAACCTAATATAAAAATTAAGATTTTTAACGATTTAATAATCCAACCAATCAACTCTTTAGTTAGCATCTTGTCTAAACCACTTAAAATATAAGAAATGGGTTCAACAACCTGATGGATCAACCAAAAAATAAAAATAGTAATCAGTGTTCTATTTATTGTATCTATGGCTAACTTGCCCTCTTCTCCAAAAGACATGTAATAACTTGCAATAAAAAAACCTAAAACGATTGGTAAAAATCTTGCAGGCCCCACCATTGCATGAACAAATGTATCATCTAGTTTATTTGTAGTTCTTTTAGAAATTATTTCTAATTTTTTTATAATAAGTTTACTAATTAAACCTCTAAAAACTAAAAATATAAAAAAAATTCCAATTCCAATTAAAATTTGAAAAATATCAATTCCATAAATTCCCCTTGACCAAACTGAAAAAAATAATTCACTGAAATTATTAAATATGTCCATAATCAAATTTTATATAGCAAAAATTCTTCTTCTCCAGGGTTAAAAAGAAAAATTTTTTTCCATTTTATTTCATTAAGCACCGCAGAGGTTTTCTCACCCACACACATCAAATTAGTATTCATCCACAACGTTTCTAGCTGATAATTTTTAATTACCTTTAAAAAATTAATCGCACTATTTTTTGAGTATATGTAGGTAATGTCTGGCATATTTAGCTTTAATTTTTCGATAAAATTTTCGTCATATTTCTTTATCTCATTAGCTCTATAGTTAACTATTCTATCTACACTATAGCCGTCTAAAATTAATTCTTGATCTAAATTACTAGAGACAACCTCTCCACTAATATAAATCAATTTTCCTTCAGTGGGATTAAAATTTTGCAAAATCAATTCTTTGAGATTATTTACATTTCCTTCTGCAGCAAATACATTTTGAAAACCAGCATTTCTTGCTTTTTTTTCAGTGGCACTTCCTACACAAAAACATTTTAACTTTTTATTAATATTTTTTATGTCCAAAAATTTGATAGCGTTAGAGCTTGTAAAAATAATTCCCTTAAATTCTGAATAATCAACAGATTTGTAATTAATACCTTGAATACTAATTAATGGTAAATGAGATATTTCATTTCCTAATGATTTAAATCTTATCATCATTTCATGACAATCTTCCAATGGTCTTGTAAATAAAATATGCATATTATTTTTTATAAGAATTGTTTGACTGTTTTTTAAGAGCACTACCTATCTCTATACCTAATTCCTCAGCCTCCTCTATTCCTTTAGAGGATTTTAAATAAAATCTATTTTTTCCATCTAAGGAAAAAAGCTCTACTTCTAAAGTGATTTTTCCTTCTTCAATGCTTGCAAAAGCACCTACGGCTGTTTCACAATCACCTTCTAAAATCTTTAAAACACTTCTTTCTGCTTTTATACAATCGTATGTTTTTTTATGATTTACTAATTCTAATAATCTAATCAATTCATTATCGTTGTCTCGACATTGTAAAGCTATAACTCCTTGTCCTGCACAAGGAATAATTTCTGAAGTTGAAAAAGTTTGAGTTATGCTTTTATTTAAACCTAGTGAGTCAATTCCAGCATAGGATAAGATAATTGCATCATATAAATTTTCATCGAGCTTTCTTAATCTAGTGTCTATGTTTCCTCTAATTAATTTACATTGAAAATCACTTCTTATTTTTTTAATTTGGAATTCTCTTCTAAATGATGAAGTTCCAATAACAGAGTTTAATTTTAGATCTTTTAAATTTTTATTATTTTTACTAATCAAAATCTCACGTGGATCATTTCTTTTTAAAAAACAATTAGTTAACAGCCCCTCAGTTTCTTCTGAAGGCATGTCTTTTAAAGCATGTACAGCTATATCAATTTTATTATTCAATAATTCTATTTCTATTGATTTTGAAAATAAACCCTTACCACCTACTTCTGACAATCGTTTATCTTGAACTTGATCACCTTTGGTTACAATTTCTTTAATATCCACATCCTCAATTCCAAAATCTTTTGCATGTTTAAGAATATTTTCTCTAGCTTTTTCAGCATAGATCAGTGCTAATTTGCTTCCTCTTGAACCTATAATAATTTTTCTATTTTTCATTTATTTGCTTTATACTTCATACTTATATTGAGAATGTATTATTAATAAAAACTAATTTAATGATTAAAAAACCTATAATTTTAGGAATTGAATCGAGCTGTGATGAAACTGCTGCTTCTATTGTAACAGAAAATGAGCAAGGTATGCCAACAATTTTATCAAGTATTGTCTCAAGCCAGGTAGATGTTCATAAAGAATTTGGCGGTGTTGTGCCTGAACTTGCTGCAAGATCTCATATAGAAAAGATAGACTTAATTACAAAAAAAGCTCTAGATGAAAGTGGACTAAAAATGGAACACCTAGATGCAATAGCAGCAACGGCAGGGCCTGGTCTTATAGTTTGCCTATCAGTGGGTTTAAGTTTTGGCAAAGCTGTAGCTTCATCACTCAATAAACCGTTTATAGCCGTTAATCATTTAGAAGGACATGCATTAAGTCCAAAATTAAATTCTGAATTAAACTATCCATACTTATTGCTTTTAATTTCTGGGGGCCATACTCAATTTTTAAGCGTGCAAGGATTAGGAGATTATAAAAGATTAGGAACAACTATTGATGATGCTGTTGGTGAAGCTTTTGATAAAACAGCAAAATTATTAGGTATAGAATTTCCAGGTGGGCCCCAAATAGAAGTGTATGCCAAAAAAGGTAATCCCAATAAATATGAGTTACCTAAACCAATTTTTTATAAAGGAGGATGTAACTTATCATTTGCGGGCTTAAAAACTGCTGTTTTAAAAATTTCAAAACAAATAAAAACTGACCAAGAAAAATATGATCTTGCAGCGTCTTTTCAAAAAACAATTGAAGAAATACTATATAAAAAAAGTATGATTGCTTTTGAAGAATTTAAAAAAATGAACCCAGATAATAAAAATAAATTTGTAGTAGCAGGGGGTGTTGCAGCAAATAAAAAAATTAGAGAAATTCTAACCAACCTTTGTGTGGAAGAAGGTTTTGAGGCAATTTTTCCACCCATTGACTTGTGTGGTGATAATGCAGCAATGATTGCAATGGTTGGATTAGAAAAATTTAAATTAAAACAATTTAGTGATTTGGACAGTCCTGCAAAACCTAGATGGCCATTAGATGCAGATGCTATTTTTTTAAAAGGTGCTGGAGTGAGATTATAATGCATTACTGGTTAATGAAATCAGAACCTGATGTTTGGTCAATTGATCAGCAAAAAAAAGCTGGTGCAAAAGGGGCTCCTTGGGATGGAGTTAGAAATTATCAAGCAGCAAAAAATTTAAAGGGAATGAAAAAAGGAGATTTATGTTTTTTTTATCATTCAAATATTGGCAAAGAAATCGTTGGTATTGTTGAGGTTATCAAAGAAGCCTTCTTAGATAAAACGGATAAAAAAGGTCGATTTGTAGCTGTCCAAGTTAAGTTTAACGAAAAATTAGAGAAAAGTGTAACTCTTGAAGATATTAAAAAAAACAAAGAACTTGGCCATTTATCGCTTATTAGACAAAGCAGACTTTCCGTTATGCCAATTGACTCTAAAAGCTGGAAAATTTTATATAAGATGGGTAGTATTTAAAAAATTAAATCATGCCAAAACGAAAAAAAACAAAATCTAAAGCTAAAAAAAGAAGCTCTAAAAAGCCTAAGCTTAAAAAAAAAACAAAAGCTAAAAAAAAGAGTTCTGTAAAATCCAAAATTAAAAAAAAAGTTTCAAAAAAAAAAGTAAAAATACAAAAAGAAAAAGAGCTAGTTTTTAAAACTAGACCAGAATGGGTCAAAAGTGCTTTAATTAATAAGACCAAGTATCAAAAAAAATATTCTGACTCAATTAAAAATAATAATGAATTTTGGAAAAATGAGGGAAAAAGAATAACTTGGATTAAGCCGTACAAAAAAATTAAAAATGTTAAATATAGTAAGAAAGAAGTTAGAATTAAATGGTATGAAGATGGAACATTAAATGCTTCTGCTAATTGTATAGATCGTCATCTAAAAAATAAAAAAGATAAAACTGCAATTATCTGGGTTGGAGATAATCCAAAAGATACAAAAAAAATTTCATACAATCAATTACACAGAGAAGTATCAAAAACTGCAAATGGTTTGAAAAGATTAGGAATTAAAAAAGGTGACCGAGTTACAATTTATTTAACAATGATACCAGAGCTTGCGATTACAATGCTTGCTTGTGCTAGAATTGGTGCAGTTCATTCTATTATTTTTGGAGGATTTTCAGCAGACTCTATTTCTGGAAGAGTTAATGATTGTGAATCAGAATATATCATAACAGCTGATGAAGGAGTTAGAGGTGGAAAAACTATTCCATTAAAACAAATTACAGATGAAGCTTTAAGAAGCTGTGCTAATGTTAAAAAATGTATTGTAGTCAAGAGAACGGGAGGTCAAATTAGCTGGAATAATGATAGAGATATTTGGTACCATGATTTAATTGAAGGTGTTCCCAATCACTGTGAACCTGAAGAGATGAATGCTGAAGATCCATTGTTCATTCTTTATACCTCTGGTTCAACTGGCAAACCTAAAGGAGTTCTTCATACAACTGGTGGATATATGGTTTATGCCTCAATGACTCATCAATATATTTTTAATTATAAACCTAAAGATATCTATTGGTGTACTGCTGACATTGGGTGGGTTACGGGTCATAGTTATATAATTTATGGTCCACTCGCTAATGGTGCCACAACTATAATGTTTGAAGGAATTCCAACATATCCTGACAGTTCGAGATGGTGGGAAATCATTGACAAGTACAAAGTAAATATTTTTTATACTGCTCCAACAGCCATTAGAGCTTTGATGCGTGAAGGTGATGGTCCTTTGAAAAAAACTTCAAGAAAATCTTTAAAATTACTAGGTACGGTAGGTGAGCCAATAAATCCAGAGGCATGGATGTGGTATTACAAAGCTGTAGGAAATTCAAATTGTCCTATAGTTGATACTTGGTGGCAAACTGAGACAGGTGGAATATTAATTAGTCCTCAAACAGGAGCTATAAATTTAAAACCAGGTTCGGCCACAAAACCATTTTATGGTATTAAGCCAGCAATTGTTGATAAAGAAGGAAATGAAATTAAGGGAGCTGGCGAAGGAAGGTTGTGTATTTCCCAATCTTGGCCTGGACAAATGAGGACAGTGTATGGTGATCATCAAAGATTTATTGATACTTATTTTTCTCAGTTTGATGGTAAATACTTTACGGGGGATGGTGCTAGAAGAGATGAAGACGGTTACTATTGGATAACAGGACGTGTTGATGATGTAATTATTGTCTCTGGTCATAACCTTGGAACTGCCGAAATAGAAAGTGCATTTGTTGCCCATCCAAAAGTTGCTGAAGCTGCAGTAGTTGGTTATCCTCATGATATCAAGGGTAACGGACTTTACTGCTATGTTACTTTAAATGTTGATGAGGTAGCTGACCTTGACCTAGAGAGAGATTTAAAACTTTGGGTTCGTAAGCAGATAGGTGCTCTTGCAACACCAGACATCATTCATTTCTCACCTGGGCTACCTAAAACGAGATCAGGAAAAATTATGAGAAGAATTTTAAGAAAAATTGCTGCTAATGAGCATGACCAATTAGGAGATACGACAACTTTAGCTGATCCAAGTGTTGTACAAAGTTTAGTTGATAATAGAAAAAATATTTAAAAATTTATTAACTCTTTAAACTCTTTTTCAACATTATCCCATTTTAAAATCATAGAGTTTAATACAATTTTTCTATCTAAAGTTTTTAATTCTTCAGCTATTGGGGCCCATTTATATAATGATAATGCGCTAGGATTAAATGGCAGATCTTTATAATAAGTTTCCCAGTTTATATTTTGATGTCGCTCATTAAAAGTTTTTTTTGCTCCCTCAATAATATCAACTGGCATCTTATTAGAAGATTCACTATCTAAAATTTTAAAAAAAATTTCTTTAGACTGGTTGATGTTTTGATAATTAAAATTAACTTTTAAATATGAGAAAGTAAATAATGTCAGATCCTGTAAAGCAACAGAATAAATATTCCATCTGGCAATATCAAGAGATGCCATGAACACGTCATTGTCAAAATGAAGAACGTACCTTGTGCCCATTCTAGTTTTTAAATAATTATATAAAGTAACTTGCGTTACCCAGGCAGATTTTGTTTGAATAAAGTGTTCAAGGTCATTTAAATTCTTAATTTTTTTCTTTGGGATAAAAGCCTTAAACATCGCAAACAAGTAAACTTTAAAATCATTGAGTGATATATCTCTCCAGGAAAGCTTATATTTTTGCATAAATGTTAAATTGTGCGCCATCATAGCCTAAAAATTAAGCAAATAAGGACTTAATTTGAAAAATTTTAGCCTTTTAAAAACCATCAGAATGGGTATGTTTTCGGTTAGTTATAACTAAAAACAGAGAGGTATAAATGTCAAACGCAACAAAACACTGGGAAAAAACTAGGACATTGTTATTCGTAACATTGGCTATTTGGTTTGTTTTCTCTATCGGCATCTTCCTTTTTGCAGCTGAAATGAATGAGGTTACAGGACCTTTCGGTTATCCATGGACATACTGGTTTACATGTCAAGGATCTCTTGGAATTTTTGTAATTTTATGTTTCTGGTTTGCTAATAGGCAAGAGAAAATCGATGAAGAATTTGGCTTCAACGAAAAAGGAGATCAATAATGATAAAAGGTAAATTTATAGACAATTTGCCAAAAGTTTACGGAATCTATACAGGAGGTTTTATAGGTTTTATAATCTTAATGGCAATTGGTGAGCAGATGGGTATGACTGCTAAAGCAATAGGTGTTGCTTTTGTAGCCTTTACAATATTCATCTATGCATTGATCGGTTATCTATCAAGAACAGCTCAAGCAGACGCATATTACGTAGCTGGAAGGCAAGTTCCAACTGTATTCAATGGAATGGCGACGGCGGCAGACTGGATGTCTGGTGCTTCATTCGTTGCAATGGCAGGTGGTATTTACTTCAAAGGCTATGGATATATGGCTCTACTTGTCGGTTGGACTGGTGGTTACATATTAGTTGCAACTTTATTAGCACCATACTTAAGAAAATTTGGCTGTTACACGGTTCCAGATTTTGTAGGTACAAGATACGGTGGTAATTTAGCGAGACTATGTGCGGTAATAGTTTTAACTGTTGCTTCATTCACTTATGTGACTGCTCAGATTAACGCTACTGGTACTATTGCATCTGTTGCTCTAGATATCGACTTTAAATACGCTGTATATATTGGACTAATAAGTATTTTACTTTGTTCAATGTTAGGGGGTATGAGAGCGGTAACTTGGACACAGGTTGCACAATATATCGTGCTAATTATAGCTTACTTACTTCCAATTTTTTGGATCAGTAACAAAATGGGTGCGGGTTTCTTCCCTCACTTTATGTTAGCTGATGAAGTAGCTAGAATTGGTGAGTTAGAACAACAGTTTGGTTTTGTTAAAAACTCTGCTGCTGATCTAGCAACGGTACCTAAAGGGTTAGCTGGAATAACTAAAGCACACTCTGCAGTAAATGCAACACCTTGGGCGTTTATTTCATTAGCATTGGCGATGATGATGGGAACAGCATCATTACCACACGTGATGATGAGATACTTTACTACTCCAAGTGTAAAAGCAGCTAGAAAATCAGTTGGTTGGTCATTATTCTTTATCTTCCTTCTGTATTCTTCAGCGCCAATGTTAGCAACGCTATCTAAACTATCGTTGATCGATCCAACATTACCAACTGGTATTATTGGTAAATCATTTGCTGAAGTTCAGTCAATAGATTGGTTCCAAAACTGGAATCAAGCAAACTTGATGTTCATCAGTGACTTTAACGGCAATGGAACTCTTGAGTTAAACGAGTTTTTCATGGGCGGTAAAGCAGTTGTGTTAGCAACACCAGAAATAGCTGGATTACCATATGTAATCTCAGGACTGGTTGCTGCTGGAGGTATGGCTGCTGCCATGTCAACAGCTGATGGTTTGATCCTAGCAATTGCGAACGCGATCTCTCATGACGTTTATTACAAAATGATTGATCCAAAAGCAGAAACTGCAAAAAGACTTCTTGTTGCAAGGGTATTACTTGTAATAATTGGTTTTGCTGGAGCAACTATTGCGGCAATGGAAATCCAAGGTATCTTAGGTTCAGTTATCTGGGCTTTCGACTTTGCGATGTCTGGATTGTTCTTCCCACTTGTACTTGGTGTATGGTGGAAGAGAGCCAACAGAGAAGGTGCTATTGCTGGTATGGTTTTAGGTCTTGGTTCTGCTATTTGGTACCTAGTTTGGGTGCGAAGTGGTGGAAGTGGGTTCTTAGGACTTACTCAATTAACATTTGGTATCTTCGGAGCAGCTGTTAGTTTTGTAGCAATGGTGGTAGTAAGTTTAATGACTTCTGCACCTGAGGCTGCGATTCAAAAAATGGTTGATGAAGTTCGTATACCAAGCGGTAGAACTGTTACTGGTAAGTAGAACTAATAAACTTTAATTCTAAGGGGCGATTAATTTCGCCCCTTTTAATTTAATCTCATTTCTAATATAAATCATTAAATGTCAGCAAATTTCCATCCATTAGTTTATTTTATAGATTACTTATTTGGTATGATTATGTGGACTTTAATAGGACGAGTTGCGATGAATATTTTTCAAAAAGAAGATTCTGAATTCTTTTTTATGAAGATTTTTGTAAAATCTACCAATCCACTAATAAAAATTTTTAAACCAATAACCCCATCTTTCATCATAGGACCTCTAGTTCCATTATATGTAGCATGGTTCTTTTTTATGATAAGATTTTACTTTATGCCCTGGGTCTTAGGTTATTCTGTAATGGGAATGTTATCATTTCCTCTAGAAAGTGAAATTTCTAAACAAATTTATCAATTATTTAATTCAATTAAATTTTAAAAATTGATACTAGTAAAGCTGGCAATCAATGAAAAAAATACAAATATCACCATCAATTTTATCAGCTGATTTTAGTCAATTAGGAAATGAAATTAAACGACTAGAAGAAGGTGGGGCTGATATGATCCATGTAGATGTGATGGATGGTCATTTTGTGCCAAATTTAACTATGGGGCCTCCAATTATTAAGACTTTAAGGAAATATACAAAACTGCCATTTGATGTTCATTTAATGATTTCACCAGTACATAAATACATTCAAGATTATGCAGATGCTGGAGCAGATATTATAACTATACATCCTGAGGCAACTGAAGATTTAAAAAGTTCAATAGCACACATTAAAAGTTTAGATAAAAAAGTGGGTGTATCACTAAACCCTAAAAGTGAAATTAATTTAGTAACAAATTTTCTAGAAGAGATAGATTTAATCTTAATCATGAGTGTCAATCCTGGATTTGGTGGTCAAAAATTTATGCCAGAAGTATTACAAAAAATTAAAGAGTTAAAAAAAATAAAAGATCAAAAAAATTTGAAATTTGATATTGAAATTGATGGGGGAATTAACTTTGATAATAATAAATTGGCTATTGAAGCTGGTGCTAATATTTTGGTCTCAGGCACAACTATATTTAAAAATAACAATGGAAATATAAAAAAAAATATAGAGCTTCTAAAATCAAGTTAAATAATGATTTTTAATAACTCATTTATTTTTTTTAAAAAAAAAATTCTTTCACTTTATTTAAATTCAAGTATTTATAATAAAAAAATTAATCCTACCATCATCAGTTCTTTAGAATATCAACCAAGTCCTAATCTTTTAGACTCTCTTATTAAATTTGAAAAAAAAAAAATTAACATTGAAAACTACTCATTAGGTAACATCTGGAATGATAAAAATTTAAAAGATAAAGATTATAAAAATTTAAACAGTTTTTTTTGGTTATTTAGTTTAGATTTAAGATCCTCAAAAAAAGATATTCAAGAAATAATACAACAATGGATAAGCAAAAATTATCGTTATAATCATAAAAGCTGGGAAATAGATATATTGGCAAAAAGAATAATAGCTTGGATTTCAAATGCTAGATTAACTTATGAAGATGGCACTACTCCCTATAAAGATAATTTCAACGGTGTTATTAAAAAACAAATTAACTATTTAATTGATCAAATTGAACGGTCTGAAAAAGTTGATGATAAAATGATAGGTTGTGCTGCTATTATTTTAGTCGGATTGTGCTACCAAGATGAAGATAAATACTTAGATAAAGGGCTTAATTTACTTAAAAAATTTGCTAAATTTTCTTTAGATAATGATGGTTTTCCAAAATCTAGAAACATAAGACAATTAAATTTTTACTTAAAATATTTTATTCTAATTCGAGAGTGGATCAAAGAATCTCAAAATGAAATACCAGATTATATCAATGAATATATTTATTATTTAGGACAAGGATATGCCTTTACTTGGAAAAATAATAGTGTGGACTTATTATTCAACGGTAATCATGAAACAAATAACGGTGGTTTTGATCATTATCTGAAAAAGTTTGATTATAACTTTAAATCTCAAAACAAAGAAATAGGAGGATATGTAATTCTTAATAATAAGAAATACTCTCTAATAATGGATATTGGAGATAGTCCTGATAAGAAATTTTCATCTGATTATCAGGCAGGTGCTTTATCTTTAGAGATATTAACAAATGGTAAAAAATTAATTTGTAACTCTGGATATTTTCAAAACTACAAACATAAATTAAATGATTTATCTAAATCAAGTGCAGTCCATAGCACATTAATTATAGATGACAGATCTTCATGTAAATTTACTAAAACTAAAAATAAGGGTTCCAAACTTTTACAGGGTTTAAAAATATTAAAAAGAAATATTATTCTTGAAAAAAATTATTGGAAAGTTCATGCCTCACATGATGGCTACCTAAAGCGATACGGTATTATTCATGAAAGAGAAGTTGAATTTTATCCAGAACAAATAAAATTTGTGGGTCATGATAAAATGATTTCAAAAAATGGTATTAAAAATCTAAAATTTGAAATTAGATTTCATTTAGAGCCAAATATTAAGGTAATGAAAACACAGGATAACAACTCAATACTCATTGATCTTGATGGTGAAGGATGGAAATTTAACTCAGAAAATAATACTATCAATATTGATAACGGACTATATTTTGGTAAGAAAAATTCTTTTTCTGATAATCAAAATATATTTATTTCAGGAATGACTAATGATGAAAATCAAACTATAAAATGGGAAATTACTAAATTATAATGAATAAAATCAAAAAAGCATTAATTTCTGTATCTGATAAAAGTAATTTAAAAGACCTTTTAAAAATTTTAACTAAATATAAAGTTGAATTCATAAGCTCAGGTGGCACTTACAAAGAAATTAGGAAACTAAAATTTAAATGCTTAGAGGTCTCAGAATACACAGGATCTCCTGAAATACTTGGTGGAAGAGTTAAAACACTGCATCCAAAAATACATGCTGGGATATTAAGCAAAAGACAAAATAAAAAACATAAAAATGATTTAAAAAATAATAATTTTCATGAAATAGACCTTGTTATAGTTAATTTCTATCCATTTGAGAAAACTTTAGAACAAACAAATAATCATTTAAAAATAATAGAAAATATTGATGTTGGTGGACCAACAATGGTTAGAGCTGCAGCAAAAAATTATAAGGATGTAACTGTTATTACCTCCTCAAATCAATACTCTGAGCTTATTAATGAACTGCAATTAAATAAAGGTTCAACATCTTTGGAATTTAGAGAAAAAATGTCTTTAGAAGCTTTTTCTGAAACGGCTTATTACGATGCGGTAATTTCAAATTACTTTAACAACATTAAAGATAATAAATTTCCTAAAAAAAAAATTATTTATGGAAATTTAGTAGAGAATTTAAGATATGGAGAAAATCCACATCAGCAAGCTGCTGTTTATTCAAAAACTAATAGTTTAAATTTGGATCAAATTCATGGAAAGCAATTAAGCTATAACAATTATAATGATATATTTTCGGCTTTAACTATTTCAAAATCACTGCCCTCCAATACTGGAACGGTTATTATAAAACACGCTAACCCTTGTGGTGTATCTATTCATAAAAATGCTCTAGAAAGTTATAAATTAGCACTGGCTTGTGACCCTATTAGTGCTTTTGGTGGAATAATTGCATGCAACTATAAAATAAATAAAACTTTAGCAAAAGAATTAAAAAATATTTTTTTAGAGGTTATTATCGCTAATGGATTTGATAGAGAGGCCCTTAATATATTAAAAAATAAAAAAAATTTACGTCTAATAGACTCTTCAAATTTTAAAATAAAAGATTTAGTAAGATTTAATTCTGCTAATGAAGCAATTTTAACTCAGTCTGAAGATATAAATAAATTTAACATTAAAGATTTTAAGATAGTTTCAAAAAAAAAACCTACTAAATCACAATTAAAAAATTTAATTTTTTCTTTTAATGTTTGTAGATATGTCAAATCAAATGCAATAGTTTTGGCTGCTAATGAAGCAACAGTAGGTATTGGTTCAGGTCAACCAAGTAGACTAGATAGTTGCCAAATTGCAATTGATAAAATGCATAAATTTGAAAATTTTAGAGAAGACGTAGTTGCAGCTTCAGATGCATTTTTTCCATTTGTAGATGGAATAGAAAAATTAATTCAAGCTGGAGTTTGTGCTGTTATACAACCTTCTGGTTCTATTAGAGATAAGGAAATAATAAAATTCGCAAATCAAACTAATACGATATTAGTTTTTTCTAAAACTAGACATTTTAGACATTAGCAACTTGATCAATTTTAGCTGCTAAAATAAAATCATTCTCAGAGAGACCTTCTATTGCATGCGTAGTAATTATAATTTTTGCATAGCCCCACCCAAAAGAAATGTCTGGATGGTGATTTTCTTTTTCAGAAATTTCTCCAATTTTATTAACGAAATTTTGACTGCTAATAAAATTCTTAAATATAAAATTTTTTTCTAAGAAAAATACATCTTTCTCATTCTTTTTTAATTCCCAACCATCAACTTTTTTCTGATATTTGTGAATTTCACTTATATCAAATGGTAATACTCCTCCTTCACAGGGTACACATTTTTTACTTACAAGATCACTCATTTAATTTAAAACTTTATAATTTAATGGAGCGGGTCAAGGGAATCGAACCCTCTACCTAATCGTTGGCAACGATTCGCTCTACCAATGAGCTAGACCCGCATAAAAAAGATTATAATTAGATGTTTTTTTTAATTCAAGCAATAGTTAAATTATTAATTTAGCCAGTCATATTTAACCAAAAAACTTTTTAGTAGGTACCGATATGACTTGTATTTATTCCTATCGTAATCATGTAGTCCGTTTCTAATTTGAAGATTGCTTGCAGTAGAGGTAAATAGATCTTTTCTTTTATAAAAGTCTAGAGCTTTTTTATCCCATTCTAATTCACAAAATTTATAAATATTTTTTGCTAATTCTTCTCTATTGCTAGTCAAATCTTCAAGCTTTACTGAAAGTATTTTATTTGGATATTTTTTTTTAAAGAAATTGATTACTGTTAAATAATTGTTTGTATACTCTAAAATATCTTCTAAAGAATGAGACCAAGATATTTTTGATAAAAACTGCTGAAAAATAGCAAAAACATTATCTGATACATTTCTATATGTGTTAATAAATTTTGCTTTAGGAAAAATTTTTAAAATTAACTCAATATAAAAAAAATTTTCTAATGATTTTTCTATAAAAATATTATCTTTTAAATTAGACACTCCTAAATTATCCAATGTCATTTCAAGTTTATTACAAATTAATTTAGCATTCAGTAATGACATTGTTTTATTTGGTGTGGTAATAACTGACCAATTAATCAAATTGGTTTCACCAAGATTTAAAATTTTTTTTTTTCCTGAAGATAGGATTGCCTCTACAACTGTTGACCCTGATCTTGGAAGTCCGACAATAAAAATAGGTTCTAAATTTTTTAAATTTTCATTAATATCTTTCTCAAATTGAAAGTTAATATTTTTATAATTTTTGGGTATAATGTTTAACCAATAATTTTTTGATTGTTGGTTAATATTTATTTTGTCCTCAAAAGCATATTTGTGTGCTAACTTTAAGTTTTTAATTTCTTCATCAATATTTTTTTTTCTTTTATTATGTTCTGCTAATAAAAAAAAACCAGCTGACATATTAAAGGGTTCTAATTTTTTTTTTTTAAGAACTTTAGATATAAATTCAATTTTTTTATCATTTATTAAATTTGGGCTAACTCTACTTAAATTGTAATAAATAGATAAATCGTAAGGTGATAGATTAATCCCTTCTAAATAATACTTCTCTGCATTATCTTTATCTCCTATTCCTTGATAAAGAACTGCTAGATTTGTAATTGCTATTAAATAATCCTTTTTTAGATTTATAGCTTTTATATAATTTTCTTCTGCTAATTTAATGGCACCCTCTTTTAAGTATAAATTTGCTAATTGATTTAATGCAACATAATTTTTATTATCAAATTCTAAAAAACTTATTATGTATTTTTTAGCATTTTTGTTATCATTTAATTGTAAATATATTTCATAAAGCATATAATATATTTTTTTATCGAATTGCTTATTTTTAATAAGATCTAAAAATATAAGTTTAGACTCTTCAAATTTTTTATTATTAAACAGTCCAAAAGCTTTTTTTATTTTAACATCTTGATTATTCATTGTTGCAAACACCTTATTTAAATACTATTAAACATAAATAAAAAAATGATTAAACTACCAAATATTATTCCTGTTTTTCCCTTATCAAACTTTATACTTTTTCCGAAAACGTCTGTTCCTTTAAATATATTTGAACCAAGGTACTTAGATATGGTCAACGATAGTATTGAAACTAATAAATTAATTGGTTTAATCCAACCAAAACAAAAAAAAAATACTGATAAGTTCGATTTATATGAGGTTGGTTGTTTAGGAAAAATTTCCAATTTTGAAAAGGTTGATGGCAGATATTTAATTGATCTAAATGGACTAACTCGATTTAAAATAATTAAAGAAATTAAAACAGATAAGACTTATCGTCAATGTGAAGTCACTTTTGATGATTTTTCTGATGATTTACAAATTTCAAAAAAAGAATTAAGATTTTCTGATCTTGAATTAATTTTTAAAGACTTAAAAACATTATTTGAAAAAAAAGGATATATAATCAATTGGAAATCACTTGAAAAACAAGATTTAAATGAAACAATTAATGCTCTTGCAATGGCCTCTCCTTTTTCATTAGAAGAAAAACAAATATTGCTGGAAAGCCAAGATTTAGAAATTAGAAAAAATAAAATTGCTGAAATTTTAAATACTTATAATTATGATAACTTTGATAATTCAACCATTCAATAAATTACAGATTTATTCCCCTATCTGCAATTTTAATCAATAAATTATTAAAATTATTATTTTTACCAACTACTTTAAGAATTTTAGTTAAGTTTTTAATCTTTAATTTTTTTTCTAAACTAAAAAATTCATAAATAAAATCAATACCATTTGAAAACATAAAATTTTTATTTTTGGCTTGATTTTCAAAATCTCTTAAAATTGAAATATCTAGTTGTAAACCTAAATCAATTTTATTTTGAATTATTTTAGATAAAATTTTTATATCTCTAATAGTCATATTGAAACCCTGTCCAGCCAAGGGATGAATTCTGTGTAATAAATCTCCAAAAGCTAAAATATTTTTTTGATAATAATTTCTTAAAATTGATGAACTTAATTTAAAACTATTAATGTCAAAAATTTTATTTATTAAATATTTGGGATTATTTTTATTAATCAATTCTATTATTTCAGAGTTTGAGAATCTTTTACTTTTTGTATCCAACGAACATACAACTGAAGTTTCATTACTTGAAATAGGTAAAAATGCAATAGGACCAAACTCCGTAAATACCTGAACTGCAGTATTATTTTCTATTTTTTTATGTTTAAAAATTGCAGTGTAGGCTACATTAAAATAATTTTTTTCTATCTTTTTTGTAAAATATTTCTTTGCAATAAAATTATTTGGGTCACTATTTATTATCAAATCATAATTTTTTTTATTAAGATTTTTTTCGTTTAATTTTTTATTGATTGCTATTCTTTTAATAAACTTACTTTTTAAAACTTCTTTTTTTAACAATTCATAAAGTCGCTCATTTTTAACCATATAAAATAAATCATCTTTTTCATTATTAAAATTAAAGATATTTTCATTTTTAATTTTTTGTGAATAAATTTCTATTTTTTTTATTTTCCAATAATTTATTTTGGTCATTTCAAAAATTTCTTTTTTAAAAAATTCTAAGTTATTTTTTGATATACCAATAGTTCTACTAGTTATTTTTTTTTGAATTTTAGTTTTATAATAAATATGAACATTTATTTTTTTATTTATAAGATTTTTAGCTAAAGCTAGACTGGTTAATCCTTCTCCTATAATGCATACATTCATAATATTTTTTAATTTTAACAATAAAAATTAGATGATACAAAGTGATTAATCTGATTAATTAATTTATGGAATTTAAAAAACTAGCAAACAATACAATTAACTTTGGAATAAATAGAATAATTGAGATTTTGGGTTTGGGTATCATAATTGCAGGTGTTTTATTGTTAATTTCATTGGTTAGTTTTTCACCTGATGATCCAAATTTTATTTTTCCGGATAACACCGTAATCCAAAATCTACTTGGTTTCCGAGGAAGCTTTACTTCTGATCTTTTTTTTCAGTCTTTTGGTTTTATATCTTTATTAATTCCTTTCAGTCTTATAATTTGTGGAATTAATATTGTTTTAAATAAGAAAATTTTATTAATAATAGAAAATATTTTCTACACTTTAATTTATTCTTTAATTGGATCTTTGTTTTTTTCTTTTTTTTATCCTACGGCATTTAATCTTTATATTAATGGTAATGGAGGTTTTATTGGTAAGTACCTTGAAACAACTTTTCTGGCATCAATGATCAATATCAATTCACAAATATCTTATTATTTATTAATTTTTTTAATTTTGACTATTTTTTTAATAAGTATTCAATTTAGAATTAATTTTTTTTATAATACTATAAAAAAATTATTCAAATTTCTGTTTTCTAAAAAAGAAAAGAATTACACTAATGAAAATGAAATTATTAGTGAGTATATACCACAAGATGAGATAAAAAGCTTAATTCAAGATGATCTTCCATTTATTAAAAGTGAAAATAAAGATTTCACCAAAAAGGTAAGATTTAAATTACCTTCTGTAGATTTATTAAAAATCCCAACTGAAAAAGAAAAAGCTAAGCTCCAAGATGAAGATTACATTGATAGTGAATTCTTGGAAAAAATCCTTTTAGACTTTGGAGTTAGCGGTAATATTAAAAAAGTTAGTCATGGGCCTGTTGTAACTCTTAATGAATTTGAACCAGCAGCAGGTGTTAAGGTTTCAAAAATTATTAACCTCTCAGATGATATCGCTAGAAATACTAGCTCCGAATCTGCAAGAATAGCAACTATACCTGGAAGAAGTACTATTGGTATAGAATTGCCCAACTCTACTAGAGAAAATGTTTTTCTTAGTGAAATTCTCTCACATGCTGACTTTAATAAAAAAGACGTAAGACTACCAATAGCGCTTGGAAAAAATATTTCTGGAATACCTATTGTTGGTGATTTGGCATCTATGCCTCATTTATTAATAGCAGGCACAACTGGCTCTGGAAAGTCTGTATGTATCAACACTATTATTCTTTCTCTTCTTTACAGGCACGCACCTGATAAATGTAAATTTATATTAATCGATCCTAAAATGTTAGAGCTGTCTACGTATGAGGGAATTCCCCATTTGTTATGTCCAGTTATTACAGAGGCAAAAAAAGCTGCTTCAGTTTTAGGTTGGGTTGTTAAAGAAATGGAGAATAGGTATAGACTTATGACAAAAGAAGGTGTCCGTAATATTGATGGATATAATGCAAAACATACTTTGTCTATGCCTTACATTGTTGTGGTAGTGGATGAAATGTCTGATTTGATGTTGGTAGCAGGAAAAGAAATAGAAAATTATATTCAAAAGCTCTCACAAATGGCCCGAGCCGCTGGTATTCACATTATAATGGCCACTCAAAGACCTAGTGTTGATGTAATTACAGGCACTATTAAAGCAAACTTTCCTACAAGAATTTCTTTTCAAGTCACTTCAAAAATTGATAGTAGAACAATTTTAGGAGAACAAGGAGCTGAACAATTACTTGGGAAAGGAGATATGCTTTATATGTCATCTGCTAATCGAATAGTGAGAATTCATGCACCCTTTGTTTCTGACAATGAAATTGAAAAGGTAAATAACTATTTAAGAGTCCAGGCAGAACCAGACTATATAGATGAAATCTTAAATTTTGTGGATGAAAAAGATAGTGGTGATACTGGATCTAATAATGGAGATAAAGATGAATTATATCAAGCAGCCTTAGATATAATTAAGTCAGAAGGTAAAGCCTCAACTTCATTTTTACAAAGAAAATTGCAAATAGGATACAATAGGGCGGCTAGAATTATTGATATGATGGAGGCTGATGGAATTGTTAGCAAAGCAAACCATGTTGGTAAAAGAGATGTCCTATAATGCCTAGGATATTAATAATATTTATTTTGCTAAACTTTTATAATCCTGCATTACCATCTATGAAGGAAGATATAATTGCAAAAATGAAAAGCACTAATAATTTAAGTTTTAATTTTATTCAAACTGTTGATGATAAAAGTGAAAATGGAATGTGTGTCTTGGAATATCCAGGAAAAATTTGGTGTGAGTATAGTGGATCAAATAAGAAAGTCCTTGTCTCTAATGGAAAATCTTTAGTAATTAAGATTAACAATAGTGGTAATTATTATATTTACCCACTTGCTAAAACGCCATTGCAGTATTTGCTAGATAAAAAGTATCTAATTTCTAAAATACAAGAGTTAGAACCAAGGAATATAGACAATAAATATCTTAACTTTAAAATTTTTGAAAATAATAATGAAATAAATATTTTTTTTGACAAAAAAAATTTAAACTTAATTGGATGGCAAACAGAAGATATATATCAAAATTTGAGTATTACATTTATTTCTTCAATTAAGATAAATCAAAAATTAGATTATAACAAATTCAAGTTACCAAAAAATAACTAAAATTCTATCTAATTAGAGTTTCTGTTTTAAAAACTTTCATTCCTCTTGCTAAATAATTTTTTAAGGCATTCTCATGGTCAAGTGAACAAGTGTGTACCCAAACTCTTTTTGCTCCCTGATTAAATGAATTTTTGATTGCCTCACTAAGTAAATATCCACCTAATTTTTTTCCAAAATATTCTTCTAAAATTCCAAAATAAGCAATTTCTGCCTCTTTATTATTTTCATAAAATAACAATTCGTAATAACCTGCAATCTCATTTTTTTCTTTTAAAACATAAGTAAAAAGTTTTTTATTAGATACATATTCAATCCAATTTAAATCTGTCCAAATCAATCTATCAATCCAACGATGGTTTTTCCCTACATTTTTATAGAAGAATTTATTTAATTGAAAATCTTTAGGATTAAGTAATTCTACAAAACTATACTGCGAGGGTGCTTCTACTTCTTTAAAATCTTCTAGAGATTTAATTTCTAAATAATTTCTAAAAATTTTTTCTGTCACTCAACCATTTTTCCTATTTTTTCACCACCAAATAAGTGAAAGTGTAAATGAGGAACTTCTTGTCCTCCATGTTCCCCCAAGTTAGTAAGTGCTCTATAACCTTTGCCTGTATCTGTTGATATATCTAATATTTTTGATACCTCTGTAATTGCTTTACTCAAGGCAACAATTTCTTCATCTGAAGCTTTTTGATTAAAATCATCTAGGTCAATATATTCACCTTTTGGTATTACCAGAGCATGAATTTTTTTTTGAGCGTTAATATCATAGAAGGATAAAACATGTTCATTCTCAAAAATTTTTTTACAAGGAATTTCTTTTCGTAAAATTTTCGCAAAAATATTATTCTTGTCGTAAATCATTTTCTATTATTTTTTTCCTCAATTCCTGATTGGTTTTTCCTATTTTCTAGCTCTTGTAGAACATCCTCAAATTTAATGTTAGCTGCTTCTAGTGTGACTAATAGATGATAAATTGTATCTGCTGCTTCATGAACTTCGTTTGACTTATCATTTAAAGCTTCTTTAAGTTCATCAAATTCTTCCTCCATTTTGTCTATACATTTTGATAGACCACCAGACAACAATGATGATGTATAAGATTTGTCTTTGTCTTTATTTTTTCTTTCTCTAATTGTATTTACTAAGTTTAATAGATTTTCTGACATCTTTAAATTCTAACGGGAATTCCTTTTGAATTCAAATATTGTTTAGCTTCCTTTATTGAATGGGTTCCATAATGAAAAATAGATGCAGCTAGTACTGCACTGGCATTTCCTAATTTTATACCATCTACTAAGTGATCTAAATTTCCTACACCACCTGAGGCAATAACAGGTATGTTGACTATTGAGGATATCTTAAATATTAAATCATTGTCATAACCAATTTGGGTACCATCTCTATCCATCGAAGTGATCAATAGCTCTCCTGCTCCACTATCTTCCATTTTTTTTGCAAAATCTATTGCATCTAAGTTCGTATTATTTCTTCCACCATGAGTAAAAACTTCCCAATTATCACCATTTTTTTTTGCATCAATAGCAACCACAATGCACTGTGATCCAAAATTTTTTGAACTTTCAATTATCATTTCAGGATTTTGAACTGCTGCGGTATTGATCGAAACTTTATCTGCTCCACAATTTAATAATTTACTAATATCATCAATGCTTCTAACCCCTCCACCAACTGTTAAGGGCACAAAGCATTTTTTAGATGTTCTTTCAACAACGTCATAAATTGTGTCTCTATTTTCATTGGAAGCAGTAATGTCTAAAAAACAAATCTCATCAGCACCACCCTCACTATAAATTTTAGCCTGCTCAACTGGGTCACCTGCATCTTTTAGATCAACAAAATTAATTCCTTTAACAACACGACCATTCTTAACATCAAGACAAGGAATAATTCTATTTTTAAGCATCAATTTCTTTTATTAATTCATCTAAGCTAATATCACCGTCATATATAGCTTTACCAACTATTATACCTTCAACATTTTTTAAATTCTTTGCTTTTATAATATCGTCTATGGATGAAACTCCACCAGATATAATCACGGGACAATTTGATATTTCCGCAACGTTTATCGTTTCTTCAAAATTAGGACTTTGCTTCATGCCATCTCTATTTATATCTGTATAAATTAATCTACTAACACCAAAGTCATTAACCTCTTTTAAAAAATCTAACGTTAATTGATTAGAGTTTTCCTTCCATCCTGAAACAGACAAATACCCATCTTTAGCATCTAAACCTAAGGCAATTTTATTTGGAAATTTTTGACATGCTTCTTTTAAAAAATTTTTATCTTTTATGGCTGCACTTCCTAAAATAACTTTTTCAACTCCTATATCTGTATATTTTTGAATACTATCAATGGTTCTAATCCCCCCTCCTACTTCAATTTTTAAATCAAAATTATGTACTATTTGTTGAATAATATCTAAATTAACTGTCTTTCCAGTTAGAGCACCATCTAAATCAACTATGTGTAAATTTTTAAAACCATGCTCTTTATATTTTTCAGCTTGGTCAACTGGTGATATTTGATATTCAGTTTTGTTATTAAAATCTCCCCTAACTAATCTTACACACTTTTTATCTTTAATATCAATTGCTGGAAATATTTTCATTTCTATAAATTCAAAAAATTTTCTATGAGCTTTAATCCAATTCTATCACTTTTTTCAGGGTGAAACTGAGTTCCAAAAATATTTTCTTTTTCAACAGAGCAAACAATATTTGATGAGTATTCTGTTGTTGATGAAATTGTACTTTTATCTTCTGGAATAAATTCATAACTATGCACAAAGTACATGTGTGATTTATTTTTTATATCCTTAAAAATCTTGCTTTCTTTAATAATTTTTATTTCATTCCAACCAATGTGTGGAAGTTTGAATTTATTATTTTGATTATCAATCTTTGAAACTTTGCCTGAAATCCATCCCAGGCCTTTTGTTTCGGTTTCTTCATAACCAAGATCTGCAAACATTTGTAAACCAACGCAAATCCCAAGAAGAGGTTTTTTATTTATTATTGCAAACTCATTGAGTGTTTCTATCAAACCATTTATACCGCTTAATGCATCAACACAGCTCTTAAAAGATCCCTGTCCTGGCAATACAAGTTTATCACTTGATTTTATTTTATTTAGATTGGAGGTTACTTCGATTTTAACTTTATCTTTTGCAGCTTCCTTAAAAGAATTTATTACAGAGCTTATGTTTCCTGAATTATAATCAACAATTGTGACATTCATTAAGCTTATAATGAGCCTTTAGTTGATGGTATGCTTTTTTTATTTCTAGGATCTATTTCTAAAGCAGTTCTCAGCGATCTTGCTAGAGCCTTAAAGCAAGACTCAATTATATGATGACTATTGTCTCCATAGATGTTTTCCATATGGAGTGTTATGCCTGCTGATTGAGAAAATGCTTGAAACCACTCTTTAAAAAGTTCTGTATCCATCTCACCAAGTCTTTCTACTTTAAGCTTAACTTTCCATATTAAATATGGTCTGTTTGAGACATCAATTGCAACTCTTGTTAAGGTTTCATCCATTGGTATCATTGCATGGGCATATCTTTTTATCCCTGCATAGTCTTTCAATGCCTTCTTTAAAGCCTCACCAATAGCAATTCCAGTATCCTCTGTTGTGTGATGAAGATCAATGTGTGTGTCACCTTTTGCCTTAAGATTAATATCAATTAGTGAATGCTTGGATAGTTGCTCAAGCATATGATCTAAAAAACCTATGCCTGTATCAATATTATATTTGCCTTTACCATCAATATTTAAATCAACACTAATGCTAGTCTCTTTTGTTTTTCTTGAAACTTTTCCTTTTCTACTCATAATATTTAATAGGTATATAGAGATTAGCTAACTATATCAATATTAGTAATCGAGCACTTGAAGAATTAAAATTAATATCCATTTATAATCTATGACTACAATAGTGCTTATTAGAAAAAACAACGAAGTTGTCGTTGCTGGAGACGGTCAAGTTAGTATGGGAAATACTGTGATCAAAAGCACAGCAGCAAAAGTTCGAAAAATTGATAAAAGAAATGTAATAGCAGGATTTGCAGGGTCTACTGCTGATGCTTTAACTTTGTTTGAAAGATTGGAAGCAAAACTTGAAAAGCACGCCGGAAACCTACCACGTGCTGCTGTTGAATTAGCTAAAGATTGGCGAACTGATAAATATTTAAGAAGATTAGAAGCTTTAATGGCAATTGGTGACAAAGAAAATAGTTATATAATTTCTGGAACTGGTGATGTTCTTGAGCCAGAAGGTGATGCAATTGGTATAGGTTCGGGTGGAAACTATGCATTAGCAGCAGCTAAAGTTTTATTAGAAACAGATTTGAGCGCAGAAGAAGTTGCAAGAAAAGCTATTAAGATTGCATCAGAAATTTGTGTTTTTACCAATGATAATATTAAAATAGAAAAAATTTAATGAAAGACACAAACGTTACTCCCTTTCCAAAAGAAAAGATTCGAAACGACGATGGATCGTTAGTTAGCTCTTTATCTCCGAGAGAAATAGTATCAGAATTAGATAGATATGTAGTTGGTCAAAACAAAGCCAAAAAGGCTGTTGCGATAGCTCTAAGGAATAGATGGCGAAGACAAGCCCTACAAGGTGAAATGAAAAATGAAGTTCTACCTAAAAACATTTTAATGATAGGACCGACAGGTGTTGGTAAAACTGAAATCTCTAGAAGACTTTCTAAATTGGCAGAAGCCCCTTTTGTGAAAGTAGAAGCAACAAGATTTACTGAAGTTGGCTATGTTGGAAGAGATGTTGAACAAATTATAAGAGATCTTCTTGAAATTGCTATTGCTATGGAAAAAGTAAAGAAAAGAAAAGAAGTATATGCAAAAGCACAAAAGCTTGCTGAGGAAAAAGTTTTAGATGCTTTAGTGGGTGATAAAGCAAGCCTTGCTACAAGAGAAAGTTTTAGAAAAAGATTAAGAGACGGAGATTTAGATGATAATGAAATTGAAATCGCAGTGAATAATAGTGGTTCTCAAGCCTCATTTGAAATTCCTGGAATGCCTGGGGCTAATATTGGCATGATTAATATTGGCGAAATGATTGGTAAATCAGTTGGCAATAAACCAAAAAAGAAAAAGATGACTGTTAAAGAGTCTCATGAAATTTTAATAAATGATGAGGCTGATAAGTTAATTGAGGAAGACAAAATTATTAAATCTGCAAAAAATTCAACAGAGAATAATGGAATAGTTTTTTTAGATGAAATTGATAAAATTTCAGGAAGAGCGGATAGAGTTGGAGGAGATGTGTCTAGAGAAGGTGTACAAAGAGATCTTCTTCCTTTGATTGAAGGAACTACTGTAAGTACAAAATATGGTCCAATTAAAACAGATCACATTTTATTTATTGCCTCTGGAGCATTTCAATTGGCAAAACCTTCAGATCTATTACCAGAATTACAAGGAAGGCTACCTATAAGAGTAGAGCTTGAAGCTTTAAATAGTGATGACTTTAAAAGAATACTTAAAGAGCCTGACTATAGTTTAATTAAGCAATATGTTGCTTTACTTAAAACTGAAAATGTAGAGCTAGAGTTTTCTGATGATGGAATTGATGCAATTGCCAATATAGCATCTGAAGTAAATTCTACAGTAGAAAATATTGGTGCAAGAAGACTTCATACAATTATTGAAAGAATTTTAGATGATATAAGTTTTACTGCAACAGATAGGTCTGGGGAAAAGATTATAATCAATTCTCAATATGTTAAACAAAACCTAGATGAGCTAGTTAAAGATACTGATCTCTCTAAATTTATTCTTTAACAATTACTTAAGTTTATTTTTATTTCTAAGATAAATATAAAATGCGCCACTACCACCGTCTTCAATTTTAGCGTCAGTAATTTCTATAATCATTTTCATTAGATTCTTATTTGACTCAATAAATTCAGGAACTGAATATTTTAATATGCTCAAATCTTTTGAGAGATAAGGGTTTTGAACATTTTTAGACCTTAAACCTTTTCCAGTAATTACTATAATTTTAGTGACATCTTCAGTAAAAGACTTTTGAATAAATTGCTCTATGCCCTTGTTTGCTTCTTGAAGTGTAAAACCATGAAGATCTATTTTTTTTATTTTTTCATGTCTTATTTTTTTATTAACAATGAAATCTTTATTGGGTATTTTTTCTTTGTTTTTTAAAAAATTTTCCCAGTCTTTTTTATCTTTATCTGAAATTTTTTTAATCAATTACGTAAGTGTATCAATTAGCAACCAATTTGGATTATTTGACTTAAGATCTCTTGAAAAAACCCATGTATCATAAACAGTTTTAATTTTTTCACTATCACCAGAAATTATTTTTTTTTCTTTATCTTTCACACAAGTAATTATTTCACTAACAAAATCCACAGTAACCTCTAAACTACTTTCTATTTTTTTATGAGACTTTACTAATGCTGACTTAATTCCTATAAACGTAATTTCTGCAAACTGACCCTTTCTCTCTCTTTCTTCAAGCGCTTCTTTAAACTGGTCATAAATTTTTTTACTTAAAAGAGATTTGCTAGCTATCAATTTATTATCACTATCACTAAAGTCAGTAATAATTGTTTCATAGGCTATTTTTGCACCTTTTAAAAATTCTTTTTGTGATTGTTCATCAAAATTTGTGCTTACTGGTTTTGGAGTGATGTTTGTTTTCTGGAATTCTTTTTCAATTGGTGAAGGAAATTTCCCCTCAAAACCAGTTTTCTTTCCAAGTATTCCACGTAAACGTAAGAATATGAAGCCCGCTATCATTGCTAAAAGAATAATATCGATGTATTCAAAACTATAATTCATATTTTAATAATATTTACTATGTTGATTAATTACAACTAGCAATTTAGACTAAGGACAAATGAACACATTTTTATTATTACTCATAGGTATTCCGGTTGTTGAGATTTATTTATTTATCAAATTAGGCTCTCAAATAGGTGCTTTTAATACAATTTTATTGATTTTTGTTACTGCGTTTTTTGGCATTGTTTATGCCCGATATGAAGGTTTTAATACATTGCGATCTGGGATGTCTCAAATGGTAAAAAATGAACTTCCAGTTTACGAAATTATTTCTGGAGCAGCCTTGGCTTTTGCTGCACTACTTTTAATTTTACCTGGATTTGCTACTGATTTCATAGGATTATTAATAATATTTCCACCAACAAGAAAATTAATATTTAAAAAAGTATCAAATAAACAAAAACCCGTAAATAAAAAACAAGGTTTTATTAATGGCGAATTTGAAGATATAGAGGATGAAAATGACAGAAAATTTTAAAATATTAGCTGAGTTTGTAAAAGATATTTCGAGTGAGACAGCTGATGTTCAAACTTATATTTTTGTTAAGGAACAAATTTCAAAATACCATCTAAATATTGATATTAACTCAAAACCATTAAAAAATAAAATGATCGAAGTTAATACTAAATTAAAATTTGATGACAAAGAGTTAAGTGAAAAAAGATCCTATTTTGAAATAATTTATACCTCTATTGTAAAAATTGATGAAGCTGTAAGTGATAAAAAAGATTTAGAAAAGATTATATTGTGTGATGTTCAAAATAAAATTTATCCAAATCTAGAGAAAACATTTCTAAATTTGCTTCATAACTCTGGATTTCCAGAGGTAACAATTGATAAAAAAATAGACTTTACGGAACTATATAAACAAAGAGCTAATTAAAAAAAATTTTTTTTTAAACTATTTTTTATATATTCTTTATGCAGCTTTAGCTCTTCATCAGTGGGCTTTACAATTTTTTTATAATATTGGTTTGTATTGTTTGCGCTAATTATTGTTCTTTCATTATCTTCGTTTTTAAAATTAAGTGTAGGCTCTTTTTGATCTAATAAGTTAATATAAACTTTCGCTAATAAATCGCAGTCTATAAGGGCTGTATGCTGTGTTCGTTTTGAATTGTCTACACGATATCTTTTACAAAGTGCGTCAAGACTTGTAGGTGAGCCAGGGAACTTGTCTCTAGCTAAAGCAAGCGTATCAATAACATTTTTGTTCTCAATTTTTTCCCTACCTAATAATGCTAATTCATTATTTAAATGTGATAAGTCAAATTCAGCATTATGAATTACCAATCTCTTATTTTCAATAAAACTTAAAAACTCTTCTACAATCTCTGAAAATTTTTTTTGTGTGGATAAAAATTCATCTGTGTAGCCATGAACTTCTAGCGCTCTTTCAGAAACTTTTCTTTCAGGATTAAGGTAACAGTGAAACTTATTTTTTGTTGGCACTAAATTATCTAGCTCGATACAGCCAATTTCTACAATTCTATGTCCGTCTTTAACTGATAGTCCTGTTGTTTCTGTATCTAATACAATTTCTTTCATTTTATATAATTTTTTTTAGTATTCTTTCTATTCTTTGTCTAACAGGTTTTTTTGTAAAGTTATTTTTAATTATATAATTTGATTTATTTTTTTTAAAACTCAAAGGAAGTTGAATTTTTTTAAATTTTTTGAGTAAATCAATATTAAAATTATCTCTCTTTTTTAATCTTTTAATGGTTTCTGATTTATTTGATTGAATGAAGATTAAAATATCACCTTTTTTATTTAGTTTATTTTCAAGAAAAAGGGGGATATCTAAAACAACTACTTTATTTTTTTTATTATTTTTTAAAAATATATGCATTTTTTTTCTAATTTCTGGATGAATAATTTTTGTTATTTCTTTTAAATTTTCCTCATTATTTGTTATTGCTCTTATAATTTGATCTTTTTTTGCTGGGAATGACAAAAAATATTCTGGTAATTTTTTCTTTAATTTCTTAAAACATTGTCTGTTGTTTTTATAAATTTTAGCAACCTCTAAATCTGCATTAAAAACTGGAAAATTAAAAAGTTTAGCTATGTACGTTTTTCCAGACCCTATACCTCCTAAAACAGCTATTCTAATCATAAATTAAGTAAATTAATGGCCTCTGTATCTATTTCTGGTAGAACGCCATGCCATATAAAAAAAGCCTTTTGAGCTTGATATAAAAACATTGTTTTTCCATTTTCAACTTTTCCGCCAAACTTCTTCGCCTCTTTTAAAAAATTTGTTTCGTTGGGGCTGTAAATTACATCATAGAAAAACTTATCTTTGCTAATTTTTTCATACTCTAATTTAATCATGTCTTCTTTGTCCAGGCCGAGACTAGTGGCATTTATAATAATATCAAAATCAATTATTTCTCCCCATCTTATTATTTCTACATCAGAAAAGGTCTTTTTAATTTCGGTTGCCTTTTTCTCTGTTCTGTTAGTGATAAAAATTTTATCTATTTTTAATTTTTTTAAAGCAATAATTATTGATGGAACTACTCCACCTGCCCCTAAAATAAGTGCCGTTTTATTTTCTATGGTTTGTTTTGTCTTTTCTAAAGCAATTTTAAAACCTTCTATATCAGTGTTGTCTCCTATAATTTTATTTTTCATTTTATAAATTGTGTTTACAGACTGCGATATATCAGCTTCAGAAGTTAAAGAGTCCAACAAAGGTATAATTTTATTTTTAAATGGAACCGTTATATTTGCTCCATGAATGTTCTCTTCCATGATATCAGAAATTAATTTTTTTAAACCGTCTTCTTCTATTAGTTTTTTTTCATAGGATGCTCTTATCTTGTTTTTTTTAATCCAATAATTGTGTAAATCTGGCGATAAAGAATGCTGTATTGGATTGCCAATAACTAAAAATTTTTTAATCATTAAAATATATTTAAATATTCCTTTATTTGTTTGATGGGTAATCCCATAATGGTGTCCTCATCTCCATCAATTCTAGAAAATAAATTTCTCCCCTCTCCTTCAATTTGATAAACATTATAGGCATAAAGTGCTTCATCTGAAATTTTAGCCAAATAATCTTCTAACTCTAAAAAACTCATGTTTTTCATGGTTAATGAAGCTTTGTCCGTATGATTCCATATCATCGAACCTCCTTTTGAAATACAGACAGAACTAACCAATTGATGGGTTTTGCCATTTAGTTTTTGAAGTATTTTAATGGCCTCAGTTCTATCATGCGGTTTTGATATTATTTGTCCTTCTAAATCGATAACACTGTCTGCTCCCAAAATTATTTCGTTGGTAAATTTTTGACTTATTTTATTTGCTTTTAGTTCTGCTAAATTCTTCGAAATAATTGTCGGTGTTGCATTTTGTTTTAACAGACTTTTTTTAAAGCTATCTTCATCAATATTAGATGGTTCGACTCTGCAAGCAATTCCATTATCTTCCAAAATTTTTTTTCTTACTCCACTTTTTGAGGCAAGTATTATTTTATTGATCATTATTTTTAAATATTTCATGAATTTTAATTATCGAGGCTGCTGTCTCTTCAACTGATTTTCTTGTGACATCAATTATTGGCCATTTATATTTTACAAATGTTTTTTTTGCTTCAATAATTTCTTTTTCAATTTTTTTTATATCTGTATAGCTTGTGTTTTCTGTCTCTTTTAATGTGTTCATTCTATTTTTTCTTATAGCAACTAATCTTTCGGGTTCAGTTGTTAGCCCAACAACACAAGATAATTTTGGATTTCTTTTTAATGTTTCTGGAATTGAGTTTTCGTTGACTAATGGAATATTTAGTGTTTTAAGTCCCCTGTTTGCAAGATAGATAGAGGTTGGAGTTTTGCTGGTCCTGCTAACTCCCAACAACACTAAATCAGCTTTGCCAATGTCCTGAACTAAGTTGCCATCATCATGAGCCATAGTAAATTGAATGGCCTCTATTCTTTCATAATACTCTTCATTGAGTTCGTGTTGTCCGCTAGGTTTGTGTGATGCTTTTTGGTTTAAAAGTTTAGAAAAATTTAGGATTAGATTTCCTAAAACACTAAAACAAGGAATTTTTTTTTCATCACTTTTATTGCCTAAAAATTTAGCAAGTGAGCTATCAACAATTGTGTATAAAATTATAGCATTTGGGTTTTTTTTTGCTTCTTCAATAATTTTAATCACCTGATTTTCTGTTCTTGTAAAAAAATAAGATTTAACGTCATATTCTATATTTTTAAATTGTGCTTTAATTGCTAAAAATACTCTATCCAGAGTTTCACCTGTGGAGTCAGAAACAAGATAAATTTGATATGTATTACTCATGAATAAAATGTTGATAATTAAGTATTATTTTTATCATTTTTTCCATTAATGAAGTTTATTATTTTTTATTGTAAAACAACGTTTTTATAAACATTAATAAACATGTGAACTATTTATATACAACTTATCGAACAAGATTAAAAAACATATTAGTGTTATTATTTAAAAAGAGATCTTGAATATTATTAATTGTTAATAAAAAGTGTATAAAGTTGGTAAAACAATTTATTACCATTATTCACATACTATATAACTAATACTATAATTAAATAATTACTTATTATTATGACTCCTATTCAAGAAACAATATTAAATAAAAAAACCACAAATACACCCATATGGTTAATGAGGCAAGCAGGAAGATATTTACCCGAGTTTAGAGTAATTAGAAAAAATAATCCAGATTTTGTAAAATTATGTTTAAATGAAACACTGTCATCTGAAATTACTTTACAACCTTTAAAAAGATTCGAATTGGATGCTGCAATAATTTTTTCAGATATTTTAATGTTGCCTTATGGATTAAATCAAAAAGTAGAATTTAAAAAAGACTTTGGCCCCCAGTTAGGAGATTTAAATTTAGAAGATTTGGCAAATATTAATGAAACAGATTTTTTAAAAAAATTGGATCCAGTTTACAAATCTATCAAGAAAGTAAGTGAACAAAATTTAATTAATAATAAAAATTTAATAGGTTTTGTTGGCGCACCTTGGACATTATTGGTTTATATGATTAATAAACGTTCACCAAAAAAAGAATTATTAAAAAAAATTTTTGAAGATAAAATTTTAATAAAAAAAATTATATTAATACTAGATAAATTTCTAAAAATACATATTGATCAACAAATAAAAAATGGAGCAAACATAATACAAATTTTTGATAGTTGGGCTGGATTGTTAGATGAAAACGATTTACCCAATTATGTTTATAATCCAACATTAAGTTTGGTGAATCATGTTAAATCACTTAATGTTCCTGTAATTTGTTTTCCTAGAGGAATAAAAAATTATAAAAATTATTGTGATATAGTTAATCCGGATGCAGTTAATATCGATTATGATGTAGACCCAACTTTAATATGTAAATCTATAAACATTCCTGTACAAGGTGGCTTGGATCCTAAGGTTTTACTAACAGATATAAGCAACCTTAAAAAACAAGCATTAAAATACTTAAATATATTTAAAGACCATCCTTATATTTTTAATTTAGGTCACGGTGTTTTGCCAGAGACCAACCCTGAAATGGTTGATTATTTAGTTAAGATGGTAAAAGATTATTAAATGAAAAAAGCAATAATTTTATTTAATCTTGGGGGGCCAGACAAAATAGAAAATGTTGAGCCTTTTTTATTTAATTTGTTTAATGATCCCGCAATATTAAATTTACCAACTTTTCTAAGATATCCTCTCGCAAAATTAATTTCTAATAGAAGAGCGCCCGTTGCAAAAAAAATTTATGAAGAACTTGGTGGCGCATCACCAATATTAAAACTAACAAAAGAACAATCAGACGCCCTTGAAAAAAAAATTAATCAAGATCAAAAGATTGACGATTATAAATGTTTTATAGTTATGAGGTGTTGGCACCCAAGAGCGGAGCAAGTGATTAAAGAAGTACAATTTTTTAATCCAGAGGAAGTTATTTTAATGCCCCTCTATCCCCAATATTCTGCAGCTACTTCCGGGTCTTCAATTAAAGAATGGAAAGATGTTTGTAAAAAAAATCAGTATAAGGTTAAAACAAGTACCATTTGTTGTTATCCAACCGATCAGAACTTTCTAAAAGCTCACACAAAAGAAATACTTAAAAAGATAAAAGATTTAAAAAACTTTAAGTTAATATTTTCAGCACACGGTTTGCCAGAAAAAAATATTAAAAAAGGAGACCCCTATCAATGGCAAGTAGAACAGTCAGTAAAAAAGATAGTGGAAGAATTAAATATTGAAAACTTAGATTGGATATTAAGTTACCAAAGTAGAGTTGGTCCACTTAAATGGATTGGACCATCAACAGAAGATATCATTATAGAAAACTCTAAAATTGGAAAACATATAGTCCTGGTGCCTATTGCGTTTGTCTCTGAACACTCAGAAACACTTGTTGAACTAGACATAGAATATAAAGAGCTTGCGGATGCAAATGGTTGCAAGAATTACACAAGAGTCCCTGCCCTTGGAACAAATGAAGATTTTATTAAAACAATGTCAGATTTAATAATTAAAAAAAATGAATATAAATTTAAGGATGGTCTTTATCCTCCAAAAATCCAATGTCCTTTAGAATTTAAAAAATGTCCTTGTTTAAATCATGAATAGTTATTTATTATTCAAAAGTCTACATTTGATAGCCGTAATTTCTTGGATGGCAGGACTTTTATATCTACCAAGAATTTTTGTATATCATGTTGAAAACTTAAACGATCAAAACTCTTCTTCTATTTTTAAAACCATGGAAAGAAAGTTATTTTTTTACATTATGATGCCGGCCATGATTTTAAGTTGGATTTTTGGATTTATTTTAATTCTTACTATAGGAACTGATGTTTTTTTTACACTTTGGGTAAAGTTGAAATTATTATTTGTTATCTTGTTAACGATTTATCATTTCTATTTATTTAAATTGCTCAAAGACTTTAGCCTGAACAGAAATACAAAATCATCAAAATTTTTTAGAATACTTAATGAAGTGCCAACTATATTGTTAATTTTGATTGTTTTTATTGTAATATTTAAACCCATTTAGACTTGTAATATTTTAAAGAGTATATATATTTAATCTATCATACAAACCTCAAACACGCCCCCCATAACATGAATATTCAAGAACTTAAATTAAAATCATCTGAACAATTAATTACACAAGCAGAAGAGCTTGGAATTGAAAATGCGAGCACACTTAGAAAGCAAGAAATATTATTTGCCATATTAAAAAAAGTTGCAGAAAAAGAGGAAATTACTGGTGCCGGTGTTTTGCAATTATTACAAGATGGTTTTGGTTTTTTAAGAGCCATGGAATCAAATTATTTAGCTGGTCCTGATGATATATATGTTAGTCCAAGTCAAATAAGAAAGTTTGGTTTAAGAACAGGTGATACTGTTGAAGGCCCCGTTAGAGCTCCAAAAGAAGGCGAAAGATACTTTGCATTATTGCAGGTTAGTAAAATAAATTTTGAGGAACCCGAAAAGGCTCGTCACAAAATAGCATTTGATAACTTAACACCCCTCTACCCAGACCAACAAATGGTCATGGAAATTGAAACAACTAAAATAGAAAAAAAACCAGACTTAACACCCAGATTGATTGATCTTGTAAGTCCAATAGGCAAGGGTCAAAGATCAATTATTATTTCACCTCCTAAGGCTGGTAAAACTATGATCTTACAAAGCATAGCAAATTCTATCGCAAAAAATTATCCAGAAAGTTATTTAATGGTTTTGTTAATTGATGAAAGACCAGAGGAAGTGACAGACATGCAAAGAACAGTTAAAGGTGAAGTTATTAGCTCAACATTTGATGAGCCCGCTTCAAGACATGTTGCTGTTGCTGAAATGGTTATCGAAAAAGCAAAAAGACTAACGGAACATAAAAAAGATGTGGTTATTTTATTAGACTCAATTACTAGACTGGGCAGAGCCTATAACGCAGTTATTCCAAGTTCTGGAAAAGTTTTAACAGGTGGCGTCGATGCGAACGCGTTACAAAGACCAAAAAGATTTTTTGGAGCAGCTAGAAATATTGAAGAAGGTGGATCTTTAACAATTATCTCAACTGCTTTAATTGATACCGGTTCAAGAATGGACGAAGTAATTTTTGAAGAATTTAAAGGAACAGGAAATAGTGAAACAGTTCTTGATAGAAAAATTGCTGATAAAAGAATTTATCCTGCAATCGATATAACCAAGTCTGGAACAAGAAGAGAAGAATTACTTTTTAACAAAGACGATCTTTCAAAAATGAATGTTCTGAGAAGAATTATTGCTCCAATGGGCACTATGGATGCAATTGAATTTATTAACTCAAAACTTAAAGAAACCAAAAGCAATGCAGATTTCTTTAATTCAATGAACAAACCAGCTTAAAAAATTTATTTCATTAATTTAAAGTTTTACATGAGTGTAAAATTGGAGCTATAATATTTGCATGACAATTTATGCTCTATCAACTGGTCCTGGTATTTCAGGAATAGCCATAATCAGAGTTTCTGGTGAAAATACAAAAAAAATAATAAGGTTGTTGACCAATGAGAATTTGCCAAAAGCAAGAGTGGCCACATTAAAAAAGATTAATAAAATTAACACTTCTGAGCTTATAGATGAGGGTATAATATTATGGTTTCCCGGCCCTGAGAGCTACACAGGCGAGGATATGGCAGAATTCCATGTACATGGTAGTAAAGCTGTAATTGACGCTCTTCACTCATCTATTTCTCAAATTGAAAATTGTCGCTTAGCAGAACCTGGTGAGTTTACAAAACTTGCATTTCAAAATGGAAAAATAAATTTGCTTAAAGCCGAAAGTATAGCAGATTTAATTTCAGCAGAGACTGAAATTCAAAGGCAGCAAGCGGTAAAAATAATGAATGGCAAATCATCAAAAATATTTAATGATCTTCGAGAAAAACTTTTAAAAATTTTATCAAATGTCGAAGCAAAAATAGATTTTCCCGATGAAGATTTACCAGCTGATGTTTTAAAAAATATTAAAAAAATTTCTAATGAAGTTATTTTAAGTATTAAAAAAATTTTAAACGATCAAAAAGTTGGAGAAAGAATTAGGGAAGGCTTTAAGATTGCAATTATAGGACCAACTAATGCTGGGAAATCTAGTTTACTAAACTATCTATCAAAAAGAGATGTTGCAATAGTATCCGAGATAGCGGGGACCACAAGAGACGTAATAGAAACCCACTTAAATATTGACGGATATCCAGTTGTGGTTTCTGACACTGCAGGAATTAGAGACTCTAAAAATGAAATAGAAAAAAAAGGAATAAAGTTAGCCCTTGATAAGGCGGAAAATGCAGACCTAAAATTGATCATTATAGACGCTAAAAGTATTGATTTTAAAGGAGTTTTGAAGCAATTGATGGATGAAAATGCAATACTTGTAGTCAATAAATCTGATCTTTTAAAAAAAGATTTAAGCTCTGAAATAAAAAATTTTGAACATGTTTTAATTTCAGTAAAAAACAATCTCAACATAGAAAATTTAATTCTCAAAATTAAAGATAAATTAAAAAATAAATTTATCACAAATGAAGATATTTTAATTACTCGCGAAAGACACAGACAACATCTTGAACAAAGTTTAAATTATTTGAAAAACTTTGAAGAAAAAAATGAAGCAGAGGATTTTGATAAAGCTGCAGAAGATCTTCGTTTAGCAACACGACATTTAGGAATGATAGTTGGAAAAGTAGATGTTGAAGAGATATTAGGTAGTATTTTCAACGATTTTTGTATCGGCAAATAAGCATTATTTTCCGGGCTTTTCTCAGCATATTTTCTGCATTTTTGTTGATAAACATAACTAATTCGTTAATTTAAATAATAAAGACAGCACAATTGTCTTAGATAAACATCTCTAAAAAAAAATACTGTCTGCTTGTAAATATTTATATCAGTTATAAATTTAACTTATGAAAAATGATTTCTCATTTGAAGTAGTGGTTATTGGTGGAGGACACGCTGGTTGTGAGGCTGCGGCAGCCTCTGCACGTCTTGGAGTTAATACCGCTCTGTTCACTCATAAGATTGAAACGATAGGCGAGATGTCTTGTAATCCAGCGATAGGTGGTCTTGGTAAAGGACATTTAGTTAGAGAGATAGACGCATTAGATGGTGTTATGGGAGAGATTGCTGATAAATCAGGCATACAATTTAGACTGCTAAATAGAAGTAGAGGTCCTGCCGTTCAAGGTCCTAGAACTCAATCAGACAGATTTTTATATCGTAAATATATGCAAGAAAAGCTATTAAACTATTGTAATTTAACAGTTTTTTCAGATCCTGTAATTAAGTTTATTTTTTCTAAAAACACTATAACTGGATTTGAAACAAAATCTGGAAAAAAAATTTTATGTAATAAATTAATACTAACAACAGGCACTTTTTTAAATGGATTAATACATATTGGTGAAGAGAGAACGCCAGCTGGAAGATATAATGAGAAACCTTCAACAGGATTAAGTGAGCAGTTGGAGAAATATAATTTTAAAATTGGAAGATTAAAGACAGGCACCCCTCCCCGACTAGACTCAAGAACAATTAACTATAAAAATTTAGAAGAACAGTTTGCAGACGAGGATCCTTATTTTTTTTCTTTTTTAACTAAAAAAAATATTAACAAACAAGTTTCATGCAGAATGACCTATACGAATGAGAATGTTCACAACATTATTCAAAAAAATTTAAAACGGAGCGCTATGTATTCCGGTAGCATACAGGGGGTAGGCCCAAGATATTGCCCATCAATAGAGGACAAGATAGTAAAGTTTGCTGATAAAAGTCGGCATCAGATATATTTAGAGCCTGAGGGCCTAAATGATCATACAATATACCCCAATGGTATTTCGACCTCACTTCCAGAGGAGGTACAACAAGAAATATGTAATAATATCAGTGGTTTAGAAAATGTTAAGATAATTAGACCTGGATACGCTATAGAATATGATTATATAGATCCAAGAGAGCTTTTTTTAACGCTTGAAACAAAAAAAATACCTAATTTGTATCTCGCAGGACAAATTAACGGAACGACAGGTTATGAAGAGGCTGCAGCACAGGGGCTTATGGCAGGAATAAATGCTGCCCTATCTTTTAAAAATGAGGAACCTTTTATTCTTGATAGATCTGATGCATACATAGGCGTTATGATAGATGACCTTGTAACAAAAGGCGTAGCTGAACCATATAGAATGTTTACCTCTAGAGCTGAATATAGACTAACCCTGAGAGCCGATAATGCCGATCAAAGATTAACGGAGAAAGGCATTTTAATTGGTTTAACAAGTGAAATAAGAAAAGACCTTTTTGAGGAAAAGTCAAAAAAATTAAAAATAATAGTGAAAAAAATGTCAATATTATCAATTTCACCAAATAAAGTTAAGAATTTTGGGATAAATATAGCTCAGGATGGAGTTTTACGAAAATCAAATGAAATTTTGTCTCAAAAAGGAGTTAATATGCAAAAAATAAGAGAAATATGGCCTGATATTCCCTTTTTTGATGAAAAAATAGATGAGCAAGTTGAAATTAATGCCCATTATATGGGATATTTAAAAAAGCAAAAATCAGATATTTTAGCCTTTAAGAGAGATGAAAATTTATCCATTCCTGATGAATTTAACTATGATATCCTCTCAGGTCTATCAAATGAGGTAAAATCTAAATTTAAATTGATTAGGCCAAAAACCTTAGGTCAAGCTTTGAGAATTGACGGAATAACCCCAGCAGCTGTATATATTTTGTTGTCACACGTCAAAAGAAAGTCTATTAAGCTTATAGCTTAATGGAAGAAATTTTAGATAAATATCCACTATTAAAATATCAAAATGTTTCACGTGAAACTTGTGTAGATTTTGAAAAATTTATTATTCTATTAAAAAACAAGAATGAAGAAATTAACCTAATAAGTAAGGAAAGTGCACAAGAAAATATAATAAGAGAACGACATATAGTAGATTCTGCTCAAACTATTGATTTTATTGATTTTAACAGTAACATTGTAACAGATATAGGCTCAGGAGGTGGATTCCCAGGAATAATAGTGTCAATTTTGATCAAAAACTTAAAAAAAAACATAAAAGTTAACTTATACGAAAAAAGTCATCATAAGAGCGTTTTTTTAAGAAAAATATCTAGAGAATTAAAATTAGAAACAGAAGTAATACAAAAAAACATTTTTGAGATAAAAAATATAAAGTCAGGTACAATAATGGCAAGAGCATTTAAGCCCTTACCAATAGTTTTAGAATTAGTTTACAATAATTTTAATAATTATAAAAATTTAATTTTATTTATGGGTAAAAATAGCGAAAAAACTTTAGAGGACACTTTAAAAATTTGGGATTTTGATTTTGAAAAAAAAAAAGTATCACAAGCCAAGATTCATTTTTATTAAACATAAAAAATATTAAAAAAAAATAGATGCAAATTATATCTGTAATAAATCAAAAGGGTGGGGTAGGAAAAACTACAACTGTAATTAATCTTGCTGCAGGATTGGCTCAAAAAGAAAAAAAAGTTTTAATTATTGATCTTGATCCACAAGGTAATGCTACAACAGGACTTGGTTTATCAAACTTAGAAAATTCTAACGAAACAATTTATGCTGTTCTCAATGGCTCTAAGTCAATTTCTAATGTAATTAAAAAAACAAACTATCAAAATTTAGATGTAGTAACTTCAAATGTTGATTTGTCTGGTTTAGAGGTTGAGACCGCAGGAGATAGTAAACGAGCCTTTATTTTGAAAGGCGAATTAACCGCTTATTTAAATGATTTTAGAGGACAGTATGATTATATTTTAATTGATTGTCCTCCGTCCCTTAGTTTGCTCACTGTTATGGCTTTAGTTTCATCCCACTCCTTAGTTGTTCCATTGCAGACAGAGTTTTTTGCGCTAGAAGGATTAACACAGCTAATGAAAACAATAGAAAGGATAAAAACAAATTTAAATCCTGATTTAAGAATTAGAGGAATTCTTTTAACAATGTATGATAAGAGAAATAAATTATCCTCACAAGTTGAAAAGGAAGCTAGAGATTTTTTTAACGATAAAGTTTATTTAACAGTCATTCCACGAAATGTAAGACTGTCAGAAGCGCCATCACATGGAATGCCAGTTTTAATTTATGATAAATCTTGTCCCGGAAGTAAGTCGTATTTTAGCTTTACAGATGAATTTATTAATCAAGAAGAAACAATTGGGAGCGCTGCATAATGGATACAAATAAAATAAAGAAGGGTCTAGGTAGAGGATTATCTTCATTAATAGGTGAGACAAAGACAGAGGTAAATATTAATAAATTATCTATCAGCAATTTAGTGAGCAATAAGTTCCAACCTAGAAAAATTTTTGATGAAGAAAATTTGCAAGACTTAACTAATTCAATAAAAAAAAGAGGAATTATACAGCCAATAATTGTCAGAAAATCATCTGATGATAGCTCCAAATATGAAATAATTGCAGGTGAGAGAAGATGGTTGGCAGCTCAAAAGGCAGGTCTTCATGATGTACCTGTAGTAATTACAGATGTTGATGATTTAAAGTCATTAGAATTTGCAATAATTGAAAATGTCCAAAGGAACGATCTTAATGCATTAGAAGAAGCTCGAGGTTATCAAAGATTGATAAATGAATTTTCCTACGATCAGGAAAAAGTAGCTGAATTTATTGGAAAAAGTAGAAGTCATATAACTAATTTTTTACGACTGCTTACACTTCCAAATGGAGTTTTGAAATTAATTGAGACAAAAAAAATAACTCCAGGGCATGCAAAAATTTTAGTAGGTCTTGATAATTCAGAATTTGTTGCAAATAAAATAGTTGAGAAAAATCTCTCTGTTAGACAAGCAGAAAATTTTGTAAAAATTTTTAAAATAAAGAAACAATCCTTTAAAGGACCACGTGATATTAATTTACAATCTTTAGAAAACTCAGTTAGAGATAAAATTGGTCTTAATGTTTTAATTAAGAATAAAAAAAATAATACTGGATCCCTTATTCTAGAATATAAAGATCTTGATCAATTAAATAAATTAATAGCGATCATAAAAACTAATTATTAATTTTTTTTGAATTATTAATAATAAAATCAGAAAGAATATTTTTACCAATAGTTGAATTTTTTTTTATCAATAATTCAATATCATTGCTTGTATATATTAAATCTTTTAATTCCCTTTTACCCCAAGCCTTTAATTGTTGAGTAACAACAGGTTTATCTTTCCAAAAAATTGGAGGTTTTAAAGAAGAAATTGCTTCATCAATATTTCCTTTTTCATCAATTAATTCATGAATTTTAAGCAGTCTTTTAAGTTTTGCCAATAATGTTCTTATAATTATTATATTATCCTCATCTGAATAATTATTTTCATTGAAAATAGCGACTGTTTTTCTAGTGTTTTTAGCAAGCGAATGATCAATTAATTCTGATGCATTATAATTATCTGCAAGATTGGTGAGTTTAATTATCTCTTGCAGATTAATAGTTTTCTTATTTAAAGAATAATTTTCTATTTTTTGTAATTCATTATTAAGATTTTTTCTATCTCCTCTACTTCTTTCGGTTAAAATATTAATTAATTGCTGTGAAATAGGAATTTTTTTATTTCTAAAAAATTGGCTAACAATTGAGTTTAGGGTTTGATTATTATCCTCATAAAATGGGACACATATAATTGACTTTTCCTTTTCAAAAAATTTTCTCAAAATTGATTTTTTTTCAAGATTTTTTGAATTTAAAATAAACTGAATATCTTCTGTTTTTTTTTCAATAAGTTCTTCAACAATCGTTCTAATTTTATCTGAAACTCTATTAATTATAATGAGTTTTTTATTATCAAAAAAAGATTTTGTTAATATACTATTATAAAAACTACCAACATTATCTAATACTTCTTTTTCGTCATATCTATAAACATTTCCTTGATATTGTTTTTCAAAAAAATTTTTAATTATTTCCTCTTTAAAACCCTCATTATCTCCATAAAAAAGATAGAAATTACAATTTTCTAATTTGATTTTATTTAGTTCAAATGATTTTAAAATCATTTATTATGCCCTTAAGTAAATAAAGATTTTTTCTGATATTTCATTGATTAAATTTAATTCAATATTTTTTTGGTATTGGGAAAGATCAAATTTATTTTCACTAGCATTATAAGTAAAACTTGAAACAAATTCTTTTTGTTTAATAATTCTTTCTTTTTCAGTTAGCAAAACTTCAACGATAATAGATGTTTTATAGGCTGAGGGATTTCCACTTTTATCCTTTGAAATAATGTCTATTCTTTTTAAACTTTTTAAAATTAAGCTGTAACCTGTTAGTAAGTTTTTATCTGCTTTTACCCCTAAAGAAGTTATAATTATTTTATTAACTTTTTGTTCACCGTTTAAAGTAATAGTTTTTATTTTTTGTTCTGAATTATTTTTTTTTAGATAAATAGGCTGATAGCCGCAACCCCAAATTAAAAAAATTACTAATAGTAGTGTTATTTTTTTTGCCATTATTTCAAAATTAAGTTTATTAACTTATCTTTTATAAAGATAGTTTTAATAATAGTTTTTTCTACTATAAATTTTTGTAATTCTTTTGTTTTTTTAATTTCATTAATCAATTCAGCCTCTTTAATATTTTTTTCTGTTAGAATTAAACCTCTTTTTTTTCCATTAATTTGTACAACAATATTTGATTGTTTGCTTTGAAGATATTTTTCCTCAACTTTAGGCCAAAAATAATTTTTATTAGTTGCTATTTCATTCAAACATTCATTTGCAAGATGAGGTGCAATAGGGAGCATTATAGTTAAAATTTTAACATAATTGTCTATAAGATTTTTAAAAAAAATTTTCTCTTCAATTATTTTATTATAGAAGGCATAGATCTCATGTAAGTTTGCAATAATAACATTATAGCTAAACTTATTTAAACTAAGGTTAATTTTATTAATTGTTTGATTTGTGAACTCTTCTATAGGTTCATTAAAAATTTGAGTTTCTTTATTTGACTGTTGTGATTTAAAAACTATTTTCTTATGCAATATCCAGAATTTTTGTATAAATTTGTATGAGGCAACCATTCCTTGATCAGACCATTGCACATCTCTCTCTGGTGGACTGTCAGATAAGATAAACAATCTAACTGCATCTGCACCATAGTTTTGAATCATTTGTTCAGGATCGATAGTATTTTTTTTTGATTTAGACATTGATTCTGATGGACCTACTTTTATTTTTTCTGATGGATTTATCTTTTTAAAGAATTCTTTTCCATTTTTAGAAGAAACTTCATCGGGGCTAAGCCATTTATTATTTTGATCTTTGTAAGTTTCGTGACAAACCATTCCCTGAGTAAACAAACCTTTGAAAGGTTCTTTAATATCAATTTTATCAATTTTATAATCTAATGCTCTTGTAAAAAACCTAGAATATAAAAGATGTAATATGGCGTGTTCAACACCACCTATATATTGATCAACAGGCATCCAATAATTAATTTCATTTATATCAAAACCCAAATCTTTATTTTGTGGTGAACAAAATCTTAAAAAATACCAAGATGAATCTACAAAAGTGTCAAGTGTATCAGTTTCCAGTAGACATTCTTCTCCATCAATAATAATTTTTTTCCAATCCTGCTGGTGATCTAAAGGATTGCCATTTGTATTTAAATTTATTTTTTCAGGAAGTTTTATAGGTAGTTTTTCTATAGGAACCTTTACTATCTCATTATTTTTTTTATAGGCAATTGGAATAGGACAGCCCCAATATCGTTGTCTAGAAACACCCCAATCTTTTAATCTAAAATTAATTTTTTTCTTTCCTATTTTTCTTTCCTCCAAAATTTTAATAGTTTCTAGAATTGATTGATCAGGAACTTTAAAACCATCTAAAAATTTAGAGTTAAATATAACTCCAGGCCCTGTATACGCTTCCTTTGAAACTTTAAAATTATCATCTTCGTCAGATGGTTTAACCACAGAAATAACATCTAAATTATATTTTAATGCAAAATCTAAATCTCTTTGGTCATGTGCAGGACATCCAAATACTGCACCAAATCCATAATCCATTAAAACAAAATTTGCAAAATAGACAGGAACTTTTTTAGTGTCATCAAGAGGGTTTATAGCCATTAGATTTGTTTTAAATCCAATCTTTTCAGCTTGAGCAATAGATTCTTCTGTAGTTCCTGTTTTTGAACACTTATCTTTAAAATCAATAAATTCCTTATTATTTTCATATAATTTTGAAATAGGGTGATCAACAGATACAGCCAGGAATGAAAAACCAAATAAAGTATCTGGCCTAGTTGTAAAACAACTAATACTCTTAACTGCTTGATTACCTTCAATTTTAAAATCTATTTCACAGCCAAAAGATTTACCAATCCAATTCTTTTGCATAACTTTGACTTTGTTAGGCCATTCATCAAGTTGATCTAGACCTTGAAGCAGATCGTCTGAAAATTTTGATATATTGAAAAACCATTGACTGAGTTTTTTTCTTTCAACAGATGCTCCGGATCTCCATCCTTTTCCATCTATCACCTGTTCATTTGCAAGAACGGTTTGATCAATTGGATCCCAATTAACATAATTTTCTTTTCTATAAACTAGTCCTTTATCGTAAAGTTCTAAAAAGAACTGTTGTTGATGTTTATAATAATCTGGAGAACAAGTAGATATTTCCCTGTCCCAATCAATTGAAAGACCCAACTTTTTAAGCTGGATTTTCATGGTAGAAATATTTTTTTCAGTCCAATCTTTAGGGTCTAAATTATTTTGTCGAGCCGCATTTTCAGCAGGCATACCAAATGAGTCCCAACCCATTGGATGCAGAACATTATAACCCTGAAGAGATTTATACCGAGCCAAAACATCACCAATAGTATAATTTCTGACATGGCCCATATGAATTTTGCCAGATGGGTAGGGAAACATTTCCAAGCAATAAAACTTTTTTTTACCCTCAACTATTTCTGCTTTGAATGTTTTGTTTTCAAGCCAATAATTTTGCCATTTCTCTTCTACAACTTTAAAATTATATCTTTCAGGATCCATAAATAAAATGGTTTAATCAATTAAATAATAAAACAATTTAAATTACTTAAAAATTTTTTCCAGGGATTTTGTAATCTCCAGTTTCTTCTTTTATTGTTGCAACGTCATTATTTTTAATTTGTGCTGCTTTTTTTAAAATTTCGAATTTTATTTCTCCATTTAAATCATTTTCAATTTTAGTAATTTTACAATTATTTTGAGCGCTACAAATTTTTTTATGAATGATTACATTGATAGCGTCAGACCTTATTTCGTTTGTTAAAAATCTAATAGTAATCTTAATTTGTTCATTAGAAGTTTCATTGCTGAACCAATCAGTTACAATTATACCGCCTGCATAATCAACATTGTTTAAAGGAGCAAAATTTAATTTTTCTAAAGAAGCTCGCCACAATGGATTTGATGAGGCAAATTGAAATTCACCTGAACCACGGTTTCCAACGTTGCCAATTTTAAAACCTTTACCTTCTTTAACATTTTTTACTATTCTATCATTAGCATTTGTTGGAATTTTTCTAGCATCAGTTTTTCTGTATATTCCACAAGAATTAAGCGTAAAAGAAAATGTGATTAAAATTAAAATTGAGATTATGTTTTTGAATTGTAAAATTTTATTCATTGATAAATATAAGGTTTTTAGTTAATTAACACTTTTCAAGAAAATTGCTTGAAAAAACAAGCAAAATAGTCATAAAAAATGTGATATTTATGCAACAAATAGCTAAAAAATTGTTAAAAAATAGTAAAAAACAGCAAATATTTAAATTTAAGTATATTTATTATGCATTCATTAATGAAAACAATAACAAAAGGATAAACATGAATGATATGAAAAAAATAGGATTAACAGCATTAGCTGGTTCTCTTGTTGCATTCTCAGCTAACGCTGCAGAAATGACAGTAAGTGGTGCTACTATGTTAACTTATACATCAGAAGACAGTACAGAAGTAACTGGTAACCCCCTTGGTATGAAAACTAACCTAGCATTTACTGCTTCAGGTGAAGTTAACGGATACACTGTATCTTACATGCAAGTATCAAAAGATCAATTTGCTGGTATGTCATCAGCTAGATTATCAGTTGATATGGGTGATTTAGGAAACTTATCATTAGACCAAGGTTCAGGATCTGGATTAGCTACAATCGATGATAAAACACCGACTGCTGCTGAAGAAATCTGGGATGGACTAGACACTACTACAAGTGGTAGAGTTGGTGCTGTTGGAAGTAGTGGTGTATTAAATTACGTTAATACTTTTGGTGGTGTAACATTAAATGCTGCTATGAAAAAAGGTTCAGGCACAAGTAACTCTGATGGTTCTTCATCTGGTAATGGTGAAGGTTCTGGTTATGACTTCGCATTAACAACTGATGGCTCTATGTTAGGCATTGATGGCTTAGCACTAGGTTTTGGTTATGGTGAAGTAGAAGCAGGTTCTGAAGCAAATGCTGCAGGTACTAATGGTGATACAACTAACATGACTGGTTTTGTTAATTACTCTATCGGACCTGTAACAATTGGTTACCAACAATCAACTGAAGATGCTGGTGGAAATGCTGGTGTTAGTGAATACTCTGATAGATGGGGTGTTGCTGTTAACATCAATGAAAACCTATCAGTTTCTTACGGTGAAGCAGAAACTGAGTTTGCTAAGGTTTCAGCTGCACACGTAACTGAAGAAGTAGAAGGTATCGCTATTGCATACACTATGGGTTCAATGAAAATTGCTGGAAACCAAAACGAAGGTTCTAACATGGCTGGAACTGCTGGATCAAATGATAAAATGACAGAAATTGCTGTTTCATTTGCATTCTAATACAGTTTAAAAATTATAGAAAAAAGCCCCAATTTATTGGGGCTTTTTTTTTGTCTAAAATCTAAATTAATTTATTTAAATCAGTAAGATAAGCAGCAAACTTTTCAAAAGAATTTTTTGAACTTTTATAAATTGGTTTTCTAGCTTGCGCAGTACTTAATGTCTTAATTGGAGTTTTGTTGTTATAAAATTTCAAGCAATTTTCTTCCCAATCTAGATCACAAAATTTTATCATCTTTTTAATTTCATTTTCTGGATCTTCAATAATTTTCTCATATCGAGCATCATAGATTGTGTTAGGAAATTTTTCTTTCCAAAATCTCATAAGATCTAAATAAAGATTATAATATGTACCAAGTTCTTTTTGATTATAACCAAAATCTAATCCTCCCTCAAAGAAATTTTTAAAAATTGATAGACAGTTATCTTTTGGATCTCTTGAGCAATGTATAATTTTAGAATTAGGAAAAAGTATTTTAATAAAGCCAATCCATCTAAAATTTAAAGGAGCTTTATCAGTTATAAAAGGTTCAGAAGCATTAAATCTTTTTAAAAAATCATAATAATCAGCTCTTAATTCATTAACAAATTCATCATTTGAAAATAAATTAGATACATTTTCTTCCAATAAATTGTCATCAATCATAAGCCTAGTTTTAACTATTCTAGAGAGTTGAGGAAGCTCTCCTGCTCCAAAAACATTTGAATGAGAGGTTATTATTTGCTCAGTTAAAGAAGTGCCAGATCTTGGCATTCCAAGAATGAATATTATTTTTTTTTCATTTATTGTGTCAGCAATATTTGTGTCAAATTTAGCTTTTAAAAAAATATTTTTTAATTGCTCAAAAAAATTAGTCTCATTATTGATATTAAAGTTTAATGATTTTCTACGTATTGTATTAGCTAAATCTAAATTATTAAATGATTTTTCAATTAAGCCCATATCTTCCTCCGCTTTTGCAAGGGCAAAAAACAAATTTGTTTTTTGCTCATCATTTAATATTAAATTATCTTTTTTAGAATTCATTTCCTCGTAATGTGAATCTTTAGCTTGATATTTTTTTGACTGAGAAATTAACATATCTGCCTGTGTGAACCTTGGTTCAACCTCAAGAGTTTTTTTTGCATAATCAATTGCAAGTTCAAATTTTCCTAAACCTTGATAAGCAAGAGCTAAAGAATAAAGAATAGTTGGAATTTGTGGATTTATTTCTAAGGCTTTGTTATACAGATCTATAGCAAACTCAAAATCATTATTATCTCGTTTAAGGTTACCATAGTTTACATAGGCATTAACGTAATCAGGTTTTTTTTTAATTATTTTTTTAAATAAATCTTCAGATTGTTCAATTTCACCAATATTTTTGTAAACATTAGCTAAATTATTCATGATTGCTATATTGTTTGGATCCATTTTATAACCTTTGAGAAAAGTCTCTTTAGCTAATTTTAGATCACCAATACTTTGATAAGCAGATCCTAAAATATTGTATAAAATTAAATATTCAGGAATTTTTTTAATAAGCTTTTTTGCCTTACTGATTAAGATATCATATTTAGCACTATTAAATAAATTAAGTAAAATTTTAATTTCATTTTCAATATTATTCATTGTTATTTTTTATATATTATTATGATTAATAAAATAAGAAATTCCAGCAAAACCATAGTTTTTTAACAAATTTAGTTTGTTAATGTTTAATTGATTAATGCCACCTAGAGCAATCACTCTTACTTTTGTCTTTGCTGCAAGCAGATTAAACTTTATAGGGTCTAAAAAATTTTTGCTTTTATTAATTCTAAATATGGGTGATAAAAAGATTAATTTTACACCCTGTTGCTCTTTGATTTTGATTTCTTTTATAGAATGTGCAGAACCAATAATGATAAATTTTTTTTTAAAATTATTTCTATTAAAATTTAAATTATTATTAAAAGATGGAAAATATGCCCCATCTAAATCAAGTCTTTTTGCTAATTTCAAATTATTAGATAAGAAAAATTTTCTACCCTGTTTTTGACAATCTCTTTTAATCTTAAGAATTAAACTCTCATCATATTTTGTTTGATAATTTCTAAAAATTATTGCAACTTTTTTTGGTAATTTTCTGATATGATTTTCATCATAGGAATTTATAAAAAAAAATAATTTTGGAAGCATAAAATGCATAAAAGTGTTCACAATTTAATTCAGATTGAGAAAGAAATACAATCAAATATTATAAATTTTGAAGCATCTGTTAAATTACCAAAAATTATTGCTGTTAGCAAAACACACGCAATGACAAATATATTACCACTGATAAATCATGGACATTTAGATTTTGGAGAAAACAAGGTACAAGAAGCAATCGATAAATGGCAAGACATTAAACTACAGTTTAATAACTTAAATCTTCACATGATTGGAAAGCTACAAACTAATAAAGTTAAACAAGCCGTATCTTTATTTGATTTTATTCACTCAGTGGATAATTTGAAGCTTGCAGAAAAAATTGCAAATGAACAAATAAAACAACAAAAAAAAATTAAACTATTTATTCAGATCAATATAGGGGATGAAATTCAAAAAAATGGCATTGAAATTTCTAACTTAGAAAATTTTTATAAACATTGTCTTGATAATTTAGATTTAAATATAGTTGGTTTAATGTGTTTGCCTCCAATAGATAAAGATGTTGAGCTATATTTTCAAAAAATGAAAGAAATACATGAAAGATTAGGGTTGAGAGAATTGAGTATGGGTATGTCGAATGATTATTTGAAAGCAGTAAAATTTAATTCTTCATATTTACGCATCGGATCTAAAATTTTTGGACAGCGAAATATAACCAATTAACCTATTTTAATCATAGTTTTTTTGTTTATTAATTTTAATAAAATTTCAAAGTCCTTTTGTTTAAGCGCTATACATCCTGCTGTAGGTTTATAATCTTTAGTTAAGTGAAGAAAAATTGCACTACCCTTATTTGGTATTTTGTTTTCATTATGGCTAATAGTAATTAGATAATCATATTTATGATCATTCCTAAAAAGTAATTCTTTTGTGTTTTTATTTGATGAATAAATTTCTTCATTATATTTTTTGTGAGAAGGATTATCGCACCAGGCAAGTTTTTTAATAATTTTTTTTTTTGAGAGTTTACAAATAGGCTCACCAACTCTATCTTTTCTAAAATAGAGTTTTTTTAATTTAAAAAGACCTTTTGGTGTTGAATTGTCACCCTCTATTTTGTTTAAATTAAAACCTTTTTTCCCGATACAGCATTTGAATATAAAATCATCAATTATTAAGGTGTTTTTGTTCTTTATATGAATTATCATAGGTTTTGAATATGATTAAGCAAAATATCTTTATTGTTAATTTTGACTTACTATATGAAATCCTAGAAGAGATTAAAGATAATTTATCTTTTAATATTGTAAAATTTAATAAAGTGGAAGATTTTTTAAAATCACCCAATTTAAGTTCAAATGATTTATTAATTAGTCAAAGATCAAACCTAAACTCTTTTTTGAGCACAGGTGTAAATAAAGATCATATTTTATTTTTTGAAGATATACCAATATCTATAAATAAAATAATCGAATTGATTAATATTCAACTCATTAAACTGAGATTTAATCATCAATCTAAGGTCCGTATCAAACAATATGAACTTAATTTAAATTCTAAATTTTTTTCTAACGGTTCTACAAGTATAAAATTAACTGAAAAAGAAATAGAAATTATTTTGTATTTAAATGATACTAAAAAAAAACATGATGTTTTAGATTTACAAAAAAATATTTGGAAATACTCAGAAGAAATAGAAACACACACTGTTGAAACACATATCTACAGACTACGAAAAAAGATAAGTAATAAATTTAACGATGAAAATTTTATTTTAAGTGATAAAAGTGGTTATTTTATTGACTAATTAAGTCTAGCCCCAATTTTTTGGATAATTTTTGATGACATTTCTGTACCTTTAAGAAGACAGTCTTTAATTGAAAATTTATTTATATGACCGTGTAAAAATCCTGCAGCAAATAAGTCTCCCGCACCAGTTAAATCTACAATTTTTAGATTTTTTTCACTCTGGCACTCAATTATTCCATCACTTGTGACAGCAACACTTCCACTTGCTCCACGTGTTATAACTAATAGTTTTTTTAATTTTTTGCCAAATTCGATAACATCATCAAAGTTTTTAGCATTAATTAACGACACGATCTCTTGCTCATTTGCAAAAATAATATCAAGTTTGTTTTCTACTAGATCACGAAAATGATTTTTGTGTCTTTCAACACAAAATTGATCTGACAGAGACATTGCTTTATTATTTGCAAAAGCCATTGCTTTATCAAAGGCTAATTTTGGTTCTCCTTTGTCCCACAAATATCCTTCAAGAAATATAAACTCACTTTGTTTTATGATTTTTTCATCAATATCTCTTTCAGATATTTTTCCAGCTATCCCTAAAAATGTTACCATTGTTCGCTCTGAGTCTGGCGTTATTAAAATTAAACAAGTACCTGTAGGCAAACTTTCGTCTTCTATATTATAATAATACTCAACATTTTCTTTAATTAAGCCTTCTTTATATTTTTTACCTAAAGGATCATTATTAACTTTACCAATAAAACCAACATCATTTCCTAGCTGAGAGAGTCCAACTATAGAGTTTGCAACAGAGCCACCAGAAATTGTTTCTTCAATTTTTAAAGTAGACAATAATCTTTTAAATTCTACTTCATCAACAAGTTTCATGGTACCTTTTGTTAATTCATTATTTTTTAAGTATTGTTCATCTATCTTACAAATAACATCAACAATTGCATTTCCAATTCCTAGTATTTTCATATTAAGCTTTTTTTATTTGAACAGGATTTTTTCGATTAGGATAACAAGTCGTACAAATTTTACAAGTTAAACCATAACACTCTCTAGCTTTACAAAACTCTCTTCCATAATAAATTATTTGTAAATGTAATTTACTCCAAGTTTTTTCTGGAAATATTCTTTTTAAATCTTTTTCTGTTTGAATTACATTCTTGCCACTAGTTAATCCCCATCGTTGAGCTAGTCTATGGATATGAGTATCAACAGCAAAAGCAGGAACTCCAAATCCTTGAGACATAACTACACTTGCTGTTTTATGGCCTACACCAGGCAGTTTTTCAAGTTCTTCAAAGCTTTTAGGCACTTTACCCCTATGCTTTTCTATAAGCTGTTTTGACATTAGATAAACATTTTTTGCTTTAATACGAAAGAGACCAATGCTTTTAATTAGTCTTTCAATCTTTTTTCTACCTAATTTTACAAAATGTTCTGGTTTATTGTATTTTGGGTAAATATTTTTTGTAACATTATTAACATTTAAATCTGTGCATTGTGCTGATAACAGAACCGACATTAGTAGAGTAAAGTTGTTAGTGTGATTTAATGGGATAGGAGTTGTTGGATAAATTTTATTTAAAATTTTAAGTATTTTTTTAGCCTTTTCCTTTTCATCCATTATTTAAAGTTTAATAAATCTCTCATTGAGTAAAGTCCAGGTTTCTTATTGATTAGCCACTTTGCAGCCGTTAAGGCACCATCTGAATACAGTGCTCTATCAAATGCTTCATGATTTAATTTTATGATTTCTTTCCCACTTGAGAATGTAACTTCGTGCTCTCCAATAATTTCACCTTTTCTAATTGAATTAAAATTAATTTTTTTTCCATAAGGAAAAGTTTTTTTATTTAAAAACTTTTTACCCATTAAATTATAAAGATTTTTTTTCTTACCATCTGCAATGCCTTTACCAAGCATTAGAGCTGTTCCTGATGGATAATCTTTTTTATGCTTATGATGCACCTCATACACTTTACTTAAATATTCATCATGCAATGATTTTGAGGCAATCTCTGTTAGATACATTAGTAAATTTACCCCTAAGCTCATGTTACCCGCTTTTAGTATGGGAATTTTTTTAGAGTAATTTTTTATTATATTTTCTTCTTTTTGATTAAATCCAGTTGTACCAATCACTACTCTTTTTTTTAACTTGGATGCAATTTTAAGGATATCAAAAGTACAATAAGGCACAGTAAAATCAATTATAACATCTGTATTTTTAAAAGCTTCATTTGTATTAAGAGTAAGTTTTATTCCTGCAATTTTTTTGTTAAAGGTTTTATTTTCAGTTAGCGCTACTAATTTAAAATTTTTATTCGATCTTGAAGATTTAATGAGTTGTTGACCCATTCGACCAAGACAACCAGATATTGCTAAATTAATTTTTTTCATATTTTTTCAATTAAAAAATTTTGTTCATCAATTTTCGAGCTTATTTTATAATTTATACTATCGATAAAATTTAAAAAATCTTTAAAATTATAATTTAAGTTTTTTTCAAAATCTTTTTCATATTCAAATATTATTGGCATTTGAAATTTTTTTATTGTTTGTTGTGCACCTTTAAGTACCTCCAAATCATAACCTTGTACATCAATTTTCATTGCTGAAACAGGTTGACTAAATTGAATATCATCAATTTTAATTGCTTTAATTTTTTCAGAATTTTTTTCTTTTTGAGAATTTATCTTTTTTAAGTGATTAGAACCATATGTGGTAAATTGCTTTAAAACAGGCTTTTCAAGAAAAATTTCATTATTACTTTCGTTTCCAACAAGATAATTAAATGCCTCAACATTAGCTTTATTTATTTGAATATTTTTTTCTAGAATTTTGAATATAAAATTAGAAGCCTCAAAACTATAAACTTTGACATTTGGTTTGCATTTTGACCATAAAATACTCATTTGCCCAAAATTTGATCCTACGTCTAAAACAATTGAGTTGGGACTTATCAACTTTTCTAATGTGTAAAAAATTTTTTCATCAAAAATTTTATCATTGATTATGGAATTTCGTATTCTATCTTTGAAGGCAAAAAATGGTAAAAAAAATATACAAGTAGATGTATGATATTTTTTTAGTAATTTTAAATTAAATATTTTAAAACGTATACTTCTTGGTAAAAAATACCAATATCTTTTTGCTTCTAAAAATTTCTTTATCAATATTAAATTTATATAAATATTTTTTTAGTTTTTCCAGAAATTTTTAGCTTTTTGAAAGAATTTTTTGATACTTGGATTTGATTTTTCGTTTTCTATTTCTCTAAATTTTTCAAGCAACTCTTTTTGCTCTTTATTTAATGAGATAGGCACTTCAGTGTTTACTTGCACATAAAGATCACCATTGCCGCTTCCTCGCATATAAGGCATTCCTTTTCCTTTTAAACGAAATTGTTTACCATTTTGGGTTCCATCGGGTATTTTAATTTTTGCTTTACCTCCATCAATAGTTGGTATTTCAATTGTTGTTCCTAAAGCTGCATCAGCAATAGATATTGGAAACTCAAAGAATAAATTTTCATCAGATCTTTTAAATAAATCATGTGAGTGAACATTTATGAATAAATATAAATCACCATTTGCTCCACCTCTTGAACCAGCTTCACCTTTGCCCGCCAATCTTATTCTTGTTCCATCATCCACTCCTTTTGGAATTGTAACGGATATTTTTTTTGACGCTTGTTTATTACCTTGACCATTACAATCATTACATGGATTGGTAATTTCTTCACCAGAACCTGCACATTGAGGACAAGTTTGTTGAACAGTAAAAAAACCTTGATTTGATCTTACTTTTCCATTTCCACCACAAACTGTGCATCTATCAGGTGAGTGCCCTGGTTTTGATCCATTACCCTTACAAGTGTTGCATTTTTCGGTAGTTGAAAATTTAATATCCTGTTTTTTTCCTTCATAAGCTTCTTCAAGCGTTATTGATAAATCATACCTTAAATCTGAGCCTTTATTGCTAGTATTTCTTCTTCCTCTTGATCGTCCACCACCTCCAAAATCACCAAAAAAGTCTTCAAAAATATCTGAAAAATCTGCTCCTCCAAAACCACCAAAGCCTCCACTTTGTCTACCACCACCGCCTTCAAAGGCAGCATGGCCAAAATCATCATAGTTTTGTTTTTTTTCTTTATCAGAAAGAATACCGTAAGCTTCGCTTGCTTCTTTAAATTTATCCTCAGAAGCTTTGTCACCTGGGTTTTTATCTGGATGATATTTGACTGCAAGTTTTCTATAGGCTGATTTTAATTCTTCTGGGCTTGCATTTTTGCTAACTCCTAAGACGTCATAAAAATCTCTTTTAGCCATAAGTTACTCCAAGATGATTGTTGTTGTAAGACTTAGGCGCTTTTTTCTTTATCTTCGGTGCCTTCTTTGCCTTCTTCTTTTACTTCTTCAAAGTCAGCATCAACTACATTATCGTCTTTTTTTCCTTCATCATTTTTGTTACCTTCTTTAGATGAATTTTCTTTTTTTTCTTGAGACTTATAAATTGCCTCACCTAATTTCATAGAAGCTTGTACTAAAGTTTCAGTTTTTTTCTTAATATCATCGGTGTCAGTTCCTTTAATTGATTCTTTTAAAGCAGAGGACGCATCTTCAATAGCTTTTTTATCAGCATCAGAAACTTTGGTACCATGTTCTTTAAGATTTTTTTCTGTAGAGTGAAGAAGGGTATCTGCTTGGTTTCTAACATCAACAGACTCTCTTTTTTTTATCTTCTTCTTTATTTGCTTCAGCATCCTTGACCATTTTCTCTATTTCTTCATCACTTAAGCCACCTGAAGCTTGAATCTGGATTTTTTGTTCTTTACCAGTACCCTTATCTTTTGCAGAAACACTAACTATTCCGTTTGCATCAATATCAAATGTTACTTCAATTTGTGGAACACCTCTTGGTGCTGGTGCTATACCCACCAACTCAAAGTTTCCTAACATTTTATTATCAGTTGCCATTTCTCTTTCTCCTTGAAGGACTCTGATTGATACAGCAGGCTGATTATCTTCTGCGGTAGAAAATACTTGGCTTTTTTTAGTTGGTATTGTTGTATTTTTTTCAATTAATTTTGTTGATACACCACCAAGTGTTTCAATTCCAAGTGATAATGGAGTTACGTCTAAAAGAAGTACATCCTTAACGTCACCTTGAAGAACTCCAGCTTGAATTGCTGCACCCATTGCAACAACTTCATCAGGGTTAACACTTTTATTTGGCTCTTTACCAAAAAAGTTTTTAACTTCTGCTACAACTTTTGGCATTCTTGTCATTCCACCAACCATTATAATCTCATCAATTTCACTTGCTGTAAGACCGGCATCTTTAAGTGCAGTTTTGCATGGAGGCAAGGTTCTTGAAATTAAATCTTCAACTAAAGCCTCTAACTTTGCTCTAGTCATTTTTAAATTAATATGTTTTGGACCTGTTTTGTCTGCAGTTATAAAGGGTAGATTAACATCAGTTTGTTCTGCTGAAGATAATTCAATTTTTGCTTTCTCGGCAGCTTCCTTAAGTCTTTGAAGAGCCAATTTGTCAGACTTTAGATCAATACCACTATCTTTTTTAAACTCACCAATTAAGTAGTCAACTATAGCATTATCAAAATCTTCACCACCTAAGAACGTATCACCATTAGTTGATTTAACCTCAAATACACCATCTCCTAATTCAAGAATAGATACATCAAATGTTCCACCACCCAAATCATAAACAGCAATTTTTTTATTTTGTTTTTTGTCTAAACCATAAGCGAGAGAGGCAGCAGTAGGTTCATTAATAATTCTTAAAACTTCAAGACCCGCTATCTTACCCGCATCTTTTGTTGCTTGTCTTTGGGCATCATTAAAGTAAGCAGGAACTGTAATAACTGCTTTGGTTACTTCTTGTCCTAAATATTTTTCTGCAGTTTCTTTCATTTTTTGAAGTATGAAAGCAGAGATTTGAGATGGAGAATATTTTTCTCCTCTTGCTTCAATCCAAGCATCACCCTTTTCAGAATTAACAATTTTAAAAGGAGCGGCAGCAATATCTTTTTTTACAGTAGGGTCTTCAAAATTTCTTCCAATTAATCTCTTTACAGCAAATATAGTATTTTCAGGATTTGTTACCGCTTGTCTTTTAGCTGGTTGGCCTACTAGTTTTTCACCATCTTCAGTAAACGCAACAACCGAGGGTGTTGTTCTAGCACCTTCAGCATTTTCCAAAACTTTTGCTTGGCTTCCTTCCATGATTGAAACACATGAATTTGTTGTTCCTAAATCTATTCCTATAATTTTGCTCATAATTTAATTCCTACCTTTCATATAATTGTTAATTTTTAATCTACAAGCTCTGACAAATACTATTAATTGTCTGAATTCTCTTTATTTTCCTCGTTTTTTTCATCTTTTTCTGTTTTTGTTTTTTTTGACACCCCAACTAGAGCTGGTCTTAAAAGTCTGTCTTTCATCATAAATCCTTTTTGAATTTCTTGAACTATGGTGCCAGGTTCTTTTTGATCATCATCAATTTCCAACATTGCTTGATGTTGATTTGGATCTAATTTTTTACCAATAGAACTTATAGGAGTAATTCCATTTTTTGAAAAAATCGATATCATATCTTTACTAATAATTTCAAAATGTTCTAAAGTTTTTTTAAGAGCCTCTGTACCTTTTAATGCTTCATCACTTTCTAGAATTTGTTTTGATCTTTCTAAGTTATCAATAAGATTTAGAGCTTCTTTAGCAAAAGAAAATCCACCATAGTCAAATGCATCATCTTTTTCTTTTTCAAACCTTCTTCTTTGATTTTCCATTTCAGCAAATGTTCTTGCAACCTTATCCTCTAGTTCTACAATTTTTTCTTCTGGTGTTAGCTCTTTTATCTCTTTTTTATCATCTTTAGAGTCTTCACTATTATCGGTTAGAGCATCATTATTTTGTTCCTCATTTATTTTATCCTCAGCTTCTTCATTTTGTTTATCTGAGTTATTGTTTTGCTCTTTTTCCATAGGAGCTTATATGGTATGAAATTTAAAAATTGCTAGATGCCAAAGAAAAAAATTACTGAACTTATTGTTGGAACAAATAATAGGGGAAAATTAAAGGAAATTAAGGATTTATTACCCAATTATCTCAAAATATATTCACCTTTAGATTTCAAAATTAAAAGTCCAGCCGAGAATGGTAAAACATTTGCAGAAAACTCATTAATAAAAGCAAGATATTTCTCAAAAAAATCTAAATTAATATGTTTATCAGATGACTCTGGTTTAGAGGTTGATCTTTTAAAGGGACAACCAGGAATTTATTCAGCTAGGTGGGGTGGAAAAAAAGGTGATTTTAAAAAAGCAATGAATAGAGTTTTTAGGGAATTAAATAAAAAAGATAAAAAATGGAAGCAAAAAAAAATTAGAGCAAGGTTTGTTTGTGCATTAACTATATTTAGTCTAAATCAAAAATTGATAAGTTCTATTGGTAAAATTGAAGGTTCAATTTCACCTGCCATGAAAGGTAAAAATGGATTTGGATATGATCCAATTTTTATTCCAAAAGGAAAAAAAATTACTTTTGGAGAAATGAAAGCATCTGAAAAATATAAAATAGATCATAGATTTAAAGCTTTCAAAAAAATTAAAAAATTTTTTTAAATTTTTCATCCTCAACTTTATAGAAATTTAAAATATGATTTATTTTATTGTCTTGGATTTCAAAAATTCCAACTTTTCCCTTGAATAAAGTTTTTTTGGCAAACATATCCTGATTAATAATATTATCATTTTGTAGTATCAGGTAATAAACAAGACCAACCAAATCATAACTTAAAAAAGACAATTGATTTGGGTATAGATTATATTTTTCATAATACTCAGATGAAAATTCTTCATAATTACTTTTATTTACAGATGGAAAATAAAGTGGCTGTGAACTTTTTTCTTTTAGCAGTGACTCGTCAAACCATTGATTAAGAGTGATAAAATATTTTTCTTTTGGTGAGATATCGGTATACAATAAAGAAGTAGTTACACTTTTTAAGCTTTCATCAAAGTCTGAAATTACAACTGAATCAAAATTTACATTTCCAAGGGTGTCTCTCTTTTTTAATCTCTCAATTAACAATTCTTTATTACTTTCATCAGATTTTTCTAATCTTGTTATTTCATCTTGTAAATTTTGTTTTCTAATTTGATAACGAGTGATTTTTTCTATTTGTTCAGTGAGTTTAGTTGGATCAGTATTATAAATATAATTTTTTTTTACTTTAATTTTAGATCTAGAAATAGCCAATTCAATTTCATTTTTGAAGCCTATATTGGGAGTTAAAAAAATAGTTTTTTTAATTTTTTCTAATTTTATAAATCTATCAATTGCTCTTAATTGGGATGTTGCATTTATTCCTGCATTAATAATATTTTTTGAAAAATTATTATTCTTATTTGTTAAAGCTAAAAAAGTTATTTCATTTACTTTATTAAGATAAGCTAAGCTTTCATTAAATACAGGGCCTATAATAATTTTGACACCTAAGTTTGACAATTCTATTGCAGCATCTAAGGCCATATCAGGATTTGATCCTGTATCTTTTGGAATAATTTCAATTGAAGAGTTGTTAATTTTGTTAATAGCAAGTCCTACAGAGTTAATTATAGACTCACCAATTTCTGAATTTTCACCTGTTAAAGGGATGAGCAAACCTATCTTTATTTTTTCATTTGCTTTAATGCTCGTTAAACTCATTAAGAGTGTTAAGGTCAAAAACAATATAATTTTAATAATTTTTTTCATTTTAATGTTATTATTATAACGTTTATAATTTAATGATTCTACATACTGACATTACAAAAAATAAAGTTAAAAGTGGCCTTTATATAGTCTCCACACCAATTGGAAATTTAAGTGATATTACTTTGCGGGCATTAGAGGTGTTAAAAAAATCAGATTATATCTTGTGCGAGGACACCCGAACTTCAAAAAACCTATTAGATCGTTATGAAATCAAGTCCAAACTTATTTCAAATCACAAATTTAATGAAAAAAAAAACCTATCCAAAATTATTCAAATTTTGAAGTCGGATTATGTTGTTTCTCTAATTTCTGACGCAGGAACACCCTCTATATCAGATCCTGGGGCAATATTAGTTAATGAATGTCTAATTAATAAAATTAAAGTTTATCCTATTCCAGGAGCATCAGCAGTTTCATCTGCTGTATCAATTAGTGGTTTTAATGAGCAATATTTTTTCTATGGTTTTTTTCCAGAAAAAAATAATAAACTCAAAGAAGATTTTGAAAAACTTAAAAAGCAAGATGGCTGCATTGTTTTTTTTATTTCACCAAGGAAATTTAACAAATCAGTAAAATACATCAAAGAATATTTTATAAATAGAAAGATCTTAATATGTAGAGAAATGACCAAGTATTATGAGGAATATATTAGAACCGACATTGATAAACTTGAACCTTTTAAATCTGACCCAAAAGGAGAATTAACAATTGTTATTTCTGAAAAATTAAAAGAAAAAAATTCTTCGGTAAATTTAAAAGAATCAGATAAAATTAATATTCAAAAAATGATTAAGAAACTAAGTATAAAAGATATTACAGATTTAATTAGCCAAAACTCTAATGTGCCAAAAAAAGAAATTTATAATTATTGTCTAAAATTGAAAAATGAAAAATAGAACTATTTTAATAAGCTTAATTTGTTTGTTTTTAACTGGATGTGTAGGATTAAGTTCAAAGGGTGTTTTTGGAACAGGTGTAAGTGTTGCATTTGATCCAAGATCTTTAGGTACTCAAATAGATGATTCTGTGATGCAAAAAAATCTGGCAGGTAGATTGCTATTAAAAGATAAGAGTTATTTGATATCTGTAAAAACAAAAGTTTTAGATGGAAGAATTTTTCTAACTGGAAAAGTAAATGATCCTGAAGAAAAACTTCAAATTACTAAATTAGCTTGGGAAACAAAAGGTGTGAGATCTGTAAGAAATGATATCAAAATAAAAGAAGATTTTAATTTTAAACAATCTGCTAAAGATTTATTGATAACTTCTCAATTACGCTCTGCGATAATTTTTAATAAAAAAATAAATTCAACTAATTATCAAATAGATACTTATAAGAAAAAAATATTTATTTATGGAATTGCTTTAACAAATGAAGAAAAAAAAGAAGTAATAAATGAAGCAAAAGAAATACTTGATGTTGAGGATGTTATAGCAAGTATTGTTTTGGTTGAAGATTTAAGAATTCAAAAAGATTAATTCTTTTTATAATCTATAACGTCAGCAGAGTAAGCAGCCACAGATGCTAGATTTATAATCTCAGATGTAGAAGATCTCAAAGGTGCTATTTCAATGGGTTGACCTAATCCGATTAATAAGGGTCCAATTACTCTTGTGTCACCTAAACTTTTCATTAATTTATAAGAGATTGCTGCACTATGTTGTCCGGGCATTATTAAAATATTAGCATTTCCAACGATACTTGAAAAAGGATAAAGTTCTTTGTATTCTGAGTTAAGAGCAACATCTGGTTGCATATCTCCGTCAAAATCAAAGTCGACATTTTTCTTCTCTAAAATTTCAACAGCTTTTTTAATATGTTTGGTTCTACTCGTGAGAGGTTGGCCAAAAGTAGAGTGAGAAACAAAAGCAACTTTTGGAACAAAGCCAAACATTTTAACTACACGAGCAGACGAAATTGCAATTTCTGCAAGTTCTTCTGAGCTTGGGTATTCATTTACACTAGTATCCCCAACAAAAATTGTCTTTCCTTTAGCAACGACCATGTTTAAACCAAACATTATTTCACCAGGTCTAGCATCTACTACTTGTGTAACTTTATCAAAAGATGATCCAAATCTCCGTGTGTTACCAGTAACAGCACCATCAGCATCACCACAAGCAACCATACAAGCTGCCCAAATTACTCTATCATTCCTAACCATCCTGTCACAATCTCTCTCTAGTAGACCTTGTTCTCTTTGAAGTTTGGCAAATAAAAATTTTACGTATTTTTCTCTTTTTTCATTATCTTGAGAATTTATTATTTCGATATCAAAGTTTTCATTGTATCCAATTTCTTTTATTCTTTCTTTAACTTTTGTTTTTTTACCAATTAAGATTGGTATTCCTAGCTTAGAGTTTTTAAAAGCTATAGCGGCTTTTAATGTATTTTCATCTTCTCCATCTGCAAAAACAATTCTCTTTGGATTTTTTTTAATATGAGAATTAATACCTTGCATAATGGTTACTGAGGGATCAAGTCTTTGTTTAAGTTGATCTTTATAAAGCTCAAAATCTTTTATTGGTTTTTTGGCAACTCCACTGTCCATAGCAGCTTTGGCAACAGCTGCGGGGATAACACTAATTAACCTTGGATCAAAGGTAGATGGAATAATATAGTCTTTTCCATATTTAGGACGATCGCCACCCATTGCAGCAACTACTTCATCTGGAACATCTTCTCTTGCTAATTTAGCAATTGCGTTTGCAGCAGCAACCTTCATTTCCTCATTAATTGTTGTTGCCCTAACATCCAAAGCTCCCCTAAAAATATAAGGAAAACCAATTAAATTATTAACTTGATTGGGATAATCTGATCTGCCAGTTGCAATAATAGCATCATCTCTTACTTCCATAATTTCTTCAGGAGTTATTTCGGGATCAGGGTTGGCACAAGCAAAAATTATTGGATTCTTTGCCATTTTTTTTACGAGTTCTTTTTTTAAAGCCCCTTTAGCAGATAGCCCCAAAAACACATCTGCCCCGCTTATTGCATCTTCAAGTGTTCTGTTTTTAGTTTCAATTGCATGAGCCGATTTCCACTGGTCCATACCCTCTGTTCTTCCTTTATAAAGAACACCTTTTCGATCTAACATGGTTATGTTCTCATTTAAGACACCACTATTTTTAAATAAATTAGTACAAGCTATTGCAGAAGCACCAGCACCATTAACCACAACCTTAATATCTTTAATTGACTTGCCACTTATATCTAGAGCATTAATTAAAGCTGCCGTAGTAATTATTGCAGTTCCATGTTGATCATCATGAAACACAGGAATATCTAAAATTTCTTTTAATTTTTCTTCAATAATAAAACAGTCAGGTGCAGCTATGTCTTCTAAGTTAATCCCACCAAAACTACATGCAAAATTTTTAATATTATTTATTATTTCATCAGAATCTTTACAGTCTATTTCTAAATCTATCGAGTCGATGTCTGCAAATCTTTTAAATAAAACTGCCTTACCTTCCATTACAGGCTTTGAAGCTAATGCTCCCAGATTTCCCATTCCTAAAATTGCAGATCCATTACTTATTACAGCCACCAAGTTACCTTTAGATGTGTAATCATAGGCTGCCTCAGGATTGTCAGCAATTGCTTTTACTGGAACCGCTACACCTGGAGAGTAAGCAAGTGCTAGGTCTCTCTTTGTTGTCATTGGTTTTGAGGAATTAATCTCAATTTTTCCAGGTTTATTTAGACTATGAAAATCTAGAGCTTCTTTATCAGTGTAATGGTCTATTTTAGTTTTTTTCATTTTTGGTAATTAGGTATACAATTGAAGCGAATTTAAGACTAATATGATTTATGAATCTTCTCAAGTCAACAGGTACGTTTAGTTTTTTTACGATAATTAGTAGATTATTAGGTTATTTAAGAGATATTTTAATAGCAATTTTTCTTGGAACAGGATTGTTAGCTGATGCATTTTTTGTTGCATTTAGAATTCCAAATACTTTTAGAAGATTATTTTCCGAAGGAACATTTAATGCTGCGTTTGTCCCAAGCTATTCCTCTTTATTAAATAATAAAAAAAAATCACAAGCTTTTGCTAATAGTATTTTTAACTTGTTAATTTTAGGATTGTTTTTTTTAGTACTTCTTATTGAAATTTTAATGCCAGTATTCGTCTTTCTAATAGCACCTGGATTTGAGGGCGATCTTAAGAAAATGGAAATAACCATAACTCTAACAAGAATTACATTTCCTTTTCTTTTATTTATTAGCTTAGCATCTTTTTTTTCTGCTATTTTAAACTCACATAATAAATTTGCTGTAGCATCAGCCGCACCAATTATTTTAAACATACTTTTAATTAGTGTTTTATTTTTGGGTAAAATTTTAGATGATCAATTGGTGTATTATTTATCTTATGCTGTGACAATCTCAGGTATTTTACAGCTTATTTTTTTATATTTTTATGTAAAAAAACATTTTTCACCTATAGTAAATTTTTCAATCAAGATTGATAAAAAAGTAAAAAATTTCTTTAAAAAATTATTACCAAGTATTTTTTCATCTGGTGTTACCCAAATAAATATTTTAGTTGGAACAATTATTGCCTCATTTCAAACTAGTGCAGTTTCTTATCTTTATTATGCAGATAGGGTTTATCAAATAAATTTAGCAATTGCTGGAATTGCAATTGGTACAGTTATTTTGCCCCAATTATCTAAGTATGTTCAAAATCAAAATAAAGATAAAATAAATTTAATTCAAAATAAAGCTTTAGAATTAAGTTTGTTTTTAAGTATCCCTGCTGCAATTGCATTGTTAATTGCTTCAGAAGAAATTATATCGTCATTATTTGGTTATGGATCTTTTGATGAATTAAGTGTTAAAAATTCAGCAAAGGCTCTATTTTATTTTGCTATTGGCTTACCCGCATTTTCATTGATAAAAGTTTTTTCTGCTTTTTTTTTCGCAAGACACAATACAAGATTACCTTTTTATATTTCTCTAATCTCAGTTTTATTAAATATATTTATAAGTGTTATTTTTTTTAAGGAAATAGGATTTATTATTTTACCTATAGCAACTACAATATCATCTTGGTTTAATGCAATTTGTTTATTTGTTTTTTTAAAAAAAGATAATTTGTTTAAATTTAATCTAGTTTTCATTGATAGATTTATCAAAATTATAATAGCCTCTATTCTAATGGGCATTTTTTTTAATTTTTTGATTAATTTTTTTAATGAACAATTAATGTATTCTGAAAATTTTAAAGCAATATATTTAATCTCAACAGTAATTGTTGGATTTACATTCTATATTTTTATAGCACTCTTAATCAAAGCTTTTAAAAAAAGTGATATTAATCTAAACTATTAACATGAGTAAAAAAATTTTTTCAGGTGTTCAGCCTACAGGCAATCTTCATTTGGGAAACTATCTTGGCGCTATAAAAAATTTTGTAGAGCTTCAAAATGACAAGGGAAATCATTGCATTTTTTGTGTTGTAGATCTTCATGCAATCACAGTTAAGCAAGATCCTAAGGAATTAAAAAATAATATAAGAGAGACAGCTGCTACATTTATTGCAAGCGGTATCAATCCAGATAACAATATTATCTTTAACCAATCAATGGTGTCAGCACATTCAGAAGCTGCTTGGATTTTAAGTTGTGTTTCAAGGATTGGCTGGCTTAATAGAATGACTCAATTTAAAGAAAAAGCTGGAAAAGATAAAGAAAAAGCTAGTATTGGTCTTTATTCATATCCTGTTTTGATGGCTGCTGATATTTTGCTTTATGATGCAACACATGTGCCAGTAGGAGACGACCAAAAACAGCACCTAGAACTTTGCAGAGATATTGCGCAAAAATTTAATAATGATTTTAATGCACCTGAATTCTTAAGGGTGCCAGAGCCATTGATACAAAAACAATTTTCTAGAATAATGAGTTTAAAAGATGGATTAAAAAAAATGAGCAAATCAGATCCTTCAGATCTTAGTAGAATTAATCTTACTGACAGTAAAGATGAAATAGTTAATAAGATTAAAAAAGCAAAAACTGACCCATTGCCATTACCAAAAAATATTGATGAGTTGGTTGAGCGACCTGAAGCAGAAAATTTATTAGGTATTTACTCTAGCTTGAAAAATCAAAGTTTACAAAATTCAATAGATGAATTTTCAGGAAAAAATTTTTCTGAATTTAAGATAGAATTATCAGATGTTTTAGTTGAAAAAATTGAACCTATTTCAAAAAAAATAAAAGAATTACTAAATGATGAAAAATATTTAGATACAATTCTGTTAGAGGGGTCTAAAAAAGCAGATATAGTTGCATCTAAAAAAATTAATGAAATAAAAGAATTAGTTGGTTTTTAAACAAATATATTAATTAGTTTAAATTTCATAATTTATCACTATATATATAATAATGTTTATCCAAACCGAAGCTACACCAAATCCAAATTCTTTAAAGTTTCTTCCTGGTAAAAGGGTATCCAATAATGGATCTTTTGAAGTTACTAAAAAAGAAGAGACTGATAACGAGTTAGTTCGAAACTTGCTATCTGTTAACGGCGTGACAGCTATTTTTTTAGGTGCAGATTTTCTGTCAATTAATAAGAAAGAAGAAATAAGTTGGGATGATATTAAACATATAGCAATTTCTTTGATTAATGATTTCTACTCTACGGGCAAAGAGTTTGTCATTGCGAATGAATTATTCGGAGGGGAAAAAGAAAAACATAGTGAAATAGAAAAACAAATTATAAGTATTTTAGAGTCTAAAATTAGACCAGCTGTTGCTAAAGATGGTGGAGATATTAAATTTAAAGAATTTAAAGATGGTGTTGTCAAAGTAGAACTACAAGGGAGTTGCTCTGGATGCCCAAGCTCAACAATGACACTTAAGCAAGGAGTACAAAATCTTTTGTGCCATTATCTCCCTGAGGTAAAAGAGGTGGTAGCTATATAGTTATGAGAAATAAAGAATTTTCATTGTTAGAGATAAAAAGATTTTTAAAAAAAAGGGACTTATAATAAAAAAGAATATCTACAAAAAAAAATCTATTACCTTAAATACCCTATCAAAAACTTTTTTATCTAGTTTAATTATAATCTCTTTTTTCTTTGTTTTGCCACTTGCCATTGATCTTACAAATAAAAAAATATTATTTTCTAAAAACTATGAGAACAGTTCCAAAAATAATTTGAATAAACTACTAGAAAACCAAGATCCAAAACTAGATGATGGCTTAGATAAAAAATCTTTATTTGAAGACATTTTCACATTTGATCAACAGCCAAGAGATAAAGATAGTGTGAGATTAAGTGCATCTACAATTGAAGAGTTATTTAAATCAACAAATTATAATTTAGAAGATGTAAGAAAAAATAAATTAGTAAAACCGATTTCTTTAACATTATTACCGGCAGAGATTACTAAAATAGAAAATGCTAAAAAAAGAAAAGAGTTATTTATCCAAATTATTTTACCATTAGTCATTGAAGAAAATAATAATATTAAATCTGACCGTAATAAACTTTTTACCATTCTAAATAAAAGTAAAAATACTAAAGCAGAACAAAATTGGCTGAACTCAAAATTTAAACAATATGGAGTTGTTAATAAAGATTTATCAACACTTAAAATAAGAATGGACGAAGTACCAGTTTCAATGGCAATCGCTCAAGCCGCAAAAGAAACTGGGTGGGGAACATCTAGATTTGCACAAGAAGGAAATGCATTATTTGGTCAGTGGACGTGGTCTGGTGATGGAATAAAACCCTCTGATGCTGATAATGATAGCACACACAAAGTTATGAGATTTAACGTGTTACAGGCATCAGTTAAAGCTTATAAAAGAAATTTAAATACCCATTCATCCTATAGAGATTTTAGAAGTGCTAGAGCAGAACTAAGAGATAATGGTGAGGAGCTAGATAGTATTATTCTTTCAGAACATCTTGATGAATATGCAGAGACTGGAAAAGAGTATGTAAAAATTTTACAACAAATTATTAGACAAAATAAATTAACAGATTTTGATGATGCAAAGTTAATGCCATCAAGTATTGAACTTAATAGTTTAATTTAATTTTGTTTAACTGAAAATTGAACTCCAAACCATCGCCATAATCCATCATCATTAAGAGAGCAATTAATTCTTCCCCTTCTAAACAAAAATTTTTCCCTAAAATTTATTCGTAATTTATTTTCATTAAAATCTATATTGGACTGTTTCCATTCATTACCTTCATCAGAAAAACAATTAATATTATTTATATTTTTTTGTTCATCAAAAAATTCCACATAAAATTCAGGAGGATTATTATCTGTTATGTATTTATCTTCAGGATATAAATTTTTATATTGAAGTGGATAAAGATTTACTAAAAATTTAAATCGATCTAAATCACCATATTTTTCATTAATAGGAAATCGTGGAAGTTCAAAGGGGTCTTTATTGTAATCAATCACCCCTGAATGCTGTCCAAAAGCATATTTAAAATTTTTAGAAATATATTCTTTAATTTCTAGACTATATTCACCGAAGGGATAAGAAAAGAAAATAGGATTATATCCTAAATTTTTATTAAATATGGAAGTAGAAGAATTAATATCTTTCATAAAATCTTCTTTGTTAAAATCTACTAAGTAATCATGAGAATGGGCATGATTTCCAATATAGACAAAAGGCTCTTGTTCTAATTCTTTTATTTGTTCCCAAGTCATATAACCATATTTTCCAATCGATTGAGTTGATACAAATAATATGAATGGGATTTTTTCTTGCTTTAAATAAGGCCAAGCAACTTTGTAAAAAGAAGTGAAAGCATCATCAATGGTTAAAAGAATTTTTTTTTCTTTTTTTATTGTTGAAAAGTTATTTTCTAAATTTTTGGGATCATAGAATTTAAGGTTTGATTGTCTAATTATTGAAATATGCTCCTTAAATATATCCATTTGAATATTTGTAGATGGATATTTATTTTCATCAAATCGGTGATACATAAGAGAAAGTATACCCATGTCAGGAGAATAATATTTGATATTATTTTCATCTGCTTTACAACTAAACATTAATAACATTGTTATAATGAATAATTTGATTGTAGATGCTGCTAGAGATAAAATTTTTTTAACACTCATGGTTAGTAAAAATATTTATACTTGCAGTCATGAAAATAGTAAAATTAATTTTGAAAAATTAATGATTTTAATTAATGAATTTTTGAATAATAACAAAATCTCTCTAGATAAAGTAAGTACAATATACGTAAATAGAGGTCCAGGAAGTTTTGCAGGTATTAGAAATTCATTAGCAACAATTAAAGCTTTGCATTTAACTAAAAAAATTAACTATTATTGTTTTAGTTTTGAGGATTTTAAGGTTAAAGATGAAATTAGATATGAAGATGTCCCCAGTTTATGCGAACAATTTCAAATTAAAAAGAATTTGATTAATCCTATTTATTTAAGTTAAAATTAATAATGTCACAAAATATTGAGCAAAAATGCTTAGCAAAAGGTGTTAAGTTAACAGATCAAAGAAAGATAATTGCAAAAGTGATGTCAGAGGCAAAAGATCACCCTAATGTAGATGAGCTATATAATAGGGTTATGAAAATCGATGCAAAAATTAGTATTGCCACAGTTTATAGAACTGTAAAACTTTTTGAAGAGTCAGGAATATTAGCCAAACATGAGTTTAAGGGAGGAAAGGCAAGATATGAGGAATTAAATGAGGGACATCATGATCACTTAATTGATGTTAAATCTGGAGAGATTATAGAATTTGTGGACGAAGAAATTGAAAAACTACAAGAAAAAATTGCAGCTAAATATGGATATAAACTTGTGGATCATAAATTAGAATTATATGGGGTTAAAAAAAAACCCTAGTTGAATGTTGAAAAAAATTTTTATCAAAACTTTTGGCTGTCAAATGAATGAATACGATTCTAATCGTATTTTTGATACAGTCAAAGAAATTGGATTTGAAAAAACTGACAAGTATGAAGATGCAAATTGTTATTTATTAAATACTTGCCATATTAGAGATAAGGCTAAAGAAAAAGTTTATCATGAAATAGGTAGAGTTAAAAAAATTTTTAGATCAAAGCCAAAACCAATTGTTATTGTAGCAGGATGTGTTGCTCAGGCTGAAAATCAGGAAATGTTAAAAAGAGAGCCCTACATAGATATTGTTATAGGACCTCAATCATATCATAAAATTAATGAGGCTATATTAAAACATTCGAAGAATAAAAAGAAAGAGGAAGAAACCGAATTTGATACAATTTCTAAATTTAATTATTTAAGTAAAATTAAAAATAAAGATAGTAAAGTATCTTCATTTTTAACCATTCAAGAAGGCTGTGATAAATTCTGTCATTTTTGTGTAGTTCCATATACGCGTGGCCCTGAATACTCTAGACCATTCAAACAAATCATCGATGAAGCAAAAGAATTAATTGAGTCAGGTGCAAAAGAAATTATTTTATTAGGTCAAAATGTTAATGCTTATAAATTTGAAGATAATAATAAAGAATATAAATTATCAGACTTATTGTTAGAGCTTAATGGTTTTGATCAAATTGAAAGGGTTAGATATACAACCTCTCATCCTAAAGATATGACAGAGGATTTAATTAATGTGTATAAAAAAAGCTCTAAATTAATGCCACTAGTTCACCTACCTGTACAAAGTGGATCTAATAAAATTTTAAAATCAATGAATAGAAAACATACTATTGAAGAGTATTTAAAAGTTTATGAAAGTTTAAAAGAGATAAATCCTAATGTGGAATTCTCAAGTGATTTCATCATTGGATATCCAGGGGAAGATGAAGATGATTTTAATAAAACTATGGAATTAATTGAAAAAATTGGCTTCATAAATTCATATTCTTTTATTTTTAGTGCCAGACCTGGAACAGTAGCTGCAGATCTTACCCAAGTTAATGCGGTAAAATCCAAAAAAAGATTAGAAATTATTCAAAAGAGGTTATTTGAAAATCAAATTAAAAAAAATAAATCTCTTGAAAATAAAATTTTAAATGTTCTAGTGGAAAATATAATGAAAGATGGAATTAAGCTATTTGGCAGAACAGAATATATGACATCAGTAATTTTTGATGGTGATATAGATAATATTGGAAAAATTGTACAAGTTGAAATAACAAGCAGTAATCAAAATAATCTTTTTGGAAAATTAGTAGAAAGTTCTAAAAAAAAGGTAGCTTAAAATTGTATAATACAAATTCTAAAAAAATTAACTCAACATTAAAATTTGTATATTCAGACAACAATTCCTTAAGCGTTATATTTCATGATAATGATTTATTGATGGGTATAGTGGGAGAATTCAATGCAAATTTAAAGGAATTAGAAAAAATTACTAATACAAGTTTATACTCAAGAGGGAATTCAATTATTATTAAGTCTACTCCAGAACAAAATGAGATAACCAAAAACGCTATCCAATTTTTAGCAAATCAATTTATTAGCAATGGAAGTATTGAAAAAAAAGATATAATTTCATCCATAGATAAATTTATGATTGAAGAAAAAGTAAAAAACCAGAATGTTTCAGATATAATTAAGACACCTAAAAAATCAGTCATTCCAAGATCAGAAAGACAGAAAGAATATGTTAGAGCTTTAAGACAGAGTGACATTACTATTTCAGCAGGACCAGCTGGAACAGGAAAAACATTTCTGGCAGTGGCGGTGGGTTTAACAATGTTGCTTGATAAAAAAATTGAGAGAATTATTTTATCAAGACCTGCAGTAGAGGCTGGAGAGCGCCTAGGATTTTTACCAGGTGACATGAAAGAAAAAGTAGATCCTTATTTACGACCTTTATATGACTCACTATATGACCTCTTTGATTTTGAAAAAATTCAAAGAATGATTGAAATTGGAGATATTGAAATTGCACCACTCGCATTCATGAGAGGAAGAACCTTAAAAAATTCTTTTGCAATTTTAGATGAAGCACAAAACGCAACAGATACTCAAATTAAAATGTTTTTAACTCGTATTGGAGAAAACTCTAAAATTGTTATTAATGGTGACCCTTCTCAGATTGATTTACCACACAAAACCATGTCTGGATTGAATAGGTCAAAAAAATTATTGGGACATATTAAGGAAATATCTGTTGTAGATTTTGATCATTCTGATGTAGTTAGGCATCCCCTTGTATCTAAGATTGTTAAGGCTTACTCAGACCAAGAAAATGATTAGTGTTGGTGTTGTTTCTGAGAACAATCTTTGGAATAAAAAGATAAAAAAAAAAGATATTTTTTTTAATACATTAGTTAAATTTTTTCCAAAAAAATATAGGTTTATCGGAAAAAAGATAAGTTTGAGTATTCTTTTGTCAGATAATAAAAGAATTAAAAAGCTCAACAAAAGTTTCAGAAATAAAGATAAACCAACAGATGTTTTATCCTTTCCCTTTGAGAAAAAACTCAATTTAAAAAAGAATACTTATCTTGGAGACATAGTGATCAGTTATGAATTTATGAATAAACCAAAAAATTTAACTAGTCTGGATTTTAAAAATAAAGTTATAAAAATATTCATTCATGGGTTTCTTCATCTTTTGGGTCATGATCATGTAAAATTAAAAGATTTTAAAAAGATGAGCAAAGAAGAAGAAAAAATTTATAAATTAGTTAAAAGCAAAAATGAAAAATTTGCTTAAAAAAAATTTTTTAAATGCAATCTACATTGTCTTTTTAGGAGCTATCAGTTCTTATAGTTTACCACCTTATAATTATTTTCTAATTAACTTTTTTACTTTTTCTTTATTTTTTATTTTTCTTTACAATAAAAGAGAAAAAAATTTAGAGAATAAGTCTTTCTTTAAATATGGATGGTTTTTTGGATTTGGATATTTTTTATCAAGTTTGTACTGGATAACAATTTCATTAACTTTTGATGAAAGTTTTAAATTTCTAATTCCTCTAGCCATAATTTTATTACCAACTTTTTTAGCTATATTTTATGGAATAATTACTTATTTATTTTCAATTTTTTACTCAAAGAATTTAATTAGCTCTTTTCTTATTTTTTCAATTTTATTTGGCATTATAGAATTTATAAGGGGCTTGATATTTACTGGATTTCCCTGGAATTTAGTTTCGTATAGTTTTTCTGAAAATATTTATTTTATTCAAATAGTTTCTTTAATTGGCACTTATTCTTTTAATCTATTTTGCATCTCTCTCTTTTCTTTGCCGGCTGTTTTTATATTAAGAAAAAATAGAAAACAGATTATATTTTGTTTTTTCTTTATCTTAATTTCATCTACTTTTTTAATTTTTGGTAATTTTAAAATTAATCAATTTAATTCACTTAAAAATATAAAAAATTCCTACGTGATTAGAGCTGTATCACCCAACATTAGTTTAGGAAGATTTTATTCTAATCAAGATGAGATAAAAATAATTAATGAATTAATAACCCTTAGTGCTTCTGAAAAAAAAATACCTACAATTTTTTTATGGCCAGAGGGAATTATTCCAGACAGCTATGTAAGCGAAATGGATATCTATCAGGACTTGTTTATAAATAATTTTTCATCAGATGATTTAATTATTATGGGATTGAATAGTATTGAGGACGCTAATGGTGAAAATTTATTTTTTAATTCAATGGCAGTATTTGATCATAAAATGCAATTACAGGAGAGCTATAACAAAGTTAATTTAGTTCCATTTGGTGAGTTTATTCCGTTTAAGAATATTTTAGGATTAATAGGCCTTAAAACAGTTACAAACAATTATCAATCTTTCTCAAGTGGTAAAAATAGAGCCCCTTTTAATATTGATAAAGATAAAATTAAAGTGAGTTTACTACCACTCATTTGCTATGAAATAATTTATTCAGGCAAAATATCTAAAGAAAATAATTATAATTATATAATTAATATTTCAGAAGATGGGTGGTTTGGAGGATCCATAGGTCCTAAACAACATTTCTCACATAGTATCTTTAGATCAATTGAGAGCGGAAAATATATAATTAGATCTGCAAACAATGGTATCACTGCAATAGTCAATCCTATAGGAATTATTGAGCAAAAAGTAGAATTTGGGTCTACTGGATATGTTGATTTTACTGAAAGTAAAATTACCAAATCAACTCTATTTATGAAATATGGTAATAAAATATTTTTTATCATTATTTTAATATATATTTTTTTAATTTTTTCATTTAATAAACTTGAACATGAGTAATTTAAAAAACTTTTTATTTACCAGTGAATCTGTGTCAGAGGGTCATCCGGATAAAGTTTCAGATCGTATTTCAGATATGGTGGTGGACAGCTATCTTACTGGTGATCCATTTTCTAGAGTGGCCTGCGAAACATTAACAACTACAAACAAAGTTGTGCTTGCAGGAGAAGTCCGAGGACCAGAGATAAAAAAAGAAGATCTTTATCAAAAAGTAAGAGATTGTATTAAAGATATTGGATACGACCAAGATGGTTTTACTTGGAGAGAAGCTACAAAAATTGAAAGCCATCTTCATTCTCAATCAGCTGATATTGCTATGGGTGTAGACTCTTCAGGAAATAAAGATGAGGGAGCTGGAGATCAAGGAATAATGTTTGGTTATGCTTGTAATGAAACTGAAGAATTAATGCCAGCACCAATTCATTATTCTCATAAAATCTTAAGACTTATGGCTGAAGATAGAAAATCTGGAAAACTAAAAAATATAGAACCAGATTCAAAAAGCCAAGTTACTTTTGAATATGTTGATGGAAGACCAACAAAAGTAAAATCGGTTGTAATTTCTACACAACATTCTGCGGACATAGATCAAGCTAAAGTTAGAGAATTATTAAGACCTTATTTATTAAAATCAATTCCAGAAAATTTTTTAAAAGATTTTAATGAAGAAGAGTTTTATGTAAATCCCACAGGAAATTTTGTAATTGGAGGACCAGATGGAGACTGTGGTTTAACAGGTAGAAAAATTATTGTGGATACTTATGGTGGGGCAGCGCCTCATGGGGGAGGAGCTTTTTCGGGAAAAGATCCAACTAAAGTAGATAGATCTGCGGCTTATGCTGCAAGATATATTGCTAAAAATATTATTGCTTCAAAAATTTCAGAGAAATGTTTAATCCAATTAGCTTATGCAATTGGGGTTTCAAAACCGTTATCTATTTATGTCGATTTATTTGATAATGATTTAGAAAAAAATAAATTTGTAACAGAAGAGATTTCAAAGAATTTTGATTTGAGCCCGAGAGGAATAAGAGAGATGTTAAATTTGAATAAACCAATTTATGAAAAAACAGCAGCTTATGGTCATTTTGGCAGAGTGCCAGAGACAGACGGTTCATTTTCATGGGAAAAAACAGATAAAAAGAGTGTTTTTTCTAAATAGTTACTATTGAATTAAAAAAAATTCTTTATATATTGCCCTTACATTATTGAAATTACAGAATGGGCTTTAGCCCATTTTTTTTTGGAACTATTAAAATATGTTAAATAGAAGATCAGATAAATTAGAATTATTAAGAATAGCTGAAGCTGTGGCTTTAGAAAAATCTATCGATAAAGAGTTGATTATAGATTCTATGGAAACTGGAATTGCTAAAGCAGCCAAATCTAAATTCGGACAAGACAATGAAATCAAAGTTTTAATTGACAGAGAAAGTGGTGACATTGGTATATTTAGAAAATTAGTTATTGTTGAAAAACCAGAAAACACAAATACAGAAATTAATCTTCAAGACGCAATCATTTTAAATGAAGAAAACAAAGATAAAAAAGTTGGTGATGAAATTTTACAACCATTGCCCTCTTTTGACTTTGGAAGAATTGCAGCTCAGACAGCAAAACAAGTTATTAGCTTTAATGTAAGAGAAGCGGAGCGTGAAAGACAATACAATGACTTTATAGATAAAAAAGATACAATTTTGAGTGGAATTGTTAAACGTTTAGAATTTGGAAATGTAATAGTTGATTTGGGAAGAACTGAAGCAATTATTCAAAAAAATGAAATGATCCCAAGAGAAAACATTAAAGCAGGTGATAGAATTAAGGCTTACTGCTATGATGTAAAAAGAGAAACTAGGGGACAGCAAATATTTTTATCAAGAGCTCATCCTAAATTTATGGAAAAACTTTTTGTTCAAGAGGTTCCAGAAATCTATGACGGTTTAATTGAGATTAAGTCATCAGCAAGAGATCCAGGAAGTAGAGCAAAAATTTGTGTCAAAGCAGTTGATACTTCATTAGACCCAGTAGGAGCTTGTGTTGGAATGAGAGGATCAAGAGTTCAAGCAGTTGTTAATGAATTGCAAGGAGAAAAAATTGATATTGTGAATTGGTCTGAAGATCCAGCAATTATAGTTTCCAACGCTCTATCTCCTGCAGAAGTTCAAAGAGTTAATGTTGACAGTGTTGCAAAAAAATTAGATGTGATTTTAACTGAAGAAAATTTAAGTAAAGCAATTGGTCGTAGAGGTCAAAACGTTAGACTTGCTACTAAATTATTAAATTATGAAATTAACATAATGACTGATGCTGAAGATTCAGAAAGACGACAGTTAGAATTCAAAGAGAAAACTGAAAACTTTGTTAAAAACTTAGAACTAGATGAAACCCTAGGACAATTACTTGTTGCTGAAGGTTTTTCTTCAATTTCAGATATTAAAGATAGCACACCAGAAAGTTTAATAAAAATTGAAGGTATTGAAGAAGATACTGCTAAAGCTTTAATCGAAAGAGCTAAAGAGTTTTATCAAAAAGATCAGGAAGATATTACTAAAAGAATTAAAGATTTGGGATTGCAAGATGATCTTATAAATCACAAAGGTTTAACTCCTGGAATGTTAGTTACCTTAGGTGAGCAGAAAATTTTAAAATTAGAAGATTTTGCAGATCTAGCATCTGATGAATTAACAGGCGGTTATGATGTTGTAAAAGGTGAAAGAATAAAAATTCAAGGGTATCTTGAAGACTTTGCTTTATCAAAAGTAGAAGCTGATGAATTGATCATGTCTGCAAGAAATATAGTTTATAAAGATTGAGTAATGAAATATGGACAACAAAAAAACAAAATTAACACTTTCTGGCATAGCCAAGAAATCAATAAAAAATATAGAGTTAGCAAAAACTCAGAGTAAGAACTCTGTTGTAATTGAAAAAAAACCAAGCAAATTTGCTTCAAAAGGTAGTTTCAGTAGACCAGCAAGTGTTAGATCAACGCCTGCTGCAAGTCCCAAAGGATCTTTTGTGCCAAGAAATACTTTGTCACCTAAACCATCTTCACCCATAACTAATGATTATGAAAAACGTAAATTAGCTGAACAAAGAGCAACTAGAAGACTCAAGGGAGAATCTGGGGAAAAAGGAAAGTCAGAGGGAAAAAAAAGAGAATTAAAATTAACTGTTTCAAGAGCACTAAGTGATCAAATTGAAGCTAGAACAAGAAGTTTAGCCTCCCTTAAAAGAGCAAAGTTAAAAGAAAACAGAGAGCTTACTAAAGAAGAGATCCAAGAAAATTTAAAACCAGTTAAGAGAGATGTAAATATTCCAGAGGCAATTACAGTTAGAGAGCTTGCAAATAGAATGGCAGAGCAATCAAGCAATGTAATTAAATTTTTATTTGGAATGGGAGTAACTGTTACGATCAACCAAACACTAGCAGCTGATACGGCAGAGTACTTAGTAAAAGAATTTGGCCATAACCCTATAAGAGAAACTAAAGCAGAAGAAATTATTCAAAAAATAAAAGAGTCTAGATCTGAAAATTTAAAAAATAGACCTCCAATTGTAACTGTGATGGGACATGTTGATCATGGTAAAACCTCTGTATTAGATGTTCTAAGAAGTGCAAACGTTGTATCAGGAGAATTTGGAGGTATAACGCAACATATTGGGGCTTATCAAATAGAGCATGAATCAAATAAAATAACTTTTATTGACACCCCAGGCCATGCTGCTTTTACAGAGATGAGAGCCAGAGGATCAAAATTAACAGATGTTGTGGTATTGGTAGTTGCAGCAGATGATGGAGTTAAACCACAAACAATTGAATCAATTAAACACGCAAAAGCTGCCAAAGTTCCAATTGTTGTTGCAATAAATAAATGTGATTTACCAGATGCTGACCCACAAAAAATTAAAAATCAACTTTTAGAGTATGAGTTAATTGCAGAAGATTTATCTGGTGACACACTAATGGTGGAGATTTCTGCTAAAACTAAAAAGAACTTAGATAAGTTAGTAGAGTCTATAGTTCTACAAGCTGAGATTTTAGATTTAAAAACAGATTATGAATCTAAAGCAACTGGTATTGTTTTAGAGTCAAAAATTGATACAGGGCGAGGAGCTGTAGCAACAGTAATCGTTACATCAGGTACAATTAAAAAAGGTGATTTTTTTGTTAGTGGATTAAAGTGGGGTAAGGTTAGAGCATTAATTAACGACAAAGGACAAAATATTGATGAAGCACCACCATCATCTCCAGTGGAGATTTTAGGAATTAATGGTGCAGCAAAATCAGGTGATGATTTTATTGTTCTTGATACAGAAAAAGAAGCAAAAACTTTAAGCGCCAATAGAGCAGAAGAAAATAAAACAGGAGGCAACCCTTTAACTTTTGCAACACAGGATTCTGCATTTGTAGATAAATCTGCAGCTGAATTAAATATTATTATCAAATCTGATGTTCATGGATCTTCTGAGGCAATAAAAAATGCAATCAGTCAAATTACTCATGATGAGGTTAAACCTAAAATAATTTTATCAGATATTGGAATGGTAACAGAAACCGATGTGACTTTAGCAAAAGCATCAAACGCAGTTTTAATTGCATTTAATGTTAAGCCAAGTAAGGAAGCAAAAAAATTAGCAGAAAATGAAAAAATAAAAATTTCTTCATACAATATTATCTATGAAGTTTTGGATTATATTAAATCAAGAATGTCAGGCTTACTTGCTCCAGATATTCAAGAAACAATTAGTGGTACAGCTCAAATTTTAGAAATCTTTAAAGTATCGGGAACAGGAAAAGTTGCAGGATCTAAAGTGACAGAGGGTGAGATCGCAAGTGGTGCTAATGCTAGAGTAATTAGAGATGGAGCAATTATCTATACTGGTAAAATAAGCACTATTTTTAGAGAAAAAGATCAGGCGAAACAGGTGAGTAATGGTCAGGAATGTGGAATTACTCTTAAAGACTTTATAGACTTTCAAAAAAACGATATAATTGAGGCTTATAGCACGACTTCAACGGAGAGAACGGTATAATGGCTGACAGAATAGGAAAACCGGTATCACAGAGACAATTGCGTGTTGGAGAGATGATTAAGCAATCTTTAGGTATGATTTTTGCAAGAAATGAAGCTAAGGTGCCGAATTTAGAAACTAATACTGTAACCGTTACTGAAGTAAAAATGAGTCAAGATCTAAAAATTGCAAAAGCTTATGTTTTGCCTCTAGGGGGGAAAGATACAGAAAAAGTTATTAAAAAATTAAGAGAATATTCTTTTTTAATTAGAAAAGTTTTATCTCAAAAAGTTATTATGAAATACATACCAAAAATACTTTTTGCAAAAGATGACTCTTTTGAGTACGCAGAAAAAATAGAAAACTTAATAAAACAAACAAACAAATAGGAAAATAAATAGTATGACGAAAAAAGCAGTAGAATTAAAAATGCATGAGAAGGACACCGGTTCTTCAGAGGTACAAATTGCATTATTAACAGGGAAAATTGAAACTCTTTCAGCCCACATAAAACAATTTAAGAAGGATAAGCATTCTTCAGTTGGATTGTTAAGAGCAGTAAATAGAAGAAAAAAATTGTTAGAATACTTAAAGAAAAATAAATTTGATTCTTACAAAAATGTATTAACGAAGCTGAATTTAAGAAAATAAAAAAGAAACGGAAATTGAATGTTCAAAGTATATAAGAAGGAAATTGAAGTAGCAGGTAAGAAAATAAGTTTAGAAACAGGTAAAGTAGCAAGACAAGCAGACGGAGCAATCATTGCTTCATGTGGTGAAACAGTTATTTTAGCAACAGTAGTAGGAGCAAAAAAAGTAAATCCAGATATGGATTATTTTCCTCTATCTGTAAACTATCAAGAAAAATATTATGCTGGTGGTAAAATTCCAGGTGGATTTTTTAAGAGAGAAGCAAGACCAACTGAAAGCGAACAATTAATATCAAGATTAATTGATAGACCGATCAGGCCTTTATTCCCTAGCGAATTTAAAAATGAAGTTCAGTTGTTACCAACGGTAATTTCATATGATAAAGAAAACCAACCAGACATCCTTGCAATCACTGCTTCATCAGCAGCATTAGCTATTTCAGGAATGCCATTTATGGGACCTGTGGGAGCTTCAAGAGTTGGGTATGTAGATGGTAAGTACATTCTTAACCCATCAAAAGCTGAATTAGAAAACTCTACTTTAGATTTAGTAGTAGCTGGTACTAAAGATGCAGTACTTATGGTTGAGTCGGAAACATCAGGTTTATCAGAAGAAATAATGTTAGCTGCAGTCAAATTTGGTCATGAAGGCTTTGTTCCAGTAATCAAAATGATTGAGGAACTTGCAAAAGAATGCAGAAAACCAGAGTGGACTGTTGAGAAAAAAGATTTATCCGAAGTTAAACAAAAACTTGAGGAAACTTTTACAGCAGATTTAACGAAAGCTTTTGCTACTAGAGATAAGCAAGATAGATCAAATCAAATTTCAGAAATTTCTGAAAAAGCTAAGCAGCTTTTTGCAGACAATGAAAATTATTCTGATTTTAATGTTAACGATGAATTAAAAAATCTTGAAAAGAAAATTGTTAGAACTGATATTCTTAAGAACAAAAAAAGAATTGATGGTAGAGGTTTAGCTGATGTAAGAGCTATTGAGTGTGAAGTTGGTGTTTTACCAAGAACTCATGGTTCAGCATTATTTACTAGAGGTGAAACGCAAGCAATTGTAGTTACTACTTTAGGTACTTCTGATGATGAACAAAGAATAGAAAGTCTGGATGGTCAATCTAGAGAAAGATTTATGCTTCATTATAACTTCCCTCCTTTTTCAGTTGGTGAAACTGGAAGAATTGGAACAGGAAGACGTGAAGTTGGTCACGGAAAGTTAGCATGGAGAGCAATCAACTCTTCACTTCCTCCAAAAGAAGCATTTCCTTACACTTTTAGAGTAGTGTCAGAGATAACTGAATCTAATGGTTCTTCTTCAATGGCAACTGTTTGTGGTACCTCTCTTGCATTAATGGATGCAGGTGTTCCAATTAAAGAACCAGTTGCAGGAATTGCAATGGGTTTAATTAAAGAGGGTGATGATTTTAGTGTCCTATCAGATATTTTAGGTGACGAAGATCATTTGGGAGATATGGACTTTAAAGTTGCTGGAACTAAAGATGGAATTACTTCACTTCAAATGGATATCAAAATTACTGGTATTACTTTTGAAATCATGGAGCAGGCTTTAAAGCAGGCGAAAGATGGAAGAATTCATATCTTAGGTGAAATGAATAAGGCTTTAAGTGAATCAAGAGCTGATGTTGGGCAACACACTCCAAAAATGGAACAAGTAACTGTTGATAAAAAAGATATTGCAGCTGTTATTGGAAAAGGTGGTGCAACAATCAGAGAGATCGTTGAAAAATCAGGTGCAAAAGTTGATGTGAATGACGAAGGAGTTGTAACTGTTGCTGCTCCAGATGAAGAGTCTAGAAACATTGCTATGCAAATGATTAAAGACATCACTGCAAAAGCTGAACTTAATAAAGTTTACTCAGGCAAAGTAATGAAGATTATGGAGTTTGGGGCATTTGTTAACTTTTTAGGTAAACAAGATGGCCTTGTTCATATCTCAGAACTTGCTCCTAAAAGAGTAGAAAAAGTTACTGATATTGTTAAAGAAGGCGACGAAGTAAAAGTTAAAGTGATTGGTTTCGATAGAGGTAAAGTTAAACTTTCTATGAAACAAGCAGCTGAATAATACTTTAAATTAAAATTCTAAACCCCTGGAATGAAAGTTCTGGGGTTTTTTTATGGGGCACCTGGCAACAGAACGCCCCTCTTTCAACTTAAAATCTTTAATTGGGTCAATAAGTATAAGGTTCGCATTTTTAAAAACTCTATACAAATCTTCTGTTCCTTTAGGTCCTACACCAATATCTATTAAAGTATCAATTTCAGACAAACTCTCTATCTGTTACCAATCTATGTACATGCCAGCTTTGGTATAAAATTTTTTTAACCATAAATAAAATTATTTTTTTAAACTATATAAAATAAAATATTTGTTATTAATTATCTCTGAATAATCTTCCGAAACAATAAAGTCAAAATTATTTTTTCTTTTATCAACAATCACTATATTTGGCTTAATTTTAGATATAACTTTGTGATTTTGAAATTCAGTTAAAAGTCGACTGATCTCACTTTGTGATAAGGCTATCGACTCAGATAAAAAAATTTTATTATTCTTCAAAAATTTAATTTCGTCTTCACCATAATTATCAATATTGAAGTATGTATAAAAAGAATTGAATTGATATTTATATCCAGTTATTTGGCCTATTTCATTTGAAGATCTCCAGCTGATTTTATTTTGAATAAAATTCTTAAAATTTGATTGATTAAACCCCAAGGCTTTAAGAGAATTGATCATCAAAATTTCTAATTGATCATCACTTAAGGAAACGTGAAAACCATTAGGAAATAGAATATTTTGTTTTTTATAAGTAAAATAATAATTAATAAATTGTGAATTTGAAAAAATATTAATCTTATTTTCGGTACCTATAAATTTATATTCATTTATTACTTCCTGAAGGTCATTGAGGTAATTTTTATTTAATGAATTATTTTTATAAATTAAATTGTAATAATGAGTCGAGTTTAGAGTTAATAATACAATAAAAACGAAAGAAAAAAACCATCTTTGAAACTTTAATTTTCTTAAAAATATATCAATTACAAAAATGAAAATTAAAAAAATTCCCAATAAAAAAATTAAATTTTTAACATCAAAAAAATGCTTAAACCAAATTAAATAAGGAGAAATAATAATGAATATAAAGGGAATACATACAGTATATGAAAATATAATTAAATAAAATTTGTAACTTTCAATAATTTTCAAATTGTATTTTCTGAAAATAAAGTAAAAAATAATTAAATTTGAAATTAAAATGAAATATTTTAAATTTAAAAAATGATGAAAAGTTTTAATCAGAAGATTTTTTTTAATATTTAAGTCTATAGGAAATAGCCCCATTCTTAAACTATAATCTCCCTCAGCAAATAGATATTGATAAAAAAACGGTAAGGTAAAAATTATAAATACTAGTAAAAAAATAAAAAGATTTTTAAGATTTTTTTCTATAAAATTTTTATCTTTCATTAATTTTATAATTAAAAAAGTACAAAAAACAAAGCCACTTAAAATAAAGAGGTAGATAAAGCTTTGTAATATTAAAGACAATAAAATACTTAAAAAAATATAATTTGATCTTTTTGGTTCATGAGAATTATAAAATTTTAAAAGAAAAATTAAAAAACCATAAAAATATAAATTGCTTACTAGTGGCCTTGGGTATCTAAATTCAAATAAGTGATAATTAAAAATCTGATTTTTAATATGTAAAAAAAAGTTATTAGTTTCTAAAATATTTAAATATTCCAAAAAAACAGGGAGTGAGAAAAAAAGTAATGTTCCAAAGACTGCGGTATTATTTTTAATACCTGTATTTTTAGCAAAAAAATAAATTAATGAGTAAGCACTTATAACAAAAATTATTTCTAAAAATACATAACTTATAAGACCAAATATTTTATAAAAAAAGGAATGAAATACGATAGATGCTATTGGAAACGCTATGAGGTTAGTTGGTTTAAAGTATTCATTAAAAGCAGGAGATAAGTTATATTCTGATAGAGAAATTATGAATGGAAAATAACTTAAATCATTAAAATTTACCAAAATTCTTAAATTAAAATCTAAATCTCTATAAAAATAAAAAATCAATATCCATTTAAATAGAATTATCAATAAAGGTAATAACCAAATAAACTGTTTATTTTGAAATTTCATGATTTCTTAATCTTTATTATGAATAGTTTGAGCAATCCCAATAAAGATAAAAAAATTAATTTCATGTTAACGGAGCTTTCACCTCTTGCTCTATTGACAAAAATTGTATCTATCTCTCCAATTTTTAATGCATTTAACTTTATGATTAAAAGAATTTCTGACAAAACTATAAAACCATCTCCAATTTTACCACACTCTTGTGTTATAAGTATTGCTGCTTTTTTTGAATAAAATCTAAAACCGTTTGTATAATCACTTGCTGGTATTTGAAGAAGTTTTTTTGCTAAAAAATTTGACATTTTTGAAAAAATTCTTCTCGAGAAACTCCAATTAATGATCTTACTTTTATCTAAATACCTACTAGCTATTAAAAGATCTAAATTATTTTTTAAAAAAAAATTAACCTTATCTTTTAGTTCACTCGGGTTATGAGAAAAATCTGCATCCATTTCAATAAATAAATCAAAATTTTCTTTTAAACTTTGTTTTAAACCAAATAGAACTGCAGAACCTCTTCCAAGTTTTGCTCCTCTGTAATAAAAAAATACATTTTCTTTATCGGAGAACAAATGCTCACTTTCATTTGTTTTTGAGTCATCAACAATGAATATCTTTACATCATTTAAGTTCTGATTGATCTCACTTACCAATTTTTCTAAGTTTTCTTTTTCGTTATAAGCAGGAATGATTATAGCTATTTTAGTCATTGGAATTTTCTTAGTTCTTTCAAAAATTCTTTTTTTGGTTTCCAACCGTTTAGTTTTAACTTGTTATTATTAGAAATTAAATAAGTGGGGTCTTGATTTGATTTAACGATTAATTTTACATTGAATTTTTTTGCAAAAAAATAGGCAATTTTTGATAATTGTATTTTTTTTCCCGTCCCAATATTAAGTATTCCTGTAATTTCTTTTCTTATAATCAATCCAATTGCACTGCAAATGTCATCAATTGAAATAAAGTCCCTAAAATGATTCAAATTTTTTAGCACACTTTTTTTACCTTTTGCTTTCTTAATCTTCTTAAATAAATTTGGAACCACAAATGAAGTATCTTGATTTTTATGGGTAAAGCTAAATATTCTGCCAATACAGTATTTAATCTTAACTTTCTTCAATTTTTTTTTTATATAATTTTCTGCCAATAATTTTGTTTTTCCATATTTGCTATATGGTTTTGTCAGGCTTTGCTCATTGAGTTTAGAAAATTTATTTTTTGAATTATATACATGGGATGTTGATGAGAAGAAAAAAAATTTAATTTCTTTGCGAAATTTTATTATAGAGTCTATTAAATTTTTTGTGCCTACGTAATTTACCTTTTTAGATTTTAAAAAATCTTTCTCTACAATGGATGTAGGTACAATAGCAGCTAAGTGAATTAGATAATCAAATTTGTTTTTTGAAACCCATTTTTCAACTTCTTTGAGTTTTGTTATATCTCCATTAAATTTTATATAATTAAAATTTAGATTTTTTTGAATAGATTTCCCCAATACCCCTGAATGCCCTGTAATTCCACATCTATACATTCTATTTAAAATCTAAAAGGCAGTCTGTTAATTTTTTTAAATCTTTTAAGTTAATTTTCTTAGTTGGTAAGCCAATAAAAAAACCTCTATCTTCAATCTCTTGAGAAATCTTAAAATTATTTTTATTAAATCTTAATTTATGTAATTTTATTGCTGGCTGATTTATAAAATTACCGCTTATTATTGGCCTAGTTTCTATTTTATTTTTTTCTAATTTGTTTAAAAAAGTTTTCTTAAATTTAAGATATTTTCTATTAATTAATAATGGAATACTAAACCAACTCGGTTTCAAATATTTGCTTGACTCAAAGAAAGTAAATTGATTGTCCCATTTAGGGGATTTTTTTAAAAATTTTATAATCATATCACGATTAAATTTTCGAGTTTTAACCATTTTTTTTAATCTTTTAAGCTGACTCATTGCTATAGATGCAGAGATGTCTAATGGCCTTAAATTAAAACCCTGATTTATAAAGTTAAAAGTATTTTTTCTTTTTGAGATTTCTCTATCCCATCCATGAGCTCGTAAAGATTGTAAAATTTTATAATCTGATTTATTGCTACAAACTATCATTCCACCTTCACCTGCAGTTAGTTGATGCGAATAATAAAATGAAAATGTTGAAAAGTCGCCAAATGTTCCTAAATTTTTTCCTTTATAAACAGAGCCTAATGACTCACAATTATCTTCAATTAAATAAATATTTTTTTTTTTTGCAAAATTTTTTATTTTGTCAATTTCTGAACAATTACCCAGAACATTAATTAACATTATAGCTCTTGTTTTCTTTGTAATATTTTTCTTAATCGTTTCCAAACTCGGAGAAAATGTATTTAAATCTACATCAATAAATTTTGGATTTAAGCCTGCTTGTATAATTGGCCATAAAGATGTTGACCAACAAAGGGCAGGTATCAGACATTCATCACCCACTTTAAGCCTATTCTTTTTCATCGGGTTTATTAAAGCAAAAAAGGCTAGAAGGTTCGCAGAAGATCCTGAATTTACCATTAAACAGTATTTTGATTTAATAAAATTTGAGAATTTCTTTTCAAATTCAATAGTTTTTTTTGACATTGTTAATCTTCTACTTTTAACAACGTTTATCGCAGAATTTATATCTTCGTCTGAGAAGGCATTTTCTAAAAGGGGGTATTTAAATGACATATTTTTGCACCTAATTCTTATATTAAAATTAATGCTTAAAAAATAAAATAAAACTCATATAATGTACATCTTTTAATTAATTATAACGATAAACGAATATTGTAATAACCATTGCGGACGTGGGGGCAGTACCCACCTCCTCCACCAGTTGAAAATTATGTGGGTGAACCAGAATCGACAGGTGACTAAAAACTATTTTTTCGTTCGGAATAGTTCCACCATAACGGGCTAATTTATAATTGCTAACGAAAGTTACGCACTTGCTACTTAATTACTTGTTAATTAAGTAGACGGGGTTCACAGCCCCTGGCAACAGAACGCCCCTAATATTTTTAACTAAATTTAACTATATTTTAAGTAATATTCTTAGGATCTGGCATCCCAACCTTATTATATCCGGCATCTACGTAGTGAATTTCACCCGTTACACCGTTTGCAAGGTCGCTTAATAGATATAATGCGGAGTTCCCAACATCATGAATATCTACGTTTCTTTTAAGGAAAGAGTGGTCCTCGTTCCATTTATATAAGAATTTTGCATCTCCAATAGCAGAAGCTGCTAAAGTTTTAATAGGGCCAGCACTTATTGCATTTACTCTCATGCCTTTAGCACCCAAATCTCTTGCTAAGTATTTAACGCTAGATTCTAAAGCGGCCTTACATACACCCATTACATTGTAGTTTGGAATAGCTTTGTTTGCTTCATAGCTTAAGGTAATTAAACTTCCACCTTCTTTCATTACTTTAGAGGCTTCCCTAGCGACTTCTGTAAATGAAAAACATGAAATTAACATGCTTCTTAAAAAGTTTTCTCTAGTAGTATTTAAATATTCACCAGATAATTCTGACTTATCTGAAAATGCAATTGCATGAACCACAAAATCAATTTCACCCCATTGAGACTTAACATCTTCAAATAATTTTGTTACATCTTCTTTTTTTTCAACATCACAGCTAAATGTAGTTTTTGAATTTAATTTTTCTGCCAAAGGAATAACTCTTTTCTTTAAAGCATCACCTAAATAAGTGAACGCAAGTTCAGCTCCAGCTTCAGCAAGCTTTTGTGAAATGCCCCAAGCAATTGATCTTTCATTGGCAACGCCCATGATTAATCCCTTTTTACCCTTCATCAAACTCATGATTATATTTTCTCAAAAATTAAAGCAGCATTGGTTCCACCAAAACCAAAACTATTAGACATAACAGTATTTAAAGTTGCTCCAGTTTCTGTTTTAGCAACTATTGGAAATTTTTTAGCCTCTTCATCCATTTCACCAATATTTGCAGAACCAGCAATGAAATTATTTTTCATCATAATTAAACAATAGATAGCTTCATGGACTGATGCAGCTCCTAACGGGTGACCAGATAAAGATTTGGTTGAACTAATTTTTGGAATTGTATCCCCAAAAACTCCTTTAACAGCATTTAATTCAGTAATATCACCAACTGGTGTTGATGTTCCATGGGTATTTATATAATCAATTTTGTTTTCAGCAGTTGCCATAGCCATTTGCATGCATCTGATTGCTCCTTCTCCTGATGGGGCTACCATATCATATCCGTCTGATGTTGCTCCATAACCAGTTAATTCTGCGTATATTTTAGCTCCTCTTGCTTTAGCATGTTCGTATTCTTCAAGAACTAAAACTCCACCACCACCAGCGATTACGAAACCGTCTCTAGTTTTATCATAAGCTCTTGATGCAGTCTCAGGTGTATCATTGTATTTTGAAGATAACGCTGTCATTGCATCAAACATTGCTGTCATTGCCCAGTGAACTTCTTCACTTCCACCTGCAAAAACAACATCTTGTTTGCCCATTTGGATTAATTCCATTGAATTTCCAATGCAGTGTCCGCTAGTAGCACATGCAGAGCTCATTGTGTAGTTGGTTCCTTTAATTTTAAATGGAACAGCAAGTGTAGCTGAAGCTGTACTTGCCATTGTTCTTGGAACAATGAAAGGACCCATCAATTTTGGAGTTTTGGCTCTAGTTTTATCTGCTGCTAAAATTACATTTTCAATTGAAGGTCCTCCTGAACCCATAACAATACCAGTTTTAAAATTACTAACTTCACTTTCTTCTAATCCAGAGTCTTCAATCGCCTCTTTCATTGCAATATAATTATAGGCTGACCCTGAACCCATGAATCTAATTGTTTTTCTATCAATATGATCCTCAAGTTTTATATTTGGTTTGCCATGAACATGGCTTTTAAGATTATGTTCTTTATATTCCTCAGCATATGAAATTCCTGATTTAGAATTTAATAGTGACTGATGAACCTCTTCTTGATTGTTTCCCAAACAAGATACAATTCCTAAACCTGTGATAACTACTCTTCTCATTATTTAAATAATCCTACTTTCAAGCTTTCTGCTGAATATATTTTTTTGTCATCTGCAAATACTAAGCCATTTGCAAGACCAACTGTTGTTCCACCTGGAGCCATAATTTTTTTCATATCAATTTCATATCTTACATTTTTAACATTTTTTAAAACTTCACCAGTGAATTTTACTGTACTCACTCCTAAAGCTCTCCCTTTACCTGGGTTACCAAGCCACCCAAGATAAAAACCAACTAGTTGCCACATAGCATCTAAGCCAAGACAACCTGGCATAACAGGGTCTTCTTTAAAATGACACTCAAAGAACCAAAGATCATCTTTGATATCTAATTCAGCCTTTAAAGATCCTTTTTTAAAAGCACCACTATTATCGCTGATTTCAGTTATTCTATCAAACATGAGCATTGGCGGAAGAGGTAATTTTGCATTACCGGGGCCAAAAAGCTCTCCATTTCCACAATTAATTAGTTCATTATATGTGTATGAATTTTTTTTCATAAAAAATAAACTCCTTAATACTTGATTTAAAGAGATTATAATATAGTAATAGTTTAGAACAATTATAAACAATAATGAACAATTTAAATATATATAAAGAAAAGTTAAGAGAATCTGGTTTAAGACCAACTAGACAAAGATTAAAAATATGTGAGGCCTTATTTTCACCAAAGGAAACTTTTCATTTTACAATTAATGACCTTAGTAAAATAATTGAAGAAAAATTAGATGAAAAAATTTCTCTAGCAACAGTTTACAACACAGTGCATGCTTTTAAAAAAAATGGTTATTTAAAAGAAATTGTTATAGCAACTGATAAAAGCTATTTTGATACTAACACAGGTACCCATTCCCATTTTTTTGATATTAAAAATAAAGAATTGATTGATATTAACCAGGTTGATTTGAAAGATATACCAAATCCACCAACAGGAAAAAAAATTAAAAATATTGATGTCATAATCAATGTTGAAAGTGAATAAATTACTTTATAATTATTCTAAACTACTTGACACAAAAATTAAAATAGTTATATAGATTGAATAAAGAATTTTTAACAAGCGTAATAAAACTTAAACTAACAACAAAAGAGGTCAAATGAGTTCAGAGATTAGTAAAACTAGCAAAAATGGTTCAGGTTGCCCCGTAATGCACGGTGGAATGACAAAATCAAGTCAGACACCTACAGCTGAATGGTGGCCAAAGAATTTAAATTTAGATATTTTACATCAGCATGACACTAAAACAAATCCAATGGATGAAAAGTTTGACTACAAAGAAGAAGTCAAAAAATTAGATTTTAAAGCAGTAAAAAAAGATCTATTAAAACTTATGACAGACAGTCAAGACTGGTGGCCAGCAGACCTTGGGCACTATGGTGGACTATTTATCAGAATGGCTTGGCACTCAGCTGGAACTTACAGAATTGCAGATGGTAGAGGTGGAAGTGGAACAGGAAACCATAGATTTGCACCACTAAATTCTTGGCCAGATAATACCAACTTAGATAAGGCTAGAAGATTAATATGGCCTATTAAAAAAAAATATGGAAATAAAATTAGCTGGGCAGACTTGATGATTTTAGCTGGAAATATGGCATATGAGTCAATGGGTCTTAAAATGTATGGTTTCTCTTTTGGAAGAGAAGATATATGGCACCCAGAGAAAGATGTTTATTGGGGTTCTGAAAAAGAATGGTTAGAAAATAAAAGATACGACAATAACGATGACAGAACTTCACTTAAAAATCCTTTAGCAGCGGTTGTGATGGGATTGATCTATGTTAACCCAGAAGGTGTGGGTGGAAAACCAGATCCATTAAAAACTGCTTACGATGTTAGAGAAACATTTGGCCGAATGGCAATGAATGATGAAGAAACTTGTGCTTTAACAGTAGGAGGTCACTCAGTTGGAAGAGCTCATGGTAATGGAGATGCTTCATTATTAGGTCCAGAACCTGAGGCTGCAGATGTACATGAACAAGGCTTTGGCTGGAATAGAAAAGGTGGTGGCGGTCTAGGTGTTAACCAGGTTACTAGTGGTATTGAAGGTGCTTGGACAACTCATCCAAACAAATGGGATCATAGTTATCTAAATCTTTTATTAAACTACGATTGGGAATTAAAGAAAAGTCCAGCTGGAGCAAACCAGTGGGAACCAATTAATATGAAAGATGAAGATAAGCCAGTAGACTTAGCTGATGCATCTATAAAAAGAAATCCAATAATGACAGATGCTGATATGGCTATGAAAATGGATCCTATTTATAGAGAAATTGCAGAACGTTTTCATAAAGACCCTAAATATCTTGAAGAAACATTTGCAAAAGCTTGGTTTAAATTAACTCATAGAGATTTAGGTCCTAAAAAATATTATGTTGGTCCTGATGTTCCAAAAGAAGATTTAATTTGGCAAGATCCAGTCCCTGCAGGAAAAGATTTTGATGTTGAAAAAGCAAAAAAATTAATCGAAGCTACTGGTTTGAGTAGTTCTGAAATGATTGCTACAGCATGGGACAGTGCAAGGACTTATAGAAGAACCGATCACAGGGGTGGAGCGAATGGAGCTAGATTAAGATTGGCACCACAAAAGGATTGGGCAGGCAATGAGCCAAAAAGATTAAATAATGTTCTTGGTAAACTTGAGAACGTTGCACAAGAAACAGGTGCAAGTGTTGCCGATATTATAATCTTGGCTGGAAATGTTGGATTAGAACAATCTATAAAAAAAGCGGGACTAAATGTCAAAGTTCCATTTGTTGCTGGTAGAGGTGATGCAACTCAAGAGCAAACGGATGTTGATTCTTTTAAAGTTTTAGAACCAGTTCATGATGCTTTTAGAAATTGGGCTAAAGAAGAATATTTAGTTACAACTGAAGAGATGATGCTTGATAGAAGTTCTTTAATGGGTCTATCAGCTAAAGAAATGACAGTTCTAGTTGGTGGAATGAGAGTTTTAGATACCAACCATGGTGGAACTAAACACGGTGTGTTTACTGATAATCCAGGAGCTCTTACCAATGATTTCTTCGTAAACTTAACCGATATGAAGTTTAAGTGGAAACCTGCAAGCAAAGACCTTTATGAAATAATAGATCGTGCAACTGATGTGACTAAGTTTACAGCTACAAGAGTAGATTTAGTTTTTGGCTCTAACTCTATATTAAGATCTTACGCAGAAGTTTATGCGCAAGATGATAATAAAGAAAAGTTTGTTAGAGACTTTGTTAATGCATGGACTAAAGTAATGAATGCTGACAGACAAGAACTAAAGAAAGCTCATTAGTCATCATTAATGAATAGCGTTCAATTTAAAGACTTTTATACGGTACCAGATCTTAACTTTGATATATCAAGGTTAAGATCTGATTTAGAGCTAGTCTTAAAAAAAAGAAATTTTAATTCTTTAGGAGTTGCTCATTTTGGCGCCATTCCAATAAATCAAATTCCTAATGATAGTAGTTCTATTGATGGACATAATTTAAGAGGTAAATATTGGACGATTGCTGACGAAACAGGAAAAGAAGTTTCTCGAGATATTGAAATAGATGAATCGAAATACACACAACTAGTTCCTGAATTTGAAAATACATATTTTAAAGAAGTCTATGACATCTTAAGCAAAAGATTTAAACTGGGTAGAGTGAGATTGCTATTAAAAGAGCCAAGATCAACATTAAGCTGGCATAAAGATCCTGAGCCAAGACTTCATGTACCGATTATCACAAACTTAGGATGTTCAATGGTTATCGAAAATGTAGCTAAACATCTGCCTGCAGATGGAAATGTTACTATTACAAATAATACAAAATATCATAATTTTTTTAATGGGGGCGAACAAGCTAGAATTCACATAGTTGCTTGTTTATTAGAGGATCCGTTTAATTAATAGATCCCCATACATTCTGGTTATTAACCCATCCTGAATAATCCCCAGTTTTTATATTACACCAAGTATTTTCACATTTTTTGATAATAAGTAATCTTCCTTTTTCTAAACGAGCGATAGGTTTAGAAAAATATGATGCTTTTTTAAATAAAATTTTGTCTTCCAAGATAATGATTGAATTAGATTTTTTAATTTGAGAAACATGAATCCATCCACTATTATTTTTTAGATCAACTATTCTTCTAAAGTTTTCTTTTTGGTCAATCTGTTTTACGGGTAGATTTATTTTCTCATAAATGTATTTAATCTCAGACTCAAAGCTTGGTCCATATCTGACATTTACTTTATTCTTCTTTAAAGAGAGGAATTTTTCTTCAGCATTTAAAGATTGAATATTTGTAATTAATAAACATAAAAATAAAATAATTATTTTTTTTTTCATTTACAAAAACAAAATTTTCTTTTTTTTAATTTAACTTTTCTAAAGTTTAGATTAAGTAAGTCCATGATTAAAATATGACCATCAAGGTTTTGCCCAATATTTAAAACTTTTTTTAAAACTTCGTTAGCTTGGATAGTTCCAACTATACCAGCAACAGTACCAAGTACACCTTCTGCCTCACAGTTTAATAAGTCATCTGAAATTTGGTCTTCTTGAAAAAAACATCTTAAACAAGGAATTTTTTTATTTTTAAAATCAAAAGTAAATACATGTCCATCAAATTTGCTAATTGCACCAGTGATAAGAGTTTTTTTAAATCTTAAGCAAAAATCATTTAATAAAAATTTTGTTGAAAAATTATCAGAACCATCAACAATATAATTGTAATTTTTAATAATTTTTATGATATTTTTTTTATTTAATCTAATTTTATAAGTTTTTATTTTTGTATTTGGATTTATTTTCTTTATTTTATCTTTTGCTATTTGAACTTTAAATTTACCAATATCATTTGTGTTATAAAGGCTTTGTCTGTGTAAATTAGAGAGTGAAATTTTATCATGATCTATAATTCCAATTGTCCCAACACCAGCTCTAGATAAAAATTCAGCAACAGGACATCCAAGCCCTCCAGCTCCAACGATTAATGCCTTTGCGTTTAAAATTTTTTTTTGTCCTAGAACACCAATATCTTTAAGAACAATTTGTCTAGAATATCGTTCAATAGAATGTTTATTTAATGGGTTGCTCATTTTCCTGTTGAGCCAAACCCACCTTCGCCACGAATTGAATCGGGTAAATTATCTGCTTCTTCTAATTCCATTTTAACAACAGGTGTTAAGATCATTTGTGCAATCCTATCTTTATTATTAATCAAAAAATCTTCTTTACCGTGATTAAAAAGAATAACCTTAATTTCCCCTCTATAATCGCTATCGATAGTTCCAGGTGTGTTTAAAACAGTTATGTGGTTCTTTGCGGCGAGACCTGAACGTGGACGTATCTGCACCTCATAATCCTTTGAAAATGCCATAGAAAGTCCTGTTGGGACCAAATAAGAGGTATTAGGAGGAATTTTAATTGGCTCCTTTATAAATGCCATGAGGTCCATACCCGATGCACCAGAGGTTTTATATGATGGTAATTCTACTTCAGGATTTAGTTTTTTAATTAATACTTTTGCCACTGAGTTTTAATTTAATTGCTGAATAACTCTATCAACTATTTCTTCAGAAATAGCAGACTTTTGTTTTAAGCTAAGTTTTTCGTCTTTGATTTCATCATCTTTGTAAAAAATCGAAACTTCATTAAAATCAGAGTCAAATCCAATAGATTTATTCGACACATCATTTGCAACTACCCAATCACAATTTTTTTCAACTAATTTTTTTTTTGCATTTGTTTCAATTTCATTTGTTTCTGCTGCAAAACCAACAACTAGTTTTGGTCTTAAGGAATTGTGTTTTGAAACATAGTTTAGAATATCAATGTTTTTTTCAAGTTCTAAATTTAAATTTTCATTCTTTTTTATTTTTTCACTTTTTATTTCCTTCACTTTAAAATCAGCAACTGCTGCTGAAAAGATAGCAACATCAGCAGGTAAGTTTTTTTTTGTAGCTTGCAACATTTCTTGTGCTGTTTCTACTTTTATCAAATTTATATTTTCTCCAATAGGAAGGTTGGTTGGTCCAGAAATAAGTGTTGTCTGAAAACCTTTTTTTGCAAATGCATTAGCTAAAGCATAGCCCTGTTTGCCCGAAGATTTATTAGTAATAAATCTAACAGGATCGATATATTCATTTGTTGGTCCAGCAGTTATCAAGGCCTTAAATTTATTATTATTTGTTATGGAGTTAAAATAAATATTAATTTCTTCAATAATACTTTTTGGCTCAGTCATTTTACCTTCTCCAAACTCACCACAAGCCATATCACCAATTTCAGGACCAATTACTTTATAACCAAAGGACCTTAATTTATTTAAATTTTCTCTAGTAGATGGATGTTCCCACATTCTAACATTCATAGCAGGAACTAGAAAAATATCTTTATCAGATGCTAGAATTACAGTTGAAGCTAGATCATCAGAAGATCCTACACTTAATTTTGATATAGTATTCGCTGTTGCGGGAGCCACTAGAATTAAATCTGCCCATCTAGACAATGATATATGGTCCATTTCAGCTTCATTTTCAGCATTAAATAGGTCGTCATAAACCTTTTCTTGAGTAAGTGAGGCTACTGATAAAGGAGTTACAAACTCTTTAGCACTTTTGGTAAGGATTGTTTTAATTTCTGAACCTTGTTTTTTAAACAATCTAATCAGTTCTAAACTTTTATAGGCTGATATACCCCCACATATTATTAATAGTATTTTTTTACCTGTTAAATTTTTCATTGAAGAATTAAAATACTACTAGACCAAAAATTACAAGCAGTAATAAACCAATAATAGATTGATTTCTAAACGCTATCATTTCTGATTTTTTTTCATTTAAAGCTGTAAAGGAGTTAGAATTTTGAGGTATTTGACCACTTGCTAAAAATGTCAAAGCTTGATTTGCTTTATCCATTATTTCTGGAAAATCAGGCAATCTTTTAATTACTTCAGTGGTGCTTTTTAAACCTTCATTCAATGTATTTATTGGATCTTTTGTTTCTCTTAACCAACTTTCTAAAACTGGTTTTGATGTATCCCATATATTAGTATCTGGATTAAGTTTTCTTGCAACACCCTCAACAACCACCATTGTTTTCTGCAGCATTAGTAATTGAGGTTGTGTTTGCATATTAAATTTTTCAGTAACATCAAAAAGTTGTTTTAATAATTTTCCCCCTGAAATATCTTTGACAGATTGACCAAAAATGGGCTCACCAATTGATCTCAAAGCTTGAGCCAAATCATTAACGGGTACATCTTTTGGAACGAGGCCGGCAACTAAATGCACTTCAGCTACTTTTTTATAATCTCGCTGAATAAAACCAAAGAGAATTTCTGCCAAAAATCTTTTACTTAGATTGTCTAATCTTCCCATAATACCAAAATCAATAGGAACAATTTGACCATTATTATCAATGAATATATTGCCTTGATGCATATCTGCATGGAAGAAACCATCTCTAACAGCATGTCTTAAAAAATGTTGAATTATATCTGATGCGATTTGCTTGGTATCAATATTTCTTTTTTGTAAGTCTTCCGTTTCACGAATTGAAACACCATCGACCCAATCAAGTGTCATCACATTTTCACTTGTGAAGTTCCAATAAATTATTGGTACTCTAAAACCTGCATCATTCTTTGTATTTTCAGCATATTCATTTGCTGCCGCTGCTTCAAACCTCAAATCCATTTCTAGATTTGTTATCTCTTTAAGTAAAAATACAACTTCCATCAACTTAAGTCTTTTTGTTTTTTTGATGAAGGACTCAATAAGGAAAGCAAAAAGCATTAATGCATCTATTTCTTCATTAAAAGTTTTTTTAATATCTGGTCTTAAAATTTTGATAGCTACATCTTTTATAGTTCCATTGTCATCAATTTTAGCTTTATGTACTTGTGCAATCGATGCAGCAGCAACAGGTTCACTCAAGTCAATTATTGAGTTAAATGTTTCATCTCCTAAGTCTTTCTTAATTATTGCTTTTGCTTCTGTTAAAGAAAATGGAGGCAACCTATCTTGCAAGCCTTCTAATTGCTTGGCTAGTTCTTCTCCGATAATATCGGGTCTAGTAACTAAAAATTGTCCAAGTTTAATAAAAGTAGTTCCCATTGATTGAAGAGATTTAGATAATTTTTCTCCTTCATTTTCATTTAAGTTATTTTTTCCAGAACTAGAAAAAGAGAAAGACAATATTTGAAATAAAATTGTAATTGCTAATGGTGGTTTTTTGAATTTTGAAACTATATTTAAAACATCTGATTTAGCTAATTTTCTTCCTAATTTGTAAAGAGTAAATAATTTTTTAATCATTATACCTTCCAACCAGAATGAATCGCAACAATACCACCTGATAAATTTCTGTAACTACAATTTATGAAATTATTTTTTTTCATTAGATCAATTAGCTCTTCTTGATTAATAAATTCTTCAATACTTTTAACCAGGTATTCATAAGGTTCTTTTTTGCCAATAACAGCCTTACCAACTAAAGGAATTAGTTTTGAATAATTCTTATAAATAAAATCTAAATTAGAATTTTGAATTTTTGAAAATTCTAAACACAAGAAGCGCCCACCAGGTTTTAATACTCGATGTGCTTCTGCAAGTGTTTTATTAAGATTTTTTGTATTTCTAAGTCCAAAACTGATTGTATAATAATCACAGGAGCTATCTTTAATTGGAAGCTTTTCTGCAGGAGCAATCAACCAATCAATATTTTTATAAGTTTTTAATTTTTCTTTACCTTTGCTTATCATTCCAGAATTAGGATCCACACAATAAATTTTACAATTTTCATCAGTTAGATTTAAAAAAAGTTTACCTAAGTCTCCAGTCCCACAAGCAACATCAACTAGAATTTTATCTTTTGATGGGTTCATCCAGCTCATCAAATTTCTTTTCCATATCCGATGAATGCCCAATGACATAAAATCATTCATTAAATCATATTTGTCATAAACATTGTCAAATACATTTTGAACCAATCCTTTTTTATTTTGGAGATATTGTTGCATATAAAATTTATTATTTACTGCTAATATAGTATCAAATGCCAGAATTACCAGAAGTAGAAATAGTCAAACAATCATTATCAAAAAAAATAGAACAAAAAAGAATAAAAAAAGTAATAATTAAAAACAGAAATTTAAGGTTTAAAATTCCATTAAAATTTGAAAAATTATTAGAACAAAAAAAGATTAAAAAAGTTACTAGGTTTTCAAAATATTTAATTCTTAATTTTAATGATAATTCTTTTTGTTTAATTCACTTAGGTATGTCAGGAACCATTCATCTAATTAATAAACATATTATAAATAAATTTACCAATACTAGTTTCTATAATTCACCAGAATTGCCAAAGAAACACAATCATGTTGAAATCCAGTTTAATGATATGAGTGTTATTTATAATGACCCAAGAAGATTTGGATTTTTTAGGTTTATTGATAATCCCAAAGAATTAAAAAAAAGATTTAATCATTTGGGTCCAGAACCTTTTTTTTTAAGTTTTAATTTAAAATACCTTCTAAATTTTTTTATAAATAAAAAAAAAGATATAAAAAGTTTTCTATTGGATCAAAAATTTGTCTCTGGCATAGGCAACATTTATGCAAGCGAAATTTTATTTTTATGTAAAATAAATCCCAATACATATGCGATGAAATTATCGAAAAGTGATTGTAAAAAAATCATTTATTATTCAAAAAGTGTACTTAAAAAAGCTATTGAAAAAGGTGGATCAAGTATTCGAGATTTTAAAAATACAGAAGGAAAAAATGGCAGTTTTCAAAAAGAGTTTAAAGTATATCAAAGAGAGAACCAGGACTGCTCAAGAAAAAATTGTCATGGTAAAATTAAGAAAATATTTATATCGAATAGATCAACTTTCTTCTGCAATATTTGCCAAAAATAAGCAATTATTCTATTGACCAGTATAAATTCTCAAGCTATACCACTGCGCTTATGGCAAACACAAAATCAGCAATTAAAACAATTAGAAGAATTGCTAAACAAACATTGGTGAATAAGGCTCGTAAAAGCAAATACAGAAATGCTATAAAAAAAATGAGTTTACTTCTAGTAGAAAAGAAAAAGGATGAAGCTCTAAAATTCTTGCCAAAGTTGAACTCTGAATTAATGAAAGTTGCAAAAACTGGAATTATAAAGAAAGCAAATGCCTCAAGAAACATTTCAAGAATAACTAAGAAAATTTCAGCTTTATAATAAATTATATACGGCGATTTGAAATTTCAACTAATAATACTTACATCATATAAGAAATTTTATTTTTAGATTAACCATATATAGATTAAGTAAAATAATACGAAACATAATTTATAAATCACACACTCATAGATTTTAAATTTGTAAAACTTAATCGTTCAATCAAACAGCACTGTGGCAAAATAATTTCTAAAATTGAAAACAGACCACTTCTTAGTTGTAATTACATCAGTATTAGAAAGAATATTCGCGCTAGAAATGAATCACCTGTAGATTTTATTTATTTTTATTTTTACTAAATTATTTATTGCAAATATAAATTTTATTTATTTTTGCTTTTACAAAATTATTTATTGCAAAAAA